>NZ_JADKPO010000006.1 GCF_015352445.1 Nocardioides agariphilus
AGGGGACGCCTTCAGCTCACCGGGTTTCGAGACAGGCGCTAGCGCGCCTTCCTCAACCGGCGAGTGGGTTGCTGCGCCTTCCTCAACCGGCGAGTGGGTTGCTGCGCCTTCCTCAACCGGCGAGTGGGTTGCTGGTTGAGGAGGTTGCGCTAGCAACCGTCTCGAAACCATCGGTAGGGGATGCATTCAGCTCACCGGGTTTCGAGACAGGCGCTAGCGCGCATTCCTCAACCAGCGGGCACCGCAACCCAAGCAAGTCTCAGAGCACAGCGCCGTCGTCGTACGGGTCGCGCGGGCCGCGCGGCATGTTGGCCACGAGGTAGCCGAAGCCGCCGAGGAAGGCGATCACCAGCGCCCAGGCCGCCAGCGACGGGATCGAGATCCGGAGCAGGGCGGCGATGAGCAGCAACACCGGGGAGACCAGGACGCCGATCCAGGCCGCCAGGCGGTCCTTGGGTACGCGAGGCAGTGGTGGTGGCGGCGGCGGAACGTACCGCTCCTCCGCTCCGGGTCGCTCCTCGAGCTCGGGCTGCTCCGGCAGCTCGGGTGCGACCGGCTCGACGACGGGAGCGGGCTCTTCCGGCTGCAGCACCGGCTCGCCGTAGTTGGCGACGATCTCCCGCCAGGTGGTGTCGTCGTCGGGGCGATTCACACGCCTACCGTACGTCGGCCGCGGGTGCGGTGACGCGGGCCACGAAGGCTGCTGACTCCTCGAAGATCGTCTCGGCGTCGTTGTCGAGAGTGGCCACGTGGTAGCTGTTCTCGAGGACCCGCTCGGTCACGTCCCGGCTGGAGACACGGCCGGTGATGATCGGCACCGACGAGGAGTCGACGACGTGGTCGTCGGCCGAGCGGAAGATCAGCAGCGGCTGGGTGATGCGCGGCAGGTCCGCGATCAGCGGCTTCCACTGCTGGACGAACGTATGCAGGGCCTTCAGCGGTGTCTTCGGGTAGGGATACTCGTTGCCGCCTGGCTTCTTGATGTCGTTGCCGATCGCGGGGAAGCCGCCGACGACGTGCTTGAGGAGGGGCAGCGCCAGCAGGTCCTTGCGGCGGCTCGCCAGGGCGGGGTTGACCACGACCACGCCCGCGACCTGGTCGCCGCGGTCGGCGGCCAGGCGCAGTGCCACCGCACCACCCATGGAGAGCCCGCCCACGACCACGCTGTCGACCTCGGCGCTGAGCTTGTCGAAGACCTCGGTGATCCTGCCGTACCAGTCGGCCCAGGTGGTCTTGTTGGCGTCCTCCCAGGTGGTGCCGTGACCGGGAAGCAGGGGCACCTCGACGGCGTACCCCTGGTCGGCGAGGTGGCGACCCCATGGCGTCATGGAGGTCGGGTTGCCGGTGATGCCGTGACTGAGCAGGACGCCGACGCGTCGGCCTCCGGTGAGCTCGGGACGGGCTGGGGTGGACAGGGTCTCCCTGGCCACCGGGGGGAGAGGAGTGGACGGCGCCATGGCCCGCATTGTGCACCAACGGGGCTACTCTGATCCGCGACAGCGGGTGAGGACGGAGGCGGCGGGCTTGTTCTACTGGTTCCTCAAGTGGATCGCGATCGGGCCGGTGTTGCGACTTCTCTTCCGGCCGGTCGTCGAGGGAGCCGACAACGTCCCCGACGAAGGTCCCGCGATCCTGGCGAGCAACCACCTGTCCTACTCCGACTGGATGTTCATGCCGCTGACCCTGTCGCGCCGCGTGACCTTCGTGGCCAAGGCCGAGTACTTCACCTCGCCGGGCATCAAGGGCTGGTTCCAGAAGAAGTTCTTCTCCGGCGCCGGTCAGGTGCCGATCGACCGGGCGTCGGGCTCGGCAGCCGAGGGGGCGCTGTCATCGGCCCGCGCGATCCTGGAGGAGGGTGACCTCTTCGGCATCTACCCGGAGGGCACGCGCTCGCACGACGGTCGTCTCTACCGCGGCAAGACGGGAGTCGCGCGCCTGGCCCTCGAGACCCAGGTGCCCGTTATCCCCGTTGCCGTGGTCGGCACCAACGTCGTGGCGCCTCCTGGCAAGAAGTTCGGCCGGTTCACCCGGCCGCTGGTCAGGTTCGGCGAGCCGCTCGACTTCAGCCGCTACGAAGGCATGGAGAACGACCGCTACATCCTGCGCTCGGTCACCGACGAGATCATGTACGAGATCATGCGGCTGTCCGGCCAGGAGTACGTCGACCTCTACGCCAGCAAGGCCAAGGAGCTCGCCGCCAAGGCCAGGAAGGAAGCCGCCGAGCTGCCCGTCCCCGAGTCGGGCCCGGACGAGGACGCCAGCTCCGCCGGGCGGACCGAGCCGAAGCCCGAGCAGAAGAAGGCATCCTGACCGGACTCGGGGCTCGACTCGTGTCAGGCCCCCGCTTCGCGGCGTACGACGACCCCGCGGCGCGATCGGTGCAGGACCGGTTGTTTCGGGCGCTGGCGTTCTTGCGGGTGGTGCTGCTGGCCAACACGGTCGGCCTCAACGTGCTGCGTCGCGATAACTTCGAGCACCCGACTGCGGCGCTGCTGGTGGTGCTCGGGCTCGCCGCATGGACGGGCTTCGCGATCTGGGCCTACCGCGAGTGGGAGTCCCGCAAACCGCCGCTGCTGGTGGCCGACCTGGTCGTGGCGGTGCTCGGCCTGGTCGTGACCCCGTGGCTGAAGGGGCCCGACTTCAACGCGACGGTGGCGGGCTTCTGGGTGATGGGCGCGATGTTCGCGTGGGCCATCCGGTGGCGCGTCCTCGGTGGGTTCGTCGCGGCCGCGACCCTGTGCACCGTCGATCTGGCGATCCGCCAGACGTTCACGCAGAGCAACTACGGCAACCTGTTCCTGCTGATGATCGGCGGTCCGATCATCGGCTACGTCTGCGAGTCGCTGCAGCGTTCAGCGGTGGCCCTCAACTCCGCCGAGCGGCTCGCGGCCACCGAGGCCGAGCGGGCGCGACTGGCTCGCGCCGTCCACGACGGCGTCCTCCAGGTGCTCG
Source organism: Nocardioides agariphilus (assembly GCF_015352445.1). Classification (GTDB taxonomy): domain Bacteria; phylum Actinomycetota; class Actinomycetes; order Propionibacteriales; family Nocardioidaceae; genus Nocardioides; species Nocardioides agariphilus. Next base: position 2,953 of record NZ_JADKPO010000006.1, read on the forward strand.
CCCTGGTGCAGCGACGCGGCGGCGAGATCGGGGGCGACGCGGCCGAGCTCGGGCGCCTGGCCGGCGAGCAGGAGCAGCGACTGCGCTCGCTGATCCGCGCCCAGGACTCGTTGCGCCCGCCCGGCTTCGCCGATGGCGACGGTCGGGTCGACCTGGCCGTCGAGCTGGCGCGCTTCGAGGAGCACGGCTTCACCACCGTCTCCCTGCCCGGCACCCAGGTGCTGCTGCCGGCCCACACGGTCGACGAGCTGGTCGCTGCTGTGTCGGCCTGCCTCGACAACGTGCTCCTCCACGTGGGCCGCAGCGCCCGGGCTTGGGTGCTGTTGGAGGCCTTCCCCGACCGCGTGGTGGTCTCCGTGCGCGATGAGGGCCCCGGCATACCCGCAGGTCGGCTGGAGTCCGCTCAGGGCGAGGGACGACTCGGCGTCGTCGACTCGATCCGCGGCCGCATCACCGACCTCGGCGGCACCGCCGAGCTGAGCACCGGGTCCTACGGCACCGAGTGGGAGCTCACGGTTCCACGCGTCTGATAGCCGATGCTCAGGAGTGAGACGCGAGTGCCTTCTCCATCGAGGCGCGCTCACCCTTGCGACGTTCGAGGATCCGCAGCCCGATCATTACGAAGCACATGATCCCAACCAGCATCAGTGGTCCCACCGGCCACGCCTCGCGGAGGGCGAAGTAGTAGAAGGCGTTGTCATGCCAGACCTGCTCAGCCGTCAGGAAGGGATCGAACAGCGCGCCGAAGGCCATTGCGAACACCTGAAGGGTCATCAGCGGCGCGACCCATTGACGCGCGGTGCTACCGAGGTGCCTGGTCGTCATCGCGTACGCCGGCGTGGCCGCCATGACCAATTCGATCCCGTGTCGGTAGCCGTAGAAACTGTCACCCCCGACAGCGCGGGAGATCCAAGCTTGCAGCAACGTGTATGCCAGACCACCGAACAACAGAGCTCGAGCCCAGTCGGGGATGTCCTTCCAGCCTCGAATGAGGGCAGGTGTCAAGAGGACCATGAGGGGAGACCACACAAGGATTCCTCGGTCAGGAGAAACGAACAGCTGTGCCTCGCTGGCCAGGCGCGCCCAGCCAGTCTGGGCGTTCGACAAGACATCCGAACCGTAGGACGCGAGCGGATTCCAGCTGCCAGTCCACCAGCGTGTCCAGAGGCACACCAGGGCCAGGAAGCTCCCGCTGACAGAGCCGACGACGAGCGTGATCCGCGGTGAACGGCGCCACCAGCCCAACAGGACGCCGAAGATCGCAACGATAAGGGCCGCGTGCAGCCGTCCCCAGAGAAGGACGCCGCCGAACAGACCAACCAGCCACCACCGCTGTCGGACTGCACCCCAGGCCATGCCTCCGATGCCGAGAACCGTCACAGTGTGAGGCCAGACCGCATCGGCAGCCACCGTCCAGATCGGGGTTCCTAGCGCAAGCAGGCCACATGCTGCTAGCGCCACAGATTCGCGCATGATCGTCCGCATCGCGAGGAACAGCATCAGGATGCCGAACGCGCATGCCAGGGCTGCAGTGATCGCGCCCGGAACCACAGTCATCTCGCCGGCCTGAGCGATCCAGTACGCCGGCAAGGCAATGGCGATGGCGCCAGGAAAGCGCTTGACAACGGTGTGGCCGTTCGGCGCATCGTGCATCACCCAGGTGGACTCCTCGGGGTCACCTTGAAGCCCGGGCACCGTCCCACCATCAAGCCACGGGTCGCCGTCGTGCACGACGTGCCAGGAGGCATAGTTCGCGGAGTAGTAGTCCCAGCTACCCCCTGACGTACGCGCGGTCAGGCCGAAAACGGCGAAGAGAGTCAGGAATAGGATCACAGGCAGGCGCCACTCACCTCGGTCAACCTGGTGCTCAGCCGGGCGACGGATCAGCGGAGTCTGGTCGTGCACAATCGCTATCCTCCGCCACAGCGGACTCTTCGATCGGACTTCGGCCGAATTCGGCTAGGCAGACTCTTTACCAAACTCGTCCGCGCCCACCGCTATCACAACTACGCTGCGCAGAGGCCGTGCGGTGCGCCCGGCCGCCGTCCCTGGGAGTGTCATGAAGCTCGTGGTGCAAGTGCCGTGCCTGAACGAGGAGGAGACTCTCCCATGGGTGCTGCAGTCCATCCCGCGCTCGATCGAGGGTGTCGACGAGATCGTCATCGTGGTCATCGACGACGGATCTACGGACAGCACGGTTGAGGTTGCGCGGTCTCTGGGAGTCACCCACTTCGTGAAGCATGCGCGCAACCAGGGCCTGGCTCGTTCGTTCCAGGACGGGGTCAACTACGCGCTAGAACTCGGCGCCGACATCGTCGTTAACACCGACGGCGACAACCAGTACCCGCAAGAGCGCATACCCGACCTCGTCCGTCCTATCGTCGAGGGACGCGCCGACATTGTCATCGCCGACCGTCAGGTCCATCTGGTCGAGCACTTCTCCCCTGCGAAGAAGATGCTCCAGCGATTGGGCAGCAGAGTTGTCAATCGCGCCGCAGGCACCGACCTACGAGACGCTGCCAGCGGATTCCGCGCATACTCGCGCGGGAGCCTGATGCGGCTGAACGTGGTGACGCGCTTCAGCTACTGCATGGAGTCGATCATCCAGGCGGGAAACAAGCGACTCCAGATCGAGTCCGTCGCAGTCGAGACCAACCCGAAGACCCGTGAGTCGCGGCTGTTCAAGTCGACTTGGCAGCACGTCGTGAAGTCCTCGGCGGCGATCGTGCGCGCGTACATCATGTACAAGCCCTACGTCATTTTTGGCTGGATCTCCTCGGTACTGGCGGTGCTAGGGCTTGTTCCATTCGTCCGCTATGCCGTGCTAGTCACTATCGGCAAGGGCGGCGGTCACCTCCAGTCCCTGATTCTCGGGGCCGTGCTGTTGATCTTGTCCTTCCTCGGCGTGATGCTCGGGATCCTTTCCGACCTGATCCGAACCAACAGGATCCTCATCGAGGACAACCTCGAGCACACAAAGCGGGCCCGCTACGACGTGCTGGGTCAAGGCGATCGCGACGCCAAGGACCGGCGTATGCGTGTAGTCGGCTCCTAGCTGCGCACGCGATCGGAGATCGTGACGGATGGGCGCAACGTCCGCGAGGGCTGAGGTGCCAGGGCGCAGGGTCCTGCACGTGACCAGCAACTACCCGCGATGGCCTGGAGACTCGACGACGCCGTTCGTCCATGACCTCGCAGTCGGGCTGGTCGAACGCGGGTGGGACATCACGGTTGTAGCGCCGCACTTCCCTGGGGCGGCCGGAAGCGAGGTGATGGACGGCGTGCGCGTGCATCGGTTCAGGTACCTGCTGCCCGAGTCCGCCCAGACGTTGTGCTATGGCGGCGGGGCGTTGGCCAACCTTCGGTCGAGCAGGACGGCCAAGTTCAAGCTACCGGCGCTGGTCGCTGCACAGTGGGCGTCGTTGGTCGGTCGTCTCGGTCGCCGAACCGATCTTGTCCACGCACATTGGGTGCTGCCGCAGGGATTCGTCGCGTCTGCACGCATTTCCAGAGTGCCTCGACTGCTCACAGCGCACGGTAGCGATGTCATGTCACTGCGCGGGCGACTGCTTGATGGCTTCTCTCGCTTTGCCGTGCGACACGCGGACGCCCTGACGGTGGGTAGCAGTGCCACTCTCCGAGCGGTTGCCTCATTGGGCGCGGATGCCGACAAGGTCGCCCTGATCCCGTTTGGCGTAGATCTGCGCCGCCAGCCTGATGACGCCCTCGTCGACCGTGTACGCAGTTCTCTGGTCCCGGACGGGGGGCCCCTGCTCGTCTTCCTAGGACGACTCGTCGAGGAAAAGGGCATCTTCGACGCCATCGAAGCGACGGCGATCGTGCATTCGTCAATGCCCAGCCTTCGACTGGCAGTGGTCGGTGCTGGACAGGACGAAGGGCGCGCCCGCGACCTGGCCCGCCAACTAGGCGTCGAGCACTGCACCATGTTTGCGGGCTGGGCGCAGCCGGCGGAAGTGCCGTCCTGGTTGGCTGCCGCCGACGTTGTGTTGGCTCCCAGTTGGCGGGAAGGGCAGGGCATCGTCATCCTCGAGGCAATGGCACAGGCCAGGCCAGTTGTGGCCACCCGTACAGGAGGTGTCCTGGACGCGATCCAGGATGGCGTCACTGGTCGCCTGACCGAGCCGGGTCGACCTAACGAGGTAGCTGGAGCGATTCGAGATTTGGTCGCCAACCCCGACCATGCGCGAGCCATGGGAGAGCGTGCTTCGCAAGTCGTCAGGAACCGCTTCGACTGGTGCCAGACGCTGGACGCGTTCGAGGACTTGTACCTACGCATGATTCGAAACCACCAATGAGAAGCAGGGATGATGTGGCCGACAACGACGAGTTCGACCCTCGCGCCTATTGGGAGCGTCGGCTCGATGCCGACTGGAACCAGCAGGGCGTCGGCCACGCCAGCCTCGGCCAGAATCTGAACAAGTGGCAGTACCGGTTGCGCCACGACCGATTTGCGCAGGTGGTCTCTAGCGTCGGCATCGAGCCATCGACATCACGAGTGCTTGACGTTGGCAGCGGCACCGGCGAGTACATCCACGCCTGGAGGTCACTGGGTGCGGACGATGTGACTGGCATGGACCTTACGGATGCTGCCGTGACTCGACTCCGGGAGCGCTTTCCCGAGACGACCGTCGTCAGGCGAGACATCACTGAAGATGTAGATGACTTTCCGGCTGGCCAATTCGACGTGATCTCGTGCATGGATGTCCTGTTCCATGTGACCGACGACGACAGATACGTGAGTGCACTTCGCAATATCGGCCGTCTGCTGAGACCCGGTGGCTTCTTCGTGTGGTCGGACCTCTTCTTGCATGGCCGCGAGAGCCGAGGCGGTCACATCGTCTGGCGAAGCCTCAAGAGGGCCGAAGACGCGGTCCGCGCCGCCGACATGGACGTTGTTCTGCGTGAGCCGCTGTTCTGGCTCTTGAACGAACCGCGGGACACCAAGATCCCCGGCGCCTTGACGGCGTGGAAGGGCGGGATGTGGCTGGTATCGAGGAACGAGCGGGTTGCTGACTCTATCGGGCAACGGTTGTGGCGGCTCGACGCGCGCCTCACGTCGCATCGCAGGGAAAGCCCTTCGACCGAGATCATGGTGTGTCGACGTCGTGAGGTCGAACAGGGTTGAGGCAAGAGATGGCCAAGCAGCTCGCCACGCGGGTGGTAGCGATCCTCGCTATCGTCGTCTGCTGTCTGCTTGCCGGGCGAACGCTGTGGACCCATCACACCGAGTTCTACGACGCTGTCGATGAAATGGGAGTACGTCCGGTTCTGCTGAGCTTTGCGCTCGCCTTCGTGGCGACGTTGGCCAACTGGCCGGCCTGGCACAACCTCCTCTTGTCCCTGAACGCCCACCTACCCGTACGTGAGTCTGCACGTCTCTTCTTCGTCAGCCAGCTCGGTAAGTACTTGCCTGGGTCGATCTGGCCAATAGCCGCCCAGGCCGAGGTTGGTCGTCGTTACGGCGTACCGCGCGTCACCATGGTTGGCGCCAACGTCATCGCCACCCTGATGAGCTGCGCGGTGGGATTGATCATCGCAGCGGCCACCTTGCCGTTCTTGGCTCCCAGAATGTGGGTCGGCTACTTCTGGATCCTGCTGCTCATCCCCGTGCTCGGGATCGCGATCCACCCGCGGATGGCCCCCCGCGTCCTGAACCGTGTCCTAGTAGGCCTGGGACGGTCACCCGTGGGCTATCCGCCGCGCTTGCTGTCGTTTCTTCGCCCGGCGTCCTGGTCATGTGTCGTTTGGCTCTCACTGGGCGGCCACGTCGCAAGCCTGGCCCTATCTCTGGTCGGTGGTGGAGCCGACACCGTCCTGCTCTGCGTCGCAGCAACGGCTGTGGCAGTTACCGCGGGCGTTCTTGTCGTTCCCCTTCCCGCGGGGATTGGAGTTCGTGACGTGGTGCTTACGGCGCTGCTCCTAACGATCATGAACAGCCCGCAGGCCCTGCTCGCGGTGATCGTCTCCAGGCTCATGCTGGTGGCCGCCGATCTGCTCCTCGCGTTGATCGCGCTCGTCGCGTTCAAGCGGGCAACGGAAGTCTCTGCCGGTCAGAGCCATCTCACCTGAAGATCGGCAAGCTGATCTCACGAATTGCTCCGGCAAGAGACAGAAGTCGTTGTCGTGCTTGGGGAGGTTGCCCGCCCGTCGGTCGGCAGCGGCCGGGACTATGCCCCAGTGCCGTGACGCAACTTGAAGAACGGGTAGCGAGTCACCTTGCCCAACTCAACGGTTCGGGCAGCGACGGCGCCATTTGGCCGATGCTGGCACCGACAGCCAAGGACACATCGGCGGGCGAATGCGGCTAAACGCCTGTACAGACCAGTCGGCGTTCCTAGGCTGGCCCCATGACCACCGACCTCGTCGAGGAGGCACCGCAGCGCGCGGACTCCTCGGAGGAGACACGGCCCTTGGCGCGCCTGATCGCAGTCGGCGTGCTTGTGCTCATCTTCGGCGTGGTGGTCAAGGTGCAGGGCGGCCCGCAGGACTACCTGTCGATCTTCGCGTGGCTGTGGTTGCTGGCCGTCGCGTGGCGCATCGAGGCACGTCCGGTCACCCACCTGGCCTTCCTGCGCGACTGGTCGATCCCGCTGGTCCTCTTGATGTTCTACTTCTACACGCGTGAGATCGCCGACAACCTCGGCATCCCTGTCCACTACAGCTACGTCATCGACATCGACGTGTGGCTGGGCGGGGGAGACACGCCGTCGGCCCGTCTGCAGGAGATGTGGTGCGGATCGCCGTGCGACGCGACGGCAGGCGCTGCTTGGTACGACCGCTTCTTCATCTTGGTGTGGATGAGCCACTTCACCGTCGCGCTCACCGTGGCGGTGGTGTTCTGGTTGCGCAACCGGGCGGAGTTCGTGAAGTGGATGCGGCGCTACCTGATCATCAACTTCACCGCGCTCGTCTGCTACATCGTGGTGCCCACGGCACCCCCGTGGATGGCCTCCATGGAAGGCCGTCTCCCCACTGAGGTCCAACGGTTGGGAGCACGGGCGTGGGTGGGCCCCAAGCCCGACGGTGTCGGCGAGGTCGATCCGGCTGCCTGGGTGGGCAACCAGGTCGCGGCCATGCCCTCGCTGCACACGGGCGTGGCCGTGATGGTGGCGCTGTACGCCGTGTATCGGCTGACCAGTCCGTGGCGGTGGCTGACCTTGCTCTATCCCCTGAGCATGGGCACCGCTCTGGTGTACCTGGGCGAGCACTACGTCGCGGACCTGCTCGGTGGGGTGGTGCTCGCCGTCCTCGTGCTCGGCGCCTGCACCAGGTGGGAGGCCTGGCGAAGACGAGGACGTGACGAGCGCCCCGTCGATGCCCTGGCACCCTCTCCTAGTCTCAACGGGTGACGATCCACTCCGAGCACCCGTTCCAGGACCGGCACCGGGATCCGGTGCGCAGCCTGCGGGGCCGCCTGGGAGGTGCCGTGACGCTGTGGACCTCGGGCACGCCCGAGGACCGCACCGGACTGACCGTCACGTCGGTCCTGGTCGCGGGTGGAGTGCCCGGGCGGCTGCTGGCGCTGCTGGATCCCGACAGCGATCTTGCGGCCGGACTGACGGCCACCGGTGCCGCAGTGGTGAGCGTGCTGACCTGGGAGGACCGCGGCCTCGCCGAGGCCTTCGCCGGCACGATGCCCGCGCCGGGAGGGGCCTTCGCGATGGCTGCCTTCGACCAGACGCCCTGGGGGCCTCGGCTGTCGAGCGCCACGACGTGGGCCGGAGTGCGCCTCGAGAGCACGATCGAGGTGGGCTGGTCGTCGCTGGTGACCTGCGTTGCCGAGGAGATCGTCATCGGCGACGACGAGCCGCTGGTCCACCGGCGAGGTCGGTACCTCCGGCCCGCAGGCACGAAGGACGACCGTCCGGACGAGCGTTAAGGTGCCCGGCATGGAGCAGGCCGATGCCGCCGAGCCGGCGCAGCCACGCACGCGCGTGATGGTGGTCGACGACCATCCGATGTGGCGTGACGCTGTCGAGCGAGACCTGGCCGCCGCCGGCTTCGACGTGGTGGCCGTGGCCTCCGACGGACACCAGGCACTGGCCAGGTTCCCGGCCGCCCGGCCCGAGGTCGTGGTGCTCGACCTGCAGATCCCGGGGCCCAACGGCGTCGAGGTCACGCGTTCGGTCCTGGAGCAGGACCCGTCGGCCCGCGTCTTGATCCTGTCGGCCTCGGGCGAGCAGCACGACGTGCTGGAGGCGGTGAAGGCGGGCGCCACCGGCTACCTCGTGAAGTCGGCGCACAGCCGCGAGCTGGTCGACGCGGTGCGAGGTGTCGCGGCCGGGGGCACGGTCTTCACCCCCGGGCTGGCTGGCCTGGTGCTCGGGGAGTTCCGGCGGATGGCCGACCCCTCGAGCACGATCGAGGACGGCACCCCGGAGCTGACCGAGCGCGAGACCGAGGTCCTCAAGATGGTCGCCAAGGGAGTGTCCTACAAGCAGATCGCCGACCGCCTCGTCATCTCCCACCGCACCGTCCAGAACCACGTGCAGAACACCCTCCGCAAGCTCCAGATGCACAACCGTGTCGAGCTCACCCGATGGGCGATCGAGCGGGGACTCGATGACGACGAGTGAGACGGTCACCTCGTACCTCTCTCGCCTGGGCTACGACGACCGCCCGCCGCCGACGCTGGAGTCGCTGGCCGAGCTGCACCGGCGCCACCTCGCCCACATCCCCTACGAGAACCTCGGCATCATGCTCGGCCGCCCCCCGTCCATCGACCCTCGCGACTCCGTCGAGCGCATCGCACGGGTGGGCCGGGCGGGCTACTGCTTCCACCACAACGGCGCTCTGGGACTGGTGCTGGCCGACCTCGGCTACGTGGTGAGCCGACGCGCGGGGGCCGTCTGGGACAACGACGACGAGCGCCGCGCCCGGGTGCTCAACCACCTGGTCCTCGTCGTCTCGGGGCTGCCGACCGACGAGAACCCCGACGGCCACTGGTGGCCCGACGTGGGGCTGGGCGACGCGATAGCAGAGCCACTCCCGTTGGTCGCCGGCGACTACGAGCAGGGTGGCTTCGCCTATGCGATCACCGAGGTGAGCGCAGAGGGCTGGTCGTTCCGGGCAGACCCGCAGGGTTCGTTCACCGGCTGCGAGGTCGGTGCGGCGCCCACGGAAGCCGAGGTGGCGTCTTGTCACTCCGGGCTGTCGACACCGCCTGACGGTCACTTCACCCGCACGCTCGTCGTCCAGCGCCGGATGCCCGAGCACGTCGATGTGGTCCGCGGCTGCCTGGCCACCACGATCACGCCCGGCCACAAGGACGAAGCCGAGCTCACGACGTACGACGAATGGCGCGCTGCCATCGCCGATGGATGCGGGCTCTCCTTGGCAGAGGTCGAGGACGAGGAGCTGCGGGCCCTGTTCGAACGGCAGCTGGCCGCCCACCGCGTGTTCATGGAGTCCCGCGATGGCTGAGGACCTGCTCGACATCGCCGACGAGCTCTACGGTCTGCTGCTCGCCGACTTCACGCCGGCGCGAGACGCGAAGGCCAAGCAGCTCAAGGGCAGCGAGCTCGCAGGCCCGGTCAAGACGTTGAAGAAGCCCACGGTGGCGGCGTGGGTGGTCAACATGCTGGTGCGTCACGAGACCGAGCAGGTCGACCAGGTGCTCGCCGTCGGCGCCGCCCTGCGTGACGCCGCACAGTCCCTCGACGGCAAGGAGCTGCGCGAGCTGACCAAGCAGCGCCGCCAGCTGACCGCGGCCGTCACGACCCGCGCGCGTGGGGTGGCTGGCACCCTCGGCACGAAGGTCACCCAGGCCGTCGCCGACCAGGTCGAGGGCACGCTGACCGCGGCCATGCTCGACCCCGACTGCGCCAAGGCGCTGCGCAGCGGCCTGCTCATCACGCACCTGTCCGCGACCGGGGTGGGGGAGTCGGCAGCCGGTGCGGCCGTCGCACTGCCCGACGCACTCGGCTTTGCCGCGACCTCGGCACCTCCGGTCGCCGAGTCACCAGCCGGTCGGCCCGATCTCAAGGTGGTGCCGGATCCCGACGCGGAGGCCAAGAGGCTGGCTGCGGCCAAGGCGGCGCTCAAGGAGGCCGCAAGCGAGGAGGAGGAGGCCCGCTCGGCGTACGCCGAGTCGGAGCAGGCGGTCTCGGACCTGCAGGCGCGGGCGCTCCAGCTGCAGGGCGAGATCGAGGAGCACCAGCGCCAGATCGCCGAGCTCGAGACGACCGCCGAGGAGGTCGAGGAGGAGCTCGACGAGGCTGAGGAGTCGCGCACCGAGGCGCGGACCGCACTGCGCAAGGCCGAACAGGCCCGCGAGCAAGCCGAGTCGGCCCTGAAGCGACTACGCCGTCAGTGACGGTCTTGCTGTCTCAGCCGACTTGGGACAGCAAGATCGTCACGGACGGCGGATCGCGCAGGCCGGGGTGCCCCCGGGGAGCTTGTAGCGGTAGCGGGCGACCAGCCGGTAGACCGCGTCGCCGAGAGGTCGGACCGGTCGCAGCAGCAGCATCCGACCCGCCCAGGACCACGGCACGCCGCGGCCCAGCAGGGCCTGGCCGATGGCGCGTGAGGAGTGCTCCACCGGACGGTCGTCGACCAGCCACCATACGGAGGTCGACACCTGCTCCAGGGTGAGACCGACGGCATCGAGGTCGAGGAACTGCCAGGGCACGATCTCGACGCGGTCCTCACCCGCCAGCCAGGTGGCCGAGGTGGTGCAGAAGCCGCAGTCGCCGTCGAACACCAGGCGGTTGCTCATGGGTCGAGTCTGACACCCGCCCGGTGGCGTCCGAGGGGTTTCAGCGCGCTGGCAGCCAGGCTGCCTGGCACCGCGGCGGGTCGTGCGAGTCGACCGCACGGAAGAGCTGGAGCTTCGACACGAGCAGCGGCATGCGGACCCCGTCGCTGCCGTCGAGGGTGCGCTCCTGGTCACCGTCTGGGACCACCACGGTCGTGGTCGGATGTCTGGCCAGGTAGTCCAGCAGGTTCCTCTCGGGGATCAGGTAGCCCTCTGTCGCGTAGCGGTGCAGATCAGGATCCTCGGTGGAGACGACGGTGAGCAGGTGTTCCTGGACGTCGGTCAGCGGGAACGTCCTGCGCACCACCAGGTGGTTGGACTCGCCCCCGACGGTGACCAGGTTGGCGTACATGTTGAAGCTGTAGGCGGTCTTGAGCTCGAGGTACGGCGCCATGCCGTTGGCCAGCACGACCGCGAGGATGACTCCTGAGACCAGGTTCGGAAGCCGCATGGGCACGTGCGAGGCGCCCAGGCCGCCGAGCGCGACCCTGGCGATCAGCCAGACCGCGAACGGGACCCAGACCATGAAGGGGACGACCTGCAGGATCCGCGTCGTGAGCACGACGTCGGGGAGCACGGACGCCGCCACCATGACCGCGCAGCCCGTCACGGCGATCGAGAAGGCCCTGGTCCGCCGCGCGGCACGTGACTCCAGGTCGCTCACCGTCGACTCGGGCAGGAAGAGGCACAGCAGCATCACCAGCGCTGCGGTGAAGTCGAAGAAGTGCTGGTCGAGGTCCAGCGAGATGGCCGTGTGGAAGCAGAGTGCGAGCAGCACGCCGATGCGACGAGTGCGGCCGAACGCCAACAGGAGCGGCACCGACAGCTCGGTCAGCATGGGGCCCGCGATCGTCAGAGCCGCGAGCGGGCTCGTGGTCGCCACCGTGGGCAGGCCGAAGGACGCCAGCGACTGGTTGGCGTAGAAGACCCCGCAGGAGACCGACGGGTCCATGAACCCCGAGTTGAGCTTGGCGAAGGCGGCGAAGCAGTAGAAGCCCAGCATGATCCACCTGGCGGTGGGCGCGAACCACGTCCACGGGTCGCGGTAGAGCAGGGACACCAGGACCGCCGCGGACACCAGGCCGACCAGCAGCCAGTGGTTGCCGATGTAGGGGAGCTCCAGCCAGACCGAGAGGAGTGCGAGACCCGCTGTCAGTCCCAGCAGCCTGCGGCTCGGCCGCACGAGCAGCACCAGCGCAGCCAGGCCGAGGACTGCCGAGATGACCACGACCCACGTCAGCCACGGCCCGCCCGGGTCGCGACCGGAGGGGGCGTTGGCCGCGAGGTGCGCGACGATGGCGAACCCGTAGGTACGGGCGAACCAGCGCCACGGCCCGTTCATGGAGGCGGGAGCCTCCACCTGGGGGCTGGTCGTCTGGGTCACACCACCTACTGTGCCCAGCCTTTTGATCTCTCGACGGCTTTTAGCCAACGTTGGTGCCGCGCGTCGGCGTCCGCGGCATCGGCGGTGGGCTGGAACTCCCTGTCGAGCTGCCAGGTCTCGCGCAGGTCGTCGACGGAGTCCCAGACCCCGGAGCCGAGCCCGGCCAAGAACGCGGCGCCCAGACCGGTGGTCTCGACGATGCGCGGACGCTGCACCGCCCGGCCGACCTGGTCGGCCTGGATCTGGCAGAGGAGGTCGTTGGCAGCGGCGCCGCCGTCGACCCGTAGCGGGAGGTCACCTGAGCCGGGCATGGTGTCGAGCACGTCGCGCACCTCGAAGGCGATCGCCTCCAGCGTCGCCCGCACGATGTGGGCACGGGTCGTGCCACGGGTGATCCCGATGATCATGCCGCGGGCGTGAGGGTCCCAGTGGGGTGCCCCGAGGCCGGTGAGGGCCGGCACGAACACGACACCCTCGGTGTCATCGATGCTGGCCGCGATGGCTGCGGTCTCGGCCGCGGAGCCGACGATCTGCAGGCCGTCGCGCAGCCACTGGACCGCGGCGCCCGTCACGAAGATCGCCCCCTCCAGGGCGTAGGTGAGCTCTCCGGACGGCGACCGCCAGGCGGCCGTCGACAGCAGTCCGGCAGCGGAGCGCTCGAGGGTGCTGCCGGTGTTGGTGAGGATGAACGAGCCCGTGCCATAGGTGCACTTGGCGTCGCCGACGTCGAAGCAGGTCTGGCCGAACAGCGCCGACTGCTGGTCACCAGCCAGGCCCGCGATCGGCAGCGACAAGCCGCAGTACGTCGCGGGGTCGCTCGTGGCGATCTCGCCCCAGTTGGGCACCAGGTCGGGCAGAGCCTCCCGAGGTACGCCGAACAGCGAGCACAGCTCGTCGGACCACTCGCCGGTCGTCAGGTCGAGGAGCAGGGTGCGGCTGGCGTTGGAGACGTCGGTGACGTGCCACGTGCCGCGGGTCATCCGGGCGATGAGGTAGGAGTCCACCGTCCCGATCGCGTAGCGGCCGGCTTGCACGAGCGCCCACGTCTGGGGCTCGTTCTCGGCCAGCCACATGAGCTTGGTGCCGGAGAAGTAGGGATCGAGGCGAAGACCCGTCAGCTCGGTCACCCGGTCCTCGTGGCCCGCGGCGCGCAGCCGGTCGCAGATATCGGCCGTCCGCCGGTCCTGCCAGACGATGGCCCGGCGCGGAGACCCGAGCGTCTCGCGGTCCCACAACAGCACGGTCTCTCGCTGGTTGGTGATCCCGATCGCCTTGAGGCTCGCCTGGTCGACCTGGGCGAGGACCGCGCGGGTCGCCTCGAGGGTGGCCTGCCAGATCTCCTCGGGTCCGTGCTCCACCCAGCCGGGCTTGGGGAAGTGCTGGGCGAACTCCTGGTAGCCCTTGGCCAGCACCGACCCGCGTTCGTCGACTACCAGGGCGGTGACGCCGGTGGTGCCGGCATCGATGGCGAGGACGTTGGCCGCTGTCACGAGGCGCTCGTATCGCGCAGGATCTCCAGGATCTTCTCGTCGAGCCACTCGCCGGCGGGATCCGCGCGCATCTCGTAGTTCTCGGTGCCGACCCAGGCATGCAGATCAGCGAAGCCGAGTGCCTTGACCTTCTCGTCGACCTCACGCTTCTGTTCCTCGGTCAGGTAGATCCGCTCGTCCTCGGTCGAGGCGGTCAGGTAGAGGTCGTTGAGGTCGAGCAGCCGCGCCAGCTCGGTCACGGGATCCGCGTGGTCATCGACCCGCAGGTCGACCGCGATGTCGTCGAGGCCGCCGTACCCCGCCCCGTCGCGTACGACGAGGAGCGCTGCCGACTGACGTCCGCGACTGTCGCCACCGGCGTCGTCGCCGGCGGTCAGTGCGGCCAGCAGCCGTCGCGCGAGCGGGGCGTCGTCGTCACTGGTCTCCCACGCGGCCTGCATGGCCAACACGACGTCTTCGCCGGCCAGGATGTTGCCCTGGATCGCGTAGCCGTCACCGGTCAGGCTTCCCGCCCAGTCCAGGCAGGCGTGGCCGGTGTGGCTGGCGGCGCCGCCGTCGACGTCGACGATGCCCACCTGGCGGGCATCGCGCCCCTCGTCGTCCTCGAGCAACCGCTGCAAGGCGATCTCGGCGGTCGCGCCGTCGTCGAGATGGGAGAGGGCCTGGCCCTTGTAGGCGACGTTGGCGTCGGCCTGCGTGGCGATGGCGCCGACGCCGGCGACCGCAGCCGGCACGGCCGACCCGACCGCGAGGAACTTGGAGGCGACGGCCACGCCCCAGGACTCGCCGTCAGCAGAGCGCGCCACGATGGAGAACGTCATGGCGCGACAGTAGCGAGAGCGCCGATCAGCCAGCGCATGCGTCGGGGAGATCCCGGTTGCCTTCGACCCCACTTGAGGTTGCACGATGGGCAGGTGTCCGGATCGCTGACCTCGAGGCTGGGCTTCCCGCAGGTGGGGGAGCACCGGCGCTTCGTGACCGCGATCGGCATCGACGCCGTCGGATCGGGCATCTGGATGCCGGTGTCGATGATCTTCTTCCTGGCGACCACCGACCTCTCGCTGGTGCAGGTCGGTCTGGCCCTGTCCCTGGCCTCGCTGCTGTCCCTGCCTGCTGCCGTGGTGGTCGGGCAGCTCGTCGACAGGTACGGCGCCAAGAACCTGCTCCAGGCCGGCAACGCCCTGCAGGCACTGAGCTTCCTGGCCTATCCGTTGGTCGACCAGGTCTGGTCGGTCGCCCTCGTCGTCGCGGTCTCCGTCATCGGCCGGACGGCCTTCTGGGGCTCCTACTCGCCGATGGTCACCTTGATCTCGCCAGCCGGGGAGCGGGAGAAGTGGTTCGGCTTCCTGGGTGCGATGCGCAACGCCGGCTTCGCGATCGGCGGCATCGTGGCTGCCCTGGCACTGACGGCCGATGCGACGACGGTCTACTACGCGGTCGCCGTGCTCAACGCGGCGTCGTACGTCCTGTCGTTCGCGCTGCTGGCGGGTGTCGCCGTCCACGACGGTGCGGAGTCCCGGCACGACCACGCGTCCGACGTGGTCGGCGGCTGGGGAACCGTGCTCCGCGACCAGGGCTATCGCTGGCTGGTGCTGAGCAACTTCGGCTATGCGATGACCTCGGCGGTGCTCAACGTCGCGATCCCGGTCTACGTGATCGAGATGCTCGGGCTCCCGGGCTGGGTGTCAGGCGCCGTGTTCGTGATCAACACCCTGATGATCGGAGCCGGGCAGGGGCTGGTCGTGCAGCGCATGACAGGCGCGGTCAGAGCGCGCATCGTCGCGCTCGGCGCGGTCGTGACGGCCGCCTCGCTGCTGATCCTGTGGGGCGCCGGCCCGCTCGGCGTCGCGGCAGGCTCGGCCGTCGTGCTGCTGGCCGCCGTGGTCTACACACTGGGCGAGCTCATCGCGGGTCCGGTGCTGGCGACCATCGCCGCCGAGTCGCCACCCGCCGCGTTGCGCGGACGCTACCTGGCGACGTACCAGCTCTCGTGGAACGTCGCCACGGGCGTGGCCCCGCTGCTGTACGCCTGGCTGCTCGACCTGGGCAGCACCCCGGCGTGGCTGTCGATGGCGACCATCGCGCTGCTCGGCGCTGCCGCCACGATCCCGATGCGTGGACGGCTCGACCACGCTGGGCGCGTCGTTACGAATCTGGCTGAGGCGCCCGCGTGAGCCTGTCGGCCCGTATCAGCCTCGGCAGCACCATCAGACCCGCCAGCGAGTGGACGTGCCAACCTGCCATGGGCAGCAGGAGGTAGAAGGCGAGTCCGGCAACCCAGAGGCGCCGCGACTTTGCGGCCCAGCCGGCGAGACCTGCGGCCAGGATCAGGCGCAAGGTGCGCACGGTGCTGTCGTCGGAGTGCGCGAACAGGAAAGCGATCCACTGTCTCCACAATGACGGGTCCAGACGCCAGGAGATCGCCACCAGAACCGTAGCCATCGCCGTCGCCCGGGCCACTCGTCGCCAGTCCTTGTCCGAGGCCCACCAGGCCAAGGGCATCAGGGCAGGCGTGATCTTGGTCAGGAGGGACGGCACCACCGACCAGGCGCCTGCACCCGTGATCGCCAACACCGTGCTGACGCACAGGAGTGGGTTGACGTTGGCCAGCAAGACTGCGGGCCAGCAGGCCGCGAGAGCGGGGGCGCGCCACTTCCAGGGTAGGGGAGCAGACAGCCACCAGAAGGCAACGCAGTCCGCGAGCATGAGCCCGGCCAGGAACACCTTCCACGGCAAGAACTCCAGGACCCGGACCGCTTCGAGGAACACCGGCGAGTAGAGGACGGCGTCTATCTCACCGGGCGGGAGTGTGTAGGGGTGGCTCATCTGGGCGCCTACCCAGTAGGCGTGTGCGTCAACGCCGAGGTAGGACGGCCCCATCGTGTAGGCCCAGGTCGCGAATGCGGCCAAGACCATGGTGCCCAGCCACAGCTGGACGACGAGGATGCGCTGACCCACCTGCCGGAGGTCGCCGTCCCGACCCCAGCGGGCCCTGGAGCCAAGCGAAAGCGAACCGCTGGTGCGCCCCGTGGTCGGGGCAACCAGTGTCATCGTCGCCCGCAGTCGAGCACCGGGCTATCGCTCGTCAGACGGCGACGAGGCGGTGTGGCGCGACGCGTTCGACGATGTCCATCTCGTCGATGTGGGCCTGGGCCTGGGCTGCGTAGGTCACCGAGCCGTCCTCGCTCTCGACGCGAGTCAGGTGCAGACGCACCAGGTAGTCGCCGATGCGGCTGAGGTGAGTGCCCTCGCGCACCTCGGCCGGCCCGGACAGCGTGGCGCGGAAGTAGAGCGTGCCGCCGCAGAGGACGGGCGCCACCTCGGCAAGCCGCAGACGCGCGGCGCTGTGACCGTTGATGACGATGACGTCCTGGCCGACCGCAGCCGAAAGCTCGGTGTACGTCGGCACTGCGCAGATAAGCGACATGATCCCCCCAGATCAACCTCAATCGGATCCCCCCGGATCCAGTGCCAAGACTGACACCTCGACCACGGATCCGCAGAGTTTTCGCGATATCTGTCTAGACACCGAAGGTCGGATGTATCAACGTCCGAACCTCGACACGGGTGGCAGGAGGCCGGTGACTGCTCTAGTCTCGATCTGCTCTGGAACGATCCAAACGACACGACTGATCACCTACTGGGGAGACGACCGGAACCATGAAGGTCGGAGTGCTGACCGGAGGCGGGGACTGTCCCGGCCTCAACGCCGTCATCCGAGCCGTCGTCCGCAAGGGCGTCAACGTGCACGGCTTCGAGTTCGTGGGCTACCGCGACGGCTGGAAGGGCCCCCTGGAGGGCCTGACGATGGACCTCGGCATCAAGCAGTGCCGCGGGATCCTGCCTCGGGGGGGCACGATCCTGGGGTCCAGCCGCACCAACCCGTTCAAGATCGACGGTGGTGTCGAGAGGATCAAGGACAACCTCGCCACCGAGGGGGTCGACGCTCTGGTCGCCATCGGTGGCGAGGACACCCTCGGCGTCGCGACCAAGCTCGCCGACCTCGGCGTCAATGTCGTCGGGGTGCCCAAGACCATCGACAACGACTTGTCGGGCACCGACTTCACCTTCGGCTTCGACACGGCGGTCAACATCGCGACCGAGGCCATCGACCGGCTGCACACGACCGCGGAGTCCCACCACCGCGTGCTGGTCGTCGAGGTGATGGGCCGCCACGCCGGCTGGATCGCCCTCCACTCCGGCATCGCCGGCGGCGCGAGCACGGTGCTGATCCCCGAGCAGCCCTTCGACATCGACAGGGTGTGCGACCACGTCAAGAAGCGCTTCGAGACCCACTATGCGCCGATCATCGTGGTCGCCGAGGGCGCGGTCCCCAAGGAGGGCGGCGACATGACGCTGGTCTCCGGCGAGCTCGACGCCTTCGGCCACGTGCGGCTCGGCGGCATCGGCGACCGGCTGGCCAGCGAGATCGAGCACCGCACCGGTGCCGAGGCACGGGCCGTCGTGCTCGGCCACATCCAGCGCGGCGGCACGCCGACCGCGTTCGACCGCTGGCTGGCGACCCGGTTCGGCCTCCACGCGATCGATGCTGTCGCTGAGCGCGACTTCGGCGTGATGGTCGCCCTTCGCGGCAAGAACATCGAACGCGTCAAGCTGATCGAGGGCACCGGCGAGCTGAAGCTCGTCAGCCCCGCGGAGTACGCCGAGGCCGAGGTCTTCTTCGGCTGACGGCACGTTCCCGGGATGTCCGAGCCTGCGACGAAGCAGGCTCGTCTCAGCCTCGGACATCGCGCATCACACAGCGGCACACCCCGGCCCGCAGGCTCGGAGCGATCCGGTCCAACCGCGTGCCGCCAACAGGAGTCCGATCTTGACGGCCGTGCGGCATGGTCGGCCGAAGACCTGCCCCCAGCCCAGGCGCACGGTCCCGTGCCCGGCGAACGCGGAGTCGAGGTCACGCTCGAGATCGGCGTCGCGCGCAGACGGCGACGTGTGCACCAGCATGCCGTCCAGCTCGACGAGCTGCTTGAACGACGGGTAGGCGACATCCCGATACACCCGGCCGCTGCCCAGCCGGTCAGGAGCTTGGCGCAGACCCACGGGCAGTCCATGAGGCCGCTCGACTCTGGTGAGGTAACCGTGCTCCAGCACCGAACAAGTCCCCTCGGCGATGTCCGGGAGCACCGCTTCGAGCCATCGGCGTCCCGTCACTCGCGCCCGTCGGCCGAGAGCCTCGAGGAGCCGGCTGGCGGTGGTTCGCCGCGACTGGCACACCGCTGCCATGAGCTGGATCTTCTCCAGCTCCGACGACGTGGCCTGAGATGCCTGCAACTGCGGCTGGCCAGTAATAGAGCACTCCGGCCCAGCATCGCTGGATCCAGGTGGGCTCGCCGGTGTGATTGACGTAGACCCCAGGCAACAGCGGGACCCACTCACGTCGTCGGACCATCCGGTCCACGTCTACTCGGCTCAACCCCGCCGCCATCGCTTGACGCCGGGAGACGACGCCGTCCTGGTCGCCCAGCAACTGGGAGAGGCTCCGGTTCACGTCCACGCCGATGACCCTGGCGCAAGCCGTGGTCGTCGCGCGGGCCAGCCGTCGCCGCCTGTGGAGAACCTCGTCGCAGGTCACGTCCGAGCCTGCGACGAAGCAGGTTCGTCTCAGCCTCGGACATCGCACCGCCCTCGGGTGACGTCCGCCACGAGCCGACCGGCAACCCGCGGACCATGCGCACGTCTACCCTGGTCCGGTGAGCCCTGAGACGTTCGGCGTGGTCCCCTCGCTGGAGGACCTGCACGCGCTCGGCGCGCGCCAACAGCCGAGCTACGACAGCAGTGGGGGTGCCGAGGCTCGCGACGCGGCCATCGCCAAGCTGCGCACGCTTCCTCCGCTGGTCTTCGCCGGCGAGTGCGACGATCTCAAGACCAAGATGGCCGCGGTCGCCCGTGGCAACGCGTTCGTGCTGCAAGGAGGCGACTGCGCCGAGACGTTCTCGGGCGTCACTGCCGACAACGTGCGCGCCAAGCTGCGAGTGCTGCTCCAGATGGCGGTCGTGCTCACCTACGCCGCCTCGGTGCCGGTGGTCAAGGTCGGCCGGCTGGCCGGCCAGTACGCCAAGCCGCGCTCATCCGACGAGGAGACCCGAGACGGGCTCACGCTGCCTGCCTACCGCGGCGACGCTGTCAACGGCTACGACTTCGAAGCGGGCTCGCGCGTGCACGACCCGGCCCGGCTCGTGGAGGTCTACCACTCCTCGGCCGCCACCTTGAACCTCGTGCGTGCCTTCGTGACCGGTGGCTTCGCCGACCTGCGTCAGGTCCACGCCTGGAACACCGACTTCGTCAAGGAGTCCGGCATCGGGCAGCGCTACGAGCGCCTGGCCAACGAGATCGAGCGCGCCCTGACCTTCATGCAGGCGATCGGCGCTGACCCCGACGAGTTCCACCGCGTCGACTTCCATACCTGCCACGAGGGCCTGCTGCTCGACTACGAGCACGCGATGACGCGCATCGACTCCCGCACCAACACGCCGTACGACGTGTCGGCCCACTTCCTCTGGATCGGCGAGCGCACCCGCCAGCTCGACGGGCCCCACGTCGAGCTGTTCCGCCACATCCGCAACCCGATCGGGGTCAAGCTCGGGCCGACCACGACGCCGGACGACGCGATCGCGCTGGCCGGGCGGCTCAACCCCGACAACGAACCGGGGAGGCTGACCTTCGTCACGCGGTTCGGCGCCGAGCGCATCCGCGAGTCGCTGCCCGACCTGGTCGAGAAGGTCACCGCCGCCGGAGTCGACGTCGCGTGGGTGTGCGACCCGATGCACGGCAACACCTTCGAGGCGTCCTCGGGATACAAGACCCGCCGCTTCGACGACGTGATCGCAGAGGTCCAGGGCTTCTTCGACGTGCACCGCTCGCTCGGCACCTGGCCGGGCGGCGTCCACGTCGAGCTGACGGGCGACGACGTCACCGAGTGCATCGGTGGTGGCGAGGAGCTCCTCGAGATCGACCTGGCCCACCGCTACGAGTCGGTCTGCGACCCGCGCCTGAACCGCGTGCAGTCACTCGAGCTCGCCTTCCTGGTCGCGGAGATGCTTCGCCAGGCCTGAACCAGATCCCTCCTCCCGCCGTACCCGACGGCTGACCGGTCGCCCGTGGTGACCTGACCTGACCTGGCCTGACCTGGCTCGACCCGCGTCTGAGCTTCGGTGCACGGCTTCGGCTACACCCGTGTGCGTAACGTGATGGGGGGCCCGTACTTCGGCTCCACTGCTCCGCCCGTCCCGGACCTCTCACCGGGGCGGGCGGAGCCAATTTGATCCGTTTGGAGGGTGTCGCCCGGCGGGAAAGCGGGCTACGGTCCCGCTGGTCCCCGACGTTTGCGCCACTGGGCGCTCCTCCCTCTCGGGGCTTGAGGAGGAATGCATGAAGCTACGTTCGATCGCGACCGGGCTGGCCCTGGCCGCCGGGCTCTCGCTCTCGCTGACGCCGACCGGCACGGCGACCGCCGCTCCCCAGGACCGCCCGGCGTCGTCGGTGGCCAAGCACGCGGCAGCCACCACGAAGGCCGAGCAGCAGCGCATCATCGACTACTGGACGCCGTCTCGGATGAGGAACGCGATCCCGCTCGGCACCCAGCGCGAGCTGAAGGGCAAGCCGGGCGGTAGCACGGGCGGCACGGCCGTCGCCGAGGTGGCGCAGCCCCGGTTCGGCAAGGTCTTCTTCAGCATCGGCCGGTCCAACTACGTCTGCTCGGGCACCGCCACCAACAGCACCAACGGCGACGTGGTGACGACGGCGGGGCACTGCGTCAGCGACGCGGGCACCTTCGTGACCAACTTCGCCTTCGTGCCGGCCTATGACCACAACTCACGGCCCTACGGGACGTGGACGGCCCAGACGCTGCTCACCACCTCCCAGTGGCTCAACGGCGAGGACTACGACTACGACACCGGGTTCGCCGTGATGAACGAGAACGCCTCCGGCCAGAGCCTGACCGGCCTGGTCGGCGGCTACCCGATCGCCTTCGGCCAGCCGCGAGGCCAGACCATGAAGGCCTACGGCTACCCGGCCGCCAGGCCGTTCGACGGTCAGTCGCTCTACTCCTGCACCGGCGTGGTCGTCCAAGACACCGTCGGCGGCAGCACCGACCAGGGCCTGTCGTGCAACATGACCGGTGGCTCGTCCGGCGGTGGCTGGATCCAGAACGGCTCGCTGAGCTCGGTGACGAGCTTCGGCTACACCAGCGTCAAGAACGTCCTGTGGGGCCCGTACTTCGGCTCGGTCATCCAGGACGTCTACGACACGGCCGCGACGAGCTGAGCACAGCTCGACAGCGAACCGATCGTGAGCCGCCCGTCCCCACGTCAGGGGGACGGGCGGCTCGTCGTCTCGGGGGCCCATTCCTCGGCGAGCAGCGCATAGGTGTAGCCGTCGAGCCAGCCCCGATCACGGTGCAGCGAGTCCTTGATCGCATGGGACTCGCGGCGCATCCCCAGCTTCTCCATCAGCCGCCACGAGCCGGTGTTGTCGGAGAAGCACGTCGCGTAGACGCGGTGCAGGCCGAGCTCCGCGAAGCAGCGGTCGACGAGAGCGCGAACGGCCTCGAGGGCGAGTCCCTGTCCCTGGTGTTCGGGGCTCAGCGCCCAGCCGATCTCGGCCTGCTGAGGTGCTTGGTCCTGCACCTCTGCTTGTGCCCAGCAGTCGGAGACCGAGAGGTAGAGGTCGCCGACCATCTGTCCGTCGCGCTCCACGACCAGCGTGCGGGTCCGGAACTCCTCGTCCCTGAACCGTTCCTCGACCGAGGTCAGGTCCTCCGACAGGCGCGGCAACCACTCGGCCACCTCGGGAAGTCGGCGGTAGGCCTGGAAGGCCGCTGCGTCTGTCTCCTCCGACGGCCTGATGCGCAGCCGCTCGGTGACGATCGGCCACGACACCTTGTCCTGTGAGCTCATGATCCGACGCTAGCCTCACCAACGTGCCGATCGACGCGCCCATCGACCTACGCAGCGACACCCTCACCAAACCGACCGACGGGATGCGGGCGGCGATGGCCTCCGCCGAGGTGGGCGACGACGTCTACGGCGAGGATCCGACGGTCTCGGCCCTGCAAGAGCGCGTGGCGGCGTTGTTCGGGCACGAGGCTGCCTTGTTCACGCCGACCGGCTCGCTGGCCAACCTGCTGGCCGTGCGGTCCCTGGTCGTGCCCGGGCAGGAGGTGCTGTGCGAGTCCTCGGCACACATCGCGAGGGCGGAGCTGGGCGCCCACGGTGCCTACGGCGGCGTGACCATGCGTACCTGGACCCACCCGCGTGGCCAGGTCGACCTGCCGGCGATCTCGGCCATGTACGCGCCCGACATGGGGCCCTTCTTCGTCCGCACCGCCGCGGTGTCGGTCGAGAACACCCACAACTTCGCGGGTGGAGCGGTGCTCCCGCTGGCCGACCTGGAGGCGCTGCGGTCCTGGACGGCGTCGCTCGGCGTCGCCGTGCACCTCGACGGCGCACGCATCTGGAACGCCCACGTGGCCACGGGCACCCCGCTGGCGGCGTACGGCGCCCAGGCCGACGTGCTGAGCGTGTGCTTCTCCAAGGGCCTCGGCGCACCCGTCGGTTCGATGCTGGTCGGGTCGGCAGCCGCTGTCGCGGAGGCGCGGGTGGCCCGCAAGCGGCTGGGCGCCGGAATGCGTCAGGTGGGCATCCTGGCCGCCGGTGCGGCCTACGCCCTCGACCACCACGTCGAGCGACTGGCCGACGACCACGAGCACGCGCGGATCCTGGCGCAGGCCTGTGGCGTCGACCCACGGGCCGTGGCCACCAACATCGTCGTCATCGAGCGTCCCGACGCGGCAGCGTTCGTGGCTGCCGCGCGCGATCGGGGTGTGCTCGTGTCCGCGGTCGGCCCGCGCACGGTCCGGCTGGTCACCCACCTCGGCGTCAGCCGTGGCGACACCCAGCGGGCGGCTGAGGTGCTGACCCAGCTGTTCGGTGGTTGACGGGCGAGCCTTGCGAGCCTCGAAACCCGCTCACGCTGACGGCACCCCGACCAGGCTGACCTCGCTGACCGCCGTGTAGTCACGGGCGCTGCGGCCGCCTCCCGGGGAGCTGACTGAGACGAGGCGGAGCTTGATCGTCGAGGTGGTCACGGTGGAGGAGAGCTCGATGGTCTGCATCTGCTTGGTCGCACGCAGCGCCTGGTCGATGGTGGAGCCGTCGTCGAAGATCCACTGAGCCATCAGGACCCGCCGGTTGCCGAGGTACCAGTTGAGGTTGTGGCCGCCGACGAAGGCGTTCTTGGCGTAGCCGTTGATCAACCCGACGCGCGTGATGGAGGTCGACGAGGAGAGCGTGAAGGTCAGCTCGCTGCCCGTGCCGTCGCCCGCCATCCGCCAGCACGTGTCGGCCAAGCCGTCGAGCATGTTGGCGGCGTCGTAGGTCGTGCGGTTGCCGAACGCGTCGGCGTTGGGCGGGGCGGTTCGCGGCGCGACGGCGGTGGCCGAGGACGCCACGTCGACGGCTTCGCCCGGGGCGGCGGGCTCGGACGTCGCCGGCCCTGATGACGACGGCCCTGATGACGACGGCGAGTCATCGGTGCCACCGGAGGCTCGCGGCACCGAGAGGGTCTCGCCGGTGCCGGGGCCAGACCGACCTTCGCTCGGGGAGAACAGCAGCCACACCCCGGCGAAGGCGACCAGCACCAGCACGACGGCGAGGATCGCCCACACCAGCCACGGGGGACTCCCGCGGCGGTCGTCGGCGTCCTCCTCGTCGTCGAGGTACGCCGGGGGCTCCGGCGCGTAGATCGCAGGTGCCCGCTGCCCCGGCTCGCGGTGGGCCGCAACGTCGAGCTCGTCGGCGAACAGCGGGTAGCGCGCAGGCGCGGGGATCGGGGCAGATGCAGGCTCGACCGCCTCTCGGAGCGCCGCACGCTCGGCTGTGTCGGTCCGCCAGGTCGACGGGGTGCGCGGCTGGGGACCGGTTTGCGGTGAGAGCACCGCGGCGCCGCACGAGGGGCACGAGGGCGCGTCGCCGACCTCGCTACCGCAGCTCGCGCAGGTGGTGGTCATCACGTGTCCTTCAGCGGGTCGAAGTGGCTCTCAACCGGACCCAATGTAGGCGTTTGCGCTGGTCAGGTCACCTGCAGCCGCTCTGCGGCATCGACGCGACCCACCAGCGGCGGGATCCGACGTACGGCCGCGGCCAGGTCCCGCAGATCGGATCCGACCAGGGCTTGCGGACCGTCGCACAGCGCCGACTCGGGGTCCGGATGCACGTCGACGATCACGCCGTCGGCCCCGGCCGCGATGCCCGCTCTGGCCAGGGGCACCACGAGGTCCTTGCGCCCGGCCGCGTGCGAGGGGTCGACGATGATCGGCAGGTGGCTGGTCGCCTGGACGATCGGCACGGCAGAGATGTCGAGCGTGTTGCGGGTCGCGGGCTCGAAGGTGCGGATTCCGCGCTCACACAGCACCACGTCGAGGTTGCCGCGCTGGGCGATGTACTCGGCCGCCATCAGCCACTCCTCGATGGTCGCGGTCATGCCGCGCTTGAGCAGCACCGGCGTGCCGGCCTCGCCGGCAGCCTGGAGCAGCCCGAAGTTGGCCATGTTGCGGGTGCCGATCTGCAACATGTCGGCGTACTCGCACACGATCGGCACGTCGCGCGCGTCGACCACCTCGGTGACCACCGGCATGCCGGTGGCCTCACGGGTCTCGGCGAGGATCTTGAGGCCCTCCAGACCCAGACCCTGGAAGGCGTACGGCGAGGTGCGCGGCTTGAAGGCCCCACCGCGTAGCACGGTGGCGCCGGCTGCCTGAGCCATCTGCGCCGCCTCCAGGGTCTGACCGGGGGTCTCGACCGCGCAGGGCCCGGCGATGAAGGTGAACGTCTCCGGCCCGATCGGCACGCGATGACCGGCGGGACCGACCCACACGGTGGAGCGCTCGGGGTGGTGCTGACGACTGACGAGCTTGTAGGGGTCGGAGATCCGGTGTACGTCGGCGACCCCACCCAGGGCTCGCAGGTTGAGGTGGTGGAAGGAGTCGATGTCACCGACCAGTCCGATGATCGTGCGCTCGACGCCCTTGCTCACGAACGCCTCGCCGCCGACGCTCTCGACCCGTTCGACGACGTGCTCGATCTGCTCCTCGGTCGCCCCCGGCGCCATCACGATCACCACGCGGGCGACGCTAGCCCGATTCGTCAGGGGTCGGCCGGGGGTTCTCAGCGGGCGGATCCCTGACGAATCGCGATCAGCCGCGATCAGCCGGCCAGGTGCGTGACCTCGGCCTCGACCTTGCGGCGGGGGACCAGCTCGACGACCAGCATCGCCGCGAGCACCAGCGCGCCGCCGAGGAACATCCGGGAGGTCAGCGACTCACCGCCCAACAGCACCGCGAAGAACGCGGCGAAGACCGGCTCCATGCTCATCACGATCGCGGTCCGGGTCGGGGGCAGATGTGCCTGTGCCCAGGTCTGCCCCACGATGCCAAGCGCTCCCGGGAGCAGGGCCATGTAGAGCAGCGCGACCCAGTCGGAGCTCCGCTCGGGCAGCACGATGCCGTCGGGGGCGGTCGTGACCAGGCACACGGCGGCGATCACGGCGAGCTGCACGATGGCCAGGCCCATCGCGTCGCTCGGCGTGGACCAGGCGCCGAGGCCGACGATGTGG
The DNA here is from genome assembly GCF_015352445.1 of Nocardioides agariphilus. GTDB lineage: Bacteria > Actinomycetota > Actinomycetes > Propionibacteriales > Nocardioidaceae > Nocardioides > Nocardioides agariphilus. The sequence goes on from NZ_JADKPO010000006.1 coordinate 29,237, forward strand.
AGCGCGTAGAGCATCGCGGCCACGAAGGTCAGCGCCTCGCCGTAGCCCACCGAGAGGCCGTCGAGGGTCAGCACGCCGAGACCGACCACGGCCAGCAGGACGGCGGCCCACGTCAGCCCGGTGATCCGGGTGCGCAACAGCACAGCGGCGAACAGTGGCGTCGCCACGACGTAGAGCCCGGTGATGAAGCCGGACACGCTGGCGGGCGTGTGGGCAAGGCCGGCGGTCTGGAGGATCTGACCGAAGCCGTAGAGCAGGCCGAGCACGGTGGCGTGCCGTCTGGCCCGTCTGCTGAGCCGCCCGAACGCCCGCGGGGCCATCAGCACCAGGGCCAGGGCCGCGATCGCGAATCGCACGCCGAGGAAGTCGAGCGTCGGGACCCGGTCGAGCAGGTCCTTGATCAGGAAGAAGGTGCTGCCCCAGCCAGCGGTGATGGCGAGCAGGGCAGCCGTGGCCAGCAGCGTCGTACGACGGGTGGTGGCTGCGGCCATGGGCGCACACCCTAGCGACGGCACACGTGGGGCCAGTCAGGCCCGGTCAGGGTCAGATCAGGTAGAGGGTGACGGTCGAGCCCCTCGGGATCATCGTCCCGGAGTCGGGGTCGGTGTCGTAGACGAAGCCGAGGCCGAGGTAGTTGTCGACGTGCGCGATCTCCACGTGGAAGCCCGCAGCCTCGAGCACCTCCTGGGCGTGCTCCCAGCCCGAGGCCCGCAGGCCGCCCGGCACCTCGATCAGCTCGGGACCGAGCGAGACCACGAGCGACACCTCGTCGCCTCGGTAGAGCGTGCCGTCGACAGGGTCTTGGGAGATGACCTTGCCCTCGGGCACTTCGTCGGAGTACTCCTCCTTCGTCGTGACCTCGAGTCCCTTCTTCTCCAGCGCTGCCTGGGCCGCCTCGGCGTCCTTGCCCGTCCAGTTCTTGATGGTCAGCGGCTTGCGGCCCTTGCTGACGTAGAGGTCGACGACCGTGTCGGGCTTGAGGGTCTGGCCGGCGGGCGGGTCGCTGCGGAGCACGACGCCCTCGGGAACGGTCTCGGACCAGCGGCCGATGGACTTGCCGAACGCCAGATGCATGCCGAGCAACGCGTCCTGCGCCTGGTCCTCGGTCAGGCCCTTGGTCGTCGGCACGTCGTAGCGCTCCTTGCCGAGCGAGAACACCAGCGTCACGGTGCCGCCGTCGAGCACCCGGTCGCCGGCGCCCGGGTCGGCCGAGAGCACCCGGCCCTTGGGCACCGTCTCGGAGAAGGCCGCGTCACCGATCTCGAACTCGAGGCCGGCCGAGTCGAGCTTGTGCTCGGCGGCTGTTGCCGTGAGGCCGAGGACACCGGGCGTCGAGGTGTAGCGCGCCCACCCGAACCACCACGCACCGACGCCGCCGCCGATCACGAGGAGGAGGGCGAGCAGCAGCAAGACCGGACCGCGCCGAGAACGCCGCGGCCGGCGTGCGCTGGTGATCCGGGGTACGTGCGGTGGGGGAGGTACGGGTCGGCGGTCGATCGCCGTCGTGCGGTGCACCGCGGCGGCAGCCTCGGCTGGCTCGGCCACCTCGGTCGACATCATCCGGGCGAACTCGTCGAGGTCGTACGGGTCGGGCTCGGTGTCCTCACGCTGGTGCTCGCGCAGATCCCCGTGCAGGTCGACGCGCATCGTGTCGGTGGCCACGTTGCCCTGGTCGCCTGCGTCCTCCTGGTCGAAGTGACGGGCGAGTGCCAGGTCGGCGGTCAGGTCGTCGTCCTCGCGCACGCCGTCGCGCAGCGCCTGGGCGACGCGGTGCACCTGGTGCAACAGGACGCTCGCGTCGGCGGGCCTCTGGTCGAGGTCACGCGCGGTGGCGCGGGCGACCAGCGCATCGACGTACGCCGGGAGTCCGGGGACCACCAGGGACGGCGCCGGCACGTCCTCGTGCACGTGCTTGTAGGCGACCTGGATCGGCGACTCACCCTCGTGGGGCTTGGTGCCGGTGAGCAGCTCGTAGAGCAGCACGCCCACGGCGTAGACGTCGGCCCGAGCATCCGACCGTCCGTCGATGACGAGCTCGGGTGCCAGGTAGGAAACGGTGCCGATCAGCACGCCGCCGGTCGCAGTGTGCTGCGTGTCGGCGCTGACGGCCTTGGCCAGACCGAAGTCGGCGACCTTGACGCGTCCGTCGTCGGCGATCAGGACGTTCTCGGGCTTGATGTCGCGATGGATCAGGCCGGCTCGGTGCGCGCTGGCGAGCGCCGACAAGATCGGCTCCACCAGAGCCAGCGCCCGCGAGGGAGCCATCGGGCTCTCCTTGCGGATCACGTCGCGCAGCGTGTGCCCCACGACGTACTCCATGACCAGGAAGACGGTGCCGTCGTCGTCGCCCTGGTCGAAGACCGCCACCACGTTGGGGTGGTCCAGGCGTGCTGCCGATCGCGCCTCGCGGACGAACCGGGCTGCGAACTCCTCGTCGTCACCCAGGCCTGCATGCATCACCTTCACCGCGCACTGGCGGTCGAGCCTGAGGTCGGTGGCCTCGTAGACGCCCGCCATCCCACCGCGCGCGATGCGGGCGATGATGCGGTAGCGACCGTCGAGGAGTCGCCCGACCAGAGGGTCGTTCAGGGTGGCGCCGGGCCCTGCTGGGGCGCGCCCGTGTGACTGCACTCGACCCTCCAATGCACCGGTCGGGGAAGAAGCCGGTCCGCCCATCGTACGGAGGAGTCCCGTCGGTGGCCCCTCAAGACCGCCCCGGCGTGGCGTTGAGGGACTTCCCGGACGTGACAGCATGTCCGCATGACGAGTGTTCCCCTCGCCGAGCAAGACCTTGCCTCCCTCGTCGACGAATGGGTCGACTGGCACGCGGCCGCCGGCCTGCTGGGCGTCCCGGTGTCCCGGGTCCGCACGATGATCCGCGAGCACGAGCTGGCTGCGGCCGTCCCCTCACCAGGAGCCGGCCAGCAGGTGCCGGCGGCGTTCATCCAAGACGGCCTGGTGGTCAAGGGTCTGCCGGGCCTGCTGACGGTGATGCACGACAACGGGTACGACGATCGCGAGTGCATCGCGTGGCTGTTCCTCGACGACGACCTCCCGGGTCGCCCGATCGACGCGCTGCGCGAGAACCGCGGCACGGAGGTCAAGCGCCGCGCCCAGGCCATGGCCTTCTGAGTCGCAGGGAGATGTCAGCGACGACCCGGCGCCAGCTCGTCGGGGCTGTGGTGGTCGTCGTGCTGGCCACGCTCGTCTGGTACCTGCAAGGCGGCGACGGGCAGTCGACCGACGCCAACGAGCCCGGCGACCTGCCCAGCATCGCGGTGTCCGACCTGCCGCCCGAGGCGTTGGAGACGCTGGACCTGATCGACGCGGGCGGGCCCTTCCCCTATCCCGGCGACGACGGCAAGGTGTTCGGCAACCGTGAGGCCCTGCTGCCCGACCGGCCGTCGGGCTACTACCACGAGTACACCGTGCCGACGCCCGGCTCCGATGACCGTGGCGCGCGGAGGATCATCACCGGAGGCGAGGGTGATGGCTCCTCCACGGAGTACTACTGGACCGACGACCACTACCGATCGTTCGAGAGGATCGACAGATGAGCGGACTGGCGGCCGTGCTGGCGCACCGCAAGGAGCCCGGGATCTACGTGTGGCACGGGCACTTCAAGGACGACGACGTCCGCCACACCGTCGAGCACGCCGGCTGGCACTACGCCCACATCGACGGCTGGCACGGCGACACCAAGGCCGACTTCCTGCGAGCGGTGGGGGAGGCGCTCGCGTTCCCCGATCACTACGGCCAGAACTTCGACGCCCTTGCCGACTGCCTCGGCGACATCGTCGCCGGTGACAGCGACGGCTGGCTGCTGCTCTGGGACGGCTGGGGCCCCTTCGCCCGCCTCGACGAGCGAGCCTTCTCCGTCTCGCTCTCGGTCCTCGGAGGCCGTGTCAACGCGGAGCGAGGCGGGCCCTTCGTGGTCGTCCTCCGCGGCGAAGGCCCCGAGCTCGAGGGAGTCCCGTCGCTCGACTGAAGGTGGTGGCCCTCGCGCTTGGGACCAATCGCCCGGCCTCGACGCCTCAGACCGCCCGGTCGGTGGCAGCTGCGGCCAGCTCCCGGAGCACCGCACGCGCGGGCTCGGCGAAGGTCGAGTCCTGGAGCCTGGAGAGGGACACCGAGACCAGCTCGTCGATGACCTGCTCGACCTGGGCGTGGGCGCCAGAGTCGTCGATGATGCGCCGTAGCTCGGCGATGTCGGCATCAGCCAGGGGACGGCCCAACGAGGCGTCGAGTCGTGAGGCATCGGCCGAGGAGGCGCCGTCGAGGGCCAGGGCGACCAGCACCGTGCGCTTGCCCTCGACGAGGTCGTCTCCGGCCGGCTTGCCGGTCGTGGCCGGGTCGCCGTACACCCCGAGCAGGTCGTCGCGGAGCTGGAAGGCCTCGCCGAGCGGGAGACCGTAGGCCGACAGCTCGCGCACGTGGTCGGGCGTCGCACCCGCCAGCGTGGCGCCGACGTGGAGCGGCCGCTCGATGGAGTACTTGGCCGACTTGTAGCGCAGCACCGTCATCGCCGTGTCGACGTCGGCGTGACCGCGGGCCTGCACCGACACGTCGAGGAACTGCCCGGCGATCACCTCGTTGCGGCAGAGGTCGAAGACCTGGAGCGCGGCAGCGACGCGATCGGCGGGCAGCCCGCATCGGCGCAGCAGCTCGTCGGACCACGAGAGCAGCAGGTCACCGAGCAGGATCGCGGCCGAGGCGCCGTACTGCTCGGGGTCGCCGCGCCACGACTGCGAGCGGTGCCGACCGGCGAACGCGCGGTGAGTGGCCGGTCGGCCCCGGCGCGTGTCGGAGGCGTCCATGTAGTCGTCGTGGACCAGGGCGCTGGCGTGCAGCACCTCGAGGGCAGCGCACGCGCGCAGCAAGGCGTCCTCGTCGGAGACGTCGGGCTCGACGGCCCGGTAGCCCCACCAGCAGAAGGCCGCCCGGAACCGCTTGCCTCCCGAGACGCTCCGGCGGGCTTCCTCGAGCAGCGTGACGGCGTCGGGACCCAGCGGCGCCAGGCGGGCGGACATCTCGTCGAGAAACTCGTCGAGGACCTTCTGCAGCCGGTCCCGGAACGCTGCGTCGTCCCAGGAGCCGTCCCACGAGGTCATACGTGGAGGCTAGTGGCCGACCCGCGTCCCTAGACTTGCCCCTATGGTTGCGGCCCCCCAGGAGCATCGGCGCAGCATCGGCCAACTCGTCCGCGAGGGCGAGCGCTCGATCTCGTTCGAGTTCATGCCGCCCAAGGACGAGGCCGGCGTCGAGCAGCTGTGGTCGGCGATCCGGGACCTGGAGCCCTACCAGCCGACCTTCGTGTCGGTGACCTACGGCGCCGGCGGCACCACCCGCGACACGACGGTCGCGATCACCGGGCGCATCGCGCGCGAGACCTCGATGCGAGCGATGGGGCACCTGACGTGCGTGGGGCACACCCGCGAGGAGCTCAGCGACATCCTCGAGGCCTACCGCGCGGCCGGCGTGCGTGACGTGCTGGCGCTGCGCGGCGACCCCAAGGAGGGCCCGACCGCCCCGTGGACGCCGACTCCCGGCGGCTTCACCTACGCCAGCGAGCTGGTCGCCTTGGCCCAGGAGGTCGGCGGCTTCAGCATCGGCGTCGCCGCCTTCCCCGAGGGTCATCCGTCCGCCGAGTCGAAGGACGCTGACGCGCGCGTGCTGGTCGCCAAGGCCGAGGCCGGCGCGCAGTTCGCCGTGACCCAGCTGTTCTTCCGGGCGGCCGACTACGCCGACCTCGTCGCTCGCGTGCGGGCGCTCGGCTGCGACATCCCGATCCTGCCGGGCATCATGCCGATCACCAACCTGCGCCAGGTCGCCCGGATGGCCGAGCTGTCCGGGGCGGTGCTGCCCGACGAGGTCAGCGCCAGGTTCGACGGACTGACCGAGCCAGCCGACGTGCGGCGCGTGGGCGTCGAGGTGGCGACCGAGCTGTGCCAGCAGGTGCTGGCGCTCGGGGCACCCGGGCTGCACTTCTACACGCTCAACCGGTCGCGGGCGACGCTGGAGATCTTCGAGGCCCTGCGCATCACGGCCTAGCTCCGGCCTCGCTGCGGTCGGCTGTCGTCGCGCTATGAGCTGTGCTCTTCCTCCTCCGCTTGACTCGCTGGCGCTGGCTTCCGCTGCCACTGGCTAACCTCCTGGCATGCGCACCGTCACCGTCACCGGGCAGGGCACCGCACGTGAGGTCCCCGACACCGTCGTCGTCCGCGTCGCGGCCAGCCAGCGTGCGGCGGGCGTCGCCGAGGCCCTCGCGGGAGCCAACTCGGCTGCCGACGAGATCGTCGCCGTGGGCCGCGAGCACACCGACGCATCCCGCATCGCCTCGACCAATCTCAACGTGTGGCCGGCCTACGACAACCAGGGGCAGCCCAGTGGCTTCGAGGCTCGTCACTCACTGAGCATCTCCAGCACCGACGTCCAGGCTGCGGGCAAGCTGCTCGGCGAGCTGGCGAGCCGGGTCGGTGACCGGTTGCAGGTGGAGTCCTTGAGCCTCGAGGTCGGCGACGTGAGCCGCGCGAACGGGCAGGCGCGCGCCGCTGCCTACGCCGACGCGGTGTCCAGGGCCAACCACCTGGCCGAGCTCGCCGGGGTGCGGCTGGGCCAGCCGCAGGCGATCGCCGACGGCGGCGGGTTCGCCTCGCCCATGGCCGAGGGCGGCGCGATGCGGGCGATGAAGTCCAGCGCGGATGTCGCCATCGCCCCCGGCGAGACCACGATCTCGGCGACGTTGACGGTGACCTTCGAGCTCGTCTGAGTGACGGCCTCAGGCCGGCCCGACGACCTGGGCGACCAGTGCGGCCGACAGGCCCACGTAGGGCAGCCCGGCGCCCGGCGTGGCATGCGCCCCCACGGCGTACACACCGGCGACAGGAGTGCCCGGCCCGAGTCTGCGCAGCACGGTCCGTGGTCCCTGCCACAGGACGCCGTACGGCGAGCCGCCCCATGCCTCGACCAGATCACGCGGAGACCGGTCCACCCGCGTGACCACCTGGCTGCGGATGTCGATACCGCGTCGGGCCAGCGTCGTCACCAGGTCCTCGTCGACGCGACCACGTCCGAGCAGGGTCCAGGCAGGACCGTTGGCCCGGACCACGATCGTCGGCTCCCGAGGCTCTCCGTGCAGCACGGTCTCGTGCGCCATCTCGGGCAGGTCGCCTGCCAGCCCCAGGTGCACCATGACCGGAGGCAGCGCGGGCATGGTCCGGGCGACGTACGACGATAGGGCAGGCAGTCGGCGCGGGTCGCAGGCGACGACGACGACATCGGACTCGACGACGCCGACCTCGGTGACCACCCCGATGGCTCGTCCGTCCCGCACCTGCAGGTCTCGGACCTCCGTGCCCCGCAGCACGTCGACGCGGCGCGTCGCGAGCCTGGCCACCAGCGCGCCGAGGAGCGCCTGCATCCCTCCCGAGACCACCGACGAGCCGAAGCGCTGCTCGACGTAGGCCGTCACGCCCACCCAGGCCGGCACGTCTCGCGGGTCGTGCCCCTCGGCCTCCGCTGGATACAGCGCCATCTGACGGAGCCGGTCGTCACGCAGCCGGCGCGCGTGACGGGCCAGGCTCTCTCGCTTCCTCAGCCGGGCGGCCAGGGCAGGAGGCAGACGTGCGGGATCCCAGGGGCGTTCGAGGTACTCGCGACGCAGCACCTCCCAGTCGTCGGCGTAGGCGTGCACGTAGTCGGCCCAGCGAGTCCCAAGACCCGGCTCCATGGCCTCGAGCGCCGCGACCTGTGCGCCCCGGGTGGGTGGCAGGCTCACCGACGAACCGTCGGCGAACCTGTGCTCGCGCAGGACGTCGAGCTCGACCAGCTCCAGCTCGCGCTCGAGCGGACGCCCTGACTTGCGGAACAGGTCGCGCAGCACAGCGGGCAGGACGGTGTACGTCGGTCCGCCCTCCCAGCTGAACCCGTCCTGCTCCACCGGCAGCAGCGCGCCCCCGATCCGCTCGGCTCGTTCGAGGAGGGTGACCGCGTGGCCGAGCTTGGCCAGCCGGGCTGCGGCTGCCAAGCCACCGAACCCGCCGCCTACGACAGCCACCTTCGCCATGGGCCTATCCTCGCCGCAGGTCCGGCGCGGCGGTCAGGTCGCCCAGGTCGACGCCGTACTCCCTCCGCAGCAGGTCGTAGAGCGCCAGGTTCACCGTCGACAGGCGCACCCCCGGAGCCAGCGCCGAGCACGGCTGCACCTTGGCGAACAGGCCCGCCGGGGTGTCGGCCATCACCAGGACGTCCTCGGCGTCGACGCCCGGATCCTGCGAGGAGATCTCGAAGCTGTGACCGTCCCACGTGAGCGCCTCCGTGACGTCGCCGACCACCACGTCCTTGGCCAGCGCGACGGCGCGGCCGCCGGGCTCGGCGTCGATGAGCGGCAGCAGCGCCTCGACGTCGGCCACCCGCACTCCTGGGTCCTGACCGAGGACGAGCGCGTCCTGCAGGAGGGAGAAGAGCTTGCGGTCGATCTGCGTCACCTGCGTGAACCCGGCCGATGCCCGGGTGTTGAGCTCCGTGGGCCGAAACCCCTCGGCGGTGAGGACACCGTCGATCCCGAAGGCGCCGCGGTAGCCGTGGTGCTCCCTGAGGTGCTCGCCGACCTTGCGGGCAGCGGTTCGCATCTCGACACGGTCGGGCGGTGGGGCGTCCCAGTAGGTCGACAGGCCGCCGTACCGGAACGTCCGGGTGGCCTCGTCGCGCAGGATCGAGATCTCGACGGGGCGCAGGGCGGCCGTGCCGTCGGGCAGCACGATCCCGTGGATCGAGCAGGGCACACCGTCGAGGAACGGCAGCACCCGGACCCGGTCGCAACGGGGCAGGAACCACGCGACCGCCCGTTGCTGGTCACCCTCGTCGCGCACCCAGCGCACGTAGTCGCCGCCGCCGTTGAAGCCCTGCTTGGTGTCGCCGGACCACACGGCCCCCAGCGGTCCGCTCAGGCCCTCGGTCGCGTCCGCGAGCGCGTCGCGGTCGACCGGGACGATCTCATACGGCGCCCGGGCGACTCCTGCGGCCTCCCAGATCGCGTCGGCCAGCAGCTTGTCCTCCAGCGCCAAGAACGCCTGCGGGCGTCCGGAGACCACGGGGCGTCCCAGTACTGGCTCGTCGGTCGTGACGAACGGCCCACCCACCCAGACGCCTTGCCTGTCGGGGTCGAACGCCTCCACCGCTGCGACTGCGTGGTCCGGGAGATGGCGGGCCAGGTCGTCGAGGACCCGCATCTCCTCGGTCACGTTGGAGGTGGGCGGGGCCTCGATGTCGACCACGACGCAGTCGCCCTCGGCCGGCTTGGGACCTGCGCCGTGGGCGTAGGTGATGGCCAAGACCGTGGCGTCGACCTCACGCAGCCAGGCGACCAGCTCCGTGCGGGCTGCGAGGATGCCCGGCCCCACGATCACCGGCCGGCCGGCATAGGTCGCCAGCAGACGTTCGGTGAGGTCCGCGCGCACCTCGGGGTCGGCCAGCTCCACCTCTCCAGCATCGGTGGTCGAGCCGCGCGAGCGCCAGGGAGCCCGTGTCGAGACTACGCACGCCGAGGTGGCTACCGTGCGCACGTGCCCGAACTCACCGCCGGCCTGGTGCTCCTGCTGGGCTTGGCGGTCCTCATCGGGGCCTTGGTGCAAGGGAGCGTGGGGTTCGGCGTCGTGGTCGTGGCGGCTCCGTTCGTCGTCTGGCTGGCGCCCGGGCTGATGCCGGGCTCCATGCTGGTCTGCGGGTTCGTGCTGCCGCTGCTGCACCTGGCCGGCAGCTGGCGCGAGGTGAACCGCCGACACCTCACGACGGTGCTCGCGGCCCGGCTCGCGCTGACCCCTCTCGGGGTCTGGGTGGTGGCGGTGTCGAGCCAGCGACTGATCGCGCTGCTGGTCGGGGTGCTCGTCCTGGTGGTGGCGGTCACCTCGGCGGCTGCTCCGCGGTTCGAGCCGAGCACCCGCAACCTGCTGCTGGCCGGTGCCTTGACCGGAGTCTCCGGGACCACTGCTGCGGTCGGCGGACCCTTCGTCGCGATGACCCTCCAGCACCAGCCGGCCGGCGAGCTCCGGGCGACGCTCGCGGCGTTCTTCACCGTCGGGTCGCTGGGGTCGCTGACCGGCCTGGCGGTGGCCGACGAGCTCTCCCGCGACCAGCTCTTGTGGGGCCTGCTGTTCGTGCCGTTCCTGGTGGTCGGCTACCTGCTGAGCCGACCCGTGACCCGGCGGCTCGACGACGGGCTACTGCGCTCGGTGATGCTGGGGTTCTGCGTGGTGGCCGGTGTCTCGATCATCTTGAGGGCGGCGCTGGCGTGAGGCCGTGGCCCGGTCTCCTCCAGCGGCGCCAGCCGCGGCGGACCAGTCTGGCCACGAAGGAGAGCATCACCAGTCCGAGCACCAGCAGGACCGCCGCGACCGCTGCGGCTGCTCGAGGGTTCTCGATCGCGAACCACACCACGGCGAGCACCGTGATGTCCTCGGCGATGCTGGCGCCGATGTTGGTGACCGGCTCGGGTGAGGAGTTGATCGCCAGCCGGCCGCCCGCCTTCACCAGGTGTGACAGGAGTGCGGTGCCGCCGCCCACGACGCCGTACACCGCGTGCTGCAAGGTGTCCGCGTCACCGGCGAGGAGCACGCCGATGACTGCGCCGCTCGTCGGGCGGATCGCCGTCGAGATGGCGTCCCAGGTCGAGTCGACGAAGGGGATCTTGTCGGCCACGAACTCCATGGCGTAGAGGAAGAACGCCACGCCCAGGACGTCCCAACGGTGCAGGGCGTCCGGGATCTGGCCGGTCGGGCTGACCCGGTCGGCGATGCCCAGGACCAGCACGACCAGGTAGGCGTTGACGCCGCTGGCCCAGCCGCTCGAGAAGACCAGGGACAAGGAGTCCATGTGCGGACCCTATGTCTCGGCGTCGATGACCCTGTCCAGCGACTCGGCGTCGCGCCCGACCACGGTCGTGCCGTCACTGGCGGTGATGATCGGACGCTGGATGATGCGCGGGTGCGCGGCCAGCGCGGCGTACCACTCGTCTCGATGCGCGGCGTCTCTCGGAAGGTCGACCCCCTCCTCCTTGGCCTCCTTGGCCCGGGCGATGTCCCACGGCTCGAGGGCGAGCCGGGCCACCACCTCGCGCAAGGTGGCCTCGTCAGGCGGGTCGTCGAGATAGCGCCGCACGGTGTAGGTGATCCCGGCGGCGTCGAGCTCCTCGACGGCCACGCGACACTTCGAGCAGTACGGGTTGAGCCACAGCTCCACGGGTCCTCCTCTACTCGACCTCGATCTCGGTGGCGCCGGTCATCTCGAGCAGCTCGTCGTACGTCGTCGAGTAGACGGCTGCGGGATGGCCGGCGGCGGCCCAGATCACGGAGTACTGGCGCAGCTCGGTGTCGAGCCAGGTAGGTACCGGCGCCGGGTGGGCGATGGGGGAGACCCCGCCGATCACCTGGCCGGTGTGCTCGCGCACGAACTCGGGCGAGGCGCGCTTGAGCGCGCCGACTCCGATGCGTGCCGCCGTCAGACCGGTGTCGACCCGATGGCTCCCGGAGGTGAGGATCAGCACCGGCGAGCCGTCGGCGTCGAAGAGCAGGCTGTTGGCGATGGCGCCCACCTCGCAGCCGAGGGCGGCAGCGGCGAGTGCCGCCGTGTGGACCGACTCTGGAAGAATGACGATCTCGCCCGCACCTCCGCGGGCGGTGTGTGCTTCCCGGAACCGCGAGATCGCGGCGTGCTCCGCAGGTTGGCTCGACATGGGCGCGACCCTAGCGAGCGGTGACGAACGAGAGGGACGGGTGTCGATGGGACGGCAGTGGCCGGACTCGGTCATCAACGCGATGCGGTGCCTGGTGGCGCTGGTGGTGCTGATGGGCGTCGGCACGTTGCTGACCATCGTTCTTCAAGACTCCCTCATCGAGTCGTGGGCCGAGGGCAACCCGGCTGCTCGCGAGATCTTGCGCGACGGTGGGGTGGAGGCGCTCAAGGCCGGCTCGCTCGCGTTGCCGGCGTTCGTGCCGGTCGCGGTCGTGATGTACGTCGTGCTCGTGAGCCTGGTGGCGGTGCTGCGGGTGTTCTTCCGCGAGGGCTACGAGTGGGCCCGGGTGTCGCTGGCCGCGGTCGGGCTGATCCTCGGGCTGGTCGCCGGGCTGATCGCGTTCCGCGAGGGACCGCCCGTGGTGTTCGTCGTCTTGTGCGTGCTCACGCTCCTGGTCGACGCGGTGTTCGTGGCCCTCCTCTTCCACCGCGACACCACCGAGTTCATCCGTGGCTCCTGGGTGGTCCACCACGAGGCCTCCGACCAGGGCTGATCGCTGGTGGGGGTGCGGCTCGTCCACACCCGCTCGACCTGGCTCTTGACGGGCTGTCGGCGGGCGGAGGTATCGTGCTCCTAGTCGAACATTTGTTCGACTGATCCGGCGGGAGCGACTCGACCCCGCTCCTCGCCGGGTCGTCCGGGGTCGAGTGAGCCGCAGAGGTGGGAGCGCGAGATGCGTCGCTATGACGACCCCGTGGAAGTCCGCAAGGGCCTGGTGGGTGTGGATGCCGGTGAGGGGACCAGCGCCATCGAGGGTCCCGAGCAGTTCCTGTGGCGGGGCAAGCTGTGGAAGGTCCGGGTGGTGCTCGCCCACTGGGTGGAGACCGGCTCGTGGTGGCAGTCCGCCGACGCCCGGGCGGTGATCGGCTCCGACGACACCGGACCCGGTGACTCGACCGGTGACTCGACCGGCGACCTGGCCGGCGACCTGCTGGGGGAGCGCGAGCTCTGGCGGGTCGAGGCCGCGGCGGGGATGCGGCGTGCCCCCGAGACCGAGGACGCCGTGCCCGGTGGCGGGGTCTTCGACCTGTCCTTCGACTGGGCCGACGGCACCTGGCAGCTCGTCGGCTGTCTCGACTGAGGTGACCCCGATGACCTACGAGCACAACCCCTACGCCTTGCCCGCCACCACCCACTCCTACCTGGCCCGGGCGGCCGAGTCGCTGAGCGAGGCGACCACGGCAGCAGACGTCCCGACCCGTTACGCCTGCGCCCATGTCGCCGCGCTGCGGGCGGCGGCCGCGCTGCTGGCCGCCCGCGCCCATCCGGCTCCGGCTCGAGGCCGCCGCCAGAAGAACGCCTGGGTGCTGCTCGCCGAGATCGCCCCCGAGCTCGCCGAGTGGGCTGCCTTCTTCGCGGCCGGCGCGGCCAAGCGGGCGGCCGCCGAGGCGGGATCGACTCGTGCGGTCAGCGAGCGTGAGGCCGATGACCTGCTGCGAGACGCCGATCGGTTCCTCGGCGTGGTCGAGCAGTCCCTCGGGTTGGCGCCTCACCTGCCCCACGCCGGCCGCCTGGCCGGGTGAGCGGCGGTCTTCGTGGATCCCTTCGTCCACCTTCGCGTGGCGTCCGGCTACTCCCTCCAATACGGCGCCTCTCATCCCCAGGTCCTGGTCGAGCGGGCGGCCGAGCACGAGATGGACACCTTGGCGCTGACCGACCGAGACGGCACCTACGGCGCGGTGAAGTTCGCGCAGGCCTGCCGGGCCGCCGGCATCCGGCCGGTGCTCGGCGTCGACCTCGCCTACCGCCCGGTGACCGGAGACCCGCGCCGATCGAGACCCCCATCCCGCACGCCGACTCGCGGTGGCGAGTTCCGTGACCCGCCCTGGGACCAGCTGCCGCGAGTGACCCTGCTGGCCACGGCCGATGGCCCCGGTGGAGGCCGGGCCGGCTGGGCAGCGATCTGCCGACTGGTCTCGGCGGTGCACCTCGCCGGGGAGCGTGGGCAGCCGGTGGCCACCCTCGACCTGCTCGCGCCGTGGCTGGGCACCGGATCGGTGATGGTGCTGCTGGGCCCGGGCTCCGAGGTCGGGACCGCCGTCGCCGGTCGGCGCGACGACGTGGCCCGTGCAGCCCTGAGGCCCTGGCGGGAGGTGGTCTCCTCGACCCATCTCCACCTCGAGCTGGTCTCCCACCGACTCGGCAGACCTGGCCCGGGAGGCACCCAGGAGTGGGGTCCTGGCTCCTGTGCCCACGCTGCCCGGATGGCGGACCTGGCTCGCCGCGAGGGCGTCGGCACCGTGCTCACCAACGCCGTTCGCTACGCCGACCGTCGTGATGCCCCGACGGTCGACATCCTCGACGCCTCCCGCCGGCTGGTCGCCCTCGGCTCCGTCAACCTCCACCACCGCGGCCCCTCCGACTTCAGAGCCAACGCCGAGGGGTTCCTCAAGTCCGGCAAGCAGATGCTCGAGATCGCCGAGGAGGTCGGCCGGCTCGCAGGTGACGGATCATCAGCCTGGCCCGCTCGCCTGCTCGCGCGCACCCGCGCGGTGGCCGACCGCTGCGCGCTCGACCCGCGCACCGACCTCGGCCTGGGCGAGGTGCACTTCCCCGAGCTGAAGACAGCCAGCCTCGACGTGCCGGGCCGCCAGGCCGACGGCGTGCTGCGAGCCCGGTGCGAGGGTGCTGTCGGCGATCGCTACGGATCGGCTCCGCGCCAGCGCATCTGGAAGCGTCTCGACGACGAGCTGGAGCTGATCCGCGGCCTGGGCTACGCGTCGTACTTCCTCACCGTCGCCGACGTCACCGACCTGATCCGCGAGCGTGGGGTGCGCTGCGCTGCCCGAGGCTCCGGCGCGGGCAGCCTGGTCAACTACCTGCTCGGCGTCTCGGGCATCGACCCGATCCGCCACCACCTGCTGATGGAGCGGTTCCTCTCGCCGCTGCGAGCCTCGCTGCCCGACATCGACATCGATGTCGAGTCGGCGCGGCGCACCGAGATCTACGAAGCGATCCTCGACCGGTTCGGCGGCGAGCGGTGCGTGTGCGTGTCGATGATGGACACCTACCGGGTCCGTCACGCCGTGCGCGATGTCGGCGCCGCGCTCGGCATGCCGCCGGGCGAGATCGACACCATCGCCAAGGCGTTTCCCCATATCCGTGCTCGTGATGCCCGGGTGGCGCTGCGTGAGCTGCCCGAGCTGCGGGCCAGCGGCATCGACGCCCGGCGTCTCGACCTGATGTTCGGCCTGGTCGAGCGGCTCGACGGACTGCCCCGCCACATCGCCGTCCATCCGTGCGGGGTGCTGCTCTCCGACACCACGCTGCTCGACCGCACTCCGGTGGAGGCGAGCTTCGCGGGGTTCCCGATGAGCCAGTTCGACAAGGACGACGTCGAGGAGCTCGGCCTGCTCAAACTCGACGTGCTCGGCATCCGCATGCAGTCCTCGATGGCTCACGCCGTCGAGCTCATCCGCGACACCGCCGGCGTCGAGGTCGATCTCGACGACCAGCAACAGGTGCCGTTCGCCGACGACGACACCTACCGGATGATCTCTGCCGCCAAGACCCTCGGGGTGTTCCAGATCGAGTCGCCCGGTCAGCGCGAGCTGGTCGGCAAGTCCGGCATCGAGACCTTCGACGACATCATCACCGACATCTCGCTGTTTCGGCCCGGCCCGGTCAAGAGCGACATGATCACCCCCTACCTCGAGTCCAAGCAGGGTTGGAAGGCCACGACCTACCTCCACGACGACCTGCGCCCGATCCTCGAGGACACCCACGGGGTGGTCGTCTTCCACGAGCACGTCATCGAGATCATCGCCCGGTTCGCCGGGGTCGACTACGCCGAGGCCGACGAGCGTCGCCGCGCTCTCGGTGACGTGGAGGGGATGGCTGAGACCAAGGCGTGGTTCTGCCCCGCCGCACGTGCCCGGGGCTACGACGAGCGGGTCGTCACCGGCATCTGGAAGATCCTCGAGGCATTCGCGTCGTTCGGTTTCTGCAAAGCACACGCCGCGGCGTTCGCGCTGCCGACCTTCCAGTCCGCCTGGCTCAAGGCCCACTGGCCGGCCCACTTCCTGGCCGGTGTGCTGACCCATGACCCGGGGATGTACCCCAAGCGGCTGATCCTCGACGAGGCCCGCCAGTGCGGCATCACCGTGCTGGGCCTCGACGTCAACGCCTCGCAGAAGCACTACGTCGCGCAGTGGCTCGACCCCGAGGTCCCGGTCGTCACCGTGCCGCCGCCGATCCCCACCTCCGGCGTCCCCGACGGCACCGCCTGGGGGATCCGGCTGGCGCTGGCCGAGGTCAAGGGGATCAACGAGAGCGAGGTCGACCGCATCGTCGCCGCGCGCTCGGAGGGCCAGCCCTACGACTCGCTCACCGACTTCTGGCACCGTGCCCAGGTGTCCCGGCCGATCGTGGAGCGGCTGGTGCTGGCCGGGGGCTTCGACTCCCTCTATGGCATCAGCTCGACGGGAGGGGGCTCGCCCATTCGTCGCCGGCAGCGGATCACCCGCCGCGACCTGCTTCTCCAGGTGGCCGAGCTCGACCGGCATGCCCGGGCTCTCGAGCGTGCCCAGGGTCGCAGTCTGCGCGGTCGTGGGCTGGCCGAGGCCAAGCTGGCCAACCGCCACAGCCCCGCAGCCCGTCGTGCCGAGGCAGCAGCCCTGCGCAACAGCACCGATCCTCACGCCCGCCAACGCGAGACAGGTTCCCTGCCCGAGCGCCACGTGCTGGCCGAGCAGGGCGTCTGGGCCCGCGCCTCCGCCCAGGCCCAAGACACCCCGCCACCACGACCGGTCGACTCGGTGCAGCTCGCCTTCACCCTCGGCGACGAGCCCAGTGAGTCTTTCGGGGAGCAGGTCAGCGGCCTGCCCGAGATGACACCCGAGGACCGCATGCGAGCCGAGCTGGAGATCCTCGGCCTCGACGTCAGCCGTCACGTCGTCGACACCTACGCCGAGTTCCTCCACGCCCTCGGCACCACCCGCAGCAAGGACCTCCTGAGCCGTCGCAGCAAGGCCGAGCTGCTGGTCGCAGGGGTCAAGGTCGCCACCCAGACACCCCCGATCCGCTCCGGGCGACGAGTCGTGTTCCTCACCCTCGACGACGGCACCGGCCCGGTCGACGCGACGTTCTTCGAAGACGCCCAGGGCCCCTACGCCGCCACGGTGTTCGGCTCCTGGCTGCTGGTCGTGCGCGGTGAGCTGCGCCGCACGGGTCGTCGCGGTGTCTCCTTGCGGGCCACCGGCGCCTGGGAGCTTCCCGAGCTGCACGCGATCTGGCGTGGTCAGGGGATGGCAGCGGTCTACGACCATCTTGCGCGGACGCCCGACGGATACGCCGAGGTCGGCGTCCAGCAGGAGAAGGGCCGGCCAGAGAAGGGCCAGCCCACCGGCGACAGCCCAGCGCCGGTGCGCAGCCGTGTGCTGGTCCACTCCAGCGGCTTCCAGATGTCGCCCTACGCCGACGTCAAGCCCGCTGGGGAGTCGGTCAAGGACGTCGGTCGCAAGCTGTGGCACACCAGCCCCGGGAGCCCGGGATGACCGCCCGATTCCTGGGCCTAGGCTGGGCGCCATGTCGACCAGCGAGAGCCGCAGCCCAGGTCGCGAGCACCTGCGGACCGGCGTGGTCTGGGATGCCATCGAGAGCCGGCTGGCCCATCCCGGGGCTGCACAGCACGCCCGCATCGTCGACATCGGTGGGGGCACGGGCGGGTTCGCGGTCCGGCTCGCCGAGCAGGGGCACACGGTCACCGTCGTCGACCCGAGTCCCGACGCACTCGCAGCCCTCGGCCGGCGCGCCGACGAGGCCGGTGTCGCCGACTCGGTCACCGGCGTCCTGGGTGACATCGCCGACCTGGAGTCTCACGTCGGCTCCGAGCTGGCCGACGTGGTGCTGTGCCACGGCGTCCTCGAGGTGGTGCCCGACCCCGCGGCTGCGCTGCGCACCCTCGCCGGCGTGCTCCGACCCGGCGGCCTGCTCAGCCTGCTCGTCGCGCAGCGGCACGCCGCCGTGGTCGCCCGCGCGATGGCCGGTCACTTCCACCAGGCCCGGGCGCTCCTCGACGATCCGGCTGCGGGCGGTCGCGGTCGTCGCTTCACCGCCGATGAGCTCATCGCACTCCTGTCCGGCGCCGGGTTCACCACCGAGGCCGTCCAGGCCGTCCGGGTCTTCGCCGACCTGGTGCCCGGCTCCCTGCTCGACCTCGAGCCGGGCGCCGCTGCCGCGCTGGTCGACCTCGAGCGCGCCGTGGCCGGCCGCCCCGAGTACCTCCCGCTGGCCACTCAGGTGCACGTGCTCGCGACGCACTGACGCCTGCTGTGGTTGCCCATGACCGACCTGTCATGGGCTTGCCCGATCCTGCACGTCGACATGGACGCCTTCTACGCGTCCGTGGCCGTCAGAGAGCGGCCCGACCTCTGGGAGGTCCCCGTGATCGTCGGCGGTGGCGGCCGCGGGGTGGTGCTGTCGGCCAACTACCTGGCGCGCCACTACGGAGTCCGCTCCGGTATGCCCGGCACCCGCGCCCGCCGGCTGTGCCCGCGAGCGGTCGTGGTCTCGCCCGACTACGACGAGTTCACCACCGTGTCCCGGGCGGTGATGGAAACCTTCCGGCGCATCACGCCGCTGGTCGAGGCGGTCTCCCTCGACGAGGCGTTCCTCGACGTCCGCGGCTCGGCCAAGAGGCTCGGCAGCCCGCTCGAGATCGCCGAGCGACTGCGGGCGATGGTCCACGACGAGCAGGGCATCACCTGCTCGGTCGGCGTGGCGGCGACGGTCTCGGTGGCCAAGCTGGCCAGCCGCCGGGCCAAGCCCGACGGGGTGGTCGTCGTACCTCCCGAGGCGATCACCTCCTTCCTCCACCCGATGGAGGTCGGCGAGCTGTGGGGAGTGGGCGAGAAGACCCGCGACCTGCTGCTCCGCTTCGGGCTGGTGACCGTCGGCGACCTCGCCCACACGCCGCTGCCCACCCTCCAGCGCGCCGTCGGTGACTCCTTGGGCCGCCACCTCCACCAGCTGGCCTGGGGCGCCGACCGTCGCGAGCTCGTGCCGCGCAGCACCGCCGATGACCCCGAGAAGTCGATGGGGGCCAACGAGACCTTCGGTCGCGACACCGACGACCGCGACATCATCAGCCGCGAGCTGTTGAGGCTCTCGGCCAGGGTTGCCCGTCGGATGCGCACCGCCGAGGTGGCCGGCCGCACGATCACCATCACGGTGCGGTTCGCCGACTTCACCACCATCACCCGGTCTCGCACCATCCCCGAGGCCACCGACGTCACCCACGAGGTGCACCGCACCGCCCTGCTCCTCTTCGACGCCCTCGGACTGCAACGAGCCCGGATCCGCCTGGTCGGGGTGCGGGTCGAGGGCCTGGTTCCGCGTGGCAGCGTCCACCGGCAGCTGATGCTGGGCGAGCGGGAGCACGGCTGGCGCGACGCTGACCGGGCTGTCGACCGCGCCCGGTTCAGGTTCGGCGCCGAGGCGATCGGTCCAGCGAGCCTCCTGTAGCCCCGCCGCTACGGCGTTGCCCACCCGGAACCGACAGCAGCACAGACATTGACCGGACAATTTCCCCACCCCGCTACCGAACGCCCTCAGCGCTGCCTAGACTGGCTCAAACAGCGACTTGTGCTGGCCCGCTGGCCCGCACCCACAGGGAGGCAACCGTGCCGCTCTCGGAGGAAGAGCTGCGACTGCTCGAGCAGATGGAGCGCGCGCTCGTCGAGGAGGACCCCAAGTTCGCCTCCACCCTGCGTGGCACCACGTTGCGACAGTCCGCGCGCCGCAAGGCGATCCTGGCCGGCGTCATCTTCGTGGGTGGCATCGCGGTGCTGATGACCGGAGTCATCGCCGAGCAGCCGGTGGTCGGCATCGTGGGCTTCTTGGTCATGCTGATCTCGGCGACCATCGGGCTGACCGTGCTGCGTGGTCAACGCAGCGTCGCCCCGCCCGAGGGTCAGTCCCAGTCCGGGACCGCCACACGCGGTGGGTTCACCGTCATCGACGGCGGGCGAGCCGGCAAGCCCCGTCGCCAGCGCCACCACAGCGGGTCCTCGTTCATGGATCGCATGGAGGAGCGCTGGCGCCGTCGCCGCGAGGACAACGGGTTCTGAGACGACCAACGGCGAGCGAGGGACGAGCTCGCCGTGTGGAGTCGGCCAGGTCGAGCAAGCGACGCGACCGAGGAGCGAGGTCGCGCGAGCGCGTCGAGACCCGGTGTGACCAGCCGACCTACGTGGTGGGGACCTACGTGGGGACCTAGCCCACGTGGTCGACCACGCCGGTGTAGGTCACCTCGTCGTTGCTGCTCGAACGCTGCGTGGGTCGGCGGCGCGAGACGAACAGCGAGCGAGGAAGCCACGTCGCCCTGCGCAGGGCGCCGGGGGTGACGCCGCCCTCGAGGGCCCCGATCACCGTCTCGGCGTCGGCCTTGAGGATCGCTGCCTGATCGCTGCCGGGGCGGGCATAGCGCTGCAGCTCGATGGTGCCCACGATCCGCTCGAGAGCCACCTCAGCCTCCGGAGCCACATCGGCGCCGTGCCGCGGACGGGCAGCCGGGTCGGTGCCGACGGGTCGGCCGAAGTAGTGCACGAGGTGGGACCCGGTCTCGCGCGGGGACCGGCCGGCGGGCCAGGTCAGTCCGAGATCGACCACGGTGTCGCGCAGCTCGATCCAGACCGGCTCAGCACCGTCCTCGAGGCGTCGCGCGCGGCGCCGGCGCCGGAGCCCGCGGGGGAGCAGGGCGAGGACGACCAGCAGTGCCATGACGAGGACGCCGAGGCCGATGGCACGCCAGGGGATGGAGGTGCCGGACTCATCGGCCGACTGGCCCTGTTGGTTGTTCTCCTTGGGGTCGCTGACAGTGGGGCGGAGGATGTCGTCACTGGTGGCGCCCGTGCTGGGCAGGTCGCTCGGGTCGACCTGGGGGAACTCGTGCTGGGTGTAGCCAGGCACGGACGTGGCGCGCAGGGGAGGAGTGGGCTCGAAGCGCACCCATCCGGAGCCGGGGAAGTAGAGCTCGGGCCAGGCGTGCAGGTCCCATGCGCTGTAGACCCACGAGCCGTCGGCCTCCTGCTCGGGCTGGAGGAAGCCGATCGCCATCCGGGAGGGAATGTTGAGGGTGCGCGCCATCACCGCCATGGCGGCGGCGAACTGCTCGCAGTAGCCCGTGAGGTAGATGCCGTCGAGGCTGGGGTTGAGGAAGTCCTCGAGGGTGTCGCTGCCGTTGCCCGACGGAGCGTCCTGCAAGGTGTAGTGGCCGTTGTCGCGCAGCCAGTTCTGGATCGCCACGGCCTTCTGGAATCGCGTGGGGTAGTCGGCGGTGATCGTGGTGGCGGTGTTGCGGATCGATGAGGGGAGATCGGTCGGCAGGTCGGTGAACTGCGTGTTCATCAGGTTGCTGGCCACGCTGGACCTGGCCATCGCCTCGGCACTGAGAGTGGGCTGGAGCGCGGTCATCGAGTAGGACATCCCCGACGTCTTGAGGTCGTCGTCGAAGGCCATGAAGTCCATCGTGGTGAGGTCGTAGCGCCAGTCACCGGTCGCCTGGATCGCGGAGATCGGGAACTGGGTGGGCAGCCAGGTCGAGATGAAGTCAGGGGAGATCGTGACGTCGTAGCTGAACTCGCGGGTCGGCACGCTCGGGTCCAGTCCGGCGGGAGGTGGCAGCTCGCCGGTGGCGCTCTGGTCGGAGCTGGCGGTGCGATCACCCGAGCTCCACTCGTTGTCGGAGAACCGGTTGAGTACGGCGATGCGCAGGTAGGACGGGCTCGGGTCGTCGGTGACGACCTTGACCATGTCGTAGTCCTGGGGTCGGCGCAGGTCACGCATCAGGTCGGTGGTCGGGTTGACGATCTTGATCTGGTTGCCGCCGCCTTGCCCGAACCCGCCACTGAAGACCTCGAGGCCGAGCGTTGGTACGAACAGCGGCACCACGATCGCCAGCGCCGTCGCCGCGGCGCCGATCCCGGCCGCCGATGAGCGAAGTGCGCCGTTGGAGACGCCGAACCCCGAGGGGTCGGAGATCGCATCGCTGCCGAGCGGTCGTCCCCAGCGTGCGATCTGCCGGCTCTCCTGCAGATAGAGCATCAGCAGGAATCCGATGGTGGTGAAGGTGAAGACGATCCACGAGACGCCGCCACCCAGGAGGCTGACCGGGATGCTGTAGACGGTCAGCAGCGGCAACCCGGCCAGCGGCACGCGTCGCAAGGTGCCGACGACGATGTCGACGAGCAGCATGCACGCGGCTCCGCCCGCGATGAGCAGCGGGTCGATCGGGGGGACGCCCCGGGGCACGGGCGCGGAGTACTGCTGGGCAGATGCCGAGGCTTCCTGGAAGGCGAGGTCGAGGCGCGTGTAGGCATCGCCGATCGGCAGCGGGGAGCCACAGATGTAGAGCGAGACCACTGCCCCGACGATGACGACCTGGGCCAGCACGACCAGTGGCCCCGGGACGCGCAGCCACCGCAAGACGGCACCGCTGAGCGCGACGACGACGGCGATGGTCACCAGGGGTCCCATGAAGCCGCCCCAGGTGACGGCGAAGCCCTTCCACGAGAGAAGGGCGGCCCACGTCGTCATCGAGGCAACGAGCGCGAGCAGCAGTGCGTCACGCAGCCCGCCGTGCAGGCGACCGAGCGGACGTTGGAACGACAGGGTCGAAGCCGCAGGGGCGCTCATCCGACGACCACCTCACCGCTTCGTCCGGCCGGATCCCCGGCCGAGCCCCCGGCGCGCCGGGAGCGCGAGGTGCGGCCGAGCTCCTGCCACACCGTCTCGAGCCGGTCGCGGGGACCTAGGCCCACGGCCCGCCACCCCTGTTGCGCCAAGGTGGTGCTCGCGCCTCCGGTGCGACGGGTGGCACCGCCCCACGCGTCGACGTCGACGGCGACAGCCATGCTGGCAGCGGCATGGTGGTGCATGCGGCGGAACACGGCGAGGTCGTGGTCCTCGATACCGCCGACCACGGCGACGATCAGGCCGCCCTGGGAGGCCTCGGCCAACCAGCTGGTGTCGATGCGTGGCATCTGGATGGCTTGCACCACGGCGAGCGCCTCGAGCAGCGGAGCGGTGTTGAGGTCGGCGTCGCGGTAGTGCCAGGCGTTGTTGGGGTCCTCGCCTGCTGCGGTGACGAAGCGGACCATGAAGCCGCGCTGGCTCAGGTGCACCGCGATCGAGGCCGCGGCGGAGACGGCGGCCTCGAGTGACGAGGCGATGCCTTGACCGCGATGGGCGCGCACGCGGTTGTCGAGGAAGAGTGTGGCGCGAGACTGCCAGGGCTGCTCCTCGCGGCGCACCATCAACTCACCCATCCGTGCCGAGCTGCGCCAGTGGACCCGGCGTAGCTCGTCGCCTCGGCGGTACTCGCGGACGGTGACGTCCTCGGCGGACCCGGTGGCGAAGGCGCGAGGTCGGTTGTCGCCCGAGCCGGTCCACGCGCCGCCCAGCGGAATCTGCGACAGCGGCACGGTGCGGGGAGTCACGGTCAGCGAGACCGTGGTGTGGAAGGCCCGGCCGAGCTCCACCAGACCGAACGGGTCGCTGACCCGCACGCTCATCGGCCCGATCTCGAACTTGCCGCGGACATCGGAGCGGACCTGGTAGGAGGCGTGGCGTCGCCAGCCCTGTCCGATGCCGTCGAGCACGAACCGCGGCCGGGTGCCCAGCACGTAGGGAACGTGGTCCTCGAGCAGCAGTGCGCCACTGGGCGTCTTGCCCTCGTTGGTCAAGGTGAGGTTGAGCCGCGCCGGCTGACCCGCCGAGACGATCTGGGGGGCAAGGGTGCGGACCAGGGCCAGCCGGTAACGGCTGCGCCCGAGGACGTAGGCGGTGACCAGCGGCAGGGCCAGCACCAGCACGCCGACGCGGGTCAAGGCGTCCTGGCCGAGCAGCACCGCGCAGACGATCGCGGTGACGCCCGCGGCGAGGAACGCTCGCCCGCGGACGGTCAGACCCGAGAGTGCCTCACGCACCAGTGCTCACTATCTGGTCCCCTCGGGCACGGGCACGGCGGCGATGATGCCGTCGAGGATCGCCCCGGTGGTGCGGCCGCTCATCGAGGCCTCGACGCTCGGCAGCAACCGGTGGGTCAGCACGTTGCGGGCAAGCCCGCGCACGTCGTCGGGCAGCACGTAGTCGCGGCCTGCCATCGCGGCGCTGGCCTTGGCCGCGCGCACCAAGTGGAGCGTCGCCCTCGGCGAGGCTCCCAAGGTGAGCTCGTCGGAGCGGCGGGTCGCCGACGTGAGCGCCACGGCGTAGCGACTCACCGCGTCGGAGACGTAGACCTGGTTGACGATGCCGATCAGCTTGCGGATCTCGGCGGCGTCGGTGACCGACTCGAGGTCGTCGAGCGGGCTGGACTGGGTGTGGGTGTCGAGCATCGCGATCTCGGAGGACTCCACGGGATAGCCCACCGACAAGCGCAGCATGAAGCGGTCGCGCTGGGCCTCGGGAAGGGCGTAGGTGCCCTCCATCTCGATGGGGTTCTGGGTCGCGATCACCATGAACGGCGACTCCAGGTGGTAGGTCGTGTTGTCGACGGTGACCTGGTGCTCCTCCATGCACTCCAACAGCGCCGACTGGGTCTTGGGCGAGGCGCGGTTGATCTCGTCGCCGACCACGATGTTGGCAAAGACGCCGCCGGGGCGGAACTCGAACTCGCGAGTGTTCTGGTTGAACACTGATACGCCGGTGACGTCGGAGGGCAGCAGGTCGGGCGTGAACTGGATGCGGCGCACGGAGCAGTCGATGCTGCGCGCCAGGGACTTGCTGAGCATGGTCTTGCCGACGCCGGGCACGTCCTCGATGAGGATGTGACCCTCGGCGAGCAGTCCGACCAGCACCATGGAGATGACGTCGGGCTTGCCCTCGATGACCTTCTTGATGTTGGAACGGACCCGCTCGACGACCCGGCCCAGGGTCTCGAGATCCGCCCCTCCGCGGCCCTCCGTGCCGGGGCTGCTGGCCGAATCGGTGACTGCCACTTGCTGGTCCCTTCCAGTTGTGCTGCGAGCCAGAGGTCAATCGCGAGCGCCCCGACCCGGTCGGGGTGGGGCGCTGGGGAGAAACCTACGCGCCGATGGCGTCAGTGCCTCTGACTCCCCGGATCACGGTTTGGTTGCGGATTCCCACTTCTGAACGAGCCTAACCGACCCCACCGACGGCGCGGCCGCCCTGCGAACCGTCCGTCAGGACAGGGGACGACGCCACCCAGTGCGCGGCGAAAGGGGAGCGAAGGGGGGCGAATGTGGTTGACGGTGGGGCAAAGTGGAGTACAGTGGCGCAAAGTGGAGGAAGACGGCCGGG
Organism: Nocardioides agariphilus; assembly: GCF_015352445.1. Taxonomy (GTDB): domain Bacteria; phylum Actinomycetota; class Actinomycetes; order Propionibacteriales; family Nocardioidaceae; genus Nocardioides; species Nocardioides agariphilus. The sequence continues at coordinate 54,285 of NZ_JADKPO010000006.1, forward strand.
ATGTGGAGGGCGCGGGATGTTCCTGGGCACCTACACCCCCAAGCTCGACGAGAAGGGCCGACTCTTCCTCCCGGCGAAGTTCAGGGAGGAACTGATGGCGGGGCTGGTGGTGACGACGGGGCAGGAGCGCTGCCTCACCGTCTACAAGCTCGGCGACTTCGCCGATATCGCCGCTCGCGTCCAGGCCGCGCCCATCACCGTCAAGGGCGCACGTGACTACGGCCGGTTCCTCGGTGCCAACGCCAACCAGGACACCCCCGACAAGCAGGGCCGCATCACGATCACGCCCATGCAGCGCGACTACGCCGCCCTCACCAAGGACGTGATGGTGATCGGGGTCATCAACCGGATCGAGATCTGGGACCCCTCCCGCTGGGAGGCCTACAACCAGCAGAACCAGGACACGTTCGCCGACATCAGCGAAGAGGTCTTCCCCGGCCTGTAGCACGCAGCTCACCAGCCCGCTTCAACTCCACAGCGATCGTCCGGTCAGGTCTCAGCCCGCTGGCACCTTCCTTGGCCCATCCCTCTGGGACACCTTCCCCGGCCCCAGATGGTGACCTCCCCAAGCCGCCCAGCGGGCAGGGGCCTGACCGGACGATCCGCACCAGCAGCTCCAGCAACTCCAGCAGCGCACCACCAACACGAGGGTCGAGACTCATGAGCATCACGCCGGTCGCGGACGGCATCACCTCCGGGAGTCCCGTACGCCGGGTGCGGCACCAAGCGCGCGAGGCTGCGGGTCTGATGGCGTTCTCCGCCGTCACCTCGGTCGGCATCGCGACCGCGTTGCTCCTGTTGGCCCACTGGGGACGCTGAGCCGGCCGAGATGAGCGACCCCCTCCACGTCCCGGTCCTGCTGGACCGGGTCGTGGCCCTCCTGGCCCCTGCTCTCGACCACGAGGGCGCCGTCCTCGTCGACGCGACCCTCGGCCTGGGCGGTCACGCCGAGGCCGTGCTCGAGCGCTGCGCCCTGGCCCGCGTGATCGGTATCGACCGGGACCCGCAGGCGCTCTCGTTGGCGGGGGAGCGGCTCTCCTCGTACGGCGCCCGGTTCACCGGCGTGCACGCGGTGTACGACGAGATCCCCGAGGTCCTTGACGACCTCGGCCTCGACGCGGTCGACGCGGTGTTCTTCGACCTCGGTGTCTCCTCCTTGCAGCTCGACGTGGCCGAGCGGGGATTCGCCTACCGTGAGGACGCACCGCTCGACATGCGCATGGACGCCAGTCGTGGCCTGACGGCAGCGGAGGTCCTCAACACCTACTCCGCGCCCGACCTGGCGCGCATCCTCAAGGAGTACGGCGAGGAGCGGTTCGCCCGCCAGATCGCCAACGCCGTGGTGCGCAGCCGTGAGGCCCGGCCCTTCACCACGAGCGCGCGGCTCGTCGAGCTGCTCTACGACGTGATCCCGGCGCCCGCGCGCCGCACTGGCGGGCACCCCGCGAAGCGCACCTTCCAGGCACTGCGCATGGAGGTCAACGACGAGCTGGCCGTCCTGCGCCGCGCACTGCCCGCGGCGATCGACTCGCTCAGGGTCGGTGGCCGCGTCGTCGTCGAGTCCTACCACTCCCTCGAGGACCGACTGGTCAAGAGGGCCTTCGCCGATGCCGTCCGCACCGACGTCCCGGAGGACCTGCCCTTCGTCCCGGCGGGCCACGAGCCGGCGTTCCGGCTCGTCACCCGCGGCGCGGAGCGCGCCGACGCCTCCGAGACCGACCACAACCCGCGGGCCGCGAGCGTCCGCCTGCGGGCCCTCGAACGACTCACCACTTCCCCGAGCACAGGAGTCGCAAAGAGATGACCAGCCGATGAGCAGTCCCGCCTTCCAGATCAGGTCAGGCCGCATCCGAGCCGCCGCCCCAGGGGTCCAGAGCGCCCTGCGGGCCAGGCTCACCGTCGTCCCCCGGCTGCGCACGCGGACCAGTCCGTTGCCCTTCGTGACGCTGGTGTCGTTCCTGCTGCTGGCCGGGGTGATCGGGCTGCTGATGTTCAACACCTCCATGCAGCAGGCGGCCTTCGCGGCCACGTCCATGGAGCAGCAGGCGGCCACGCTCAACGCGCGCGAGCAGACGCTGCGCATGGAGCTCGACGTGCTCCGCGACCCCCAGCGCGTCGCCCTCAAGGCGCAGCAGCTCGGCATGGTCATCCCGTCCTCGCCGGCGTTCCTGCGGCTCAGCGACGGCAAGGTCCTGGGCACGCCGGCGGCGGCGACGCGCGAGGACGGCGTTCGGCTGCTGCCTCGTCCGCCCAAGAAGCCGGCCGTGCTCGACCCCGCGCCCAACGTCGTCAAGGTCAGGGCCGAGAACGGCGCGGCGGGCACTGCACACGGGGCCGCTCGCGATAAGAACAAGGCCAGTGATCGCTCTGGCAACCAGTCCAGCGGCAACCGTTGAGGAGACCTGACTGATGCGTCGTACGGTCTCGCGGTACCCGCGCCGCGGCCGGGTCGTCCCCCGGGGGGCTCTGCGTGGCTCGCCCCATCTCCGGCTGAGGCTCGGGTTCATCGCGATCGCGATGGTGCTCTCGGTCTTCGGTGCCCGGCTCGTCCAGCTGCAGGGCGTCGACCCCCATGCCTACGCCGCGATGGCCGCTGCCGAGGGCACGGTCACCCTGGACCTGCCGGCTCATCGCGGGGACATCCTCGATCGCAACGGCAAGCCGCTGGCCGACGACATCGATGGCTCCATGGTGGTGGCCGACCCCTCGGTCACCAGGGACAAGGCGCCCGAGCTGGCCAGGTTCTTGGCCCACCGCCTCGACATCGACTACTTCGTGACGCTCAAGGCGTTGCGGCAGAAGGACCGCAAGTTCGCCTACATCGCGAGGCGTGTGCCGGCCAGCAAGGCGGCTGATGTCGTGGCGGAGGCGAAGGCCGCGGGCTTCAAGGGCCTCGACACCAGGCATGACCCGATCCGCGACTACCCAGCCGGCGACGTGGCCGCCAACCTGGTCGGCTTCGTCGGCACGGACGAGGCGCTCGCCGGCTTCGAGAGCAACTTCGACGAGCTGCTCGCCGGCACCGACGGATCCGAGCGGTATGCCGTGGGACGCGGCAACCGCATCCCGCTCGGTGATGCGACGACCAAGCTCCCGGTCGACGGGCAGGACCTCCAGACCACCATCGACCTTGACCTGCAGTGGTACACCCAGCGCGTCCTGCGCCAGACCGTCGAGGACGCGAGTGCCGACTCGGGCTTCGCGGTGGTCATGGACAGCAAGACCGGTGAGGTTCTCGCGCTGGCCGACGATCCGACCTTCGACGCGCGCAACCCCCAGGCCGCTCCCCGCAAGGACCGCGTCACGCGAGCGATGACCGACGTCTACGAGCCGGGATCGGTCGAGAAGGTGCTGACCCTCAGCGCCCTGATCGACGCCGGCAAAGCGACCGCGCACACCCGCGTCACCGTGCCGCCCGAGCTGCCGAGCGGCGACCGGGTGATCCATGACTGGTTCGACCACGGCACGCTCTACCTGACGCTGGCCGGTGTGCTGGCGCAGTCCTCCAACATCGGCACCGTGCTCGCCACCCGCAACTTCGACAGCGGGCAGCTGCGCGACTACCTGGTCAAGTTCGGTCTCGGTCAGAAGACCAACGTGGGCGTCGCGGGCGAGACCCAGGGCATCCTGCCCGACCCCAGCATCTGGACCTCGATGACCCAAGACCGCATCGCCTTCGGTCAGTCGCTGTCGGTCAACGCGCTCCAGATGGCTGCGGCCGTCAACACCATCGCCAACGGCGGCGTACGTGTCTCGCCGAGCCTGATCCGCGGTACCGCCGTCACCGACGACGGGCTGGTGGTCGGCACCGACACCGCAACGACCACTCGCGTTGTCAGCAGTGCAGCGGCCAAGCAGATGTCGCGGATGATGGAGCGGGTGGTCGACCCGGACGCCGGTGTCGCGCCCGCGGCGCAGATCGCGGGCTACCGCGTGGCCGGCAAGACGGGAACGGCGCAGCGCGTCGGCCCTTTCTGCGGTTGCTACAACGGCACCTTCACCGTGTCGTTCGCGGGCTTCGCGCCTGCCGACAAGCCGCGGTTCACCGTCTATGTCGTGGTGCAGAACCCGCGCAACGGCGGGGGCGGCGGCTCGGTCGCAGGCCCGGCCTTCGCCAAGATCATGAGCTACGCGCTGCGCCGCTATGGCGTTCCGCCGACCGGCTCTGCCCCCTCGCAGCTGCCGACGACGTGGAGGCCCGGGCAAGTAGCCTCGCGGTGATGACCGACCCACCCCCGGGCACCTCACCGGCGCCACCGACCGGCCGTCCCCTGCATCCGCCGCGGCGTCCCCTGACCGAGCTGGCCGACTGGCTCACCTCGGTCGACCCCACGACCTCGGTCCGTGGCCCGCTCGACGTCGCGGTGACCGGCATCGCGCTGGCCTCCCAGCGGGTGCAGGGCGGCGACATCTACGCCGCCGTGCCGGGCAGCCGGGCTCACGGGATCGAGTACGCCGCCGACGCGGTCGACGCGGGCGCGGTTGCGCTGCTGACCGATGCGCACGGACTGGCGCACGCTCCGCGCGACCTACCCGTCCTGCGGGTCGAGTCGCCGCGCGCGGTGCTGGGCCGCTTCGCGGCACATCTGTACGGCGAGCCCGCGCGGTCGCTGCGCATGCTCGGCGTCACCGGCACCCAGGGCAAGACGACCACGACCCGTCTGGCGGAGAGCGCGCTGCAGCGCGCAGGTGTCGCCTCGGCCGTGGTCGGCACTGTCGGCACGCGGGTCGCCGGTGAGGAGATCAAGACGGCGCTCACCACGCCAGAGGCCCCTGACCTGCATGCGCTGTTCGCGATGATGAGGGAGCGTGGGGTCGACACGTGTGCCATGGAGGTCTCGAGCCACGCCCTGGTGCTGGGACGCGTCGACGGAGTTCGCTTCGACGTCGCCGTCTTCACCAACCTCGGCCGCGACCACCTCGACTTCCACACCGACCTCGAGGACTACTTCCGCGCGAAGGCCTCGCTGTTCACCCCCGAACGCTGCGTCCAGGGGCTGGTCAACGCCGACGACGAGTACGGGCGCCGGTTGATGGCCGCTGCGCGCGACGTACCTCTTCAGTCGTTCTCCGCCACGGGAGGCAAGGCCGACTGGCGCGCCGAGGACGTCGAGGTGACGGCCGCGGGTTCGAGGTTCACGGTCGCCGGACCCGGCGGCATCCGCGTCGACGCCGCGTGTCCGCTGCCCGGTGACTTCAACGTCGCCAACGCGCTGGCCGCCTTGGTGGGCTGCGCACTGCTCGGCCACGACCTCGAACCGGTGGCGCGGGCGATGGCCGAGGGTGGGGGCGTACCCGGGCGCCTGGAGCGCGTGGACGCCGGCCAGGACTTCACGGTGGTCGTCGACTACGCGCACAAGCCGGACGCCGTCACGGCAGCCCTTGCCGCGCTTCGCCCGCTCACCCGGGGCCGGCTCATCGTCGTGCTCGGGGCCGGCGGCGAGCGCGACCACGGCAAGCGGCCGATCATGGGCGAGATCGCCGCGCGGATGGCTGATGTCGTGATCGTCACCGACGACAACCCCAGGGGTGAGGAAGCGGCCTCGATCCGCGCGGAGATCCTCTCCGGCGCACACGGAGGGCGAGCCGACGTGGTCGAGGTCGGCGACCGGCGGTCGGCGATTCGAGAGGCCGTCGGCCGCGCTGCCGCCGGCGACGTGGTCCTCGTAGCAGGCAAGGGTCACGAGACCGGGCAGGAGGTCGCCGGCGAGGTGCACCCCTTCGATGACCGCGAGGTGGTCCGCGCCGAGCTGGAGGCGCTGTCGTGATCGCGATGACGCTGGCCGAGATCGCCGCTGTCGTGGGCGGATCTGTGGCCGGCGACGAGAGCGTGATCGTGAGGGGATCTGCCTTCCGCGACAACCGCGAGCCGGTCGAGGACGGCCTGTTCGTTGCCATCGCGGGGGAGCGCGTCGACGGCCACGACTTCGCGGAGTCCGCCCTCGCTTCGGGGGCTGCCGCCGTCGTCGGGACCCGACCGACGACAGCGCCGACCGTCGTGGTGGACGACGTCGTCGTCGCGCTCGGGCGCCTGGCCAGGCACGTGGTGGACGTGGTGCGGCCGACGGTGCTGGCCCTGACGGGGTCGCAGGGAAAGACGGGCACCAAGGACTTCCTGGCCCAGCTGCTCGCCGACGCGGGCGAGACGGTCGCGACGTCGGGAAACCTCAACAACGAGCTGGGCGTCCCTCTCACCGTGCTGCGCTGCACCCCTGAGACCGACTACCTCGTCGTCGAGATGGGAGCCCGCGGGATCGGTCACATCGCCGAGCTCTGCCGGATCGCACCCCCCGACGTGGCCGCGGTGCTCAACGTCGGCACGGCCCACCTGGGCGAGTTCGGCTCGCGCGAGGCGATCGCCCAGGCCAAGGGCGAGCTCGTCGAGGCGCTCGGCCCCGAGGGCACCGCCGTCCTCAACGCAGACGACGACCTGGTGCTGGCGATGCGCGAGCGCACGCCGGCACGCGTGCTCACGTTCGGTGCCAACGGTGACGTCGCCTGGCGCGGTGTCGAGCTCGACGACCTCGGGCGCCCGTCGTTCGAGCTGGGGCACGAGGGCGCGTGGCGACCCGTGTCCCTCCAGCAGTCCGGTGCTCACCAGGTCGTCAACGCCACTGCGGCAGCGGCCATGGCGATCGCGGCCGGTGTCGGCCTGGACATGGCCGCGCGGTCGCTGACGGCCGCAGTGCCGGCATCTCGGTGGCGCATGGAGCTGCACGAGCGCCGAGACGGCCTGGTCGTCGTCAACGACGCCTACAACGCCAACCCTGCCTCGATGCGGGCGGCCATCGACGCGCTGGTCGCCATCGGCCGTCGACGCGGGGCCAGCACCGTCGCCGTTCTCGGAGAGATGCTCGAGCTGGGCGAGTCCAGCGAGGCCGACCACCGACTCGTCGGCGCGTACGCCGCCGAGCAAGGAGTCGACGTACTTCTCGCTGTCGGCGCCGAGGCAGCCGCCATCGCGGCCGGAGCCGGCTCAGTACCACAGTGGCAAGGCACGGCGGTCACCCCGGTGGGGCGTGACGACGCACTGGCCTGGGTGCGGAACAATGTCGCGGGCGCCGCGGCCAGCGGCGGCTCGTGGGTGGTGCTGGTGAAGGCATCGCGGGGAGCGGCGTTGGAGACCGTGGCAGAGGGCCTGCTCGATGAAGAGGAAGGGAGCCGATGAGAGCGATCCTGTTCGGCGGCGGACTCGCGCTGCTGATCTCTCTCCTCGGCACCCGCGTGGCCATTACGTGGTTCACCCGCATCGGCGCCGGCCAGCCGATCCGCGACGATGGGCCGACCAGCCACCACACCAAGCGGGGCACGCCCACGATGGGTGGCCTGGTCGTCATCTTCTCGGTGGTGATCGCCTACTTCGCCGCCAAGATCATCACCCAGAGCGCGCCGTCGGCCTCCGCCCTGCTGCTGCTGTTCTTGTTCGTCGGCCTCGGTCTCGTCGGGTTCATGGACGACTACCTCAAGGTGAGCCAGCAAAACAGCATCGGCCTGCGTGGCCGCGCCAAGGTGGTCGGCCAGACCGTCGTCTCACTGGTCTTCGGAGTGCTGGCGCTGTGGCACGAGCTCGCGGACTACCGGGGCAACACCCCGGCGTCCGCGCACGTCTCCTTCCTGCGCGACATCCAGTGGCTGGCCCTGCCGATGGTGGTCGCGATGGTGCTGTTCTGGGTGATCATCACCGGCACCAGCAACGCCGTGAACCTCGCCGACGGCCTCGACGGACTGGCGACCGGCGCGTCCGTCATGGTGTTCGGCGCCTACACGCTGGTGAACATCTGGCAGAACAACCAGAACTGCGCGACGGTGGGCGGCGCCAACTGCTACGAGGTGCGTGACCCGCTGGACCTGGCTGTGGTCTCCGCGGCGATCATGGGCGCCTGCTTCGGCTTCCTGTGGTGGAACGCCTCGCCCGCGGCGATCATCATGGGCGATACCGGCTCGCTGGGATTGGGCGGAGCGCTGGCCGGGTTGGCGATCCTGACCCGCACCGAGCTGCTGCTGCTCATCATCGGCGGCCTCTTCGTCGTCATCACCTTGTCGGTGATGATCCAGGTCAGCTTCTTCAAGGCGTCGCGGCGGTTCGCCCTGGTGCGCAAGGTCTTCAGGGTCGGCCCGCAACACCGGGTGTTCCGGATGACCCCGCTCCAGCACCACTTCGAGATGCTCGGCTGGGAGCAGGTCACGATCGTGATCCGCTTCTGGATCATCACCGGTCTGTGCGTGGCCGCGGGTCTTGGCGTCTTCTACGCCCAGTGGGTCATCGGCACATGACCGATGCCGGCACGCTCGGACGCCGCGACGACTGGTCCGGGGTCCGGGCGGTCGTCGCGGGCTTCGGCGTCTCCGGCTTCGCCGCGGCCGACAACCTGACCCACCTGGGTGCCAAGGTCACGGCGCTGGACGACGTGGCCGACGGCAAGCTCGAAGGGGCCACCTTGCTCGAGGTGCTGGGTGCCACCGTGAAGCTGCACCCCGGAGCGACCTCGACCCTGCCCGCGGACGCCGACCTCCTGGTGGTATCGCCCGGCTGGAAGCCGTCGGCCCCACTCGTCGTCCAGGCCCACGAGCGAGGCATCCCCGTGTGGGGCGAGGTCGAGCTCGCCTGGCGGCTGCGCGACCTCGACAACCCGGCCCCGTGGCTGTGCGTCACCGGCACCAACGGGAAGACCACGACGGTCCAGATGCTCGATGCGATCCTCGGTGCCGCGGGACTGCGCAGCGCAGCGGTCGGAAACGTCGGGCGCCCGGTCACGGAGGCGGTGATGGACCCGACGCCGTACGATGTGCTGGCCGTGGAGCTGTCGAGCTTCCAGCTCCACTACAGCTCCTCGCTCAGTGCCGAGGCAGCGGTGGTCCTCAACCTCGCCGAGGACCACCTCGACTGGTACACCGGCCCGTCCGCGATGGCCGACTACGCCGCCGACAAGGGGATCGTCTACGACCGGGTCCAGAAGGCCTGCATCTACAACGTCGCCGACCCGGAGACCGAGCGGCTGGTCCGTGAGGCCGACGTGATCGAAGGCGCGCGGGCGGTGGGCTTCACGCTCGGCACGCCCGCCGTCGGCATGGTCGGTGTGGTCGAGGACCTGCTGGTCGACCGAGCCTTCATCCCCGAGCGGCAGACGAGTGCGGCCGAGCTGTGCGCCCTTGCCGACCTGCCCTCACCCGCACCTCACGTGGTGGCCAACGCGTTGGCGGCAGCGGCGTTGGCCCGTGCCCACGGAGTGCCTCAGGTCGCGGTGCGTGACGGCTTGCGCGGCTTCCGCATCGACGGGCACCGCATCGCCACGGTCGCGACCCACCGGGCGGTGACCTGGGTCGACGACTCCAAGGCGACCAACCCGCATGCCGCCCAGTCATCCCTGCAGGCCTACGACCCGGTCGTCTGGGTGGCCGGTGGTCTCGCCAAGGGCGCGCGCTTCGACGACCTGGTCGCCGCCGTACGCTCCCGCCTGCGCGGCGTGGTGCTGCTCGGCCGCGACCGTGCGGTCATCGCCGAGGCCCTTTCGCGACACGCCCCCGATGTGCCCGTCATCGACACGGGCGGCGACGAGACTGGCTCCGGACAGCAAAGTGGATCGGGCCCGATGGAGCGGGTCGTGGAGGCAGCCGCCCGACTGGCTCGGCCAGGCGACACGGTTCTGCTGGCTCCCGGCTGCGCCTCCCAGGACCAGTTCCGCAACTACGGCGAGCGTGGCGACGCGTTCGCCGAGGCCGTACGACGACACATCGCGGGCGCGGACACCTAGAAGGGAGCGGGGCTTGGCCACCACGACGCCGACCTCGCCTCCTGCCACCTCCACCCCTGCGACCTCGGCCAGGTGGCGCTTTCGCAGGATGCGCGGCCTGCGCACCTGGAGCGCCGCGCTCCATCACGCGATCGACCGCCCGCTCACGTCCTACTACCTGCTGCTGGGTGCGTCGGCGCTGCTGCTGACGATCGGCCTGATCATGGTGCTGAGTGCGTCGAGCGTCTACTCGTTCCGGGTCTACGACAACTCCTACGCGATCGTCGAGAAGCAGCTGCTGTGGGTGGCGATCGCGGTGCCGTGTGCGTGGATCGCCAGCAGGCTGCCGCTGCGCTGGATCCGCCGCCTCGCCTACCCCGCCTACGTCGTGTCGCTGACACTGCTGCTCCTGACCGCGTTCCTCGGCGTGGAGCGCAACGGCAACACCAACTGGCTGGCGCTGGGACCGATCGTGATCCAGCCCTCCGAGATCGCCAAGCTGTCCTTGATCCTGTGGGCCGCCCACGTCTACGCCAACAAGGACCGGCGCCTGGGCAGCACGCACCAGATCATGATCCCGGTGGTCCCGGGGCTCCTCCTGGCCACGGGACTGGTGGTCCTCGGCAAGGACCTCGGCACCGGCCTGGTGCTGTTCGCGATCCTGCTCGGCATGCTGTGGGTCGTGGGTGCGCCGGCGCGCTTCTTCGCCTTCAGCATCTCGGTGGTCAGCGTCTTGGCCCTCTACCTCGCCACGACCAACAAGGAGCGCCTCGAGCGCATCACCACCTTTGTCGACCCCTTCAAGGACTTCCACGACACCGGCTGGCAGCCCGCCCACGGTCTGTACGCACTCTCCAGCGGCGGCCTGTTCGGGCAGGGCATCGGCGCCAGCCAGCAGAAGTGGGGGCAGCTGCCGGAGGCCCACACCGACTTCATCTTCGCTGTCTTGGGCGAGGAGCTCGGGCTGGCGGGCACCTTGTTGGTGATCGCGTTGTTCGTGACCATCGCCTACGCCGCGATCCGGGTCGCCACCCGCACGGCCGAGCCGTTCGTCCGCTACATGTGCTTCGGCATCGTGGTCTGGCTGCTCGGCCAGATGATCATCAACGTCGGCATGGTGCTGGCGCTCCTGCCGGTCATCGGGATCCCGCTGCCACTGGTCTCCTACGGCGGCTCGGCGCTGGTGCCGTCCGTGGTCGCGCTCGGGCTGCTCGTCGGGTTCGCCCGGCGCGAGCCCGAGGCAGCAGCGGCTCTGCGGCAGCGCCGCCGGTCCCGGTCGGCGGGACTCTCCGCCGGGCGAGTCCCCGGCCAGGGCCTGTGACACCCGGTCTCTAGGCTCGTCTCGATATGCGCGTACTCCTGGCCGGCGGTGGCACCGCCGGACACACCTCGCCCCTGCTGGCCACGGCTGATGCACTGGGCCGGCTCGAGCCGGACGTCGAGATCACCTGCCTGGGCACGCCGCGAGGCCTCGAGAACCGCGTCGTGCCGGAGGCGGGCTACCCGCTCGAGCTGATCGCGCCCGTGCCGATGCCCCGACGTCCCAACGCCGACCTCGTCAAGCTGCCCGTCCGGCTGCGTGGCGCCGTACGCGACGCAGCAGCAGTCATCGACCGGACCCGAGCCGAGGTCGTGCTTGGCTTCGGCGGCTACGTCTCGATGCCCGCCTACCTCGCAGCGCGGCGGCGCGGGGTGCCGATCATCCTCCACGAGCAGAACGCCGTACCCGGCCTCGCCAACAAGGCCGGCGCCCGGCTCGCCCGTCGGGTCGCGGTCAGCTTCCCCGGCACCCCGCTGCCGAGGGCCGAGTACGTCGGCCTGCCGCTGCGCGCGATGATCGCGCGGCTCGACCGGGCGGCGATGCGCGCGGAGGCTCGTCGCTTCTTCGACCTCGACCCCGACCGTCCGACCTTGCTGGTGACGGGCGGCTCCCAGGGTGCGCGCAGCCTCAACCAAGCGGTGTCCGGCGCAGCGGGTGCCCTGGCGGGTGCCGGGGTCCAGGTGCTCCACGTCGTCGGCCCGCAGGGCGAGGCCGACCCCGCTCCGAGCGAGGTGCCCTACGTCGTGGTGCCGTTCGTCGACCGCATGGACCTGGCCTACGCAGCCGCCGACCTGGTGCTGTCACGCGGCGGCGCCAACAGTGTGATCGAGGCCGCGGCCGTCGGGCTGCCCGGCATCTTCGTACCGTTGCCGCACGGCAACGGCGAGCAGGCGCACAACGCCCGGCCGGTCGTCGAGGCCGGGGGAGGGGTGCTGCTCGACGACGCCGACCTCACCTCGGCCTGGGTGGCGAGCAACGTGCCGACCCTCGCCAACGACCCGGCACGGCTTGCCGCGATGAGTGCGGCGGCTTCGGGGCTGGTGCCGCGCGACGCAGACGAGCGGCTCGCCCGCATCGTCCTCGAGGTCGCCGGAGCGGCCAGGTGAAGATTCCCGTTCCCGACGTCCTGCTACCCGCCGACGAGCTCGGCAGGGTGCACTTCGTCGGCATCGGTGGGGCAGCACTGTCGGCGATCGCCCGGATCATGGCGATGCGCCAGCTGCCCGTGACAGGCAGTGACGACAACGACACACCGTTCCTGGCAGGTCTGCGCGAGCTCGGCGTTACCTGCCACCTCGGCTACGACGCCGCGCACGTCGGGGCCGCCGACACGTTGGTCGTGACGACTGCCGCGCGCGAGGACAACCCCGAGGTGCTCGAGGGGCGGCGTCTCGGGCTGCGCATCCTGCCGCGGTCGGCGGGCCTGTGGTCGGTCATGGCCGGTCTGCGGGTCGCGGCCGTCGCGGGCACCCACGGCAAGACCACGACGACCTCGCTGCTGACCAGCGCGCTGGTGGCCGCCGGGGCCGACCCGACCTATGCCGTCGGAGGGGTGCTGGCCGGCACCGGTCACAACGCCGAGGTCGGAGTCGGCGACCTGTTCGTCGCCGAGGCCGACGAGAGCGACGGCGCGTTCCTCGTCTACCACCCGCACGCCGCCGTCGTGACCAACGTCGCCGCCGACCACCTCGACGTGTGGGGAACCGAGGAGGCCTACCACCGCGCCTTCGACGACTTCGCCGACACCGTCGACCGCGACGGCTTCCTCGTCTGCTGCATCGACGACCCCGGTGCCCGGGCGCTCGCCGCGCACGCCCGCGCCAGCGGGCTGCGTGTGGTCACCGTCGGGCTTGCCGACGACGCCGAGGTGCGCGCGACCGACCTGGCCTTCGAAGGCGCCTCGTCGCGGTTCACCGTCAAGCGGGGCCAAGACGTCCTCGGCGAGGTCCGGCTGCTGATCCCCGGACGCCACTACGTCGTCGACGCCTTGGCCGCCCTGGTCGCGGGGCTCGAGCTCGGCCACTCCTTCGAGGGCCTGCGTGCCGGGCTCGAGGCGTTCGGTGGCTCGGGTCGCCGCATGGAGGCCAAGGGCGAGGCGGCCGGCGTACGCGTCTACGACAGCTACGCCCACCACCCGACCGAGATCGCGGCCGACCTGGAGGCTGCCCGTGGCGTCGCAGGGGAGGGCCGCTTGGTCGTTGCCTTCCAACCGCACCTGGTCTCGCGGACCCGCCTGTTCGGCCCGGCGATGGGCCAGGCGCTCGGGGTGGCCGACGAGGTCGTCGTGCTCGACGTCTACGTCGCGCGCGAGACCGCGGATCCCGACGTCACCGGTCGGCTCGTGGCCGACGCCGTACCTCTCCCGGACGATCGCGTCGCCTTCGTGCCCGGCGTCGACGAGGCGGCCCTCGAGCTGGCAGCCCGGGCTCGAACTGGCGACCTGGTCCTCACCCTCGGCGCCGGCAGTGTGACCGAGGTCGGTCCTCGCCTCCTGGAGCTGTTGGCGGTCGACGGATGAAGGCCTTGCGTCGGCAGCCGGTGGCCGACCCGGAGGAGCGTGCGGCCACCAAGTCCCGCAAGCGCTTCGCCCGGCGACAGTGGAGGCGCCGCTGGCTGGCCTGGCGATACCTGTTGGCCGCCTTCCTCGTGCTGGTGCTGGTCGTCGGCGGCACCTGGCTGGTCCTCTTCTCCGATGTGCTGACCGTCAAGCGGCTCGACATCTCCGGCAACCGCCTCCTCACCAGGAGCGAGGTGGTGGATGCGGCGCGCGTGCCGCAGGGCGAACAGCTGGCGCGGGTGGACCTCGACGCGATCTCGGCCCGCCTGCGCGCTCGCGCCGAGGTGCGATCGGTCGTGGTGTCTCGCAAGTGGCCCGATGCCATCCAGATCGAGATCGTCGAACGGGTTGCCGTCGCCGTCATCGAGATCGGCGGCCAGCTGCGCGGCCTCGACGCCGAGGGCGTGGTGTTCGACCACTACAAGAAGGCGCCGCCCGGCCTTCCGCGGATCAGCTCGACCTCGCAGACGGACCCCGACGCCCTTCGCGAGGCGGCCACCGTCGTCTCCGCGCTGCCCAAGGAGCTCTCGGCCATGGTCGACCACATCGAGGTGCTCACCGTCGACCAGATCACCTTGGTCCTGCGTGACCAGCGCATCGTGCTGTGGGGGAGCAGCGACGACTCCGCCACGAAGGCCGAGGTGCTGCTCAAGCTGTTGCGCCAGCAGGCGCAGGTCTACGACGTCTCCGTTCCCGGTCAGCCCACCACCTGCCCCGAGGCGACCGCCGAGGCGTGCCTGAGCGACTGAGTCGGCGCTCGCTGTCCGCTCGCCGTCAGTGACGGTCTGGCTGTCCCCAGCGACTGGAGACAGCGAATACGTCACGGACGAAACAGTCATCGGCGTGTCGGCACCATCACCCGTACGACGCTGCCTACTGTCATAGCCAACGCGAGGTTGACATAACTATAACCCTCAGGCTGAGGGTGACAGTTCAGGACCCGCCGGAGACTTCCCCAGCCAGCACCACCCAGTGGCCGACCACACGAGACGAGCGAGAGGCGCATCCGCCGTGGCAGCAGCGCAGAACTACCTGGCCATCATCAAGGTCGCCGGCATCGGCGGCGGCGGCGTCAACGCCGTCAACCGGATGATCGAGGTCGGGCTCAAGGGCGTGGAGTTCATCGCGATCAACACCGACGCCCAGGCCCTCCTGATGAGCGACGCCGACGTCAAGCTCGACATCGGGCGCGAGCTGACCCGTGGGCTCGGCGCCGGCGCCAACCCCGACGTCGGCCAGCAGGCCGCCGAGGACCACAGCGACGAGATCGAAGAGGTCATCAAGGGCGCCGACATGGTGTTCGTGACCGCGGGCGAGGGCGGTGGCACCGGCACCGGCGGTGCGCCGGTGGTCGCGCGGATCGCGCGCAGCCTGGGCGCTTTGACCATCGGTGTCGTGACGCGGCCGTTCGCCTTCGAGGGACGCCGCCGCGCCAACTCCGCCGAGGAGGGCATCGCCCGTCTCCGCGAGGAGGTCGACACCCTCATCGTGATCCCCAACGACCGGCTCCTGTCGATCTCCGACCGCAGCGTGTCGGTCCTCGACGCCTTCAAGCAGGCCGACCAGGTGCTGTTCCAGGGCGTCTCTGGCATCACCGACCTGATCACGACGCCGGGCCTGATCAACCTCGACTTCGCCGACGTGAAGTCGGTGATGGCCAACGCCGGCTCGGCCCTGATGGGCATCGGCTCGGCGCGAGGCGAGGACCGCTCCGTCGCGGCCGCCGAGATGGCCGTGTCCAGCCCGCTGCTCGAGGCCAGCATCGACGGCGCCCACGGGGTGCTGCTCTCGATCGCCGGTGGCTCCGACCTCGGGTTGTTCGAGATCAACGAGGCGGCCGCACTCGTCTCGCAGGCCGCACACCCCGAGGCCAACATCATCTTCGGGGCGACCATCGACGACGCGCTCGGCGACGAGGTCCGCGTCACGGTCATCGCGGCGGGGTTCGACGGGGGCCAGCCCAAGCACAAGAACCACGACGCCACGCTGCGCCGGCCGCAGGGTCGCCCTCAGCAGAGCCAGGAAGAGACGCGCCGTGCAGCCGAGGCGCTGGCCGCCGAGAAGGCCAAGGCCGCGAGCAGTCCCTCAGAGTCGCGGCGCCCCGAGCCGGTCGGAGCCCCCGTGCCGCGTCAGGAGCCTGCCCACTCGCAGTCGGCGGCCAAGCCTGCCCGCGAGCCGCGGCCGATGCAGTTCGACGACGACGACCTCGACATTCCAGACTTCTTGAAGTAGGTCGCCCCTGTACTCCTCGCGACTCACGCACGGCCCCGTCGAGCTGGCCTTCACCGACCGGCACGGCGGGGTCTCGCGCGCGCCCTTCGACTCGCTCAACCTGGCCTGGGCGGGCGATGACCCCGAGGCGCTGGCCGAGAACCACCGCCGGTTGTCAGCTGACTTCGCCCCCGACGACCCGGTCGCCGTGCTCAGCCAGGTGCACGGCAAGGACGTCGCCTACGTCGGACCCGAAGGACCGCGCAGCGACCTCCACGGTCACCTCCACGCCACCGCCGACGGGGTGGTGACAGACCAGCCCGGCATGACGCTGATGGTGCGTGGGGCCGACTGCGCGATGGTGCTGTTCGCCGACGCCAGTGCGGGCGTGATCGGCGGCTGCCACTGTGGCCGGCCGGGCCTGGTGGCAGGTGTCGTGCCAGCCACCATCGACAAGATGCGCGAGCTCGGTGCCGGCGACATCACGGCCTGGCTGGGACCTCATGTGTGCGGCCGCTGCTATGAGGTTCCGGAGCAGATGCGCGAGGACGTGGCCGCCGTCGTACCCGCCAGCAGGGCCACCACCTCGTGGGGGACCCCCTCGGTCGACCTCGGTGCCGGCATCAGGGCCCAGCTCTGCGCGGCTGGCGTCGAGTGCGTCGACCTCTCGCGCTGCACCCTCGAGTCGCCCGACCTCTACTCCTACCGCCGCGACCACCTCGAGTCGGGGAGACAAGCAGGCGTGATCCGGATGGCACCCAGATGAGTCCGTCATGAGCACCCGCCGAGACGAGCTCGCCACCAACCTCGACTCCGTACGCCGACGCATCGCGAACGCCGCCGAGCGTTCCGGTCGCCACCCCGATGAGATCACGCTCGTGGCCGTCACCAAGTACTTTCCCGCATCCGACGTCAGGCTCCTTGCGGAGCTCGGGGTCACCGATGTGGGGGAGAACCGCCACCAGGAGGCGCAGGCGAAGGCCGCCGAGTGCGCGGACCTCGGCCTCAGGTGGCACTTCATCGGCGGGCTGCAGAGCAACAAGGCTGCCGCCGTCGCCGGCTACGCCGACGTCGTGGAGTCGGTGGACCGCGTCAAGCTCGTCGATCCGCTCGACCGTGGGGCTCACCAGCGCTCACACCCGGTCGAGGTCCTCATCCAGGTCAGCCTGGACCCGCCGGGTGCCACCGGCAGGTCCGGCGCCGACCCGGGCGATGTGGACGCGATCGCGGCTGCGATCGAGCAGGCCGCGATGCTGCGTCTGCGCGGGTTGATGGCCGTGGCGCCGCTCGGCGCGGAGCCGGGGCCGGCGTACTCCCGGCTCGCGGCGATACGCGCACGCTTCCTCTCGACCCGTGCCGGGGCCACGTGGCTATCCGCCGGCATGAGCGGCGACCTCGAGTCAGCCATCGAAGCCGGCGCGACACACGTGCGCTTGGGCACGGCGGTCCTCGGTACGAGGCCGCGCAACTTGTAATGTCAAGATCACTGGCGCCCGCCTCCGCGGGCCCGGGTCAGCCAACCGGAGGAAGACACCATGAGCGGCGCGATGCGCAAGATCGGCGAGTACCTCGGCCTGCTCGAGGACACCGGCCGCTACGACGAGGAGCTCGACGAGGACCTCTACGAACGCACCGCCGTCGGGCAGTCGGCGCCGGTGCTCCGAGACAGTAGGTCGGGCACCGTGGCCGACCTCTCCGAGCGACGCCGCCCCACTGCGGTGCCCTCACGAGGGACGGTCGCCGAGCTGTCCCGGATCACCACGTTGCACCCACGGACCTACAACGAGGCGCGCACCATCGGCGAGAACTTCCGCGACGGGGTGCCGGTGATCATGAACCTCTCGGAGATGGACGACTCCGATGCCAAGCGGCTGGTGGACTTCGCAGCCGGCCTGGTGTTTGCCACGCGTGGCACGATCGAGCGCGTCACCAACAAGGTGTTCCTGCTCTCGCCGCCCAACGTCACGGTCGCAGCCGAGGACAAGGAGCGGATCGCCGAGAACGGTTTCTTCAACCAGAGCTAGCGCTCGCGTCCGATCTCACGCTGATCAACTCCTGGGGTCCCGTTGCAACTCGCCGGTCAGGTCATCGAGGGCCTGCTGTGGTTCTTCATCGCCTTCATGTGGGTCCGCTTCGTGACCGAGTGGGTGCAGGTCTTCGCCCGCTCGTGGTCTCCGCGGGGCGTGCTGCTGGTCGCCCTCGAGGTCGTCTACTCCGTGACCGACCCGCCGATCAAGGCACTACGACGGGTGATCCCACCGCTGCGCATCGGCAACTTCGCACTCGACCTGAGCATGCTGCTGGTGTTCATCGGCGCCTACGTCCTGCTCCGCGTCAACCGGGCCATCTTCTTCTGAGCCCGAGCGTCTCGACCCTGATCGGCGCCGAGGGTGCGTGGCGGCAGTCCCCGGCGTGTGGCGCTATGGTTTCCACCGACATCAAGAAAGCTCCTGACATGAATTGGGTGAGGTCATGCCGCTGACGCCAGAGGACGTGAGCAACAAGCGTTTTACGCCAGTCCGCCTGCGCGAGGGCTACGACATGGGGGAGGTCGACCAGTTCCTCGACGAGGTCGAGGCCGAGCTCGCTCGCCTGACCAAGGAGAACGACGAGCTGAGGACCAAGCTCTCTGCGGCGCAGCAAGGCGACGGCGCATCGTTCGCGAGGGCAGAGCCCGAGCCCGAGCCGTACGTCGCTGCGACGCCCGAGCCTGAGCCGGAGCCCCAGCCTGAGCCGGAGCCCTACCGCGCTCCGGTCGCCGAGACGCCGGTCGAGACGATCCGCGTCGAGACGGTGCCCGAGGCATCCAACGCGGCAGCCCGGCTGCTCGAGCTCGCGACCCGCAACGCCGACGAGCTCGTCGATGACGCCAAGAACCAGGCCGACAGGATCATCGGCGAGGCCCGCACCAAGGCCGAGCGCCTCGAGTCCGAGGCCAAGAGCAACGCCGATCGTCTCGAGGCCGACGCCCGCAGCCGCGCGCAGATGCTCGACTCCGAGACCGCCCAGAAGCGCCAGATCATGTTCGGCGACCTGGAGAAGGAGCAGGAGAAGCTCAACAGCGAGGTCGAGAACCTGCGGCAGTTCGAGCGCGAGTACCGTTCGCGCCTGCGCAGCTACTTCAGCCAGCAGCTGGAACTGCTCAACAACGGCGAGACCAGCGCGCCCAGTGGCGAGGAGCAGCCCCAGCCGAAGCGACTCCGGTCGATCCTCGGCGAGGACGACGGCTGAGCGCTAGCAAGACACCCGGTCCCTTGCCTCACCCCTAGGGACTAGACAGCGGCCGACCCCCTGGGGTCGGCCGCTGTCGTGCGTGGCGAGCCTGTTTGAAGCCTCCCATCGGGGGCGTTACCCTCCGTGCCACGACGCGTGGCGGCTGTGCTCCAAGCCGGAGCCCTCGGACGTCACCCCAGGCCCCAGGGAAGGCCGGCACCCGATGGCTCGTACCTCCACCCGGAAGACGACGGCCGCACCAGCCAAGAAGACCGCTTCCGCTACCGCGAAGAAGGCGTCTGCGGCGAAGAAGGCGGCACCTGTCAAGAAGGCCGCTCCGGCCAAGAAGGCTCCGGCGAAGAAGACGGCTCCGGCCAAGAAGACGGCTCCGGCCAAGAAGACGGCTCCGGCCAAGAAGACGGCTCCGGCCAAGAAGACGGCTCCGGCCAAGAAGGCGGCTGCGGCGAAGAAGGCGGCTCCGGCCAAGAAGGCGGCTGCGGCGAAGAAGGCGGCTCCGGCCAAGAAGGCGGCTCCGGCCAAGAAGGCCGCCCCGGTCAAGAAGGCCGCCCCGGCGAAGAAGGCCCCGGCGAAGAAGGCACCGGTCAAGCGCGCCACGGCTGCGGTCGCCAAGAAGGCTCCCGCCAAGAAGGCTCCCGCCAAGAAGGCTCCCGCCAAGAAGGCTCCCGCCAAGAAGGCGACGACCGCGAAGAGGACCACTCCTGCCCGTGACGCTGGCACCGCGGTGGCCACCCGCCCGACGCAGTCGAGCTCTCGGGCCGCGGCCGCGCGCAAGGCTGTCAGCGCCTTGGTGGTCAAGGAGGGGGAGGGCGCCTGGACGAAGGCCGAGATCAAGGAGGTCCTCTCCGAGCTGCACGCGGACCGTGATCGCGTCGTCCGCACGCTCTCGGGTCAAGAGGCCGAGCTCGACAAGCTGATGCGCGATGCCGGTGACGGCGCGGGACACGATCAGGCAGACATGGGCGCGACCAGCTTCGAGCGTGACCAGGAGATCATCGTGGTCCACAACGAACGCGAGAAGCTGGCCCAGATCGACAGGGCGTTGGCTCGCATCGCCGACGGCACCTACGGCATCTGCGAGTCCTGCGGCAACCCCATCGGCAAGATGCGGGCCATGGCCTTCCCCCGTGCCACACTGTGCATGACATGCAAGCAGCGCGAGGAGCGTCGCTGACACACAGCGACGCCCGGTCATCTGACCATAGCGACCGCCGCCGCACTTCGCGCACGATCTTCGTCGTCGTCGCTGTGACGGCGTACTCCGTCGACGTGCTGGCGAAGATCTGGGCCGTGCAGCGGCTCGATGACGGCGACATCGAGGTGCTGGGCGACTGGTTCCGGCTGCACCTGGTGCGCAACCCCGGTGCGGCGTTCAGCACGGGCGAGAGCTTCACCGTCGTGTTCAGCCTGGTGGCGATCGCGGCAGTCTGCGTGGTGCTGTGGTTCAGCCGCAGGCTCGGCAACCGGGTCTGGGCGGTCGCGCTCGGCCTCCTGCTCGCCGGCATCAGCGGCAACCTGACCGACCGGCTGCTGCGTGATCCCGGTCCGTTGCGCGGGCACGTGGTCGACCTCTTCTCGGTGCCGCACTGGCCGGTCTTCAACGTGGCCGACGTCTGCATCGACATCGCCGCCGGCCTGATCCTGCTGCAGGCCTTCCGCAATGTCCGGCTCGACGGCCGCACGGCCGAGACGGGCAAGCACCAGTGACCGCGGTGGACCACCGGGTGCTCGCCGTGCCCGAGGGGCTCGCGGGCGAGCGGCTCGACGCCGCCATGGCGCGGTTGTTCGGCCTCTCGCGCACTCGCGCCGCCGACCTCATCAGCGCGGGCCACGTCACGATCGACGGGGCCGCCGCGGCCAAGAGCGAGCGCCTGGTGCCAGGGAGCATGCTCGAGGTTGCGATCCCCTCACAGGCAGATCCTTTGGAGGTGGTCCCCGAGATCGTCGAAGGGATCAAGATCCTCCACGACGACGACTCGATCGTGGTGATCGACAAGCCCGTGGGCGTCGCGGTGCACCCCTCGCCCGGGTGGACGGGTCCGACGGTCGTAGGCCACCTCACCGCCGCCGGCTTCAGGATCGCCACCAGCGGTGCCTCCGAACGACAAGGGATCGTCCAACGGCTCGACGTCGGCACGTCGGGGGTGATGGTGATCTGCAAGGGCGAGCGCGCCTACTCGGTGCTCAAGAACGCCTTCCGCCATCGCACGGTCGACAAGGTCTACCACGCCCTGGTGCAAGGCCACCCGGACCCGCTCGAGGGCACCATCGACGCACCGATCGGGCGACACCCGAAGGCCGACTACAAGTACGCCGTGATGGCCGACGGCCGTCACAGCGTGACGCACTACGAGACGCTCGAGGCGCACCGATTCGCCTCGTTGCTCGAGGTCCATCTCGAGACCGGCCGCACCCACCAGATCCGCGTGCACATGAGCGCGCTCAAGCACCCGTGCGTCGGTGACCTGACCTACGGCGCCGATCCGACCCTGGCCCAGCGCCTCGGGCTCGAGCGGCAGTGGCTGCACGCGACCCGTCTCGGCTTCGACCACCCGGACTCGGGTGAGTACGTCGAGTACAGCGCGACCTACCCTGAGGATCTGTCTGCCGCTCTCGAGGTCGTGCGCGGGCTGGACTGACCCTCCGGCCGCGTCACTGCCGGATGCGCTGGTGCGCTGGTGCCGCACCTGGCCAGGTCTGGCACCCTGGCTCGGTGAGCGAGGACCTGCGCGTGCGCCCGGCGGAGGCCGACGAGTCCGCCCCTCTTGCGGAGCTCTACGGACGCTCCCGCGCTGCGGCCCGGATGCCGCCGGGCGTCCACACGGCCGAGGAGGACCGGGCCTGGTTCGCTGCACGACTGCGCGACGGCGAGCACGAGCTGTGGGTGGCCGAGCGCGACGGTCCGTTGTTGGGCTATGCCATGGCGACCCGCACCTGGCTCGACCACCTCTTCGTGGACCCGCAGGCCCAGGGACGCGGCGTCGGTGGTGTGCTCCTGGACACCGTCAAGGGCGTGCGACCGGGCGGCTTCTGCCTGTGGGTCTTCGAGGTCAACGCGCCGGCCAGGGAGTTCTACCGTCGGCGCGGGCTGGTCGAGCTCGAGCGGACCGACGGCTCGGGCAACGAGGAGCACGCACCCGACGTACGGATGGCCTGGCCGGGCCTCGATCCGATGGCCTTCTACCGAGGGCTGATCGACGAGGTGGACGACTCGCTCGGTGAGCTCTTGTCGCGTCGGGTCGCCCTGACCAGGGCGGTGCAGGCCGTCAAGCCCTCCACGGACCGCGACCATGCGCGTGAGCGCGAGATCGCCGAGCGGCTCGCAGGGATCGCGCCCGAGCTGGGAGCCGACCGGCTGCTTCGGATCGTGCAGACGCTCATCACCGAGAGCCTCGAGGTAGCCGGAGAAGACGGGTCGAGGTGAGGGTCGGCGCGGCCGGTGCCGGGGGTCGGAGCGGGGGAACATGGGACTGTCGGCGCGTGGTGGCACCATCTGATCCCGGCCCGGTTACGCTGGCGACCTTCCCCTCATGGTCGCCCGGCGCCCGGCCGCGGCTGGTTCGGCGCGCCCGCGCCCACGAGCGAGTGAGAAGGAGTCGCGACACCTCATGACGACGGGCCGAGACGACTCCTTCGTCCACCTGCACGTCCACACCGAGTACTCCATGCTCGACGGCGCCGCGCGCCTGGGACCGTTGACCCAACGGGTGGCCGACCTCGGCATGCCGGCTGTCGCGATGACCGATCACGGCAACGTCTTCGGGGCCTACGAGTTCTCCAAGGCGGCGCGGGCAGCGGGCGTCAAGCCGATCATCGGCATGGAGGCCTACGCCGCGCCCAACATCAGCCGATTCGAGCGCAAGGGCGTCAACTTCTACGACGGCGGCTCCGACGACGTATCCGCACGCGGCGCCTACACCCACATGACCCTGCTGTCGGAGTCGACCGAGGGCATGCACAACCTGTTCCGGCTCTCGACGGGGGCTTGGCGCGACGGCTTCTTCAAGCAGCCCCGCCTCGACCGGGAGCTGCTCGCCCAGCACAGCAAGGGCATCATCGCCACGACCGGCTGCCCGTCGGGAGAGGTGCAGGTCCACCTGCGCTACGGCAACTACGAGGCTGCCCGGCAGGCAGCCGCCGACCACCAGGACATCTTCGGCCGCGAGAGCTACTTCCTCGAGCTGATGGACCACGACCTACCGCTCGAGAACCGCGTGCGCGACGGGCTGCTGCGGTTGTCCAAGGACCTCCGCATCCCGCTGCTGGCCACCAACGACTCCCACTACGTCGACGAGAAGGACGCTCTGTCGCAAGAGCACCTGCTCTGTATCAACTCCGGATCGACGATGGACATCCCCGCGGGTGACGGACCCGGACAGCGGTTCGCGTTCTCCGGCACCGGCTACTACGTCAAGAGTGCCGCGCAGATGCGTGGACTGTGGGTGGACAAGCACGGTCTGCGCGAGGCCTGCGACAACACCTTGCTGATCGCCGAGCGCTGCGATGTCGCCTTCACCGAGGGCAACGGCACCTTCATGCCTCGCTTCCCCTGCCCGCCCGGCGAGGACGAGACCTCCTGGCTGCTCAAGGAGGTCGAGACGGGTCTGCGGTTCCGCTACCCGGACGGCGCGACCGACGAGATCCGCCAGCGCGCGGAGTTCGAGCTCGGCGTGATCACCCAGATGGGCTTCAGCGGCTACTTCCTCGTCGTCGCCGACTTCATCAACTGGGCCAAGAACAACGGCATCCGGGTCGGTCCGGGCCGCGGCTCGGGCGCGGGCTCCATCGTGGCCTACGCCTTGCGCATCACCGATCTCGACCCGCTTGTCCACGGCTTGCTGTTCGAGCGGTTCCTCAACCCGGACCGCGTCTCGATGCCTGACTTCGACATCGACTTCGACGAGCGCCGTCGTGGCGAGGTCATCAAGTACGTCACCGACAAGTACGGCGACGACCGCGTCTCGATGATCGTCACCTACGGCACGATCAAGTCCAAGCAGGCCATCAAGGACTCCTCCCGCATCCTCGGCTACCCCTTCGCCATGGGCGACCGGGTCACCAAGGCGATGCCGCCGGCGGTGATGGGCAAGGACGTCCCGCTCCAGGAGCTGTTCAACCCCGAGCACAAGCGCTACTCCGAGGGCGGGGAGTTCCGCTCTCTGGTCGAGTCCGACCCCGACGTGCGCAAGGTGGTCGACACCGCCATCGGCATCGAGGGCCTCAAGCGGCAGTGGGGCGTGCACGCGGCCGGCGTGATCATGTCCAGCGAGCCGCTGCTCGACATCATCCCGATGCTCAAGCGGCCGGCCGACGGCGCGATGATCACGCAGTTCGACTACCCGACGTGCGAGTCCCTGGGCCTGATCAAGATGGACTTCCTGGGCCTGCGCAACCTGACCGTGATCGACGACTGCGTCAAGAACATCGAGACCAACCGCGGCGAGACCGTGGTGCTGGAGGAGCTCGCCCTCGACGACCCGGCGACCTACCAGTTGCTCCAGAAGGGCGACACGCTCGGGGTCTTCCAGCTCGACGGCGGACCGATGCGCGCTCTGCTGCGTTCGATGCGACCCGATGAGTTCAAGGACATCTCGGCTGTCGGCGCGCTCTATCGTCCGGGGCCGATGGGCATGGACTCCCACAACAAGTACGCCCGCCGCAAGACCGGCCGCGAGCCCGTCGTGGCCATCCATCCCGAACTGGCCGAGCCACTGGCCGAGATCCTCGACGAGACCTACGGCCTGCTGGTCTATCAGGAGCAGGTGATGGCCATCGTGCGGAAGGTCGCCGGCTACTCCCTGGGCCAGGCCGACCTGCTGCGCAAGGCGATGGGCAAGAAGAAGAAGGAGATCCTCGACGCCGAGTACCTCCCCTTCTCCGAGGGCATGGTGGCAAACGGCTTCAGCAAGGGTGCGATCGACGCACTGTGGGCGGTGCTGGTCCCGTTCTCCGACTACGCCTTCAACAAGGCCCACTCAGCGGCCTACGGACTGGTCTCCTACTGGACGGCCTATCTCAAGGCCAACTACCCCCCCGAGTACATGGCCGCGCTCCTGACGTCCGTCAAGGACGACAAGGACAAGATGGCGATCTACCTCAACGAGTGTCGGCGGATGAAGATCCAGGTGCTCCCGCCTGACGTCAACGAGTCCGCGACCAACTTCACCCCCGTCGGCCGCGACATCCGCTTCGGTCTGACCGCGGTGCGCAACGTCGGTCACAACGTGGTCTCCGGCATCGTCGAGGCACGCGAGCAGAAGGGCCGCTACGCCGACTTCAACGACTTCATGGACAAGGTGCCGGCCCTGGTCTGCAACAAGCGCGTCCTGGAGTCGCTGGTCAAGGCCGGCGCGTTCGACGACATGAAGCACAAGCGGCGGGCGCTGGTCGCCATCCACGAGACCGCCGTCGACCAGTACGTCGACATCAAGCGCAACGAGGCGATCGGCCAGGACTCGCTGTTCGCCGGCTTGGACGGACTCGACGGCGCAGGGGGTGGCAGCAGCTTCGGCATCTCGGTCACCGTGCCCGACCTCGACGAGTGGGACAAGATGACGCTGCTGGGCCACGAGCGGGAGATGTTGGGGCTCTACGTCTCCGACCACCCGCTGCTCGGCCTGGAGCACGTGTTGTCGCAGGGCACCGACTGCACCATCGGCCAGCTGCTCCTCGACGAGGACCGGCCCGACGGCAGCTACGTCACGATCAGCGGTCTGGTGACCTCGGTGCAACGCAAGATCACCAAGAAGGGCGACTCCTGGGCCATCGTGCAGCTCGAGGACCTCGACGGTGGCATCGAGGTGCTGATGTTCCCCAGCACCTACCAGCTGGCCAGCACCTACCTCGTCGAGGACGCCATCATCACCGTGCGTGGCTCCCTGTCTCGCGACAAGGACACCCCCGCGATCCGGGCCCAAGAGGTCACGGTTCCCGACCTCTCCGAGGGGCCGACGGGCCCGGTGGTGATCCGGCTGCCCTCCACCCGGTGCACCCCCCCGGTCGTCGAGAAGCTCACCGAGGTACTGCGCACCCACCCCGGCATGACCGAGGTCCACCTCCAGCTGCTCGCGCGCGACTCCACCCAGGTGCTGCGGCTGCCGGCGCACCGGGTGACCGCGAGCCCGGCCCTGTTCGCCGACCTCAAGCAGCTGCTCGGGCCGGGGTGTCTGATCCCATGAGCCAGCGTCGTGGGTTGGTGTTCGCGATGGCCGTGCTCGGTGCCTACGCCCTGGCCGGGCTGTTCGGTGGCTGGATGTGGCACGAGCTGTGGCAGCCGTCCGCTGGGGTGGTCGTCGACCACCAGTGGTACGCCGACGGCAACGCGCTGCGCGAGGAGTTCTCCGGCACGGCCCTCTATGTCTTGGTGTCCGCCGGGATCGGCCTGGTGCTCGGCGTCGTGTTCGCCCTGGTCGGCGGCGTTCGGCCGATGCTGACCCTGCTCACGTGCGTGGCAGGAGCCCTGCTGGCCGGGTGGCTGATGGCCCGGCTCGGCCAACGCCTCGGGCCGGCGGATCCCGCCGAGCTTGCGCTGCGGGCCGAGGACGGCACGAGGCTCCCGAGTGCGCTGACCGTGTCCGGGCTGACCCCCCAGCTCTCGTTCGCCCTGGGGTCGCTGGCCGCGCTCGGTGCGATCTTCACACTCTTCAGCGGCAAGGCGCCCGAAGCGACCTTCGCCGCGGAACCTCGCGGGTAGGCTCTTCGTCCGAGAGCACGACCGCGGCCCGCCCCAACTGTCCCGGGGACACGCCGCCCGATCCGACGGGGGACGACCGTGTCCGACACCTACTCCAGCGCGTCCGAGCCGCCCTACCCGCAGGGGGGTCAGCAGCCCGCGGCCCCTGAGTACCTCGAGGCGGGGAGTGGGTCTCCGCTGTCCCCCGAGACGCCGACTCCTGCCGCCTCGGGTGGCGGTCGTCGACGAGGCCTGCTGATCGGAGGCGGCATCGCGGCTCTCGCCGTGATCGGCGTCGGCGCCTGGGCGGCCGCCCAGTTCTTCAGCACCGGCGCCCAGCCCGCCGAGGCGCTGCCGGCCAGCACTATCGGTTACGCGAGCATCGACCTGGATCCCAGCGGTGCCCAGAAGATCGAGGCGCTCCGCACGCTCAACAAGTTCCCGGCGTTCAAGGAGCACTTCGGCCTCGATGCCGGAGACGACATCCGCGAGTCGATCTTCGATGAGCTCGACGTGCCCCAGGACTGCCAGCTGTTCTACAAGGAGGACATCGAGCCCTGGCTCGGGTCGCGGTTGGCCGTGGCCGCCGTCGACCTCGGCGACACGGACCCCGCCGTGGTCGGTGTGCTGCAGGTCAAGGACGCCGACGCGGCCGACGCGGGACTGACCAAGATCCGGGCCTGCGGGTCGGAGGGCTCCGATCCCACCGGTGGGTGGGTGATCGACGGCGACTGGGCGATCCTTGCCGAGAGCGACAAGCAGGCCCAGGCAGTCGTCGACACAGCCGACAAGGCCACCTTGGCCGACGACCCGGAGTTCAAGGAGCTCACCTCCGCCGCCGGGTCCGCGGGCATCGCCACGGTGTACGCCGCGCCCGAGGCCGGCAAGTACTTCGGCGACTCGATGGGCCAGTTGAGCGGCCTCGCCGGAGATCTCGAGCAGGGGCTGACCGGCACCGACAACCTCGGCGAGCTGGGCGACGCCGCACCGACGGGGAACTCACCGCTGTCCAACTTCAAGGGCATGGCCGCGACCGTGCGGTTCGACAACGGCGCGCTCGAGATCGAAGGGGCGGGCGACAGCGGCATCGACATGTCCAAGACGCTGGGCACTGGTCGCGGCGGCGACGTGGTCGAGACCCTCCCAGCAGCCACTGCAGTGGCGTTCGGGATGGGCTTCGACAAGGGCTGGCTGACGCAGCTCGTCGAGCAGGTCGCGTCGTTCTCCGGTGGCGAGATGACCGCCGACGACCTGTTCGAGGAGGCGTCGGCCGCCACCGGTCTCGACCTGCCACAGGACGGCGAGGCGCTGTTCGGCGAGTCGGCAGCCCTGATGTTCGGCTCCGACTTCGACCCCGAGGCGTTCTTCAACTCCGGCAGCCCCAGCGACATCCCGATCGCGATGAAGGTCAAGGGCGATGACAAGGCCGCCATCGCCGTGCTCGAGAAGATCCTGGCCCAGCAGCCGGACGCCTCGAAGTACCTCGGTCTCGACAGCGACGCCGGCTACTTCGCGATCGGCCCCGGCACCGAGCTGCGCACGGCGATCCTGGGCAACGGTGAGCTGGGCAAGACCGAGGTCTACCAGGACGTGATCCGCGAGTCCGACAAGGCGAGTGCGGTGCTGTTCGTCAACTTCAACGCGGGCGACGACTGGCTGGTCAAGGTAGCCGGTGACGACCCGACCATTGCCGAGAACCTCAAGCCGCTGGCAGGGTTCGGGATCGACACGTGGCAAGACGACGACTGGACCCACGGAGTCCTGCGCATCACCACCGACTGACGTCTGCGGTGATCGCCCCGGTCGCCTCGACGAGGTCCGCCGGGGCGATCGCCAGGTCCAGGCCCCGGCGTCCACCGGAGACGTAGATCGCGTCCCACATCATCGAGGTCTCGTCGAGGACCGTGCGGTGCGTGCGCTTCTGCCCGACGGGCGAGATGCCTCCGGTGACGTAGCCGGTCGCGCGCTCGGCCGCCTTGGGGTCGGCCATCGCGGCCTTGCTCCCACCCAGCGCGCGCGCCAGCGCCTTGAGGTCCAGCTTGGCCGACACGGGCAGCACTGCCACGACGAGCGAGCCGTCGAGGTCGGCCAACAAGGTCTTGAACACCTGGTCGGGATCGACTCCCAGCGCCTCGGCGGCCTCCAGACCGAACGAGGTGGCCCGCGGGTCGTGGTCGTACTCGTGGACCGTGAAGGGGATGCCGGCCCGTGTCAGGGCGGCAACAGCTGGGGTCATGTCGCCGTCGTCAGTTGGGCGACCAGCGCGTGCGGGCGACCTCGGTGGCCGGCAACGAGGGGATGACGTTCATCGCGCGCAGCTCGGTGCGCAGCAGCTGGGTGACCATCGCCAGCCGGGCGCCGGCGTCCTCGGCCTCCAGCAGTGCCTGGCGCTCGTGCAGGGGGAGCGGTGCGACCGCGGCCAGGGTCCACGACAGGTACGCCGGGTCCTGCGGCAGAGGGAAGGGATAGGGGTCCTCGCGGTACGCGGCCAGCAGCGTCCGATAGGCCACGAAGGTGGCTTGAGCGAGCTCGACGACCTCGTCGTCAACGTGGCTCGGGGCCTCGGGCCGCTCCACGACGTGCCCGACCGGATAGGCACCAGTGACATCGAGCCGTTCGAGCGAGATGCGCTCCATGCCGACCGCCACGAGGCTGAAGGTGCCGTCGGGATTGGACTCGACGTCGGTCATCTTGACCCGACAGCCGATCTTGAACAGCGACTGGGCGCCATGCTCGCCGACCTCGTAGCCCTCGCGGATGCCGACCGAGCCGAAGTACCGCTCTTCGGGCTCGACGCGGAGCAGGTGGTGCACCAGTGCCCGGTAGCGGTCCTCGAAGACGGTCAGCGGCACGCTGACACCGGGGAACAGCACCGCGTTGAGCGGGAACATCGGCAGCGTCGTCGCCACTCCTCGACCTTAACCCCCGGCAGTCCCACCGCTGGGCACCACCGCCGAGAGGTGGGCGCCCGACTCCTAGACTTGCTGCCCATGATGCGGCGGATCGACCTGCGTGGAGCCTCCACTGCTGTCGACTATCGCGCGGCCGTCCCCCGCGCGGAGGTCGACGTGGAGGCCGCGCTGCATGCCGTCCGCCCGATCTGCGAGGCGGTCAGAACCCGAGGCGTCGAGGCCATCTCGGAGCTCAGCCTGCGCTTCGACGGCGTCGCTCCGGACAACATCCGCGTGCCTGCGAGCGCCCTGGCCAAGGCGCTGGAGACTCTCGACCCGGCGGTCCGCGCGGGCCTTGAGGAGTCCATCCGACGGCTGAGGGCGTCGTGTGAGGCTGAGCGCGAGAGCGACACCGTCACGACCTACGGCGCCGCGACGGTGACCCACCGCATCGTGCCGGTAGGACGCGTCGGCCTCTACGTCCCCGGCGGCGTGGCGCCGCTCGTATCCAGCGTCGTGATGAACGTCGTGCCGGCCCAGGTCGCGGGCGTGGGCTCGATCGCGCTCACCTCCTCGCCGCAGAAGGACCACGGTGGACTTCCGCACCCGACGATCCTGGCTGCCTGCGCGCTGTTGGGCATCGAGGAGGTCTACGCCGTCGGCGGCGCCCAGGCGATCGCGATGTTCGCCTATGGCGCCGGTCCCTGCGCCCCCGTCGACCTCGTGACCGGCCCAGGATCGATCCACACCGTCGCTGCCAAGCGGCTGCTCAAGGGGATCGTCGGCATCGACTCGGAGGCGGGCCCGACCGAGATCGCGATACTCGCCGACGACAGCGCGGAGGCGGCCTTCGTCGCCGCCGACCTGATCAGCCAGGCCGAGCACGACGTCCTGGCTGCGAGTGTCCTGGTGACGCCGAGCGAGCAACTCGCCGACGACGTCGATGCCGAGCTCGAGAAGCAGGTCTTCGCCACGCGCCACTCCGAGCGCATCCGCACCGCACTGACCGCGCGGCAGTCGGCGATCGTGCTCGTCGACGACCTCGAGCAGGGTCTTGCGGTCGTCGACGCCTACGCTGCGGAGCACCTCGAGATCCAGACCGTCGATGCAGCGGCCTGGGCCGCCCGGGTGCGCAACGCCGGGGCGATCTTCGTCGGGTCGTTCGCGCCGGTGTCGTTGGGTGACTACTGCGCCGGCTCCAACCACGTCCTGCCGACCGGTGGCTGCGCCTGCTACTCCTCGGGGCTGTCGGTGCGCGCCTTCCTCAAGTCCATGCATGTGGTCGACTACGGCCGCGACGCACTGGCCGAGGTGGCCGACCACGTGGTCGACCTCGCCGAGGCCGAGGACCTGCCGGCTCACGGGGCTGCGGTCAGGATCCGACTGACACACGAGTCAGGGTCATGACGTTTCCGCCCCTGCGCGAGGACCTCGTCGGCCTCGCGCCGTACGGTGCGCCACAGCTCGACGTACCCGTGCAGCTCAACGTCAACGAGAACCCCTACCCGCCGTCCCCGGAGGTGGTGGCCGACATCGCGGCGTCGGTCGCAGCCGTGGCGGGCAGCCTGAACCGCTACCCCGACCGCGAGTTCGGTGAGCTGCGAGCTGCCCTGGCCGACTACCTCAACCGCGACGGCGGGGTCGGCATCACGCCGCGTCAGGTGTGGGCCGCCAACGGGTCCAACGAGGTGATGCTGCACCTGCTGCAGGCCTTCGGCGGCCCGGGCCGCACGGCGGTCAGCTTCGCTCCGACGTACTCGATGTACCCCGAGTACGCCCGCGACACCACCACCCGCTGGGTCGAGGGACGGCGCGAGAGCGACTTCTCCCTCGACCTCGACCGGGCGCGCGAGCTGGTCGAGCGGGAGCGGCCGACGGTCGTGCTCCTGCCCTCGCCCAACAACCCGACGGGCACGGCGCTGCCGTTGGACGCCGTTTCGGCGCTGTGCGAAGCAGCCGGTGACGGGTTGGTGGTCGTGGACGAGGCGTACGCCGAGTTCCGCCGCTCCGGCACTCCCAGCGCCTTGGAGCTCCTGCCCTCAACGCGCAACCTGGTGGTGTCGCGCACCATGAGCAAGGCGTTCGCCTTCGCCGGCGCGCGCCTGGGCTACCTCGCCGCCGCACCCGAGATCTGCGATGCCGTCCGGGTGGTGCGGCTGCCCTATCACCTCAGCGCCGTGACCCAGGCCGCCGCACTGGCTGCGCTCCGACACGCTGACGAGCTGCTGGCCAGAGTGCAGGAGCTGCGCTCCGAGCGCGATGCGACCGCCGCGTGGCTGGCGGCCCAGGGCCTCGAGGTGGCCCAGAGCGATGCCAACTTCGTGCTCTTCGGGAGGTACTCCGACCGGCACGCGGTCTGGCAGGGCCTGCTCGACCATGGGGTGCTGATCCGCGAGGTCGGTCCGTCCGGCTGGCTACGGGTCTCGATCGGCACGGCCGAGGAGATGGGAGCATTCAGGCACGCACTGACCGCGCTGGGGACACCCGTGCGCCTGGAGGAGGAGTGATGAGCCGCACCGCCACGGTCGACCGGCAGACCAAGGAGTCCAAGGTCCACGTCGAGGTCGACATCGACGGCACCGGCCGCTCCGACATCTCGACCGGGGTCGGCTTCTACGACCACATGCTGGCCTCGTTCGCGCGCCACTCCCTGGTCGACCTGACGGTGCAGACCGAGGGCGACACCCACATCGACGCCCACCACACCGTCGAGGACACCGCCATCGTCTTGGGCCAGGCGCTGCGCGAGGCGCTCGGTGACAAGTCCGGGATCCGCCGCTTCGGCGATGCCACCGTGCCCCTCGACGAGGCACTCGTGCAGGCCGTCGTGGATGTCTCTGGGCGCCCCTACTGCGTGCACACGGGGGAGCCCGACGCCCAGGCGTTCGTCGTGATCGGTGAGGCCTATCTCGGTTCGCTGACCCGTCACGTGTTCGAGACGATCGCCTTCCACGCCCAGATCGCGCTCCACGTGCGGGTGCTGTCAGGGCGCGACCCGCACCACCTGGTCGAGGCGCAGTTCAAGGCATTCGCCCGGGCGTTGCGCGATGCGGTGGCCATCGACCCGCGCGAGACCGGCGTGCCGTCGACCAAGGGCGCCCTCTAGAGGCGATGCCGTGAAGCAGGTGGTGGTGCTCGACTACGGGTCGGGCAACGTGCGCTCGGCTGTGCGCGCGCTCGAACGCGTGGGCGCCGAGGTCGTTCTCACCGCCGACCGTGCCGCGGCCCAGGAGGCCGAGGGCCTGGTCGTGCCGGGAGTCGGAGCGTTCGCGGCGTGCATGGCCGGGCTGCGCGCCGTACGCGGTCATGAGGTGATCGGCCGCCGGCTGGCAGGCGGACGACCCGTGCTCGGCATCTGCGTGGGCATGCAGATCCTGTTCGCCCGTGGCGTCGAGCACGGCGTCGAGACCGATGGCTGCGACGAGTGGCCGGGGGTCGTCGAGCGGATCCAGGCACCCGTGGTCCCCCACATGGGCTGGAACACCGTGGAGGTCCCGGAGGGCACTACCTTGCTCGCCGGCGTGGAAGCGGAGCGGTTCTACTTCGTGCACTCCTACGCCGTGCGCTCGTGGGAGCTGGAGACCCATGACCGCACCCGCGCGCCGCTGGTGACCTGGTCCGAGCACGGCGGAGACCGCTTCGTCGCCGCGGTCGAGAACGGGCCGTTGAGCGCTACCCAGTTCCACCCCGAGAAGTCCGGCGACGCGGGAGCGATGCTGCTGCGCAACTGGGTGGCGACGCTGTGAGGCCCTGGTGAGCAAGGAGCGCGCCCGGCGCCGCGCAGAGCGTGAGCGCCAGGCCGCGGCCAGGGCCCAGGCGCAGGCTCGCCAGGCCGCGCGCCGCTCCCGGTCGGCCGCGCGCAAGAAGGTCCTCACGACCTGGCTGCCACGTCCGCGGTTGATGCCCGGCGAGCTCGCCGCCCGCCGGCGACGGGAGCGGGCAGCGACGATCGCGATCCTTGTCGCCCTCAACCTGCTGGTGTGGATCGTCCGCCCCGACTGGGAGTCCCGCCTCGCCGCCGCGGCCGTCTCCCTGCTCGTCGCGCCTGTCCTCCACCTCTTCGTCCGCCGTACCTGACCCCGCGAGCTGCGGAAAGCGCGGATCTCTAGGGTGGGGCGCGTGGCGGACGCGAAGACGTACCTCGAGCTGCTGCCCGCCGTCGACATCGCCGATGGGCAGGCCGTGCAGCTCGTCCAGGGGGTGGCCGGGTCGGAGAAGAGGTTCGGGGATCCGGTGGCGGCCGCGTTGCGGTGGCAGGAGGCCGGGGCCGAGTGGATCCACCTGGTCGACCTCGATGCGGCCTTCGGGAGGGGCCACAACCGCGAGCTGCAGGCCGAGATCGTCGGCCGCCTCGACATCGACGTCGAGATGAGCGGAGGCATCCGAGACGACGAGTCACTGGCGGCCGCCATGGCTGCCGGCTGTCGCCGGGTCAACATCGGCACGGCCGCGCTCGAGACGCCCGAGTGGTGCGCCAGGGCCATCGCCCAATGGGGTGACCGGGTCGCGGTCGGGCTCGACGTACGCGGCCGCACCCTCGCCGCTCGCGGCTGGACGCGCGAAGGCGGTGACCTCTACGACGTCCTGGCGCGACTCGACGACGAGGGCTGCGCCCGATACGTCGTCACCGACGTCGCCAAGGACGGCATGCTGCAAGGTCCCAACATCCAGCTGCTGCGCGACGTCTGCGCCGTGACGCAGCGCCCGGTCGTGGCGAGCGGCGGCATCACCGAGCTGGACGACCTGCGAGCACTGATGGGCCTGGTCGGCGAGGGTGTCGAAGGGGCCATCATCGGCACCGCCCTCTACGAGGGCCGCTTCACTCTCCCCGCCGCCCTCGCGTTGACCCGGCCGGGTGAGCGGCCGTGAGTCTCGCCGTACGCGTCATCCCCTGTCTCGACGTCGATGGCGGCCGGGTCGTCAAGGGCGTGAACTTCCAAGATCTCCGCGACGCCGGCGATCCGGTCGAGCTGGCCGCGCTCTACGACCGCCAGGGTGCCGACGAGCTCACCTTCCTCGACATCTCGGCCTCCCACGAGGGTCGGGCGACCACCCTCGAGGTCGTCAGCCGCACCGCCGAGCAGGTCTTCATCCCGCTGACCGTCGGTGGGGGAGTCTCGAGCACCGACGACGTCGACACGCTGTTGCGGGCCGGTGCCGACAAGGTGGCCGTCAACACGGCCGCCATCCGCCGACCCGAGCTGGTCGCCGAGATCGCCGACCGCTTCGGCAACCAGGTACTCGTGCTGTCGGTCGACGCCCGCCGGGTCTCGACCGGCTCGGCCATCGACTGTCCGTCCGGCTTCGAGGTCACCACACACGGCGGGCGCACGTCAGCAGGACTCGACGCGGTGGCCTGGGCCAAGCGGGCGTGCGAGCTCGGCGCCGGGGAGATCCTGCTCAACGCGATGGACGCCGACGGCACTCGTGAGGGCTTCGACCTGGAGCTGATCCGGGCCGTACGCCGAGAGGTCACCGTCCCGATCATCGCGAGCGGAGGCGCGGGTGCGGCCGAGCACTTCCCGCCAGCCGTCGAGGCGGGCGCCGACGCGGTGCTGGCAGCCAGCGTCTTCCACTTCGGCACGCTGACGATCGGGGACGTCAAGGCCTCGCTCGGGGCGGCCGGCTGCGTCGTACGCTGACGCGACGTCAGAAGGAGCCGAGGCTCGAGCGTCTGACCTTGGCCACCTTCTGGTCGGGTCCGGCGAAGGCGATGTCGCGCACCTCGTCGCGACCGTGGAGGTACATCACCACCTCGCTGACCGGCCCGCTCAGCTCTACAGGGCTGCGCCCCGGCAGCAGCGTTGCCCGCTCCTCGGTATCGGTACGACGCACCACGACCGGCACGCCGGTCGAGCGCACCAACGTCGGGCCCTGCGAGCGGAGCGCCTTCCACAACACGTCGTTGGCCTCGGCGGACAACGGCCGGCGGCGCCAA
The DNA here is from genome assembly GCF_015352445.1 of Nocardioides agariphilus. Taxonomy (GTDB): domain Bacteria; phylum Actinomycetota; class Actinomycetes; order Propionibacteriales; family Nocardioidaceae; genus Nocardioides; species Nocardioides agariphilus. The sequence goes on from NZ_JADKPO010000006.1 coordinate 89,837, forward strand.
CCGGGCTGGGCACGGCGGATGTCCTCGTGATGGACGAAGTACTCCAAGGTGTTGAAGGCCGCGTCGACGGGCGGCAGCGAGAAGAAGGTGAGCCGGTGGCTGCGCAGCCGCTCGACCAGCCGCTCGAAGGGCTGCTTCCTGAGGCGCTTCATCTCCTTGTCGGTGAGCCTGGCGAACGCCGGCACGGCGATGCCCGCCGCCGCCATCAGGCTGTTCTCGCGCAGCAGCAGGTGGCAGACCAGGTCCTTGACGTCCCAGCCCTCGCACAGCGTCGGAGCATCGGGCCCGGCTCGCAGGGCGCTGGCCACGAGGGCCGTGCGCTCCTGGCGGACGTAGGACGCGTTGAGCGGGGGGAGGGTGACCATGACCGCGAGGATAGGCAACCGGTGCTGATTGCCAGCATGTCGGCGCCGGGGAATAGCGTGACCAGCCGGGCCGGTTCCCGGTCTGGCCAGGATCCGGCCAGGTTGCGGCCAGCATTCGGCCACATCTGGCCACCATCTGGTCATCATCTGGGCAGGAGCAAGGAGCGCACGTGAGCGAGGGGGCGACCACCCGCGAGGGCTTCGCGGTCTTGTGGGTCGCCATCAAGCGCGAGAAGGGCATCTTCGCGCTCTCGACACTCGGCAGCGTGCTGTTCGGAGCGCTCACCGTCGCCGACGCCTGGGTGCTCGGCTGGGCGACCGACCACGTCGTGCTGCCCGCCTTCCGCAACGGCGAGGTCGGCTCCGGTCTGCTGCTGACCGTCGTGGCTCTGTTCGTCGGCGTGGCGATCCTTCGCGCAGTCGGCATCGTGGCCCGGCGGCTGGGCGCCGGCATCATGCAATACCGCATGCAGGCCCACTACCGTCGCGACGTCACCCGCCAGTACCTCCGCCTGCCGATGGAATGGCACCAGCGCCACCCGACCGGCCAGCTGCTCTCCAACGCCAACTCCGACGTCGAGGCCGCGTGGGGACCCATCGCGCCGCTTCCGATGGCCGTCGGCACTGTCGCGATGATGGTGATCGCGGTCGCCCAGATGCTCGTCGCCGACCTCGTGCTCGCCCTCGTCGGGCTGTTGGTGTTCCCCGCCGTCATCGCCGCCAACGTGCTCTACCAGCGGCTCGCCTCGCCGCTGATGACGCGCGCCCAGCAGCTGCGCGCCGAGGTCAGCGAGATCGCCCACGAGTCGTTCGACGGAGCGATGGTCGTCAAGACGCTGGGTCGCGAGGCGGAGGAGACCCGAAGGTTCGCCACCAAGGCCAACGAGCTGCGCGATGTCAACATCCGTGCCGGCCGCATCCGGGCGGCGTTCGACCCGGCACTTGCCGCCCTGCCCAATCTCGGCGTGCTGCTCGTGCTCATCGTCGGTGTCGCGCGCGTGCTCGACGGCCGCTCGGTAGCCGGTGACGTCGTCACCGTCGCCTACCTGCTGACGATCGTGTCCTTCCCGATCCGTTCGATCGGTTGGCTGCTGGGGGAGTTCCCGCGCAGCGTGGTCGGGTTCCGTCGGGTCTCGCAGGTGCTCGACGCCACGGGCGAGATGACCTACGGCGACCAGCAGGTCGCCGGCGGCCCCGCGGGTGCGGCGGTCGGTGCGCGGCTCGAGCTCCGGCACGTCGGCTACTCCTACGAGCCCGACCAGACGGTGCTCGGCGACGTGAGCTTCACCGTCGAGCCCGGGCGCACCGTTGCCGTCGTGGGCGCGACGGCTGCGGGCAAGAGCACGCTGACCACCTTGCTGACCCGCCTGGTCGACCCCGACCGGGGCCGCATCCTCCTCGACGGCATCGACCTGCGCGACCTGGCACACGGCGAGCTCGCCGAGGTCATGGCGATCGTCCCCCAGGCCGCGTTCCTCTTCGACGACACCGTGCGCGGCAACGTCACCCTGGGTGCCGCTGTGGACGACGCCGAGGTCTGGGAGGCACTGCGAGTGGCCCAGGCCGACGGGTTCGTCGCCGCTCTGGCCGAAGGGCTCGACACCAGGCTCGGCGAGCGCGGCACCTCCCTGTCCGGGGGCCAGCGTCAGCGCATCTGCTTGGCCCGGGCCCTGGTGCGCCGACCGCGGTTGCTCATCCTCGACGATGCGACCTCGGCGGTCGACCCCGAGGTGGAGGCGCGGATCCTCAGTGCGCTCCGTGGCCGGGCGGGAGGCGCCTCGCTGGTGGTGGTGGCCTATCGCAAGGCCACCATCGGCCTGGCCGACGAGGTCGTCTACCTCGCGGACGGACGAGTGGCCGATCGCGGTCCCCACAGGGACCTGCTGGCCCGCAACCCGGCCTACTCGCGGTTGGTCAACGCCTACGAGCAGGCTCCTCATGAGCCGGTGGAGGCAGGTGACGTCACATGACGACCGTCGACACCGGCGAGGAGATCGGTGCGATCGACACGATCCGGCGAGGCATGGCCCACTCGCCCGAGCTCAAGGAGGGCATCCGCTTCACGCTCTTCCTCGCCGTGATCGCCTCGGTCGGCCAGGTCGTCGTACCCATCGCGGTGCAGCAGACCCTCGACCGCGGCCTGCACGCCGACGGGGGTCCCGACGTGCCCTTCACGATGGTGATGGCGATCTTGGCGGCCTTGGCGATCGCGGTGACCAGCTATGCGTCCTTCCTGATGACCACGCGCCTGTTCACCTCCTCCGAGCGCGGGCTGGCCACCTTGCGGATCAAGGCGTTCCGCCACGTCCACGACCTGCCGTTGCTGACCCAGAACACCGAGCGTCGTGGAGCACTCGTCTCGCGCGTGACCAGCGACGTCGACCAGGTCAGCCAGTTCCTGGTCTTCGGCGGCCTGCTGTTCATCGTCAGCATCGGGCAGATCCTGGTGGCCACCGTGGTGATGGTCGTCTACTCCTGGCAGCTGGCGCTGGTCGTGTGGGTCGCCTTCGCGCCGCTGTTCTTGTCGCTTCGCTACTTCCAGCGCAAGCTGTCGGCCGCCTACGGCACCGTACGCCGACAGGTCGGGCTCATGCTGTCGGCGATCTCCGAGCCCGTGGTCGGCGCGGCCGTGGTGCGCTCCTACGCCGTCGAGGACCGCACCCAGGCCCGCATCGATGCCGCGATCGACGAGTACAAGGCAGCCTCCACGCGAGCCCAGGGCTTCACGGCGTTCTCGTTCTCACTGGGTGGGGTCTCGGCCGGCCTTGCCAATGCCGGGGTGATCGTGGTCGGCGTGCTGCTGGGCTTCGCGGGCGACGTGACCTCGGGCGAGGTGCTGGCGTTCGCGTTCTTGGTGACCCTGTTCGTCGGACCCGTGCAGATGGGCACCCAGATCCTCACCGATGCCCAGAACGCCATCGCGGGCTGGCGGCGCGTGATCGGGATCCTCGAGACTCCCGCCGATCTGGTCGACCCGGGGGAGCGAGGCCGGGTGCTGCCTCGCGGCCCGGTCGACGTGAGGTTCGAGCATGTCGACTTCGCCTATCCGGGCGGCCCGCTGGTGCTGCGCGACGTCGACCTCGAGATCGCCGCCGGCACCCGCATGGCGATCGTCGGCGAGACCGGCTCCGGCAAGTCGACGTTCGCCAAGCTGCTCAGCCGGCTGATGGACCCGACCTCAGGGACTGTCCGCCTCGACGGCGTGGACCTGCGTGAGGTCTCCCAGGCGTCCCTGCGGCAGAGCGTGGTCCTCGTCCCGCAGGAGGGGTTCCTCTTCGACGACACCTTGGCCGCCAACCTCCGCTACGGCCAGCTCGAGGCGACCGACGAGCTGTTGGTGTTCGCGATCGACGTGCTCGGCCTCACCGAGTGGCTGGAGACCCTGCCGCGCGGTCTGCAGACCCAGGTCGGTCAGCGCGGTGAGTCCCTGTCCGCCGGCGAGCGCCAGCTCGTCGCCCTGGTCCGCGCCCAGCTCGCCGATCCCGACCTACTGGTCCTCGACGAGGCGACGTCGTCGGTCGACCCTGCTCTCGAGATGCGCATCGGCCAGGCCCTCGAGCGGCTGATGCGGGGACGCACGTCGGTGACCATCGCCCACCGGCTCTCCACGGCTGAGAGCGCCGACGAGGTCGTCGTCGTCGACCGCGGCCGGGTCGTCCAGCGCGGTGCTCATGCCGACCTGCTGCGACAAGACGGCGTCTACGCCGGACTGCACGCCTCGTGGGTCGCGCAGCAGGGGCCAGGTCGTTAGCCCCGACCGGTGTTGACCAGCGCCATCAGCTCCGCACGTGCGGCCGGGTCCTCGCGCAGGTGGCCGCGTAGTGACGACGTCGTCGTCGTGGTGCCAGGGGCCCTGGCGCCACGCAGAGTCATGCACTGGTGCTCGGCCTCCATCACCACGCCGACACCCCGCGGCTCCAGGCGCTCCTCGAGCGCGGCGGCGACCTGGGTGGTCAGCCGTTCTTGGGTCTGCGGTCGCCGGGCGAAGTGGTCCACCAGCCGCGCGAGCTTGGACAGCCCCACGATCCTCTCGCCAGGCAGGTAGGCCACGTGGGCCCGGCCGACGAACGGCAGCAGATGATGGGCGCACAACGACTGGAGCGGGATGTCGCGCACCAGCACCAACTCGCCGTACCTCTCGGTGTTGGGGAAGGTCGTGAAGTCGAACTCCTCAGGGGTGAGCAGCTCGGCGAACGCCTCGGCGAGCCGGCGGGGCGTGCGCGCCAGCTCGGGGTGGGCGGGGTCATCGGGTTCCACACCCAGGGCACGTAGGAAGGCCGACGCCGCGCGCTCGGCGGCGTCGAGGTCGCGCGCACGGCCGTGATGCCCGACCCGGCGCCGATCTGCCAGCGACGACACCGTCATCGGTGCACTCGGTCGGTCGCAAGCCGCGCCAGTGCCACCGCGCCCACGAGCAGCCCGAAGTCGCGCAGCGCGACGTCGTAGTAGTCCCCGAGGGTCACCAGGTCGACGATGATGCCGCCCAGCCACAGCGCCACGACGTAGGCGCCCACCCTCGGGCGCAGCGCGACGAGCACGCCCGCGATCACCTCGACGACCCCCACGATCATCATCGCGTCGTGTGCCGAGCCCGGCACCAGGTCGTTGATCCACGGGGCGAGGTAGTAGTCCCAGTCCGAGAGGACCTGGGCGAACTTGTCGAGGCCGAACGCGATCGGAGCGATCGTGAAGACCGTGCGCAGCAGCAGGTACGCCTCGTCGGCGCCCGAGCGGCGGGTGGCCCGAGGCAGCGCGTCGGCACGTTCGGATGTGGTCATGGGACTCTCCTTCTTTCGGATAATGAGATATCCGATGGAACACCTCTAGACGGTCTTACGTCAAGATGCCTATCCTTTAGAAATGACGTCGGACCCGAAGCCTGACCGCGACCTTCACGGCCTGGCGACGCTGGCGGAGCCCTTGCGTCGGCGGCTGTACGACGTCGTGGCGCGCGCGGATGATGCGGTGAGCCGCGAGCAGGCGGCACAACAGGTCGGCGTCCCAGGACACTCGGCGAAGTTCCACCTCGACAAGCTGGTCGACGAAGGGCTGCTGGAGGTCGAGTACCGGCGCCTCACCGGGCGGACCGGACCAGGATCGGGCCGCCCGGCGAAGCTCTACCGTCGCGCCGACCGTGAGCTCTCCGCGTCGGTGCCGTCTCGCCAGTACGACCTGCTCAGCAGGATCCTGGCCAACGCGATCGCGTCGGCGACGTCGTCGGGAGCACCGGCCGCCCAGGTGGCCGCGGAGGTCGCGCGCGAGGAGGGGGCCAGGTTCGGAGAGGCGTACCGGTCCCGGTCGCGCTCGCAGCTGCAGCGCCTGGCCGACGCACTCTCCGCAGGCGGCTACGAGCCGAGGTTGGACGGGCGAGCCTTGCAGCTGCGCAACTGCCCGTTCCATCGAGTGGCGCAGGAGCAGACGGCCCTGGTCTGTGGTCTCAACCTCGAGTACGTCTCGGGGGTGTGCGACGGCCTCGGCTGCGACCGCGTCGAGGCCGAGCTGGACCCGGCGCCGGATCGCTGCTGTGTCAGGGCCCGCCAGGACTGACTGGTCATACTGACCCGGTGACGTCGTCGCTCGACCCCAGCATCGCTGCCCGCCTCAAGCGTTCACCCGACGGCCTGGTGGCCGCGATCGTGCAGCAGCACGACACCGGGGAGGTGCTGATGCTGGGCTGGATGGACGACGAGGCCCTCGCGCGCACCTTGACGTCGGATCGCGCGACCTACTGGAGCCGTAGCCGTCAGGAGTACTGGGTCAAGGGCGAGACCTCCGGCAACCGCCAGTGGGTCAAGGAGGTCCGCCTCGACTGCGACGGCGACACCTTGTTGGTGAAGGTCGACCAGGAGGGACCGGCCTGCCACACCGGGACACGCACGTGCTTCGACGCCGACGTACTGCTGGCCGATGACTGAGCCGACCACGGGTCGACGCAGGACCTTCGCCCCCGTCGCGCTGCTCGGCTTGGCCTCCGCAGGACTGGCGGCCGTGGCCGGCCACCGCGCGTGGGTGACGCTGTCGGCCTCGAGCGACTCCGACTACTCCGTCCTGCGCCTGACCGGCGACGACTCGGCCACCGTCCCGCTGGCCGGGGCGCTGGCGCTGGTGCTGCTCGCCTGCTGGGGCGTCGTGCTCGTCACCCGCGGTCGCGTCCGCAGATCGGTGGCCGGGCTGGCCGCGGTCGTGTCCGCCGCCATGGTGGTCACTGCCGTGCTCGGCGTCGGGTCCGCCAGCGATGGTCTCAGGGACGACCTCACGAGGCTCGGCGTCGACAAGGTGTCGACGAGTGTCGGCGTGTGGTTCTGGGCCTACCTCACCGGCGCCGTCCTGGCCGTGGCGAGCACGGCACTCGCCGTACGCTGGCTGCCGGCCTGGCCCGAGATGGGCACCCGGTACGACGCTCCGGGTGCGGCCCCCCCGCACGAGCGGACCGACCTCGACCTCTGGCGCGCACTCGACGAAGGGCACGACCCGACCCTCATCGAGCACCGGCCCGGTGACCCCTAGACTGTCGCCCGACTCGCCCAAAGTTGTCTGCCACAGTCATCTGCCACAGTCATCTGCCAGCAGATCTGCCCGCCAGAAGGAGCCCGCAGCCATGGCCCACCACGGCAACACACCCGCCGCCTGGACCGCCGTCACGGTCGCGATGCTCGGTTTCCTCGTCGGTGGCATCGCCTTGATGCTGGACCCGGTGAGCATGGCGATGTTCTGGGTGGGATGCGCACTGGGCGTCGCCTCGCTCGTCGTCTTCGCCGTGATGGCGAAGATGGGCATGAACGACTAGGGCCCTCGGCCATATTCCGAGACGAGTCCCGGCAGCCGCGTTGGTCGGGAGTGAGAGGCTTGCCCGCATGTCGGTTCTCGAGGGAATCATCGTCGGTGTCCGCGAGGACCTGGCGCGTCGTCGCGCCGCCACGCCCGAGGCCGACCTGCTGGCCGCGCTGGCCGACGTACCTCCCGCCCGCGACCCCATGCCGGCGTTCCGCTCGGCCGGGATCAGCGTGATCGCCGAGGTCAAGCGGCGCAGCCCGAGCAAGGGCGACCTCGCCGACATCCCCGACCCGGCGTCGCTGGCCCTGGCCTACGCCCAGGGGGGAGCGCACGCCATCAGCGTGCTCACCGAGGAGCGTCGCTTCGGTGGCAGCCTCGACGACCTGCGCGCGGTGCGCGCGGCGGTCGAGACACCGGTGCTCCGCAAGGACTTCATCGTCGACGACTACCAGCTGCTGGAGGGCCGCGTCGCGGGTGCCGACCTGGCGCTGCTGATCGTCGCCGCACTCGGCGACGACGAGCTTCGACGGTTCCACGACCGGGCCCGCGAGCTCGGGCTCACGGTGCTGGTCGAGGTGCACGACGAGGCCGAGACCGAGCGGGCGGTGGCCCTGGGTGCCGAGCTGATCGGCGTCAACGCGCGCAACCTCAAGACCCTCGAGGTCGACCCGGAGGTGTTCGGCAAGCTGGCTCCGCTGGTCCCCGAGGACCGCGTGCTGGTCGCCGAGTCAGGCATCACCGGACCTGCCGACGTGGCTCGCTACGCCGCCGAGGGTGCGAGTGTCGTGCTGGTGGGAGAGGCCCTCGTCAAGGACGGCGACCCGGCCGGCGGCGTTCGCGCGATGCGGGCTGTCACCTCATGAGCGGACCAGCCAGCGTGTGGAACGCCGACGAGCAGGGCTGGTTCGGCGAGTTCGGCGGCCGTTTCATGCCCGAGGCCCTGGTGGCCGCGCTCGACGAGCTCACCGTCGCGTGGCAGGGCGCGATGGCCGACCAGGCGTTCCGGGCCGAGTTCGACACGATCCTGCGCGAGTACGCCGGGGTGCCCTCACTCCTCTACGACGCCGTCCGCCTGTCCGAGCACCTCGGCGGCGCCCGGATCCTGCTCAAGCGCGAGGACCTCAACCACACCGGCGCCCACAAGATCCGCAACGTCTTGGGGCAGGCTCTGCTGACCCGCCGGATGGGCAAGACGCGGGTGATCGCCGAGACCGGCGCCGGCCAGCACGGCGTGGCCAGCGCGACCGCCGCGGCGTACTTCGGCCTGGAGTGCACCGTCTACATGGGCTCGGTCGACACCAAGCGCCAGGCCCTCAACGTGGCCCGCATGGAGCTGCTTGGCGCCAAGGTCGTCCCGGTCGACTCCGGAAGCGCCACGCTCAAGGACGCCATCAACGAGGCACTGCGCGACTGGGTCGCGAGCGTGGACTACACGGCGTACCTGTTCGGTACGGCGGCCGGGCCGCACCCCTTCCCGAGCATGGTCCGCGACTTCACCCGTGGCATCGGTGACGAGGCGCGGGCCCAGGTACTCGAGCTGACCGGTCGCCTCCCGGACGTTGTGGCGGCCTGTGTGGGTGGCGGCTCCAACGCGATCGGCATGTTCACCGCGTTCCTCGACGACCTCGACGTGCGGATCCTGGGCTTCGAGGCGGGCGGTGACGGCGTCGAGACCGGGCGCCACGCGGCGACGATCGCGGGCGGCGACAGCGGGGTGCTCCACGGCGCCCGCACGTTCATCCTCCAAGACGACGACGGGCAGACCATCGAGTCCCACTCGATCTCCGCCGGCCTCGACTACCCGGGCGTGGGACCCCAGCACGCCCACCTGGCCAAGTCCGGCCGCGGCGAGTACCTCCCGGTCACCGACCGCCAGGCCATGGACGCGCTGGCCCTGCTGGCCCGCACCGAGGGCATCATCTGCGCGATCGAGTCGGCGCACGCGCTGGCCGGAGCCTTCGACGTCGCCCGCGACCTGGGCCCTGGCGGACTCGTCCTGGTCAACCTCTCGGGCCGCGGCGACAAGGACATGGAGACTGCGATCGACTGGTTCGGGTTGGGCCGGTGAGCGGACCAGGCGCGCGCACGGCTGCGGCCTTCGCCCGGGCGGCAGACGAGCAGCGGGCGGCCCTGGTGGGCTACCTGCCTGCAGGCTTCCCCGACGTCGAGGGCGGCATCGAGGCGATCAAGGTCCTGGTCGACGCGGGCTGCGACGTGATCGAGGTGGGCTTGCCCTACAGCGACCCGGTGATGGACGGACCGACCATCCAGGCGGCGGCCCAGCAGGCGCTCGACCGTGGCGTTCGCGTCAGTGACGTGCTCCGCACGGTCGAGGCGGTGGCAGCGACCGGCACGCCCACTGTCGTGATGACCTACTGGAACCCTATCGAGCGATACGGCGTCGCCCGGTTCGCCGCCGACCTCGATGCCGCCGGGGGAGCGGGGCTGATCACGCCCGACATCACGCCCGACAGCCGCACCGAGTGGCCCGTCGCTGCCGACGCCCACGATCTCGACAAGGTCTTCCTCGTCGCGCCGTCGTCGACGGATGCGCGCATCGCGATGACGACGCAGGCCTGCCGCGGATTCGTCTATGCGACGGCGGTGATGGGGGTGACCGGTGCACGAGCCACCACGAGCGAGCTCGCGGGGCCTCTGGTCAAGCGCACCAAGGCGGTCACCGACCTGCCGGTCGCAGTGGGCCTCGGGGTCAGCAACGGCGGCCAGGCTGCCGAGGTCGCGTCCTATGCCGACGGCGTCATCGTCGGCAGCGCGTTCGTCCGCGCCCTCCTCGACCATGCCGACGACCGCGTCGCCGGGCTGCGTGCGCTCGCCGCGCTGACCGCCGACCTGGCCGACGGCGTCAGGCGTGCGTAGGCCGCTGGCGGCGATCCTGGCGACTACCGCGGTGCTGCTCACGGCGTGCGGCGGAGGTGATGACGCCATCACGGGCGCGGTCCTCACCGAGCCCTACGTCGTGCCATCGGTGTCGCTGACCGACACCGGCGGGTCGTCGTACTCACTGGCCGACAACACCGACAAGCGGCTGACGCTGGTCTTCTTCGGCTACACCCACTGCCCCGACATCTGCCAGGTGGTGATGTCCACGCTGGCCTCGGCGATGACACGGCTCGACGACGCCGACCGCAAGCAGGTCGACGTCGTGTTCGTGACCACCGACCCCGCGCGCGACGACGCGAAGGCGCTGCGCGACTACCTCGACCGCTTCGACCCCACGTTCATCGGGCTCACCGGTCCGCTGCCGACGATCATCGACGTCGGGAAGCCCCTCGCCGTCGCCATCGAGCAGGGTGAGAGGCTGCCGAGCGGCGGCTACGACGTCGCGCACGGCACCGCAGTCCTCGGCATCGACAGCGACGACAAGGTCTCGATCGTGTGGACGCAGGGCACCAGCGCGACCCAGTTCGCCTCCGATGTGCACCACCTGCTGGACCACTGACTTGACCGCCTGGGAGATGCTCGTGCCCGTGACACCGGATCTGCTCGTCCAGTTCATCCCCAGCCCCTCACAGGGGGTCTGGCACCTGGGACCCCTCCCGATACGCGGCTACGCGCTCTGCATCATCGCCGGGATCATCGCCGCGATCTGGATCGGTGAGCGGCGCTGGGTCGCCCGTGGCGGCAAGTCCGGTGAGGTGTCCGACGTGGCGGTCTGGGCGGTGCCGTTCGGCGTGGTCGGCGGGCGGATCTATCACGTGATCACCGACAACCACCTGTACTTCGGCGCCAACGGACACCCGATCGAGGCGTTGTACATCTGGCGTGGCGGCCTCGGCATCTGGGGTGCCATCGCCCTGGGCGCGGTGGGCATGATCATCGGCTCGCGGCTGCGCGGCATCAAGCTGTTGCCGATGCTCGACGCGTGTGCGCCCGGCGTGCTGATCGCCCACGCTCTGGGCCGCTGGGGCAACTGGTTCAACCAGGAGCTGTTCGGCAAGCCGACCGACCTGCCGTGGGCACTGAAGATCGACCCTCAGTACCGGCCCGACGGCTATGAGGACTACGCGACGTTCCATCCCACGTTCCTCTACGAGTTCCTCTGGTGCGTGCTGGCCTTCTTCGTGGTGATCTGGATCGACCGCCGCCTCCGCCTCGGACACGGCCGGGTGCTGGCGCTCTACGTGATGGCCTACACGCTCGGCCGCGGCTGGATCGAGACCTTGCGCATCGACAACGTGCAACTGAACGACGTGCTGGGCCTGCGCCTGAACGTGTGGACCTCGATCGTGCTGTTCGCGCTGGCCTCGGCGTACTTCTTCTGGGCCGGGCGCAAGGGGCTCGGCCGCGAGGAGTCGGTATACCACAAGCCCCCGCTCGCTGACGACGCCGGCGAGACCTCCGATTCGTCGGCGGTCTGACGGGTGGTCGCAGCGAGCTGATCGCTGACGGATCGGAGGCGCGTGGCCTGCTAGGAGGCGTCCCCGCGCCTGACCGCCGCGACGTAGGCGTCGACGTTCTGCTCCCACAGCCTTGCGGAGCGTCGGGTCAACGCGGGCCGCGTGGCGCCCGGCCAGTCGGTGTACATGAAGGCCGCTTGGTCCGCATGCTTGGTCAGCAACCACGCGGTGAACGGCTCCCACATGGTGGCCTCGAACCCGGGGACCGCGTGCTCCACCCCGCTCACGATCTTGCCGTCCACGACGGTCAGCTGGAGGACATTGCCCCTGAACGGCCCCCTGCCCAGTCGTTGCGACCCGAGCCCGTGGACGGCATACGTGCAGGCGACGGTCACGGCCGGGGCGGGGGCTGAGACCGTCGCGTGCTCACAACGCTCCGGGAGGAGGAGCCAACCGACCGCGCGGTTCCAACGCAGCTGGGCGGCCATCGAGTCGGCCCCCTCGGTGGCGGTCCGGAGCCGGATCTCGGCCCCGAACGCGAGGTACGACGCTGCGCGGCCCGCATCGTAGGCAGCGACGGCAGCCACGAACTCCGATGCCACCTCGATGGCCGCCTGGGTGTCCACGGAGGCTGCAGGAGTGTCCGTCCGGTCGTCCCCCCTGGCGTTGACCAGGACGAGTGCGGCGACAGTCGCTGCCACGGCCACCGCTGCAACGACCCGGCCGATCGTGACGCGGGGCCTGTTGCGTGGCAGGTCACGCTCAAGGGTCTCGAGCCGCGTCTGGGTGTCGGTGCTGTTCATCGCGTCCTCCGCACGCTGTCGCAGAACATCGCCGAGCCGGCGTTCCAGTTCTCCGGTGTTCACGGCGTCTCCTCCAGACTCCTGGCGAGAGCGGCCAGCCCGCGGCTCGCGTGCACCTTCACCGAGCCGCGCGAGACCTCCAGGGTGTCGGCGATCTCGGCCTCGCTCTGCTGGAGGTAGTAGCGCAGGACCAGCACCTGTCGCTGCCGGGTGGGCAGCGCCTTGATCGCCCGCCAGAGACGGTCGGCCTCGTCATGCCGCACGGCGTCCTGCTCGGCCGAGGACCGCGCTTCGGGCACCGGCACCATCCGGGGGAGGTTGGTCACGCCCCGGCGCTTGTGACGGAGGCGGTCACGTCCGGCGTTGACCACGGTGCGGTTGAGGTAGGCGACCGCCGCGCCAGGATCGCGCAGCAGCCGCCACTTGCGGTGGAGGCCGACGAAGGCCTCCTGCACGACGTCCTCAGCCGTCTCGCGGTCGTCGACGAGCAGGCTGGCCAGTCCCACCAGTCGACGGTGGTGGGCCACGAACAGGTCCGACAACGCGTAGGTCGGCCCGAGACGCTCAGGTTCGTCCACGATGCCCACCTCGAGCTGGTGGCCCAGTGCTTCCACGTCGGATCAGACGTCCCAGCGTGACGCCGGTTGACCGACAGCGGCAAGCACGTTCGGGCTGTCCGCCACGTGGGCGCGTGGAATCCACGACCTGAGATGAGTTGCTAGGTTGGAGCTCCCTCGGGGCCAACGTCGTCCCCGTCACACTCACGTGCCCCCCGTGACCAGCGACGACGACGGGAGCTTCCCGCCATGCGCATCCCCGCGACCCAGAACATGTCGTGGCCAGCCCAGGGCCTCTACGACCCGAGGTTCGAGCACGACGCCTGCGGCGTCGCGTTCGTGGCGACCCTGACCGGCGTGCCCAGCCGCGCCATCGTTGACCAGGGCCTCACGGCGCTTCGCAACCTCGACCACCGCGGCGCCGCTGGCGCCGAGGCCAACTCCGGCGACGGTGCGGGCATGCTGTTCCAGGTCCCCGACGCCTTCTTGCGTGCTGTGGTCGACTTCGACCTGCCGGCCCAGCACTCCTACGCCGTCGGCACCGGCTTCTTCACCGGTGACGCCGACGACATCTCCAAGTCCCAGCACCGGCTCGAGGAGATCGCGGCCGAGGAGGGCCTGGCAGTCCTCGGCTGGCGCGAGGTCCCTGTGCAGACGGACGTGCTGGGGTCGACGGCGCGCAGCGCGATGCCGACGTTCGTGCAGGTGTTCGTGGCGGGCGCCGGCGCGCGCATCTCCGGCATGGCGCTGGAACGGCAGGCGTTCTGCCTGCGCAAGCGCGCGGAGAAGGAAGCCGATGTCTACTTCCCGTCGCTGTCCGCGCGGACCCTGGTCTACAAGGGGATGCTGACCACCGACCAGCTCGACCAGTTCTTCCCCGACCTGACCGACGAGCGGCTGGCCTCCGCCCTGGTCGTGGTGCACTCGCGCTTCTCGACCAACACCTTCCCGAGCTGGCCACTGGCCCACCCGTTCCGGTTCATCGCCCACAACGGCGAGATCAACACCGTGATGGGCAACCGCAACTGGATGCGAGCCCGCGAGGCCCTGCTGTCCTCCGACCTCATCCCCGGCGACCTCGAGCGGCTCTACCCGATCTGTACTCCGGGGGCGTCCGACTCCGCATCGTTCGACGAGGTTCTCGAGCTGTTGCACATCGGCGGCCGGTCGTTGCCCCACGCGGTGCTCATGATGATCCCGGAGGCGTGGGAGAACCACGCCGAGATGGACGCCAAGCGCCGCGCCTTCTACCGGTTCCACTCGACGCTGATGGAGCCGTGGGACGGCCCGGCTTGCGTGGTCTTCAGCGATGGCACCCAGATCGGTGCCGTCCTCGACCGCAACGGTCTGCGTCCGTCGCGCTACTGGGTCACCGACGACGGCCTGGTCGTGCTGGCCTCCGAGGTCGGCGTGCTCGACCTGGACCCGGCCACGATCGTGCGCAAGGGCCGTCTCCAACCGGGCCGGATGTTCCTGGTCGACACCGACGAGCACCGGATCATCGAGGACGAGGAGATCAAGGCCGAACTGGCGGCCGAGCACCCCTACGACGAGTGGCTGCACGCCGGCTTGATCAACCTGGCCGACGTGCCCGAGCGCGAGCACATCGTGCACACCCACGCATCGGTCACCCGCCGCCAGCAGATCTTCGGGTACACCGAGGAGGAGCTGCGCATCCTCCTGACTCCGATGGCCAACACCGGTGCCGAGGCGCTGGGCTCGATGGGCACGGACTCGCCCATCGCGGCCCTGAGCGCCAAGCCGCGGCTGCTGTTCGACTACTTCAGCCAGCTGTTCGCGCAGGTCACCAACCCGCCCCTCGACGCGATCCGCGAAGAGCTGGTCACCTCGCTCTCGGGCAGCATCGGTCCGGAGGCCAACCTGCTCGACCCGACACCTGCGTCGTGCCGCCAGGTGGTGCTGCCCTTCCCGGTGTTCTCCAACGACGACCTGGCCAAGATCCGTCACATCAACCGCGACGGCGACATGCCCGGCTTCGCCACCCACGTCTCGCGCGGGCTCTACCCCGTCGAGGGCGGTGGCGCCGCGATGGCCCAGCGGCTCGAGGAGATCTGCGCCGAGATCTCGGCGGCCATCGCTGCCGGCGCCCGGATCATCGTGCTCTCCGACCGGCACTCCACCGCTGAGCTGGCGCCGATCCCGTCGCTGCTGCTCACCGGTGCCGTCCACCACCACCTGGTGCGCGAGAAGTCCCGCACCCAGGTCGGACTGCTCGTCGAGGCCGGTGACGTGCGCGAGGTACACCACGTCGCGCTGCTCATCGGCTACGGCGCCGCCGCAGTCAACCCGTACCTCGCCATGGAGTCGGTCGAGGACCTGGCCCGCGACGGCTTCTACGTCAAGGTCGAGCCCGAGGTCGCCGTCAAGCACCTGATCAAGGCGCTCGGCAAGGGCGTGTTGAAGGTGATGTCCAAGATGGGCGTCTCGACGGTCGCGTCCTACACGGGTGCCCAGATCTTCGAGGCGGTCGGGCTTTCGCAGGAAGTGGTGGCCCGCTACTTCACCGGCACCACCTCCAAGCTGGGTGGCATCGGGCTCGACGTGATCGCCCAGGAGGTCGCGCTGCGCCACGCGGTGGCCTATCCGCGTGGTGGCATCACCGCTGCGCACGCGTCAGGTCACCGCGAGCTCGAGATCGGCGGCGAGTACCAATGGCGCCGCGAGGGCGAGCCGCACCTGTTCGACCCCGAGACGGTCTTCCGTCTGCAGCACGCCACGCGGACCGGGCGCTACGACATCTTCAAGCAGTACACCTCCCGCGTCGACGAGCAGTCGGAGCGTCTGATGACGCTGCGCGGGCTGTTCCGGTTCCGGGAGAGGCAGCCGATCGACATCGACGAAGTGGAGCCCGTCGAGTCGATCGTGAAGCGCTTCTCGACCGGGGCGATGTCCTACGGCTCGATCAGCCAGGAGGCCCACGAGACGCTGGCGATCGCGATGAACTCCATCGGCGCCAAGTCCAACACGGGCGAGGGCGGCGAGGACGCCGACCGTCTGCACGACCCGGCTCGCCGCAGCTCGATCAAGCAGGTCGCCTCAGGCCGGTTCGGGGTCACCTCCGAGTACCTCACCAACGCCGACGACCTCCAGATCAAGATGGCCCAGGGCGCCAAGCCCGGCGAGGGCGGCCAGCTGCCCGGTCACAAGGTCTACCCGTGGGTGGCCCGCACTCGGTACTCGACCCCCGGCGTCGGGCTCATCAGCCCACCGCCGCACCACGACATCTACTCGATCGAGGACCTCAAGCAGCTCATCCACGACCTCAAGAACGCCAACCCGGCCGCGCGTGTGCACGTGAAGCTGGTCGCCGAGGTCGGGGTCGGCACCGTCGCGGCAGGCGTCTCGAAGGCCCATGCCGACGTGGTGCTGATCTCTGGTCACGACGGCGGCACCGGAGCCTCGCCGCTGACCTCGCTCAAGCACGCGGGTGGCCCCTGGGAGCTCGGACTCGCCGAGACCCAGCAGACGCTGCTCCTCAACGGCCTGCGCGACCGCATCGTCGTGCAGACCGACGGCCAGCTCAAGACCGGCCGCGACGTGGTGATCGCGGCGCTGCTGGGGGCCGAGGAGTTCGGCTTCGCGACCGCCCCGCTGGTGGTGAGCGGTTGCATCATGATGCGCGTGTGCCACCTCGACACCTGTCCGGTCGGCGTGGCCACGCAGAACCCCGTGCTCCGCGAGCGCTTCAGCGGCAAGCCGGAGTTCGTGGTGACGTTCTTCCACTACATCGCCCAGGAGGTCCGCGAGCTGCTCGCCCAGCTGGGCTTCAGGACGCTGGAGGAGGCGATCGGTCGGGTCGACGCGCTCGACGTCGCCGAGGCGGTCGACCACTGGAAGGCCGCGGGCCTGGACCTGACCGCGATCCTGCACCGCCCGGCGTACGAAGAGGTCTTCCCCGACCAGTCCCCGCGGTGCACCAAGCCGCAGGACCACGGCCTCGAGAAGGCTCTCGACAACGAGCTGATCGCGCTCGCCGACGACGCACTGCAACGCGGCGAGCCCGTCCGGGCCAGGCTGGCGGTGCGCAACGTCAACCGCACGGTCGGCACCATGCTCGGCCACGAGGTGACCAAGCGCTACTCCGGCGCGGGCCTGCCCGACGACACCATCGACCTCACGATGACCGGCTCGGCGGGCCAGTCGTTCGGTGCCTTCGTGCCGCGTGGCATCACCCTGCGGCTCGAGGGCGACGCCAACGACTACCTCGGCAAGGGGCTCTCGGGCGGTCGCATCACCCTGCGGCCCGACCGCGCGGCCACGTTCAAGGCCGAAGAGCAGATCATCGCGGGGAACGTGATCGCGTACGGCGCCACGGCCGGCGAGATCTTCATCCGCGGCGGCGTGGGGGAGAGGTTCTGCGTCCGCAACTCGGGCGTGACCGCGGTCGTGGAGGGCGTGGGCGACCACGGTTGCGAGTACATGACGGGCGGTCGCGCCGTCGTCCTGGGTCCCACGGGCCGCAACTTCGCGGCAGGCATGTCCGGTGGCTACGCGTTCGTGCTGGACCTCGACCCCGGACGGGTCAACCCCGAGCTCGTCGAGCTGGGTGCTGTCTCCGGCCGGGCCGCCGAGGAGTTGCACGACCTCGTGCGTCGTCACCACGAGGAGACGGACTCTGCGGTCGCCGAGGCGCTGCTGGCCGACTGGCCGGCAGCGCTGGCCAGGTTCACCGAGGTGATGCCGAGCGACTACAAGCGAGTGCTGGAGGCGAAGGCCGAGGCGATCGAGGACGGACTCGACGACCACGAGGCCGAGGCCCGCATCATGGAGGTGCTGCATGGATGAGCGCTCGCGGCTTGCCGACCGCAGTCGAGACGTCGCCGTCAGGCGCATCACGGAGGAGGCTCTGTCTACCAATGGCTGACCCCAAGGGCTTCTTGAACCACGGCCGCGAGGTCGCCGAGCGACGTCCGGTCGAGGAGCGGGTGCAGGACTGGCACGAGGTCTACCCGGGCGGTCCCGGGCGTGCGCTGCTGCCGATCATCAAGACACAGGCCGGACGCTGCATGGACTGCGGCATCCCCTTCTGCCATCAGGGCTGCCCGCTCGGCAACATCATCCCCGAGTGGAACGACCTGGTCTGGCGCGGCGACTGGGACGGCGCGATGGACCGGCTGCACGCCACCAACAACTTCCCGGAGTTCACCGGGCGGCTGTGCCCAGCGCCCTGCGAGACCGCGTGCGTGCTCGGCATCCCTGGAGACACTTACGGTGGACCCGTCACGATCAAGAACGTCGAGGTCGCCATCGTCGACCGCGCCTGGGAGTCCGGGTACGTGCGGCCCCAGCCGCCCGAGTGGCTCTCGGGCAAGACCGTGGCGGTGATCGGCTCCGGACCCGCGGGACTCGCCGCAGCCCAGCAGCTGACGCGGGCCGGCCACACCGTTGCGGTCTACGAGCGCGCGGACAAGATCGGGGGACTCCTGCGCTACGGCATCCCCGAGTTCAAGATGGAGAAGGCCGTCCTCGACAAGCGGCTCGACCAGATGCGCCGGGAGGGCACGGTGTTTCGTGCCGGGATCAACGTGGGGGAGGACCTCACCGCTGAGCAGCTCCAGGACCGCTACGACGCGATCGTGCTCGCTGTCGGGGCCACGCTGCCGCGTGACCTGGGGGCGACCGGTCGCGAGCTCGATGGCATCCACCAGGCGATGGAGTACCTCCCGCAGTCCAACAGGGCTTCGCTCGGTGCGGACGTCGAGGACCAGATCATCGCCACCGGCAAGCACGTGGTGATCATCGGAGGCGGTGACACCGGCGCCGACTGCCTCGGCACCGCCACCCGCCAGGGCGCGGCCTCGATCACGCAACTGGAGATCATGCCCGAGCCCCCGGGTGAGCGGCCCGCGGGCCAGCCGTGGCCCACGTACCCGATGATCTTCCGGGTCTCCTCGGCTCATGAGGAGGCGGGGGAGCGGGTGTACGCCGTGTCCACCCAGGAGTTCCTCGGCAACGAGGACGGCCAGGTGCGGGCCCTGCGGTTGGTCGACGTGGTCTTCGAAGGGGGCCGCCCCGTCGAGGTGCCGGGCACCGAGCGCGAGATCCCGGCCGACCTCGTGTTGCTGGCAATGGGCTTCACCGGCCCGCAGACCACCGGCCTCGTCGAGCAGCTCGGGTGCGAGCTCGACGAGCGTGGCAACGTACGCCGCGACTCGACGTACGCCTCCTCGGTCGACGGTGTCTTCGTGGCCGGAGACTGTGGGCGCGGTCAGTCCCTGATCGTGTGGGCGATCGCCGAGGGACGGGCGGCGGCTGCTGGCGTGGATGCGTACCTGACGGGCTCGACGGCGCTGCCCGCGCCGATCCCGCCGACGGCGCGACCGCTGGCGGTCTGAGGTCAGAGGACCGCTGCCGCCAGGGCAACCAGCGGCGGCACGCTGGAGGCCACCGTGCCCATCGCACTGCCGCCTCGGGGCCGCCACAGGCCACGTGCGTCGGCGACGCCCATCGCCAGGCTGGCGAGCAGCAGGTACACGCAGCTGGTGAGCACCACAGCCTCGCCCACGGTCTGCCGCCCGTTCCAGTACAGCAGGAGACCGGCGATGGTGCCCGCCCCGGCGATCGCGTTGCGCGCGCCGATGCAGAACGACCACATCCGCACGTCATCGAGGCTCTCGGGGCGAGCCAGCTCGACGTGCAGGAACCTGCGCGCCCACGGGCGGTCGAAGAAGAACATCTCGACCGGGGCGGCGCCCAGGTAGGCAAGCGCTCCGACGAGGGCGGCGACCTGAGTAACGGCGTTCACGGCACCTCCGGGTGATACGAAGATCGGACGGAAGATAGTCCGAATTTCGGACGTCTGCAAGACTGTCGCCGTGGCCGACCCCGAGCCGAATTTCGGCCTCCTGCTCTTCATCCCGTACCGGCACCTCGAGGAGTCCGTGCTCGCCGCCGCCCGCGGAGCCGGGTACGAGATGTCGATCAGCCAGGCGCGGGTCTTCCAGCGCATCGACGCCGAGGGCTCGCGACTCTCGGAGCTTGCGGAAGCCGCCCAGGTGCCCAAGCAGACCGTCGGCTCGATCGTCGACCAGCTGGAGCTGGCCGGCTACGTGCGCCGGGTCCCTGATCCGGACGACGCCCGGGCGCGACTGGTCGCCGTTGCGGACCGGGGGAGGGCCGCGATCGAGTCGGCCGCGCCCGTGCTGGCCGAGGTCGTGGAGACCTGGCGCGAGCACCTCGGCGACGCGGACTTCGCCGACCTGCGGCGCATCCTGGCCAGGCTCGTCGAGATCACCGACTTGGATCGATCCAAGGTTCGGTAGGGTGAGGGACTGTGCGTAGAGCCAAGATCGTCTGCACCCTCGGCCCCGCGGTCGGCACCCTCGAGAAGATCCGTGAGCTGGTCGACGCCGGCATGGACGTCGCCCGGATGAACATGAGCCACGGCAGCTACGAGGACCACGAGCGCAACTACCGCATGGTGCGCCAGGCCTCCGACGAGAGTGGTCACGGCGTCGGCATCTTCGCGGACCTGCAAGGCCCCAAGATCCGCCTCGAGGGCTTCGCCGAGGGGCCGGTGAAGCTCAAGAAGGGCCAGCAGTGGACCATCACCACGCGCGACGTGCCGGGTGACGACACCGAGTGCGGGACGACGTACAAGGGGCTGCCCGGCGACGTCGCCGAGGGGGACCCGATCCTCATCGACGACGGCAAGGTGAGGTTGATCGTCGACTCCGTCGACGGCGACGACGTGCACACCACCGTGGTCGTAGGGGGCAAGGTCAGCGACCACAAGGGCATCAACCTGCCAGGGGTGGCGGTGTCCGTGCCGGCGCTGTCCGAGAAGGACATCGAGGACCTGCGTTGGGCGCTACGGATCGGCGTCGACTTCATCGCGCTGAGCTTCGTGCGCAGCGCTGACGATGTCGACGACGTGCACAAGGTGATGGACGAGGAGGGCCGCCGGATCCCGGTCATCGCCAAGATCGAGAAGCCGCAGGCGCTGGAGGCCATCGACGGGATCGTCGAGTCCTTCGACGGCATCATGGTCGCCCGCGGCGACCTGGGCGTCGAGTGCCCCCTCGAGGACGTCCCCGTCCACCAGAAGCTGATCATCGACAAGGCCCGGCGGCGCGCCAAGCCGGTCATCGTGGCCACCCAGATGCTCGAGTCGATGATCGAGAACCCCGCCCCCACCCGCGCCGAGGCCTCCGACGTCGCCAACGCGGTGCTCGACGGCGCCGACGCGGTGATGCTGTCGGGCGAGACGAGCGTGGGTGCCTACCCGATCGAGGCCGTCGAGACGATGGCCCGCATCATCGAGTCGACCGAGGACCACGGCCTGGCCCACATGGCCGCCGTCGACTGGAGCCCCGAGACCCGCGGCGGCATCATCGCCAAGGCCGCCGTCGACGTGGCGACCCGCTCCGGGGCCAGGTTCATCGTGGCGTTCACCCATAGCGGCGACTCCGCGCGCCGGCTGGCCCTGATGCGCCAGCCCATCCCCGTGATCGCCTTCACCCCGCTCGACGCCACGCGGTCCCAGCTGGCGATGTCGTGGGGGATCGAGACCTTCAAGACCGTCGGGGTCGAGCACACCGACGAGATGGTGCGCCAGGTCGACGACCAGCTCCTACAGACCGGTCGCGTCGTCGAGGGCGACACCGTGGTCATCATCGCCGGCAGCCCACCTGGCATCCCCGGCTCCACCAACGCCCTGCGCATCCACCAGATGGGCGACGCGATCAACGAGGTCGCCCCGGCGTACAAGCGCAGCTGACGCGCGGACGTCATACGAAGTGGCTGCTATGGCGACCAGAACGTATGACGTCCCCGACGGCAGTGGTGCCCGGGAGGCTCGGATGGTGCCCCGGGTGGGATTCGAACCCACACTGGACGGTGTTTGAGACCGCTTCCTCTACCGGTTGGGATACCGGGGCAGAACCGCGCCAACGTTAGCGGAGGACGCACCCAACTCCGGTCTTGGCAATTGTTGAGTAACTTACTACCGTTTTCGCATGTGGACACCGTGGAGCTGGGCCGCTGGGTGGGGGCGCAGCAGCAACCTCACCGCCGTGGAGAACGCCCGCGTCGCCGCGGTCGCCTGTAGCCGGGCTCTGGTCGAGCGCATCGAGGTCGAGCTGTACGTCGCGGACGTCTTGGACCGTCGTCGGGCGCGGCGTCCACGGGTCTCGGCCTGAGTCACCCTCACCTCGCCGCCCCGATAGCCTGACGGGGTGAGCCAGCAGCCCGGCCAGTCCCCGCGCAGGGTCGTGATCGCCGAGGACGAGGCGCTGATCCGGATGGACCTCGCCGAGATGCTGGCCGACGAGGGCTACGACGTGGTCGGGCAGGCCGGCGACGGCCAGCAGGCGGTCGAGCTCGCCGAGCTGCTGCGTCCCGACCTGGTGATCCTGGACGTGAAGATGCCGGTGCTCGACGGGATCGCAGCGGCTGAGCGGATCGCCGGTCAGCGGATCGCCCCGGTGGTGATGCTGACCGCGTTCTCCCAGCGCGACCTGGTGGAGCGAGCCCGGGACGCGGGCGCGATGGCCTACCTGGTCAAGCCCTTCTCGCAGTCCGACCTGACCCCCGCGATCGAGATGGCGGTCAGTCGCTTCGCGGAGATCGCCGCGCTGGAGTCCGAGGTGGCCGACCTCAACGAGCGCCTCGAGACCCGCAAGGCCGTCGAGCGGGCCAAGGCCGTGCTGCAGCGTGACCTGGGGCTGAGCGAGCCGGACGCGTTCCGATGGATCCAGAAGACCGCCATGGACCTGCGTTTCACCATGCGGCAGGTCGCCGACGGCGTCATCACGCACGGACCCGGCATCGCGCGCGGGGACGGCTGAGCCACCGCCGGACGACGTCTCGGAGTGCTTCGCGTGGCGGTACGCCCGACCGGGGGACACCAGTTCGTATCGTTCTGCGGGATGTCAGGTGGTGCCCGCTGCCCCGGCACGCCCTTAGACTGCGCGCAACGTGTCCGGTCCCCCTGGCCCGGCACCCACGAACGTCGCGAGGGAGGCCCGCGTGAGCCCTGGTCGTACCGTCCCCCATCTCGGACGGCCGTGGCGTCCCCGACGCCGCCTCCCACGGTCAGACACCCATCGCAACCGGCCCGCCATCGTCGGCGTACTGCTGGCGATGCTGCTGGTGCCGCTGGCCCTCGTGGCAGCCGGAGCGTCACCTGCCAGCGCAGCCGAGACCTGCTTCGCGGGGTCGGCCGAGGAAGGCTGCATCAGCGGCACGATCCGCACCGAGGTGGGTGTGGTTCCCGACGTCGACGTCCACGTCACCGGACCGGGCGGCTTCGACGAGACCGCGACCAGCGACGACCGCGGCAAGTGGAGTGTCAAGGTCACCGAGCTCGGCGAGTACACCGCCGAGGTGGTCACCGAGACCCTGCCCAAGAACGTCGGTGTGACGGGCAACCAGGGCTCGGTGACGGTCAACATCACCAACCTGACCCAGGGCAAGGCGGTCACCTTCGGCATCCGCACGGGCGACTACAGCGACACCGTCAGCCGCAGCGACCGGGTCATCCGAAGCATGTTCAGCGGCCTGAGGCTGGGTCTGCTGCTGGCCCTCGCCTCGATCGGCCTCTCCTTGATCTACGGCACGACCGGCCTGTCCAACTTCGCCCACGCCGAGCAGGTGACCATGGGCGGCATGCTCGGGTTCCTGGTCGTGAACAAGTGGGGTGTCAACGTCTGGATCGGCTGCTTCCTGGTCGTGCTCATCTGTGCCTCCACCGGCTACCTCCAAGACCGCGGCATCTGGCAGCCGCTGCGACGCAGAGGTCTCGGCCTGGCCCAGATGATGATCGTGACGATCGGTCTCTCGCTGGCGCTTCAGTACATGTACCAGTACTTCATCGCCGCCGACACCGTGAAGATCGTGCTCTCCGACCCGACACCACACTCGGTGGGCCCGGTCATCTTCAACGCCCTCGACATCGCCTCGATGCTGGTCTCGATCGTGGTCATCTCCGGCGTCGGCTACGCGCTGCTCCGCACCCGCATCGGCCGGGCGACGCGCGCGGTGTCCGACAACCCGGCGCTGGCCTCGGCCTCCGGTATCGACGTCGACAAGGTGATCCGCCTCGTGTGGACGGTGTCGGCGGCCCTGGCTGGTCTGTCCGGCATCCTCTACAGCCTGGTGATCCAGCACGGCATGAAGTGGGACTCCGGGCTGCAGATCCTGCTGCTGCTGTTCGCCGCGGTCACCCTCGGCGGTCTCGGCACGGCGTTCGGGGCCCTGGTCGGGTCCCTGATCATCGGGTTGGTGGTCGAGCTGGCTCCTGTGTTCGGCGCGCCTGGCGACCTGAAGTACGCCTCGGCACTCGTCATCCTCATCCTGCTGCTCATGGTCCGCCCACAGGGCCTGTTGGGTCGCGCCGAGCGGGTCGGCTGAGGGCCGACGGAAAGGTTTCGACATGAGCACACTCTCCGAGTCCATCCCGACTCCCGACGCTGCCCAGACGGGGGAGACCCAGGCCGGTGTCTACGACCCCAACGACCCCGAAGGGCCACCGCCGGAGCGCCGCTTCCTGATCGCCGCAACGATCTTCGTCGCCTACTTCGTGGTCGTCCTGCTCGCTGCCAAGTACGCGCCCGGCACCGCCGGCAACATCGCGCGCGGCATGCTCCGCGAGTCGATCTCGGCACAGACCGCGGCCGTCGCGATCGCGATCATCGGCCTCAACATCCACTTCGGCTACACAGGTCTGCTCAACATGGGCCAGGCCGGCTTCATGATGCTGGGCGCCTACGGGTTCTCGATCTCCATCTGGCACGGCCTGCCGATGGTCGTCGGCATCTTGATGGGCATGCTGGCGGCCTTCGTCTTCGCGCTGATCCTCGGCGTGCCGACGCTGAAGTTGAGAGGTGACTACCTGGCCATCGTCACCATCTCGGCCGCGGAGATCCTGCGCTACATCGGGCGGCTCGCCCGGCTCGAGGACTTCTCGGGGGCGGCACAAGGCATCCCGGGCTCGCAGTACCGCGAGCCGTTCACCAACCTGTCCTTCTTCGGCGACGGCACCTGGGACGGCGGTGGGTGGCTGCCTGAGCTGCAGCTGACCGGTGTCAACGGGTGGTGGGTGCGGTTCGTGGCCTGGTTGCTGGTGGCTGTCTGCTGCCTGCTGGTGTTCTTGCTGGTGCGCAGCCCGTGGGGCCGGCTGCTCCGCGGTATCCGCGAGGACGAGGACGCGATCCGCAGCCTGGGCAAGAACGTGTTCGCCATCAAGATGCAGGCACTGATCATCGGCGGCCTGTTCGGCGCACTGGGCGGAATGCTCTACATCCTCCCGGCGTCGATGCAGCCCGATGCGATGGGCCGGTCGCTCACGTTCTTCTGCTGGACCGCCCTGCTGCTCGGGGGTGCGGCCACCGTGTTCGGGCCGGTGATGGGCGCGGTGCTCTTCTTCGCACTGCGCATCTTCATCCAGGGCACCTCCAACGCGGTGGTGCCCGACAGCGTCATGAACACCTCGCAGGCCGCACAGTTCGCGTGGATCTGCGTCGGTGTCACGCTGATGCTGCTGGTGATCTTCCGACCACAAGGAATCCTCGGCGACAAGAGGGAGCTGCGTTTCAATGTCTGAGCAGACCGCGGTCGCCGCAGGCTCGACCGGCCCGACCAAGTACGCCGATCCCGTGGCGCGCCGTGCGCTGATGGCCGGCGTGTCCGCGGAGCCTGGCTCCGCCAAGCCCGATGCGATCCTCACCGTCGACCACATCATCCGCAACTTCGGCGGCATGACAGCCGTGCACGTCGACCACCTCGAGGTTCAGCGCGGCATCATCACCGCGCTGATCGGGCCCAACGGCGCCGGCAAGACGACGTTCTTCAACCTGATCACCGGGTTCGACCGCCCGAGCTCGGCCAAGTCGGGGGCGCACTGGTCGTTCAACGGGCGCAAGCTCGACAAGACGTCGGCGTCCTCGGTCGCGCTGGCCGGCATGGTGCGCACCTTCCAGCTGACCAAGTCCCTCAACCGCATGACGGTGATGGACAACATGATGCTGGGGGCGCGCGGGCAGCGCGGTGAGAACCTCCTCACCGCGATGTTCAAGGGCACCTGGGGCGCGCAGGAGAAGCAGATCGAGGCCAAGGCCTATGACCTGCTCAACCGCTTCAGCCTCTACGCCAAGCGCAACGATTACGCCGGCAGCCTCTCCGGCGGCCAGCGCAAGCTCCTCGAGATGGCCCGGGCCCTGATGAGCGACCCGACCATGATCATGCTCGACGAGCCGATGGCAGGCGTGAACCCCGCCCTGACCCAGTCACTGCTCGGGCACATCCAGAGCCTGCGCGACGAGGGCATGACGGTGCTGTTCGTCGAGCACGACATGCACGTCGTACGCCACATCTCCGACTGGGTCGTGGTGATGGCCGAGGGTCGCATGGTGGCCGAAGGCCCGGCCGACACCGTGATGTCCAACCCGGCCGTCATCGACGCCTACCTGGGCGCCCACCACGACACCGACCTCGGTGACGACTCACTCCTCTCCGACGAGGCGATGGAGGAGATCTCGCAGGAGGTCGCAGCCGAAGAGGCCCAGCGGGACGAGGAGCAGGAGACCAAGTGACCGAGACCATGACCAGTGGGACGACCACGTCGCCGCGCACCGACGCGGTCATCGAGGCCAAGGACGTCGTCGCCGGCTATCTGCCGGGCGTCAACATCCTCAACGGCTGCAGCCTGGTCGCCTATCCCGGCGAGATGATCGGCATCATCGGCCCCAACGGAGCAGGCAAGTCCACGCTCCTCAAGGCGATGTTCGGTCTGGTTCGCGTCCACTCCGGCCAGGTGACGCTGCACGGCAAGGACATCACCAACCTCAAGGCCAACCGGCTGGTCGAGACCGGAGTGGGCTTCGTGCCCCAGACCAACAACGTGTTCCCCACGTTGACGATCGAGGAGAACCTCCGGATGGGCCTGTTCCTGAGGCCCCAGAAGCTCACCGAGCGCCTGGCCGCCATGTGGGACCTCTTCCCGGTGCTCCACGACCGTCGCCGGCAGATGGCCGGGGCGCTCTCCGGTGGAGAGCGTCAGTCGCTGGCCATGGCACGTGCACTGATGATGGAGCCGTCGGTGCTGCTGCTCGACGAGCCGTCGGCCGGTCTGTCGCCGGTGCGCCAGGACGAGACGTTCATCCGCACCCGCCACATCAACAAGACCGGCGTGTGCGTGGTGATGGTCGAGCAGAACGCCCGCCGCTGCCTGCAGATCTGTGACCGCGGCTACGTCCTCGACCAGGGTCGGGACGCCTACACCGGCACGGGCCGCGAGCTGGCCAACGACCCGAAGGTCATCGAGCTCTACCTCGGTACCTTGGCCAAGGATGTCGAGGAGGCGCGCACGGACAAGCCGGCAGGCCACGAGCACGACAAGGCCGCCGGCCACGAGCACCCACACCACCAGCACGAGGACGGCGTCCACACCGACTAGCCCTCGACACCCGGCGTACGACGAGAGGCCCGGACCTACCTGGTAGGTCCGGGCCTCGGCGCGTCTCTGGCTCGCGGTCGGCGTGGGGGGAGCGGTCGAGACGCCTGCCCCACCGCAACCGCGTGGAACACAGAAGGCCCCCGGACCTCTCGGTCCGGGGGCCTTCGCTGTTGGTTCAGCTCAGCAAGCTGAGGTCACTCCTTGGAACCCTCCACCGTGGTGGTGAAGACGTTCTTGTTGGTGGCGTCAAAGGTGTAGATGCCGACGAACGCGGAGGACGGGTCGTTCTCCTTGTCGATCGGACCGATGCCCGAAGGTCCGGCGTAGCGGACCTCCTCGCCACCGGCGATCAGGTCGGCGCACTCCTTGAACGTCGCGCACTCCGTGCCACCCGTCGCTCCCGACACGGCGGCCAGGTTCTTCTGGATGGTCGGCGCGGTGGTGTCGCCACCCTTGAGCGCCGCGAGGGCGGACAAGATGGTGGCGTCGTAGGACTCTGCGCCGTAGGCGTAGTCGTCGAGAGCCTTGCCCTCGGCGAACTCCGACCAACCGCTCAGGCGGGCCTTGAACTCGGCGGAGGCGTCCGCACCGGGGATGGTGCCTTGGGCGCCCTCGAGCATGCCGGCCGGGAAGTCCTTGCTGTAGTCGGCGGTGTTGCCGTCGGAGTAGTAGGTCTTCGACATGTCCCAGCCCTGGCCGGCGAGCTCAGGCACGAGCGCCTTGGTCTCGTCGAAGGCCAGCACCACGATCGCGTCGGGGTTGGACGCCAGCGCGGCGCCGACCTCGGTGGAGAAGGTGGTCTGGCCGGCCGGGAACTCGTTGCCGTCGCCCTTGCAGCCGTAGACGCACTCGCCACCGCCAGCCTTGACCGTCTCCTCGACGGAGTCGCGCAGACCGGTGCCGTAGGTGTCGTTGAACACCAAGAAGGCGATCTTCTGGTAGCCGTCAGAGGTGATCAGCTGACCGAGCGCCGAACCCTGGATGGTGTCCGGCGGAGCGGTACGGAAGTACCACTTGGAGTAGCCGCTCAGGTCGACGGCGGTGTTGGCCGGCGAGATCTCCACGATGTTGTTGGAGGCGAAGGTGTCGACGACGTTGAGCGAGACCGACGACGAGGCCGCGCCGATGACCACGGAAGGCTTGCTCGCCACCAGGGTCTGGGCCGAAGCAGTCGAGACAGCCATGTCGGTGGAGTCGCCGGAGTCCTGCACGTCGTGGCAGGCGGTGATGCCCGCGCCGGCGGCGTTGATCTCGGAGACGGCAAGACCCACACCTGCGACCTCGGGCGGGCCGAGGAACGCGAGGTTGCCCGTCAGCGGCAGGATGCCGCCCACGCGCAGGGTGTCGGCGCTGGTCTGGCCGTTCTTGCACTTGTCGTTGGTGAAGGTTTCGGCCGGCGCGGACGACTCGGTCTCGGAGGGTTCGCTCGAAGGGGAGTTGGTGTCATCGGCCGTCGGCGTGCTGCTGTCATCGCTGCCACATGCGACGAGCGACAGCGCCAGCACGGCGGTGCCGGCCATGACCTTGGCCCAGGTCACTGGTTTGGTACGACTCACGGGTGGGACCTTTCTTTCGGGTGCACGATCACCGCTGTCCTCGATCCGAGGTAGGGGTCAGCGGAGTCACCGTAAACCGGCAACATCGCGGGACTGCACACCGAACCCTGTCGTTAGCGAACCGTTACGTCAATCACCGTGGCGGCGAGCCCGTGCGCTGGACCTCGCACCGGTTTCAGGCGTGTGAAGCAGCGTCTCGTGGCGGCCTCGCACCCCGTCCCCCAGCCCGTCCCCCAGCCGCCGATGCAGGGGGTCTAGGGACAAGCCGGTCCGGGACCGCTATGGTCGCCGGAGGAGCGGCGTCCACGGGGGGTGGGGATGCGCCGTTCGCCCCGGGCCATGGAGGCGAACAAGTATGAGTCGATCGCTGGTCTACGTGCGCGAGGCGGTGGCGGCCGACGCCGAGCTTCTCGCGGATCTGTGGGCCGATCTGCTGCGTCGTGGCGACGAGCACGACCGGGTGGCCGACATGTCCTACGTGGTCACGACAGCGAGCGACGATCCCGATCAGCGGTTGGTCGTCGCCGAGTACGACGGACACCTCGCAGGCGCCGTACACCTGCGCCTGACCACGATCACACCGCTCAACCTGGACGCATCCGTCCAGGTCATGTCGCCGCAGGTGTTCCCCGAGTTCCGCCGTCACGGCGTCGGCCGGGCACTGATGGATGCCGCGGTGACCTGGGCCGAGGAGTGCGGCGCGGGACATCTGGTGGCCGCCGCGCCTTCCGGCTCGCGCGACGGCAACCGCTTCATGGCCCGCCTGGCTCTGGGGCCCATCGCGACCTTCCGCCTGGCCCCGACGACCGTCGTCCGGGCCAAGCTGATGGCCCAGCGCCCTCCGGTGGCGCGGGTGCCCGCTCGCCAGCTCACCCACGTGCTCGCCGTGCGCCGCTCCATGCGCAGGCAGAGCGCCGAGAGCGTCTAGACCGGTCCAGACCGGTTGGCTCCCGGCTGCCGGGCATCCGCCGCGTGCGGGCGTCCCGCTGCGAGAGACCGTGCTGTCGGTGGCCCTGACTAGAGTCGGACAGTGCCCGAAGCGACCAAGCGACTGCTCCTGCTCGATGGCCACTCGTTGGCCTACCGCGCGTTCTTCGCGCTCCCGGTGGAGAACTTCTCGACCACCACCGGACAGCACACCAACGCCGTCTTCGGGTTCACCTCGATGCTCATCAACGTGCTCCGCGACGAGCAGCCGACCCACATCGCGGTGGCCTTCGACAAGTCGCGCCAGACCTTCCGCCTCGAGCAATACCCCGAATACAAGGCCAAGCGCAACAAGACGCCCGAGGAGTTCTCCAGCCAGCTGCCGCTGATCGACGAGGTGCTCGACGCCCTCAGGATCAAGCACCTGCGCAAGGACGGCTACGAGGCCGACGACATCATTGCCACGCTCGTGACACAGGCGCTGAGCGACGACGAGTTCGAGGTGCTGATCCTCACCGGTGACCGCGACTCCTTCCAGCTGGTCAACGAGCGAGCGACCGTCCTCTACCCCATGCGGGGCGTCTCCGAGCTGGCGCGGATGACGCCGGCGGCCGTCGAGGCCAGATACGGCGTCGGCCCCGATCGCTACCCCGAGCTGGCGGCTCTCGTGGGCGAGGACTCCGACAACCTGCCCGGCGTCCCCGGTGTCGGGCCCAAGACGGCCGCCAAGTGGCTCCAGCTCTACGACGGCCTCGACAACGTCGTCACCCACGCCGACGAGATCAAGGGCAAGGCCGGCGAGAGCCTCCGCGAGCACCTCGGCGACGTGATCCGCAACCGCTCGCTCAACGCGCTGGTCCGCGACCTCGACCTCGAGCTCGGCCCCGCCGACTTCGCGGCCGAGTCATGGGACCGCCAGCTCGTCCACACGTTGTTCGACTCCCTGGAGTTCCGCGTGCTGCGCGAGCGGCTCCTGGAGTCCTGGGACGTCCAGCACGACGAGATCGACGAGTCCGGCTTCGAGCTGGCCGGCTCGCGGCTGGCCCCGGGCGAGGTGTCGGGCTGGCTGGAGGAGCACACCCGTGAAGGCCGCACGGGCATCACGGTGCAGGGTCGTTGGGGCTCCGGCACCGGCGAGGTCTGGTCGCTGGCGTTCGCCACCGCCGACGGCACGGGGGCGTTCGTCGACGCGGGGGAGGTCTCACCCGATGACGACGCCGCGCTGGTGACGTGGTTCGAGGACCCCGCCCGCGCCAAGGTGCTCCACGATGCCAAGGGCCCGATGCTCGCCCTGGCTGCCCGAGGCTGGCGCTTGCGCGGATTGGTCAGCGACACCGCGCTGGCGGCCTACCTCGCGCGCCCCGACCAGCGTTCCTACGACCTGGCCGACCTGACGCTGCGCTACCTCAAGCGAGAGCTGAAGGGCGCGACCGACAGCGTCGACCAGGGGCAGCTCACCTTCGACGCCCTCGACGAGGCCGGGGGCATGGGCTCCGACGACGCGGCCGACACCGCGATGCTGCACGCGCGGGCGGTCGTCGACCTCGCTGATGCTCTCGACAACGAGATCGAGGAGCGCGGCGGCACGCAGCTGCTGGCCGATGTCGAGCTGCCGCTGATCGACCTGCTGGCGTTGCTCGAGCAGACGGGCATCGCGGTCGACATCGACCACCTGCAGTCGCTCGAGACCCATTTCGCCGGCGAGGTCAAGCGCGCGGCCGAGGACGCGTTCTCGGTGATCGGCAAGGAGATCAACCTCGGATCCCCCAAGCAGCTGCAGACCGTGCTCTTCGACGAGCTCGGCATGCCCAAGACCAAGCGCACCAAGACCGGCTACACCACCGACGCCGACGCGCTGCAGTCGCTCTACGAGAAGACCGAGCACCCCTTCTTGCTGGCGCTGCTGCGTCATCGCGACGTCTCGCGGCTTCGGCAGACGCTCGAGGGTCTGCTCAAGACGGTGGCCGCGGACGGTCGCATCCACACCACCTTCAACCAGCTGATCGCGGCGACCGGCCGGCTGTCCTCCACCGAGCCCAACCTCCAGAACATCCCCATCCGCACCGAGGAGGGTCGGCGGATCCGCGAGGGGTTCGTCGTCGGTGACGGCTACGAGTGCCTGATGACGGCCGACTACAGCCAGATCGAGATGCGGATCATGGCCGACCTGTCGCAAGACGCCGGTCTGATCGGGGCCTTCAACTCCGGTCGCGACTTCCACTCGATCACCGCCTCGCGCGTCTTCGACGTACCCGCCGACGAGGTGACCCCCGGCCAACGCGCCAAGATCAAGGCGATGAACTACGGCCTGGCCTACGGCCTGTCTGCCTTCGGGCTCGGCGGCCAGCTCCGCATCGACCCGAGCGAGGCCAAGGTCTTGATGGATGAGTACTTCGAGACGTTCGGCGGGGTGCGCGACTACCTCGCCAGCGTCGTCGACGAGGCCCGGCGCACCGGCTACACCGAGACCATCATGGGTCGCCGCCGCTACCTGCCCGACCTCACCTCCGACAACCGGCAGCGTCGCGAGATGGCCGAGCGGATGGCCCTCAACGCGCCGATCCAAGGCTCGGCCGCCGACGTGATCAAGGTGGCGATGCTGCGGGTGCACGATGCCACCGTCAAGGCCGGGTTGCGCTCGCGGATGCTGCTGCAGGTTCACGACGAGCTGGTCTTCGAGGTCTTCCCCGGCGAGCGCGAGCAGTTCGAGGCACTGGTGCGCGAGCAGATGGGCGGCGCCGCCAGCCTCGAGGTGCCCCTCGACGTCTCCATCGGCACCGGTCATTCGTGGCACGAGGCGGCCCACTGACGCTCCGCTGGTTGGAAGCAGTTGCGTCACTGGGTCTCCAGACGGGTGCTGGCGCGCCCTCCTCGACCGGCGAGTCGTCACATGACGGCTTCGGGTGGGGGCGCCTGGTCCTCGACGGGCTTGCGGAGGCGGACGAGGCTGGCGGCGAGCAGCGCGACGAACAACACGGTGTCGACCGCGGTGACCACTACCAACAGCCCGGTGACCGACGTGGCCTGGGAGCCGGCAGCGACCAGGACCACCAAGGTGCCCCACACCAGGTAGACCGAGCGGGTGCCGCGGCGGGCGAGCACGGCGTACACCAGCAGCTGGAGCAGCGACAGCACGGTGCCGAGTACTGCGAACAGCCACAGCCGGCCTTGGATGGCGGCGTAGTCCGGTCCGCCGACGAAGACCAGCGCCAGCCGGGGCAGCGCCGCACACGCCAGGACGCCCACGGCACCCAGAGCCACGATCAACGCGAGGCCGCGCACGAGCGCCTGGCGCCGCTGATGGGCTGTCGACATCGACGGAAAGGCGACCACCACCACGAACTGCGGCAGGAACAGCATGGCCTTGGTGAGGATGAGCCCTCCTGCATAGAGGCCGGCCTCGTGCTCGTCGAGCACGTTGCGGGCCAAGATCACGTCGCAGTTGATCAGCGACAAGAAGGCCAGGAGCGCCTGGGCGTTGGCGAGCACCTCGCGGGCGACCGGCCGCGTCGAGTGGCGCGAGCTGTCCTGCTCGGACGTGCGCTTGCGACGCAGTGCGTAGGCCCCCAGCAGTACCGGCGCGATGGCCCCGACGAACACCCCGACCAACGCGTTCAGCTCGGTCGGGTGCCACAGCATCAGGGCCGTGCCCACCGCGAGCTTCGGCACTCCTGTGGCGACGTAGATCATCGCGACCGGCCACCACCGGCGCTCGCCCTGCAGGACGCCGAGCTGGCCCCCGGTGATGGTCAGGGGTACGGCGCACAGCGCGACGAGGGAGGCAGCCGCGAGGTTGTCGAGACGTAGCAGGCTGTTGATGACGGGCGTCAGCAGGAGCAGCCCGACGCCGACGCCGCCGGCGACCCGATAGGTCAAGGAGAGGATCTCTCGCTCGATCTGCGCGACCTGGGCCGGGTCGGCCGAGATCCTGCGTGCGGCAGCGGTCTGCAAGCCGAGCTGGAGCACGGCGATGACCAGCAGCAGTGCCATCAGCGAGGCGAGCGCGCCGTAGTCCTGGGGCCCGAGCAACCGTGCTGCGATCGCGGTGAACGCGTAGGCGGCCAGGTTCATGACCGCCATCGCCACGGCGACGCTGGCCCCGCGGTGGCGCGGTCCTGCCGGGCGACCCGAGTGCCCGGGAGGAACGGTCTCGGTCACCGGGCGAGCCTAGTGAACCGGTGTGGCGGGGCAGAGATCCTTAGTAGGGATCGGCGCGGTCGTGATGCCCGGCCAGCCGCGCGATGGGACGCAGCCGCAGCCGTAGCAACACCTTGATGCCCACGTTGCGGGCGAACCACGGCAGCTCGGCCAGCACGGCCAGGCGGTCCTGCCCGGATGGCCGGGCGCGCACGAACATCGCCAGGCTGCCGACCCGGCCGGCGTAGCGCAGGTTCGGCGAGGGCAGGGCGTGCAGCAGCAGCGCCAAGGTGACGCCGATCGAGGAGAAGCCGTCGTGCACAAGCAGCCGCCCGCCCGGCGGGAGGCGGTCGCCCCACTGCAGGTCGCGCAGCGTGCTGAGCACGTCGTGCTTGCCGTCGACGAAGACCAGGTGCACAGGTCGGTCCCAGGCGTCGAGTACCTGGGTGCTGCGCAGAGCCAGGTGCTCGACGCGCCCGCGCACGCGTGGTCGGCTGAGGTTGTCCTCGAACACCTGCCGGGTCGCCGGACCGCCGAACCTGCCGCCGGCCTCGAAGGGGTCGATCGCCACCACGGTGACGTCCGGACGGGCCAGGGCCAGGGCCAGGGTGGACCGCCCCTGATGCGAGCCGACCTCGACCACCGTCGAGTTGTGTGGCAGGGCGCGGACCGCCTCGAAGAGCACCCTGGCCTGGTCGCGGGTCAGCCAGCCGCCGACGGGCTCGATCCAGGCGTAGGCCGCCTCGAAGGCAGCGGCGCGACCCTCGTCCTCGACCCGGGTGTTCAATGAGCTGCCCTCATAGGAGCGGATCATAGGAACTGGGGAGGCCGGCGCCGTGGGACGTGGGTTCACGCGGGTGCTCCCCGACGCCCTCGTCGCCGTCGTGGTGCTCGTGCTGACCTGGCCGATGTGGACCACAGCCGGCTACGGGCTGGCTCGTGACATGGTCTTCAGCCCTCGCGCCCCGTGGACGCTCGATGCCATCGGCATGGGCTCCTCGCTGCCTCGTGCGGTGCCGCTCGACGGCGTCCTCGCTGCGGCGACCTCGGTGGTCGACGGGGCGGTGGTGTTCCGCGTCGCCGTGGCCGGCGTGCTGCTGGCCGCCGGGTGGGGGGCGCACCGGCTTCTCGCCGTCGTCGTCCAGGAGGTCTCGCCGGCGGCTCGCTGCCTCGTCGGCGTGGCGGCGGTCTGGAACCCCTACGTCGTCGAGCGGCTGGCGCTGGGCCAGTGGGCGTTGCTGGCCACCTACGCGGCGATGTGGTGGCTGCTGCCCGTC
Source organism: Nocardioides agariphilus (assembly GCF_015352445.1). Lineage (GTDB taxonomy): Bacteria > Actinomycetota > Actinomycetes > Propionibacteriales > Nocardioidaceae > Nocardioides > Nocardioides agariphilus. Next base: position 125,007 of record NZ_JADKPO010000006.1, read on the forward strand.
GTACGGCGGGTGCTCGCGGGGGAGCGTCGGGCCTGGTGGGCGTCGGTCTGCCTGATCCTGGTCGCCTCGCTGACGCCGACCGGCGGAGCGCTCGTGCTGATGGTCGTCGTCGCCACGCTGGTCGTGGTCGTCGTGCACCGCGACTCGATCGCTCGTGCCGTCAGGCTGCTCCTCGTCGCGGTGGCGGCCCAGCTGCCGTGGGTGCTGGCCGGTGTGCTCGGCGCTGCTTCGGCTACGAGCGACCCGCTCGGCGTCGAGGTCTTCGCAGCCCGGGCGGAGCGGCCGGGGGGAGTCTGGCCCAGCCTGTTGACGACTGGCGGAGTGTGGAGCCCGTTCCAGGTGCCCGCCTCGTTGACGTCGTGGGGTGGTCACGCCCTGACCGTGCTGGTCGTCGTCGTGCTGCTGGCAGGCGGCGCACGGATGGCTCGCCGCGAGCAAGCGCTCGCGCTGGCCGCGGTGGTCGGGTTCGTGCTGGCGGGTCTGGCCCACCTGCCCGGGGGCGGTGACGCGCTGGCCTGGGCGGTCGAACACGTCCCCGGCTCGGGCTTGTTGCGCGATGGCCAGAAGTGGCTGCTGCCCTACGTCGTCGTGGTGGTGTCCTCGGCCGGGATCGCCGTCACCCGGGCAGAGCGTGCCCTTCGTCGGCGGGACTCCGATCTCGGGGCACTCCTGGTCGGTGCCATGGCACTGCTGCCGGTGGTGCTGGTGCCCGATGCAGCCGGCCGCACCTGGCAGGCTCTCGAGCCCGTCACCTACCCCGACGACCTCACGCGAGCGGTCGCGGTGCTCGACGACCCGGATGCTGTGGGGGAGGTGGTGACGTTGCCATGGGCCTCCTACCGGGAGTTCTCCTGGGGCAACCCGGTGTCGGCGGCCGACCCGTTGCCCCGCTGGACCGAGCGACCCACGGTGGTGTCCGACGCCCTGCTGACCGAATCGGGGAGCGTCGCAGGCGAGGACACCCGCGCTCGCGAGGTGGAGACGGCGCTCGCGCGAACCGACGTGCCGCTGGCCGAGAGTCTGGCCGCGGCGGATGTCGGTTGGGTCCTGGTGTACGCCGACCAGCCGGGGGCCGCGGAGCTGGACACCAGCGGGCTGACGCCGGTCGTCGACGGGTCGGACGTGCGGCTCTTCCGGGTGCCGGGCGCCGACAGGGAGCCCGAGTCGTCTGTCGACTCGGCCGGCCCCGTCGCCGTCGCCGCCGTCGCCGCTGTCGACGCGGCGTGGGGAGTGGCGCTGCTGGGAGGCCTGCTCGGCGGCCTCATCGTCGCGGTGCGAGCCAGACGGCCCAGCCGAGAGGTGACCGACCAGTAGCCTGGGCTGTTAGGCTGCGTCCCAGGACTCACCAGGAAACACCGAGCTCGAAAGGGAGCCCGATGCCCAACTTCCTCAGCATCATCATCACGCCGGTGATCGGTGCTGTGCTGGCCTTCTTGGTGACCTTCACCCTCGTGCAGTCGATGAGTGCCTCGCCCGACCAGAACCCCGCCGAGCAGGCGGCGCTGGTCTACGGCAAGTAGCCGCGGCGCAGCTCCTCCAGCAGCACTTTCTCCAGGCCCGTGGTGGCCTCGTCCCACGTGAACGTGGCGGCTCGCTCACGTGCGGCCCGACCCAGCGCATCCAGTCGTCGCGGATCGCCCAGCAGCTCGTCGGTGATCTGTCGCAGTGAAGCCTCGTCGGCGACAAGTGCACCCGTGGTCCCGTCGACCACCGACTCGGCGGTCCCGCCCGCGTTGCGGTAGGCCACGGTCGGGGTGCCTACGGCTGCGGCCTCGAGCACGGCGATGCCCCAACCCTCCCGCACCGACGGCAGCACCATCAGCCAGGCCTGGCCGAGCAGGTCGGCCTTGGTCTGCTCGTCCACCCGGCCATGCCGGACCACGACGCCTTGCAGTCCCCTGCGGGAGATCTCGGCGTCGAGCTCGCCGGCCCACCAGCCGTCCCCCACCAGGTCGAGCACGAGGCCGGGGTGGCGTTCGCGCAGCTCGTCGGTGAGTGCGATGGCCTGCTCGATGCGCTTGTGCGGGACCAGTCGCGCCAGCACGCAGAGTCGAGGGGTTGCCGACCGGGGCAGCCGGGGTGCGGGCAGCGATGGGGTGCCGTTGCGGACCACCTCGACCCGGCGCAGCCCCAACGCGTGCAGGTCTCGCCGGCTGGCCTCCGAGACCGTGACGAAGGGGATGGCCCGGTAGAGCCAGGGCACCACCCGCGACTCGACGTACCACCCCAGGCGACCACCCCACCCGGGGTAGATGATCCGCCACTGCTCGCGGTGCACGTGGTGCACCAGGGCGACCAGGCCCCGTCGGCGTACGAGGGGTGTCGCGAACGGCAGCCCGTTGATCACGTCGACCACCGCGTCCGTACGGCGGCCGGCGCGGGAGAGCAGGTAGGCAAGGCCGTGCACGTAGACGGTGAGACGGCCGCCCCGTCGCAGCACCCGGAAGCCACCCGTCACCGACACGTCGGCCGCGCCGTCGTGGCTCGCGCACAACACGGTCACGTCGTGACCACGGGCCGCCAGGCCGGCCGCCACCTGCTCGACGTACACCTCCGACCCGCCGCCGTCGGGGTGGGAGGTGTCGCGCCAGGAGAGGAACAGGACCCGCATGGCGCGCGTCAATCCCGCGCCAGGTTGTGGTCGACCAGGCGCGCGCACAGGGGCGGGGTCAGGCCCTCGGCAGGCTTGATCCTCAGTCGCGAGCCGGGCAGCGTGACCGCCTGGTCGTAGACCGGCTCGACCCAGCCGATGCGTGAGACCCAGTCGGCGTACCACTCCTGGAGCGGCACATACCCGACGAAGCCGCCAGGGGTGGAGCTGACCTCCAGGTAGCCGATCGTGGGGTCGGTGCGCAGGCCCACGCGGACGTCCTCGCCGGGGTACGGACGAAAGAGGGGGCCGTAGTAGACACCGGTCTCGTTGCGGATGCCGACCTGGGCGCTGCCGTCGTCGAAGGTCTGCAGGAACACCTGACGGGTCGCCTTGCCGTGTACGACGAACAGGTCGACCGACTCCCGGGCCGACGAGCTCGGGAGCCCGACCGAGACCAGGTTGCTGCGCTCCTCGACCACGATCCACGGCTCGTAGGTGTCGCCGGTGTTGAGGTAGAGGCCGTCACAAGCGCCGCGGACGTGCAACTGGTCGGCACTGCCGCCCCGGGGCAGGTGGTCGGAGCGACTGATCAAGGCAGCGAACGAGCTGCCGGGGCCGCCACTGAGCCGGCTCTGCAGATCCAGGTAGCGCTCCAGCGCCGGGCCTCGGTGCGTGGTCGCGGCGGCCGCGAAGCCGGTGGCCGTCTCGGCCGCCATGGAGAACAGACCCCCCGCCGTGATCAGCGCTGCCAGGGCTGCGGTGACGGCGCGGGAGCGCCGGGCCAGCGGAGCCACGACCGCCCACAGCGTGATCGTGGACCCCACCACGAGCGCGGGCACGAACTCGCTGGTGTAGCGGAACGCGAGGTATCCGTAGGCCATCACGCCGCCGGTCATGAACACGGTGGCCACCACGGCAGGCCGCAGGGCCCGCACACCCTGACCGTCGTCTCCGTCCCGTCCCCGGTGGTCGAGGTGGCGCGGTCGCGTGCGCCGCAGCACCGTCGGCAAGGCGGCGAGCGCCATCAGCAGCCACAGCGGCATGAATGCGGTCACGCTGCCCGTGCGGTAGGCCTGGTCGATGACCGCGCCCCCGACGCCGTGGGCGTTGTGGCCGGGCAGCGTGATCCACGGGAAGTAGTCGACGAACCGGATGCTGCGCGGGTCGAAGTAGGTCACCAACGACGTGGGGAAGAACAGCGGTCCGGTGATGGTGCCGCCGTTGGCCTCGAGTGCGAACCGACGGTGCTGGTTGAGAGTCGTCCAGACCTGGTCCTGCAGGGGGAACAGGTAGGGATGGCCGAACTTCACCATGTTGTAGGCGATCCCGACGGCGAGCGGCAGTGCCCCGGCAACGAGTACCAGGGGTGCGAGTCGGCGCCGGCCGGCGAACGACCGGCCGCGAAACATCCACCCCGCGAGCGCGATGGTGCCGAGGCAGACGCCCCAGCCACCGGTGGTGCGCGTCAGCACGGCGCACAGCGCGACCAGTCCCAGCCACGCGACACCCCGCACCGTCGGCCGGATGCCGAGCCGGACCAGCCAGTAGGCAGCGGCGACGACCAGGGCGGTCTGCCAGAGGTACACCTCGTGGTAGACCCACGGCAACGCAGCGTCGAAGGTCAGCGTGGTGCCACCGGTGACACCGGCCAAGAAGATGCCCGCGAGCACGGACTCGCGGGTGGAGACCGGGGTGTCGCCGAGGATCGCGCTCCTGACCAGCCAGACAAGGCGGGTGGTGAAGACCGCGAAGACGACGAACGCCACCAGCATCGACACCACGGTCATCTGGCCGACGAAGTCGTCGGTGACGAGGAGGACCGGGATGCGCAGGATCGCGGGGAACGGACCGAAGTACATGTAGGTCTTGCCGTCGATCAGGAACCCCTCGATGCCCATCACGTAGGCGGGCACGTCGATGCGGCCGTCGAGGAAGGCGTTGCCCTGCGCCTCGAAGAAGTTGGCGCCGTAGCCGAGCGCCACAGCCTGTCGCCCGAGGTCGGTGCCGAAGTCGAGCAGCATCAGCACGAAGACGAGCCCGCCGCTCAAGGGTCCGGCGAGCGATGGGACGACGACCCGGCGCGGCGGCCGTGGCGGGGTGGGGCTCGCAGCCGACGGGTCGGGCTCGTGCGGCTCCGCGGGCTGCGGAGGGGTCTGGACCGGGGCGATGGAGGTGTTCAAGACGATGGCGAGCTGACGGACCAGGCTCAGATGGGCTGGAGCCGGTAGAGGAACTGGTAGCCGAACATCGTCGGCCACGCAGCAGTGGCCACGCGGTCGACCCTGGCGGCACGACGAGCGGTCCGGGACACGAAGGTCTCGCCTCCGCGGTCGAGCACGTCGACGGGGGAGCCCACGACATCGCGCTCGGCGATGTGGAGCCCGCACTCGTTCACCAGGCGCTCGAAGGTGCGGCGGGTGAAGAAGCGGACGTGGGTGTGGTCGAGCGGACCGCGCTGGTCGTAGTCGAAGCGGCCCAGCGCGACTTTGCCGCGGGGATACCAGTGACCGAAGTTGGGCACCGACACCAGGACCTGCCCCCCGGGGGAGAGATGGTCACGTAGGTCCTTCAGGAGAGTCGCGGGGTCGACGACGTGCTCGAGGATGTCGCCGGCCACGATGACGTCGTACGACGCGGTGCCGGCCGGCAGCCCCCGGCTGACGTCGGCCTCGACGAATCCGTCGAGCCGCTCGCCGACACCCTCGTGCTTGACCAGGTCGACGCCGTCGACGCGGTGGCCCTGGGCCCGCACCAGGGCACCGAACTGACCGTCGGAGCACCCGACGTCGAGCACGGTGGTGCCCGGCGCGAGGCGGGAGGTCCAGCGGAGCAGCACGCCGTGGGAGGAGTGCGCCGACGGCTTGAGCTCATAGGCCTCGCTGTCGGCGCCGGTCGAGCCGGCAGCCAGTCCGGACGGCCCGGTGCCGAAGCCCATCCGCCGAGCCTTGTAGCGCACCACGTCGGCGGTCACATCCTTGGCATATTTCATCCCGTTGACGTGGCAGATCTCGTCGCCGTAGTAGGTCGGGATCGGCACCTCGGCGATGCGCTTGCCCGCGCCATGAAGGCCCAAGATGATCTCGGTGTCGAAGTCGAAGCCGTTGCTGAACCCGTCGAGGTCGACGTCGGTGAGGGCATCGACGCGGTAGGCCCGGTAGCCGCTGTGCCACTCGGTGAGCTCCAGGCCGATGACGCGGTTCTGGAAGGTCGACAAGATGCGGTTGCCGACGTACTTGTACAGCGGCATGCCGCCTGCTCGCGCCTTGCCGCGCTCCATCATCCGCGAGCCGAAGACGGCCTCGGCGTCGCCGCGCTCGAGCGGGGCCACGAGGCTCTCGATGACCTCGGGGGCGTACTGCCCGTCACCGTGGAGCAGCACCACGACGTCGAGCCCGTGCTCGATGGCCCAGTGGTAGCCGGCCTTCTGGTTGCCGCCGTACCCGAGGTTGTGCGGGTGCTTGATGACCGTCAGCGGCAGTCGCGAGCTGGCCAGGTAGGCGAGCGCCACGTCGTAGGTGCCGTCGGCGCTGGCGTCGTCGCACACCAGCACGTGCTCGACGCGCCCGGCGAACGCGGGTGGGAGTCGGTCGAGGGTCTGGGCGAGCGTCGAGGCTGCGTTGTAGGCGACGACGAGCACACCGATGCGCATCTTCCGCCTCCCCAGGTTCGCGCCAAGTTACCGACCAGTCACATGTCGGTCGCCGCATCTTAGGCCACCACTGTCCCAAGTCGTGCTCTGGCACGATAGGGCCGCACCAGACCAGTCCCCACCCCGGAAGCGACGGTCAGAGACATGTCGGACGACGACACCCTGCAGGCCACCACCGTCGACTACGACCGGCTCGATCGCGACCTGCCGCAGCTACGGGCGTCCTACGCCGTCGCGACGCCCTTCCCGCACGTGGTCATCGACGGCGTGCTGGTGCCTGAGGTCTTCGAGCGGGCGGCCGAGGAGTTCCCAGCCATGCGGGACGAGAGCTGGAACGGCTACCTCCACGTCAACGAGACGAAGTACTCCAACACCTCGCCCGACACGTGGGGTCCCACGCTGCAGGCGGTGGCGCGTGAGTTCTGCTCGCCGCGGTTCGTCTCGTACCTCACGCGGCTCACCGGGATCGAGGAGCTGATCCCCGACTGGACGATGGACGGCGGGGGACTGCACCAGACTCTGCGTGGCGGACACCTCAACATCCATGCCGACTTCTCCACGCACCACACCCACGAGAACTGGGCGCGGCGAGTCAACATCCTGCTCTACCTCAATCGTGAGTGGCACGACGAGTGGGGCGGCCGGCTGGAGCTGTGGGACAAGGAGATGACCGCCTGCCAGGCCCGAGTCACCCCGGCCGGCAACCGGATGCTGGTCTTCACCACCTCCGACGACAGCTTCCACGGTCACCCCGACGGGCTGACCTGTCCCGACGACATGGCCCGGCGCTCGATGGCGCTCTACTACTTCACCGAGGAGGACCACGTCGTCCGGCGGTCCACCAACTACCGCGCCCGTCCAGAGGACGGGTGGCGCAGGATCGCGATCGGGGCCGACCGGGTCGCGCTCGACTTCTACGACCGCGCCAAGCGCCGCCTCGGCATCTCCGACGAGAAGGTGCAGTCGGCCCTGGCCCGCCTGCACCGCGTGCGCCGCAAGCGGGGGTAGTCGCGGGAGTCCGCTGCTCAGCCGACCGGGGTGAGTAGGCAGAAGGGATGCCCGTGCGGGTCGGCGTACACCCGCCAGTTCTCCCCGACGCCCGGCAGCCTGGTCGCGCCCAGTGCGAGGGCCGCCTCCTCCGCCGCATCGGCGTCGGCGCCGATCATGACGTCGAGGTGCAGCTGCTGGGGTCGGGTCGGGTCGGGCCACTGTGGCGACTGGTACTGCGCGACCTGCTGGAACATGACCCTCGGCTGGCCCTCCCTCCCGAGCAGCACACCGTCGGGTCCCTCGTAGCCCACTTCCAGCCCGAGCAGGCCGGAGTAGAAGCGGGCCAGGGCCGGCGGGTCACCGGTGTCGACGATCACCCCGGACACCCCAGGGCGCTCGACCTGGCCCCGGCTCAGGCAGAACGGGTGGCCGGCCGGGTCGGCCAGCACGTGCCAGCTCTCACCGTCGCGCAGTCGGGTGGCCCCGTGGAGCTCGGCGAGCTCGGCGGCCGCGTCGATGTCGGCGACCTGGAAGTCCACGTGCATCTGCTGCGGGTGAGCGGGGTCCGGCCACTGCGGTGCCACGTGGTCGAGCGCGCGCTGCACGCCGAACCGCCAGCCGTCGGGAGAGGTGAGCGTGACCCACTCGTCGTCGGCGTAGTGCTGGGTGAGCCCGGCCACTGCGACGTAGAAGTCGGCCAGGCCCTGGATGTCGGCCGCGTCCCAGACGACGGTCTTGAGCTGCCCCACCGCACTCATCGGCCGACCGACACCCGCTCGCGGACCTCGTCACGACCCCGCTTGGCCGCCTCCAGCAGCGCCGGCCCGATACCGCGGTCGAGCGCCTGCCACTTCTCCGACCGCAGCCAGCGCTGGGTGCGCCGCTCGATGAGCAGCTGCGCGGCGGTGGCGAGCACCAGGGTGAGCGCGTAGGCAAGCAGCGTCAGCTGCCACCACCGCAGGCCCATCTCGTCCTTGGAGAGGTACCAGAACAGGGGGTAGTGCCAGATGTAGAGCACCAGCGAGTAGCGGCCGGCCACCGCCAGTGGCGGCAGGCCGATCGTGTAGGTGAGCACAGTCGGCGGGCGTACGGCGAGCGTGGCCGCCAGCACCCACACGAACATGTCGATGTTGAGCAGCCAGCCCCCGAGCCCGAAGTAGCCGGACGGGTCGACGACCGCACCCAGCAGCGGCACCAGGAGGGCGCTGGCTGCGACGAGGACCGCTCCGGCATACCGCTGCAGGGTGTGCTGGTAGGCCTGGAGGTAGGGGAGGACCACGGCGGCCAGTGCGCCCCAGATCAGGCCGTCGGCGCGGGTCTGCAGGCTGATCAGGGCATTCCACTCACCCTGGGTGTTGTAGACGTGGCCGCGGTAGACCATGACGATGAGCAGGGCGAGGACCAACGCGGCCAGCAGGGCGGGGCGCCACCGGCCGAGCAGGAAGACCAGCAGCAGGATCAGGCCGATCACCCACAGGTCGGTGCAGACGTACCAGAGGTGACCGAGGTCGGGCCGGGCGGCGAGCGCGTTGTCGCGGACGTAGCCGTTCCACGTGTAGGTGACGATGTGGAAGGCCGACGCGCGCGTGTTGGTGTTCTGGTAGGCGACCAGCATGTTCCAGTTCACGGCCGTCAGCACCAGCACGACCAGCACCAGCGTGTAGACATGCGCAGAGATCCGGATCCAGCGGCGCAGCCAGGCGACTCCGGGCCGGAACCTGCCGGTGCGGTCGAGCTCGCGCAGCATGCCGCGGGTCGCCAGGAAGCCGCTGACGACGAAGAAGATCGTGACGGCGTAGTCGCCGCTGGACATCAGCCACTTGATCCCCGACCAGCCATCGACGCGCTCGGCGCCGGCCACGATCCAGGTGTGGGACAACAGCACCAAGATGATCGCGTAGCCCCGGATGCCGTCGAGCAGCCGGTCACGTGCCGCGCCCCGTGTCGCGGTCGCCGGCTCGACGCCCGTCATGGCCATGGCCGAACTCTAATCTCGCCGCGGCGTCGCGGCCGTAAGTCGGGCGCGACCCGCCCTGGGGGCGGGCGCTCGGAGGGGGGCGGACGCCCGCTCCGGTGCGCTAGTGTTCGGCGAATCTTGCAGGGATTACTGGGAGGTAACCGATGCGCAAGCTGGGGATGGTGCTGGCTGGACTCGGTGGCTTCCTGGTGATGCTGGCGATCCTGGCGAAGTTCTACGCGCCGGGCCAGCTGATGAGGACGCCGATCGACGTCGACTCGGTGACCAGCGCCTCCGGTGAGGCGGCCGTCGGGTCGAGTCCGGCCGAGCCCGTCAAGGGCACGCAGATCACCCGCGCCGACTCTGCCAAGTCCGACGGCGAGGTCGTCTCCTTCGTCAGCTCCAGCTGCCTGGTCTTCGACCGCGATGACGTTCCCGAGTGCGTCTCCGCGGACGACCCCGAGAATCGGCTGATCACGGCCAGCGTCGAGTACTTCGCGACCGATCGCGTCACGGCCGAAGCCGTCAACGATCCCAAGTACCTGCCTGCCACTGCCGAGAAGGTCGAGGGCCTGCAGAACAAATGGCCCTTCGATGTCGAGAAGAAGACCTACGGCTACTGGGACGGCACCGCCGGAGGGGTCTACCCCGCCGAGTTCGACTCGGTCGACAAGATCGACGGCGTCGAGGTCTACAAGTTCCACCAGGTCGTCGAGGACGCGCCGATCGAGGTCACCGACGGCGTGCAGGGCACCTACAGCACCGACAAGTACATCTGGGTGGAGCCGGTGACCGGGTCCATCGTCAACCAGACCTACCACCAGGTGCGGTTGACCGACACGGGCGAGAACTTCATCGACCTCACGCTGGGCTTCACGCCCGAGGAGGTCCAGCAGAGCATCGACGACGCCAAGAAGAACAAGGACAGCATCAACTTGGTGCGTTCGACCGTCCCGCTCGTCGGGTTCGTGGTCGGCATCCCCGCGCTCCTGATCGGCCTCGTCCTCACCGTTCGCGGCAAGTCGAGCAAGAAGAAGGCCGCCTAGCCCGCTCAGGCGCGCTTGAGGGCGGCAGCGAAGACCGACGACCCGAACGGCACGTCCGTACGTCTGAGCAGCCAGCCGTCGGCCCGGCTCAGCCCGACCAGGGTCCGCTCGGCCGCCGGTGGCAGGCGGGGGACGGTCACCACGTCCTGCACACCCGCGGTTCGCGGCCGGACCCGCTCGGCAAGCCTCATGGCCAGCCGGTTCGCGGCGAAGATCGGGAAGATGCTGGCGAACGCGTAGGACGATCGCAGCACCTCGTAGCCGGCAGTCTCCAGACCATCGCAGAGCCGACCGCGCGTGTAGCGACGCCGATGGTCGTTGTGCACGTCATGATCGGTCCACGCCCAGGTGTACGCCGGCACCGAGACGAGCAGTCGGCCTCCCGGCCGTAGGACCCTGCGCAGCTCGGTCAGCACCGCATCCTCCTCGTCGCAGTGCTCGATGACGTCGAACGCCCCGACGACATCGAAGGCGTCCGCGCGGAAGGGCAGCTCGGCGATATCGGCCAGGACGCCGCTGCCGGGGGCAATCCCTCGTGGGTCGATGTCGACGGCGAACCGCCTCACCCCGCCGTCGACCCATGACACGCTCGGCCCGTCGGCGCTGCCGACATCGAGCATCAAACCGGTGCGCCCGGCGAAAGGGGCGAAGAACTCACCGAGCAACCGCTCGCGGGCGACGTACCACCAGTAGTCGGGAAGCTGGAGCGATGGAGAGCCGGCGCTCATGCCGTGCAGACCGTGTAGCTGCCCGTGCCGTTGAAGGCCACGAAGAGCTTGGACTTGTACGCCGAGGTGGCCACGTGCACCGCCCCGGCCTCCACCGGCCACTCGCGCAGCGACGAGTCCTCGTCGCCGCGCTGGAGCCTCGTCTTGACCAGGGTGGAGTTGCTCCACACCACGATCTCGTTGCCCAGGTCGCTGTCGATCTCGATGATCGGCTCGGCTGCGGTCGCGGTGAACTCGTGGCAACCCGAACTACTGGTGTCGTCCTGGTCGTCGACGCCCTCCAGCCCGCTGAAGACGCGTACTCCACCGGGCCGGGCCAACCGGAAGTCCTTGTCGGCCACCCCGACGTAGAACTGGCCCTCGGCCTCCAGTCGCCACCGCGGGTCGGCATCACGATCAGGGAGCGCGTCGCGGATCTCCTCGGAGGCGACGTAGGAGGGGCGGAAGTCGACGTCGATCGGGCTGAGCTGCACGTCGTTGAGGATCTGCTCGCCGTCCTCGTGTGCGTCGCGGATACCGAGCAGGATCTCGTCGTTGGCGCTGGTGATCAGCGCGAAGTCGTCGTGCCATTTCTGCAGCTCGTTCCAGCCGTGCAGTACGTAGGCCGAGAAGAGCACGAGCGCGAGGGCACCCACGGCCGCCGGCGTCCGTCGTACGTTGTCGATGGCCACCTCGAAGCTCAAGCAGATGGCCGGCGCCAGCAGGACCAGGTTGACATAGGCGTAGTGGCTGGTGCCGAGCTGTTCGGGACCGAACCCGTAGCGGCCGACGCTGACCACGACGAGCTGGAACAGATCCGCCAGCAAGCCGGCCCCGGCCAGCGCGACGAGGCTGCGGTGCTCGATGCGAGCGACGAACAGGCACGCCAGGAGCACACCAAGCAGCACCGGTCCCGCGCCCTCGAGACCGATCCCCCCGTCGAGGGTCTGGACGAGCCCCGTCCACACGTAGCTGGGGATTTGGGTCGGCTCGAGGTCACTGCTGCTCGGCGTGATCTGGTCGCGGTGTAGGAGGTACCACGTCGCCCATGCCACTGCGGCCGGCGCGACGGACAAGATGCCCACCCGCCAACCTCGCTGGGCGATGCCGAACAGCCCGACCAGCACGAGCACGGCAACGCCTGTCGTGGAGAACATGACCGCGACCAGGAGGCACCCGGCTGCGAGCAGCCCGGCACGGAGTCCGGGCTCCACGCGCACGAGCGCATAAGTGGCCAGTAGCCCGAACAGCAAGGAGCCGACGTGGTTCATCGTCGCGGGGAAGATCATGGCGTTGGCACCGGCCCCGAAGAACGCGATCAGCAGGGAGGTGCCGACCGCGGCCCAGGCTCGAGCGCCGAGGCGGCGCAGCACCAGGTAGGACGTCCACGCAACCAGGAGGTGCATGGCGATCTCGACCGTGGCGTAGGGGACGAAGCTGCGCAGCCCGAAGACCTCGAACACCGCCCGGTAGACGAGGACGTGCATGGTGAACCAGTGGGCGTTGTGCGGGGCGAACAGCCCCACGTCCTCACCCGGGATGATGCCGCGCCTGAAGAAGAGGTCCCAGTCATCGGCCCAGAACCAGATCTTGTCGGTGAAGTGCAGCAGCTCGACCGCGGCGACCGCGAGCGCAACGAGGACCACGAGGGTCGGCAGCGCTGCCGTCAGTCCGGCGCGGCTGGGGAGCCGTGGACGCCGAACGCGTTGCAGCGACAGTCTGGCGACCCGGCGGGCCGGATGCTTGCTCGGACGTCGGTGGGGTCGGCGGCTGTCGGCTCGCTCGGTGGTGGGGGAGTTGGCCGACATGGCCCCAGAGTTTCGCACAGCGCGCCTGCCGGGCTCCCGAGTCGGCGGACGGTCACATCTACAATCGCCGCGTGCCGATGGAGGACGGGGACGACCCGCGCCCACTCGTGAGCGTGGTCGTGCCGGCCTTCAACGAGGAGGACGTGCTGCCGTTGCTCGCCGCCAGGCTGCGCCCTGTCCTCGACGCCACGGGCCACGACTACGAGGTCGTGCTGGTCGACGACGGCAGCACTGACCAGTCGGCCGCGGTGGTCGTCGGGCTGCGGCGCGGCTGGCCGCAGCTACGACTGGTCTCGCTGCGGGTCAACGCCGGTCACCAAGCAGCGCTGTCCGCGGGTCTGCGACGCGCCCGCGGCGACTACGTCGTGACACTGGACGCCGACCTGCAGGATCCACCCGAAGCCATCGGCGAGATGCTCCAGGCCGCTCTGGCCGGCCATCTCGACGTCGTGTACGGCATCCGTTCGGACCGATCCAGCGACAGCCGCTTCAAACGGGGCACCGCCGCCATCTTCTACCGCGTGATCGCTCGCCTCACGGGTGGTGCCGGCCCGAGCCAGGCAGGCGACTACCGCCTGATGTCGCGGGCGACCGTCGAGGCGGTCAACTCTCTGCCCGAGTCGGGACGAGTGCTGCGGTTCGTGGTGCCGGCTCTCGGCTACCCATCCACCTCGGTGTCCTACCGGCGAGAGGCCAGGGCGGCCGGCCAGACGAAGTACGGCCTGTGGCGAATGGTTCGGCTGTCCCTCGACTCGATCACCGCGGTCTCCATGGCGCCGCTGCGGCTGGCCACGCTGACGGGCCTGCTCGGCGGGCTGCTGGCCGTCGTGGTCGGCATCTCCACGCTCGTCTCCCACTGGACCGGCCACACCCTCCCGGGCTGGACCTCCACCGTGGGCATCGTGTCCGCGTTCAGCGCCCTGCAGCTGGTCTGCCTGGGCATCATCGGTGAGTACCTCGGGCGTGCCTACACCTTCCTCCAGGACTGGCCGACCTACTCGGTCGCCTACGACTCCGCCGAGTCCGATCCGCACCCGGGGCCGTGATGCGCTCGCGCTCAGTGGTGGGCGGGCTCGTCGCAGCACTCGTGCTGACGGCGGTGGCCGTGGCCCCCGGCGAGGCGACGCCGATCGGGCCCGCGGCGTTCACGCGGGTTCTGGCCTCCCAGCCGGCGCCGACCTTGCGGCCCTGGTCGGCACGACCGGGGACCAAGGTCGTGGTCACTGGTCGGCTCGGCACCCACCTGGTCCGCAAGGTGCTCCTGCAGCGGAAGGCTGGCCAGCTCTGGCGCCGGGTCGCCCGTGCCACGACCGACTCGACGGGTCGCTACCGGTTCGGCTACACCGCCCCAGGTTCCTCCACGCGCCTGCGCGTGAAGGCTCTCGCCTTCGACAGGCGAGGACGGCACTACGGCCAGCTCGTCACGGCGAGCTCGAAGCTGCTGATCCGGACCGTCAGCGTCCGGCTGCCGTCCACGGCGACGGGCGGCGGACCGTCACCTGTCGCCGTGGTGCGGGCGACCGGAGTGGCCAAGGGGGTGGCCGCCACGCTCCAACGCCGGACCGCCACGACGTGGCACGACGTCGCTGCCAAGGACCTGGACGCCACCGGGGTCGCGCGCATCTCGATCCCGCTCGGCGACCTCGGCACGGGCCGCGCCGCGTTGCGTGTCGTCGTACGTGGGGCGGGTAGGACCGCGGCACGCGCGCTCGACGTGCTCCCACCCGGCAGGATCTTGCAGCCGGGGGACGACGACGTGGTCGACGGGCCGTTCGACGCGGTCGTCGAGGTGGCGGACGGACTGACGCCGACTCGCGTCCAGCTCTACGTCGACGGCTTCGCGATGCCTGACGCCCAGCCCGTTGCGGGCCAGCCCGGGCGCTGGTCGGTGACCCTCGACCCCGCCTCCGCCGGCGTCGACCGCCGGCACGTCGACGTGGTCGCGCGTGTCACCACCACGGCCGGCTCGGCCCTGACCGAGCCGGTGCGCATCGACCTGCTGCCGTCACTGGGTGGGCTGCCCGCCGGCTTCCGCCTCGACACCGTGGCGTCCGGCTTCGACCTGCCGACCTCGTTCGCGGTGATCGACCAGCACCGCGTCCTGGTCGCCGAGAAGGCCGGACTGGTCCGTCTCGCCGTCGACGGGGTGATCGCGCCGACGCCAGTGCTCGACCTGCGCGACGCCGTGGCCGACATCTTTGACTCCGGCGTGCTCGACGTCGTGCTCGATCCCGACTTCGCCGACAACGGCTGGTTCTACGTCGCCTACGTCGCCGACGACGGTGGTGCCGACGTCTACCGCACACAGCGCGTCGTCCGTTACACCCTCGACGGGGACGTGGCTGCCGCGACGAGCGCCCACGTGGTGCTGGGGGGCGTGCCGGTGTCGGTCTGCAAGGCCGACCCGACGACGGCCGGGTGCATGCTCAACCGGCTCGGCATGCACACCGTCGACGACCTGCTGTTCGCGCCCGACGGGTCTCTGTTCGTCTCGGTGGGCGACGGCTCAGCAGGCGAGCCGACCGGCGCGCTCGCGGCGCAGGATCTCGACGAGCTGGCCGGCAAGGTCCTGCGCATCGACCCGTCGACGGGCCTCGGCCTGGCCGGCAACCCCTTCTACGAGGCCGGCGCACCGGGGTCCAACCGCAGCAGGGTCTATGCCTACGGCTTCCGCAACCCGTTCCGGATGGCGCTGACGTCGTCCGGTGACCTTTACGTCGGCGACGTCGGAGAGGTCGCCTGGGAGGAGGTCGACCACGTCGTCTCCGGCAGCAACTACGGATGGCCCTGCTTCGAGTCGACGTCGCCCGGCACCGCACCCGATGCCCCCGAGTGCGCCGGGATCGTCAACACCGAGCCCCTGCTGGCCTACCCGCACGTCGACTTCGCGGGTTCGGTGACTCTCGGCGTCTTCAACGGCAGTGGCGCCTACCCGACGGCCTACGACGGGAAGCTGTTCCTGGGCGACTACACGTCCGGACGCGTGTGGACGCTGGACACCTCGGCCCCTCGCCTCGAGGACTTCGGCACCCCTCCCGGACTCGGTGCGGGAGTCTTCTACGGCATCGGACCCGATGGAGACGTCTGGTTCTCCGACATCTCCTCGGGCAGCATCCGCCGATTCGTCTACGACCCCGACCAGGCCAGCTGCCCCTCGGGCCAGTTCCTGATGGAGACCTTCGCCAACCGGACCTTCCAGGACGAGGCCGATGGGGATCCGTGGGTGTCGTCGTGCGTGGGGAGGCCGCCGTCCGGCCCCGACCTCCTCGCTCCAGGTGACCCCAACCAGGGCCAGGGCTGGTCGATGCGGTGGTCCGGAACGCCGCAGCTGGCGCCCGGCACCTACCGGCTCACCGCCAAGAGCAGCGGCACCCTCGTGGTCCGGGTCGACGGGACCGTGGTGCCCGACGGCGGCGCGTTCACGGTGGCGGGCACCGATGTCAGCGAGTCAACCGCGGACGTGCTCGTCACCCTCGCCAACAACCCCGACTTCGACGACGACCCGTACTTCGTGAACTTCGACTGGGGCTACCGACTTTCCTGGGAGCGGGTCGGGTCCGCGCCCGACGTCCAGCTCCACGAGGTCGGCCAAGGTGGGGTCGTCGAGCCCGGCAGCACGGTCGGGTGGACGGTGTCGGCCAGCGATGCCGAGGACGGCGCCCTCGATGGCAGCCATCTGCGGGTCACGGTCACGCTGCTCCACTACGGCACGGGCAGCCCGCATCGGCACCCCTCCGGCGCGTTCGCAGGCTCCACCGGCTCCACGGTGCTCGACGACGACCACGCTCCCGGCAAGATCGCTTACCGGCTGGTCGGCGTCGCCACCGACTCCAGCGGTTGGGTCGCCGAGTCTGACCCTGTCTACGTCTGCCTCGACGGCGGCAAGGTCGGCCCCTGCGGCTGAGCCTGGAGCTCTCCTCCGAGTTGCTCGAACTGTCGGCGCTCGCGGATCAGGGGAGCAGGCGCGCGCCGAAGATCGCCGTACCTGGAGTGAACTGACCGCGCACTCCGGACCAACCGCCCCAGACCCGGTCGTGGCCCTCGGGCCATTCGGGCTCGAGGAGGGTGTCGATGAAGAAGCCGTGAGCGGCCAGGAGCGCGACCCAGTCGCCCAGGGTGCGGTGGTGCTCGACGTAGGCCACCTCCCCGGACGCGTCGTCGATCTCGACGTACGGTCGCCGGTCCCAGTAGCTCTGGCTGGCGACCAGGCCGGCCTCGCCGGGGTCGTCGGGGAACATCCACCGGGTCGGGTGCGTGATCGAGAACGCGAACCGACCGCCCGCGCGCAGTACTCGTGCGGCCTCTGCGACCGCGTCGTCGATGTCGGCGACGAACTGCAGCGCGCCGAACGAGCAGAACACCACGTCGAACGACCTGGCAGCGAACGGCAGCTGGGTCGCGGTGCCGAGCACGGAAGGTACGACGACGCCCGACTCCTCGTCGATGCGCCGGGAGTGCTGCAGCTGGCGCATGGACAGGTCCAGGCCGACCGGACGCCCGCCCTGCGCGCGGACCCAGCGCGAGCACTGCCCGGCCCCCGAACCGACCTCCAGCACGTCGAGTCCAGCGACGTCACCGAGCACCCGCAGGTCGCCCTCGGTGTGGCCCTCGGGACCCCACACGAACCCGATGTCGCCGAGGAACTCCCCGTGCGTCGCCTGGTACTCGTCGGCGTACCTGTCCCAGTCGGGCCCGTTGGCCCGGCGCGACTCGATCTCGCTCACGGGCCGCCGCTCGACGCGGACGCTGGGAGGCTGATGGGGGTGATCAGGAGAGTTGACGGGGTACGACGAGCCCGTCGCGTCACTGGCGGCCGTCACGGGCCGAGCGTACGCCGGTTGGACCGCTGGTCGGTCGCCCGCGTAGACTCGGCCGCTGCGCCAGGCGTCTGCTGGGTTCCCGGACCGAGCGGACCCCAGCTCGCTACTTGCGCATCGTTCGCCCAGTGGTCTGACCCGGTCCGGCCCCACGAACACCGTCGGTGGTGAAACAGGCTCCTGCGCGTGCCCGCACGATATCTGTCCACCCAAGGGAATCCCTCTTATATGACGAGCAGCACCTACGCCTCCACGCTTGCCGACTACGACGCGCCCCAGGTGGCCGTCAACGACATCGGCTCGGAGGAAGACTTCCTCGCCGCGATCGACGAGACCATCAAGTACTTCAACGACGGTGACATCGTGGATGGCACCATCGTCAAGGTCGACCGGGACGAGGTCCTGCTCGACATCGGCTACAAGACCGAGGGTGTCATTCCCTCGCGCGAGCTCTCGATCAAGCACGACGTCGACCCCAACGAGGTCGTCTCCGTCGGCGACAAGGTCGAGGCCCTGGTCCTCCAGAAGGAGGACAAGGAAGGCCGCCTGATCCTGTCCAAGAAGCGCGCACAGTACGAACGCGCCTGGGGCACCATCGAGCAGGTCAAGGAGGAGGACGGCGTCGTCGAGGGCACCGTCATCGAGGTCGTCAAGGGCGGCCTGATCCTCGACATCGGCCTGCGCGGCTTCCTGCCGGCCTCGCTGGTGGAGATGCGTCGCGTGCGCGACCTCCAGCCCTACGTCGGCCAGACGCTCGAGGCGAAGATCATCGAGCTCGACAAGAACCGCAACAACGTGGTGCTGTCGCGTCGCGCGTGGCTGGAGCAGACCCAGTCCGAGGTGCGGCACGGGTTCCTCACCCAGCTGCAGAAGGGCCAGATCCGCAAGGGTGTCGTGTCCTCGATCGTCAACTTCGGTGCGTTCGTCGACCTCGGCGGCGTCGACGGTCTGGTGCATGTCTCCGAGCTGTCCTGGAAGCACATCGACCACCCCTCGGAGGTCGTGGCCGTCGGTGACGAGGTCACCGTCGAGGTGCTCGACGTCGACATGGACCGCGAGCGGGTCTCGCTGTCGCTCAAGGCGACGCAGGAGGACCCCTGGCAGCACTTCGCCCGCACCCACCAGATCGGCCAGATCGTGCCGGGCAAGGTCACCAAGCTGGTGCCCTTCGGCTCGTTCGTCCGCGTCGAGGAGGGGATCGAGGGTCTGGTGCACATCTCCGAGCTGGCCGAGCGCCACGTGGAGATCCCGGAGCAGGTCGTCCAGGTCGACGACGACGTGATGGTCAAGATCATCGACATCGACCTCGAGCGTCGCCGGATCTCGCTGTCGCTCAAGCAGGCCAACGACACGGCTGCTGCCACCGAGGTCGAGGACTTCGACCCGACGCTCTACGGCATGGCGGCGACCTACGACGCCGAGGGCAACTACGTCTACCCCGACGGCTTCGACCCCGAGACGGGCGAGTGGCTCGAGGGCTTCGACGAGCAGCGCGCGGCCTGGGAGGAGCAGTACGCCCGGGCGCACGAGCGCTGGGAGGCCCACGTCAAGCAGCAGGCGGAGGCCAAGGTGGCCGAGGCCGCCGCGAGCGAGCCGACCTCCTACTCCTCCGACTCCGGGGACGACGCCGCGGTCGAGGAGACCTCGGGCAGCCTGGCTTCCGACGAGGCCCTGCAGGCGCTGCGCGAGAAGCTCACCGGCGGCAACTGACGCACGCACAGCAACAGGCCCGGCCACTCCCCGTGAGTGGCCGGGCCTGTGCTTTGCCCCCGTGGCGCTGGATCGATGACGTCGTCACCGGCCGGCGGCGGGAGAGGCGAACTGCGGGTCCTGGAAGTGGGACTGAGGCGGAGCGGCCGGGCCGCGTCCGTCGTGGAGGAGCAGGTCGATCGTCCGGGCGGCCAGCGCGGCGGCGATCACGAGGATGATGAGCAAGTAGGTCATGGCAGTAATCATGCAGTCATCGCGATCCTGCCACGAGTGGCAGGAAAGACACCTATAGTTGATTTTCTGCCAAGGTTGCGGCACCCTGAGTGCGTGCCGAAGCCGACCTCCCTGCCGCTCGTCAACAAGGTCGCCGTGATCGTCCAGGACAACGCCGAGCCGTTCGGTCTCGGCGCACTGGTGGAGGTGTGGGGCGAGCCCGAGCACCCCGAGGACCAGGCGCCGGTCTTCGACTTCCAGGTCTGCACGCCCCGCCCGGGTCGCGTCAAGGGCAGGTCCGACTACGACCTGTTCGTCGAGCGCGGGCTGGAGGCCACCCTCGATGCAGACCTGGTGTGCCTGGCACCCCACTACGACTTCCTCGACCACGACCCAACCGTGATCGAGGCGATCCAGGCAGCCGATGCGCGCGGCGCGATGCTCTACGCGCACTGCTCGGGCACTTTCGAACTCGGCGCCGCGGGTCTGCTCGACGGCCGCGAGTGCACGACCCACTGGCGATACACCAGCCTGCTGGAGAAGATGTACCCCGAGGCCAAGGTGCGTCCCGACGTCCTCTACTGCCACGACGACAACGTCATGACCGGGGCCGGCTCGGCGGCTGGCATCGATGCCTCCCTCCACCTGATGCGCGACCTCTACGGCGCGCGAGTGGCCGCCACGGTGGCGCGTCGCATCGTCGTGCCACCCCACCGTGACGGGGGTCAGGCCCAGTACATCCAGCACGCCGTCGCCGAGTGCGACACCGAGACCTTCGGCCCGCTGCTCGAGTGGATCCTGGGCCACCTCGAGGAGGACCTCGACGTGCCGACCCTGGCCCACAAGTCGCTGATGTCCCCGCGCACCTTCGCCCGTCGCTTCCGCGCCGAGACCGGCGCGACCCCCCACTCGTGGGTGACCCAGCAGCGGGTGTTGCGCGCCGAGCAGCTGCTCGAGGAGACCGACCGGCCGGTGGAATGGATCGCCGACCAGGTCGGCTTCGGCAACGCCGCGGCCCTGCGTCACCACTTCACCCGCGTGCGCGGCGTCTCTCCCCAGCAGTACCGCCGAACCTTCAGCCGCACCGCCTGACCCCCAACCGCGATTCGTCAGCGATCCTGCGGGTAGCTGCAGCGGAGCGGACCCTGACGAATCGGTGGTCAGGCGGCGGCGAGAGCTCGCGCACGCCCAGGTGCCGTGACCACATCCATGCGACCGCCCTTTCTGAGGTCTCCCGGAAGTCTGGTGAAGATGCTGAGGATACCTCATCATGAGGTATCCAGTGAAAGTGCCGTTATGCTGCCTGCATGCACCAGCCCGAGACGACCGGCGACCTGCTGATGGGTACTGCGCGCCGGTTGCGCCGCGAGTTCGGCACAGCGTTGGTCCACGATGGGGTCACCCCGGCTCAGGCCAGGGCGCTGCGCAGCGTCATGGAGGCGGGTGCGCTGCGCCCCTCCGCACTGGCTGAGCACCTCGACATCGCCGCTCGCTCGGCGACCGAGGTGGTCGACGCACTCGAGGAGCAGGGGCTGGTCGAGCGGCGCCCCGACCCGGACGACCGCCGGGCGACCCTGGTCACACCCACGCGTGCGGCCAAGACCGAGCTCGCCCAGGTGGATCGCCTGCGCCGGGCCCAGACCGAGCGCTTCCTCGCGGTGCTCAGCGATGCCGACCGGGCGGAGCTGGACCGAATCCTGCGGATCCTGGTGGACCAGTGAGGGTGGGACTGACCGGGGGAGTGGCCTCCGGCAAGAGCACGGTGTCGGCGATGCTGGCCGAGCTGGGTGCGGTGGTCATCGACGCCGACGCGCTCGCTCGTGAGGTGGTAGCACCCGGCAGCGACGGCCTTGCTGCCGTCGTCGACGTCTTCGGGCTCGAGGTGCTCGGGCCAGACGGGGGCCTGGACCGACCCAAGCTGGGCGCGATCGTGTTCGCCGATCCCGACAAGCGCAAAGCGCTGGAGGCGATCGTCCACCCGCGGGTCCGGGCGCGCGCTGCCGAGATGGAGGCTGCGGCACCTCCGGGAGCGATCGTCGTGCACGACATCCCGCTGCTCACCGAGACCGGGCAGGCTCCGACCTTCGACGCGGTCGTCGTGGTCGACGTACCCGTCGAGGTACAGGTCGACCGGATGGTCCGGATCCGGGGGATGCGTCCCGAGGACGCCCGTGCCCGGGTCGCCGCCCAGGCGCGTCGAGAGGATCGCCTGGCTGTCGCGACCTACGTCATCGACAACACCGCGAGCCTCGAGGACCTCAGAGCGCAGGTCGAGCAGGTCTACGCCGAGCTCAGCGAACGATCGAGTCCCTGACGATCTTGCGTTCGCCGAGGAAGAAGATGCCGGGGCTGTTCTCGAACCCGTCGCTCGGGTTGTTCTTCAGCTTGGAGGACCGGATCACCAGGTCGCCGGTGCGGTCGTTGCTGACGAAGAAGATCGCGCCGCCTCCCTCGCGCGCGTGGTTGTCGGTCATGGTGGAGCCCGCGACGAGCACGTTGACGTCGTTGCCGTCCGCATAGATCGCGCCTCCCGACCCACCACCTGGCGTGCCCGGCCGTGCCGGGTTGGCCCCGCGGCCGATCGCCCGGTTGTCGGTGAAGGTGCTGTTGTACACCTCCCACGACACCCCGATGCTGCTCAGCGCGGCCCCGTTGCTGCAGCGGCCGCCGGTGAAGCGACTGTTGACCACGTAGACCGGCAGGCCGTGGTACTGGGACAGCGCGCGGACGGCGGCACCGCCCAGGTCGGCGCCGGTCCGGTCGCAGCGGTTGGCGTCGAACGCGACGTCGACGATCTTGAGCCGACCCCCGCGGACGAACACCGCACCGCCGCCACCGCCCTCGTAGGTCAGTCCCGTCGAGTCCCCGTCGGTGAGCGTCAGGTGCTGCAGCACGAGCTTGGGCGAGGCCTGGTCGTCGCAGTGGTCGGTGGTCCAGGTCTGCCTCTGGTCACAGGAGTTCTGGTACAGGATCCGGCGCTGACCGCCCCCGCTCAGTGTCACCAGCCCGCGTCCGTCGAGCACCACTCGCCTGCTGGTGTTGACGACCTTCGCTGTGCGCGTCATCACGATGGTGATCGGGTCAGGGCCGCACCGGAACCTGATCACACCACCTCTGGCGACGGCGCGTACGACGGCGCGCGACGTGCAGCTGGCCGGCGTGCCGTTGCCGACCCACCGGTCCGGCTGGGAGGTGTCGACCGCTCGCGCCGCCTTGGGCACCGGCACGGGTGAGCCCGGGTCGGCGTACGAGGGATGAACGCAGGCAAGCAGCCCGGAGAGGGCGAGGCTCGAGACCAGCAAGCGCCTGAAATGCGGCATGGGACCGACCCTAGAACGGGTCGGTCCCACACCGGGTGCTGCCTGTGCTGGATCAGGCAGCCAGATGAGGCCCGATCATGCGGCCAGATCGGGGTCGCCGAGACGACGCAGCTTCTGCAGCGCCTCACGCTCGAGCTGACGGACCCGTTCGGCGGAGATGCCGTGCTTGGCGCCGATGTCGGCCAGCTTGTGCTGACGGCCGTCGGTGAGTCCGTAGCGCGACCGGATGATGTCGGCTGCGCGCTCGTCGAGCGTGTCGACCAGAGCATCAAGCCGCTGGCGGGCCTCGATGTCGAGGAAGGACAGGTCGGGACCTGGCGCGGTCTCCTGGGCCATCAGGTCGCCCAGCGAGGTGTCTCCGTCCTCGTCGACGGGCGTGTCGAGACTGACGTGGTCGCGACCCCAGGCCATCAGGTCCAGAACCCGGTCGATGTCCATGCCCAGCTCGGTCGCGATCTCCTGCGGGTCGGGCTCACGGCCGAGCTGACGCTCGAGCGTCCGACGGGCGCTGCCGACCTGGTTGAGCTCCTCGACCACGTGGACCGGCAGCCGCACCACGCGCGCCTGCTGCGCGATGCCACGGGTGATGGCCTGGCGAACCCACCAGGTCGCGTAGGTCGAGAACTTGTAGCCCTTGGTGTAGTCGAACTTCTCGACGGCCCGGATCAGGCCGGTGTTGCCCTCCTGGATCAGGTCGAGCATCGGCATCTGGGCGCGGCCGTACTTGCGGGCGATCGAGACGACCAGGCGCAGGTTGGCGGTGATGAACTGGTCGACGGCCTTGCGGCCTTCCTCGGCGAGCCACTCGAGCTCTTCTCGGGTCGCGTGGCCGGGGGCGCCGCCCTTCTTGCGACCCACGCGGTCGGTGGCGAGCAGGTGCTCAGCCATCAAGCCGGCCTCGATGGTCTTGGACAGCTCGACTTCGGTCTCGGCGTCGAGGAGGGGGTTGCGCGCGATCTCATCGAGGTAGAGGCCGACGCTGTCGCGTCCCTCGATCTCGCGGGTCCCGGCGGTGGTGGTGCGGGTAGCCATGGGGAACCTCTCTCCTGCTTTGCATGTGTGGCGGCCAACGATCAATTCGTGTCGCTGCCGTCACGGTGGTCACAACGTCTGACGGGACCGCGAGATTCCCTGGTAGGGGTTATTCGGAGCCGTCACCTGCACAGACGTGTGAGCGTCCCGTTGAGTTGCCAGGGCGGCGAACTCTCAGGGACTTCTCAGGGGTACCCAGGCGGATGGCAGGCGATACCTTCTCCCGGTGGTGAGCGCGATGCTGGTGGCCGAGCAGGTTCGTGAGGCCCTGGCCGGGGGCATTCCGGTCGTCGCGCTGGAGTCGACGATCTTCACCCACGGGCTGCCGCGCCCGCGCAACGTCGAGGTGGCACTGGCCGCCGAGGAGTCGCTACGGAGCGCCGGCGTCGTGCCAGCGACGATCGGCGTACTCGCGGGAGTCCCGACCGTGGGGCTGAGCACCGATCAGATCCGGTCCCTGGGTGCCGATGACGACGTGATGAAGGTCAGCCTGCGCGACCTGCCGATCGCCTCAGCCAAGGGACTCTCGGGCGGCACGACGGTCGCGGGCACGGCGTTCCTGGCCGCGAGGGCCGGCATCCCTGTCTTCGCGACGGGCGGGCTCGGTGGGGTTCACCGCGGCGCCTCCGAGACCTTCGACGAGTCGGCCGACCTCCCCGTGCTGGCGCGGACCTCGATCCTGATGGTCTCGGCAGGCGTGAAGTCCATTCTCGACATCGGCGCGAGCCTCGAGAGGCTGGAGACCTTGTCGATCACGCTGGTCGGCTACCGCACCACGAAGTTTCCGGGCTTCTACCTCGCCGACTCCGGCTTCGCCATCGACTACTCGGTGGACGACGCCCACGAGGCCGCCGACCTCGTGCGGGCCCGCGACGAGCTCGGCGCACCGGGCGCGATCCTGGTCGCCAACCCGGTGCCGGCCGAGCACGAGCTCGATCCCGCCGAGCACGATCGGGTGCTGCAGGAGGCCTTGGCAGCCATGGACGCCGCAGGGATCGGCGGGCACGACGTGACGCCCTACCTCCTCGACCACGTCCAGCGAGCTACCGGCGGCCTCAGTCTCGACGTCAACGTGGCGGTCTACGAGAACAACGTGCGCCTGGCAGGCGAGATCGCGACCGCGCTCGCGGGCTAGACCGCTTCTCCACAGACGGGCGCACGTCCTGTGGACCGAGCGCCCCGGGCTGTGGACTGATGTGGGTGATTCTGTGGACTCACCTGTTGACGACCAGATCGGTCCAGAAAGTCGTGGTGAACCTCTTGCGAGAGGTCGCCCAACCCACGTAGAACTCTCCCTACCAACTCACCGCTTGCGGGGAGATGGGGAACCGACAGGAGCGGAGATCCGCACCGCAGTCGGTCTCTTCGGAGGCCAATCGCGGCACCAGCCCGGTGACGGGGGTGGTGGGATCCGAGACCCGGTCGGGGAGACCGAAGTGTCACCGAACTGGTCAAGCCGAGGGGCCCTGCGATGCTCATACCATCGCCGGGCCCCCCCCACTTTCCGAGCCAGCTTGCGCGCCCATCGTCTCGGGACGTGCGCCGCCGTCGCAAGTCGCGCTCGTGAACTCTGCGTGACCGTCGAGAGTGCCCGCCTCGCTACTCCCTGCTCCAGATCGTCGGGTACGCGAGCGCTGCCGCCAGACCCATGGCGACCACGAGCAGCGCCAGCACTGTCACGAGTGCTGCCATCGAGGCGACTCCCGAGCCCACGGCAACCAACGCGTAGAGCGCGATCGCTGCGACGTCGCTGAGCAGACCTGCCACCGATGTCACCGTGGCACGGGCGCGGCCCCGGATGCGGTGTTGCAGGTCGGTCTCGGCGACCACGATCGCGGCCTGGAGCACGCCGTACCCCGCGGCTATCGCCACGAACCCGGCTGGTCGGGCGGAGGCGGCGCCGGCAGCGACCAGCAGCCCGGCGCAGACGAGAACCGGACCGGTGCGGTGGAGGGGGAGCCGCGGTGCCAGCGCCGCCCCCAGCGCCTGAGCCGCGACCGTGAGCGCGACCAGCAGGGGTACGGCGGTCAGGGGGGCGCCGAGCTCGGCGGCGAGCAGCCCGAAGTACTCGTCGAAGGCCAAGAACGCCGGCACCAGTGCGGCGAGCAGCACTGTGCGCGCCAGGCGTGGGTGCAGGGACTCCGCGAGGCCGGACCGGAGCATCGCGACATACCCACCAGGGCCCGTCTCCCCGCCGTCGTCGGAGTCTGAGTGGGACCGTGGCGCGTCAGGGGGAAGTCCGATGGCCAAGGCGGCGGCCATGGCGCACACGGCGACACTGGCCCAGCCCGCGCCTGTCAGCCCCCAGGTCGCGACGATCGGTGTCGCGGCAGCCGTGGCCAGGAGGTTGAGGACCAGCGCCGACGTCTGCCCGGCGGAGATGACCCGCCGATAGGACGCCGCGTCGTCGCGGTCGTGGAGGTGGTCGTAGACGTAGGCCTCGTAGGTACCCGAGACGAGCGAGGAGCTGAGACCCCAGAGCACGAACCCGCCGGCGAAGGAGGCGTAGGTCGGCAGGCCGCTCCAGAGCGCGAAGCAACAGCCGTAGAGTCCCGCGGCCAGCACCAGCAGGCTGCGACGCGACACGGCGTCGGCCCACGCGCCGGACGGGATCTCGAGCACCACGTGCGTGCCCGACCAGATGACGAACAGCGAGGAGACCTGGGCGGTGCTGAGCCCGGCGTCGACGAACAGCAGGGCGTAGACCGGAAAGACGGGGATGAGCTCGCGGAGGGCGGCGTAGGCCACCACGCGCCATGTGAAGCTGTCGGGTCGTGGGACCCGCGGGTGATGTCAGCGATGTCGTTCGGGCATGTCGGGCACTGTAGCCCCGGTCGTGGGCTCTGGTCTCCAGGGTTTGAGCTCGGGCTCGTCGATCGGGTAGCTGCGCACGGGACCGGGTGTGGTCTGCGCGGTCTCGAAGCGGACCGTCACCACGCCTCGGCCCGAGCCCCAGACCCAGCCACGGCCCATGGTGGCGTGCTCGACGTCCATGCCGGGTGCCCAGGTCACAGGGATGGTCGAGCTTGTCGAGACCACGTCTGCGTCGGGGAGGGAGGTGGCCTCATCCGCGTCACCGACGTTGTCGCCGAACAGGTCCTCCTGGATCCAGTCGGCGAGCCCCGACACGCCGACCCCCAGCAGGCGCACGCCACCGGTGGTGTCGAGGTCGGCAAGGAGGCCGACCGCCAGGCGTCCGATCGTGGCGGCGACATCAGTGGGCGAGGAGAGCGTGGTGGAGCGGTTCATCGTCGTGAAGTCGTGGAGCCGCACCTTGATGGTGACGGTGCGTCCGGCCAGGCCGCTTGCCCGCAGCCGCTCCGAAACGCTGCGGGCCTGGCGGGTCAGCAGGGCCGCCATCAGCTTGCGATCGGTGAGGTCGGTGTCGTAGGTGCCCTCGACGCTGACCGACTTGGTCTCCCTCTCCGAGACCACGGGGCGGTCGTCGCGAGCGTGACCGAGCTCGTGGAGGGAGTGGCCGTGGGCGGCGCCGACGATCCGCACCAGCTCGTCCTCGCTCACGGTCTCGAGGTCGGCCACGGTGTGGACGCCCGCCCGCCTCAGTCGCTCGGTGGTCGCCGGTCCCACTCCGGGGATCACCGACACGTGCATCGGACGGAGCAGGTCCATCTCGGTGCCGGGAGGTACGACGACCAGGCCGTCGGGCTTGTCGAGGTCGCTGGCGACCTTGGCGATGAACTTCGAGGTGCCCAGGCCCACCGACGCCGTCAGCCCGCCGGTGACCTCCGCGACCTGCCGACGCAGGCGCTCGGCGACCTCGGTCACCGTGTCGATCTCGAGGTCGGGCAGCCCCGCGGCCGCGAGGTCGACGAACGCCTCGTCGAGCGAGAGCGGCTCGACCAGGGGAGAGGTCTCGCGCAGGAGGGTCATCACCGCCTCGCTGGTCGAGCGGTAGGCGTGGAACCGGCCGCTGAGGAAGGCCGCATGCGGACAGCGCGCCCGCGCCTCCCTGGTCGACATGGCCGAGCGGACGCCGTACTTGCGGGCCTCGTAGCTCGCCGTCGACACCACGCCACGGCCACCCACGCCGCCGACGACGACGGGCTTGCCCCGCAGGGAGGGCTTGTCGCGTTGCTCGACCGCGGCGAAGAACGCGTCGAGGTCGAGGTGGAGCACCGAGGCGACCTGACGCATGGCGGCAACGTAGACCCTGGCACCCCCGGCCATGCGGGCTCGGGTCACCCCCGGTCGACCACGCGCGGTCAGGCAGGACCCTCTCCGGTCAAGGCCAGTCCGACCCCGAGCCCGATCATCGACACGCCACCTGCGGCACCGACGGCCTCGCCTCGGCGCGGCGACCCGAGGAACCACGACCGCAGCTGGCTGGCCACGATCGCCCACACGCTGTCGGAGACCATGCCGATCGAGAAGGCCAGCAGCCCGAGCAGCAGCAGCTGTACCTGGATGTGACCGGCGCTGCGGTCGACGAACTGGGGGAGGACGGCGGCCAGGATCATGTAGGCCTTCGGGTTGGTGACCCCGACGACGAAGCCCTGCCGGATGGCGCGTCGCCAGTCCATCGGGGGCCTGCTCGGCGACGACGATGCGGCCGGGTCCCGGGGCAGGAACTGCTTGCGGTGTCGCACTGCCTCGATGCCGAGGTAGACCAGGTACGCCGCGCCCGCCAGCTTGAGCACGTTGAAGACGATGATGGACTCCTCCACGACCACGCCGAGCCCGAAGGCGACCAGCACCACGATCGTCAACAGCCCCAGGGAGTTGCCTGCGACGCTGGCCAGGGCGACCCCGCGGCCGTAGGCCAGAGCCCGTCCGATCACGAAGATCACGCTGGGACCCGGGATGACGATGAGCACCAATGCGGCCAGTCCGAAGGCCAGGACCTGGTTGAGGGTGAGCACCCGCCCACGCTAGTCGTGTCGCGTCGCGAGCCCCTCTGACGTCCACCGGGAGAGTTCCCGTCTGCGTTTCCCACAGAGCCGGGCGAGAGCTCGTCGCTTCGTCGGTGCGCACAGCGAGCGTGGTGCGTCATGACGACCACAGCCTTCGCCGACCTCTCGATGACCGTCCGCACCCCCGACGACATCCTTGCCGCCATACCGATCGTCCTCGGCTTCGTGCCCGAGGAGTCGGTGGTCATGTTGACCTCTGGTGGCAGGGACCCGTTCCACGCGCGTGTCGACCTACCGCTGAGGTCGGGTGATCGGCGTGACTGTGCCGACGAGCTGTTGCGGCCGGTCCTGCGTCACGCTGTCTCCGGAGTGGTGTTCGTCTTCTACACGGAGTCTCCCGGCGTCGCTGCGTCGTGTGCCGAGGACCTCGTCCGCACCTTCGAGGCAGAGCGGGTCCAGATCATCTCCCTCCTCCGCAGCGACGGGAGTCGGTGGTTCAGGGTGCCGACCCGGGCCGTCCTGCCCGAGTCGCCTGGCGTGCCCTACGACGTCTCGGGCCACGCCTTCACCGCTCGTGCGGTCGCGTCAGGAAGGGTGACGCGCCGCTCCCGGTCCGAGCTGGCCGCGACGGTGACGGCCGACCACGCCGCCTCGCGCGCGGTCGCCAAGGCTCGCAGGCGTCTGGCCGACCAGCTTGCGCCTGACGAGCCCGCGTGGCTGATCAGCAGTCTCGAGAGCCTGGTCGCGTGCGAGGGTCGTCCAGCGCCGCCCGTCGCCGCGCGGCTGCTGCGCGCCATCGAGGACGACACCTGCCGCGACGAGCTCCTCGGTGGTCTCGATCGACCCGCCGCCGAGAGGCTGGTGCCGGTCCTGTCGGCTCTGGTCCGTGCCGCGCCGCCGGATGCCCTCGCGCCCGTCGCCTCGGTCCTCGCCTTCGCCGCCTGGCTGGCCGGAGACGGCGCCCTCGCCTGGTGCGCCCTCGACCGTGCCGCGGAGGGGGCGACCGAGTGCACGTTGGCCCGGCCAGTAGCCGAGGCACTCCAGCGCGCACTCCCGCCCAGCGTCTGGGAGCGGCGGTGAGCGCGCCACTGCCCAAGCCGTCGCATCCGCCCTAGGGTCGGCTCATGGGCGAAGACGTCGACGCACAAGAGTTCTCGCGCGCAGACCGCACCCGCTACCGCGAGAAGGTCCACCGTTGTCTCGACACCTTCGCCCGGATGTTGGGCGAGCACCAGTTCGACACCGATGACCCGATGACAGGGCTCGAGGTCGAGCTCAACCTGGTCGACGAGCTCGGTGACCCGGCCCTGAAGAACGCCGAGGCGCTCGCGGCGATCGCCGACCCGGCGTTCCAGACCGAGCTGGGGCAGTTCAACATCGAGATCAACGTCCCTCCGGCCAAGCTCAGGGAGGGCGGTCTGGCGACCTTCGAGGACAGCCTGCGACGCAGTCTCAACGACGCCGAGGCCAAGTCTGCGGAGGTCGGCGCCCACCTGGTGATGATCGGCATCCTGCCGACCCTGCAAGACGGTCACTTCAGCCCGGGCCACATGAGTGCCAACCCGCGGTATCGGCTGATCAGCGAGCAGATCCTGGCTGCGCGCGGCGAGGACATCCACATCGACATCACCGGACCCGAGCGCCTGGTGACGACCGCTGACTCGATCCTTCCGGAGGCCGCCTGCACCAGCACGCAGTTCCACGTGCAGACCTCGCCAGACCAGTTCGCGGCCTATTGGAACGCCTCGCAGGCCATCTCGGCGGTGCAGGTCGCGCTGGGCGCCAACGCTCCCTACGCCTTGGGCAAGCAGCTGTGGCGGGAGACCCGGATCCCGATGTTCGAGCAGGCGGCCGACACGCGCAGCGAGGAGCTCAAGGCCCAGGGGGTCCGTCCGCGTGTCTGGTTCGGCGAGCGGTGGATCACCTCGGTCTTCGACCTGTTCGAGGAGAACGTCCGCTACTTCCCGGCACTGCTGCCCATCACAGACGACGAGGACCCGGTGTCGGTGCTCGAGGGAGGTGGCACGCCGCAGCTGTCGGAGCTCAGGCTCCACAACGGCACGATCTACCGCTGGAACCGGCCGGTCTACGACATCCAGGGCGGGCGGCCCCACCTCCGCGTCGAGAACCGCTGCCTACCGGCCGGGCCCACCGTCGCCGACCTGATGGCCAACGCGGCGTTCTACTTCGGTCTCGTGCGAACCCTGGCCGAGAGTGACCGCCCGCTGTGGTCGCAGATGTCGTTCAAGGCGGCCGAGGAGAACTTCGAGGCCGCCGCGGAGCACGGCATCGACACGGAGATCTACTGGCCGCAGGTGGGCCAGGTGCGCGCGACCGAGCTGACGTTGCGACGGCTGTTGCCGATGGCCCAACACGGGCTCGACTCGTGGGGGGTGCCCAGCGCCGAGTCCGACCGCCTGCTCGGCATCATCGAGCAGCGCTGCCTGACAGGGATGAACGGCGCCGAGTGGTTCGTGCGCAAGATGGCCGACCGCGGCGACCAGGAGCGGTTCGAGGCCCTCCGCAACGTGTTGCTCGAGTATCGCGAGCGCATGCACACCAACGAGCCCGTGCACACCTGGACCTAGGGACCTCAGCGCTGACGCAGCCTGACCCAGGTGCGTCCGACGTCCGACCGCGGGTCTCGCCAGCCTCTGCGCGTGACGACGACGTAGCGCAGATCTCGACCCGCCTCGCCGTCGAGCGAGGCGACTGCCCGCAGCCACGCCAGGTCGACGTCTTGGACCTCGAGGTCGCCCGACCTGGTGAGCCAGGCCATGGGGGAGGTGCCCGCGGCCCGCCGCAGCAGCGCGGACAACAGCTCGGCTCTCAGCGCGTCGTCGAGACTGTCCTCCTCGACCACGCGGCCGGTCTCGGGCCGTCCAGGGCCGCCGAGGTGAAGCACCGCAGGGAACCGTCGGCGACGTTCGTCCGCCTTGTGCTGCAGCACGAGGCGCCGCAACAGCGCTTGGTCCCGCGCCGAGACGGGCTCCTCGATCGGCTGCACCGGGAGAGGTTCCCCCACGTTGCCGACTCCGGGCATCGGCTGTCCACAGGTTCCCGGCCGCCGACCGCACGCGCTACGGTGCCGATGAGGTCGGCGTACGTGCGTCGAGCCGAACATGGAGCCGAAGATCGAGCCGAACGTTGAGCCGAACGTTGAGCCGAACGTTGAGCCGAACATTGAGCCGAACATTGAGGGAGTGCAGATGGGAACCATCGTCGTGGGCTACGTCCCCAAGCCTGAGGGTGACGCCGCGCTCGAACGCGCCATCGAGGAGGCCAAGCTGCGCGGCGACAAGCTTGTGGTCGTCAACTCCCATCGCGGAGGGCGCGAGTACGACGGCGAGGACGCCGTCAAGGACGACGAGCAGATGGCTGGGGTCAAGCAACGCCTTGAGTCCTCCGGCGTCGAGTTCGACCTGCGGCAGCTGGTCCGCGGCTTCGAGCCAGCCGAGGACCTGATCAGCATCGCCGAGGCCAACAGTGCCGATCTGATCGTCATCGGCCTGCGCCGCCGCTCGCCGGTCGGAAAGCTGATCCTCGGCAGCAACGCCCAGCGCATCCTGCTCGACGCCCACTGCGCCGTGCTGGCCGTCAAGGCAGGCGACTGACCGCCCGATGCCGCTCCACATCACCGGCGACGACCATGCCGACCAGGTCCTGACCGACGACCCGTTCGCGGTGCTGGTGGGGATGCTCCTGGACCAGCAGTACCCCATGGAGCACGCCTTCCGCGGCCCCAGCAAGATCCTCGACCGCTTCGGCACCCTCGACCCAGCGGCCATGGCCGCCGCCGACCCCGAGGAGTTCGCTGCCATGGCCTCGACGCCACCGGCCATTCATCGCTACGGCCGCTCCATGGCGGGCCGCGTGCAGGCACTGGCCACGATCGTCAACGAGCAGTACGGCGGCCGTGCCGAACGACTGTGGACCGAGGCGTCGTCGGGCGCCGACCTGCTCGCGCGCGTCGTGGCCCTGCCCGGCTTCGGCAAGCAGAAGGCCCAGATCTTCGTGGCCCTGCTCGCCAAGCAGCTCGAAGTACGTCCCGAGGGCTGGGAGCAGGCAGTCGGGGACTACGCCCTGGACGGCTATCGCTCCGTCGCCGACGTCACCGACCCCGAGTCGCTGCAGAAGGTGCGCGACTACAAGAAGGCGAAGAAGGCCGCAGCAGCGAGAGCCTGACGAGGCTCTTCTCCCCGGCGCCCGGCCGTGGGCAGGGCTCGGTTCGGGGTGCCACCACTTGCATGGCAGAATGACCACGCGGCTCTTGACGACAGCGGGACCTGCCGCGCCCCGAAGCCCTTTCACGAGAGGTGTTCGTGTCCTCGAACCCGCGCAAGACCCTCCCTGCAGGCGTGCTCACCCACTCCGCCATCCAGGCCCTCATCGCGCAGGCGCGACCCTCGGGGACCGTCGCACCCGACGACGTACGCCGGGCGACTGAGGAGGCCGGTGTCGAAGCGCGCGACCTCAAGGCGCTGATGACCCACCTGGCCGGCCTCGGCATCTCGGTGGAGATGGCTTCGGTCCAGCGCGCCGTGGCGGCGACCACGACGAAGAAGACGACGACGGCCAAGGCCGCCAAGGCGCCCGCGAAGGCAGCCGCCACGAAGGCCCCGGCGAAGAAGGCTCCCGCCAAGGCCGCTCCGTCAGACGCGCCGGCTGAGGAGCCTGCATCCGACTCGGTGGCCGGTGACGCGGTCGAGCCGGACGTGGTCATCGGCCCCGACGGCAAGAAGGTGCTTCCCGACCTCCCCGACGACCTGTTCGAGAAGGACGTCGCAGCCGACCCGTCGATCGTCGAGGACGAGAAGGAAGCCTCCTCCGGCTTCGTGGTCTCCGAGGCCGACGACACCGACGAGCCCGAGCAGCAGGTCATGGTTGCCGGCGCGACCGCCGACCCGGTCAAGGACTACCTCAAGCAGATCGGCAAGGTCCCGCTGCTCAACGCCGAGATGGAGGTCGAGCTCGCCAAGCGCATCGAGGCTGGCCTGTTCTCCGAGGAGAAGCTCGGCAAGGGCGGCAAGATCTCGGTCAAGCTCGAGGAGGAGCTCGAGTGGATCGCCGAGGACGGCCGCCGCGCCAAGAACCACCTGCTCGAGGCCAACCTGCGCCTGGTCGTGTCGCTGGCCAAGCGCTACACGGGCCGCGGCATGCTCTTCCTCGACCTGATCCAGGAGGGCAACCTCGGTCTGATCCGCGCCGTGGAGAAGTTCGACTACACCAAGGGCTACAAGTTCTCGACCTACGCGACCTGGTGGATCCGGCAGGCCATCACCCGCGCGATGGCCGACCAGGCCCGCACCATCCGCATCCCCGTGCACATGGTCGAGGTCATCAACAAGCTCGCGCGCGTGCAGCGCCAGATGCTCCAGGACCTCGGTCGCGAGCCGACGCCAGAAGAGCTGGCCAAGGAGCTCGACATGACCCCCGAGAAGGTCATCGAGGTCCAGAAGTACGGCCGCGAGCCCATCTCGCTGCACACCCCGCTCGGTGAGGACGGCGACTCCGAGTTCGGCGACCTCATCGAGGACTCCGAGGCGATCGTCCCGGCCGACGCCGTGTCGTTCACGTTGCTCCAAGAGCAGCTCCACGCTGTCCTCGACACGCTCAGCGAGCGCGAGGCCGGGGTGGTCTCGATGCGCTTCGGGCTCACCGACGGTCAGCCCAAGACCCTCGACGAGATCGGCAAGGTCTACGGCGTCACCCGCGAGCGGATCCGTCAGATCGAGTCCAAGACGATGAGCAAGCTGCGTCACCCGAGTCGCTCCCAGGTGCTGCGCGACTACCTCGACTGAGGAGGGCTAGCCGGTCGCCACGAGCACGACTGCCGCCGCGCACATACCCAGGCCGATCGCCTGGGCGCGGTGGAAGTGCTCGCGCAGGACGGTAGCGGCGAGCAGCACCGTGAACGCGGGGTAGAGCGAGGTGACGACCGAGGCGATGCTCAGGTAACCCTCACGGGTCGCGTAGAGGAAGCAGCCCATCGCGGCGGTGCCGAGCACGCCGGCGGCTGCGCCGCCGGGAACGGTCGCCGGACTGGGACGCCATGACTGGCCCAGCGCGAGCGCGACGAGCACGATGACCGCGCCGGCCACCAGCTGGTTGAGCGCCAGCGGCAGCAGACCGGCGTCGTCGGAGAGCTGTGCGAGGGCGACGAAGAAGAAGCCGAAGCCCAGTCCCGCCAGGCTGCCGTCGAGCACCCCTCCGGGCGCGGACGGGCCACCGAGGCCGTCGGGCTCCCGGGCCACGAGCCAGATGGCCGGTACGGCCAGGGCGATACCGACCCAGACCATCAGGGCGGGTCGCTCGCCCAGCGCGACTCCGACGATCACCGGGATCACCGCGGCGCCGACGCCGCTGACCGGTGCGACGACCCCCATCCGGCCCGAGGAGAGGCCGCGGTAGAGGAACGCGGTCCCGAAGCCGTTGCCGACACCGGCGGCCACGGCCCACCCGAAGTCGGCCGTCCTCGGATCGCCAGAGACGGCGAGGGACGTGGCCACGACAGTGATGGCGCCGGCCAACGAGGCCACCAGGGCCACGCCCCAGGCGCTCCCACGCTTGCTCGTCAGCCCGCCGCAGAAGTCGGCAAGGCCGTAGGAGAGCGCAGCCAGCAGGCTGAACAGCACGGCCACGTCGTCAGGTCACCACGACGCCCACGGCCCAGGTCAGGGCCGCCAGCACGCCCGCCGCGAGCTCGATGAGGATGCTGACCCCGACGGCGCGCAGCGCCTCCAGTGTGGAGGGCCAAGCGGCTGCGGCCCCGACCCGGCGGTGCTCGGCGAGGTAGACGCCGAGCACGAACCCGATGAACAGGCCGATGACGGGGATCACGAAGAAGCCGACGATCCCCAGGCCGATTCCGAACCAGGTGGTGGAGGAGGGGATGCCGGAGGTCTTCAGCCGGCGTCCGGGGACGGCGTACTTCACCACCGTGCCGACCACGAGGATGACGGTCGCCACACCGACGACCGTCCAGGCGCTGGCGCCGCCTGTGTCGGCGGCCCACACCACGATCGCCGCCAAGACGATGACGAGTCCGGGCAGGATCGGTACCAGCACCCCGACGAGGCCGACCAGGATCGCCAGGGCGACCAGGACCTCCAGCGGACTCACGGCCGCCACCCTAGACAACGGCCCCGGACCTTGAGGTCCGGGGCCGTCGTATGTCGGTGGGTTGCGGGGGCTCAGCGCTCCTCGGCGGACGCGGCCGCGGGCTTGTCGGCAAGTCGGTGGGTCTCATCGACGACGTTTGCGGCGACGGCCTTGAGGGCATCGCCGTGCTCGCGTGCGTGGTGAGCGCAGAAGAGGAGCTCACCGCCGCTCAGCAGCTCGACCCTGAGGTAGGCCTGGGCCCCGCAGCGGTCGCATCGGTCAGCAGCGCTCAGCGCGGCGGAGCCTGGGGCAACGGCAGTGGTCACTTCGGCCTCATTTCTAGTCACGGTGACTGACTCAACCTAGCGACCAGGGTCAACATTCCCATCAGGTACCCAGGTGCTACGTGGTGCAGAACACCTTCACTCAAACACGTGGTGTGCGTTCGTCTCGCTGTTTCTCATTCGTCGGAACGACCATCCGTGGATGGGTGTCCCCCCAACTACGAGTGTGCCTCGCTCGTCCTACCTCCGGGTGGGAATCGCTTCATTCCGGTCCCAGATCGTGCCCTCTCCGTGATGCAACGCACCGTATCGACGGTGACACTCACCGTAGACCCGCCGTGTTACGGGAGATGGCAGACCGCAGTTCGCGTCATCGGCGTGTCGAGAACCCCGTCAACCGGTCTGGACAGGCGTGGCTGCGCGGCGCTGTCGGCGCGCGCAGGTAGGTTGGGTGAAGACGCAAGCACGACCGCAGGAGCCCGGAGATCGCCGACCACACCTACAACGCCGCCCACCTCCTCGTCCTCGAGGGACTCGAGGCGGTGCGCAAGCGGCCAGGCATGTACATCGGCTCGACCGACACACGCGGTCTGATGCAGTGCCTGTGGGAGATCATCGACAACGGCGTCGACGAGGCCCTGGCCGGCGCCGCCCACACCGTGCAGGTCACGCTGCACCCTGACGGCTCCGCCGAGATCCATGACGACGGTCGCGGCATCCCCACCGACAAGGAGCCCAAGACCGGCCTGCCGGGCGTCGAGGTCGTGGCGACCAAGCTGCACGCTGGCGGCAAGTTCGGCGGAGGGTCCTATGTCGCCACCGGCGGTCTGCACGGCGTCGGCCTCTCAGTGGTCAACGCGCTCTCCTCACGGATGGACATCGACGTCGAGCGGTCCCCGGCCGAGCAGGGCATCAGCTTTCGTCGCGGGGTCCCCGGGGTGTTCGACTCGGACGGCCCGACGGCGGGCTTCACGGCGAAGTCCGGCTTGTCGCGCAAAGGTGGCCGGGTAGCCAAGGCCAGGTCCGGCACCCGCATCCGCTTCTGGCCCGACCGCCAGATCTTCACCAAGGACGCGACCTTCGAGCTCGAAGGCCTGCTGGGCCGCGCGCGCCACACCTCGTTCATCGTTCCCGGCCTCGAGCTGGTCATCCGCGACCTGCGCGGCGACACCCCCGTCGAGGAGAAGTTCCGCCATGACGGCGGCATCGCCGAGTTCGTCGAGTACCTGGCGCGCGACGAGCCGGTGACCGATGTGATCCGCCTGCAGGGCAGCGACACCTTCGTGGAGACCGTGCCGCTGCTCGACGACAAGGGCCACATGACGCCCCAGGAGGTCGAGCGCGAGCTCGGCATCGACATCGCGGTGCGCTGGGGCACCGGCTACGACACCGAGCTGCGGTCCTACGTCAACGTGATCGCCACCCCCAAGGGCGGCACCCACGTGAGCGGCTTCGAGCAGGCGATCACCAAGACCTTCAACGACGTGATGCGCTCGGCCAAGGCACTCAAGGTCGGCGACGCCGACGTGATCAAGGACGACGTGCTCGAAGGCCTGACCGCGGTGGTCACGGTCCGACAGGCCGAGCCGCAGTTCGAGGGCCAGACCAAGGAGATCCTCGGCACCCCGCAGGTTCGTGCCTCGGTCCGCAAGGTGGTCTCCGCCGAGCTCAAGAGGTTCCTGACCTCGACCAAGCGTGCCGAGAAGGCCCAGGCCCGGCTGCTGATGGAGAAGGTCGTCGGAGCGTCCAAGACACGCATCGCCGCGCGCCAGCACAAGGAGACCCAGCGTCGCAAGAACGCCCTGGAGTCCTCCGCGCTGCCGGCCAAGCTGCGTGACTGCCGGGCGGCCGACAACGAGCGTACCGAGCTGTTCATCGTCGAGGGTGACTCCGCGCTCGGCACTGCCAAGGACGCCCGCGACTCGGAGTTCCAGGCGCTCCTGCCGATCCGGGGCAAGATCCTCAACGTCCAGAAGGCCTCGGTCGGCGACATGCTCAAGAACGCCGAGTGCGCCTCGATCATCCAGGTCATCGGCGCCGGCTCGGGGCGCACCTTCGACCTCGACGCCGTGAGATACGGCCGGATCATCTTCATGGCTGACGCCGACTCCGACGGTGCCCACATCCGCTGCCTGCTGGCGACGCTGTTCTTCAAGTACATGCCGGGTCTGATCGAGAGCGGCCGGGTGTTCTCCGCGGTCCCGCCGCTGCACCGCATCGAGATGACCAACCCCAAGAAGGGGATGGACCGCTACGTCTACACCTACTCCGATGCCGAGCTGCAGCGAAAGCTCGCCGAGCTGACCAAGAAGGGTGTGCGCTGGAAGGACCCCGTCCAGCGATACAAGGGCCTCGGTGAGATGGACGCCGACCAGCTGGCCGAGACCACGATGGACCCCCGTCACCGCACCCTGCGTCGGCTCACCGTCGACGACGCCGACGACGCGCTGCGGATCTTCGAGCTCCTGATGGGCTCCGACGTGGCTCCGCGCAAGGAGTTCCTGGTCGTCAACGGCAGCCAGCTGACCGACGAGGACCTCGACTTCTGATGGTGGGCGAGGCGACGTCGTTGCAACGTCGCTGGCTCGCGGGGCGAGTCCTCGCGTGGTGTGCGTTGGCGGCTCTTGCCGTCGCCTGGGCGGGCCAAGCCGGTGCGGAGTCGTGGGACCGCGACAACTGCGGTCCTCAAGCGGGCGACTGCGATCTCGGCTTCTTGATGCGCGGGCTGCCTTGGGCTGGACTGGCCCTGCTGGGCGTCGTCGTCCTGGCTGTGGTGGTCGAAGTCGGGTGGGCTCGGCGCCGGCGCCGGCGTCGGTCGAGTCGGGAGTGAAGCTCGCATCGGGCGCCATCCGCATCTGGGCAAACCGCGGTGGGCGAGTGTCGGTTTCACCCTGAAACCAACCCTCACCCACCGCTTGTCATGCAGGACCTCAGGGACAGGTGACCCGCGGGTTCCAGTCCTCGAACATGCCGTTCGGGTTCGCCTTCCAGGCCCACACGTGCAGCTCGTAGAAGGCGGGCAGCCCGTAGCGGTTGCCTTCCTTGACCAGCTCGAACTTCTGCCCGAACAGCTGCGGGCGGCCTGTCGGGTGCTCCGCACGCCAGGCCTCCTGGAACACGACGTACTCCAGCGCGACCAGTTTGCGGCCAGTGGGCGTGGGGTCGTAGACCAGCAGCTCAGGCGTCTTGGCGTGCACCTCGGCGTCCCCGACGAGGTCGCCGTTGACGAAGTGCACCCCCATGCCGCCCTCGCCCGGCATGTCGATGCAGGCGATGCCGGCGGCGTCCTTGAGCCTGGCGTAGCCATCGGCCTTGGCGTTCTTGAGCGCGTGGTACTGGCGCGTCGCGTCGCGGACGCGCTCCAGCCACGCAGGCGCGGCCTGCGAGGGAGCCGGCAGAGCCAACAGCGTTGCCGAGACGGCTGCTGCACTGGCCATGGCCAGGGCCGCGCGCCAAGACGTGCGGCCGGACATCACGAGCCCTCCTGCACCAGGTGGACCTCGTCGGCCACCAGGCCGTGGGCCTCCTTGTGCACGATGTTGGCGGCGTCCGGGGACGGCGCCTCGACGAGGCAGAAGATCTCGCCACGGTCCTCGTCGACCCAGTAGCGCAGGTACTTCACGTCGTACTTGTCCTGGACCTCGAGGTCAGCGAGGTGGGCCTTGGCGACGTCGTCCACGCTGACGGGCTCGCCGAGGTGGTGGACGTCCATGTAGAGCGGCATGGTTTCTCCTTGGTAGTGGTCTGCCAGTCATGTGCTGGCGACCACGAACCTAGGAACTGCGAGGGGTCCAAGGGATCGGTAGCGACTACCCATGCCGGGCGAGGGGATGCCCATTTCCGGAGTAGGCAGCCGCCTGGTGCCGGTTGGCGACTCCGAGCTTGGTCAGCACCGACCCCACGTGGTGGTGCACCGTCCG
The DNA here is from genome assembly GCF_015352445.1 of Nocardioides agariphilus. Lineage (GTDB taxonomy): Bacteria > Actinomycetota > Actinomycetes > Propionibacteriales > Nocardioidaceae > Nocardioides > Nocardioides agariphilus. Next base: position 165,025 of record NZ_JADKPO010000006.1, read on the forward strand.
TGGCGAGATCACCAGGCGGGCCGCGATGTCAGCGTCGCTGAGACCCTCGCCCAGCAGGCCGAGCACCTCCTGCTCGCGCGCGGTGAGGCCCTGCGGATGCCCACGGGTCGCCGACCGCGGCCCGGCGGGTACGACGCGAGCGCCTGCCGCGCGGAGCTTGCGACGCACCATCGCGGCGGCAGGCACGGCACCAAGGGCGTCGAGCCGGCTGAGCGCGTCGACCAGGTCCTGCTCGTCGTCGGAGCCCAGCAGCGCCATGGCCGCGTCGTAGGGCCTGCCCACCGCATCCCACAGCCTGACTGCCTCGTGGATGTCGCCCTTGACCTCGGCGGCAAAGGGGCCGAGCAGGCCGACCGCCTCGCCCTCGGCGCCCTCGGAGATCCGGTAGCGCAGCAGCTCGACGTTCTTCTGCTCCGAGGTAACCGTCGTTGCGAACGCGGTTGCCTTCTCGAGCTCCTCGAGGGCCTGCTCGTGCTCTCCGGCCAACCACCGTGCCTCGGCGCGTGCCTGGCGGCAGATGGTGGCGTAGGAGGCGATTCCGGAGGCGTCCGTCGACCTGGTCGCCTCGTCCAGGCACTCCCAGACACCGGCGGCACCCCGCCGGGCTCGCGCCTGGCCGAGAGGCACCAGGAACGTCACCCGGTTGATGGGGGAGGACCGGTCGCCCGACAGCGGACCCGCGGCGATGGACTCGACCTCGTGCCAGCGGCCGGTGGCGGCCAGCAGTCCGGCCTGGCCGCCGGCCAGGCACAGCCCGCTGGTGTGGTTGTCGTTCTCCTCGCAGTACGTCATGCCTTCGCGGAAGTAGCGTTCCGCCTCGGAGTAGCGCATCGCGTCGACCAGCATCGACTGGACGTTGGCGAGCGCCCGCCCTGCCTGCTCGTGGAGTGCATGCGTCAGGGCGATGTCGAGGGCCTCGCGGATCCAGTCGTACCAGCGTTCGCTGCGGTCGTACTCGACGCAGGCCATGGTGTTGAGGGCGTCGCTCGCGACATCGGGCAGGTCCAGTGCCTCGGCGAGGTCGCGTGCGCGTGCGGCATGCAGCAGGCTGACCTCGGCGTCGACGTCCATGAACTCTCCGGCCAGGCGGGCGAGCGCCCAGGCCAGCTCCCGTGACGGCCCGAGGGGCTCGAGCACGGCCAGGGCCTCTCGCGCCGCGGCCCGCTCCTCATCTCCACGGCACAGCCGGTAGTACGCCGTCGAGAGCCGCCGCAGGGCGTCGCCCTCCTTCAGCGGCACGGCGCCCGAGCGCCACAGGGCCAGGGACTCCTCGAGCGCGGTCGCGGCCCTGTCGAACTGGTCGAGGGCCGACAGCTGCGCGGCGAGCTTGTCGAGCAGGTCGGCTCGCACCAGTGGACGGTCGGCCGGGACGAAGCGGAGGGCGCGCTCGTACTGCGCGACGGCCTCGCGTCGTGACGCGAGCGCGGCCGAGCGGTCCCCGGCGCGGCGCGCGTGACGAACCGTGGACTCGGCATCGAACGCACCGGCCGCGTGGTGGGCCAGGCGGGCGTCGTCGGAGACGCCGAGGTCCTGGAGCGCGGCGAGGATGCCGGTGTGGAGCGCGGCCGCGCGGCGCGGGCTCACCTCGACACCGACGGCGCGACGGGCGATCTCGTGGCGGAACCGCAGCAGCGGTCCATCGGCGATCAGCAGCCCCGCGCGCACGGGCTCGTCGAGGGCCTCGTCGGTCGCGCCGGTCACCCGCTCGAGAAGGGCGAACTCGACGCGCTCGCCGATCAGCGCAGCCGCGTCGAGCACCTCGCGACCGGTGGGCGTGAGCCGCTCGGCGCGGGCGAGTACCGCGTCGCGCGCCGACGCTGGTAGCTCATCGCCTTCGGACCGCAGCACCTCCGCGACGAAGAAGGGGTTGCCACCCGTCAGGACGTGCACCTCATCGGCGGGGTGGCCGGTGCCGGCGCTCAGCTCCTCGATGGCGGTAGACGTGAGCGGCGGCAACGAGATCCGCCTGGTCGAACGTTGGGTCGATGCTTCGCCCACCGCTTCGCGCAGAGCGTGGTTCTCGGCCAGCCCGTCGTCTCGGTAGGTCGCGATGACCAGCGTTGCCAGACGGCGCAGGCGTCGCGACAGGTGGCCGACCAGGTCCAGGGTCGCCTCGTCGGCGAAGTGCAGGTCCTCGATGACCAGCACCGAGAGGCCGTCGTGCTCGCGTATCGCAGTCAGCAAGGCCGAGAACCGGGCCTCCCTGGGTACTCCGTCGGTACACGCGACCTGGACGGCGCCGCCCCACTGGTCGGCGACGTCGCGCAGTGGCCCCAGGGCGGACGGGGTGAACATGCCGCCGCAGGCGCTCCAGGCGACGCGTGCGTCAGGCAGGGCGTCGACGAAGGCGTCGACCAGGGTCGACTTCCCTATCCCGGCCTCACCCGACACCAAGACGAGTCGCCCGTCGCCGCGGCGCGCATCGGCGGCGTACTCCTCGAGCGCCCCGAGCTGCAGCTCCCTCTCCAGCACTTGCACAGGTACCAGTGTGCGCGCCGAGCGCTGGGGCGACTAGACCAAGCGGTCGATGCGTCCGGTGTCGACGTCGTAGATGAACCCGCCGACCCGGACGGTGTCGGGGATCAGCGGGTGCGTGCGGACCTTGGCAACGTCCTCCTCGAGCGCAGCCCGCTGGTCCTCGACGACGTTGAACTGCTGCCAGGCGACGTCCTGCCCCGCCGAGCGGCCGACGCGCTCGCGCAGCTCGGCCTGGGTCGAGGCCGTCATCGCGCAGCGGGTGTGGGGGACGACCAGGATCCGGTTGACGTTGAGGAGGTGGACGCCGAGCACTAGGGCCTCGAGCGCCGAGGAGGTCACCCGCCCGCCGGGGTTGCGGAAGATCTTGGCGTCGCCGTGGTGCAGGCCCAGCATTCGCAACGGGTCGATGCGGGAGTCCATGCACGTGACGATCGCCACGCCCGCGTGGGCGATGCCGTCGAAGTCTGCGTCGTCGAAGTGCTCGGCGTAGTCGGCGTTGGCGGCCAGGAGGTCGTCGAAGCCGTCATCGAACTCGTGGGGGGCGCTCACGGGGCCTGAGCGTAACGCTCAGCCACCGGCGCGCAGCAGCGTGCCCGGGTCGAGAGAACGCGTCTGGGCCGTGCGGAACAGCACCAGCGCCAGCACGCCCGCGATGACCGCGCACACCGCGGCCCCCAAGAAGACGGTGTGCTCCTGCGCGATGCCGGCCTGCTTGAGCAACAACGTGAACGCGTCGCACCGGCTCTTGCCGTCGCAGACCTCGCGGACATTGGGCATGTCGGACTGCTCGGCGTAGTAGCGGCGCAGACCGATCGTGGTCAGGGCCGAGATGCCGACCAGCATGCCGACCATCCTCGCCACGACGACGCTGGCGGTGGCGAGCCCATGGACACTGTGGTCGGTCGAGGCGAGCACGGCAGCGTTGACCGGTGCCAGGGCGAGTCCGAAGCCAAAGCCGCCGACGACCAGTGGCACGGTTGCGCCGGCGTGCTCGAGCGTCTCGAGGTCCCAGCCGCTCATCCACACGAACCCGACCGCCGCGAGCGCCATGCCCATCGCGGTGACGACCCCGGCCGGCAGGCGCTGGGTGAGGTAGCCGCCGACGACGGCACCGACCGGCAGTGCGACCAGGAACCGCACGAGCACGAGCGCGGCCATCAGCTGGGAGTCGGCGTAGACGGTGGTGCGGGCGAAGATCGGGATGTCGATGAGCGCGGCGATGAGGGCAGCACCGACGAAGAAGCTCACCGCCAGCGAGCCCCAGGCGGGCGTGCGACGCAGGGCACCGGTCGGAATGATCGGGGCCGCGGCTCGCCGCAGGTGGACGACGAACGCCACGGCGGCGATCGCGCCGCCCAGGAGGTACCACAGGCCGCGGTCGGAGAAGACCTCGACGCGAGGGTCGGCTGTAGCAAAGGCCAGGATCACCCCCGACAGCGCGACGGCGAGGAGCAGAGCACCTCGGAGGTCGGCCTCCCGCGCGATGCCGGCCCAGCTCCGCACGTCGACGAGCGGCCGGCTGGCGGTCAAGGTGCGCACCGCAAACAGCGCCGCGGCCACGATGGCCACGGCCCCCACAGGTGTCCACCAACGGGATTCGCCGGCGAAGGGCACGAACATCTCCCCCCAGGTGATGTCGCGCATCAGCGGTGGCGGTTGCAAGAAGACCAACGAGCCCGCGGCAAGCGTCAGGAGCAGCAGCAGGGAACCCGGCCAGTCGAACCTTCCGGTCGCCGGTTCGGTTGGGCCTGCGAGCCGGCGGATCGCGAGAGCCAGCACGAGCCCGACGAGGAGGTTGACCGCGAAGATGAACCGCCAGTCCGCCACCGACAGCACCACTGCGCCGAACAAGGGGCCGAGCACGCTGCCGATCTCCTGGACGGCGGAGACGACGCCCAGCGGAATGCCGCGGCGCTCGACGGGGTAGAGGTCGGCGACGAGCGCGAGCGTGGCAGGCACCAGCCCACCGCCGCCGACCCCCTGGAGGAACCTGCCGAGCACCATCGTCGGCATGTCGTAGGCCAGTGCCGTGAGCAGCGAGCCTGCTGCGAAGACGACCAGCGCCGCGACCAGTACGGGGACCCGGCCACGCAGGTCGGCGATCCGGCCGATGAGCGGCAACATGGCGACGTACCCGAGCAGGAACCCGGACACGATCGGGGCGGCCTTCTGCAGCTGATCGATCGGCACACCGACCGCGGCCATCATCTCGGGCAGGGCGAGCACGACGACGTAGGTGTCGGCGGCGGCGAAGGCGACGGCGACTGCCGCCATGGCCAGCAGCGTGCGCGGCCGGGCGGAGGTCGAGAGAGGCTCAGGCGGGCTCACACGGGATCACACGGGGCCTGGATGTCCTTGGTGGTGCCGTAGTCGTCGAAGCCGACGGTGTAGGTGTTGGCGTCGGCGTCCGGGTAGAAGACGCCGGTCAGTGCCAATTCGCGCAGCTCGTCGTCGTCGGTGATCTGGGCCGTCAGCCCGAAGTCGCCGGAGGCGCCAGGGATCACCTTGGCCACGACCTCGCCTGGCACCGTGCCCGTGTACTTGGTGAGGATCTCGTTGTTGTCGGCGCCGCCGCGGATGCTCTCGTTCTTCTCCAGGTCGGTGGCGGCGCCGAGGATCGCCGCGAAGCCGTTGTCGGGGGAGAGGAAGCCGGCCGGGTCAGGAGCTCCGTAGTCGGCCGGGTCGACGTCGGACCAGCCGGGGGTGAGCGGGATCTGGGCGCACACCAGGTCGTCGACCCCGACGACCGGGACCTCGAAGGCCTGACCGCTCAGCGTCACCGTGAGCGAGCCCTCGAAGGCGGGCGCGTCGGTAGCGGTGCCTTCGGCCTTCTGGATGCCGTTGATGCCCTCCGGCAGGTCCTTGGTCTCGAGGGTGAGGTTGACGCCGGGGGTGACGGTCAGCCGGGCCTGTGCGGCCGAGAACACGTCCTCGGGCGTCTTGGCGCCAGACTTGGAGCCCGAGTCGTCACCGCCGCACGCCGACACCGACGCGCCGAGGGCGAGGACGAGCGCGGGTACGACGCCCATCCAGGTCCGCTTGGTCACGAGCGTCAGCCTCGCACACCGGACAGCACGGCCAGTGCCGATGCGACCGGTCCGGCACAGGCAGCGATCGGCTGGGTGCCGGGAGTGCCCGAACCGTCTCGGCGGCCCGTGGCCTCGGGCAGGTCGACCGGAGCACCGCTGGCCGCGGCAGCCCGGGCCGGCGCGGTGCCCGCCCAGGCCAGCACCAAGGTGTCCTCCCCCTTGAGGAACCGGTGGCACCGGACCCCGCCGGTGGCCCGGCCCTTGCCGGGGTACTCGGCGAAGGGCGTCACCTTCAGTGCTCCGGGCTCGGTGCCAGGCAGCGCGGTGGAGGAACCCGAGGCCGTCACGACCACGGCGCCGTCGCCGGCAGCCAGGTCGATCGCACCGAACCAGACGACCCGCTCTCCGGCCGCCACCCGGACCCCCGCCATTCCGCCGCCCGCACGGCCCTGAGGGCGGACCCCGTCTGCGCCGAAGTGGAGCAGCTGCGCGTCGGAGGTGATGAAGCACAGCGTCTCGGACCCGGTCGCCAGGTCCGTGGCACCGACCACCTCGTCGTCGTCCTTGAGGCCGATAACGTCCCACTCGTCGCGGTTGGAGAGCACTTCGGGGTTGACCCGCTTGACCACGCCCTGGCGGGTGCCGAGCGCGAGGCCCGGTCCGTCGGTGCGCAGGCCGGTGAGGGCGAGCGCGCGCTCACGCGGATCGAGCGAGAGCACCTCGCTCAGCGGGAGGCCGCCTTGGAGATTGGGGTCGTTGGCCGACGCCGGCAGCGTGGGCAGGTCGAGCACGCCGATCTTGAGGACGCGGCCGCGACTCGTGACCACTCCGACCTCGCCCCTCGCGGTCGTGCGGACGGCGGACACGATGACATCGTGGTTGGCCCGGGAGTCGCCGCGGCCGGGGACCTCGTCCGTCGACGAGCGCGCAAGGAGCCCGGATGAGGAGAGGAAGGCGAAGCACGGGTCGTCGGTGACCTCGAGCGGTGTGGCGGTCGTGGTCACCGCGGTGCCGGCCGACTCGAGCAGGACCGTGCGGCGCGGGGTGCCGTAGGTCTTGGCGACCTCCGCGAGCTCGTCGGAAACGACCCGCCAACGCAGCTGCTCGTCGCCGATGATCGCGTCGAGCTCCTCGATCTCGCGCTCCAGCTCGGACTGCTCCTTCTCGAGCTCGATACGAGAGAACTTCGTGAGGCGGCGCAGCGGCATCTCGAGGATGTAGTCGGTCTGGACCTCACTGAGGTCGAAGACCTGCATCAGGCGCTCCTTGGCCTCGGCGGCGTTGTCGCTGGAGCGGATCAGCTGGATCACCTCGTCGATGTCGAGGATGGCGATCAGCAGGCCCTGCACGCGGTGCAGGCGTTCGGCGGCCTTGCCGCGGCGGAACTCCGAGCGTCGGCGTACGACCTCGAAGCGGTGGTCGAGGAAGACCTGCAGCAGCTCGCGGAGCCCGAGCGTGCGCGGCTGCCCGTCGACGAGCGCGACAGTGTTGATGCCGAAGGAATCCTCGAGCGGCGTCTGCTTGTAGAGCTGCTCGAGCAGGGCCTCGGGGTGGAAGCCGTTCTTGACCTCGATGACCAGGCGCAGACCCTTGGCGCGGTCGGAGAGGTCCTTGACGTCGGAGATCCCTAGCAGCTTCTTGGACTGGACGAGCACCTTGATCCGCTCAACGACCTTCTCGGTGCCGATGCCGTAGGGGAGCTCGGTGACCACGATGCCCTTGCGGCGGCCGAGGTTCTCGACCCGGGCGCTGGCGCGCATGCGGAAGCTGCCGCGCCCGGTCTCGTAGGCCTCCTTGACGCCGTCAAGTCCGACGATCTTGCCGCCGGTCGGAAGGTCAGGACCGGGGATGAAGCGCATCAGCGTCTCGACCGAGGAGTCGGGGTGCTTGATCAGGTGACGGAGCGCCTGCACGACCTCTACCAGGTTGTGGGGTGCGATGTTGGTGGCCATGCCGACCGCGATGCCGGTGGTGCCGTTGACGATCAGGTGGGGGATCGCCGCCGGCAGCACGCTCGGCTCGGTCTCGCGGGAGTCGTAGTTGGGGCGGAAGTCGACCGTGTCCTCGAGGATCCCGTCAGTCATCGCGACCGCGGGAGGCGCCATCCGGCACTCGGTGTAGCGCATGGCTGCCGGACTGTCGTCAGGAGATCCGAAGTTGCCGTGTCCGTCGATGGTGGGCAGTCGCATGGACCAGGGCTGGGCCATGCGGACCAGCGCGTCGTAGATCGCACCGTCACCGTGGGGGTGGAGACGACCCATCACCTCTCCGACGACGCGTGCGCTCTTGACGTGGCCGCGGTCGGGACGCAGGCCCATGTCGGCCATCGTGTAGAGGATGCGGCGCTGGACAGGCTTCAGGCCGTCGCGGGCGTCGGGCAGGGCGCGGGAGTAGATGACGGAGTAGGCGTACTCGAGGAACGAGGACCGCATCTCCTCGCCGACGTCGGTGTCGACGATGTGCTCCTCGAAGTCGTCGGGGAGGTCCTGCTTCGTGGTGCGCCGCGCCATGCGGGCATTCTCCCCGTCCGCGCCGACGGTTGGGTCGTGGGCTCGCCGGGTCAGGCGGACGTCATACGTTCTGGTCGCTATAGCGACCACTTCGTATGACGTCCCGGAGGATCTCGGGGTCTCAGGCGGTGCCGGTCTCGGGGGGCTCGCCCCCAGCAGGGGCCGTCTGCTCGTCGTACCGCTTCAGGACCAGCACGCACACGGCGAGCGCCAACGCGGGCACCAGGAGCGTCCAGATCGTCGCGGGCACCGTCACCAGGCAGCCGACGCAGACAAGGGTGGCCCCGAGTCCAGGTCGATGTCGGTGGACGGCCTCGCCGGTCAGTAGCAGGGCACCGCCGCCGACGAGCGTGCCGAACCAGAAGGGGATCCCGCCGTCACCCGACTTGACGGCACGAGTCGTCTCGGCGATGCCGGCGGCGACGTAGATGAGCCCGAGACCTAGGACGGCCCAGCGAGTGAGCCTGAGGCGGGTCACACCTCACGTTAAGTCCGGTGTCTAGCCTGCGGCCATGCACTTCGACTGGGACCAGTCCCGACAGGCATTCCACGACGCGGCCGGGTGGTACCTCGCCGTCACCGGGCGCGTCGGTGACCGATGGGATGAGCCCGGGCTGGGGGAGTGGACCGTGCGTGACCTGGTCGGCCACACCAGCCGGTCTTTCGTCACCGTCGAGACCTACCTGGCCCAGCCAGCGGACACGGTCACGCTCGAGACGGCAGGCGACTACATCCGGGCCGCGAGCGTGGTGGCGCGTGGCCCCGAGGTCGCCCAGCGCGGACGCGACGCGGCCGCGGCGCTCGGCCCTGACCCGGTCGCGGCCGTGTCCGGGATCGGGGCTCGCGTCCGGCACCTGGTCGACGACTGCACCGGTCAGGAGCTGATGACCACGATCGTCGGCGGGATGCGGCTGGGCGACTACCTGCCGACCCGTACCTTCGAGCTCGCCGTGCACACGGCCGACCTGGCCGTGGCCTTGGGCGAGCCGCTCGACGTACCTGCCTCGGCGGCGCGCCAGGCGCTCGCCGTCGTCGCGGACATCGCGGTGAGCGAGGGCAAGGCAGGGCCGCTGCTGTTGCAGGCAACTGGGCGTACGGGGCTGCCCGAGGGATTCTCGGTCTTCTGACGACCGTGTTGCGTCAGGGGCTGGGCCAGCCCTCCGGGTTGTGGGCGCAGCTGTCCTTGACGTCGACCGCGTCGCCGGGATCGTCGGCTTCGGAGCCGGCGCGTGGTTTGGGTCGACCATCGAGGCGCGCGATCGCCTTCTGCACCGACTCCTGCATCCACGCGAAGTCCGGGTCGCCGGAGAAGAACCGGTCGGAGCGGACGAACGCCACCGAGCGCATCCGGCGGTCCTTGACCTTGAGCCCGAGGTTGACCAGGGCCGGCAGGACCGAGCGCGGTACGTCGGTGCGCACGATCTGCTTGCCGGTCTTGGCGAGGTCGAGGTAGCGGCGTACGACGGTCACCGGGTCGGCTGCCTCGGCGATCGCGCCGACCATGCAACGCTGCCGCAGCATCCGCTCGTAGTCGTCGGATCCCCAGCGACCTCGTGCGAACCACAGGGCATGGAACCCGTCCAGGTGCTGGTCGGGACCTGGCTCGAGGTAGCCGGTCGGCGGGATGCCGCGGTCGGTGTCGCCGTTGATCGCCACGGGCTCGTTGATGTTGACGGTCACGCCGCCGATGGCGTCGACCACCTGCTGGAAGCCGAGGAGGTTGACCAGCACGTAGTAGTCGACGGGGATGCCGAGGCTCCCGGCCACTGCCTGCTTCAGCGCGTCGGCGCCCTCGTTGTCGGACTTGCCGAGGATGCCCGGGTGGAGGGCCGGCACCTGTCCGTAGATCGCGTTGAGCATCGCGCTGTCGGGCGCGTAGGGGTCGGTGTACCCGTCGGGGTAGAGCGCGTGGAGTGGGCTGTCGGCGGGGAACTGGGCGTGCAGCATGTTGCGCGGCAGGCTGAAGATGACCGACTTCCCCGACGACGTGTCGATGACCAGCAGCATGATCGAGTCGGTGCGCACGCCCTCGCGGGAGACGGAGCCGTCGCCACCGAGCAGCAGGATGCTGACCCTCTCCCGGCCGGCCCACGGGTCGTCATGGGTGACCCCTCGGGGGGCGGTGGCCGTCTGGTTCTCGGTGAACAGCGTCTCGACCAGGTCGGCCTGCGCCGTGGCGACTCGCATCGAGTGGGCGACGGGCAGGGCGGCCAGGAGGCAGGCCACGACGACGAAGACCGCTCCGGAGGCCGTGCGCAGCCGGGGCGCGTGCAGCGGACGTGCCCAGACGTAGGTCGCGATGAGACTCATCGCCCACACGGCGAGCGCGACACCGAGCGCGACCGACACGGTGCGCAGCCGTTCGGGGTCCGTGGCCAGCTCGACGAAGGGGTCCAGGTCTCGCACCGTGGCCAGCAGGTAGACAGCGCCGCCGACGAACGGGGCCAGGAGCACGTACCCGATGACGCGTCCGGTCCACAGGATCCCGGCGCCCGGGAACACCGCTCCGAACAGCGTGACTCCGAGGGCTCCGCGGACGGTGCGCGCGCGACGCTGACGGACCAGTCGGTCCAGCCGGTCGCGTCTTCGGGCGCGGTGGGACCCCGCACGCTGCTGGTGCACGAGAGAAGAATGCCGGTAGAAGTGCCGAAATGGGTGTAAGCGGCGATCAGTGAGGATGTGCGTGTGCTCGACCTCGACCAGCCCGTGGTGCTCGACGGCGGTCTGTCCACCGTCTTGGAGGAGCAGGGCGCGGACCTCAGCGGCTCGCTGTGGACCGCCCGGCTGCTGGCCGAGGAGCCAGAGCGGATCGCGGCTGCTCATCGCGCCTTCTTCGACGCGGGTTCCCGGGTGGCGACGACCGCGAGCTACCAGGCGAGCGTGGAGGGGCTGGTGGCGGCGGGGCACGACGAGGACGACGCGCGGCAGCTGATCCGACGTAGCGTGACGATTGCGCGCGAGGTCGCGCAGGAGTTTCCCGGAGCCCTGGTCGCCGCGTCGGTCGGGCCGTACGGTGCCTTTCTCGCCGACGGCTCGGAGTACCGGGGCAGGTACGACGTCACCGCGGCGCGCCTGCGCGAGTTCCACGGACCGCGGCTGGAGCTCCTCGCCGAGGCCGGCCCCGACCTGCTGGCCGTCGAGACCATCCCCGACGCCGACGAGGCCGAGGTGATCGTCGAGCTGCTGGACGAGATCGGAGTGCCGGCGTGGTTCAGCTACTCGGTCAGGGGCAGTCGCACCAGCGCCGGACAGCCCCTCGTCGCTGCGTACGGCGTGCTGCGCTCGTGCCGCTCGCTCGTCGCGGCGGGCGTCAACTGCTCCGACCAAGCCGACGTCCTCCGCGCTGCCGAGTGCGCGGTGGCCGTCACGGGTCTGCCTGCGGTCGCCTACCCGAACCGCGGCGGCGCGTGGGACGCGGACTCCAAGACCTGGGCCTACGGCGAGCCGCTCGACCTCGACCTGGTGCCGGCCTGGCTGGACGCCGGCGTACGTCTGCTCGGGGGCTGCTGCGGCAACGGTCCCGCGGACATCGCGCGCCTGGCGGACCGAACCCGGCCCGAGTCGGCCTAGCCGCGGCGACACCTCGGCGTCACTGACACGTCATAGGCGGTCGGTAGCCTGCTCCGGTGACGAACGTCGAGCAGGAAGCCGCCGCCGCACCGCGGCACTGGGAGGCCGACGTCCTGCTGCGCGACGGTCAGAGCGCGCACATCCGGCCGATCCGGCAGGACGACGGCGACCTGCTGGTCCAGTTCTACGACCGCGTCTCCGACCAGTCGAAGTACTTCAGGTTCTTCACCGCGATGCCGAAGCTCTCCGAGCGCGACGTCCGGCGCTTCACCCACGTCGACCACGTGCAGCGAGTGGCGTTCGTCGTCACCCTCAACAGGCGGATCATTGCGCTGGGCAGCTACGAGGGCGACGGCTCGGGGCGGGCCGAGGTGGCGTTCCTCGTCGAGGACGCCCAGCAGGGGCGCGGGATCGGCCAGCTGCTGCTCGAGCACCTCGCGCAGGCCGGTCGGGAGCGTGGCATCGAGCGGTTCGTGGCCGAGGTGCTGCCCGACAACGAGCGGATGATCCTGACCTTCCGTGACGCCGGCTACCGCCTGGTCAGCGACATCGAGGACGGCGTGATGACGCTGGAGTTCCCGATCGAGACGACCGACACGGCAGCCGGGGTGATGGCCAACCGCGAGCACCGTGCCGAGGCGAAGTCGATCGAGATGTTCTTCAAGCCGCGGTCGGTCGCCGTCATCGGCGCCAGCCGGCGGCAGGACACCATCGGCCAAGCACTCGTGCGTCATCTGGTGCTCGGCGACTACGCCGGACGGGTCTACGTCGTCAACGACCGGGCGACCTCCGTATCGGGCATGCCGGCTCACGCGACCGTGAGCGAGATCCAAGACGACGTGGACGTGGCGATCGTGGCGGTGCCGGCCGACTCGGTGCAAGACGTGGTGCTCGACTGCGCCAACAAGGGCGTGCATGGGCTGGTGGTGATCTCGTCCGGGTTCGCCGAGGTCGGGGAGGAGGGGAGGCGTCGCCAGCGCCGGCTGCTCGGGCTGTGCCGCTCCTACGGACTGCGGCTGATCGGACCCAACTGCCTGGGCATCATCAACACCGATCCTGCGATCCAGCTCAACGCCTCGCTGTCGAGCCACATGCCGGCGCGGGGCCGCGCGGGCTTCTTCTGCCAGTCCGGCGCGCTGGGTTCCGCGATCCTCGAGAAGGTCACCAACCGTGGGCTCGGCCTCTCCACGTTCATCAGCGCCGGCAACCGCGCGGACGTCTCGGGCAACGACGTGCTCCAGTACTGGGAGGAGGACGACGCCACCGAGGTGGTGCTCCTCTACCTGGAGTCCATCGGCAACCCACGCAAGTTCTCCCGCATCGCCAGACGGGTCTCGCTGCGCAAGCCGATCATCGCGGTGCGCTCGGGCCGCACCACCCAGGGCGTGCCGATGGGCCAGATCGTCCGCCGGATCGGAGCGCCGCAGCGTGCCGTCGACGCGATGTTCAAGCAGGCCGGCGTCATCCAGGTCGACACCCTCGACGAGATGTTCGACGTCGCCCAGCTGCTCGCCCACCAGCCCCTCCCACGCGGCCGACGGGTGGCGATCATCGGCAACAGCGACGCGATCGGTCTGCTCGCATCTGACGCCGCGTCATCGGTCGGTCTGGTCGTCAACCGCTCGATGTCCCTCGGCGCCGAGGCGACGGCCGAGGACTTCGAAGATGCCCTCGACGCAGCCATCGACGACCCCGACATCGACTCTGTGGTCGCGGTCTACGTGCCGCCGATCAACACCTCCGGCGAGGACGTCGCCCGCCTGCTGGCCGCCGTGGGGGAGCAGTCCGACAAGCCGATCGTCTCGTCGTTCCTCGGCGCCGAGGGCGTCCCCGAGCTGCTCCGCGTCCCCGATGTCGCAGGTGCCAGTGCCGGACGCGGCTCCGTGCCGTCGTACCCCGCCATCGAGTCCGCCGTGCGCGCGCTGGCCTCCGTCGTCGGGTACGCCGTGTGGCTGCGCACCCCCAATGGTCCGGTCGCGATGGTCGCCGAGGCCGAGCCCGCGGCGGCGAAGAAGTTCGTCAACCAGATCCTCGTCGAGCACCCCGACGGCACCGACCTGACCCACAGCGAGCTGCAGACCCTGCTGGCCTGCTACGACATCGACCTGTGGGACGCGACCCGGGTCTCGACGCTGCGCGACGCGGTCAGGGCCGGAAAGGAGCTCGGTTGGGACGTGGTGCTCAAGGCGACGGCCGACCGGCTCCGCGAGCGCCCCGACCTGGCCCATGTCTGGCGCAGCATCGACAACCAGACCGAGATGCGCCAGGCCTGGCGCAGCCTCAACGACATCATCACCGATCCCGGCTCGGCGGGCTTCGTGGTGCAGAAGAACGCACCGCCGGGCATCCCGGTCAGCGTCGCGTCGGTGGAGGACCCGCTGTTCGGTCCGGTGGTCTCGTTCGGGATCTCGGGCCCGCTGACCGAGCTGCTCGAGGACCGGTCCTTCAGGATCCCGCCGCTTGGCGAACGCGACGCCGAGGCGATGGTGCGCGAGATCAAGGCAGCACCGATCCTGTTCGGCTACCGGGGCAGTGAGGCGGTCGACGTACCCGAGGTCGAGCGCCTCGTCCAACGCGTCGCCCAGCTCCAGCACGATCTGCCCCAGGTCGCCTCGCTCGAGCTCTCGCTCGTACTTGCCGGCGCCGAGGGATTGACCGTGCTCACCGCCTCTGGCCGCGTCGAGCCGGTCGCCGACCCGCGCTCCGACTGGTTCGTGCGGAGGCTCCCCGACCTGGCCGACACCCTGCCTGGTTAGCTCGCGCTCTGTCGTTTGGCTCGCTTCGCCCGCTCCGTCGTTTGGCTCGCTTCGCTCGCATGTCCGCGCGCTATGACCCTTGGTCTTCCTCCTCGCTCCGGTCGCTGCGCTCCCTGCGCTCGTCGTGCAGACCACAGCGGCGCCTGTCTTGTCACGGCTGGTTGAGGAAGGCGCGCTGGCGCCTGTCTCGAAACCGGGTGAGCGGATCATCGACCTGCTCCGCGGTTTCGAGACGGGACTTCGTCCCTCCTCAACCAGCGGCTAGTCAGGGACGCGCGCGGACGAACTGCCCGTGTCGTTTTGGCTCGCTCCGCTCGCATGTCCGCGCGCTATGACCCTTGGTCTTCCTCCTCGCTCCGGTCGCTGCGCTCCCTGCGCTCGTCGTGCAGACCACAGCGGCGCCTGTCTTG
>NZ_JADKPO010000007.1 GCF_015352445.1 Nocardioides agariphilus
TCACCATCACGCAACACCAATGCGGGAGCAGCAGGGTTCACCATGCCGCCATGATTTCACCCCAGCAACCCAATGACCATTTCCCACGCGGAGCACTAGAAGCCCAGCTTCCGCAGCTGCTTGGGGTCGCGCTGCCAGTCCTTGGCGATCTTGACGTGGAGGTCGAGGTAGACGGGCGTGCCGAGCAGGGCCTCGATCTGCTTGCGGGCGCGGGAGCCGACATCGCGTAGCCGGGCGCCCTGGTGGCCGATCATGATGCCCTTCTGCGAGGAGCGCTCGACGTAGAGGTTGGCGTGGATGTCGAGCAGCGGCCTGTCGTCGGGGCGGTCCTCGCGCAGGCCCATCTCCTCGACCACGACAGCGATCGAGTGGGGCAGCTCGTCGCGCACGCCGTCGAGCGCGGCCTCGCGGATCAGCTCGGCGACGAGGATCTGCTCGGGGGCGTCGGTGAGGTCGCCGTCGGGGTAGAGCTGCGGTCCCTCGGGCAGCAGACCGACAAGCAGGTCGGCGAGCAGGCCGACCTGGCTGCCGGAGACCGCGGAGACGGGCACCACCTCCTGCCACGTCGTCCCGGTCGACTCACCCAGCGCCGCGATGTCCAGCAGGTGCCGGGCGATCTGCTCCGGCGGGGCCAGGTCGGTCTTGGTGGCGACCGCGACCTTGAGAGTGCGGCGTACCTTCGCCATCTCCTGCACGATGAACCGGTCGCCCGGCCCGATCTTCTCGTTGGCCGGGAAGCACACGGCGACCACGTCGACCTCGGCCAGGGTCGTCTTCACCAGGTCGTTGAGACGCTCGCCGAGCAGTGTGCGCGGTCGGTGCAAGCCGGGGGTGTCGACCAGGATGAGCTGGGCGTCGGGGCGGTTGACGATGCCGCGTACGACGGTGCGCGTGGTCTGCGGCTTGTCGCTGGTGATCACGACCTTCTGGCCCACCAACGCGTTGGTCAACGTCGACTTGCCGGCGTTGGGGCGGCCGACGAAGGAGACGAAGCCGCTCCGGTAGCCCTCGCTCATCGAGAGACCTCCTCACCAGCAGCGTCGTAGGCCGCCCAGATCTCGTCGTCGGACCGGCCGGCCGCCTTGCCGGCCCGCCAGATCGGACCGGGGTCGACCGCTCGTGGCTGCCGCGACGCCCTCGCCGACGGGGCGCGCCAGTAGCCCATCACGTCGTAGGCCGTGCTCGGCAGGCCGACCTCGCGCATCAGGTGCTTGCGGATCGCGCGCATCTGCGAGGACTCCCCCGCCATCCAGAAGTACCCCTCGCCGTCGGGCCACTCGATGCGCTCCACCACCGAGGCGAGGGCCGACAGCCCCGCGCCTGGCGGCGTGAGCCACGTGACGTCCGTGCCGCTGGGCAGGTAGCCGGTGAGGTCGTCAGGAACCTCGGCGAAGACCTTCACCCTCACCGAGCCTCGAGACGGTCGCTGCGCGACCTCCTCGACCGACGAACAGATCCGGGCCATCGCCGGCATCGCGGTCAGGTCGCCGACGAGCATCAACCAGGTCGCGGACGACGGCATCGCGAAGGAGCCCTTGGGCTCCGAGAGCGTCACCCGGTCGCCGACGCAGTCGCGCCCCGAAGACCAGGCCCACTCGGTCACCAGCCCCTCGTCGTGCACCACCACGTCGAGCACCAGCTCGGCGCCGTCCCACGACCGCACCGTGTAGTAGCGCGACTGGAACTGCCCGGGCACGACCAGTCCGACCCACTCGTCGGGAACACCGGACGAGGCGAACGCGTCCGGTCCGTCGACGTCGCCGAGCACCAGCCGCACCAGGTGGGGCGAGACCTGCTCGCGGCGCAGCACGGTCGCGGCGTAGTCACGGGCTCGGGCAGTCACCCGCCCAGGCTAGTGTCCGCCCCGTGGAACCCGACCAGGCGGAGGCGCTGTGGCGGCGACGTCGGAGCTGGGTCTACGCCGCGTTCGCCGTGGGCCTCGTGGTCTTCGTGGTCTGGTTCGGCATCCCGACCGACCGACTGGGCCTGGCCGCGCTCGCCACCGGCTTCTTGAGCATCGGCCTGCTGGGCCGCGGCTGGGCGGCATGGCGGCGGATGGTCCTGGACTGGGTGCCCTTCCAGCTCGTGCTGCTCACCTACGACTACAGCCGAGGGTTCGCCTCGCCGTACTCCGCGGGGCAGATGGCCGCCCGCGACTACCCGACGCGAGGCGTGCACAACGACCTCGGCCTGCCGCTTCAGGTCGACCTGCCGATCGACTTCGACCAGTGGCTGGCTCGGGCCCTCAGCCTCGGCGACACCACGCCGACCCAGTGGCTACAAGCCCACCTGCACGCCGGGCCGGTCGACGGCACCGCCATCCCCTGGTTCGCGCTGCTGGTGAGCCTGACGTACTGCTCGCACTACCTGGTCATGCCCGTGACCGCCGTCGTGACCTGGCTGCGTGACAGGGCCGAGTTCCGCCACTGGATGTCGATGGTGGTGACCCTCGCGGTCGCCGGCCTGGCGACCTACGTGCTGCTGCCGACCGCGCCGCCCTGGCTGGCCTCGTCGCAGGGTGATCTCAGCGGCCCCCCCGTCCTGCGCCTGACCAGCGAGGGGTTCGACCAGGTCGGGCTCGGCATGGTCGGCTCGGCGCTGTCCCTGGGCCAGCACCTGGTCAACCCCGTCGCCGCGATGCCCTCGCTGCACGTCGCCTTCGCGACCCTCGCTGCCGGCTTCTGGTGGTCACGGGTACGCCGGCCCTGGCGAGGTCTGCTCGCGATCTACCCGCTGGCGATGTGCTTCAGCCTGGCTTACGCCGGTGAGCACTACGTGCTGGACGAGGTCGCCGGCGCGGCCTACGCGCTGGTGATTCTGCTTGTCTTCCGCTGGTTGAGGAAGGACGAAGTCCTGTCTCGAAACCAGCATGCTCCTTCGAGCGAACTGGTTTCGAGACGGGCGTAACCGCCCTCCTCAACCAGCGAGCAGTCAGTGAGTCTGCTTGTCTTCCGCTGGCTGAGGAAGGACGAAGTCCTGTCTCGAAACCAGCACGCCCCTGCGAACGAACTGGTTTCGAGACGGGCGCAACCGCCCTCCTCAACCAGCCGCGTGAACTACACCCAGGTATTGGACCGCAGCGGGAACCCGTCGACGCCGCCCTCGGTCTTCACCGCGAGCACGTGGTCGAGCTGGATCTCGTTGAGCTCGAAGCCCATCCGCGAGCCGGCCATGTAGAGACCCCACACGCGAGCGGTGCCCTCGCCGACCTCGGCGACGCACTCGTCCCAGTTGTCGACGAGGTTCTGGCACCACGCAGCGCACGTGCGCATGTAGTGGAGCCGGAAGTTCTCGGCGTGCATCACCTCGAGGCCGATGTCTTGCACCTCGGTGACGATCCGGCCGACGCCGGTCAGCTCGCCGTCGGGGAAGACGTAGCGGTCGATGAACGCCCCGGTCTCCTGGCGGTGGTTGTGGGGCCGCGTGATGCAGTGGTTGAGCAACCGGCCCTGGGGGCGCAGCTTGTCCTTGAGGAATCCGAAGTACGCGGGGTACTGGCGCACGCCGATGTGCTCGGTGAGGCCGATCGAGCTGACCGCGTCGAAGCCGGTCTCGAGCACGTCGCGGTAGTCGGAGTGGCGCACCTCGGCGAGGTTGGCCAGCCCCTCCCGGTCGATGGCCTCCTTGGCCCACGACGCCTGCTCGGCCGAGAGCGTCGCGCCGAGCGCCTTGACGCCGTACTCGCGGGCCGCGAAGCGGACCATCCCGCCCCAGCCGCAGCCCACGTCGAGCAGCCGCATGCCGGGCTTGAGGTCGAGCTTGCGGGCGATCAGGTCGTACTTGTAGTTCTGGGCCTCCTCCAGCGAGGCGCCGTCGTGGGGATAGACGGCGCAGGTGTAGGTCATCGAGGGACCGAGCACCATCTCGTAGAAGCGGTTGGAGACGTCGTAGTGGTGGTGGATCGCCTCGGCGTCGCGGCCCATGGAGTGACGTAGGCCTTCGACGGTGCGGCGCCAGCGCGGCAACGTCTCCTGCGGGGGCGTCGGCGGCGGCTTGAGGTTGGACCAGCCCAGTCCCCGCACGATCTGGAGCGCCTCGGCCGGGGTGGGCGAACGGAACTTCAGGTTGCGGTAGAGCAGGACCAGCGCCTCGTAGGGGTCGCCGGGGTGGACGCCCTCGATGTCCAGGTCGCCCATCACGTAGGCGCGAGCCAGGCCGAGATCGCCCGGCGCGGTGAGCAGGTAGGCCAGACCGCGCTGGGTCTTGAGGTGCAGCGTGATCGGGATCTCGCCGGTACCGATCGAGCTGCCGTCGTAGAAGGTGAACCTCCCGGGCAGCTCCTTGGTCAGAAGCATCCCGAGCGCGTCACCGATCTTGACTCGTGTCGAGACTGAGCTCATCGCCGTCGCACCGCCTTGTCGTAGAGGCTCGTCAGCCGGTTGTCGGGGTCGTAGGTGGCCTTCACGGCCCCGAGGTGCTCGCCGTCGTAGAGACGGTCGAAGGTCTCGCGGTCGTAGAACGCCTCGGAGTAGAGCGACTTGTGCCCGCCGAGCTCGTGCACCTTCGCCTCGATGGCACGGTTCTTGGGGGCATCGACGCGGTCAGGACCGACATGGACGGTGCCCCAGAAGCCGACGTTGACGTACGTCGTGTCGAGCGTCAGCGGGTAGGTCGGCCACTCGCGTTCGCGCAGCCGTAGCGGACACAGCCAGACCGGACGCATGCCGACCTCGGCGTCGAACCACTCCAAGAACTCCGGCAGCTTCTCGACGGGGATCTCGACGTCTTGGATCACCCGCTCACGCTCGGGTCTGCCGGCCCGCTTGTCGAGCCTGTCGGCGATGTGGAAGCGGTGGTCCCAGCCCACCATCCGGTAGTAGACGTCGGAGCGGCGGTACTTCCGTGGCCACACCTTGCGCAGGCGGGGGTGCTGGGCACCGAACGCGCCCGAGCACCAGAACCAGTCGGTGTCCCAGCGCCACAGGTAGTCGTAGGTGGTCAGGAGGTCGGTCTCGCGCTGCTGGATCGACCGGTAGTAGATCTGCTGGCCGACGTAGTCGCTGGCCTGCGCACCGCCCCCGGGGTAGTCGCTCCAGCGCGCCAGCGTCAGGTAGTGCTCGCCCGGCTCGAAGGCGACGCCGTCGAGGCCGTCGACCCGCTCGCCGGCGTACTCGCCGGAGTCGACGATCATCGCGATGGTCTTGGCCAGCAGCGAGGCGTCGTCGAACCGGACGTGGCGCAGCGCCACGTGGGAGCGGACGGGCTCCAGCTCGATGCGCAGCCGCGTGGCGTAGCCGAGCGAGCCGTAGGAGTTGGGGAAGGCGTCGAACAGCTCATCGCCCGGTCGGGTCGTGACCACCTCGCCCGCGCCGGTGAAGACGTCCATCTCGATGACCGACTCGTGGGGCAGGCCGCTGCGGAAGCTCGTCGACTCGATGCCCAGACCCGACACCGCTCCGCCCAAGGTGATCGTGCGCAGCTGCGGGACGACCAGCGGCATCAGGCCGTAGGGCAGGGTCGCGTCGACGAGGTGCTCGTAGGTCGTCATGCCGGCCACGTCGGCGGTGCGCGCCTGACGGTCGACCGAGATGACCCCGTCGAGGCCGCTCACGTCGAGCCCGGGTGCTCCTGTGGCCTGGCGCGGCCGGAACAGGTTGGAGGTCTTCTTGGCCAGCCGCACGGGCTGCCCTGCGGGGATGGCCGAGTAGGAGGCCCGCAGCCGGGCGACAGCCTCGTCGTGACGGTCGCGGGCGCGTTGCTCCCACGACCCTCCCCCAGAAATCACCGCCCTAACCTAGCGCGTGGGGAGGGAGACGGTCTTCGCCAGCGTCTCGGTGTCTAGCGCGGATGGCCGGCGGTCCAGCCGCGCACGGAGCCGGGCGGACGCCTCGGCCAGCCGACCCGCCTTGATCAACGCCTGGATCAGGGTGTCCTCGAAGACCTCTCGCTGCGCGTGCGAGCCGCCGACGTGCCACTGATGCGGCTCGAAGCGCAGTAGCGCCTGCGCCGCCTTGTCGTGGTCGCCCTCCACGTAGGCGGCCAGGCCCCCCGCCAGGTCGGGGAGGAACTCGGCAGTGCCGGGTGCTGCGAACCCGCGGGCGTTGTGGGCGAGCTCGCGCAGACCGTCGGCGTCCCCTGCCGTCGCCAGGGCGAGCGCCACGTGCACGCCCAGGAACAGGAAGGACACGCCACCCATGAAGGGGCGTGCCAGGTCGCTGACGCGCGGACTCTCCGGATCCGTGCCGTGAGCGACGTGCCCGAGGAGCTGGCAGCGCCACAGCAGCGAGGGACCGTCGATCAGCCGCCCGCCAGCGGCCGACCCGCCACAGCCCCGGTACCTCGCCAGGGCGCCGTCGCCGTCACCGAGAGCCAGGTGGTGCAAGGCGGCGTGCCAGACCAGGTGGCCACCGAACATGGCCTGCTGATCGGTGGTCGGCAGCCAGTCGTCGAGCCAGGCCAGGCCGTCGGCGTGGTCGCCGGACTCGAAGTACACGTGGGCGGTCGGGTGCCCGCCCGCGAACCCGGTCGGGTCGAGCTCCAGGCTCCGCGTGGCCAGGCGGTGGGCCTCCTCGAGCTCGCCGCGGTCCTGGGCCGTCATCGCCAGGTAGCCCAGCAGCATCGGGTCGTCCCCCACGACCTGCAGGGTGTGGGCGATGCGGCGCTCCCCCTCGGCCGCGCCGTCCGGCTCCGCACTCATCTCAAGCAGGAACGCGGCGAACATCGCACCCATCAGGTCACCCGGGTAGGCGTCGTGGTGGGCCAGCCAGGACGGCATCGCCGCCCACCGGCCGCGCTCGACCGTCTCGTCGACCGCGCGTACGAAGCTCCGCTCCCACTCGTGGGTCTGGCGGCCGGTCCGGGCGGCCTCGACCTCGGTCTGCGCGCGTCCTTGGTGCCCCTCGAGGTGCGCCCACAGTGCGGCCGTCGCTCGTCCGACGGCGAACCGGGGGTCCTCGGTCGTCACGCGCCGCAACAGCTCCGCATCACCGGAACGCCGGTCGTGGTAGGCGCGCATCGCGGCGGCATACGTCGGCGTGACCTCCGCTGTGCAGGAGATCGGCATCCCCCACGGATCGGTCACGGTCATGACACGAAGGTACGACGTCAGTCGCCCAAGCCGACCTCTCGCGCGCGCAGTGCCGCAGCAGTGCGATCAGGGACCTGCAGCTTGGCCAGGATTCTGCGAGACGTGGTTGCGCAGCCACGGAGGCGGCGCTGGCCACCTGGCTGGGCACCCGGGCCCGCTCCGGCTCGCCGGACCGCCTCGCTCGCTACGCCCTCGGCCCGGGGTCGCCTCCGCCGTGACCTTCGTCGTCTTATGGAGCGGCTGGCCACGGCAGCTTTCCGCCGCTTTCAGAACAGGTGCACGACGACGCCGTCGCCCGCGAACTCCCGCATGGCGGCGGCGTCGGCATCGCTGAGGGCACCGTCGGCGCCCATCACCACGGCGGCCTCCAGGCCACGCGCCCCCGAGGACGCCGCCATCGCGAGGCAGACGCCGAGGGCCGAGACCGTCAGCGACGGCAGCGCGACGGTGGCGCCGGCGTAGGTGCGGCCGTCGAGGTCGCGGACTGCGGCGCCTTGTGCGGCGCCCGTGCGCGCGCGCGTCGCCCTGGCCAGCGTCACCAGCTTGGTGTCCTCCGCCGACAGCTCACTCAACGCATCACTCAACGGGCTCTGCCTCCTCGAGCGCACTGATCAGCACCGTCTCGATGCGGTTGCGGCGACCGGTGGTCCTCTCAGCCTCGAACCGGAGGCCGTGGGCCTCGACCGACGAGCCCGGGATGGGCACCTTGCCGAGGTGCTTGGCCATCAGCCCGAGCACCGAGTCGACATCGTCGTCCTCGACGTCGATCCCGAAGAGCTCGTCGAGGTCGTCGATCGGGTAGCGCGACGAGACGCGCACCGTGTCGTCGTCCACCTTCTCGACGTCGACGTGCTCCGCGTCGTACTCGTCGGTGATCTCGCCGACGATCTCCTCCAGCAGGTCCTCGATCGTCACCAAGCCGGCGGTGCCGCCGTACTCGTCGACGACGATCGCGATGTGCTGCCGGTTGGCCTGCATCTCCGAGAGCAGCGCGTCGGTGCGTTTGGAGTCGGGGACGAACAGGGCTGGGCGCATCACCTCGTCGATGCGCTGGGTGAACTCGACGTCGGGCGCCTCGAAGTCGCGACGCACGATGTCCTTGAGGTAGGCGATGCCGACCACGTCGTCGAGGTTGTCGTCGACGACCGGCACCCGGGAGAAGCCGCTGCGCAAGAACAGCGACATCGTCTGGCGGAGGTTCTTGAACCGCTCGATGTAGACGACGTCACCGCGGGGCACCATCACCTCGCGGACGGTGGTGTCGCCGAACTCGAAGACGGAGTGGATCATCTTGCGCTCGCCGGACTCGATGACTGCCGAGGCCTCGGCGAGGTCGACCAGCTCGCGCAGCTCGGTCTCGGTCGAGAACGGCCCCTCACGGAACCCACGACCCGGGGTGATCGCGTTGCCGAACAGGATCAGCACTCGCGGGATCGGCCCCAGCACGCTGGTGATCCGGGAGATCGGGCCCGCCGTGGCGAGCGCGACGCGCTGGGAGTGCTGGCGGCCGATGGTGCGGGGCGCGACGCCGATGACCACGAAGGACACCAACGCCATCACGCCGATGGAGGTGGCCAGCGACGGCCAGAAGGCTCCGTCGTAGGCATCGCGCACGAGCTGGGTGACGATGACGATGGCGGCGATCTCGCACAGCATCCGCATCAGCAAGGCGGTGTTGAGGTAGCGCGGGGCGTCGTCGAGCAAGACGACCAGGCGGCGAGACCCGGCCCTCCCCTCGGCGACGAGCTCCTGGGCCCGGGCACGCGAGAACGACGCGAGCGCGGCGTCGGCGGCCGAGAAGACGCCCGCGAGCACGACGCACGCCGCCGCCGTGACCAGCAGCCAGAAGTCTGCGGAGCTCATGTCAGCGCCGGTCAGCTCTGCGGTCGGGAACGCCACTGGGCGAGCAGGTCGTCCTGCAGGCCGAACATCACCCGGTGGTCGTCGGGCTCGGCGTGGTCATAGCCGAGCAGGTGGAGGATGCCGTGCACGGTCAGCAGCTCGATCTCGGCTTGCTTGCCGTGACCTGCGGTCTCGCCCTGCTGCTCGGCGATGGCCGGGCAGAGCACCAGGTCGCCGAGCACGCCCTCCTCCGGCTCCTGGTTGACCTGGCCGGGCCGCAGCTCGTCCATCGGGAAGGCCAGGACGTCGGTGGGACCTTCCTTCTCCATCCACTGGGTGTTGAGCTCGGCGATGGTCGCCTCGTCGACGGCCTTGATGCACAGCTCGGCCTGCGGGTGCACGCGCATCACGTCGAGCACGAACCGGCTCAGCCGAGCCAGCCCGCGCACGTCGAGATCGTGACCCGACTCGTTGATGACCTCGATGCTCATGTGCGCGGCGTCATCGGCGCTGGTCGCGATGGTCACGCTGGTCTCGCTGCGCGGCGACCTCGTTGCGAGCGTCGAACTCGTCGTAGGCCGCGACGATCTTGCCGACGAGGCGGTGGCGGACCACGTCGTGGGCGTTGAGCCGCTGGAAGGAGACGTCCTCGATGCTGTCGAGGATGCCCTCGACCACCTTGAGCCCGGACTTCACACCCCCTGGCAGGTCGACCTGGGTGACATCCCCGGTGACGACGATCTTGGAGCCGAACCCGAGGCGGGTCAGGAACATCTTCATCTGCTCCGGCGAGGTGTTCTGGGCCTCGTCGAGGACGATGAAGGAGTCGTTGAGCGTCCTGCCTCGCATGTAGGCCAGGGGCGCGACCTCGATCGTGCCGGCGGCCAGGAGCTTGGGGATCGACTCGGGGTCGATCATGTCGTGCAAGGCGTCGTAGAGCGGGCGCAGGTAGGGGTCGATCTTCTCGCTGAGGGTGCCGGGCAGGAACCCGAGCCGCTCGCCGGCCTCGACCGCGGGGCGGGTCAGGATGATCCGGTTGACCGCCTTGCCCTGCAACGCCTGCACGGCCTTGGCCATCGCGAGGTAGGTCTTGCCGGTGCCGGCCGGGCCGATGCCGAAGGTGATGGTGTGCTTGTCGATCGAGTCGACGTAGCGCTTCTGGTTGAGCGTCTTGGGGCGGATCGACCGGCCGCGGTTGCTGAGGATGTTGAGCGACAGCACATCGGCCGGACGCTCGGTCGTCTCGGCGCGCAGCATGTGGAGCACCCGCTCGACGGTCTCGACGGTGACACCCTGGCCGGTGCGGATGATCGTCACGAGCTCGTCGAGCAGCCGCTCGGCGAGGGCGATCTCACCGGGCTCGCCGGTGAGCGTGATCTGGTTGCCGCGCACGTGGACGTCGGCGCTGAACGCCCGCTCCAGCAGGGCGAGGTGCTCGTCGCCGGGGCCGAGGAGGCTGACCATGTTGATGCTGTTGGGGACGACGACGACGTGCTTGGTGCTGGCCCTCTCGGCTTGCCTGTCCGATTGCTTATCGGCCTGCTTGTCGTCCACACGCTGGTGGCTGTCACTCATGGATGCCCGGACGGGCGGCCTCTCTGGTCGGCGATGGGGCTGTTCAACGAAGTTCCATGCTACGGGAGGGCACCGACGGTCCCCACCCGTTTGCCGCGCCGTCAGTGCCGGTCCTCAGCCCCGCGATCGTCTCCGGCGACATCGCGCAGCCCGGACTCGGCGAGGTCGAGGACGGCAGCAGCACCCAGCGCCGCTGCCTCGGCGCGGACCGCGTCCACGCGAGCCGGCTCGACCAGGTCTGAGAGACGCACGTTGACCCGGTGGCTGTAGCGGGCGATCTCCGGGCCGACGACGGCGACGCCCGGCGCGGCCTCGGCAGCGGCGAGCAGCAGAGCACCCACCTCGACCACCCCTGCCGCCGCGAGCAGCTCGGCAGCGTTGCGGGCCGTCGTCCACAGTTGGGTGCGGTGACCCGTACGCCGCCAGCCGCGCAGCATCTCGGCATAGCCGGCCGCAGCGGAGGTCAGGTCGCCTGCCCGACGCTGGCTGGCGGCCAGGGAAACCCGGGCCACTCCCTCGACGAAGTGCGCACCCGTCCGTGAAGCGAGGTCGATGGCGCGACGGTAGTAGGGCGTCGGGTCCTCGACACCCAGAGGTGAGCGCCACTCACCTTCGACATAGGCGAGGAACGCGTGCTGCGACGGCGACCCGACCCCGGTCATGAGGGCCGTCGCCCGATCGAGCAAGGTGCGGGCAGTCTCCACGTCGCCGCCGTAGGTCGCCGCGAGTGCCGCCGAGCAGGTGAAGGAGCCCGACTCCCGACCCGGCGGCTCGGCTGCGCGCAACCAGAGCGCGATGGCCTCCGCGAAGTCGCCGGCGAAGTGCGCCACAGCCGCCCGGGCACTCCAGGCCATCGCGAGATCGGCGGGCTCGGTCGTCTCGTCGGCAAGCGCGACCGCCCTGTCCGCGAGCCGCTCCGCGGTGTCGAAGTCGCCTGCCAGCCGAGCCGCATCTGCGGCGAGCGAGGTCACGAGCACGCGCTCGGGCCGGTCGCTCACGGCCGGATCATCGGCCAGCTGAGTCAACCACGACCAGATCTCGCGGAGGTCTCGCCAGGTCCCCATCTGGCCGGCGAGCAATGTCACGGCCACCAGGCTGCCGACGTCGCCGTGGTCGCGCGCGAGGTCGCGTGCAGCGCGCAGGTTGTCGAGCTCGGCTCGCATCCGGCGGTCGGCCTCCGGCTCGTCGGCGGTGTAGCTGGCCGCGCACAGCTCCTCGGCGACGACGACGCAGCGACGCACGAACCGTCCCCGCACCTGTTCCGCCTCCCCCAGCTCGGTGACCAGATCGGACAGGAAGGCCCGAACGATGAACAGCACGCGGTAGCGCCCTTGTGCTGCATCGGCGACGAGGAGCGAGGAGTCCACCAGGTCGTGCAGCAGGTCGATCGGCTCCCCCAAGCCGTCCGCGAGCGCCTCGACGGTCGCCACGTCGACCCCACCGGGAAAGGCCCCCAACAGGCGCAGCAACCTCCGGGCGGGCTCGCCCAGCAGCTCGTACGACGACGCGATGCTGGCTCTGAGGGTCCGTTGCCTCGCGTCCTCGGGCCCCTGCCGGCCGGTCGCCAGGTCGAGGGCCCGGTCGAGGCGCTGCCGGACGGCGGACAGGGGCATCACCGCGACCTGCCGCGCGGCCAACTCGATGCCCAGCGGCAGTCCGTCGAGCCGGTGCAGGACCTCGACAAGGTCGGCGGCATCGCCCGGGTCGAGCTCGAAGGTCGCCGATCGCCGTCGCGCGTGCTCGACGAACGCCCGGACGCCCGGCTGGCGTCGCAGCGACTCGATGTCGCCCGAGTCTCGCGGCAGGGGCAGGGGCTGCAACCGCACCACATACTCCCCCGGCACCTGCAGCGTGACCCGCGAGGTAGCAAGGACCCGCACGCCCGCTGCGCGACGGCGAATCGCGACGGCCAGGCTCCGGCAGGCCTCGACCAGGTGCTCGCAGTTGTCGAGCACGAGCAGGAGGTCACGGTCGGCGAGGGCGGCCGCGACGTCGTCGGGTCCAGGCGGTCCGTCGAGCCGCAGGCCCAGGTGGGAGGCGACGGCCGCTTCGACGCGATCGGCGCGAGCCACGGCGCCGAGGGGGACGACCACCGCTGGGGAGTCCGCCCAGTCGGCCGCGATGTCCAGGGCCAAGCGAGTCTTGCCGACGCCGCCCGGACCGGTCACAGTGACGACCCCGTTGATGCCCAGCAGCCGCAGCACCTCCTCGCGGTCGTGCTGACGGCCGACCATCGGGGCATCCGGCCTGCTGACCCGGGCATACACCGGTCGGCCGACCCAACCCGAGGCGACCCGGCCCGAGGCAACCAGCTGCTCGAGCTCGGTGAGGGCCGGGCTCGGGTCGAGACCGGTCTCGTCCGCGAGCCGGCGGCGGAAGGCCCGGGCCGCCTCCATCGCCTCGGCGCTGCGCCCGGCGGCGGCCAGGGCCCGCACATGCAGGAGTGCGGTCCGCTCGCGCAGCGGTGCCGCCGCCGCAGCCTCCGCGGTGGCCACGACAACGCCGGCCTCTCCCGCTGCGAGCCGGGTGTCGAGCAGGTCGTCGACCAGCTGCAGGCGCAACTCCTCGAGGCCGACAGCGGCGGCATCCAGCTCCTGCACCGCGGCGAACTCTGCCAGCGCCGGGCCGCGCCACAGGTCGAGGGCGGCTGGTACGTCACTCGTCGCCAGTCGCTGCACGGCGTCGGCGTCGAGCTCGTGGGGCGCCAGCCGCAGGCGGTAGCCGTTGGGTCGGCGTTCGAGGCGGTCCGACAGCTCCCCGAGGTGGGTGCGCAGCCGGGAGACATGGCTGTAGAGCGCCTGGGTCGCGTTGTCGGGCGGCCCGTCGGGCCACAGCGCGTCGACGAGCCGATCTACACTGATGCCGCGCTCGCCCTCAAGCGCCAGCAGCGCCAGGAGTGCTCGCCGTCGCTTTCCCGGGACCTGGACCTCGTGCCCGTGCACGCGCAGCACGAGTGGCCCGAGCACGTCGACGCACAGGGGCAGCTGACCGCGATCCACGCGGGCACTGTGCCCGAGCCTCGACGACGGCGCCAGGGTCGCCGTCACCTCGTTGGCGCCGGCGCCGCCAAGGCCTCCACGGCAACCCATGCCCGGAACCGCTCGAGACCCACGGCCGCGACCAGTCCTGCGGTCTGGGACTCCTGCAGCAGCAAAGCGGCCACCTTGCGCTCGAGCAGCGTCTCGTCGATCGCGAACAGCACGTCGATCTCGTCGTCGGGGACCACGCGCGGCAGCCCCAGCTCGAAGACGCCGTAGTCCTCGTCGAGGCTCGCGTCGGGACGCTGCTCGCGCGCAACCGCGTGCAGGACGCGCGTCTTCCGGGCCGTGACCGCGAGGTCGACCCAGCGGCTGACTGCCTGGTGGTCGGGGTGGCCGGTGAACCCGTCGGGCCCGAAGGTGACCACGGTGTCCGGGTCGACGACATCGATGTAGCCGCGGACCCGCGCCGCTGCCGTCGCCTCGTCGACTGCGGCGCAGCCGCCGTCGGGGTAGTCCAGCCAGTGATGCTCCTCCACGCCGAGCAAGGCCAGTGCCGCCTCGAGCTCCGTCGTACGTATCGCGGCCAGGTCGGCGGCCTCGCCGCCAGCCTCACCCCTGGTCGCGGTCACGCACACCACTCGCTGACCGGAGGCGGTCAGTGCAGCCGACAAGCCGCCGGCAAGGTAGGTCTCGTCGTCCGGGTGAGCCCAGACCATCAGCACGGTCCCCAGCTGCGCGAGCACGTCTGTCATGGCACCAGGGTGCCGCCAAGCACTGTCACGCCGCTGTCACCGTCCGAGGATCGTCGCCATCGAGGTGGCAGCCGCGTGCGAGTGATGCACCGCAACGTCGTCCTCGACGGTGTCACCCGGACGCCGCACCCCTGATCCGGAAGGAAGCATCATGACTGCCCAGCTCAACGCCCCCGCCCTCGACTTCGGCCGCCTGGAGGAGTTCGTGGCCAAGGTCCAGGGCGACCAGGCCGCGGCCTACAACGCGATCCTGGTCCACCTCGGCGACCGCCTCGGCCTCTGGCGCGCGCTCGCCTCGTCGTCCACCGGCGGCAACCAGGGCACCGCCACCATCGACGCCCTCGCCGAGCGCTCCGGCGTCGCCCGGCGCTACGTGCAGGAGTGGCTCTCGGCCCAGGCGGCCAACGGTTACGTGTCGTACGACGCCGCGAGCGAGGCTTTCACCCTGTCCCCGGAGGCCGCCGCGGTGCTGTCCGAGGAGGCGAGCCCGGCCAACCTGACTGCGGGGTTCGAGCTGATCGCCGGGGTCTGGGCGTCGGTCGACAAGCTGGCCAACGCCTACACCACTGGTGACGGCCTGGCCTGGCACGAGCACGACTCTCGGGTCTTCACGAGCGTGGCCCGCTTCTACGCCACGATGTATCGCGCCTCGCTGCTCACCGAGTGGTTCCCGGCAGTGCCAGGGCTCATCGCTCGGCTGGAGGCCGGCATCCGAGTGCTCGACGTCGGCTGTGGTCTCGGCGTTCCGACGATCCTGCTCGCGGAGGCCTTCCCCAACAGCACCTTCGTCGGGGTCGACTACCACGACGAGTCGATTCGGCAGGCCAAGGCCGCCGCGGTCGAGGCCGGGGTCACCGACCGGGTCCAGTTCCACGAGTCCGACTCGACGTCCTACGAGGGGAGCTACGACCTGGTGCTGTTCTTCGACGCCGTGCACGACATGGGTGACCCCGCCGGCGCTCTGGCCCACGCAAGAGCCGCGCTCCGGCCAGGTGGTCAGGTGGTGGCCGTCGAGCCGTACGCCGAGGACACCCTCGAGGCCAACCTCGAGAACCCCGTCGCGGGCGTCTTCTACGTCGGCAGCTCGGCGTTGTGCGTGCCGCACAGCATCAGCGAGGGAGGTCAGGCCCTCGGCGCCCAGGCCGGTCCGGCCAGGCTGCTGGCCACCTTCGGCGAGGCCGGCTTCGGCCACGCAAGCATCGCGGTCGCCACGGCCTACAACCTGGTGATCGAGGCCCACGGCTGAGATTGCGACCAACGTCATGTCGCCAACGGTGCGCACCCGCATCGGTGCCGCACCGTTGGCGCCCTCACGGACGCGTGACGGTCAGGATCCCGAGACACATCTCGTCGGTGGTGCCCTCGCCCCAGACGACGTACTTGTCGGGGATGCCCTCGAACGCTGGCAGCTTGTCGCGCAGCCACTGCACGTGCTTGCAGGTCACCCGGACCACGTCGCCGTAGTCGAGGCTCACCGGCTTGATCGGCTGGGCTCCCTGGTTGTCGAAGTCCCAGATGGGGATGTTCAAGATGGTCTGCGCGTCGGGCTTGCCCGGGTTGACCTCGATCTTGATCGAGCGGCCCAGCAGGTGCATGTGGCCCGCCACGGCGCGGATCGTGGTCGGCTCGCTGATGGTGCGGTCGCACGAGGTCACGTTGCTCGGCTTCGGCTTGCCGCCGCATAGGAAGTAGAGCGCGTTGTTGGTGTTGCCGGCCCCGCCAACGCGATCGATCAGGTCGTCGATGGAGGCCTGGCGGTCGCACAGGGGGCCGTCGGAGTACTGCGGCCGGCACGGCATCTCGACCGGCGCGGGCAGCAGCACGGTCTCCAGCGGCGTGAGCTCGGCTGAGCCGGGTGCGTAGCGCAGGACTGCGGCCGACTCGTCGGGCCCTGGCCCGGCGAGCAGGTTGTAGTGGACCTGCATGATGATCCGGCTGCCGGCCGTGAGCAGCTTGCCGAAGCCCGCCGCGCTCACCGACTCCTTGCCCCCGGGCGCCCAGGCACCCAGCCAGGGAGCGCTGTTGAGCCCGTCGTTGTCGCGCAGGCCCGAGCCCCCGAAGCAGGTCCAGCCCTCGCCGTCCTGGTTGGCGTCCATCTGCTCGGCCTCGGCGACCTGGTCGGGCGGCACCGTGAACAGGATGACGTGGTGGACGACATCGGGGTTGCCGGGCTTGACGAACGTGCCGGTCAGGTAGACGTCGTCGGTGAGATGGGGGTCCAGCAGGAAGCAGCGGTAGTCGTCGGTGCCGGTGCCGGTGGGTGGCGACGGGGTGTAGGCCGCCGGCATCTGGAGCGTCATCCGCTTCTCACCAGCACGCAGCGGCTTGGGCTTGGTGGCCCCTCCCGAGTGGCTGTGCCCATCGTCTGACGGATCGTCGGTGGCGGTGTCGCTCACGCTCGGCTCGACGGTCGGCTCGCTCGTCATCGTGGTGATGGTTCCGACCGGCACGCGGCCGGCGTCGTCGGTGGCGCCGGACGAGCCGCACGCAGCGAGCGCGGCGGCCAGCAGGACGGCGCCAGCCGCTGCGGTCGCGCGCCTCAGCCGGGTGGCCATGTCATCGCCCTTCCGCCGAGCAGGTGCAGGTGGGTGTGGAACACAGTCTGTCCGGCACCCGGCCCGGTGTTGAACACGAGGCGGTAGTCGTCCAGACCATCGCCCTGCGCGACGTCACGGGCCAGGCTCACCAGCACGGCGACGGTGCCGGGCTCTCCGTCGGCCAGTGCAGATGCGTCGGCGTAGTGCGATCGCGGGACGACGAGCACGTGCGTCGGCGCCTGCGGGTCGACGTCGCGAAACGCCACGGCGTCATCGTTCTGCGCCACGACGTCGGCCGGGATGTCCCCGGCGACGATCTTGCAGAACAGGCAGCTGTCGGGAGTGGCCGCGCTCACTGACACATCCTCACACGCCGATGTAAACCCCGGGCCGCGCCCGCGCGTGGGTCTAGCGTGACAGTCCATGCGATGCGCAGGTCGGCGGTCAGGGCGAGCGCAGCCCTGATGAGCCCGTCTCCTGCCGCCTGGCACGACACGGACGCCGACGGCGCCGTCGAGCAGCTGTACGCCGCGCACTGGCGCGAGCTGGTCCGCCTCAGCGTGCTGCTGGTCCGCGACGTCGGCACGGCCGAGGAGGTCGTGCAGGACGCCTTCGTCGCCATGCACCGCAAGTGGGGCACCTTGCGCGACCCCGAGCGTGCGCTGGGCTACCTGCGCCGCACCGTCGTCAACGGCTCCCGCTCGCGGCTGCGTCACCTCAAGGTCGTGCGGACCCACGCCGAGAGGCAGACCGCACCGGACGCCGTACGCGGTGCCGACGAGGCGCTGCTCCAGACCGAGCGTCGGGCAGCAGTGCTCGACGCACTCGAGGCGCTGCCCCGAAGGCAACGAGAGGTGATCGCCCTGCGCTACTACGTCGACCTGTCCGAGGCCGAGATCGCCGATGCCCTCGGCATCAGCCGCGGCGCCGTCAAGAGCCACGCCTCGCGGGGCTCGGCCACGTTGCGCGAGCTCCTCGCCAGCCACCTGGAGGCTCCCCATGACTGATCCCCATCTGGACCCCCACCACGACGCGCGTCTCTCGGCACTGATCTCCGACGCCGTGTCGGGGATCGAGCCCTCCGAGGGGCTCTCCGCCATCAGTTCCCGCACCCGCAACCACCAGGAGACATCGATGAGCACCCAACGCAGCTGGCTGTACGCCGTAGCAGGAGCGGCCGCCGGAGTCGCCGCCGTCGCCGCCATGGTCGTCGTCGTCTCCCAGCTCAACGACGACTCCTCGACCCCCGTCGCCGGATCAGGCAGCAGCCAGACCTCCGACCCGACCCAGGGCACCAGCAGCCCCACTGACGAGCCGACCGACAAGACGCCGTCGTCCGAGCCGACCGGGCAGCCCATCGAGTCCGCCGTACCCGTCTACTACGCGGGCGACGGCGGCAGTGGCACCGTGCTCTTCCGCGAGTTCCAGCCCGGCATCGGCGGCGACCCCGTCTCCCAGGCCGCCTACGCCGCGGTGGCCGGACCTGCCCACGACCCCGACTACCGCACCTTGTGGCCGGCCGGCACCGAGGCCACGGCGAGCTACGACGGCGACGTGATCACCGTCGACCTCACCGGCCCGGACGTATCGGCCCTGCACGACCGGCCTGCGGGCATGACGAAGCAGGACGCCGGCCTGGCGATCCAGCAGGTCGTCTTCAGCGTGCAGGGCGCGGCCCAGAAGCGCGCCGGCGTGCAGTTCCTGCTCGACGGCCAGCGCACCGACCAGGTGCTCGGCGAGCCCGCCTCCGAGCCGCTCGCCAACGCCTCGATCTCGGCGACGTTGTCGCAGATGAACATCACCCAGCCAGAGGAGGGCATGACGGTCTCCGGCGGCACGCTCAAGGCAACGGGGGTGGCCAACACCTTCGAGGCGACCTTCCAGTGGGAGATCCGCCAGGGCGACCAGGTGGTGCTCAACGACTTCGGGATGGCGGATGGCTGCTGCGAGGTCGACAAGCTGTTCCCGTGGACGGTGAGCATCGACGTGTCCAGCCTCGACCCGGGCACCTACACGTTCGTGGCCACCAACGACGACCCGTCCGGTGGGGAGGGCAACCCGCCCGCCAGCGACTCCAAGACGTTCGTCATCGAGTAGCAGCGTCCGACCCGGGAGCTAGGGTCCGGGGCGTGCAGCTCTCGGCCCAGGTGCTCAACCGCACCCTGCTCGACCGCCAACACCTCCTGGCCCGCACCGACTCCTCGGTGCGGGCCATGGTCGCGCACCTGGTCGGGCTACAGGCGCAGGACAACCAGCCGCCGTACTTCGGTCTGGCCGCGCGGCTGAGCGCCTTCGACCCCTACGACGTCACGCAGGGCCTCGAGGACCGCTCACTGGTGCGGTTGCTCTCGATGCGCAGCACCGTGCACCTGCTCGTAGACGACGACGCGCTGACGCTGCGGCAGTTCACGACGCCGGTCCACGAGCGCGAGCGCAGGGTCAGCCAGAACATCACGCCGGCGCTCGGCGTCGACCTCGACGAGTTCGCCGTGGCGCTGCGGGCGGTGCTGGCGGCTGGCCCGGTGCCGGTGAAGAGGCTCGGTGAGGCACTCACCGCCTCCTTCCCCGGAGTCCCGGCCAACGCGCTGGCCCACCTCGCGCGCGTCGCGGCACCGATCGCCCAGCTGCCCCCGCGCGGTTGTTGGAAGCAGTCGGGCGGGGTCGTCTACCAGTTCGTCGACACCTGGCTCGACCGCCCCCTGGCCGAGCCGGACCCGACGACGATCGTGCGCCGCTACCTGGCGGCCTACGGTCCCGCCTCCGCCGCCGACATCACGGCGTGGTCGGGAGTGCCCGGCATCGCGGCCGTGCTCAAGACCATGGATGACCTGGTCCACCACACCGATGAGGCCGGCAGGAGGCTGGTGGACCTCGAGGACCACACGCTGACCGACCCCGAGACGCCCGCGCCGGTCCGGCTGCTGGGGCTCTACGACAACGTCTGGCTCTCCCACGCCGGTCGCGACCGCGTGACCGAACCCGCCAAGCGCAAGCGCTGGATGGGCGTCAACGGCGGCTTGTCCTGCACGATCTTCGTCGACGGCTGGCTCGAGGGTCTGTGGCGTGTGGAGGACGGTCGCCCGGTCGTCGTCGACCTGTTGCGACCCCTCACCAAGAGCGAGAGGACCGGTCTGGGCGACGAGCTCGACCGGGTGACCGAGCTGCTGGCGCGCTAAGGGTCCCTAGCGCCAACGAGAGGTCCGCGACAGCAGGGCGGCGACTGCGGCGACGCCGGCCGTCGAGGTGCGCAGCACCTCGGGGCCGAGGCGTACGGCGTGGGCGCCGGCCTGCACGAAAGCCGTGACCTCGTCGTCGGTGAGGCCGCCCTCGGGACCGACGACGACCACGACCGAGCCCGCGGCGGGCACGTCGAGCATCGCCAGAGGAGTCGAGGCCTGCTCGTGCAGGACGACAGCGAGGTCGGCGGCCGCGACCAGCGCCTCGACCGCGGAGGTCGCGGCCAGGTCCTCGACACCCGCGAACCACGGGCGCCGTGCCTGCTTGGACGCCTCGCGTGCGGTCGCCCGCCAGCGCTCGACCGACCGAGCC
This sequence comes from Nocardioides agariphilus, assembly GCF_015352445.1. Taxonomy (GTDB): domain Bacteria; phylum Actinomycetota; class Actinomycetes; order Propionibacteriales; family Nocardioidaceae; genus Nocardioides; species Nocardioides agariphilus. The sequence goes on from NZ_JADKPO010000007.1 coordinate 20,264, forward strand.
ACGCGCTCGCCCTTCCAGACCGCGACCGACCGCGATGCCGCCCACGGCACGATGCGCGCGACGCCGATCTCGGTCAGCACCTCGACCGCGAGCTCGCCGCGGTCTCCCTTGGGGATCGCCTGCACGACGGTCACGACCGGCTCGGGCAGGTCGGCCTCGTGGACCGACTCCAGCACCACCGACAGCTCGCGCTTGCCGGTGGCCGACACCGAGCCCACGGCGCTGCGGCCCAGACCGTCGGTGAGCATCAGGTGCTCGCCGGTTCGCAGTCGCCGCACGGCTACCGCGTGGTGCGCCTCGCTGCCGGTGACCTCGACGGTCGAGCCCACCCGCGCTCCGTCGAGCGACGGCACCCAGTGGACCGGCAGGCTCATCAGAACTGGTTGAAGGCGTCGCGCAGCCGGCCGAACATCCCCTTGGACTCCTCGCGCACCTGCCCGGTCGGCTTCTCCTCGTCGCGGATGGCGGCCAACTCGCGCAGCAGCTCCTCCTGTCGGGCATCGAGCTTGGTCGGCGTCTCCACCAGAACGGTGATGATGAGATCGCCGCGCCCCGACCGGAGGCCGGGCACGCCACGCCCGCGCAGCACCTGCGCCGACCCCGACTGCGTGCCGGGCTTGATCTCGATCTCGAACGATGTCTCGACACCGGACTCGGGCACGCCGTTGACGGCACCGTCGCGGTCGACGAGGTCCGCCTCGAGCGTCGGGAGCGTGAGGGTGGTGCCCAGGGCAGCAGCGGTCATGGGCAGGCCGACCGTGGTGTGGAGATCGTTGCCCTGGCGGGAGAACACCGGGTGCGGCGAGACGTGGATCTCGACGTAGAGGTCACCTGCGGGACCTCCGCCCGGACCGACCTCGCCCTGCTCGGCGAGCTGCACCCGGGTGCCGGTGTCGACGCCCGCCGGGATCTTCACGGTCAAGGTACGGCGCGAGCGGACGCGGCCGTCGCCGGAGCACTCGCGGCAGGGGTCGGGGATGATCGAGCCGTAGCCCCGGCAGGCCGCGCAGGGTCGCAGCGTGCGGATCTCGCCGAGGAAGGACCGCTGCACGTGGGCCACCTCCCCCGCACCGTGGCAGGTCTCGCACGGCACCGGTTGCGACCCCGCCGCCGTACCTTCGCCGTGGCAGGTCGTGCAGACGACCGCCGTGTCGACCTTCAGCTCGCGGGCCACCCCGAAGGCAGCCTCGGCCAGGTCGATCTCCAACCGGATCAGCGCGTCCTGGCCGCGCCGCTGGCGCGGGCGCGGTCCGCGCGTCGCGCCCCCCGGTCCCCCAGCGGTGCCGCCGAAGAACGCGTCCATGATGTCGGTGAACGAGAAGCCGGCGCCCTGACCGAAGCCCATGCCTGCGAACACGTCGCCGCCGCGGTCGTAGGACGCACGCTTCTGCGGATCGCTGAGGATCTCGTAGGCCCGGCTGATCTCCTTGAACCGCTCCTGCGTCTCCGGGTCTGGGTTGACGTCGGGGTGCAGCTGACGGGCCAGGCGCCGGTAGGCCTTCTTGATCGTGTCGGGGTCCGCGTCGCGCGGCACTCCCAGCAGCTCGTAGGGGTCTTGACTCACCAACAGTCCTTTGGTCTTCAGTGGTTGAGGCGCGAGCTCGTGAGCCCTACGCCTCGTCGAGGATGCGCGAGACGTAGCGGGCGACGGCGCGCACGGCAACCATCGTGCCGGGGTAGTCCATGCGGGTGGGGCCCACGATGCCGAGGCTGGCCATGGCCTCGTCGCCGGGGCCGTAGCCCGTCGAGACGACGCTGGTGGAGGCCAGCTCCTCGTAGGGGCCTTCGTGGCCGATCCGCACCAGGACCCCGCCCGACTGGGCCTCGCCGAGGAGCTTGAGCAGCACGACGTGCTCCTCGAGGGCCTCGAGGAGGGGGCGTACGTCGACGTCGAACGAGTCGCCGTACCTCGCCAGGTTGGCGGCCCCCCCGACCACGACCCGCTCGTCGGAGCGGTGGTCGGACATGGCCTCGACGAGGGTCGCGACGACGGACGAAGTAGCGCCGGTGGCCTCTAGGGCTCGCAGGGCGCTGACGGCGTTGGCGATGGTCTCGCCGATGGCCGCCCGGTGGATCGAGGAGCGGATGTCGGCGACGCTGTCGTCACCGACGGGCTGGTCGAGCTCCACGAGCCGCTGCTCCACGCGACCGGTCGAGAGGATCAGGACGACCAGCAGCCGGTTGGGTGCCAGGGCGACCAGCTCGACGTGACGCACCGTCGACCGCGACAACGTGGGGTACTGCACCACGGCCACCTGGTGGGTCAGCTGCGAGAGCAGCCGGACGGATCGGTGCACGACGTCGTCGAGATCGACCGCGCCGTCGAGGAAGGTTGCGATGGCACGCTTCTCGGCGGTGCTCATCGGCTTGAGCGTGGTCAGCCTGTCGACGAAGAGCCGGTAGCCCTTGTCGGTCGGGATGCGCCCGGCGCTGGTGTGGGGCTGGGTGATGAACCCCTCCTCCTCGAGCGCCGCCATGTCGTTGCGCACGGTCGCGGGCGAGACGCCCAGCGAGTGGCGCTCGACGAGAGCCTTGGAGCCCACGGGCTCCTGGGTGGAGACGTAGTCCTCGACGATCGCCCGGAGCACGGCGAGCTTGCGGTCGTCCTGCACGGCTCGCTCCTCTCTTGGCCCTCGACACTGGTCATGACTGGCACTCATCGCCGTTGAGTGCCAAGCCTACTAGGCTCGTCGATCGTGGCAGGTTTCATCGAGGTGGCCGACCGGGTGTGGGTCGCGCGCTACCCGTGGCTCGACGTCAACGTCACGGCAGTCGCCGGGGACGCCGGACTGCTCGTCCTCGACACCCAGGCATCGGCGGCGCTGGCCCGCGAGATGCTCGTCGACCTGCGCCACGTGACCGCTCTCCCGATCATGTGGGCGGTCGACAGCCACGAGCACTGGGACCACACCTTCGGCAACGGCGTGCTCCGGTCCGAGGGGGCCGAGCTGATCTGCCACGAGAACGCCGCCGAGTCCCTGCCCGCGCACGCAGCGGAGGTGCGGGCCAACGCTGTCCAGGAGACCGAGCCGCAGTGGGCAGACGTTGCCGCGACCGAGGTCGTCGTGCCCGAGCGCACGTTCTCCTCCGCGATCGCCCTCGACCTCGGCAACCGCCAGGTCGAGCTCGTCCACCCCGGCCGCGGTCATACCGGCGGCGACCTGGTCGTGCGCGTGCCCGACGCCGACGTGCTGCTGGCTGGGGACCTCGTCGAGGACGGCAACCCACCGGCGTACGGATCCGACTCCTACCCGATGGACTGGCCGCTGACCCTCGATGTGGTGCTGGGGCTCACCACGACCGCGTCGGTCGTGGTGCCCGGGCACGGCGCCGTCGTCGACCGCGAGTTCGTCGAGGTGCAGCGCAACGAGATCGGCATCGTCGCCGAGACGATCCGGGACCTGGCCACGCGCGGCGTGGCCATCGACGATGCGCTGGCCGCCGCCGAGTGGCCCTACCCCGAGCGTGCCCTGGTCCACGCCGTCCGCAGGGGCTACGAGCACCTGCCCCGCAGCCAGAAGCGCCTGCCCCTCGTGTGAGCACCCGTCGGGGTGTGGCTGTTGCTCGACCACGGCGCTAGACCAAGGGGATGAGCGAGCAGCAGCCCGAGAGCGACTACGCCACCGTCACCGTCACCGACGAGGACCTGCCCGAGGACCTGCAGCCTGGCGACGACAACCCGCTGGCCGAACCCCTTGACGACGAGGCGGAACGTCAGGATCTCGGTGACCCCGAGACACCGGTCCTCGAGCGTGACTCCGAGGAGGGCTTGCAGCTGGCCGACGAGGCGCACGACACCGGGCACGACACCGGGCACGACACCGGGCACGACACCGGGCACGACACCGGGCACGACACCGGGCACGACACCGGGCACGACACCGGGCACGACACCGGGCACGACACCGGGGACTGAGCCCGGCGCGCCTCAACGGGCCCGCAGTCTCGGCTACCTAGCGTGGAGCGGGTGCCCCCCCTAGATCGAATGGCAGATCGCATGGGCCGCTACGGCTCCGATGTCCTCGCCACCGACTGGCGTGCCCCGAAGAACGGTCGCGCCACCCCGGCTGCCGCCGAGCTCGGCGCCGTCGTCGAGGAGGTGATGACCGACTTCGTCGGCGAGATCGTCGCGGTCGACCGCGACCTGGACACGTTGACGCTGGAGGACCGCCGCGGGAAGCGACGTACCTTCCCGCTCGGCCCAGGGTTCCTGCTGGAGGGTCGGCCGGTGATCCTGTCCGCGCCCGTGCGCACGGGGCCGGCCAAGCCGACTCGTACGGCGTCCGGGTCGGTGGCCGTGCACGGGACGCGGGCACGTGTCGCGAGGGCGAGCCGCATCTTCGTCGAGGGCCGCCACGACGCCGAGCTGGTCGAGAAGGTCTGGGGTGACGACCTGCGCATCGAAGGCGTCGTCGTCGAGTACCTCGCTGGCGTCGACGATCTCGCCGCACACCTGCGCGACTTCGCACCCGGTCCCCAGCGGCGGGTCGGCGTGCTGGTCGACCACCTCGTCGTCGGCTCGAAGGAGAGCCGGATCGCCGACGAGGTCCGTCGCTCATCTGTCGGCCAGCACGTGCTGGTCGTCGGGCACCCGTTCGTCGACATCTGGGCCGCCGTCAAGCCCGACCGCCTGGGCCTGGAGCGCTGGCCCGACATCCCCCGGTCGGAGGAGTGGAAGAAGGGTGTCTGCAAGCGGCTCGGCTGGCCGCATGCCACCCAGGAGGACACCGCCCGGGCCTGGAAGCACATCCTGGGCAGGGTGTCCTCCTTCGCCGATCTGGAGCCGGCGTTGCTCGGACGGGTCGAGGAGCTCATCGACTTCGTCAGTTCCGTGGGTTGAGGAGGTTGCGCAGCAACCGTCTCGAAACCTCCCTGACCGGCACCTCAGGGCACGGTCAGGGCGCTCACGGATCCCGGCTGGGCGCGATCGCGTCTAACGTCGTGGGTACACCACCGACGACAGGAAGAACCGCCATGACCGAGACCCCGAACCCGAACCCTCACCAGGGTGACGAGGGGCCCGACCAGCAGCCCCCGGCCTACCAGCAGCCGGAGTACCAGCAGCCGGAGTACCAGCAGCCGACGCACCAGCAGCCCGCCTACGCCTACGGCCCGCCTGTCGCCGGAACCATCACGCAGACAGACCGCAACTGGGCCTCCGCCGCCCACTGGGGTGTCTTCGTCGCGGCGTGGCTGGCGATGGGCTTCCTGGCGCCGCTGGTCATCATGCTCACGGTGGGCAACCAGTCGCCCTACGTCCGCAAGCACGCCGTGGAGTCGCTGAACTTCCAGATCTCCCTGTTGATCTACGGCGCCGCCGCCGTGCTCTTCTCGATCCTCACCATCGGCCTGGGTCTGATCATCGTGATCCCGGTCGCGCTGGCCGCCTTCGTCGCGATCGTGGTCTTCCTGATCCAGGCCTCGATCAGGGCAGCCAACGGCGAGGACTACCGCTACCCGTTGACGCTGCGCTTCGTCAGCTGAGGTCGGCGTAGCCGGTCCTACGTCAAGGCAGCAGCTCGCGGACGACCGCGTCCGCGAGCAGACGACCCTCGGTCGTCAGCACGAGCCGCTGACCCAGCCGGTCGATCAGCCCACGCCGCTCCAGGTCGAAGAGGGCGGCCCGACCGGTCGCCTCCAGTACCTCCACGGGAAGCCCGTCGTTGAGGCGGATCTCCAGCAGCACCCGCTCCACTCGGCGGGTCTCGTCATCGAGCACCTCGCGAGCCTGCGCCGGGCTCACCTTCAAGGTGATCCGGTCGGCGTAGGCCGCGGGGTGCTTGACGTTCCACCACCGCACGCCGCCCACGTGCGAGTGCGCACCGGGGCCGACGCCCCACCAGTCGGCACCGGTCCAGTACCCCAGGTTGTGCATGCACCAGGCTCGGTGGTCGCGTGCCCAGTTGGACACCTCGTACCAGCCGTAGCCGGCCTTGGTCAGGTGCTCGTCGGCCATCAGGTACTTGTCGGCAAGGTCGTCCTCGTCGGGCATCGGCAGCTCGCCGCGCGCGATCCGCCTGGACAGCGCCGTACCTTCCTCGACGATCAGCGAGTACGCCGAGACGTGATCGGGCTCGCAGGCCAGGGCCGCCTCCAGCGAGGTCTCCCAGTCCTCGGGCGACTCCCCCGGCGTGCCGTAGATCAGGTCGAGGCTGACCTGGTCGAAGCCGGCTTGACGCGCCCAGCCGACGACCGCCGGCACCCGCAGTGGGTCGTGCGTGCGGTCCAGCGTGCCGAGCACGTGTGGCACCGCCGACTGCATGCCGAAGGAGATCCGGTTGAAGCCGACCTGGCGCAGCTCCTCGAGGTCCCACAAGGCAACGCTGTCGGGGTTGGCCTCGGTGGTCACCTCGGCGCCGGGCGCGAGGCCGAACTCGGCACCGATGGCCGCCAGGATCGAGCCGAGCTCGCCGGGCGGAAGCAGGGTCGGGGTCCCGCCGCCGAAGAAGACCGTGGACACCGGCACGTCGACGTCGCCGAGCACCTGCCGTGCGAACCGCACCTCGTCGATCGCGGCCTCCGCGTAGGTGCTCCTCGAGGCACCTCGCACGCTGGCCGAACGACCGAGGTCGTCTGCGGTGTAGGTGTTGAAGTCGCAGTAGCCGCAACGCACCGTGCAGAAGGGCACGTGCACGTAGAACCCGAACGGGTGACGGCCCAGCCCCGCCAGGGCGCTCTCGGGAAGGGCGCCGTCGGCAGGTGCGGGGTCGCCCGGCGGGAGTGCGGACGGCATGCCTTCATCCAATCAGGCCCACCAATTCCGGCTTCGCCTAGGTCCTCGCCGTTGAGGTCGTAGATCCGAGCACCGCTCTGGTCACGCAGGAGACGCCGTACCTCCCGAGATGGCTCCACACCCCCACCTTGGCGAGCGTGCGACCGTCGCGCACCCGCCCCACGTGCAGCCTGTGGCCAGCGGCTCAGGCGTAGAAGTTGGCGATCGTGGCCTTGTAGTTGTCCTCGACCACGTTGCGCTTGACCTTCATCGAGGGGGTGAGCTCGCCGGACTCGACGGTGAGGTCGTGGTCGAGCAGCTCCCACTTCTTGATGGTCTCCCAGCGGTTGAGGTTCTTGTTCAGCTCGTCGACGTAGCCGGCGACCATCGCGCGGCAGGCCTCGGAGGAGACGATCGCGGCGTAGTCACCGGCGACGTTGTTCTCCTTGGCCCACTCGGCGATCGCGTCGGGGTCGAGGGTGACCAGTGCGACCACGTAGTTGCGCTCGTTGCCGAACACCATGAACTGGCTGGCGTAGGGGCAGATCGCCTTGAACTTCGACTCGATCGCCGGCGGGGCGATGTACTTGCCGCCGGAGGTCTTGAAGAGCTCCTTGATGCGGCCGGTGATGCGCAGCTTGCCATCGGGGTCCAGCTCACCCTTGTCACCGGTCTTGAGCCAGCCGTCGTCGGTCAGGGACTTCGCGGTCTCGTCGGGCAGGTTGTGGTAGCCGTCCATCACACCAGGACCCTTGATGAGGATCTCGCCGGTGTCGTCGATCTTCACCTGGCTGGCCGGGAAGACACGACCGACGGTGCCGAACCGGTAGTCGTCAGGCAGGTTGACGAACGAGCCGGCCGACGTCTCGGTCAGACCGTAGCCCTCGAGGATGATGATGCCGGCGGCGTGGAACCACTCCGCGATGTCGCGGTTGAGCGCGGCCGCACCGGAGATGAAGAAGCGCACCCGGCCGCCGAACCTCTCGCGGATCTTGCTGAAGACGAGCTTGTCGAACAGGCCGTGCTGCAGGGAGAGCGGCAACGGGACCGACTTGCCCTCGCGCTTGAGCTTGTCGACCTGGAGCCCGACCTTGAAGGCCTGGTTGAAGATCTTCTCCTTCAGGCCGCCCTCGGCCTCCTGCATCGTGACGATGCGGGCGTAGGCCTTCTCGAAGATGCGCGGGGCCGCGCCCATGAAGGTCGGCTTCACGATGCCGAGGTTGTCGACGATCTTGTCGACCCGGCCGTCGATGGCGGCGGCGAAGCCGATGGCCATCTGGGTCGACATCAACACCTTGCCGAAGGAGTGGGCCATCGGCAGCCAGCGGAACTCGAGGTCGTCCTCGCTGAGGATGTTCTGGGCGGCGATGGCCTCGCCCTCGTAGACCCACGAGCTGTGCCGCAGCCGGACGCCCTTCGGCCGGCCCGTCGTACCCGAGGTGTAGATCAGCGTGGCCAGCTGCTCGGACTTGATGGACTTGGCGGTCTCCTCGATGACGCCGGGGTGCTCGGCGAGATAGGCCTCGCCCAGCTTCTCGAGGTCCTCGAGCCCGATGATCCAGTCGCCATCGGCACGTCCGTCGAAGGTGACGACCTTGTGCACGGTCGGCAGCTCGGACTTGCGAGCGGTCAGCTTGGCGAGCTGGACGTCGTCCTCGGCGAAGACCACCTGGCACTCCGAGTCGCTGAGGATGTAGGCCGTGTCGTCCTCGTTGGTGCTCGGGTAGACCGTGGTCGTCGCCGCACCTGCGCACATGATGCCGAGGTCGGCCAGGATCCACTCGTAGCGCGTGCCAGAGGCGATGCCCACGCGCTGCTCGGGCTGGACGCCGAGGGCCAGGAGGCCGGCGGCCATCCGGCTGACCTCGTCACCGGCCTGCTTCCAGGTCACCGACGCCCAGCCGGCACCCTCGGGATAGCGGAACGCCTCTCGTTGCGGGGACTTGGCCACCCGCTCGAGGAACTGGACCGCGACGTTGGGCGGCAGGGAGTCGACGAAGTTGTCGTTGATGGTCGTGGGCATGCGCTGGGGCTCCCTGCATCAGTTCGGTGGGGCGACAGGGGGCCACCCCGGCGGACCGTTGCAGGGAAACCTAACCCACGTTGTTACGCGCGGGTAAGTACAACGGCCGTGCGCGCCTCAGATCGCGGGCAGCTCGAGGGTGTGCTGCTGACGCCGCACCTTGGCGGCAAGGTACGTCGCGTTGGTCTCGGTCAGGTGGACGCCTGTGGGCACGCGGGCCCTGACGTCGATCCCGAGGGCTGCCAGCTGCTCGGCCTTGTCAGGGTTGTTGGTCAGCAGGGCGACGCGGTCGATGCCCAGGGCCAGGAGCATCTGCGCCGCGACGGTGTAGTCGCGGTCGTCGGCCCCGAATCCCAGCGCCAGGTTGGCGTCGTAGGTGTCGAGGCCGTCGTCTTGCAGCGCGTAGGCGTCGAGCTTGGCGTAGAGGCCGATGCCGCGACCTTCTTGCCGGAGGTAGAGGAGGACACCGCCGGACGCGGCGACCCGCTCGACGGACTCGCGTAGCTGTGGGCCGCAGTCACAACGGTCGCTGCCGAAGACGTCCCCGGTCAGGCACTCGCTGTGCACGCGGACCAGGGTCGCGCCGTCGGTGCGCGTGCGGAGCTGGCTCCCCAGGGGGTTGCCCAGGTGGGCGCCCAGCCGGAGTGCGACGTGCTCACCCCCGTCGACGAGACCGTCGAAGGTGAACGCCCGCGCGGTGGTCGCGTAGCCGTCTGCGAAGCGCAGCGGGATCTCGACCTGGGTGCGGATGGTGGCGGTTGGCGGTCTCATTGGTCCTCGTAACGGTCCGAGAGTGCGTAACGGAGGAGCACGACATCGCCGAGTCGGCGTACGTCGGCGAGTGTCGCGCGGCGGTCCTGGTTCCAGGGGAACCGGCCATCCTCGACGAACCGCGGTGCCCGCGAGTCGCCGACGAAGAAGGGCGCGACCACGAGGTGCAGCTCGTCGGCCAGGCCCGCCGTGAGGAACTGCGTGTGGATGCTGCCGCCGCCCTCCACCATCAGGCGGTTGGTGCCGCGCTCGTGGAGGTCCTCGACGAGACGCTGCATCCGCACCTGATCTCCACCGTCGACGACGGTGGCCACGTCGCGGAAGCGCTCGCGCGCCTCCCTGACGGCCGCCCTCGCGCAGTACACGAGCTTGTCGGTCTTGCCCGTGGCGAAGAACCTCGCCCTCGGATCGATCTGTGCGCCGGCAGTGACGGTGACCTTGGTCGGCGTGGGTGGCAGACCCTTGGCGATCCGGGCGTCGCGGCCGGCGGCGCTGCGTACCAGCAGGCGGGGATTGTCCTGCCGGACGGTCTGGGCGCCGACGAGGATCGCGTCCGCGCTGGCCCGCACGGCGTCGACCCGGTCGAGGTCGGCGTCGTTGGAGAGCAGCAGGCGCTTGCTCGAGGCGTTGTCGAGGTAGCCGTCGATCGACATCCCGCAGCTGAGGAGGATGTAGGGCCGGTCAGCCATAAGAGGCCACCTCCTCTCGTGGTTGCTCGGTCGTCGGCTGCAGGGGGCGGCGAAGGACGAGCAGAGCAGCCCCCGGCAAGGTCGCCAACAGTGCCAGCACGCCGTACGCGACTGCTACCGACGCCCCCGTCGCCGCCCCCAGCCCGGCGGCCGCGAACGCCCACGCGGCCGCGCCCTCGCGCGGTCCCCAGCCGGCGAGGTGCAGGGGGACGGCCGCCGCGATGAGCACCACGAGCGCGATCGGCAGCAACGTGCTCGTCGAAGCATCGACGCCGACCGCCCGCGCCGCGACCAGGAAGACGACCGCATGACCGGCGGCTGAGAGGACCGAGAGCCCGAGTACGGCGGGTACCACGTCGGGCTCCATCACGAACTTGTTGGTCAGCACGACGACGAGCACGGCCACTGATGCCATCGCCGCCACGGCCAGAGCAGCGAGGACGAGCGTCGAGGGCCCCGAGCCAGCGGGCCAGGCGACGAGCACCACCAGCAACGCCAAAGCAATGGCGACGGCCTGCGCCAGGACCCGCTCCCAGACCACGGACCGCAGGGCGCGGTGGGCGAGCCCACGGTGCACGTCCCCGAGCACACCTCCGGGCAGCACGGAGTTGAGGAACTGCGACCGGTAGTAGGCCGCAGTGGCGGTGGTGAGGGGTACGTCGACGCCGTAGCCGCGTGCGACGAGGCGCCATCGCTGGGCGCTGCAGACCGTGGCGGCGCCGACCACGAGCAAGGCGATCGCGACCGTCGCCGGCTCCACGGCCTCCAGCCCCGCGACGAACGGCTCAGCGCCCACCTGCGTCACGAGCACGCCGAGCACGACCAGGCCCCCCGTGACCCTGGCCAGTGCCCACCAACGTCCCCTCACGTCCTGCCTTACGGCGGCGTCGGCGTGGCGGTTCAACACTCGTGTCTCCAGGTTGAGGTCCGAGCGGCCGCAGCTCGCTGGTTGAGGAGGTCGCGCCAGCAACCGTCGTCTGCTGGTCGAGAAGGTTCTGCTGGTTGAGGAGGTCGCGCTAGCGACCGTCTCGAAACCAGCCGAGGAGGTTCTGCTGGTTGAGGAGGTCGCGCTAGCGACCGTCTCGAAACCAGCCGAGGAGGTTCTGCTGGTTGAGGAGGTCGCGCCCCCGGCCGGCGTCTGCTGGTTGAGGAGGTCGCGCCAACAACCGTCGTCTGCTGGTTGAGGAGGTCGCGCTAGCGACCGTCTCGAAACCAGCCGAGGAGGTTCTGCTGGTCGAGGAGGTCGCACCCCCGGCCGCTGTCTGCTGGTTGAGGAGGTCGCGCCCCCGGCCGCCGTCTGCTGGTTGAGGAGGTCGCGCTAGCGACCGTCTCGAAACCAGCCGACACCAATTCGTCGGGAATCTGGCTCAACACCTGGGGATCCAGCCCGTTTCCGGGGGTCGAGTGTCGGTGCCCGATGATGTGCTTGACCCCATGAGCACGGCACCAACAGAAGGGTTCGAGGTCGACGACCTCACCCCCAACGAGGTGCTCGCACTCGCCCGCACCAACGAGACCGAGATCCGCCAACGCGAACTACTCCGCCTCCGCCTGGCCTACCACTGGGCGATCCTGCACCCCGCCACCACCCAGACCGGCACCCAAGGCCCCGACGGCGCCATCCTCACCCTGCTGGAGAAACCCGACTCCCTGGGCGGGGACGGCACCCCCGCCGTCGCAGCCTTCACCCACGAAACCCTCGCCGCCGCCCTGGACATGACCCCGGCCGCCGGGGCCGGGCTGATCGGCGACGCCCTGGACCTGCACCACCGCCTCCCCATCCTCCTCAAACGGGTCGAAGCACTCCAGGTGCCGACCTGGCAGGCCCGCCGCGTCGCGGTCCAAACCCGCCACCTGCCCCTCGATGGTGCCCGCTGGGTCGACACCCAGCTCGCCACCCGCACCGACGGCGCCATCGGACCCCTCATCACCGACCGGCTCGTCGCCCACGCCGCCGCCACCTTCGACCCCCAAACCACCCAATCTGAGGAAGAGCAAGCCCAGGCCTCCTGGGGACTGGAGGTCTCCCACCCCGCCCCGACCGACTACACCGGCACCAGCCACCTCACCATCTCCGGAGACACCCCCACCCTCAACGACTTCCATACCCTGGTCGTCACCCTGGCCCACCAGCTCGGCCAGAGCGGCGACACCAGCCCCCTCGGAGTCCGCAAGATCACCGCCATCCGCATCATCACCCACCTCGCCGCATCAACCCTGACCGGACAGCACACCCCCGAGGACCTCGAACGACTCTCGAAGGCCATCACCAGACACGGCAGCAAGATCAAGCTCATCGTCCACGTCGACTCCGACGACCTCGAGATCGCCACCACCGCGGACGGCGGAACCGAGACCGCCCTGGCCACCGGCAGGATCGAACGCCTCGGCGCCACCACCATCGCCCGCCTCCGCGCCTGGGTCGGCCACACCGCCGTCCAGATCCTGCCCGTCCTCAACATGGCCCGCCGCGACGCCGTCGACTCCCACGACCCACCCACCTGGATGCGCGAACTCGTCATCCTGCGCGACCAGACCTGCATCTTCCCCAAATGCAACATCGACGCCCGCACCTGCGACCTCGACCACCCCACCCCCTACAAGCCACTCGAAGAAGGCGGACCACCCGGCCAAACCCACCCCGAGAACCTCGTCCCCCTGTGCCGACGCCACCACCGCGCCAAAACCGCCGGCCACTGGCGCTACCACGCCATGCCCGAGGGCTACCTCTGGCACGGACCCCACAACACCCACTACCTCCGCACCCCACGCGGCAGCCAACGAATCTAGTGACTCGACAACCCCGCCAGCACCCGCTCCAACGAAGCCGCAGCGACATCCCAGCCCGCCAACCCGTCCCGCCGTTCGACGGCGACGGACCGGAGTCGGGTCCGCAGCGGCGGCGAGGTCAACCACGAGCGCAACGCAGCACCGAGAGCAACGGGATCGTTCGAGGGGACCAGGAAGCCTGGAACCTCGGTGCCCGAGGCAGAGCCGAGCGCCTCCCGTACCCCACCCACGTCGGTGGCCAGGACGGGGATGCCGCGCGACAGGGCCTCGGAGGCGACGATGCCGTAGGTCTCGTGACGCGACGGCAGCACGAGCAGGTCGGCGCCGGCGTAGGCGGAGGCCAGGTCCGCTCCGGTGAGGGCGCCGGCGAGGGTGACGCGGTCGTCCAGGCCGGATCGCCACAGGGAGGACCACAGCCGGGTGGCGTGGTCGGCGTCGACGGAGGCGCCGACGAGGGACCACGTCCAGCGCAGGTCAATGAGGGACGCGAGTGCGGCGACGAGGACGTCGTGACCCTTGACCGGAGTGACCGCACCCACCGACAGCAGCCGCTCTCCGGTCGCCGAACCCTCGGCGAGGGGCGACTTGTCGGCGCCCGGCACCACGACGTGCAAGCGGGCGGAGGGAAGGCCGTACTCACCGGCCAGCCAGTCGCGGGTCCACCCGCTGGTGCAGACGACCGCGGACACAGCCGCGAGAGCACGCGCCTCGGGATCGCGTTGAGGCATCGAGCCCGCCACGCCGAGCCCCAGCGGGAGGTGTACCAGCATCACGAGTCTCAGCCGGTCACCCGCGCGGGCCAGGGCGTGGGGAGACGTCGAGCCGACCAGCCCGTCGATCACGACGGGGGCACCCTCAGGCAGCGACCCGAGCAGCGAACTCAGGTCCTCGACGGTCGTCTCGTGCACTGCCACCTCGTGCCCACGGGCACGCAGCGCCGCCGCGACTCGCAGGTCGTAGACGTTTCCCCCGCTCGGCCGAGCGGGGTCCGACAGGCCGACCGGCCCGACGAGGTGGACTCTCAAGTCGTCCCCGGCCTGGTCACAGGGGCCTCTCGAAACTCGCCGACGCCACGTGCGACTCGTGCAGCGTGATCGCGATCTTCGCCAACCCACCCTCGGTGGCGGCCAGGTGCTCGCCCAGCTCCCCCGCACGCAGTCGCTCGGCGATGCGGTCGGCGACCACCCGGGCGAGGACCTCGGTGGAGGTGTTGACGCCGGCGAAGTCGGCCTCGTCGTCGAGGTTGCGGTAGTTGAGCCGCGACAGCACGTCCTTGAGCAGCTCGGCAGCACGACCGATGTCGAGCAGCACCCCGTCGGAGTCGAGCCGAGGACCGGTGAACGCCGCGTCCACGACGTACGTCGCGCCGTGCAGCCGCTGCGCCGGACCGAAGGCCTCCCCCTGGAAGCTGTGGGCGATCATCATGTGGTCGCGCACCGTCACCGTGAACACGTCACTCCTGCTCGTCGCCGTCGGGATAGATGATGCTCTGACAAAGCGCGGAGAGGGAGCCATCTGCCAGCCCGGACATCACGTCGGGCAGTTCGTCGAACCGCGACTCCCCGGTCAGCAGCACGTCGAACGCAGGGTCGCGCAGCAGGTCGAGGGCCAGGGCCAGGCGTTGCGCATGCGTACGCCGACCCCGTCGCGCCGCGGCCACCTCGCCCACCTGGCTGGCCCGGACCGCCAGCCGGCGCGAGTGGAAGGCGCCACCGAGCTCGACGCTGACCGGCCGGTCGCCGTACCAGCTCAGCTCCAGCACCTCTCCGTCCGGGGCGAGAAGGTCGAGGGAGGTCTGCAGGCCCACCGAGGTGCCGGACGTGTGCACGACGAGGTCGACATCGTGCGGGGCGTCCTCAATGGCGGCGAAACCCAGTCTCAGCGCGGCAGCAGTCGCTGCTCGTGAGCTGTCGACGTCGACCAGGGTGACCTCGACGCCCGGGATGCCGGCCAGCAGTCGGGCCACACAGCAGCCCACCATGCCGGCGCCGACGACCGCGACCCGGTCACCGAGCAGGGGCCGCGCGTCCCACAAGGCGTTGACGGCGGTCTCGACCGTGCCTGCGAGCACCGCGCGAGCCGCCGGGACACCGTCGGGGACGACGGTCACCGCGCCCGCCGGGACGACGTATGCGGTCTGGTGCGGGTAGAGACAGAACACGGTGCGCCCGACCAGGGCGTCCGGTCCCTGCTCGACGAGGCCGACGTTGAGGTAGCCGTACTTCACCGGCCCGGGGAGTTCGCCCTCCTGGAAGGGCGCGCGCATCGCGGCGTACTGGCTGGCCGGCACCCGCCCCTCGAAGACCAGCGTCTCGGTGCCGCGGCTGACGCCCGATCGCAGGGTGCGGACCAGCACGTCACCGGGACCGGGAGTCGGCACCGTGGCGGTGCGGATCTCGCCTCGGCCCGGCTCGGCCACCCAGAACGCCCGCGCCACCGCCACCTCCAAAACGACTCCAGTGAACCGAACGGCAAGCGCCGCCGTGTGAGGAGAAGGTAGCGATCTCGGCAGGACATGACACCCGGAGAGGAACACGGAGGCGGCGTGCGAGCGGTTCACCACCGGTGGGGGGCGGCGAACGCGATCACCGGCATCCGAGCGGTCCTGACCGTCGTCCTCGCCGTGCTCGTCGCGCAGGGCGCCACAGCCACGACGGTCGTGCCGGTTGCGGCGGTCGCCCTGCTCACCGACGCCCTCGACGGTCGCGTCGCTCGGCGGACCGGGACGGCGAGCCGGTTCGGGGCACGCTTCGACATGGAGACCGACGCGGCACTGCTGCTGGTCCTCAGCAGCTACGTCGCCCGCGACCTCGGCCTGTGGGTGCTGGCGATCGGACTGGCTCGCTACGTCTTCCTCGCCGCGAAGCTGCCCTTGGTCTGGTTGCGGGGCCAGGCGCCCCCACGTCCGTGGTGCAAGGTGGTCGCCGCTCTCCAGGGCATCGTCCTCGTGGTCGCCGCCTCGGGGCTGCTCCCCGAACCGGTCACGACCGCCGCCTTGCTGGTGGCCCTCGCCCTGCTGACCGAGTCGTTCGCCCACGAGGCTTGGGACCTGTGGCGAGTGCGCCGACCTCATGTCACGCAGGTGTGGGTCACCCGCCTGACCGGTGTGCTGGCGTTGCTCGCGGTCTGGGCGGTGCTCGTCGCCCCCGACGAGATCGGCGACCTCTCGCCCGCGGCCTTCGCCCGCATCCCCGTCGAGGGCCTGGTGCTCGTGGGCCTCGTCCTGCTGCTGCCCTCCCGGCCCGCCTCGTGGCTGGCGACCGGAGCCGGCGCGGTGGTGGGGGTGGTGGCGCTGCTCAAGCTGCTCGACATCGGCATCTCGGTCGCCTTCGCGCGTCGCTTCGACCCTCTGGGCGACCCGGTGTACGTCGGAGCAGGCGTCTCCTTCCTCCGCGACGCACTCGGCACCGCCAACGCCTACACCGTCACCGTCGTAGCGGTCGTCGCGATGCTCGCGATCCTCGTGCTCGTTCCGTACGCCGTGCGCCGCGCCGCTGGACTCGCTCGCGAACACCGCCCGGTCGCCGTACCCGTGCTGCTGGTGCTCGCGCTGGCCTGGGGGGCGGGCGCGGTGACCGGCGTGCGCGTTGTGCCCGGTGAGCCACTCGCTGCCGCGACGGCCGTCGACCTGGCCTCGACCCACGTGACCGAGGTCCGCGAGCGGCTCCGCGAGCGCGCTGCCCTGGCCCAGGCGATCGCCGACGACGACTACGCCGACGTGCCCGCCGACCAGCTGCTGTCCGCGCTGCGCGGCAAGGACGTCCTCCTCGTGTTCGTGGAGAGCTACGGGCGGGTCGCGCTCGACGGCCTGCCCACGTCGGGTCAGCTGCGCGACAGCGTCGACGCCTACAGTCAGCGGCTCGATGCCGCGGGCTACAGCACCCGCAGCGCCTTCCTCACCTCCCCCACCTTCGGGGCGATGAGCTGGCTGGCGCACTCGACGATGCAGTCGGGGCTCTGGATCGACAACCAGGGCACCTACGACCTGCTGCTCGGCCATGACCGGCTGACCTTGAGCAGTGCGTTCGGCAAGGCCGGCTGGCGATCGGTGGGCATGATCCCGGCCGACACCGAGCCCTGGCCCGAGGGGCAGCGGTTCTATCGGTGGCAGGCGCTGCACGACCTCACCAACATGGACTACCGCGGCCCGAGGTTCGGATACGGCCGGATGCCCGACCAGTTCGCGCTGGAGCAGTTCCAGCGGCTCGAGCTCGACCGTCCGGGTCGGGGTCCGGTGATGGCCGAGATCGACCTGGAGTCCTCGCACAACCCGTGGGTGCCGCTGCCACGGATGGTCGACCCGGCCGAGCTCGGCGACGGTTCGGTCTTCGACGGCATGGAGGACGAGGGTCCTCAGCGCGACGAGACCTGGCGGTCGGCGGACCTGGTGAGGGCGGCGTACGTCCGGTCGCTGCAGTACTCACTCGACGCCTTGACCACGTTCTTGGAGCAGCGGGCCCAGCAGGACGACGACCTCGTCGTGATCACGTTGGGCGACCACTGGCCGGTGACCACGGTGTCGGGCACGACTCCCGGCCACGCGGTGCCGGTCAGCGTCATCGCCAGCGACCCGACCGTGCTCGACCAGATCAAGAGCTGGGGCTGGCAAGACGGGCTACGGCCCCACGACGGCGCCCCTGAGTGGCGGATGGATGGGTTCCGCGACAGGTTCCTCGCCGCCTTCTCCGGCTGATCGTTCTCCGGTTGTCGGGGCGGACGGGGGCTAGAGCCTCAGCCGCAAGATCGCCTGGCCATGGTCGTTTTGGAGCTCGACCTTGGTGATGTCGGCAAGGTCTACCGCGACGGTGTTGGACCCCGGGTAGGTATGTCCCGGCGTGGCCAACCAGCTGCCGATCGCCTCCTTGCCGCCGTCGCGGGTGTAGGCGACCAGGTTGTAGCGGTAGGCATGACCCCCGCTGTAGTCGCTGCCTTGGTCGGCGTAGCGGCAGATCCAGGAGACCTCGGTGCCGTAGTCCCGCTGGGTCAAGGACACGTCGGCGCTCACGCCGTCGTCGAGCAGCACCTTCATCGGCACCGAGGCCGCGACGGTCTCGGACGCGCTGGGGGGCTCGGCCACCGGCGTCTGGCCGTCGTCACGCGCGGCCTGGAGGGCGGTCGCGCCCAGCGCCACCACGGCGATGGCGGCGGCCGCGCCCAGCGTCACCAGCACCCCCCGGCGACGCTGCTCCCGGCGTACGGTCGCGACCAGGGCCGGCAGCACGGTCTCGGGCAGTGGTTCGAAAGGGAGCGGTGCCTCGACCTGCTCGCGCGGCACCCGCGCAAGCAGTCCCGGCATCCCGGCCAGGGCGGCCACCGCGCGACGGCAGGGCTCGCAGTCGCGCAGGTGCCGCTCGTAGTCGAGCCGCTCGGCCGGCGACAGGGAGCCCAGCACGTAGGCCGCGTCCGAGTGCGCCAGCGAGCACTCGCTCATGCCGTCACCCCCATCTCCTCGAGGGCCAGACGCAGTGCGCGCAGGGCGTAGTGGGTGCGGGACTTCACGGTCCCCTCGGGTACGTCGAGCTGGCGGGCGGCATCCGCGACCGACATGCCTCGGTAGTAGCAGCAGATGAGCACGGCCCGGTGGTCCTCGCTGAGCCGCGAGAGCGCGTCGGAGACCACCCACGAGAGCAGCAGCTGGTCGGTGTGGTCGCGGCCGGCCTGCCCGCCGACAACAGGCTCGGGCAGCTCCGCCACCGCGACCTCGGTGCGGGTGCGGCGGGTTCGCCACTCGTCGATGGCCAGGTTGCGAGCGACGGTGAACAGCCAGGAGCGGACCGATCCGCGGGAGTCGTCGAGCAGGCGCGAGCTACGCCACGCCCTCAGCAGAGTCTCTTGAAGCAGGTCCTCGGCGTGTGCGCGGTCGTTGCCGGTCAGGCGCAGGCAGTAGCCCCAGAGCGCGCCGGCATGCTCGTCGTGCAGCTGCTGCATGAGCGCGACGGGACTCGACTCCGACTGGACCATGTCACCTCCTCCACCCACGAAAACGTCAGCGAGGGCGTTTCGGTTCAGTGTGGGAACACCAGGAAGGTGAGCACCAGCCTGCCGTCGTCGGCGAACACCTCGACCGAGCACGTGTCGACCCAGACCTGCATTCTCGCCCCGCCGTCCGGGGCCGGCAGCGCGACCCGTGACGTGGCGGCGAACTTCTCGCTGAACTCCGAGCCGGCCCGCTCCACGACCAGCTCGCCGGCTGCGTCTTCGTAGGAGATGGTCAGCGCACCGCCGTGCAGGCTGAGCGGCTCACCGGGCCGCACCACCACGTCGAGGTGGTCGCAGTCCGCCAGCTCGGGCGAGACCGTCTGGCGCAGCACCGGCCCGGAGTCGGTGTCGACCAGCGAGAGATCTCGCGGCAGCGTCATCGCCCCTCGCCAGCCCGACGAGGGCGTGACGTGGGCGTAGTCCCAGTTGTCGAGCCAGCCGATCATCACGCGCCGGCCGTCAGGAGCGCCGTTCCACGTGACGGCCGCGTAGCAGTCGCGGCCGAGGTCCAGCCAGTCGCTTCGCTCGGGCGTGAAGGTGGTGCCGTCGAAGTCGCCGACCCAGTAGCGCATCCCGCTTCCGCCGCCCGGCGCGCCCAGGAGCACGCTCACCAGCAGGACCCAGCGCTCCCGGTCACTGCCCTCCACTCGGAGTGGGAAGAGGTCAGGGCACTCCCAGGGACCTGCGTCGAGCGACGGGTCGCCGAACTCGCTGAGGAGGTGCCAGTGCCGCAGGTCGTCGCTGGCGTAGAGGACCACCTTGCGGTCGACCGCCTCGACGGCCGCCATCAGCCAACGCTGACCGTCGCGGATCACCTTGGGGTCGCGGAAGTCGGAGGAGCCCCGGTCCAGGACAGGGTTGTGGTCATCTTTGACCCAGGTCTCGCCACCGTCGGCGCTGCGCGCGAGGTGCTGGGTCTGCAGGCCCGGCCGCTCGGGGGTCGAGGGCAGGGACACGGAGGTGTAGATCGCGACGAGGTCGCCGCCGTCGACGACTGCGGATCCGGAGAACACGTACTCGACGGGGTCGCCGTCCAGGTCGAGGTCCTGGCGGATCGCCACCGGGCGCTCGTCCCAGGTGACCAGGTCCTTCGACACGGCGTGGCCCCAGCTCATGTCGGCCCAGTGGTCGCCATGGGGGTTGTGCTGGAAGAAGAGGTGCCAGCGGCCCTCATGGTGGACCAGTCCGTTGGGGTCGTTGATCCAGCCTCGGCGGGCGGCGAAGTGGAGTCGGGGCCGCTTCGTCATCAGTCCTGCACCGCCTTGGCGATCGTGAAGCACATCGTCAGGTAGTCGTCATCGGGGTCGCCGTCGATGACGGCCCACGACGCGTTGTGCACCATCCGCACGATCACCCAGTCACGCGCCCGATGCTCGTCGAGTCCGGCCGCGTCGACGAGCGTGTGGAAGCGTCTGCGGATGCCGAACCGGCGGTCATCCCCGAGCTCGTCCCACCGGTTCCACAACATCGGCGCCAGCTCGTAGTGCGGGTCGCCACTCATCGGCTTGGGGTCGATCACCAGCCATGGTTCGCGATCACCGGCCAGCACGTTCTCGTAGTGGAGGTCGCCGTGCATCACCACGCCCACCGATGCCGGATCGGCGACCAGGTCGCGCGCCAGTGAGACGCACTGCTCGCGCATCCGCCGCGGGATCGGCACCTCGGCGGGCAGTGCCACGAGGTCGTCGGTCCAGCGCTCGACGTACGAGGTGATCGTGCGTAGCTGCGGAAGCGCCGGCACGTGGATCCTGTGGTAGAGCCCGGCCACCACCTCACAGGCCTCGAGAACCGGGACCGAGGTCAGGTCGCGGGTCTGCAGCCGCTCGAGCAGCAGCGCCCAGCGGCGGGGGTCGGCACGGTAGAGCAGGACCGTCCCGTTCCCGTGCCAACGCTGGAGCGCCAGCGCCTCGAACTCGGACTCGTCGTCGATGTCCTCGTGCAGCTTGAGCACCGCGGCGCGGCCGTCGTCGGTGCGGACCGGCACGACCAGCGAGCAGAAGCCGTGCATCAGCGCGCCGTCGACCGTCAGGGACCACTCGTCGAGCAGGTCGGCGACCAGGCGAGGGAGCCGGTCCACCCATGCCGCCCAGTCCTCGCCACGCTCGCGCATCTGCACAACGCCGTCTGGCAGGTCGAGTCTCATCGGAAGGTGCCGCTCAGCCACACGTCGGGTGGGATGTGCGGCTTGCCAGGCACCTCACGCAGCTCCTCGGCGACGTCAGTAAGCACGTCCGCCCCGAACCGGCGCCAGAACTTCGCGGCCCGCACGTTCTCCTCCTGGAAGGCGATCTGCCAGGCGCCGGGATGCATCCTGACGACCTGCTCGGCGAAGGTCCGCGCCTGGCCGGCGCCACGCGCGGATCGCGCCACGAAGAACTCCCCCATCGACCTGGGGCCGTGGGTGAGTCCCCGCACCAGCGCGAACCCGATGGGCCGGTCTCCGAGGCTGGCCAGGTAGCAGGCACGATCGGGATCCTCGCGGTCGTACCAGCCGAGGTGGCCGCGCCCGAAGGTGCCGTCGGGTGCGGGCGTCGTGCCGCGGAACTCCGAGAGGTCGTGGGCGTAGAGCTGCCACAGCCGCTCGACGAGCCAGTCGTCGTCGGTCTCGGCGCGGCGCACGTTCAGCGGCCACAGCCAGCCGACCACCAGGTCCACGAGGCCTTCGGGAAGCAGCCCCATCAGCTCGAGGTCCTTCGGGCTCGCCCACATCGGGTGGTGCTGGTTCGTCTCGTCCTGAACGGCGGCCTCCTCACCGCCCAGCACCGGCTCACCCTCGACACCGGTCACGCGGTAGTAGAACGCCTGGCGATCGCCGTGGTCTGCCTCCATCAGCAGCTGGACCACCTCCCCGTCGAGCGTGCACTCCTCGCGCAGCTCACGTACCGCTGCCTCGGCAGGGGTCTCGCCGTCCTCGATGCCGCCGCCGGGCAGCACGGCGTAGTCGCGCCCGTCGAGGTGACGACGGATCACCAGCACCTTCCCGTCGCGCTCCACCACCGCGACCGCGCGAGGGCGCGAGTCGGAGAGCGGCTGCCTCACCTCTTGCCGGACTTCTCCGGTGCAGGCCCCGTGGACAGGGCGGCGATGAAGGCCTCCTGGGGGACCTCGACGCGGCCCACCATCTTCATCCTCTTCTTGCCTTCCTTCTGCTTCTCCAGCAGCTTGCGCTTGCGGGTGATGTCACCGCCGTAGCACTTGGCCAGCACGTCCTTGCGCATCGCACGGATGTTCTCGCGGGCGATCACCCGGGCGCCGATGGCGGCCTGGATGGGCACCTCGAACTGCTGGCGCGGGATCAGGTCCTTGAGCTTCCCGGCCAGCATCACGCCGTAGGAGTAGGCGGCGTCCCTGTGCACGATCGCGCTGAACGCGTCGACGGGCTCGCCCTGCAGCAGGATGTCGACCTTGACCAGGTCGGCCGCCTGGTCACCGGAGCGCTCGTAGTCGAGCGAGGCATAGCCCTTGGTGCGCGACTTCAGCTGGTCGAAGAAGTCGAAGACGATCTCGCCCATCGGCAGGGTGTAACGCATCTCGACGCGATCCTCGGAGAGGTAGTCCATCCCCTCGAGGCTTCCGCGCTTGGCTTGGCAGAGCTCCATGATCGTGCCGATGTAGTCGGAGGGACTGAGGATCGTGGCCTTGACCACCGGCTCGCGGACCTCGGCGATCTTGCCTGCGTTGGGGTACTCGCTGGGGTTGGTCACCTCCACGACCGAGCCGTCCTCCATCAGCACCTCGTAGACGACGTTGGGAGCGGTCGAGATGAGGTCGAGGTCGAACTCGCGCTCGAGCCGCTCGCGCACGATCTCCATGTGGAGCAGGCCCAGGAAGCCGCACCGGAACCCGAAGCCGAGCGCGCCCGAGGTCTCCGGCTCGTAGGCGAGCGCCGCATCGTTGAGCTGCAGCCGCTCGAGCGCGTCACGCAGGTCGGGATAGTCGTCGCCGTCGATCGGGTAGAGGCCGGAGTAGACCATCGGGTTGGGGTGCTTGTAGCCCGCGAGCGCCTGGGTCGCGCCGTGGTGCTGGCTGGTGACAGTGTCGCCGACCCGCGACTGCCGCACGTCCTTCACGCCGGTGATCAGGTAGCCGACCTCGCCCACGCCCAGGTTCTTGGTCTTCACCGGCTCGGGGCTGATCACGCCCACCTCGAGCATCTCGTGGACGACGCCGTTGGACATCATCTTGATCCGGTCGCGATGGCTCAGCTTGCCGTCGACGACGCGCACGTAGGTGACCACACCGCGGTAGGTGTCGTAGACGGAGTCGAAGATCAGCGCCCGCGGTGGAGCATCGGCGTCGCCCACGGGCGCAGGCGTCTGCTTGACGATCTCGTTGAGGAGCTCGGTGACACCCAGACCGGTCTTGGCCGAGGTGAGCAGCACGTCGGCGACGTCGCAGCCGATGATGCCGGCCAGCTCGGCGGCGTACTTCTCGGGCTGGGCCGACGGCAGGTCGATCTTGTTGAGCACCGGGATGATGTGGAGGTCGGCGCCGAGGGCGAGGTAGAGGTTGGCCAGCGTCTGCGCCTCGATGCCTTGGGCCGCGTCCACGAGGAGTACGGCGGCCTCGCACGCCTCGAGGCTGCGCGAGACCTCGTAGGTGAAGTCGACGTGACCAGGCGTGTCGATCATGTTGAGCACGTAGCTGCCCGGCCCCGACTCGATGCCGTGCTCCGCAGCCGCCTCGTCGGTCACCGTCCACGGCATCCGGACGGCTTGGCTCTTGATGGTGATGCCGCGCTCGCGCTCGATGTCCATGCGGTCGAGGTACTGCGCACGGGCGCTGCGCTCGTCGACCACTCCGGTCAGCTGGAGCATCCGGTCGGCCAGCGTCGACTTGCCGTGGTCGATGTGGGCGATGATGCAGAAGTTGCGGATCAGTGCCGGGTCGGTTTGGCCGGGCATGGACTGGAGCACGGTCGAAGTCTTCCATGCCGGTCGTGAGGTCCCCCCTCAGGCGACAGGGTCAAGCCCTGGTGAGCCGCCCCACACGGCTCGCCAGGGCTCGGTCCGGACCCCCTCCGGCGATGTTGGTCGTTGGTCGTCGGCCGTCAGCGCTCGCTGCCGCCGAGGTCGGTGTCGCGGGGCGGCTGGACGTTGCTGCCGATGATGCGGTGGCCCTCGACGTCGTCCTCCTCGAGGAGGTCGGGTCGGTTGCGGTCGGCCATGAAGTCGGGACGGTTGCGGTCCGGACGGTTGCGGTGAGCTTCGACGTCGTCATCGCCATCGATCTGCTTGAGGCGGTGCGCCTCCACGTCGTCGTCGCCCTCGAGTTGCTTGAGGCGGTGGCCCTCGACGTCGTCGATGTCGTCGGTCAGTCCGGCCTTGTGGCCTTGGACGTCCTGCTCGAACTCGTTGCCCTGCTCACTCATGACTTGCCTCCCTGTTTGTCCCGACCCTGTCCGGGTCTGGATGGTGGCCACTTTGCCCCGCGCGTGACCATCCGTCTGTCAGCACGCTGACACAGCGCGCAGATTGGCGCCTCACCCGCTGAGGCTATTGTCGCTGGCGGCGTGCAGCACCGCCTTGACCTGGAACGGCGTCAGCCACGGATGCTTGCTCCGCATCAGCGTCACCATGCCCGTGACATGGGGCGCCGCGAAGCTGTTGCCGGTCGCGGTGATCGACCCGTGTTCGGCCCACGCGACGTCGACGTCGATGCCTCGAGCCCCGAACTCGACCGGCGGGTGGGCGTTGTAGGCCAGCCCCATCGACTCGGCGCCCGCCCTGGAGGCCACGGAGATCACCGAGGCGTACTGCGAGGGGTACGTCGGACCGGGCAGGTTGTTGGCCGCACAGACCAGGACGGTGCCCGAGAAGTAGGCCTCGTCCGCGACCTCGTGGAGTGGGCCGAACATGGCCTCGGCCTTGCTGGACAACGACAGGTTGGCCACGTGCATGCCGCGCTCGACGCTCCACTCGACGCCGGCGTGCAGGAGCGCACCACGCCCCTTCAGGTTGGCGCCGAGCACCCGGACGCTGTAGATCTCGGCGTCCGGCGCGATCGCCCGGATGATGCCTGCGCACGCCGTGCCGTGACCGACGAGGTCGCCGTGCGGACCCTCGTCCTCCACGTAGCCGAGCTCGGCCTCGGCGTCGAGATGGAAGGCGACACCGCCCGATACCCCGCCCACTCGCGGGTGGTCCGCGTCGATGCCGCTGTCGATCACCGCTACCCGCACGCCCCCGCCCGTGCTGCCACCGAAGGCCCACTCACGCACCTCCGCGACGGGCAGGCCCACGACCTCCTGGAGCGCTCCGCGGTCGAACGCCCCGGACCAGGCCGGACCCGTGCTCACCTCACTCCGGACTGCCCAGCCGATTGCCCAGCCGATTGCCCAGCCGATTGCCCAGCCGATTGCCCAGCCGATTGCCCAGCCGATTGCCAGGCCTCCACGAGGCGGAGCACGTCACGCCCGAGCCCGTCGAGTGCCGGGTCCGTGGTCGAGCCGCCCGACGGGCCGGCCTCCGGGACGGCTTCTGGGCGAAGCAACATGGCCATGTGGCTGGCGAGAGTGCCCAGGACGTGCAGCGTCCAGTCGCTCGCCTCGTCGACCGACGGGTCGAGCACCGAGGTCACCCCCACGACATCGCCGTCGCCGTCCATCATCGGGGCGGCGAGGATCGAGGACGGCACGTAGCGCGTCGACTCGGCCACGTCCCGGGCGAACCGCGGGTCGGCCTGGACGTCGCGGACGGCGATGGGCTGCCCCGACATCGCCGCCCAGCCGGCGATGCCACGTGAGACCGGGATGCTCACGCTCACGATCTCCTCGGCGCCCGCGCCGTCGGAGGCGACGAACCTCAGCTCTCCACCTTCGTCGTCTACCAGAGCCACCGAGCAGGCGGCCGCGGCGAACAAGGCGCGCACCGCCTCGACCGACCTGCCGAGTGCCGGGTCGTACCCGGGTGCGATCACGCTTGTCACGTGGGCAGGGTCACACAGCCAGCCTCCGCCACGCCAGGTCCTCTGCCGCACGGAGCGACTCGACGGTCCCGGTGACGGTCTCGAGGAACGCCTTGCGATCCACGACGACCAGGTCGACATCGGTCACTGCCGTCACCGTCGCCGTACGAGGTACGTCGCGCAGCAGGCCGATCTCGCCGAACACGTCCCCGGGGCCCTCGCGTCGCAGCACCTGGTCACCCTGGGTGACCTCGACCTCCCCCGACACGATCAGGAAGAACTCATGGGCTGCCTCACCCTCGGTGACCACAGCCTGGCCGGCCGGGACGTGCCGGCGGGTGCTCGCCTTGGCGAGCCCTTCGACCGAGGACGACGGCAACGGCGCGAAGATCGGCACCGCTGCGAGCAGCTCGGTGTCGGCGGGCGCCGAGAGCCGCTGGTCGAGGCGTCTCATCCGCGGCAGCTTCGCGGCGGCGTAGACGACGACCGCGACACCGAGCACCACCAGCGTGGTCCGCAGCCCGACGAGGTGCAGCAGGACCGGTGCGATGACCGAGCCGATCGACATCGAGGCGATCAGGGAGGCATCGATGGTCGCGAACACGCGCGACATCACCCGCTCCTCGGACAGCCGCTGGGGCAACGTGTCGAGACCGAGGTTGACCCAGGGGTCCATGAACCCGACGACGAGCAACGCGAGCACAGCGGTCGGCGCCGACGGGTAGATCGCCAGCAGGAGGAACGGCACCGCCCAACCCACCACCCCGACCGCCATGTCGGTGGCGACGGCCTGCCGGGCGACGCGGGACAGCACGACGACGCCGCCGGCGATCGAGCCGAGGCCCATCACGGCCTGGAGCAGTCCGACCCCCGCGGGCCCGGAGTCCAGCATCTCGATGGCGATGATCACGTTGAGCACCGTCAGGGCACCGAACAGGCCGCCCTGCAGCGCGGCCAGCACCGCGGTCGTGCGCAGGTCGGGATCGGTCGCGATCAGGCGCACGCCGCCGAGGGTCTCGCGCAGCACGCCGGGCTCCTCGCCGTCCTCCGCGGTCTGCCTGGATGGGCGGGGAAGTACGTGGACTCCGTACATCAGCCAGCAGGACCAGACGAAGGTCGCCACGTTGAGCCAGAAGGCGGCCTCCACGCCGACGGTGCCGACCAGCACAGCGCCGATGGAGGGACCGACGAAGATGACGACGTTCTCGATGTTGGAGGCGACCGCGTTGCTCGAGGTGAGCACGCGAGGGTCGTCGACCAGCTGGGGGACCAGGCCGGCCTGGGCAGCGCGAAAAGGCGCACCCGCGATGACGGCCAGCAGGGCCAGGGCGTAGACCGCCACGTCGAGGCCCGCACTGACGCAGACGGCGGCGGCGGCCACCAGCACGGCTCGCGAGGCGTCGGAGATCATCATGAAAGTACGCCGAGACATCCGGTCGGCGATCGTCGCGCCGACGGGTCCGGCGATCGCCGCGAGGATGAAGCGGGTTGCCTGGAAGGCACCCACCGCGGTGGCTCCGCCGTCGTGGTAGGCCCACACGGTGACGGCCGTCGCATAGGCCCAGTCGCCCAGTCCCGAGCCGAGGAACGCCAGCTGGATCCGGCGAAGTCCGGGGTTGGCGAAGACGGTCGTCACCGACGCCCTCAGCTGCGCGGCGCCGCTCGCTGCACTCACGCGACCACCCCCGGACGCAGCGTAGAGCCCCCGCGCGGCCCTGCCACCACTTTCTGGGCCGTGTTCGCTGGCGAACAGTTCACACGGGAACGCGGTGCACACTGGTCGCCGTGGACGTACCAAGAGTGCTCAGATCCCTCCCCGACGAGGACGCCAAGAAGCTCCTCCGCGCATCGAAGGTGAACAACTACGCCCGGCGCGAGGCCCTGGTCAGCGAGGGCGAGAAGTCCGAGACCTTCCACATCGTGCTCGACGGGCGCGTGGCGATCAGGGTGACGCGACCCTCCGGCGACACCGCGATCGTCAACATCCTCGGTCCCGACTCCCACTTCGGCGAGGTCTCCCTCCTCACCCAGGAGGAGAGCCGGCGCACCGCGAGCGTCGTGGCGATCGAACCGGTCCGCACCCTGAGCATCCCGGCCGCCGTCTTCCACGACCTCCGCGAGCGCAACCCGCGGCTCGAGGCGCTGGTGAGCCGCCTGCTCGCCCAGCGCGTCGACGAGCTCTCGGCGCAGCTGCTCGAAGCCATGTACGACCCGCTGGAGCGCCGCGTCGTACGCCGCTTGGCCGCGCTCACCGTCACCTTCGGGAGCCAGGACCAGGCGCCCGTCGCCCCCGTGACCATCCCGCTGACCCAAGACGAGCTGGCCGAGCTGGTCGGCGGCACCCGTCCATCGGTCAACCAGGTGCTGCGACGCTTCGTCGACGAGGGCATCCTCGAGCTGAGCCGTGGGCGGATCATCGTCAGCGACGTCGCCGCCCTGCGGCGCATGGGTGACTGACCCCTGTAGGGGAGGATCCGTCGTGTGATCCCCACGACGATTCCGCTGGGTCGCACCGCCCGGCGGCTGACCTGGCCGCACCTGCCTCCGGCAGTCCGCGCGCTCGTCGAGGAGCGCTGCGGGTCCCCGGTGGTCGACGCGGCATCGCAAGACGGTGGGTTCACCCCGGGCTTCGCGTCGGTGCTCACCTGCGCCGACGGCAGCCGTCACTTCGTCAAGGCGGCCTCGACCAAGGCGCAGCGGTTGTTCGCCGAGTCCTACCGCGAGGAGGCGCGCAAGCTCCGGGCTCTCCCGACCACGGTCCCGGCCCCGCGCCTGCTCTGGGTCGAGGAGGGCGACTGGGTCGTGCTCGGGATCGAGTACGTCGAGGCTCGCTCGCCGCACCGGCCGTGGCGGCAGGCCGACCTCGACGCGGCGATGGACGCACTGGAGGTGGTCGCCAGCGAGCTCACCCCGGTGCCGGACGAGATGTCCCTGGAGCCGTTCGCCGACGAGGTGGCATCGTGGCCGGCGTACTGGCAGCTCGACTCCCTGACCCGGCTGGCCCTCCCGCACGCTGACGAGGCTGCGGCGCTGGCGGCCCGGTTCGCGGAGGTCGCCGGCGGAGACACCGTGGTGCACACCGACGTGCGCGACGACAACATGCTGGTACGCCCGGACGGGTCAGCGGTGTTCTGCGACTGGAACTGGCCGACCAAGGGGGCCGCCTGGCTCGACTCGTTGTTCATGTTGATCGGTCCGCGGGGTGACGGCGTCGACGTGGACACGGTGCTCGCGAGCCGGCCCCTGACGCGCGGGGTACCGGCCGACGACATCGACAGCGTCCTGGCCCTGGTCGCCGGCTACTTCCTCAAGTCCGCTGATGATCCGGTGCCGCTCACCTCGCCGCACCTGCGCGACCACCAACGCTGGCAGGGCGAGGTCGTCTGGGCCTGGCTCTGCGAACGGCGCGGCTGGTGAGGGCCGTCGGCGTCCGCGCACCTTGGACGGCGATGCCCGCGGACGTGCGCGTCTGGGCCGAAGGCGAGCTCGGCTCACCTGTCGTGGAGGCCCACGACCAGGTCGGGGGCATGTCGCCGGGCTGCGCCACCCGGCTGGTCGGTGCCGACGGCCAGTGCGCGTTCGTCAAGGCGGTCGGGCTCGAGCTGAACCCGATGACGCCGCTGCTCTTCCGGCGCGAGGTCGTCGCACTCGACCTGGTCGGCCGCCACGAGCTGTGGGCCGGCAAGCTGTCGTCGTACGACGATGGCGACTGGGTGGCCGTCATGCTCGAGGACGTCGAAGGCGAGCATCCGAACCTCGACGACGACGCCACGATGAGCCTGCTGCTCCGCGAGACTGAGAGACTCGGCCAGGTGCTGACCGAGCGCGTGCCGGACCCGCCGGCACCCGATCCGGACAACGGCGGACTCGGTGACCTGCGTCGGCAGTTCCACAGCTGGGCCGATGCGGTGGGGCGGGCGCGCGACATCCCACCGGAGCTGCTGCCGGAGTGGGTCCGCCTCGACGCGGCCACCTGGGAGCCGCTCGTCCGCGAGCTGGCCGACCACGAGGTGCGCTTGGTGAACTTCGACATCCGCAGCGACAACCTCCTGGAGCGTCCGACCGGTGAGCTGGTCTTCCTCGACTGGGGCGGGACCTCGCTCGGGCCGCGTTGGGTCGACCCGCTCCTGGCCAGGCTCGAGCGGGTCGAGGATCCGTGGTTCGACGCCTCCTTGAGCTCCTCCCCCGCACTGGTCGCCGCCGGTGACGTCGCCGTGGATGCGTGGCTCGTCGGGTTCGCCACCATGCTCGCCTGGCGGGCTCACACGGCAGTGGACGTGAACCTGCCCACCCTGATGGACTTCCGGATCGCCATGTCCCGGCGGATGCTGGCGGGCGCCGCTCGACGACTGGACATCTGACCTGGACGTCTGACCTGGACATCTGACCTGGACATGTGACCTGGACATCTGACGTGGGCATCTGACCTGGGCCGATGTCGTTTTGGTCGGTCAGAGAGCCTCCGGTATCGTGGCTCCTCGCGTGTGTGCGCCGTGATCGCAGGGTCGCAGCGTCCCGCCCATCGTCTTCATCCCCGTCCAGTCACGACCGAAGAGGCTCACCAAGTGGCGAACATCAAGTCCCAGATCAAGCGGAACAAGCAGAACGAGAAGCGTCACCAGCGCAACAAGGCCGTCAAGTCCGGCCTCAAGACCGCGGTGCGCAAGTTCCGTGAGGCCGCCGAGGCCGGCGACAAGGACACCGCGATCGTCTTGGCCAGCGACGCCGGCCGCAAGCTCGACAAGGCTGCGTCCAAGGGCGTCATCCACAAGAACCAGGCCGCCAACCGCAAGTCGGCCATCTTCAAGAAGGCTGCCACTCTCTGAGCCAGCCCGACCCCGACCCGTCTGAGCAACCGCTCGGGCGGGTCGTTGTGTTTCTCACTCAGAGCCCGGCGCATCGCGCAGCCCGGTGATCGTGAGCACCATCCGCTCCAGGGTGTAGGAAGCGTCACTGGCCGCACCCTTGATGTCTGCGTCGGCCTGCGCGACCACGCGGATCGCGTGGGCGATCGCCCGATCCGACCACCCACGTGACTGGTCACGGATGGTGCGCAGCTTCCACGGCGGCACCCCCACCTCGCGGGCCAGGTCGGCTTCCCGCATGCCGCGCTGGGCGGACTTGTAGCGAGCCAGCCCGCGAGCCGAGCCGGCGAACGCGGAGGTGACCAGCACGGGTGCCGTGCCGCCGTCGATGGCCCAGCGCAGCTCCTCGAGGGCCTCGCGTCGACGCCCCCAGAACGCGGCGTCGGCGACCGCGAACGACTTCGCCTCCGCACGCCCCCCGAAGTACTTGCGGATCTTCTCGACCGTCAGCACCTCCTCGGGGAAGTCGTTGGTCAGCTGGTCAGCCGCGGCGGCGAGCGAGCGGAGGTCTTGACCCACGGCCGAGACCAGGAACACCGCCGCCTCCTTGTCGATGCTGGCGTGGTGGTGGCGCACCTCCTCTGTCAGGAACCCCGGGTAGTCAGAGGGCCGCAGCTCCTCGGACTTGACCTCGGTCACCGCAGCGACCTTGCGCAGCTTGGTCAGAACGCCTGAGCCCTTGGCCCCACCACCGTGCACGAGCACCAGGGCGACGTCCTCGGAAGGCGCCGCGGCGTAGCCGAGCAGCTCCTCCACCGACTCGTCGGGCAGGTTCTCCAGGCCTCGGACGACCACGCATCGCGTGCTGGAGAACAGCGACGGGGCCGACAGCTCGCCGAGCTCGGCCAGCGTCAGACCGGCCGCTTGGGTCTCGGACAGCTCGGCCTCACCGTCGTGCCTGCGCACGGCCTCCCTGACCGCGACGACGGTGCGCTCGTTGAGGAACTCCTCCTTGCCGGTGACCAGGGTGACCCTGCCCAAGACGTCCTCGGCCCGCGGACCGCGAGTTCGTGCGTTCATCGACGCTGAGCCTGTCATATCGCTCCGACACCCGCAGTCCGCAGTCCCGCGTCAGTCCCGCGTCAGCGCGACGAGCCGGCCGCCGCGCACAGCGAACAGCACGTCTCCATCCCGATCGGTGCGCAACACCTCGGTGCCGGCGCCGCTCAGCGCCTCGAGCACCTGTGGGGCGGGGTGTCCGTAGTCGTTGTCGGCTCCCACTGAGACGACGGCGAACCGGGCGCCCAGGGACTCCAGCCAGTCGAGGTCCTGGTGCGGGCTGCCGTGATGAGGCACCTTCAAGATGTCGACCCGCAGGCCGGGCAGCGCCCGGGCCAGGGCGGCCTGACCCGGAGGTTCGAGATCTCCGGTGAGCAGCAGGCGGACGCCGGCCACCTCGACCAGCAGCACCACGCTCGCCGCGTTGGCGGTGCTGCCGTCGCCCGGCCCCACCGCCGGAGAGTCGGGCCGCGGCCACAGCACCTGCAGCGTGACGTCACCGACGCTGCGGGTCACGCCGTAGGGCGCCACCGCTGGCGTCAGCCCGGCACCGCGGGCAGCTCGCTCGACCTCGGCCACCCCGCCGGGCGGGTCAGCGAGCCTGGTGACCTCTACGGCATCGACGCTGCGCCCCCGGAGCACACCGGCGATCCCGTCGACGTGATCGGCGTGGAAGTGCGTCAGGACGAGCAGTGGCACCCGCTTCACGTCGAGCCGGCGCAGGCACCCGTCGACCGAGCGACCATCAGGCCCCGCGTCGACCACGACCGCGGAGGATGGCCCGACCCGGACGGCGAGGGCATCGCCCTGCCCGACATCACAGGCAGCCAGGACCCATCCGTCGACCGGCCATCTCGGTGTCGGCGGTCCGAACCAGACCACCGCGACGACGAGCACCGACCCCGCCACCCCGATCGCGCGGTGCCGCAGCAGGTAGGGGCCGACCAGCATCACTGCCAGGCTGGCCAGCGCCAAGATGGCCAGTGCGCCGGCGCCTGTGGACCACTCGAAGACGGCGCCGGGAAGAGTCGCGCCGCGCTGTGCCACCCAGATGATCCAGGCCACGCACCAGCCGGCGAGGATGCCGACCAGTTGCGCGGCCCGATCGGATGCCAACCCCACCAGCCCGCCAAGCAGGCCGAGGACCGTCGCGGGACCAACGAGCGGCGCCACCAGCAGGTTGGCGAGCACCGCGACGAGGCTGACCTGCCCGGAGATGGCGGCGACCAGCGGGGTGCAGGCCAGCTGGGCGGCGGCTGGTACGGCGACCGCCTCCGCGAGCCAGCGCGGCAGCCAGCGACCCATGGCGTCGCGCCACGCGGGCGCGGCCAGCAGGATGCCACCGGTGGCCAGCACAGAGAGCGCAAAGCCGGGTTGCACCGCCAGCCGGGGATCGAGCAGCAAGAGCACCACCACGGCGGCACCGAGGCCCCGCACACCGCGATGCCAGCCGCCTCGCCCGAGGCCGAGCAAGGCCACGGCGCCCATGGCAGCCGCCCGCAGCACGCTCGGCTCGGTGCGGGCCAGCAGCACGAAGCCGACGATGCCCGCAGCGCCGACCCCGGCCAGCCATCGACCCCGCACCCCAGCCCATCGCGCCACGACGAGGAGGAAGCCGACGACCAAGGTGAGGTTGGTGCCGGAGACTGCGGTGAGGTGCGTCAGCCCGGTCGTGCGGAAGTCCTCGGTGAGCTCGGTGGGCAGGTCGGTGTCATCGCCGTCGACCAAGGCTGGCACGAGGGCGGCCTGGGCCTGGGGACGGTGGGCGACGGACTGCCTGATCGAGGTGCGCAGGGCCTCTGAGGCCCGCCACCCCAGCGACGCGGCAGCGGTGCGGACGGGTGGCCCCCGCGGGCTCACCGTGGCCGCCACCTCGTCGTCGTCACTGGGCGCGAGCCGCCCCGTGAGCCGCACCCGCTCGCCGATGGCCACCCGCTCCCAGGTGGTGTCACCGAACACCAGCACTGCTTGGCGATGGCTGACCTCGACGCGGACGAGCACCTGGTCCCCGAAGCGGCCGGCGATGCGGGCCGGATCGTCAGTCACCCGCGCAGTCAGCGTGACCACAGCCCTCTGCTCGGCCAGCCTGGCAACGGGTCCGTCCCGGACTGCCTGCAGCCGCGTCACCGCGACGACCCCCACGCCGGCACCGACGACCAGCACCGCCACAGCCGTCAGTGCTGCTCGTCGCCGCCGCGGCCACCGCACTCCGGCAAGAGAGATCGAGAGCACGGCAGCGACGACGGCGGCCAGCGCCCCGAAGGACGCAACGGGCTCCCACCTGACCGCAAGGGCCCCCATCCACGCCGCGAGCCCGAGCAGCGGCAGACGGAGGTCGGGGACGGACCGGGTCGGCGTCACAGCGTCACGTAGGGCGTGAGCTTGGCCAGCGTCGCCTCGCCGATCCCGTCCACGTCGAGAAGCTGGTCGACGGAGGTGAAGGCCCCGTGCTCGCTGCGCCAGGTGAGGATGGCCTGGGCGGTCACGGGACCGACGCCGGGCAGCGACTCGAGGGCCACCTGGTCGGCGGTGTTGAGGTTGACCTGCGTCGGCACCGGCGCACCGCTCCCTGTCGCTGTGGCCGCGACACCGCTCGGCGGGTCGACGCCGACCAGGATCTGCTCGCCGTCGACGAGCACCCGGGCCAGGTTGAGTGCCGTCAGGTCGACGCCTGCACGCGCGCCGCCTGCAGCCTCGAGCGCGTCGACCACGCGA
The DNA here is from genome assembly GCF_015352445.1 of Nocardioides agariphilus. GTDB lineage: Bacteria > Actinomycetota > Actinomycetes > Propionibacteriales > Nocardioidaceae > Nocardioides > Nocardioides agariphilus. Next base: position 54,713 of record NZ_JADKPO010000007.1, read on the forward strand.
GAACCGGCGTCGAGCACGGCGATGCCGGGACGGCGTACCTTCCCGGCGACGTCCACGGTCACCGAGGCGGCCGCCGTGGACGCGTCCCCGGCGACCGCAGGGGCGGTCGAGACGCTGACCAGGTTGCCGGTCGCGGGAGCGACGGGCTGGGCGACCCGAGCCTCGTCGCCGGAGCCCAGCCACCACGCCCCGGCCCCGATCAGGGTGATGACCAAGGTGCCCACCACCGCGACCTGGGCGGCGCTGAGCGTGAGCCGCCCGGGCGCGGCATGACGTCCGGGCGTGGGTACGGCGGCGCGCGGCGCGGCCTCGCCGTCGCCACCCGCGGGCGGCGCTGCGGTCAGCCCCTTGGCGCGGTCGAGCTCGGCGCCGAGCAGCGCGAGCCGCCGCGCGACGGTCTCGTCGAGCACGGTTCGCCTCCCGGATCGGCCAGCCATGACCCGTGACCGTAGGCAACCGCGAGCCGGGCCGCCACCGGCTCCGGCCGCGCCTGTGGACAACCCGTCAGACAGGCGTCAGGACAGCAACGGGGCCACGCAGACCGCGACCATCCCGGGGCCGACATGAGCCCCGAGCACGGCTCCGAGCTCCGTGCACCACACTTCACGGCCGCCGAGGTTGTCGGCCAGCTCCTCGGCCAGTCGTTCGGCGAGCAGCTCGGCTCGCTCGCGGCTGGCCAGGTGAGCCACGCATACGTCGACCTGCTGGTCCCCCGCAGCCTCGAGGACCAGCGACTCCAGACGGTTGAGGGCCTTGCCGGCGGTGCGTACCTTCTCGAGGTTGGCGACCTTGCCGTCGGCGATCTTGAGGAGCGGCTTCACCGACAGGGCACCCCCGAAGATCGCTGCAGCCGCACCGATGCGGCCGCCCCGCCGCAAGTACTCCAAGGTGTCGACGTAGAACAGCGACGTCGCCGACGCGGCCCGCCGCCGGGCGGCCTCGACAGCCTCGACCGCCGTACCTCCCGCAGCGATCACGTCGGCGGCGGACAACGTGGCGTACCCGGTGGCCACCCCGACCTGCCGGCTGTCGACGGCGTGCACCGGGATCGAGGCCTCCCTGGCGGCCAGCTGGGCCGACTCGAAGGTGCCACTCATCTCTCCGGACAGGTGGATCGAGACGATCTCGGTGGCCCCATCGGCCGCGGCCCGCTCGTAGACCTCGAGCAGCGCGCTCGGCGTCGGCCGCGAGGTCGAGACCGGTCGGAACTCGCGCAGCGCCTCGGCGACCATCGCCGGCGTCGCACCGTCCGTGGCGCCGTCGGAGAGCACCTCGTCGTAGACCTGCGCGCCGATCACCACCTGCAACGGCACCACGACGATGCCGCGCTCGGCCACCACCGCGGAGGGCAGGCTGGCCGTCGAGTCGGTGACCACGGCGACCGGCATGCCGCCGAGAGTATTAGACGACGACGTTGACCAGCTTGGGCGCGCGCACGATGACCTTGCGCACCTCGGCTCCGTCGATGGCGCGTACGACGTCGGGTTCGGCCAGTGCCAAAGCCTCCAGGTCGGCGTCGCTGATGTCGGGGACTACCTCCAACCGCGCGCGTACCTTGCCGCGGACCTGCACGACGCACGTCACGCTGTCCTCGACCAGCAGGCTCTCGTCCACCGTCGGCCACGACGTGCGGGCAACCGTGGGCTGGTGTCCCAGTCGCTCCCACATCTCCTCGGCGACATAGGGAGCGACCAGGGACAGCAGGATCGTCACGGCCTCCGCAGCCTCGCGCACCGCCGGGTCGGCCCCGCCGGCTCCGGAGTCGCCTCCTGTGTCGATGACCTTGCGGGTCGCGTTGACCAGCTCCATCACCCGCGCGACCAGCACGTTGAACTTGAAGCCGTCGACCAGGCCCTCGGCGTCGCGGACCGTGCGCGCAGTGATCCGGCGCAGTGCGACGTCACCACCCTCGGGCGAGGTGCCGGGAGAGGACGTCACGTCACCGCTCAGCCGCCACGCGCGCTGCAGGAACCGCAGCGACCCGGACGGGGACATCTCCGCCCAGTCGATGTCGTCCTCGGGCGGGCCGGCGAAGACGAGGGTCAAGCGCACCGCATCGACTCCGAAGGCCGATAGTTGCTCCCCCAATCGGACGCCGTTGCCCTTGGACTTCGACATCTTGGCGCCCTGGTTGATGACCGTGCCCTGGTTCAGCTGAGCCGAGAACGGCTCGCGGAAGCCGACCAGGCCCATGTCGTTGAGGACCATGGTGAAGAAGCGGGCGTACAACAGGTGCAGCACAGCGTGCTCCACACCGCCGATGTAGACGTCGCACGGACCCCAAGCGTTGACCAGGTCGGTGTCGAAGGCCTGGGTGTCGTCCTGCGGCGAGCAGTAGCGCAGGAAGTACCAGGACGAGTCCACGAACGTGTCCATCGTGTCGCTGTCCCGCTTCGCCGGTCCGCCACACTTCGGGCACTCGACGTTGACCCAGTCCTCCGCCGCGGCCAGCGGCGACACACCGCGCGGGGTCAGGTCCGCGCCGCGCAGCTCGGGCAGCACGACCGGCAGCTGGTCGTCGGCGACGGGTACCTCGCCGTCGACCGGGCAGTGGATGATCGGGATCGGCGCGCCCCAGTAGCGCTGCCGCGACAGCAGCCAGTCGCGCAGCCGGAAGTTCACCGCTCCCTTACCGGACTGCTTGCTCTCCAACCAGTCGATGATGGCCCGCTTGGCCTCGGCGATGCCCAGGCCGTTGAGGGAGATCTCGTCGTTGGCCGAGTTGATGGCCGGACCCTGTCCGACGTAGGCCGCGTCGTCGACGAAGTCGTCGGGCGGGCGGACCGTGCGGATGATCGGCAGGTCGAACCGCTTGGCGAAGTCCCAGTCGCGCTGGTCCTGACCGGGCACGGCCATGATCGCGCCGGTGCCGTAGTCGGCCAGCACGTAGTCGGCCGCCCAGATCGGGATCTGCTGGCCGTTGACCGGGTTCACGGCGTAACGCCCCAGGAAGACTCCGGTCTTCGGCCGCTCGGTCGACAGTCGCTCGATGTCGGAGGCCTTGCGGACCTCCTCCAGGTAGTCCTCGTAGGCCGGCCGCTGGTCGTCGGTGACCAGCTCGCGGGCCAGGTGGGCGTCGGCGGCCACCACCATGAACGTCGTCCCGAACAGCGTGTCGGGACGCGTCGTGTAGACCGTGATCTCGCTCGCCCGGTTTCGAGACGGGCGCTGCGCGCCCTCCTCAACCAGCGGGAAGGTGACGTGGGCGCCCTCGGAGCGGCCGATCCAGTTGCGTTGGGCGGTGATGACACGGTCCGGCCAGGTCTTCTCCAGCTCGTCCAGGTTGTCCAGCAGCTCCTGGGCGTAGTCGGTGATCTTGAAGTACCACTGCGTCAGCTCACGCTTGGTGACCTCGTTGCCGCAGCGCTCGCAGTGCCCGTCGATGACCTGCTCGTTGGCCAAGACGGTCTGGTCGACCGGGCACCAGTTGACCGGGCTCTCCTTGCGGTAGGCCAGGCCGCGCTCGTAGAAGCGCAGGAACAGCCACTGCGTCCACTTGTAGTAGTCGGGGTCGGAGGTGTTCAGCGTGCGACTCCAGTCGAAGCTGGTGCCGAACTTCTTGCAGGACTCCGTGGACACCGCGATGTTGGCGTAGGTGAAGGTCGCCGGGTGCTCGTTGTCGCGGATCGCGGCGTTCTCGGCGTTCAGCCCGAAGGAGTCGAAGCCCATCGGGTTCAGCACCTCGTAGCCCTTCAGCCACCAGTAGCGCGCCACCACGTCGTGCAGGGCGAACACCTCGGCGTGACCCATGTGCAGGTCGCCACTGGGGTAGGGAAACATGGTCAGCGCGTAGCGCTTCTCCCGTGCGGATGCATCGTCGGCGCGGAACGGGTCCAGGTCCTTCCAGACCTGCAGCCACTTCTCCTCGACTGCCGTGACGTCGTACGTCGCGGCTTCCTGCGTCTCCGCGGGCTCGCTCATGGGGGTCACTCTCTCAACGTCTGGCTCTGTCCCATGTGATCGGGTGGTCATCGCTTGCTCCTGCCGTCTGGTCCTGGACATGAAAAAACCCCTCGTCGTCGAGGGGTAGCCGCGCGATCAGTGGGCGATCAGCGCGGCTGTCCAAGGAGAAGCGACCGGAAACTCATGGGATCAGGCTACCTCAGCAGCCGTTGAGGCGCCCGACTTGTCGCCAGGGCAGATCTGCGGGAGGAGCCACCGGACGCGGGCGGCGAGGTCGGCGCCGGCAGATGGCAACCCCGCGATGTGATGGAGCAGAGCCTTCTCGAACAGCCCGTCGATCAGTGCGTAGGTCGCGCGCTCGTCGAGGAGTGGCGATCCGCCGAGGAACGCGGCGTAGCGAGTGACCACCCGCCACGTGAGTCCCTGGAGGGTCTCGTCGATCTCGAGCACGTCTTGTCGGAAGGCGTCCTCGAACAGGCTCTGGGTGCGCAGGTCGTACCAGAGCCGGTGCAGCGGCGCCTCGGTGACGATCGACTCCACCAGTCGCAGGGCGAACCGCTCGAGCAGCTCCTCCGCGGTCGTCGAGGTGTCGACGATCTCGTCGAAGCGGGTGACGCACTGGGTCTTGTAGAGACGGACGCAGTGGGTGATCAGCTCGACCTTGTCGGCGAAGTAGTAGTGGACGACGCCGTGGGTGAACTCGGAGTTCTGCGCGATCTCCCGCAGCGAGGTGCGCGCGTAGCCCAACTCGCCGAGAGTGGCCAAGGCGGACTGCGCGAGCTGGGTGCGTCGCTCAGCGGTTCGCTCGGCCCGGGTGGCGCCCGACCGCATGGGGGTGCTGGTCACGTGTCAAGCCTACGGGTGAGGAGCGGTATCCCTGTTCATACTTCTGGACATTTCTGCTGGTCAGGAGCCCCCGCAGTCACACCAGGCCCTCCAGCCACTCGATCGCTCACCAGCGGGGCCGACGTGTTGTCACCTCTACGCTGCCGCCATGACGATCACCGACCTGTTCCGGCTCGACGACAAGGTCGCCGTGGTCACCGGCGCCTCCAGCGGACTGGGCGTTGCGTTCGCGAGGGCCCTGGCCGAGGCGGGTGCCGACGTCGCCCTGGGTGCGCGACGCACCGAGCTCCTCGAGGAGACCGCGACCTTGGTGCGCGCCACAGGGAGGCGGGCGCTGACGGTGACCACCGACGTCAGTGATCCCGAGTCGTGCACGGCTCTGGTCGAGGCAGCGATCGCCGAGTTCGGCAAGGTCGACCTGCTGGTCAACAACGCCGGTGTCGGCACGGCAGTCCCCGCCACCCGGGAGACACCCGAGCAGTTCCGACGGGTGATCGACATCAACCTCAACGGCAGCTACTGGATGGCGCAGGCCTGCGGCCGGGTCATGCAGCCGGGCTCGAGCATCGTCAACATCTCCTCGGTGCTCGGCATCACGACCGGCGGCCTGCCGCAGGCGGCGTACGCCTCGTCGAAGGCCGCGATCATCGGCCTGACCCGCGACCTGGCCCAGCAGTGGACGGGTCGCAAGGGCATCCGCGTCAACGCGCTCGCGCCCGGCTTCTTCGCCAGCGAGATGACCGACCACTACCCCGACGGCTACCTCGACCTGGCCATCTCCCGCGTGCCCGCCGGCAGGATGGGAGATCCTGCCGAGCTCGCGGCGACCCTCGTCTGGCTGGTGTCCGACGCCGGCGCCTACGTCACCGGCCAGACGATCGCGGTCGACGGCGGCATCACGATCACCTGAGCCGAGCAGGCCCTCACCGGCCCCGGGTCGCCGGTCCCAGTCGAGACTCTCGCTGCAGCGATCGCGGAGCCAGCCCGCTAGCCTGCGCCGGTGGACCGCTGGACCTACCGCCCTGAGCTCGACGGACTCAGGTCGGTGGCGGTCTACCTCGTGCTCCTGTTCCACTGCGGCCTGGGCCCGCTCGACGGCGGGTTCGTCGGGGTCGACCTGTTCTTCGTGCTGTCGGGGTTCTTGGTCTCGCACGTGATCTGGGCCGAGGTCGACAAGCGCGGCACGGCCCGCCCGGGCCAGTTGCTGGGCTGGTTCTACGCCAGGCGCGTTCGGCGCCTGCTGCCAGCCGCCGTGCTGGTCATCGTGACGACCGCTGCGCTCCAACTGCTGGTGGCCAGCACACCGCAGCGCGCCGGCATGGTGCGCGACGGCCAGGCCGCTCTCGTCTACCTCTCCAACTGGCAGTTCATCGCCGACTCCCGCGACTACTTCGCGGCTGACTCGACCGACACGAGCCCTTTCCTCCACTACTGGTCGCTGTCGATCGAGGAGCAGTTCTACGTCGTCTTGCCCCTGGTGCTGCTCGTCCTGCTCCGACTGCGGCGGTCGGCCAGGACCGTGCTCCTCGTGCTGGCCGCGGTGGTGGTGGCCTCTGTGGCTCTGCAGCTGTGGCGCGCAGCCGGTGACCCGACGTACGCCTACTACGCCACCGAGACGCGCATCTACCAGCTCGCCGCCGGAGTGCTGCTCGCCCAGGTGACCCGCCTGGTCACCATCCCGGTCGTGCGAGCCCGGGTGCTGGCGCTGGTCGGTGTCGTCGGGATCGTGGTCGTCGGATCGTCGCTCGTCGACGTCTCGGCATCGGTGCGCGGACTGCTGGCGACCCTGTTCTCGGTTGCTGCGATCGCCGGACTGTACGGCGACCCGCAAGGGCCGACGTCGCGGCTCCTGGCCCTGCCCGCGCCCCGCTACCTCGGGCAGATCTCCTACGGCACCTATCTGTGGCACTGGCCGCTCATCTTGGTCCTGCGCGACGTCTTCGACGTGCGCCCGCTGGTCCTGGCCCTGGTCGCGGCCCCGGTTGCCACCGGGCTCGCGGCGCTGTCCTACCAGCTCTTCGAGCGGCCCATCCGGCGTGCCGAGCCGCTCGAGAAGGTCCGCTGGCCGGTGGTCACCGTGGGTCTGGCGGTCAGCGCCGTGATCGCAGCGGTGGTGCTGCCGCCGGTGCTGCATGCCGAGGTGCGTCCCGCCGTCCAACGGGCCTCGAAGGACGGTCCGGCTGGCGCGGGCGGGGTGCCGTGGGCCGATGACCCCGTGCCCGCTGGCCTGGACCTGGTAGGCGCGTTGGGCGACGTCCCGGACGCCGGGGATCCGTGCACGGTCGACGACCTGGACATCTGTGTGCTCGAGTCCGGGTCGAGACAGCGAGTGCTGTTGATCGGCGACAGCCAAACCGCGATGTTCGTCACCGCCTTCCGCTCCCTGGCACGCGAGCACGACTTCACCTTGCTGACCAACGTCGTGCGCGGATGCGCGTGGCCCGCGGGGCTCGTGCCGCGCTGTGGCGATGAGCTCGAGACGTTCTACCGCGACGTGCTGCCCCAGCTCGACGTCGACGTCGTCGTCGCTGTCAGCCTGGCCAGGTACGAGAAGAGGTGGCAGGTACGCCTCAACTCTCCCGACCGGCCCCCCGGAGAGACGCTGGCCCAGCTGCACCTGCGCAAGACCTCCGAGACGGTCGAGAAGATCCACGCGGCCGGAGCGCGACTCATCATCGTCAAGGCGCTACTGGGCACCGAGGGCTACCTGCGCAACGGACCGGACCCACTCGACTGCCTGGCCCGAGCCAAACGCCTCGGTGACTGCGCGCTGATACCGCCGATCGGCAAGCCCTTCACCGACGCCATCATGCAGACTCTCGCGATCGAGTCACCCGACGACACCGCCACCGTCGACCTCAACCCCGTGCTCTGTCCCGACTACCCGATCTGCCGTCCGATCAGCGGCCGCACGATCGTGTGGAAGGACGCCCACCACGTGACGGGCACGTTCCTCGACGAGCAGCGCGCCGACATCTGGGCCCGACTGAGGGCGACCGGACTGCTCGACTGACGGCTTCCTCTACGAACATCCGAACCAAGTCGCGCCGCGCCGCATCAGACCCACCGAGGGACCTGCTCGACGTCCCTGCGGACCCTGGCCGCGTCACGGCGGCCAGTGCACGAGCCCCCGGCGTCGACCGCGCCGGGGGCTCGGATATCTCTGGTGGTCAGGTGTGGTGGCGGGCGATGTCCGGCTCCACCAGCAGTGGCGTGATCCCACCGAGCCGCCGATGGAACCGCACGTGCGCGGCGTACGCGTCGAGGACCTTCCACAGGGCTCGGTGCGCCTCCCAGGGCAGCGGCTCGTCGCCGTGGCGCCACGTGGAGCCGAAGGCGATCCAGACAGCAACCCAGTTCGTCGCACAGTCCCAGGCGCCGCGTTGCGCCTCGACGAGGCGACGGCGTACCTGGAACTCCGTACGCCGACCGTCCAGGCAGTTGGGTGCCGTTCGGATCGGCCACACCCTCATGTCGCGCACCATCAAGACGAGCTCGAGGTCCTCGAGCATCGCCGGATCGACGAGAACGGTCGCGACGTTCTCGTGGGGCGCGCGCCTCATGCGGGCAAGGTAACCCCCGACCCGGGCTCTCGTCAGCCCGCGGTCCAGACATCAACCCCCGTACGCCGATGTCTGGACCGCGGTCTCCGCGAAGTACGCGACACGGTGCTACTGCGACCAGTGAGCCTCGTAGTCGCTGGGCCACCAGCCCTCGATCTCCACCACGCCCTGTCCTTGTGGCCACTCCTGCATCGGATGGATGACGGTGCGCAGCTGGAGCGGCGGGCCCCACTCGTCGACGTGCCAGAAGCGGCAGGTGACCCGGATGTCGGTCGCATCGAGCGGCAGGTAGGCCCAGCCGGGGATGCCGCAGCCGACCTGGATGCGCTTGCGGTGGCTGCTTCCGGCGGGGGTGTCGCAGGTGACGGTGCACTGCACGACGTAGGACCCGGCGTTGTGGAAGCTGACCGTCACGGCCGGGATCTGGCCCACCCAGCGCGGCAACGGGGTGCGGCCGGCGAACGACATGAACTCGAAGGCGTACGGCACCATCGCCGGGGCCGGCCCACTGATCGGGCCGGGGTGCACGAACGCCTCCATGTTGCGCGCTCCCTGCCACTGACTGCCCCGGACGAACTGCTGACCTGGTTCGCGTGAAGCGAGGTTCAACACCTCGGTCGCCTCGTAGGTCGCGGTGATGATGCCGAAGCCCTGGATGATCCCCGCATCCGTCGCGTAGCCACGGGCATCGGCCCACCGGCGCAGGAGGTCGTACTGCGTGTCGGCGATCCCCAGCGGGTCGGCCAACGCTCGCCGCTGACGATGCTCGCCGCGCGAGGCGATCGTGTGGGACTGCGCGAAGTGCCAGGACTCCGCGCTGCCGGTCGAGGGGCACGCCGGGACATGTCGCACGCCCTGGCTCCGGTAGTCCCAGCTGTGCGGGTCGTGCTCCTCGACGACCTCGACCTCCAACGGGATCGCGCCCCGCTTGTGACGTTCGAACGTGCCCGCCACCGGGTCGAGGACGCCGACCATGCCGGGCTCGACGGCGCGGTCGAGCGTCCAGTTGCCCCACGTCGATCCTCCGACGTCCGCACGCAGCATGGTCGTCATCAGCATGTTGTAGGACGCTGAGTCGGCCACGAGTCCGTCGCGGACCCTAAGAGCCATCTCGCTCATCGCGGCCTCCGTGGTGGGCGGTGCGGTCGTGTGCCGTGAATGCGGGGTTGCCCGAGGCCGGCGACCAGGCGAGGGTCGTCGGCCGGACTAGATCTGTGACTATCGTGACAACTTGTTGTCAACACGTTGACATTACCAGGGAGGTGCGGCCACGTTCTGCGCATGTCGAAGAACACGCCGAACACCACGCCCACCCGCCGCGCCCGCCTGATCAGCGCCGTGGCCCTGACCGCCGCCCTCCTGGCGACCGGAGGGATCCTCAGCAGCCCGACGAGCTCTGCTCTAGCGGGCGACCCGACCGGTCGCTGCTGCTAGCGACGGACGCAACGGGTTGTACGTCGCGCCGGCGAGGTCGCTGGCGCGGCGCAGGGCCGCGATGCCCTCCTGCTGCCTGCCGAGCTCGAGGTAGGCCTCGCCGACCTCGCGCCAGGCGGTGCCGGCCTGACCCGGGCCCTCGACGTCCTCGATGGCGGTGGCGGCCTGCTCGAAGTAGGCCAGCGCCTCCTCGTCGTCGCCGAGCATCATCGAGACGTGACCCAGGACGATCATCATGTGGCCGGTCAACAACCGGTCTCCGGTGGACAGGTCCTGGAGTGCTCGTCGGGCGACCTCGCCTGCCCCGACGGGGTCACCGCCCCGCAGGAGCGCGCGCGCTTGCTGGCTGCGGGCGTAGGCGAGGTCGAGCCTGCTGCCGACCTCGCGCAGCTCCTCGAGCGCGACCTCGACCTCGGCCAGCGCGCCGACGTGGTCGGGCTCGTCCTGGTGCAGCCGGAGCATGGCCGACACGACCCGCAACATCGCCACGGACCGGGTGCCGTCGATCTCGGAGTAGAGGGCCAGTGCCCGGTCGGCATGCCGACGAGCGCCGACTGCGTCGTGGCGCCTTTCGGCGATGATCGCGGCGTTCCAGGCGGCTGCCGCGCGTGAGCGTGGAGTGCCGTCCTCGGCGGCGAGCGCAATGGCTCGGTCGATCAGCATCTGCGCGCGCATCAGGTCACCGCGCTCGAGGTAGCAGCCGGCCACGGACGAGATGAGCTCGACGATCGTCGTCACCTCTTCGGCCGGGTCGCTCTGCGTAGCCTCCTCGATGGCGCGCTCGCCGATGTCGACGGCCCGGCCGAGGTCTCCGCACTCGCTGTAGGCCATCAACAGGCGCATCGACAAGACGGCCTTGGAGACGGCGCCGCTGAGCGCATGACGCCCCAGCAGCTCCTCGTAGCGGACGATGGCGGACTCGAGCTGGCCGTTGGCCTCATCGGCGCGAGCCAGACCCCAGGTCGCCTCGTCGAGGAAACGTTGAAGAGGGAGATCCTTGGCGCGCTCGAGGATCGCGGCGAACTCCTCAGCAGCCGTGGCCCGGTCGCCGTTGCGCAACGACAGCTCGGCGAAGGCCAGCTTCAGCTCGACATCTTCGTACAGCCCGGCTGGAATGCCCGACTCGAGCTGCTCGACCTCAACCTCGAGCGCGCTCGCGACTCGTTGGAGCATGGGTCCCGGGATCGGCCGACGGCCGGCCTCGATGTGCGACAGATAGCTCTTCGACACCCCGAGGGTGGCAGCCAGGTCAGCCTGCGCGATGCCGCGCGCGGTGCGGAGCGCGCGTACGCGCTCACCGGTCTCCTTGCTCAACGGACTCCCTTCTCGGAAAGGATCATGGCAGCCCGGGCATCGAAAGCAGTGCCATTTCGGCGGGACTTAGCCGAATACACCGAGAAATTGCCCCCACATCGAATGATCTCGTGGTCTGGGGCTGGTGAAGCCGCCGCGAAAGAAGGAATCTGGTGGAGCTGAGGGGACTCGAACCCCTGACCCCCTGCATGCCATGCAGGTGCGCTACCAGCTGCGCCACAGCCCCAGATCGGTTGCTCCCCGCGCGAGCGGGCAACGACCTGGAATCTTAGCCAACGGCATCCTCGCTGGCGAAATCGCCCCCGGCAGCGCGCGACGGATGCTGGCCCACCGCCGCGGTCTCGTTGTAGGACACCAGCCGCAGGTCGCCGTTGGCGGAGTTCTCGCCGAGCACCGCCCACGCACAGTTCTCCATGCCGCGCACCGTCGCGGCCACCTCGCGAGGCCAGCCGAGCATGGCGGACAGCCCGACCTTCAAGCACGCGCCGTGCATCACGACCAGAGCGGTCTGCTCTGCCTCCAGGCCGGACAGGATCTCTCGGAGTGCCGGGAGCACTCGCTCACGCACCTGCGCGCTGGACTCCTCGCCCTCGACCAGCAGCGACTCGTCGTTGACCAGCCAAGCGGCATGCTCGGCGGGGTACCGCTCGGCGAACTCCGCAGTGGTCAGCCCGGAGCGCACCCCGACGTCGTACTCGCGCAGGCGCGGGTCGAGCACGACCGGCACGCCGGCCGCGGCGGCGAAGATCTCGGCCGTCTCACGCGCACGAGCCAGGTCGCTCGACCAGATGCCGACAGGCGACATGCCGGCAAGGTAGGGCGCCGCGGCTCGTGCCTGCCCACGGCCGGTGTCGTCGAGCGAGATGTCGGCGTGGCCCTGGGCCTTCCACAGCGCGTTCCACGAGGTCTGGCCATGCCTGACCAGGACCAGGCGACGGGTCACCGCGAGTGGGAGACCACGTCGGCCGGCAGGTCGATCGACGGGCAGTCACGCCACAAGCGCTCGAGCGCGTAGAACTGCCGCTCCTCCTCGTGCTGGATGTGCACGACGACCTCGCCGTAGTCGATCAGCACCCAGCGTCCGTCACGCTCACCCTCACGACGCAGGGGCTTGGCACCCACCTCGCGCAGCTTGTCCTCGACCTCGTCGACGATGGCCTTGACCTGGCGGTCGTTGGAGGCGCTGGCGATCAAGAACGCGTCCGTGATGGCCAGCTGGTCGCTGACGTCGAAGGCGACGATCTGGCTGGCGAGCTTGTCGGACGCCGCACGGGCGGCGGTCACGACGAGCTCCACAGCCCGGTCGGTGGCGGTCACTTCTGGCCTTCCTTGCCTACGTAGAGGTGGTGCTTGGCGATGTACTGGACGACTCCGTCGGGTACGAGGTACCAGACGGGTTCGCCGCGACGCTTGCGCGCACGGCAGTCGGTCGAGCTGATCGCCAGAGCAGGGATCTCGACCATCGTCACACGGTTGGACGGGATCGCCGAAAGCGTCTGCCGGTCCATCGCGTAGCCCGGCCGCGTGCAGCCCACGAAGTTGGCCAGCTCGAAGAGCTCCTCGACGTCGCGCCAGGTGAAGATGTCGGCGAGCGCGTCGGCTCCGGTGATGAAGTAGAGCTCGGCGTCGGGCAGCTGGGTCTTGAGGTCGCGCAGGGTGTCGATCGTGTACGTCGGTCCGTCGCGGTCGATGTCGACGCGCGACACCCAGAACCTGGGGTTCGCCGCAGTGGCGATCACCGTCATCAGGTAGCGGTGCTCCGGCGGCGAGACCGTCTGGTCGGACTTCTGCCACGGGGCGCCCGTGGGCACGAAGACGACCTCGTCGAGGTCGAACCAGGACTGCACCTCGGAGGCTGCCACCAGGTGTCCGTGGTGGATCGGGTCGAAGGTGCCGCCCATCACCCCGACACGTCGCGGGGGCGGGGTGGTGCCGGGTGCGGTGCTCAGCTGTGCTCGCGCCCGCCGCCGAAGGCGATCAGCACGCCCATCGCCGCCAACAGGATCAGCAGGGTCAAGCCGCCGATGACCCAGTGGTTGACTCCACCCCAGGTCTCGCCGTGCTCCGCGGCCATCACGACTAGCGTCGACATGGCCGGAACTGTACCGGTCCCCTACCTGAGCTGGCCGTCGCCGGTCACGACGTACTTGGTCGAGGTCATCTCGGTCAGGCCCATCGGGCCGCGGGCGTGCAGCTTCTGGGTCGAGATGCCGATCTCGGCACCGAACCCGAACTCACCCCCGTCGGTGAACCGCGTCGAGGCGTTGACCAGGACGGCAGCCGCGTCGACCTCGGCGGTGAAGCGCCGGGCGGCCGTCAGGTCGGTGGTCACGATGGCTTCGGTGTGCCCCGTGGACCAGCGCATGACGTGGTCGATGGCGGCGTCGATGTCGGGAACGACGGCAGCGGCGATGTCGAGGTCGAGGTACTCGGTGGCCCAGTCCTCGTCGGTGGCCGGCAGCACGCCTTGATGGGTGGCGAAGGTCTCGTCGCCGTGGATCCTCACACCCGCCTCCTGGAGCGCGGCTACCACCCGGGGGACGAACACGTCGGCGACGTCTGCGTGCACCAGCAGCGACTCGGCGGCGTTGCACACGCTGGTGCGCTGGGTCTTGCTGTTGATCACGATCTCGAGAGCTTGATCGAGGTCAGCGGCGCGGTCGACGTAGACGTGGCAGTTGCCCACCCCCGTCTCGATGACGGGCACCGTCGACTCCTCGACGACCGAGCGGATCAGGCCGGCCCCGCCGCGAGGGATGAGGACGTCGACCAGGCCGCGAGCGCGCATCAGCGCCTTGACGCTCTCGTGGGTGTCACCAGGCACGAGCTGGACGACGTCGGCCGGGAGACCGAAGACCTGCACCGCCTCGCGAATGACCTCCACGAGTGCCCGGTTGCTGCTGCGGGCGCTGGAGGAGCCGCGCAGCAGCACGGCGTTGCCGGACTTCAGGCAGATGCCGGCGGCGTCGACGGTGACGTTGGGCCTGGCCTCGTAGATCATCCCGACCACTCCGAACGGCACCCGCACCTGACGCAGCTCGAGGCCGTTGGCGAGCGTGTCTCCGCGGACGACCTCGCCGACCGGGTCGGGCAGTGCCACCAGCTGACGAAGACCGTCGGCCATGGCGAGGATCCGCGCCGGGTCCAGCCGCAGCCGGTCGACGATGCCGGCGCTCGTGCCGTCGGACCGGGCGCGCTCCACGTCCTCGGCATTGGCGGCGAGCACGCTGGTCTCGTGGGTGACGAGCGCCTCGGCCAGGGCGGTGAGCACCGCGTCCTTCTCGGCGCGCGTCGCGAGAGCCAGTACGCGCGCGGCCGAGCGGGCGCGAACAGCCGCCTCCACGACCTCTTGCTGGATGCTCATGTGCTCAGGGTAGGCGGCGTCAGGCCGCTCCCTCGCGGGCGTCCGTGCCAGCCAGGAAGTCGACGGCCTGTCGGACCACGCTGGGGTCCTTGAGGATGCTGCGGTGGCCGAGCCCCTCGGTGCTCACCAACCGCGCATCCGGAAGGGACTCGACCAGCCGCACCGCGCCGGCGTACGGCGTCTGGCGATCGCCGCGGTCGTGGATCACCAGCGTGGGCACGGGGTCCACGTGGGAGGCCTGGTGGATGGCGTCGAACTCAGCCATCGGCACTCCGACGAAGTCGTCGAGCAGGCGGTCGAAGGCCCGCCGGGTGCGATGCCCGAACCCCAGGATCCGCTGGTACTGGTCGAACAGGGGCAGGGCCGCCACCATGGGCGCGACCAGGACCAGCCGCTTGGTGGAGAGCCAGCCGAAGCGCAAGGTCAGCAGGGTCGAGATGGCACCCAGCGAGTGTGCGACGACGGCCTCGGCCGGACCGAACTTCGCGAACACCGCGTCGAGCGCCTTGCCCAGCTCCACGCCGTGGGAGCGCTGGGGTCCGGAGGGGCCAGGGTCGGAGTCGCCGTGGGACGGCCCGTCGAAGACCACCACCCGGTAGCCGCGGCTCACCAGAGGTGGCACGAACGAGCCCAGCTGCGAGCCTCGCCCACCCCACCCGTGCACGAGGTAGACGACCGGGCCCTCGCCCCACACGTGCCCGCGGACGGTCGCGCCGAGCGACTCGACACTGAACGGTGTCCCACCTGCCGGCAGGCCCGCCGCCTCCGGCTGCGGCGGCACGGTGAACCACAGGTCCCTGGCGATCCGGGCGGCTACATGGGGCGCCACCTGGTCGACGACCCGGAACCAGCCACGTGCCAGGCCGGTACGTATGCGAACGATCGTGCTTTTCTGGAACGATGACATGACGGACTCCTGACGTGAGGACGGGACTAACGAGACGAGGCGAGCAGCTGCTCGAAGGCGGAGCGGGTGCGATCGACCGCACGTGGGTCGCGCAACAGTCGAGCCGCGTGGTGGTAGCCCAGCATCAGGCCCTGGAGGAGGAACGTGAACTGCCCGGTGTCGAGGTCCGGGCGGAAGTGCCCCTCGGAGACGGCCGTGCCGGCGACGGTGGTGATGAACTCGGCCCAGTCTCGCTGGTGGTTGACGACCGAGTCATGCATGAGGCCGGGCTGGTCGTCGTACTCGTTGGAGCCAGCGATGAAGACGCAGCCGCCGGGGAAGACCTCGGTCTCCCACACGAGCCAACGCTCGAAGAGCTCGCGCACCCGAGGCTCGCCGCGCGACGCCTTCAGCGTCGGGCGGACCACAGCGTCCGTGAACCACGCCGCAGCATGGTCCAGCGCCTGGAGCTGGAGCTGCTCCTTGGAGCGGAAGTGCGCGAACAGCCCGCTCTTGCTCATCTCGGTGCGCTCGGCGAGCTGACCGATCGACAGCGCCTCGAAGCCGACCGTCGAGGCGACCTGCAACGCCTCGTGGAGGATCGACGCCTTGGTCGCCTGTCCCTTGCTCATGCGAGCAGAATAGTACGACCGTTCGTTTCTGTCTACACCCGAGTGGCGGCGGTCAGCCCTTGCGTTGGTTGATGGCGTCGGTGGCGGCGGGCAGGACGGTGTGGAGATCACCCACGACGCCGAAGTCGACGAGCTCGAAGATGGGGGCCTCGTCGTCCTTGTTGATGGCGATGATGGTCTTGGAGGTCTGCATGCCGGCGCGGTGCTGGATGGCTCCGGAGATGCCGGCGGCGACGTAGAGCTGGGGGGAGACGGTCTTGCCGGTCTGTCCGACCTGGTAGGTGTGGGGCACCCAGCCGGAGTCGACCGCGGCGCGGGAGGCGCCGACCGCGGCGCCCAGGGCGTCGGCCAGGGCCTCGATGGGGGCGAAGTCCCCACCGGTGCCGCGGCCCCCGGAGACGACGATCGCGGCCTCGGTCAGCTCGGGGCGCCCGGACTTCTCCCGCGGCTGGGCGGCCACGATCTTGGCGGTCTTGGCCGCCTCGGAGATGGTGGCCGCGAACGCCTCGACGGTGCCGGCCCCGGCCGACTCCTCGGGGTTGGCCGCGTTGGGCTTGACCGTGATGATCGGGGTGCCCTGGGTGACCTTGGCGGTCACGGTGTAGTTGCCGGCGAACACCGACTGGGTCGTCACCGGCGCTCCGTCACCGGGCTGGACGTCGACCGCGTCGGTGATCAGTCCCGATCCGGTCTTGATCGCCAACCGGGCGGCGATCTCCTTGCCCTCCGGCGTCGAGGTGATCAACACGGCGGCCGGGCCCCCCTCGCCGATCTTCTCGACCAGCTGGGCCAGCGCCTCGGCCTTCGGGGCGACCAGGAAGCCCGCGATCTCGGCGTCCTCGACGACGTAGACCTTCTCGGCGCCGTACCGGCCCAGCGACTCGGCGGCCGCCATGCCGGCATCAGCGGGGCCGATGAACACCGCCGAGGGCTCCCCCAGCCGCTTGGCGATGGTCAGCAGCTCGAAGGTCGGCTTCTTGACCACGCCGTCGGCATGGTCGACAAGAACGAGAACCTCAGACATGGAACGGTGCTCCTCAGACAATCCGTGGGGGTCAGATGAACTTCTTGGAAGCCATGAACTCGGTCAGCGCCGTAGCGCCCGAGCCGTCCTCGTCCTTGACGATCTCGCCCTGGCTGCGGGGCGGGCGGGCCTCGGTGCCCTCGACCACCGACCACGCCACCGACAGGCCGACCTGGTCGGCCGGCACGTCGAGGTCGGCCAGCGAGTAGGTCGCCATCGGCTTCTTCTTGGCCGCCATGATCCCCTTGAACGACGGGTACCTGGCCTCACCGGACTGGTCGGTCACCGACAACACCAACGGCATCGTGCCGCCGATCACCTCGGTCGCGGTGTCACCATCGCGCTTGATCCGGACCTGGTCGCCCTGGGTCTCCACCACCGAGGCCAACGTCACCTGCGGCACACCGAGCCGCTCGGCCAACATCGCCGGCAACACCCCCATCGACCCATCGGTCGAGGCCATGCCGCACATCACCAGATCCGGTACGTCGCCGCCGGCGGCCTTCTTGACCGCCGCGGCCAGCACCAGCGACGTCGCGATCGCGTCGGACCCGGCGATGGCCTCGTCCGAGACATGCACCCCAGCATCAGCGCCCATCTGCAACGCCTTGCGGACCGCGTCCACAGCCTTCTCCGGACCCACCGTCAACGCCGTCACCGACACCGACTCCGGATCCTCGGCCTTCTCCTTCAACCGCAACGCCTGCTCCACCGCATACTCATCGAGCTCCGACAACAACCCATCCACACCCAACCGGTCCACGGTGTTGTCAGCCTCGAAGCCACGGTGAGCAGTGGCATCCGGCACGTACTTCACACACACGACGATCGAAGTCACGGCCCAGAGGCTACTAGCGCGTAACCGCCCGTCCCCCGGCGGTCGGGGTGCGATGCCTCACAGACGGCGCTGACGGCGTCGCCATCTGGCGATGCGCGCTCCTGGCGCGACCGGCGGCCGACCCGGGCGCAAGCCGGGCTACACGTCGGTCACCAAGATCTCGTGGCGCACCTCGAGAATGTGAGCCGACCGGGCCTGTGCCCCGGAGGTTCTGGTCTCAGGGCCTGATGACTCGGTCGATGATCTTGCCGACCACGAGCCAGACGACGGCGGCGATGCCCCAGTTGATCAGGGCGTCCTTGGTCTCGGCGTTCTTGCCGTCGAACCCGAACACGCCATTGCCGCGGTCGAAGACCCCGAGGTCCAGCTTGTCGGCGGCGTCGAGCACGAACTGGACGAGGTCGTTGCCCCGGTTGACGGAGTCCTGCAGCGCGATCAACAGCGCTCCGGCGGCCAGGATCAACGCAGCGATGACGCAGACCAGCCAGACCAGCTGCGCCAGCCGGAGGCGGACGAAGTCCGCACCGGCCTTGGCCTTGGCTGCTGCGGCTGCACCCCGCCCGGGCTGCTGGTCGGAGTCCTGGCCTGCTCCACCGGCCTGGCGGTTGCGCCAGCTCTGCGGGTCGTTGCTCTGGTCGGACACGTGCTCAGAATCCCACTTCCGCGCCGTCAACGACCGACGAACCGCGCTTTCCCCGGGCCGTTCTCGACGAACGACCTCATGCCGATGTCGCGGTCCTCGGTCGCGAACAGCGCCGCGAACTGCTGCCTCTCCATCTCCAACCCGGTCTCGAGGTCGGTCTCGAGCCCGCGATCGATGGTCTCCTTGGCCGCGCGGAGGGCGAAGGCAGCGGCGTTGGCGAACTGGCCCGCCCACGCGACCGCTTCGGCGTACACCTGGTCGGCCGGCACGACCCGGTCCACCATGCCCAGCGCCAGCGCCTCATCGGCCTTGACGAAGCGTCCGGTGAAGATCAGGTCCTTGGCCTTGCTCGGCCCGATCAGCCGGGTCAGCCGCTGGGTGCCGCCGGCACCCGGCATCACGCCGAGGAGGACCTCGGGCTGGCCGACCACGGCGTCCTCGGCTGCGAAGCGCACGTCAGCACACAAGGTCAGCTCGAACCCGCCGCCGAGTGCGTAGCCGTTGATGGCGGCCACGACCGGCTTGGGGATGCGCGCCACCGTCGTGAAGGCGCCGTGCATGACGCCCGAGCGCCGCGCCATGTCGACGTACGACATGTCGGCCATCTCCTTGATGTCCACACCGGCGGCGAAGACACGTTCGCCGCCCCACAGCACCACGGCGCGTACGTCGTCACGCTCGGTCGCCTCCTGGGCCGCGGCCTTGATGTCGTCTTGCATCGCAGCGCTGAGCGCGTTCATCTTGGGACGGTCCAGTCGGATGGTGCCGACCCCGTCGGCCACCTCGAGGCGCACGTGCTCGCCCATGGCGTGTCTCCCTTCGTGCGGACGCAGGAGACCTTAGCGACCACCGTTTCCCGGGTCCTGCGACGGGTTGCCGGGCACTGGCAGCACAATGTGTCGGGTGATTCCGGAGAGCTGGGCGTGGCGGACCCGCGACGAGACGCTCCCCGTCTGGCCCGGCCACCACCAGGACCTGGGTGCCACGTGGCGTCCGGAGGCCACGAACTTCGCGGTGTCGGCTCCCGAGGCCACCGCCGTGTGGGTGTGCCTGTTCGACGACGACGACGTCGAGACCCGGCACCAGCTGACCGAGCACACGCTGGGTGTCTGGAACGGCCAGGTGCCGGGGGTTCGCGTCGGCCAGCGCTACGGGTTTCGCGCCGACGGCCCGTGGGACCCGCGGCACGGCCGCCGTCACAACCCCAACAAGCTTCTTCTGGACCCCTACGCGATGGCGATCACCGGCGAGCCGACTCCGGGGCCGGCCCTCCTCGACTACGACCCGGTCACGAACACCCGCAGCGCGGTCGACTCCGCGCCGTCCATGCCGCGCAGTGTCGTGGTGCACGACGAGTTCGACTGGGGCGAGGACCGGCCGATGCGGCGGCGCTGGCGCGACACCGTGATCTACGAGCTGCACGTCAAGGGGTTCACCCAGCTCCACAACGAGATCCCCGAGCACCTGCGCGGCACCTACGCCGGTCTCGGCACCCCCACTGTGACCAACTACCTCAACGACCTGGGCGTGACCGCTGTCGAGCTGATGCCCGTGCATCAGTTCTTCACCGAGCCGGCCGTCGCCGCCCGCGGGATGGTCAACTACTGGGGCTACAACAGCATCGGGTTCTTCGCCCCCCACGCCGCCTACAGCTCCTCGGGGGACCGCGGGCAGCAGGTCACCGAGTTCAAGCAGATGGTCAAGAGCTTCCACGACGCCGGCATCGAGGTGTTCCTCGACGTGGTCTACAACCACACCGTCGAGGGTGAGTCGACCGGACCGACGTACTCCTTCCGCGGCCTCGACGACCTAGGCTTCTACAAGCGTTCGGGGGCACCCGGTAGCGCCTACCTGGACATCACCGGCTGCGGCAACACGGTCGACTCCTCCAACAACGACGCGCTGCGCCTGATCCTCGACTCCCTGCGCTACTGGGTGACCGAGATGCACGTCGACGGCTTCCGCTTCGACCTGGCCTCCGCGCTCGCGCGCACCGGGCACGAGATCGACATGCGGAGCGCCTTCCTGACCACCATCGGCCAGGACCCCGTGCTGCGCAACGTGAAGCTGATCGCCGAGCCGTGGGACGCCTCGATGGACGGTTACCAGGTGGGGCTCTTCCCGCCGCCATGGGTGGAGTGGAACGACACCTACCGCGACACGATGCGCGAGTTCTGGCTCAACCCGGGCCCGATCCGGGCCGTGGCCTCACGGCTGTCGGGCTCTTCCGACCTGTACGCCGACGACGGGCGCTCGCCGTACTCCTCGGTGAACTTCGTGACGGCGCATGACGGCTTCACCCTGCGCGACCTGGTCAGCTACGACCACAAGCACAACGAGGACAACGGCGAGGGCAACCGCGACGGGGCCGACCACAACCGGTCGTGGAACCACGGCGTCGAGGGCGAGACCGACGACCCGGAGATCCTGGCCCTGCGGCGCCGGCAGGCTGCGAACCTGATGATCACGCTGTGCCTGTCGAGCGGCAGCCCGATGATCACGGCCGGCGACGAGCGCGGGCGCACCCAACGCGGCAACAACAACGCCTACGTGCAGGACAACGAGGTCTCCTGGGTCGACTGGCGCCCCGACGACGCCTGGCTCGACGTCTACGAGCTGACCAAGACCGCGCTGCGCCTGCGCCGCGACCACCACACGCTGCGCCAACGGCACCACTTCGCCGGCACCCCGAGCCTCGAGGGGGGTCCCAAGGACCTCGCCTGGATGCACCCCTCGGGCCGTGAGATGGAGGCGCAGGACTGGTTCGACGAGTCGCTGCACGTGATCGGCATGTTCGTCTCGGGCGACCCGCTGCGCTCCCCCGGCCCGCGCGGCGAGCAGCAGCGCGACAGCTCGTTCCTGATGTGGTTCAACGCCGATGACGCCGAGGTCGAGGTGACCCTGCCGAAGGACGACTGGGTGAAGTCGGGCGAAGTGGTGCTCTCGACGTGCGCCGACCACCCCGTCGGCACCCCGGCCGAGGCCGGCGAGACCCTCACATTGGGCCCCCGCACGGTCGTCGTCCTGCGCCACTCCTGAGCCGAGGCTCAGCCAGGCACGGCCACCACGCCGAGCTCGGCGACGGAGGCGAGCAGGGAGTTGCGGGGTACGACGCGCACGGTGTAGCCGAAGGCGCCGGAGTGCTCGAGGGTGACGGTGCCGTCGAAGCGGTACCGGCCCCCCTCGTAGGTCTCCACCGGCGCCAGAGAGGCCGTGGTCGTGTTGACCAGTGCGTCGTCACTGTCGATCACCCCGTGCACCAGCTGGACGTCGACGTCGTCGGGACTCAGCGAGCCCAGGGCCACGAACGCCCGGACCGTGAGCGAGTCACCGACCTCGGGAGCGTCGCCGACGCCCTCGCTCTCGACGTGCTCGACGCGAACCTCGGCCCAGCCGCCCTTGACCTTCTTCTTCCAGGCGGCGAGCTTGGCAGCGCCGGCGTAGTCGTCGTTGAGCGCCCGCCCGTTGACGGCCGCCGGGGTGTAGAGGTTGCGGGTGTAGTCGCGCACCATCCGACTCGCCAGCACCTTCGGGCCGAGCGACTTGAGGGTGTGGCGCACCATCTCCAGCCAGCGGGTCGGGACGCCCTCGCCGTCGAGGTCGTAGAACTTCGGCGCCACGTCGTTCTCGATCAGGTCGTAGAGCGCGTGGGCCTCGATGTCGTCACGACGGTCGGGGTCCTCGATGCCGTCGGCCGACGGGATGGCCCAGCCGTTGTTGCCGTCGTACCACTCGTCCCACCAGCCATCGAGGATCGAGAGGTTCAGGCCGCCGTTGAGGGCGGCCTTCATGCCGGACGTGCCGCACGCCTCGTAGGGGCGCAGCGGGTTGTTGAGCCACACGTCGCAGCCGGGGTAGAGCGGCTGCGCCATCGCGATGTCGTAGTTGGGCAGGAACACGATGCGGTGGCGGACCTCGGGGTCGTCGGCGAACCGGACGATCTCCTGGATCAGCTTCTTGCCGCCGTCGTCGGCCGGGTGCGACTTGCCCGCGATGATCAGCTGGATCGGACGCTCGGGGTGCGTGAGCAGCTTCTTCAGGCGTGCGGGGTCGCGCAGCATCAAGGTGAGCCGCTTGTAGGACGGCACGCGCCGCGCGAAGCCGATCGTGAGCACGTCGGGGTCGAGGGCCGTGTCGACCCAGCCCAGCTCCGCCTTGGCGATGCCGCGGTCCTGGCTGGACTTGCGCAACCGACGGCGGGCGTCGTGGACCAGTCGCTCTCGCAGCTCGCGCTTGACGGCCCAGATCTCGGTGCCGGGCACCTCGTCGACGGTGCGGAAGAAGGCGTCGACGTCGTCGCCGTCGGGGTCGACCCCGCGGGAGGTGGCCAGCTCGATGACCTCGCGGGCCACCCAGGTCGGCGCGTGGACGCCGTTGGTGATCGACCCGATCGGCACCTCGGCCTCGTCGAAGGCGGGCCACAGGCCGTTGAACATCTCGCGGCTGACATGGCCGTGGAGCAGGGATACGCCGTTGGCGCGCTGGGAGAGGCGGAAGCCCATCACGGCCATGTTGAACACCGAGGGGTCGCCGCCCTCGTAGTCCTCGGCCCCGAGGGCGAGCACCCTCTCGACGGGTACGCCGGCTGTTGGGCCGCTGGCGCCGAAGTACTGCTCCACCAGCTCGCGCGGGAAACGGTCGATGCCGGCGGGCACGGGAGTGTGGGTGGTGAACACGGTCGACGCGCGGGAGACCTCGAGGGCGGTGTCCCAGTCGAGCTTCGGACCCCCGTCCGGTGATCCGTCCGGTGATCCGTCCGGTGACCCGTCCGGCGACCCGTCGCCGACGGTGAGCTCGCGGATGCGTTCGAGACCCAGGAAGCCCGCGTGGCCCTCGTTGGTGTGGAAGACCTCGGGCGCCGGCGCTCCGGTCAGGCGGGAGTAGACGCGCAGGGCCCGCACCCCGCCGACGCCGAGGAGCAGCTCCTGGCGGAGTCGGTGCTCCTTGGTGCCGCCGTAGAGGCGGTCGGTGACCTCGCGGTAGGGGTCAGGGTTGCCCTCGACGTCGGAGTCGAGCAGCAGCAGCGGAACCCGACCGACGCTCGCCACCCAGATGCCCGCCAGCAGTGCCGGACCCCCGGGCATCTCGATGGACACCGTGGCTCGGGTGCCGTCTGGCTCGCGCAGCATCGAGAGCGGCAGCTCGTCGGGGTCGAGCACGGGGTAGGTCTCCTGCTGCCAGCCCTCCCGTGAGAGCGACTGCTTGAAGTAGCCCGACTTGTAGAGCAGCCCCACACCGACCAGCGGCACGCCGAGGTCGCTGGCTGCCTTCAGGTGGTCGCCGGCCAGGATGCCCAAGCCGCCGGAGTACTGGGGCAGCACTGCGGTGATGCCGAACTCCGGCGAGAAGTAGGCGATCGCGCGCGGCGCGTCGGCACCGGCCTTTCGCTGGTACCAGCGGTCCGTGGTCAGGTAGGCGTCCAGGTCGGCCTTGGCCGCAACGAGACGGTCGAGGAACCCGTCGTCGTCGGCGAGCTGTCCCCAACGCTCGCGCCCGACGGCGCCCAGCAGCCGCACCGGGTCGTGCTGCACGGAGTCCCAGATCTGCGGGTCGACGGAGGCGAAGACGTCCTGGGTCGAGGGGTGCCACGACCACCGGAGGTTGCCTGCCAGGTCGGCCAGCGGGGCCAACACCGGCGGCAGGACGGGACGTACGATGAATCGACGGATCGCGCGCATTTGAGGAAGGTAGTCCTTTTCCTCTGGATCGTTCCAAATTCTCGCCGCATCTCGGTGGTTGAGGACTCAGCTTCCCCGTCTCACACCCGGAGCGCGGCTTGCACGGGTGCCCGGCGACCCGCAATGGTGGGGAGCATGGTCGGGCGTATCCCCATCCTCCACGTCATGCCCGTCGTCGATCTCGGCCGGCAGGCGGCCAAGGCCACCGTTGGCGAGCCGATGCCGGTCTCGGCGACCGTGTTCCGCGAGGGGCACGACAAGCTCGGCGCCGAGGTCATCGCCACGGACCCACGCGGCAACCGGCGCGAACCGGCCGCCCTGGTCAAGCATCCCGAGCGGCCCGACGTCTACGAGGGCTTCGTGACCCCCGACGCCCAGGGAGCCTGGACCTTCGAGGTGCAGGCGTGGTCCGACCCGATCGGCACCTGGCAGCACGCCGCCGGTCTGAAGATCCCCGCCGGCGTCGACGTCGAGCTGATGTTCACCGAGGGCCGGTTGCTGCTCGAGCGGGTCAAGGAGATGGTGAGCGAGGCGGCGGAGAAGGAGACCCTCGAGGGGGCGATCGCGGCCACGCAGGACCTCGCGCGACCCGTCGAGGCGCGGCTGGCTGCCCTCCAGTCCCCCGCCCTGACCAGACTGCTGGCCGCACACCCGATCCGCGAACTGGTGACCGTCGAGGGCCCCTACCCGATGTACGCCGACCGTCAGCGCGCGCTGTACGGCTCCTGGTACGAATTCTTCCCCCGCTCCGAAGGCGCCTACGTCGACGAGGCGACGGGCAAGGTCGTCAGCGGGAACTTCGTGACCGCCCGCAAGCGCCTGGACTACGCGGCCGACCTCGGCTTCGACGTGGTCTACCTGCCGCCGATCCATCCGATCGGCGAGGTCAACCGCAAGGGCCCCAACAACACCTTGGACCCCGGACCCGAGGACACCGGCTCACCGTGGGCGATCGGCTCCAAGCACGGGGGTCATGACGCGATCCACCCCGACCTCGGGACCTTCGAGGACTTCGACGCGTTCGTCGGCCACGCCAAGGAGCTCGGGCTGGAGATCGCGCTCGACCTCGCGCTCCAGTGCGCGCCGGACCACCCGTGGGTCGAGAGCCACCCGGAGTGGTTCACCACCCGCGCCGACGGCACCATCGCCTACGCCGAGAACCCGCCCAAGAAGTACCAGGACATCTACCCCGTCAACTTCGACAACGACCCGATCGGCATCTGCCGCGAGGTGCTGCGGATCGTGAAGCTGTGGATGTCGCACGGCATCCGCATCTTCCGCGTCGACAACCCCCACACCAAGCCCGTCGCGTTCTGGGAGTGGCTGCTGCGCGAGGTGCGCCGCACCGACCCCGACGTGCTGTTCCTGGCCGAGGCCTTCACGAGGCCCGCGATGATGAGCACCCTCGGCGCGATCGGCTACCACCAGTCCTACACGTACTTCACCTGGCGCACGGCCAAGTGGGAGATCGAGGACTACCTCCGCGAGCTGTCCCACCACACCGACCACCTGATGCGGCCGAACTTCTTCGTCAACACCCCCGACATCCTCCACGAGTCGCTGCAGTACGGCGGCCCGGCGATGTTCAAGATCCGCGCGGTGCTGGCGGCCACCGGCTCTCCGAGCTGGGGCGTCTACTCCGGCTACGAGCTCTACGAGCACGTGGCGGTCAAGCCGGGCAGCGAGGAGTACCTCGACTCGGAGAAGTACCAGATCCGGATCCGCGACTGGGACCGCGCGGAGGCGGAGGGCCGCACGCTCGCGCCGTACATCCGGGGCCTGAACCACGTACGACGCGCACACCCGGCTCTGCAGCTGCTGCGCAACGTGACCATCCACTCGGCCGAGGACGAGAACGTGCTCGTGTTCTCCAAGCGAGCCGGCGACGACCCCGACGACCCCGACGACGTGGTCATCGTCGTGGTCAACCTCGACCCGCACGGCGCGCGAGAGACGACCGTGAACCTCAACATGCCCGCGCTGGGCATGGGCTGGCACGACACCTTCAACGTCTACGACGAGATCACCGAGCAGACCTGGAACTGGAAGGAGCGCAACTACGTGCGTCTCGATCCCGGCCACGAGCCCGCCCACATCCTCAGCGTGAGGAAGTCGTGACCCAGGACCCCAGCGATCCCGCCGTGCTCGAGTCGGTCCGGGGGGACTTCAGTGAACAGACGCCGACGCCCCCGGCAGGGGTCGACGTCTCGGAGGAGGTCCGCGAGGTCGACGCACCGACGGAGTCGCTGTCCACTCCCGACTGGTTCAAGACAGCGGTGTTCTACGAGGTGCTGGTCCGCTCGTTCCGGGACTCCAACGGCGACGGCACGGGCGACTTCCGGGGGCTGACCGAGAAGCTCGACTACCTGCAGTGGCTGGGCGTCGACTGCCTGTGGGTGCCGCCGTTCTTCACCTCGCCCCTGCGCGACGGCGGGTACGACGTGGCCGACTACACCGACATCCTCCCGGAGATCGGTACCGTCGAGGACTTCCACCACTTCCTCGACGAGGCCCACCAGCGCGGCATCCGCGTGATCATCGACTTCGTCATGAACCACACCAGCGACGCACACCCGTGGTTCCAGGCCAGCCGCTCCGACCCCGACGGGCCCTACGGCGACTTCTACGTCTGGTCCGACACCGACGAGCTCTACGAGGAGGCTCGGATCATCTTCGTCGACACCGAGCCGTCGAACTGGACCTGGGACCCCGTGCGCCAGCAGTACTACTGGCACCGGTTCTTCAGCCACCAGCCCGACCTCAACTTCGACAACCCGAAGGTGCTGGAGGCGATGCTGGAGGCGATGGCGTTCTGGCTCGACATGGGCCTGGACGGGTTCCGCCTCGACGCCGTGCCCTACCTCTTCGAGCGGCCCGGCACCAACGGGGAGAACCTCCCGGAGACCCACGAGGCCCTCAGGGCCGTGCGCAGGTTCGTCGACACGAACTACCCCGGTCGGGTGCTGCTCGCCGAGGCCAACCAGTGGCCCGCCGACGTCGTCGACTACTTCGGCGACTTCGAGGTGGGCGGCGACGAGTGCCACATGTGCTTCCACTTCCCGGTGATGCCGCGCATCTTCATGGCGGTGCGCCGCGAGTCGCGTTGGCCGATCTCGGAGATCATGGAGCAGACCCCGGCCATCCCCGACCGCTGCCAGTGGGGCATCTTCTTGCGCAACCACGACGAGCTCACGCTCGAGATGGTCACCGACGAGGACCGCGACTACATGTGGGCCGAGTACGCCAAGGACCCGCGGATGAAGGCCAACATCGGCATCCGCCGGCGGCTGGCGCCCCTGCTCGACAACGACACCAACCAGATCGAGCTGTTCACCGCACTGCTGCTCTCGCTGCCCGGCTCGCCGGTCCTCTACTACGGCGACGAGATCGGCATGGGTGACAACATCTGGCTCGGCGACCGAGACGGCGTCCGCACGCCGATGCAGTGGACTCCGGACCGCAACGCAGGCTTCTCGGCCGCGACGCCCGGCAAGCTGCACCTGCCGGCGATCCAGGATCCTGTCTACGGCTACCAGAGCGTGAACGTCGAGGCACAGCTCGAGAACGCGTCGTCCCTGCTGCACTGGACCCGACGGATGATCCACGCGCGGCGCGGCCACCCAGCGTTCGGTCTCGGCAGCTTCACCGATCTCGGCGGCAGCAACGCCACTGTCTTGTCGTATGCCCGCGAGCACGTGACCGACGCGGGCACCGACGTGATCGTGTGCGTCAACAACCTGTCGCGGTTCGCCCAGCCGGTCGAGCTCGACCTGCGCCGGTTCGAGGGGATGGTGCCGATCGAGCTGCTCGGCGGCGTGACCTTCCCGCGCATCGGCGAGCTGCCCTACCTGCTCACGCTCGGCGGCTACGGCTTCTACTGGTTCCGGTTGACCCGCCCCGACGAGGAGTCGACGACGCCGTGACCCTTCCCCTGCACGACCTCAAGACGTTCATCGAGTCGGCCCGCTGGTTCGGCGGCAAGGGACGCGACTTCGAGGTGACGAGGGTCCGGCGACTGGGCTGGGTGGAGACCGGCACGGTGGCCCGCGCCTCGATCGAGCTGGTCACGCTCACCTACGACGACTCGAGCGAGGAGCTCTACCAGCTGCCGCTGGCCTACTACGCCGAGCGCCAGGACCGGCTCGACCATGCCTTCGTCGGCTGGTGGGAGGAGCCCGAGCTCGGCGGTTTCGTACACGCGTACGACGCGGTGCACGACCGCGACGCGATGGCGGGCTGGCTGAGGTCCTTCGACGAGGCCGCGAGGGGCGACGGGGTCTCAACGAGCTCGACCACCCTGCGCTGGCACCGGCTTCCCGGCTACGACCTCGACACGGAGGCCCACTCGACGCTGTTCTCAGGCGAGCAGTCGAACTCCTCGATGGCCTTCGGCGACGACGCGCTGCTGAAGGTCTTTCGCAAGGTGACCCCTGGCCTCAACCCCGACATCGCCGTGCATCGGGTGCTGACCGAGGCGGGGTCGGACCACGTGGCGCATCTGTACGGGTGGCTTGAGGTTCGTGGTTTCGAGACAGGCGCTAGCGCGCCTTCCTCAACCAGCGGGGACGCTGGCGCGCCTTCCTCAACCAGCGGGGACGCTGGCGCGCCTTCCTCAACCAGCGGGGACGCTAGCGCGCCTTCCTCAACCAGCGGGGACGCTGGCGCGCCTTCCTCAACCAGCGGGGACGCTGGCGCGCCTTCCTCAACCAGCGGGGACGCTGGCGCGCCTTCCTCAAGCGAGGAACAGCCGCTGCAGCTGGCGATGCTGCAGCAGTTCCTGCGCACGGCGACCGACGGGTGGGACGCGGCACTCTCCAGTGTGCGCAACCTGTTCGCGGAGGCCGACCTGCACGCCGACGAGGTCGGTGGGGACTTCGCCGCCGAGGCAGCGCGGCTCGGCGAGTCGCTCGCAGACGTGCATCGGGCGCTGGCTTCCCACTTCCCCAGCTACGTGCGCACGGCGCAGCAGCAGGCCGACCTGGCCACGGAGATGGCAGCCCGGCTCGACGCCGCAGTAGAGGTGGTGCCCGAGCTCGCGCCGTACGCCGCGGGTCTGCGAGCCAAGTTCGCCGCTGCGGCCGACGTGCCCGACGTCGTGGTCCAGCAGGTGCACGGCGACCTGCACCTCGGTCAGACGCTGCGCACCGTCAAGGGCTGGAAGATCGTCGACTTCGAGGGCGAGCCGGCCAAGCCGCTGGCCGAGCGCGTGCTGCCGGACTCCCCGTGGCGAGACGTGGCCGGCATGCTGCGCTCCTTCGACTACGCACCGCGCGTGGCCGAGCGACAGGCCGACACCACCGACGACACCGGTGCCGAGCAGCGCGCGTTCCGGGCTGCGGAGTGGGCCGCGCGCAACTGCTCGGCGTTCCTGGCCGCCTACGTCGGCGACCGCGGGCTGACAGCTGACGAGCAGACCCTGCTCGACGCCTATGTCGCCGACAAGGCCGTCTACGAAGCGGTCTACGAAGCACGCAACCGGCCGTCGTGGGTACCCGTCCCGTTGACCGCGATCGAGCGGCTGGCGGGCTAGATGGGTCTCGACAAGCTCGACCGACAACAGGGAGGTCACCATGGCTGTCATTGAGAAGACCGCACAGGAGCTGGAGCTGCTGGTGCACGGTGGCCACGGCGACCCGCACTCGATCCTCGGGGCCCACCTGGGCGAGAGCGGCGTCACCGTGCGTGTGTTCAAGCCGTTGGCCAAGACGGTGCGAGTGCGGTACGGCACCGACGAGGTCGTCGAGCTCGACCACGAGTACTCCGGGATCTGGGTCGGCGAGCTGCCCATCGACGACGTGCCCGACTACCGCGTCGAGGTCGACTACGGGCAGGGAGCGATCACCCGCGACGACCCCTACCGGTTCCTCCCCACCCTGGGCGAGGTCGACCTGCACCTGATCAACGAGGGCCGTCACGAGCAGCTGTGGACCGTACTGGGCGCCCATCGCCACCACTACGAGGGACTGGGCACCGCGCCCGTGGACGGCACGTCGTTCGCGGTGTGGGCGCCATCGGCCAAAGGGGTGCGGATCAAGGGCGACTTCAACAGCTGGGACGGCCGCGAGCACCCCATGCGCCAGCTCGGCGAGTCGGGGGTGTGGGAGCTGTTCGTGCCCGACGTCGGCAACGGCACGAAGTACAAGTTCCTGATCCTGGGCGCCGACGGCCAGTGGCGCGAGAAGGCAGACCCGATGGCCTTCCACACCGAGACTCCCCCGGCGACCTCGTCGGTCGTCTTCGAGTCGTCGTACTCCTGGGGTGACGATGACTGGATGACCCACCGCGGCGACCGCCCTGCGGTGCACGGGCCGATGTCGGTCTACGAGATGCACCTCGGATCGTGGAAGAAGCACTGGGGCGGCGAGGCCTACACCTACCAGCAGATCGCCGACGACCTGGTGCCCTACCTGACCGACCTCGGCTTCACCCACGTGGAGTTCCTGCCGGTGATGGAGCACCCGTACGGCGGCTCCTGGGGCTATCAGGTCACGTCCTACTTCGCCCCGACCGCGAGGTTCGGCGACCCCGACGGGTTCCGCTACCTCGTCGACCGGCTGCACCAAGCCGGCATCGGCGTGATCGTCGACTGGGTGCCGGCGCACTTCCCCAAGGACACGTTCGCGCTGTCCCGCTTCGACGGCACGCCGCTCTACGAGGACCCCAACCCCTCGCGCGGCGAGCACCCCGACTGGGGCACCTACGTCTTCAACTTCGGCCGCCGGGAGGTACGCAACTTCCTGGTCGCCAACGCGCTGTACTGGCTCGAGGAGTACCACGTCGACGGACTGCGCGTGGACGCCGTCGCCTCGATGATCTACCTCGACTACAGCCGCGAGGCCGGCCAGTGGCAGCCGAACGTGCACGGCGGTCGCGAGAACCTCGAGGCCGTGCAGTTCCTCCAGGAGATGAACGCGACGGTCTACAAGCGGGTCCCCGGCGCGATCACCATCGCCGAGGAGTCGACCAGCTGGGAGGGCGTCACCCGACCAACCGACTCTGGCGGGCTCGGCTTCGGCTTCAAGTGGAACATGGGCTGGATGCACGACACCCTCGGCTACTTCCAGCGCGAGCCCGTGCATCGCTCCTGGCACCACAACGAGCTCACCTTCGCGCTGGTCTATGCCTGGGCGGAGAACTTCTGCCTGCCGATCAGCCACGACGAGGTCGTCCACGGCAAGGGCTCCCTGCTGCGCAAGATGCCCGGTGATCGCTGGCAGCAGCTGGCCAACGTGCGCGCCTTCTTGGCCTACATGTGGGCCCACCCGGGCAAGCAGCTGATCTTCATGGGCGCCGAGTTCGGCCAGGAGTCGGAGTGGGCTGAGGCCCGCGAGCTCGACTGGTGGCTGCTGGAGCACTCCGAGCACCGCGGTGTGCACGACCTGACCCGGGACCTCAACCGCGCCTACGTCGACTCGCCCGCCATCTGGTCGCGCGACGACGAGGCGGCGTCCTTCGAGTGGATCAACGCCAACGACGCCGGACGCAACGTCTTCTCCTTCGTCCGCCACGGCCGTGACGGCGACCCCGACCTGGTCTGTGTCGCCAACTTCGCCGCGGTCCCTCACGGCGACTACCGACTCGGTTTGACCTCCGCGGGCACCTGGGAGGAGGTCGTCAACACCGACGCCGCGACCTACGCCGGCTCCGGCGTCGGCAACCTCGGCTCGATCGAGGCGGTCGAGGGCGACCACGACGGACAGCCCGCCCACGCCACCCTGGTCCTGCCGCCGCTCGCGACGGTGTGGTTCCGCAAGAGCTCCGGCTGACGTTCCGGGCCACCTCGGCCCAACTCCCGAGGCCCGAGGTGCCGTCGTACCGGGATTCGTGCCGGGGTGGCCCGTACCTCAGGGGCTGTGGATGACGGGCACGTCGCGTCTCCTGGATCGCCTACGAAGGCGTGATGCCACGCAAGGTCGACTAGGCGAGTCGCTTCCAGTTCTTCAGGGAGGCTGCCTTCGCGATCGTGCGCAGCCGAGGCGTCGGCGCCTTGAGCCGGCGCGCCATCGCCGAGGAGCTCGGCACCTCTCGCAACAGGATCGACGACCTTCTCCGTGCCGAGGCAGACCTGAGGGTGCTGGCGGCAGGCGAGGTGAAGAGCCGCCGGGCCGCGGGCCGGTTCAACCTCCGCCAGGGTGAGCCACCCGATGCGGCGACCCGGCTCGTCCGCAGCCTGATGCCCGACACCCCGGATCGCATCGACGAGGAGCTCGTCTGGCCGCGGTTGCTGATCGAGGGTCCCAGAGTGCCACCAGGCCTCGGGAGCAGTGACGACCCCGACGGGCCGCTCTGGGCGCGCTACCAGATCGCCCAGCGTGGGTATGTCTTCGCCCCGCGCGTCGATGACGCGCCCGCCGACGTCACCCAAGCCAACCCGTCAGACCCGTTGGCCGACCCGTTGGCCGACCCGTTGGCCCACCATCGCGTCGAGCGCGAGGAGATCGTTGCCGCCCGCTTGGACCTCGCGCTCGAGCTGCTCGGGCTCGACCCCGAGCAGTGCGCCCAGCAGCATCCGCGTCTGCGAGCCATCGTCGACGGCACGACGCTGGCCGTGTGCCTCGGCCGCCTGGCCCCCCAAGAAGCGGTCGCTCTCGTCCGCGATCACCTCTCGGTGCTGGCAACCGCGTCGAGACCACCCGGCTAGGGTTCGACTCGTGCCCCTGGACAGCCCCGTCCCCGAGCAGCCGACGCTGACTGACGGCGTGGTGACCCTGCGGCGCTGGTCGGCCGAGGACGTCGACGAGGCCGTCGCCGGGCACGACGAGGTGATCGCGCACTGGTTCGGCTGGCCGGTCGACGGAGTCACGCCCGAGCGCATGCGGGCAGCCATCGAACGCTGGCACACGGCCTACGACGAGGGGCGCAGCGAGGTCGCGTTCGTCGTGGAGGCCGAGGGCAAGCTGGTCGGCAACGTCGATCTGCGTCGACGCGCCGACGGCGTGGGGGAGCTGTCGTGGCTGTTGTTCCAGGGTCAGCGCGGGCGCGGGTTCGCCACTCGCGCGGTGCGGATGATGGCCGACTACGCGCTCTCCGAAGAAGGCCAGGGAGGCCTGGGCTACTGGCGGGTCGAGGCCAAGGTCGAGCCCGACAACCATGACTCGCTGCGGGTCGCCACGCGCAGTGGGCTCAGGCGCGAGGGCGTGCGCCGGGTCGAGCGGGGTCGCGGGGACCGCGAGGAGACCACGTCGTACGTCGTGCTGGCGCGGCTGGTCAGCGACCCGCCGCTGACCGAGCCCGAGAGCTTCCGGGCGTTGCTCAACTCGTTCCTGCCACGCAAGCGCGCTATCGGCCAGCTCCTGGTGCGCGACCGCGATCGACGGGTGCTGCTGTGCCAGCTGACCTACAAGCGTGACTGGGACCTCCCGGGTGGGGTCGTCGAGGTGGGCGAGTCGCCGCGCCTGGCCGTGGGCCGCGAGATCGAGGAGGAGCTGGCGCTCCAGATCGAGCCAGGCAGCCTGCTGCTGACCGACTGGCTGCCGCCCTGGGGCGGGTGGGACGACGCGGTGTGCCTCGTCTTCGACGGGGGCCAGCACGACGCAGCGATCCTGGCCGAGATGGTGACCCAGCCGCGCGAGATCCGCACCGCCGAGTTCTGCACCCTGGACCAGGTCGAGGAACGCTGCGCCGACTTCACCGCCAGACGGATCAGGGCTGCGCTGGCCGCTGCCGACTCGGGCGTGCCCGGGTACACCGAGTCCGGTAGGTGACCCCGGAAGTCCGACCTGCCCCTGGCGGCTCCAGCCGTGCTTGGATGCCTCATGGTCACCTTCGTCTACGACTTCGCCCAGGGCAACAAGGACCAGAAGGACCTTCTCGGAGGCAAGGGAGCCAACCTTGCCGAGATGACCAACCTCGGGCTGCCCGTGCCACCCGGGTTCACGATCTCGACCGAGGCGTGCCGGGCCTACCTCAAGAACGGCGGCGAGCCCGAAGGCCTCGCCGACGAGGTCTCGGCGCACCTGACCTCGCTCGAGAAGGCGATGGGGCGCAGCCTCGGCGCCCCGGGTGACCCGCTGCTGGTCAGCGTGCGTTCGGGCGCCGCTGCCTCGATGCCCGGCATGATGGAGACCGTTCTCAACGTCGGTCTCAACGACGAGTCGGTGCAGGGCCTGGCTCGCAGCAGCGACAACCCGCGCTTCGCCTACGACTCCTACCGCCGGTTGCTGCAGATGTTCGGCAACACCGTTCTCGGCATCGAGGGCGAGACCTTCCGCGACGCGCTGGACGACCTCAAGAAGGAGCGCGGCACCACCGCTGACACCGACCTCGGCGTGGAGGACCTGCAGGAGCTGATCGAGACCTACAAGACGATCATCGAGAAGCACACCGGCCGGTCGTTCCCGCAGGATCCGCGCGAGCAGCTCGACCTCGCGGTCCGGGCCGTCTTCGACTCCTGGAACACCGACCGGGCCGTCCTCTACCGCCGCCAGGAGCAGATCGCCGAGGACCTCGGCACGGCCGTGAACATCCAGGCGATGGTGTTCGGCAACTTCGGCATGGACTCCGGGTCGGGTGTCTGCTTCACCCGCGACCCGGCGAGCGGCGACCAAGGCGTCTACGGCGACTACCTCCAGAACGCGCAAGGTGAGGACGTCGTCGCCGGCATCCGCAACACGGTGTCGCTCGCCGACATGGCTGAGGTCGACAAGAAGTCCCACGACGAGCTGCTCGGCATCATGTCCAAGCTCGAGCAGCACTACCGCGACATGTGCGACATCGAGTTCACCGTCGAGCGCGGCAAGCTCTGGATGCTCCAGACCCGGGTGGGCAAGCGGACGCCCGAGGCGGCCTTCCGGATCGCCGTGCACATGGCCGACGAGGGCCTCATCGACATGGACGAGGCGCTGCGCCGGGTCACCGGCGAGCAGCTGGCCAACCTGATGTTTCCGCGCTTCGACGAGAAGGCCGAGCGCACGCTGCTGGCCAAGGGCATGAACGCCTCACCTGGCGCCGCCGTGGGCAAGGCGGTCTTCGACTGGGCGACAGCCGTCGAGTGGGCCGAGCGGGGCGAGGACGTCATCTTGGTCCGCAAGGAGACGACCCCCGACGACCTGCACGGGATGATGGTGGCCCGCGGAGTGCTCACCAGCCGCGGCGGCAAGACCTCCCATGCTGCCGTGGTGGCGCGCGGCATGGGCCGGACCTGCGTGTGCGGTGCCGAGGCTCTCGAGGTGGACGCCCGTGAAGGCGAGTTCGAGGTGAGGGGCGGGCCGACCGTCCGCGAGGGCGACGTCATCTCCATCGACGGCTCGACGGGTGAGGTGTTCTTGGGAGCCGTGCCGGTGACACCCTCCGACGTGGTGCGCTACTTCGAGGGCGACGACGTCGACCAGCCCCTCGTCCAGGCCGTCACGCGGCTGATCGAGCACGCCGACAAGGCCCGCCGGCTCAAGGTCCGCACGAACGCCGACACCGCCGAGGACGCCGCACGGGCTCGGCGCTTCGGCGCCCAGGGCATCGGCCTGTGCCGCACCGAGCACATGTTCCTCGGTGACCGGCGTCAGCTGGTCGAGAACCTGATCGTGGCCGAGGACGAGGCGGGCCAGGAGGCCGCCTTGGCGGAGCTGCTCCCCCTCCAGCGCGAGGACTTCACGCGCATCTTCGAGGCCATGGACGGACTCCCGGTCACGATCCGGCTGATCGACCCGCCGCTGCACGAGTTCCTGCCCGACCTGACCGAGCTCTCGGTCAAGCTGGCCCTCGCCGACTCGCGCGGGCACCGCAAGAAGCGGGACCGCAAGCTGCTCGCCGCGGTGCAGCGCCTGCACGAGCAGAACCCGATGCTGGGGCTGCGGGGTGTGCGCCTCGGCATCGCCATCCCCCACCTGTTCACCATGCAGGCCCGGGCCATCCTCGAGGCCGCCGCGGCCCATCTCAAGCGTGGCGGCCGCGCCGAGCCGGAGATCATGATCCCGCTGGTCGCCTCCGTGCGAGAGCTCGACATCGTGCGCGGCCAGATCCAGGAGATCGCCCGCCAGGTGCAGGAGCAGCAGGGCATCGAGATCCCGCACCTGATCGGCACCATGATCGAGCTGCCGCGCGCCGCGCTGACCGCCGGAAAGATCGCCGGGTCGGCCGACTTCTTCTCCTTCGGCACCAACGACCTGACCCAGATGACGTGGGGTTTCTCGCGCGACGACGTCGAGGCCTCGTTCTTCTCGACCTACCTCGAGCAGGGGATCTTCCCCGTCTCACCGTTCGAGTCGCTGGACACCGAGGGGGTCGGCGCACTGGTCCGCACGGCCAGCGAGTCCGGCCGCGAGGTGAACGCCACGCTCAAGCTCGGAGTCTGCGGCGAGCACGGCGGCGACCCCGCCTCGATCCACTTCTTCGAGTCGGTGGGTCTGGACTACGTCTCCTGCTCGCCGTTCCGGGTGCCGGTGGCGCGGCTCGAGGCCGGCCGGGCCGCGCTCGGCTGAGCCGTCCGCCGGCTCCCTGTGGCGCTCGTCAGAACAACGCGGACGCGAGGTTCTGCCTGGCCTTGACGACGCGCGGGTCGGCGTTGCCGACGGCCGCGAACAACCCCAGCAGGTGCTCTCGCGCCTTGTTGCGATCGGCGTCGGAGGTGCGGCGTACGACGTCGATCAACCGGTTGAACGCGTCGTCCACG
Organism: Nocardioides agariphilus; assembly: GCF_015352445.1. Lineage (GTDB taxonomy): Bacteria > Actinomycetota > Actinomycetes > Propionibacteriales > Nocardioidaceae > Nocardioides > Nocardioides agariphilus. The sequence goes on from NZ_JADKPO010000007.1 coordinate 91,445, forward strand.
TGACCGCCGAGCATGTCGAGGTCGGCGACCAGAGTCTGCGCCTCGACGTCGTCGGGGTTGGCGGCTGCGGTCTCGCGAGCGGCGGTGAGGTCGACGCCCTGCGTGCGCCGGAGCACCTTGGCCATCGCCAGACCGGCTGCCGCCTCGATGTCGGCCGGGTTGGCGTCGACGAGCTTTTGGTACTCGGCCACGGCACGCTCGAGGTCACCGTCGCCGAGCGCGTCCTGGGCGGCCGCGTAGCGCGGGTCGAGGACCGGCTCCTGGCCTTCGTCACCCCCGACGGCGGGGGCGCCGGCCGAGCGAGGCTGGTGACGCCCGGTGATGCCCTGGGCGGTGAGCTGCTGACCGAGCTGGTTGAACAGCACCCGCAGCTCGTCGAGCTTGAGCAGGCCGGGGATGGGTTGGGTGGCCGGCCGTCCGTCGAGCAGCACGAACAGCATCGGGACCTGCGGGATCTGCATGGCCTGGGCGATGGCCGGCGTGGCGTCGATGTCGATCAGGCCGGCCAGGAACCGCCCGTCGTACTCACCGGCGACCGTCGCGACGTCGCGGGCCATGTCCGCGCTCTCGGGCGCCTGCGCCGTCGAGTAGAAGACCAGCACCACCGGAGCGGTCATCGAGGCCTCGAGCAGCGACTGGAAGTTCTGCTCGTCGACGTCGAGCGCGTAGGCGGACGTGCCCGCGGTGGCGGTGCCTGCGCCTGGCTGCGCGGCCCCCGCGCCAGCCGGCTGCTGGGGCCGCTTCAGGCCGGAGAGGTCGATCGCTCCAGGACGGGAGAACGGCTGCTGCGTCATGTCGCTATCTTCTCGAACCCGCCCTGGCCCACCAACTCGCGAGAGCCGGCATGTGGGTCAGAGCTCCGGCCCGTCGGGCTCGACGACGTGCATCGCGGCTTCCTCGGCCGAGGCGCCAGCGCCGTCGATGCCGACGTCGGTGGCCCAGTCCTCGGAGTCGATGTCCTCGTGGGAGCCCTCGTCGGGCGCCACCAGCCGGCCGGCCCGCCGGTCGCCGACCTCGCCGTCGTCGAGGAAGTCGTCGTCCTCCTCGGCGTAGGGGTCCGGCTCCGGCTCCTCCTGCGCAAGCCTCATGTCGAGGGTCTCGCCGAGCTCCTCCTCGAGCGGGGTGTTGCCCCAGCCCTCGGCGACCGACCACTTCTCGGGCGGTGAGTAGCCCTCGTCGAGCGGGTCGAGGAGACCGCGGTTGTCGGTCATGCTGTCGCCGTCGCCTTGCGGCTGGTCCTCGTCATCGACGCTGTAGCCGCCGTAGATCTCGCTGTCGCTCTCGCTCATGGCTCCGACACTAGAGCGCCCATCCAGCGCGCGCGCATGCGGCTGGGCCCGAGCGTGCCGCCACGCGGCCTCAGAACCTCGCCGGCTCCCGGTACTCGCCCCACTCGGCGCGCAGCGCGTCGCAGATCTCGCCGAGGGTTGCCTCGACACGGACGGCGTCGAGCATGCTCGGGATCAGGTTGGCATCGGTGCGGGAGACCTCGACCATCTGCTCGATGGCTGCCTTGACCGCCACGTCGTCACGATGGGTACGGCGCTGCGCGAGGAGGCGGACCTGCTCGACCTCGACCTCGTGGGAGACCCGCAGGATCTCCAGGTCGTGCGTCACCGACTCCGGGTTCACGTTGACGCCGACGACCTTCTTCTCGCCCTTCTCCAGGGCGACCTGGTAGGCGAAGGCCGCGTCGGCGATCTCGGACATGAACCAGCCCTCCTCGATACCGCGCAGGAGGCCCTTGGTCACCGGCTTCTCACCGTTGCGCGTGGCCACCGACAGCTCGGCGCTGTCGGCGTGGGTGAGGGTGCTGCCGCCCATCGCCAGGATCTTGTCGAAGATCGCGTTGGCCTCGGCCTCGATCTGGTCGGTGAGCGCCTCGACGTACCACGAGCCGCCGAGCGGGTCCGCGACGTTGACGACGCCCGTCTCCTCCATGATCACCTGCTGGGTGCGGAGCGCAATCTCGGCTGCCTGCTCGCTCGGCAGGGCCAGGGTCTCGTCGAGCGCGTTGGTGTGCAGCGAGTTGGTGCCGCCGAGCACGGCGGCGAGCGCCTCGATGCCCGTGCGCACCACGTTGTTGTAGGGCTGCTGGGCGGTGAGGCTGACGCCGGCGGTCTGGGTGTGGAACCGCAGCCACTGCGCCTTCTCCGAGGTCGCGCCATAGACGTCTCGCATCCAGCGCGCCCAGATCCGGCGTGCGGCCCGGAACTTGGCGATCTCCTCGAAGAAGTCGACATGGGCGTCGAAGAAGAACGAGAGCCCAGGGGCGAACGCGTTGACATCGAGCCCTCGGGACAAGCCGAGCTCGACGTAGCCGAACCCGTCGGCCAGCGTGAAGGCCAGCTCCTGCGCCGCCGTCGACCCCGCCTCGCGGATGTGGTAGCCGGAGACCGAGAGCGGCTTGTAGTCGGCGATGTGCTCGGCGCAGTACTCCATCAGGTCGCCGATCAATCGCAGGTGCGGCTCGGGCCCGAAGAGCCACTCCTTCTGGGCGATGTACTCCTTGAAGATGTCGGTCTGGAGCGTGCCGTTCAGGACACCCGTGTCGACGCCCGCGCGCTCGGCCGCGACCAGCATCATGCAGAACACCGGCACGGCCGGACCGCTGATCGTCATCGAGGTGGTCACGGAGCCGAGATCGATGCCGTGGAAGAGCCGCTCCATGTCGGCCGCGGAGTCGATGGCCACGCCACAGTGCCCGACCTCGCCGAGCGACTTGGGATCATCGGAGTCACGGCCCATCAACGTCGGCATGTCGAAGGCGACGCTGAGGCCGCCACCGCCACGCCCGAGGATCATCCGGTAGCGCTCGTTGGTCTGCTCGGCGTTGCCGAACCCGGCGAACTGCCGGATCGTCCACGTGCGCCCGCGGTAGCCCGTCGGGTAGAGCCCACGCGTGAACGGGAACTCCCCCGGCCACTCCGAGTCGTCGGTCCCGTACGCCGGTTCGACGACCATCCCCGACAGCGTCGTGAAGTCCGCCTCGCGCGTGCGAGACGCGTCATAGCGGGCCTGCCACCGGGCGCGTGCAGAGCTGTCGTCGGTCGAGCGTGCAGAGCTGTCGTCGGTCGAGCTTGTCGAGACCATAGGAAGATAGTAGGACGTCCAACTAGTTTTCGGTGACTCGGCGCGTCCACCGGTAGATCTGCCCGTCGCGCACCTCGACGTCGGTGGGCGGCCTGGCACCGTGCGCACGCAGGTGGTCGAGGACCTTCGTGCGACCCCGTAGGGACACCGCGCCGTCCTCGAAGTGCAGGTAGGGGTGGAGCAGCGGCCGGAGCTCGCCGTACTCCCCGGCGTCGAGGAACCCGTACGCCGCCATGGCCGGCTCGCGCATCTCCGGCAGGTCGTGCAGCATCTTCGGGGTGCACATGCGCCATGCGTCGGTGACCAGCTCGCGCATCTCGGCGGTGTCGAGGCGGTCGAGGTGGGCGCAGACCCACTGGTAGCGCAGGTCGGACTCGCCCGGCAGGTAGAACGTCTCGGGGTTCGAGGCGACCAGTCCGTCGCGCTCGGCCTTGGGGAAGCCGAACCCCATCTCGGTCTCGTCGTGAGAGAAGGCGACGTAGACGATCTGGCCGACTCGCAGCTTCCAGCGGCCGCGCACCTGCACCTCGTAGCTGCGGGGCAGCGCCAGCCCCACGCGACGAACGGCGTCGGCGTCGGTCATGGGTGCGTCACGAGCTCGCTTCGACCTCGAAGTCCCCCGCGTCGCGGCGGACCGGCCGCAGCAGCTCCGAGAGCTGACCGAGCTCCTCCTCGGTCAGCGACGCGAGGGCGAAGTCGGTCGCCACGAGGTCCCGCGTCGCCGCCGTGACCAGCTCACGACCGCGCGGAGTGATCTCGGCCAGGACCCCGCGCCCGTCGTCGGGATGCGGTAGCCGCACGATCAGCCCGTCCTCGACCAGCCGTCGCACGATCGATGTCACCGAGGTGGGGTGCACCTGCAACCGCTCTCCCATCTTGCCCAGCGGCAGCGAACCGCGGCTGGAGAAGACCAGCAGCACCAAGGCTTCGTAGCGGGCGAAGGTCAGGCCGTGCGGCTTGAGGATCGCATCCAGTCGCCCGATCACCAGCTGCTGCACCCGCATCAGCGAGGTGACGGCGTGCATGGCCGGCACGCGGTCCCACCGCTTGCCCCACTGACGGGCGGCCTCGTCGATCGGGTCGAACGGCAACGGCCCGTCCTTCGGTGACATGGGGCTCAGTATCGACCACACGACCGACCGATGGGCGCTACCTCGCGTCGGCCTGCCGAAGGGTGGAGGGCGTGCCCTGCTTGACGGTGCGGCGCGAGATCCAGAACGCGATCGCCAGCACCACGACCAGCACCACCCCCAGCACACCGGCCAGCACCAGCCAGCGCAGGCCGAAGTCGACCGGTGGGTCGAACTCCCCGATCGTGCCGATGTCGAGGGAGGGCAGCACCATGAGCAGCGAGCCCACCGCCGCCAGCCCGCCACCGATGACGGCCATGCCGAGCAAGGCGACGTACTCGGTGACGATCGCGCGGCGCAGGTCGCGACGGCGTACGCCGACCACGCGCAGCGCCGCGACCTCGTAGGACCGCCACCGCAGCTGCACGACGGCCAGCGCCAGCACGCCGAGGAACGCCAGCAGCAGGGTCAGCACCCCGACCAGCAGGAACACCCGCCAGCCGAGGGAGAAAGCGTCGGAGCGCAACAGGCCGAGCTCCTCGCTCTCGGTGCGCGAGTCGGTGAGCGGGACGCCGAGCTTCTCGACCTGGTCGAGCAGGGAGCTGGGCGTGCCGTCGGCGACCAGCAGCTCGGTGATGGACACGTCGGTGGCCTGGTCGCCGTACTCGCGCAACGCCGATGTCAGGTCGGACAGACCCCCGTCGCTGCCCACGAACGGCAGGGCCTCGGCAGTGCCGGCCAGCACCATCGGCGTGCGGACGCCGAGCACGGACGCCCCGCTGACGGCGTCCGGCTCGTCCTCGTCGGGGTCGAGCTCCGTGGTCGCGGTGGCGACCAGCGGTGGTGCTGCGGGGATGTCGGTCGTCGTCAGCCGGATCACCGCCGGCTCGCCCGTCAGTCGCAGGGCCAGCCCGTCGGGACCGGCCTCGATGTCGACCGGGGCGAGCCCGGAGTCACCGAAGGGCCGCGCGGGACGCCAGGCGTCAGGATCGTCGGTCCGCCAGTCGCCTGGAGTGTCACCGTTGGCCCTGATGCTGCCGATGGTGAGGCGTCCGGCCGCGTCGGTGACCGACGAGGAACTGCCCGCGATGAACAGCTGCTCGAGGGAGCAGCCCTCCTCGCATTCCGACACGAACCCGTCGAGGGTGACGTCTCCGTGCCTCCTCAGCGTGCCCAGAGGCACGACGTGCTCCTCGCCGGATGAGGCGGTGAGGTAGCGCACCCAGACCTCGAGCGGGAAGTTGAGCTCGCCCTTCAGGCTGATGTCGGTGACCTCGACCTCGACTCGGGTGCCGGAGAACTCGATGGGGCCCGGCCCGTCAGGTGGTGTCAGCTGGTCCTGGACCCGCTGGACCCCGCCTCCTCCCCACTGGTCGTCCCACGCCGAGACCGCCGCGAAGCGCGACGCGTCGACCAGGCCGACGCGCCCGCCGCCGACGGTGCGTGGTGCCGGCGGGACGGCCGCGGCGAGGTAGCGCCCGTCGGGGTCGACCTGCTGGGTGACCCACTGCAGGCGAGACGGCGCCGTGTCGACGTAGTAGACCTTGGCAGCACCGACGGTCGCGGCGGCCTTGGAGACCCGCCAGTCGTCGGCGACCTTCCACGCCGATGCCGCGAACGAGGCCATCGCGGTGGCCAGCAGGAGCGGGAGCACGAGCTGGACGAGGTCGTGACGGCGGACCAGCCGGCGCGAGGCGAGGAACGACGACAGGCGGCCCCGGCTGACGGTGTTGCGCAGCCAGCCACGGGCGACCACACCGATGAGCACCATCGCCAGGACCGAGGCCCCCATCGCCACGAAGAGCGGGGCGAGCAGCTCCACGAAGCTCGAGGACTGCTCGGCATCGGACGTCACCATCTGCACGACCGCTGCCACCGACAGCATGACCAGGGCACCTTGTGCGAGCAGGCCCCACCGGGAGGTGCCGCGCTGCCGGTTGACCGACGCCAGTGACGAGGCCAGGGGTTCGCGCACCACTCCGAGCACCGCGACGAAGGCTGCGGCCAGCGCAGCGGCAGTCACGACCACCGCCGACGCCACGGCCTGCGGCGTCACCGCGAAGGGCGTGCCCCCGAGCCAGGTGCGCGACACCGTGCGCTCGAGCAGCACGGCCAGGGCGATGCCGACCGGGACCGTGAGCAGCAGCACCATGACCGGCTCCGCGACCGCGAACCGGACGACCTTGACCGCCGAGAAGCCGCGAAGCTTGGCCAGGGCGACCTCTTGGCGGCGTACGTCGGCGGCCGCGGCGACCAGGACGTAGAGCAGGAGCAGCGCCAGCACGATGAGGGGGACGACGGCCGCGAGGGTCACTCGCGAGAGGAGCGTCTGCTCGGCGTCGACGTCGTCGAAGACGCTCTGCAGCGTGATCGCTTCGTCGGGCTGGATGACCGGTGGGCCCTCGTTGGCGATGGCCACCTGCCACGCGGCCAGCGCGGACTCGGCGGCGTCCATCGAGTCGATGTCGAGCCTGTCGAGGTCGATCGGTCGGTCGGCACCGGCGACGGTGCTGGGAGCGAAGGTGATCGACGACTGGTCGACGAGCAGGCTCGGTGCGGTCATCGGCGCCCTCGAGCCGAGCGGGGTCGGCCGCAGGGTGCCGTCGCCGAACGTGCGCGCCGGGTTGAACCACTCCGGCGAGGCCGGGTCGTCGATCGCGTAGGTGCCGACGATCGTGTAGTCGACCTTCAGCTCACCCGCCGGCTTGTCGTCCCCCGTGGAGTAGCTGAAGATGACCTGGATCTTGTCGCCGAGCTGCCCGTGGATGGACTCCAGCATCAGGGGGTCGATCAGGGCCTCACCCGGAGCCGACGGGCAGCGTCCCTCGACGTGAGCCAGCCCGCACATCCCGTCTCGCCAGTAGGTCTTGATCTGGTAGGTCCGCGGGCCGGAGTGGTAGTCGCCCAGGCTGTAGAGATAGGTCGTGGGCGCCTGCCAGAACCGGTCGGGCCCGTCGGTGGTCACGAGGTCGGCGACCTTGGCCAGCATCTGCGCGCGCTCATCGGAGGTGAGCGGGTGCGGCGGCTTGGCACCATCGGCGTGGTCGGACTGGGGTGCGGTCTGGATGCTGAGCCCGGTCTCGTAGACCGGACGCTGCTCGACGCGCTGGTCGAGCAGGTGCTCGGCCGATGACCTGGCATAGAGCGGTGTGGCGACGGCGACGACCATGGCGAGCACGCCGAGCGCGAAGACGCCGAGGTTGAGCCACCTTCGCGACCGGAGCCCGGCGATGAAGGTGCCCATCAGTGCTCACCGGGAGGTGCGACGTCGACGCGCCGCACGAAGAAGCCGTCGTCGGTCTCCTCGAACTCCACGAGCGAGCCGGGTGGGTAGTCGTCGGCCCAGTCCTCGGGCAGGTGGACCGCACCGTCTTGGTCGATGACGGCGTAGTCGCGGCCGTGGACCCCCTCCGAGCCGATGCGGCCGTTGCGAATGGTGATCCGGCGGGGGATGCGGGCGGCGATGTCGGGGTCGTGGGTGACGATCACCACGGTCGTGCCGAGCCCGGCGTTGACGCGCTGGATCAGGTCGACCATCGCGTCGCGGTCGGCGTGGCCCAGCTGCGAGGTCGGCTCGTCTGCGAGCAGCAGGCCGGCGCCGCTGGAGACGGTCACGGCGAGAGCGACGCGTTGCTGCTCACCGCCAGACATGGAGTTCACCGGAGTGTCGGTGAGCTCGCCGAGCCCGAGCTGCTCGAGGAGCTGGCGGGCGGTAGGCAGACGGCGTACGTCGGCGGAGGCCATGCCACGCCGGGCGAAATCCACGTTGCCGGCTGCCGTGGCGTAGGTCAGCAGGTTGCGGCGAGCGCCTTGGAGCAGCGAGGCGACCTTGCCCGCCCGCAGCCGGGTCAGCTCGGCTTCGGGGATGCGGCTGATGTCGATGCCGTCGACGAGGACCTTGCCGGCAGAGGCGCGCTGGAGCCCACCGAACAAGCCCAGCAGGGTCGACTTGCCCGAACCCGACGGACCGAGCAGGGCTACCTGCTCGCCGGGCGCGATGTCGAGGTTGACGCCCCTGAGCGCCACGACATCGTGCCCGGCGACGGTGGTGTAGATGTGGACGACGTTCTGGCAGCGAACGCCGATGCCGGCCGACCGAGCGGGGCCGGCGGGACTCGCCGAGACCAGGCTGTCGAGCGTCATCAGGGCCGGCCCGGGTCCGTGACGGGCCGCATGAACGCATCGTGCTCGTGGCCGGGCTCGGGGGGCGGGGGCGGCGCCTGCATCTGCTCGACGCGACCGTCGACGAGGTGGAGCTCGTCGTCGCACTCCTCGGCCACCGCGGGGTCGTGGGTCGCGACCAGGACGACCGCGCCACGGTTGGCCTCCAGGCGCAGCTGGGCCACCACGACATCGCGGTTGGTCTCGTCGAGCTCGCTGGTCGGCTCGTCTGCAAGCACGACGTCTGCCCCGACGACCAGAGCGCGGGCGACGGCCACGCGCTGCAGCTGCCCGCCCGACAGCTCGGAGATCAGGCGGTCGGCGAGCTCGTCGACGCCGACTCGAGCCAGTGCTTCCAGGGCCCTGTCGGTCGCCTCCGTGGCGGCGGCGCCGCGGCCGCGAAGGGCGACGGCGACGTTTTCTGCCGCGGTCAAGGTCGCCACCAGGCCGTAGCTCTGCAGCACGAACCCCGTGGTCGGCAGCGGCTCGCCCTGCTTGGTGGTCACCGGCCCGCCGTCGTAGGTCGCCTCCCCTGCTGCCGGTCTGGCCAGCCCGCCGACCAGCGACAGCAGCGTGGTCTTGCCCGATCCGGAGGTGCCGGTCACCGCGAGCATGCGTCCGGGTTCTGCGCGCAGCGAGACCGAGTCGAGGACCCGACGTCCCTCGACGTCGAAGCTGAGGTCGTGCCCCACGAGCAGGCGCGCTCCTCCCCCGACACCGCTCACCCGAGCGACCTTAGGGATCGCCACCGACGATTCCCACGCCGGACCCCCCGATGTGCCGAAATCGTGACCTCTTCGGCCCGCCTCGCTACAAGTTCTCCAGCAGCGTGTCGGCCGCGGTGTAGGGATCGGAGTCGCCCGCGAGCACCTCCGCCGCCAGGTCGTCGAGCTCGACCCGGGCATGGACACCGTCCCAGCGCCGGCGCAGGGCGGTCACGGCGATGGTCTCGATCTCGTCGCGGACCCGGCGAGTACGTCGGCGCTCGAGCTCGCCGGACTCCACCAGCCACGCGAAGTGCCGGTCGATCTCGGAGACCACCTCGGCGGCACCCTCACCGCGATGGGCCTCGGTCTTGACGATCGGTGGCTTCCAGCCACCCTCGGGGCGCTCACCCGAAACCGTCTGGCCCAACGCGATCATGGACCGCAGGTCGCGGCGCAGCTGGTCGGCCCCCTCGCGGTCGGCCTTGTTGACGACGTAGATGTCACCGATCTCCAAGATGCCCGCCTTGGCGGCCTGGATGCCATCCCCCGCGCCAGGAGCCAGCAGCACCAAGGTGGTGTCGGCGAGACCCGCGATCTCGACCTCACTCTGACCGACACCCACGGTCTCGATGACCACCACGTCGCATCCGGCGGCGTCGAGAACGCGCAGCGCCTGGGGCGTGCTCCACGCCAGTCCGCCGAGGTGCCCGCGCGAGGCCATCGACCGGATGTAGACGTCGGCGTCGAGCGCGTGGTCCTGCATCCGCACGCGGTCCCCGAGCAGGGCGCCGCCGGAGAACGGAGAGGAGGGGTCCACCGCGAGGACGCCGACCCGCTTGCCGGCCTTGCGCAGCTCGCCGACGATGGCGTTGGTCGAGGTCGACTTGCCGACCCCCGGCGAGCCGGTGATGCCCACGATCTGGGCGTGCCCGGCGTACGGCGCCAGCGCGGCCATCACCTCGCGTAGCTGGGGGGCTTCGTCCTCGACCCAGGAGATCAGCCGCGCGACGGCGCGGGCGTTACCCTCGCGGGCTCGCGAGACCAGCTCGTCGACCGACCCCCGCGGCTTGCGATGGTCGCGCCTGTCGAGACCCACTCAGGGAACACGCACGATCAGGGCGTCGCCCTGGCCGCCACCACCGCAGAGGGCCGCCGCCCCGACACCGCCGCCGCGCCGCTTGAGCTCGTGAGCCAGGTGCAGCACGATCCGGGCCCCGGACATGCCGACCGGGTGACCCAGGGCGATGGCGCCACCGTTGACGTTGATGATGTCCTCCGACACGCCCAGGGAGCGGCCCGAGGCGATGCCGACAGCGGCGAAGGCCTCGTTGATCTCGACGAGGTCGAGGTCTGCGGCGGTGATGCCGTCCTTGGCGCACGCCGTTGCGATCGCGTTGGCGGGCTGCTGCTGGAGCGTCGAGTCGGGGCCGGCCACCTGGGCATGCGCGCCGATCTCGGCCAGCCAGCTGAGCCCCAGCTCCTCGGCCTTCGCCTTGCTCATCACCACGACGGCCGCAGCGCCGTCGGAGATCTGGGAGGCGGAGCCGGCGGTGATGGTGCCGTCCTTGCTGAAGGCCGGGCGCAGCTTGCCCAGCGACTCGACCGTGGTGTCGCCGCGAACTCCCTCGTCGGCGCTGACCTGGATGTCTCCGCCGCGTGCCTTGACGGTGACGGGGACGACCTCGTCGTCGAACACACCGTTCTTCCAGGCCTCGGCGGCACGCTGGTGCGAACGCGCGGCGAAGGCATCCTGCTCCTCGCGGGTGAGGTTGTCCGCGGCAGCGTTGCACTGCTCGGTGAGCATGCCCATGGCCTGGGCGGTGGCCTGGTCCCACAGCGCGTCGTAGGCCATCGAGTCGACCAGCGAGGTGTCGCCGTACTTGAAGCCCTCGCGTGACTTGGGCAGCAGGTGGGGAGCTTGGGTCATCGACTCCATGCCGCCGGCGACGACGATGTCGACCTCGCCCGCGCGGATCAATTGGTCGGCCAGGGCGATCGCATTGATGCCGGACAGGCACACCTTGTTGATGGTGATGCTCGGGACGCTCATCGGGATGCCGCCGGCCACGGCAGCGGTGCGGGCGGGGTTCTGCCCGGCTCCGGCCTGGATGACGTGGCCCATGATCACGTAGTCGACCTGGTCACCGGACACTCCGGCCTTCTCGAGTGCACCGGCGATCGCTACTCCGCCGAGCTGGGCTGCCGACTGGTCCTTGAGCCCTCCGAGCAGCCGGCCGATCGGCGTGCGGGCCCCGGCGACGATGACGGATCCGGACATGCGGTGCCTCCTGAAAGCTGGGTGTGCCTCTGGCGAGAGTACCCACGGCGCTCACCGCCCGGCCATGGCGAACGGCCCGCACACAGCGTGGAAATGCTCACAACCGTTGGCCCGTCAGGTGTCGCGCGGCGACGATGACGCCATGGCCCTTCCGAGCGACCTCTTCACCGCCATCGACCACGTCGGCATCGCCGTGCCCGACCTCGACGAGGCCATCGTGTTCTACCGCGACACCTTCGGGCTGCGGGTGGTGCACGAGGAGACCAACGAGGAGCAGGGTGTGCGCGAGGCGATGCTCGCGGTCGGCGACCCCTCGCAGCCCGGAGGCCCCAGTATCCAGCTGCTCGCCCCGCTGTCTCCCGAGTCGACGATCGCGAAGTTCCTCGACCGCTCCGGCCCGGGCATCCAGCAGCTGGCCTACCGCGTCGCGGACCTCGACGCCGTCTGCGCCGTGCTCCGCGAGCGTGGTCTGCGCCTGCTGTACGACGAGCCTCGCCGCGGTACCTCCGGCTCCCGCGTCAACTTCGTTCACCCCAAGGACGCCGGCGGGGTCCTCGTCGAGCTGGTCGAGCCGGCCACCCCCGTTGGTTGAGGAAGGGGCGCGCTGGCGCCTGCCTCGAAACCCGGTGACCGCGACGTCGGCGGTTCACTCGCGGGGTTTCGAGACGGTTGCTGCGCAACCTCCTCAACCCCCGGGCGGTGTTAGGTGACCCACAGTGCGGCCCACCCGCGGTGAATGGCCGCTAACTTCCCGAGGATGCAACACATCCGCGACGCCATTCTCGCCGGCGACACCACAGCAGACGAGTACGCCGCCTTGCCGGTGCCCGACTCCTACCGCGCCGTCACCGTGCACAAGGACGAGGTCGGCTACTTCGAGGGCCTGGCCACCAAGGACAAGGACCCTCGCGAGACCTTGCACCTCGACGACGTACCGGTCCCCGAGCTCGGCCCCGGCGAGGCACTGGTCGCGGTGATGGCCAGCGCGATCAACTACAACACCGTCTGGACGAGCATCTTCGAGCCGGTCTCGACGTTCTCGTTCCTGGAGCGGTACGGCCGGCTCAGCCCGCTGTCGAAGCGCCACGACCTGCCCTACCACGTCGTCGGCTCCGACCTCTCCGGCGTCGTGCTCCGGACCGGCCCGGGCGTGCACCTCTGGAAGGCCGGCGACGAGGTCGTCGCCCACTGCCTAAGCGTGGAGCTGGAGAGCCCTGACGGTCACAACGACACGATGCTCGACCCCGAGCAGCGGATCTGGGGCTTCGAGACGAACTTCGGCGGGCTCGCCGAGCTGGCGCTGGTCAAGTCCAACCAGCTGATGCCCAAGCCCGCGCACCTCACGTGGGAGGAGGCCGCGTCCCCCGGGCTGGTCAACTCCACGGCGTACCGCCAGCTCGTCAGCCGCAACGGGGCCGGCATGAAGCAGGGGGACAACGTCTTGATCTGGGGCGCCAGCGGCGGCCTCGGCGGGTTCGCCACGCAGTACGCCCTGAACGGTGGCGCGGTGCCCGTATGTGTCGTCTCCAACGAGGAGAAGGCCGACATCTGCCGGGCGATGGGCGCGGAGCTGATCATCAACCGCTCCGAGGCGGGCTACCGGTTCTGGAAGGACGAGCACACCCAGGACCCCAAGGAGTGGCGCCGGTTCGGCAACGACATCCGCGAGCTCACCGGTGGCGAGGACGTCGACATCGTCTTCGAGCACCCGGGCCGGGAGACGTTCGGCGCCAGCGTGTACGCCGCACGCAAGGGCGGCACGATCGTCACCTGTGCCTCCACGAGCGGCTACCTGCACCAGTACGACAACCGGTACCTCTGGATGAACCTCAAACGGATCATCGGCTCCCACTTCGCCAACTACCGCGAGTCGTGGGAGGCGAACCGGTTGATCGCGAAGGGGATGATCCACCCGACCCTGTCGCAGGCGTACCCGCTCGAGGAGACCGGCCAGGCCGCCCTCGACGTGCACCGCAACGCCCACCAGGGCAAGGTCGGCGTGCTCTGCCTGGCGCCCGAGGAGGGTCTCGGGGTGCGCAACCCCGAGCTGCGAGCCAAGCACGAGAGCGCGATCAACCGCTTCCGCGGCGTGTGAGCGTCTCGCCCCTCGCCTGATCCGCGAGGTGGGGTGGGCTGACCATGCCCGATCGTGGAGACTGGGGTCCAGGTGCCCGAGCCCACCCGAGGGAGTGAACGCCGCATGAGCGACCGTGGCCTGTCCATCTTCGACGACGACCCCGAGGACGACGCCCTCGAGGACGCGGACGACATCGAGGCGGCTCGGAGCGCGGGCAAGGCTGGTCCCGACACCGAGGCGACCCGGGTGATGCCGGCGGTCCCGGTCGACCAGCCACCACCCCGTGCACCGCAGGCCGCCCCGCTGCCCCAGCGGACGCCAGCGCAGCCGACCCAGCCCATCCGCCAGGTGGCCGCAGACCTGCCGAAGCCGCAGACCCCGGCGCCCGCTCCGGCCCGAACCGTGGCCGAGGCCGCGCAGGTCCACGCGCGGCAGACCACCCAGGCATCCGCGCCCACGCAACCCGTCCAGAGGGTCCTCCCCCCGGCGGCGGCGCCTCCGTCCCGGCCCGCCGCGCAGCCTGCTGCTCCGGCACCCGCTGGAACGGCTGTTCCCGCGCTGCCCACGGTGCGACGCGGTGGCTACGACAAGGCCGCCGTCGACCAGCATCTGCGCCAGCTCGGCGGCGAGCACCAACGGCTCGACGCCAGCCTGGGTCAGGCCCACGGTCGCATCTCCGAGCTCGAGGCGTCGCTCGAGTCGGCCCGCCGAGAGCTCGAGGAGAACAAGAACCCGTCGTACGCCGGTCTCGGCGGCCGTGCGACAGCGATGCTGCGCCTGGCCGAGGAGGAAGCTGCCGAGGTCCGGGCCGCCGCGCTGCGCGACGCCGCCGAGATCCGCGAGCAGGCCCAGCGTGATGCGCAAGCCACCCGCGCCGATGCCACCCGCGAGGCGGAGGACATGCGCTTGGTCCAGCTCAAGGAGCTCGACGAGAGTCGGGGGCGGATCATCGCCGAGGCGGAGCAGGAGCGCAGCCTGGCTCGCACCGAGGCCGCCGATGTGCTCGCCGGCGCCAAGCGCGAGGCCGACCAGGTCCGGCTGGGCGCACAGCAGGAGGCCAACGAGGTGCGAATCTCGGCCAAGCGGGAGGCCGAGCAGGCTCGCGCTGCTGCCGACCGCGAGGTGCAGGAGGCACGGCGCACCCTGGCGGTCGAGAAGGAGCGTCTGGCCCGCGAGGCGACCGACCACCACGCCACCGCCACGGCCGAGACGACGCGGCTGGTGCAGGAGGCCGAGCAGCGAGCGACCGCGGCCGAGCAGCGCGCCCGCGAGGCGATGGCTCAGGCGACAGCCCACCGCGAGCAGGCCCACACCGAGTCCGAGGCCACCTTGGCCAGGGCCCGCCGGGAGGCCGAGCAGATCATCGCCTCGGCCCGCAGCCAGTCCGAGTCCGTCGGCACGTCCGCCCGGGCCGAGGCCGAGCGGCAGCTGGCCAGCACCCGCGCCGAGGTCGAGCGCATCACCAAGCGCCGCGACGCGATCACCGCGCAGCTGGCCTCGCTGCGCGACGTGGTCGCAGGCTTCGGCAGCGACGACGACCAGCAGGCTCCCGACGACGCCAAGGCCGGGGCTTGATCTTCGGGCGCCGGAAGTCACCCGGCACCCCATCAAGCAACGTCCCGGGCACCGCCAGGTCGGCGCCCGGGCCGGCCACCCGTGTCGCGACGGCGCCCGACTCCGCTGCAGCCGTTCCCGAGGAGGCTTCCGAGGACGGTTCCGAGGACTCAGCCGACGAACTCGGACGGCCGGGGCCACGATTCGACCGGCACTCTCCGTTCTACATCGGCTTCTTCGGTGGCCTGGGCTTCGTCCTGGCCGGGTGGCTGTTCGGGCAGTTCGAGCGCATCGGCGGCGTGCTGATCCTGATCGTCGTCTCGCTGTTCCTGGCCGCTGGCCTCAACCCCGCAGTCGAGTGGTTCGAGCGCCGCGGGATGCGCCGCAGCGTCGCCGTGACGATGGTGATCGTCCTGTTCCTCGTGGGTGTGGGCCTGTTCGTGCTGGCCATCGTCCCCGTCATCACCGAGCAGGTCACCCAGATCACCGACAACGCGCCCGGCTGGCTCGACCAGCTCCAGCGCAACAAGCGGGTCCAGGAGCTCGACGACCGGTTCGACGTCATCGACAAGGTCCGCGACTACGTCCAGAACGGCAACTTCGGCCAGAGCATCTTCGGCGGCGTCCTCGGCCTGGGTCTCCGCCTCCTCGGCGCCCTCGCCAACGGCTTCTTGATCATCGTCATGACGCTCTACTTCCTGTCCTCCCTCGACGCCACCAAGGGGGCGCTGTACCGCCTGGCCCCCGCGTCACGACGTGAGCGAGTCACCAAGCTCGGCGACCGGGTGGTCGAGAGTGTGGGGGGCTATGTGGCCGGGGCGTTCGTCGTCGCGGCGTGCGCCGGCATCAGCTCGCTGATCTTCTTGTTCATCGTCGGACTGGGCCAGTACGCCGTGGCGCTGGCCTTCGTGGTCGCCATCCTCGACGTGATCCCGATGATCGGCGCCACCATCGGAGCGGTGATCGTGTCCGCCATCGCCTTCGCCACCGACGTCAAGATCGGGCTGTTCTGCGTGATCTTCTACCTGATCTACCAGCAGGTCGAGAACTACGTCCTCTACCCGCGGGTGATGTCGAAGTCGGTCGACATCCCCGGCGCCGTCACCGTGATCGCTGCCCTCGTCGGTACCGCCCTGCTGGGCGTGGTCGGCGCGCTGCTGGCGATCCCCACGGCGGCCGCGATCCTCCTGATCGTCCGCGAGGTGTTCATCAGGCGTCAGGACGCCCGGTAGCCGTCGCGGTCGTCCGCTCCCCCAGCTTCACCGCCACGACGCCGGCCAGGATGAGCGCACCTCCGGCGACCTGGACGGCGCGTGGCAGTTCATCGAGCAGCGCCCAGGCCCACAGCACGCCGAACAGCACCTCGGCCAGCGCCACGAACGACGCCAGGCGCGATCCCAGCCGTCGGATCGCGGCGATGCCCGAGGCATAGGAGAGCGCGGCGGTGAACACGCCCAGGAGCACGATTGGCACCCACCAGGCGACCGTGGCACCAGCGAGATCGACCGACGCGTCGGACGCGGCCATCTCGACGAGCCCGGTGACACCCAAGACGGCCATGGTGAGCGCGGCCACCAGCAGCCCGGCGGCGGCCAGCACGATCGGCGGGAGCCCGCCGCTGTGATCACCGGACATCACGAAGTAGGTCGCGCACCCGACCATCGCCCCCAGGGCCCAGAGCACACCCGTCAGGCTGAGTCCGGCGCCGGAGAACAGGTCGAGCACCAGCACCAGGCCGAGAGCCGCGGTCAACGCGCCGGCAAGAGTCAGGCGGCCCGGCCGCTCGCCGTGACGCAACCACAGCCAGACCACGACGGCGGCTGGCGCGATGAACTCGATCAGCAGCGCCGGCGCGACCTCCATGTGGGCAACGGCCGAGAAGTAGAAGAACTGCGGAGCCGCGACGGCCACGATCCCGAACGCCAGCAACGTGCGCCACTGCGCGGCAAGCAGGTGCCACCGCCCCCGCAGCGCCGTCAGGCCGAACGGCGCGATCACCAGCGCGGCGAGCGCGATGCGGACGACGGATACCGCACCGGGCGTCCAGCCCTCGTGGAGAAGGCCCCTGGCCAGCGCTCCGGACATGCCGAACGACGCGGCGGACAACAGCGCGAACGCCAGCCCGGACAGCGTGCGAGGCGAAGGGGCAAGAACCTCGATGTCATCTGCCAACGTCGCCATGTCATGTGACGCTACCGATGCCGGCTGTCATGTGTCAACAACATCTTGACCCATGACACTTGGCATTTCGGTCCCACCCTCCTCCTGTCCGACGTAGCCTCGACGGGCCATGTCCCCCCATCGCCTGGTGCCGGTCGTCGTCGCCACTGTCCTGACTGTCACGCTCAGCTCGTGGCGCGCGGACGCATCCGCGATCGAGGACTACGCGACCTACGAGCCCGCCCAGCACTGCGCCTCGGGTGCCAAGCCCGGCACCGAGGTGCTGGCGGCCTGGGTCGTGGCGAAGTTCGGCGGAGGCCTCGGGGGCATCTGGCGCCCGTGCAGCGGCTCGACGTCGGAACACCACGAAGGACGTGCCTTCGACTGGACCCTCGATGCCACCAAGCGAAGCGACCGCCGACGGGCCGCGCGGCTGCGCGCCCGTCTCTTCGCCACCGACGGCGGAGGCAACACCCACGCCCTGGCCCGCCGGATGGGCGTCATGTACATCATCTGGAACGACCACATGTGGTCGGCGTGGGACGGCTTCGCCAAGGACGACTACCTCAGCTCCTCGTGCCGGCGCGTGAGCAGGTGCTCGCCGACACTTCGCCACCGCGACCACCTCCACATCTCGCTGACCCGCGCCGGCGGTCGGGGCGAGACCAGCTGGTACGACGGCCGGATGCCGACCCCGTAGCCGGAGCGGTGGGCCGGCTAGTCGCCCAGGAAGGCTCGCATCACGCTCGCGAAGGCCTCCGGTTGCTCGCTGTGCACCCAGTGACCAGAGCCCTTCACGGTCACCTTGCGCATCTTGGGAAACAGGGCCGCCATCGCGGCCACGTGCTCGTCGGCGACGTAGTCGGACCTCTCACCACGCACCCAGAGCACGGGCCCGTCGTACGGCGCGACCCCCGCGAGCTCCTGGGCCGGCCAGCCGGTGATGGCGTCGAGCCGCTCACCGATGACCTCGAGGTTGGGCTGCCAGTACCAGCCCGGGCCGCCCCGGTCCGCCTCGCGGTGGCGGCGCAGGTTCTGCAGGAGGAAGCCGCGTACGACCGGGTCGGGCACCGCCTGGCTCAGTGCCAGCTCGGCCTCGGCCCGTGAGGTCAGATCCTCCAGGTCGAGACCACGCATCGCATCGACGTACTGGTCGAAGGAGTGCGCGCTCCGGTAGGCCACCGGCGCGACGTCAACGACGCACAGCCGCTCCACCCGAGCGGGGTGCAGCAAGGCCAGCACCATGGCGATCTTGCCGCCCATCGAGTGGCCCACGACCGCCACGGGTTCGTCGCCGACCTGCTCACCCAGCGACGAGGACACCTGGTCGGCTGCGTCGAGGTAGTCGAAGCCGGACGTCCAGGGAGAGCGTCCGTGCTGCGGCATGTCGAGCAGCAGCACCCGATGGCGCTCGGCGAGGCCCTTGGCGACCTGCGTCCAGTTCTTGCCCTGGCCGAACAGGCCGTGGCAGAAGAGCACCCACGAGCCCCTGTCGCCGATGGTGGTGGCGTGCAGCACCCCGCGAGGCTACCCAGCCCTCGTGCCGCTGGTTGAGGAGGTTGCGCAGCAACCGTCTCGAAACCGCCGGGAAGGATCCCGTGAGGATGGTTTCGAGACAGGCGCTGCGCGCCTTCCTCAACCAACGAGACAGACAGGCGCTGCGCGCCTTCCTCAACCAACGAGACAGACAGGCGCTGCGCCTTCCTCAACCAACCAGCTCGCTCAGAAGTCGAAGCCGCCGAACAGGTCGCCGATGCCCTCGCCGATGTTGCCGAGACCTTCACCGATGCCACCGGCGAGCTCGCCCAGGCCCTCCCCGAGCCCGTCGAAGCCGCCGCCGAAGAGCATCCCCATGAACATCCATTCCATCGGCCCGACGGCGCCGAAGTAGCCGCTGGCGTAGGGAGCGTAGGTGCGGCCTCCCTGCCAGTAGGGCACCCGCTGGGAGCCGACCATCACCATCCGCGAGTCGGGGTCGGCGCCGGCTTTGACGCGTTCGGCGTCGAGGGCGCAGGCAGGTACGTCGCGCTCCACGCCTCCGGGCGGGGCATAGGGGACGTCCTCGACAGCCATCCCGTGACGCGGGTCGAAGAAGCAGGCGGGCCTACGGGTCGGGAGCGGGTCGCCCGCGACGCGGGCCCGCACGCAGGCGATGGCGTAGCGGCCGTCGTCGAGGATCTTGGTCACGTTGGTGACCTCCTCGGGCTTGGTCATGTAGTCGCCGGCGAACTTCGCGGACTCATAGGCGTCCAGCGCTCGCTGGTAGTCGGCCCGCGCTCCCTTGTCGAGCTCGCGCCCGGTCAGGTCCTCGTCGAGGTCTTGCAGCTCCATGCCGAGCGCGGTGATGTCCTCATAGGCCAGCTTCTTGACCGGCTCGAGCTCGGCCCGCTTGCGCTCCAGCTCACGGTCTCGACTGCGACGCATCGTCAGGCCCGCAGCGCCGATCGCCACGAGCAGGAGGGCCGCGAGCAGCCAGATCATGCGGCCACCCTACGTAACGCGGCAAATGTCGGTGGCTGGAGGCACGATGCCCCCATGACACTCCCGATCCAGGTCACCTTCGACTGCGCCGACCCGGCCGCGCTCTCGCGGTTCTGGAACGAGGTGCTCGGCTACCGGCTCGACAGTCCACCACCGCCCTACGAGTCGTGGGACGAGGCGCTCGATGCCTGGAACATCCCTGAGGAGCGGCGCAACGACGCCTCGGCCTCGGTCGATCCCGAGGGCAACGGGCCGAGGCTGTGGTTCCAGAGGGTGCCGGAGGGCAAGACCGCCAAGAACCGCGTGCACCTCGACGTGCGTGCGGCCGTCGGGCTCCAGGGCGAGGAGCGGATGGCCGCCCTGGAGGCCAAGGCCGACTCGCTGGTCGTGCTCGGAGCGACGCGCGTGCAGCGCCACGAGCCCGACGGCCTCAACTTCGGCCACATCGTGATGCAAGACCCCGAAGGCAACGAGTTCTGCCTCGACTGAAGGCCCGAACCGACAGCTCAGACCGACAGCTCAGACCGACAGCTCAGACCGCGGCCAGCCGCCCGTCGCCCTGACGCGTCAACATGCCGTCGGCGACGGCCAGGGCCAGGGCCCTGTCGAAGCGGGCCTGCTCCCAGTACTCCGCGCCGACGAGGGACTTGAGGTCGTCGGGCGCCTGCGGGCCCTCCGCCTGCACGGCGCGCACGATCTGGCCGATCTCGTAGTGCACGTGGCGGTCTCGGGGTCCTTCGGTGGACGCCTTGGGGGGTGGCATGGGGGTCATCGTCCTCCTCCTGTTCCGGTGGTGGTGCCGGTCGGGTTGGCCGCGTCTGCAGCTGTGGTCGCTCCGGCCCCGCCGGATGGTGCGTCGTCCTCAGCGGTCAACGGCTGCGCCAAGGACTCCAGCGACTTGCCCTCGGCGTGCACGCCCAAGAAGGCCGCCACGATGCCGCCGGCGATCATCAGCGCTGCCCCGACGAAGTACCCGATGGCGATACCGGTGATGTCCTTGGAGGCAGAGGCGTCGTCGATGAGCTTGCCGAAGTACAGCGGGCCGCTGATACCCCCGACGGCGGTGCCGATGGCGTAGAAGAACGCGATGCACAGGGCTCGGGTCTCCATCGGGAACACCTCGCTGGCCGTGAGGTACGCCGCGCTGGCGCCGGCCGAGGCGAAGAAGAAGATGATGCAGCCCAGCAGGGTCAGCGTCACCGCGGTCACCTCGCCGAGGAAGAAGCCCGTCCCTGCCAGCAAGATCCCCGAGAGGATGTAGGTGCCCGCGATCATCCGCACCCGTCCGACCGTGTCGAACAGCGTGCTCAGGACCAGTGCGCCCAAGAAGTTGCTGATCGCGAAGACCGCGATGTAATAGCCGGTCTGCTTGACGTCGAGGAAGGTGCTCAGGCTGTCGCCGTAGGTGAAGAAGAAGGCGTTGTAGAGGAACGCCTGTCCGACGAAGAGCGAGAAGCACAGGATCGTGCGCTTGGGGTAGAGCGTGAAGACCGTCTTGGCGATCAGCACCAGGCTGACGGTCTGGCGCTGCCGGATCGTGATGGTGTCGGAAACCGAGCCAAGCTCCTTGCCGGTCTCCTGTGCCACCGTGCGCTCGACGTCTTGGACGATCTTCTCGGCCTCGTCCTCGCGACCGTGGATGAACAGCCAGCGCGGGCTCTCCGGAACGTGCCTGCGGACGATCAGAATGCCGACCGCAAGGATCGCTCCGAGCCCGAAGGCGAACCGCCAGCCCCATGCCTCGTCGACCAGTGTCGGGTCGAGCAGGGGGATGGTCAGCAGCGAGCCGGCCGTGGCACCGACCCAGAACGAGCCGTTGATGGCCACGTCGACGCGGCCGCGGTACTTGGCGGGGATCAGCTCGTCGATCGCGGAGTTGATGGCGGCGTACTCGCCGCCGATGCCCGCCCCGGTGAGGAAGCGCGCGCCGAAGTACCACAGCGGGTTCATCGAGAACGCCGTCAGCACGGTGGCCACCGTGTAGACGCCCAGCGTGATCAAGAACAGCTTCTTGCGGCCGAACCTGTCGGTCAGCTGCCCGAACACAAGCGCACCGAGGCACGCGCCCGCGACGTAGACCGCGCCGGCCATGCCGATGTCGGAGCTGCTCAGCCCCAGGCCGGTGTCGCCTGGCTTCAGCGCCTCCGACATCGATCCCACGATCGTCACCTCGAGGCCGTCGAGGATCCAGACGGCTCCCAGCCCGACGACGATCATCCAGTGCCACCGAGCCCAAGGCAGCCGGTCCATCCGGGCCGGGATGTCGGTGGTGATGCGTCCGGTCTCGACGGTCATGGCACCCGCCTTTCCGCCCGAGAGGTTGCGGGGGTGGTGCTTCCCGGGCAAGCCTCTCGACGCTAAAGCCGGCCCGGGGCGAGGTACCTCACCCCTGGGAAGGCAACGTACGGTCGGCCCCTCACCCCCGAGGGTGGGACATCAGCGGTGCGTGTAGTCCCTGAAGCCGCGCTGGGTCTTGCGACCCAGGTAGCCCGCCGTCACCAGATGCTCGAGCAGCGGCGCCGGCGCGAAGCCCGGCTCGCGGAACTCCAGGTAGAGCTCGCGCTGGATCGCCAGGGAGACGTCGTTGCCGACCACGTCGAGCAGCTCGAAGGGGCCCATCGGCAGCGCGCATCCGAGCTTCATCGCGGTGTCGACCTCGTCTGCGGTCGCGTAGTGGGCCTCGAGCATCTTCACCGCGTCGTTGAGGTAGGGGAAGAGCAGGGCGTTGACGATGAAGCCCGATCGGTCGCCGCAGGAGACGGCGACCTTGCCGATCTTGGCGCACAACGCGCGCACCGTCTCGGCCACCTCGTCGTCGGTGGCGACGGTCGAGACCACCTCGACCAGCTGCATGACCGGAGCCGGGTTGAAGAAGTGCATCCCGATGACGTCGCTTGGCCGCTTGGTCGCCATCGCGCACGTGATGATCGGCAAGGAGGAGGTGGTGGTCGCCAAGATGGCACCGGGCTTGCAGATCTCGTCGAGGTTCTCGAACAAGGTGGTCTTGACCCGCAGGTCCTCAGCGATCGCCTCCACCACCAGGTCGCAGTCGGCCAGGTCCTCGATCGAGGTGGTGCCCGAGAGCCGCCCGAGCACGCCGTCACGAGCGGACTCCTCCAGCTTGCCGCGCTGGATGGCCTTGTCGAGCGAGCGCTCGATGGTCTGGCGGACGCCCTCGACCTTGGCCTCGGAACGGCCGACGTACAGCACGTCGTAGCCGGCCTTGGCGAAGACCTCGACGATGCCCGTGGCCATGGTGCCGGTGCCGACCACGCCGACCCTGCTGATGTCGCGGCGCAGCCGGGGCTCGTCGTCGGCCGACGGGGTGAGGTGGTCCGGCACCACCCGGGAGCTGTCGGGCTGTTCGTAGGTGTAGAAGCCACGACCGGACTTCCGACCGAGCAGTCCGGCCGTGACCATCTGCTTGAGGATCGGCGCGGGCGCGTGCAGCCGGTCGCGCCCCTGCTTGTACATCGTGTCGAGGATCTCGTAGGCCGTGTCGAGACCGATCAGGTCGAGCAGCGCCAGAGGCCCCATCGGGTAGCCGCAGCCGTAGCGCATCGCCGCGTCGATGTCCTCGCGGGTGGCGTAGTGCCCTTCGTACATCGACACGGCGTGGTTGAGGTAGCCGAACAGCAGGGTGTTGGCGATGAACCCGGCCTTGTCGCCACAGACGACCGGGCTCTTGCCCACCCTGGTCAGGAGCTCCTGGACATCGGCCAGCACGTCGGGCTCGGTGACCACCGTGCGGATCACCTCGACCAGCTGCTGGACCGGCGCGGGGTTGAAGAAGTGCACACCGACGACGCGGCCCGGGTGATGGTTGGCCGTCGAGATCTCGGTGACCGACAGCGACGAGGTGTTGGTCGCGAGCACCGCCTCATCGGACACGATGTCGTCGAGCGCCCTGAAGACCGACTTCTTGATGTCGATGGACTCCACGACCGCCTCGACCACGAAGTCGGCGTCGGCCAGGTCCTTCATCTCGGTGGTGAAGGTGATCCGGCCCAGCAGCTCGGCCTGGGCCTCCTCGCTCAGCTTGCCGCGCGCGACGGCTCGGTCGGTGGAGTGCTGCAGGTGCTCCCGGCCGCGGGCCAGCGCCTCCTCCGTGATCTCGACCCCGGTGACCTGGAAGCCGTTGCGGGCGAACACCTCGGCGATGCCCGCGCCCATCGTGCCCAGACCGATGACACCGACGCGCTCGAACTCGCGTCCAGTCCTGGTGGCCGTGGCGTCCGCTGAGCTCGTCGTCATGGGGGGATCCTCCCATCGCGGCCACACCCGGGCCGAGGCCGTGGGTGTGTGGAAACGGTCACTCGCCCGGTGGTCGAGCTTGTCGAGACCAGGGCTCGGTAGATTGCCGCCTCGTGAGGATCGTCGTCGCACGCTGTCAGGTCGACTACGCCGGCCGGCTCACCGCGCATCTTCCGATGGCGACGCGGGTCTTGATGATCAAGGCCGACGGGTCGGTGCTCGTGCACTCCGACGGTGGTTCCTACAAGCCGCTGAACTGGATGTCGCCGCCCTGCAGGGTGCGTGAAGGCGTGACCGACGACGGCCAGGTCGAGTGGGTCGTGACCGGCAAGGACGACGACACCCTGCGCATCCTCATCGATGAGGTCCGACACGACACCAGCCATGACCTCGGCCTCGACCCCGGCCTGCAAAAGGACGGCGTCGAGAAGCACCTCCAAGAGCTCC
The DNA here is from genome assembly GCF_015352445.1 of Nocardioides agariphilus. Lineage (GTDB taxonomy): Bacteria > Actinomycetota > Actinomycetes > Propionibacteriales > Nocardioidaceae > Nocardioides > Nocardioides agariphilus. The sequence goes on from NZ_JADKPO010000007.1 coordinate 115,727, forward strand.
TGGCCGAGCACCCGTCCAGCCTGGCCGACGGCCTCACCCTCGTCCGCCGCGAGTACCCCACCGCCATCGGCCCGGTCGACCTGATGTGCCGCGACGTCGCCGGCGCCTCGGTCGCGGTCGAGATCAAGCGCCGCGGGGAGATCGACGGGGTCGAGCAGCTGACCCGCTACCTCGAGCTCCTCAACCGCGACCCCTTGCTCGCCCCGGTGCGCGGCATCTTCGCGGCCCAGGAGATCAAGCCCCAGGCCCGCGTCCTCGCCACCGACCGCGGCATCACCTGCGCTGTCGTGGACTACGACGCCCTGCGCGGCATGGACGACCCCACCGATCGGCTGTTCTAGTGCCCCGCGAGGGACGTGTGGTGAGGCTTGGGGTGCCGAGCGTGCGTGCAGCGCACGGCGCCGGATCGAAGACGCTGTTGGCTCATCATCGAGGGACGGCAACGCAGCGATGTGTGTGCTTCCCTTCGCGGGGCACAGAGGCCTCGATCCACCGAGTTTCCACAGCTCCCGCTCGGCCGGTGGCGGGTCGCCCTCGAAACGGCATAGCGTTCCTGGTGTGACGAGCGATCCCCACCTTCTGCGCAGAGTTGCACGACTCGAGAACGACCGGGACTCGCTCTACGAGCTTGTCGACGACTTTCGCGCCGAGGTCCGCGCACGTTTCGACCAGGTCGACGCCCGGCTCGACCAGCACGGCGCGCGGCTCGACCAGCACAGCGCGCGGCTCGACCAGCACGACGCCAGGTTCGATCGGATCGACGCCAGGTTCGACCAGCACGACGCCAGGTTCGACCAGCACGACGCCAGGTTCGACCAGCACGACGCCAGGTTCGACCAGCACGACGTCAGGTTCGACCGGATCGACGGCACGCTCGCCGAGGTGCTGCGCCGGCTGCCGGAGCCACCCGAGGCATGATCGGCGACCGGGACACCGCGCGGTCCGACCACCTCTTCCACATCGCCACCGCAGCCGACTGGTCGGCAGCCCAGCGCTCGGGCGTCTACACGACCTCGACCCGAGGTGTGACGCTCGACCACGAGGGCTTCATCCATGCCGCCCGGCGCGAGCAGGTCGCAGAGGTCTGGAAGAGGTACTACGCAGACGCCGGTGAGCCGCTCGTGCTGCTCACCGTCGACACGGGACGCCTGACCTCGCCCTGGCAGGCGGACCCGGTCGGCGACACGACATACCCGCACGTCTACGGGCCGATCAACACCGGCGCCGTCGTGCGCGCTCAGCCCCTTGACGCGCGAGGCGGCACCGGCTCGTTCACGGGTGCGTTCGTCGGCGAGATGTTCGTCCGCATCGCGCTGTTCGTCGCAGCGATGGCGCTGGCCTTCGTGGGCTCGGCGATCGGTGGTCGAGCAGACTCCGAGTGGGCCGGGTTCGCTGGAGCCGTCGCGGGCCTGGCTGCAGGCCTCGTCGTCATGCTGCTGGTACTGCGGCGACGAGGCTGACGACCTCCTCGGCGGTCCCCCAGCTCAACGTGACCCCGGCGCCGCCGTGGCCGTAGCAGTGCACGACGTCGCCGACGCGTTCGACTCGCACCGAGGGCCGGGCCGGACGCAGACCGACGCGGTGCTTGAGGACACGAGCAGAGGCCAAGGCGGGCACCAGCCGCCGCCCACGCGCGAGGATCTCCTCGGCCGTCGCCATCGACGGCGTCTGGCTCCAGTCGCCCTCCTGGTCGGTGCCCCCGACCACGATGTCGTGCTTGCGCGGTACGACGTAGGTGAGCGCCGCCGAGGAGTCCAGCCACCACTCGTCGAGCCCGACCTGCTCGACGTACACGACCTGTCCGCGCACCGGCTCGACCGTCAGGTCAGAGGCCAACAACCGGCTCCCGATACCGGCCGCGTTGACGACGACATCGGGCCCGACGGGCAGCGCAGCCAGGCTCATCCGGGTGATGGTGCCGCCGAGCCCCTCGACCCGGCCGGCGAGCCAGCGCAGGTACACCGGCATCTCGACGACCGGCGCGACGAACGTCCACGCGTCGGCGCAACCCAGGGGTGGCGCGACGCGGTCCAGCTGCGGGACCGCCGGGCGCCACCAGGGCTCTTGCTGGGCAGAGCCGAAGACCTCGACGCCACTGCGCAGCACGACCCCGGACTCCGCGACCTGGGCCAGCCCGACGAACACCTCGTAGGAGCGCGCCGACCACGCGAGCACGCGGTCGAACGGAAACGCGCGGTAGGGGTACCAGATGGCGGCGGCCACGGCCGAGGTCGTCTCCAGGGGCAGGTCTCGCGCGAGTACGTCGACGCGGTGGCCGTCCTCCAACAGGCGGACCGCGCAGCTGAGTCCGACCACTCCAGCACCGACGATCGTCACCCGCGACATGGGTGACAGTGTGCCGGTCCTGCGCAGCGCCGTCAGGCGCCGGCTGCGCAGCACTTCTTCTTGGGCAGTCCGGCCTTCTGCTCGCCTTCGTGCCCTTCACCGCGCGAGGGAAGCTAGCGGAGTTTGCTAAGGCTTACTAACTACTCGCCATCCGGACGCGTCGCCCTGGAGCTCGACGTACCCGCAGTTCTCGAAGTCCCACGTGCGACCGGGGCGGAAGTCCATGACCGCCTGGGTGGCGACGATGACGCCACCGTGACTGACCACCAACACCGCCTCGCCGCGATGGGAGTCGGCGATCGCGTCCAGCACCGGTCGCACGCGCGTGACGACGTCGACAGCGCTCTCGCTGCCGGGGTACACAGCATCGACGTCGCCTGCCACCCACCTCTCCATCTCCGCCACGAAGATGCCCTGACCGTTCGGCATCCCGTAGGCATCGCCCACCGCGAACTCCGCCAGCCCCTCGCGCACGGTGACCTCGACCCCCAGCACACCCGCCGCGAGCTCCGCTGTCTGCACCGCCCTCGCCACCGAGCTGCAGTAGACATGCGCGATCCGCTCGCCGCGCAGCTTCTCGCCCAGCTCGCGAGCCTGCGCGCGTCCCACGGCGGTCAGGGTGCCGCCGTGGTTCACCATCACCGGACTCTCGTACTCCGTGTGGCCGTGTCGCGCGAGGAAGACACGAGCGGGGCACTGCAGGTCCGTCATGACGACACCCTAGGTACCGTCGCTGACGTGCGACCCACTCCCCTGCCGCCCGGCCCCGGGCAGGAGTCCGTCTGGGACTACCCACGCCCGCCACGCGTCGAACCGAGCACCGAGTTGGTCGAGGTTCTCCTCGGTGGGCTCGTGGTCGCGCGCTCGACCCATACCTTGCGCGTGCTGGAGACCAGCCACCCGCCCACCTACTACCTGCCCGCCGCCGACTTCGTCGAGGGCGCCTTGCGTCCAGCCAGCGGTCATACCTACTGCGAGTGGAAGGGCCAGGCGTCCTACGCCGACGTGGTCGTCGCCTCGACCACCGCCTCACGCGCGGCCTGGACCTACCCGCATCCGATCAACGGCTTCGAGGCCTTGGTCGACCACTACGCCGTGATGCCCGGCCTCGTCGACGCCTGCCTGGTCGACGGCGAGGTCGTGGTCGCCCAGGAAGGCGGCTTCTACGGAGGCTGGATCACCAGCCGCGTCGTGGGTCCGTTCAAGGGCGGCCCCGACTCCCGCGGCTGGTAGCTCCTCGGCTGGCAGCTCGTCGACTGGCAATTCGTCGACTGGCAGTTCGTCGGCTGGTCATCAGTCGCGTGGCCGCAGCTCGTCGGCGTACCAGGCGGACCTGTCAGTCCAGGTCGTGCGCCTTCCTGATCACGTCCACGATGCCGCCCATGATCTCGGTGAGCCCGAAGTCCTTGGGCGTGTAGACCGCGGCGACGCCGAGCCCGGTCAGGGCTCGGGCGTCCGCAGCCGGGATGATCCCGCCGACCACGACCGGCACGTCGTCCAGTCCGGCAGCACGCAGGCCGTCCAGCACGGCAGGCACCAGCTCCATGTGGGAGCCGGACAGGATCGAGAGCCCGACGCAGTGCACGTCCTCAGCGACAGCTGCCGCCACGATCTGCTCGGGCGTCAGCCGGATGCCTTGGTAGACCACCTCGAACCCGGCATCGCGAGCGCGTACAGCGACCTGCTCGGCGCCATTGGAGTGCCCGTCCAGACCCGGTTTGCCGACCAGGAGTCGCAGTCGTCCGCCGAGCTGCTCGCCCGTCGTCCGGACCCGCTCGCGCACTGCTGCGAGCTCCGCTCCGGCATCGGCCACGCCGACCCCGCCCGTGACGCCTGTCGGTGCCCGGAACTCCCCGAACACCTCGCGCAGCGTGCCAGCCCACTCTCCCGTCGTCGCACCCGCGCGCGCGGCAGCCAGCGTGGCCGCCATCAGGTTCGCGTCGGTCTTGGCATCGGCAGCGAGCCGGTCGAGCGCGTCGCGTACGGCGGACTCGTCGCGCTGCGCCTTCCAGGCACGCACCGACTCCAGGGCGGTGGCCTCGGCCTGCGGGTCTGCAGCCTGGATCGCCGCGTCGAGGTCGGCGGTCAGTGGCGATGGCTCGGTGGTCTCGAAGACGTTGACGCCGACGACCTTGTCCTCGCCCGACTCAATGCGGGCCCGGCGGGCCGCGTGCGAGCCGACCAGCTGCTCCTTCATGTACCCGGACTCGACCGCCGCGATCGCACCACCCATGGCCTGCACACGGTCCATCTCGGCTCGCGCTCCTGCGACCAGCTCGGCGACCTTGGTCTCGATGACCTTCGAGCCCTCGAAGATGTCGTCGTACTCCAGCAGGTCGGACTCGAAGGCCAGCACCTGCTGGAGCCTCAGCGACCACTGCTGGTCCCACGGCCGCGGGAGCCCGAGCGCTTCGTTCCACGCGGGGAGCTGGACGGCGCGAGCGCGGGCATCCTTGCTCAGGGTCACGCCGAGCATCTCCAGCACGATCCGCTGGACATTGTTCTCGGGCTGGGCCTCGGTGAGGCCGAGCGAGTTGACCTGGACGCCGTAGCGGAACCGGCGCATCTTCGGGTCGGTCACGCCGTACCGCTGCTCGGTCAGCTCGTCCCACAACTGCACGAAGGCCCGCATCTTGCACATCTCCTCGACGAACCGGACGCCCGCGTTGACGAAGAACGACATCCGCCCGACCACCTTGCCGAAGTCGTCGGGCGAGACCTGTCCGGAGGCGCGCACGGTATCGAGGACGGCGATGGCGGTGCACAGCGCGTAGGCCAGCTCCTGCTGCGGCGTCGCGCCGGCCTCCTGCAGGTGGTAGCTGCAGATGTTGATCGGGTTCCAGCCCGGGATCTCGTGGACGGTGTAGGCGATGACATCACCGATCAACCGCATTGAGTGCTCGGGTGGGAAGACGTAGGTGCCGCGGGAGAGGTACTCCTTGACGATGTCGTTCTGGGTCGTGCCCGCGAGGTCGCGGGCAGCGGCGCCCTGCTCCTCGGCCGCGACCACGTAGAGCGCCAGCAGCCACATGGCGGTGGCGTTGATGGTCATCGAGGTGTTCATGTCAGCCAGTGGGATGCCGTCGAAGAGCCGGCGCATCTCGCCCAGGTGCGGGACCGGCACCCCGACCTTGCCGACCTCGCCGCGAGCCAACGGGGAGTCGGGGTCGTAGCCGGTCTGGGTGGGCAGGTCGAAGGCGACCGACAAGCCGGTCTGCCCCTTGGCCAGGTTGGTGCGGTAGAGCTCGTTGGAGGCCGCGGCCGTCGAGTGGCCGGCGTAGGTCCGCATCACCCAGGGGCGATCCTTGACCCGGTCGTGACGGTCCTTCTCGCGCATAGGGCCGAGGGTAGGTCCGTGACTACCTCTCGGTAACCGACTGCGCGTGTGGGATGTGCGACAGCGTCGGACCGGTCACATCAAGCCGATGCGGCCGCTCGCTCGACGTCGACGAACCGCATCAGGCGCGAGAGGTGGAGCATGCGGCGTACGGCCGGGCCGCAGCCGCGCAGGGTGACGTGGTTGCCGGCCAGCGACGCCTCGCGGCTGGCGTAGGCCAGCACGCGCGTGGCCGTGACGTCGATCGAGGTGACGTCGGTCAGGTCGACCACGACGTCCATCTCGCTGCCCGACAGCCGCTCGCGGAGGGCGTTGCGCACCTCCCATGTGCTGCGCGCGTCGAAGTCACCGCTGAGAACCAGCGTCGACCCCACGTTCTCGATCAGCATCCAACCCACCCCGTTCTCCGGTTCCCGAGTGTCCGGTGCGGATGGCATGAGGAGCCCCCGTGGCGCCTCGCTGCCCCCGTACTCGTAATGACGCGCGGTACACCGATTCGGTTGCTCTCTGGCAGAGGTGGATTTTTCAACCACTCGTGCGCCGGTCCAGCGCTCACGAGTCGGCCACTAGAGTCGCGGCCATGGTGAACCTCACCCGGATCTACACACGCACGGGTGACGGCGGTCAGACCCGGCTGGGCGACATGAGCGTGACGACCAAGAACGACTCGCGACTGCACGCCTACGCCGATGTCGACGAGGCCAACGCGCAGCTCGGGGTCGCTCTCACGCACGACCTGGAGGAGGACGTGCGGGCCGTCTTGATACACGTCCAGAACGACCTCTTCGACGTCGGCGCCGACCTGTGCACGCCGGTCGTGCAGAGCCCGGAGTTCCCACCGCTGCGCATCGAGCAGGAGTACGTCGACCGACTCGAGGCGTGGTGCGACCACTACAACGAGTCCCTGCCGAGCTTGAGATCCTTCATCCTCAACGGCGGCACTCCCGCGGCGGCACAGCTGCACGTCGCACGCACCGTCGTACGTCGGGCGGAGCGGGCCGCCTGGGCGGCGCACGACGAGCACGGCGAGACGATGAGCACCTTGGCGATCACCTACCTCAACCGACTCTCGGACCTGCTGTTCATCCTGGCCCGCTACGCCAACCGCGAGGCAGGCGACGTGCTGTGGGTGCCGGGTGGGCACCGCACGGGCCAGGGCAACGAGAAGGGCAACGAGAAGGGCAACGAGAAGGGCAACGAGAAGGGCAACGAGAAGGGCGACGGGTGAGCGACGAGAAGAAGCACCAGCACCAGCACCAGCACCAGCACCAGCACCAGGCACCCGCTGAGCCGGTCGACGACCTCGTGGTCACCCACCACACGCTGACCACGACCAGCGGCGAGATCTCCTACACCGCGCGCACCGGCCGCATCGTGCTGCGCGAGGAGGAGGTCAAGAAGGACAAGTTCACCGGCTGGAAGGCCCGAGCCGAGCTGTCGGTCACGGCCTACACCCTCGATGAGTCCGACGGTGCCGGCAGTCATCGGCGCCCGATCACCTTCGTCTTCAACGGCGGTCCGGGCGCGGCATCGGTCTGGTTGCACATGGGGCTGCTCGGTCCCCGACGCGTCGACGTGGGCAGCGTGGACGCGCCGACCCCCCCGCCGTACTCCCTGGTCGACAACCCGCAGACCCTGCTGGCCGTCAGCGACCTCGTGTTCATCGACCCGATGTCCACCGGTCACAGCCGCGCGGTCACGGGCGGCAAGGCGGTCGACTACCACGGGTTCGGCAAGGACGTCGAGCAGGTCACCGAGCTCATCCGGCTGTGGTGCACGCGCGAGGACCGTTGGATGTCGCCGAAGTACCTCATCGGCGAGTCCTACGGCACGACCCGAGCGGTGGCCGTCGCCGAGCGCCTGGCTCGCGTGCACGCGATGGCGCTCAACGGGCTGGTCCTCGTCTCAAGCGTGGTCGACTTCGGCAGCCAGGACTTCGAGTTCCTGCGCGCCGACGAGGCCTGCCTCAACTTCCTGCCGACCTATGCCGCGATCGCCCATTACCACGGGCTGCACGAGGGCCGGACCCTCGACGAGGTGCGCGCCGAAGCGGAGGAGTTCGCTGCCGGCCCTTATCGCCTCGCCCTGTCGCGGGGTCGTCGGCTGCCCGCCGAGGAGCGCTCCGCGATCGTCTCGACCCTGGCGCGGCTGGCCGGCGTCAGCGAGGAGTACGTCGACCGCACCGAGCTGCGCATCGAGCACTGGCGCTGGTGCACCGAGCTGCTGCGCGACCGGGGACTGACCGTGGGCCGCATCGACGGTCGCTACACCGGCCCGCTCCACTCGCGCATCGCCGAGAACATGGATGCCGACCCGTCCATCGACGCGATCGACGCACCCTTCACCGCAGCCCTGCACCACTACCTGCGCGGCGAGCTCGGCAGCATCCAGGACCTGCCCTACGAGGTGTTCGCCAACGCGATCAAGCAGTGGTCGTTCAAGGAGTTCGAGGGCAAGCCGATCAACGTGGCCGACAAGCTCGAGCGGCTGATGCGGGTCAACCCGCACCTTCGGGTGCGCATCGAGTACGGCTACTACGACCTGGCCACGCCCTACCACGCGGCCGAGGACATGGTCGCCCACCTGCGCCTGCCCGACGAGGCCTTCGACCGCATCGAGCACGCCTACTTTCCCTCGGGCCACATGCCCTACCTCCACGAGGAGTCGCGCATCGCCGAGGCCGAGGGCATCGCGGCCTTCGTGACCCGCTGATCGGTGGTTGGGGTGCGAGGAGCGCGCCAGCGACGAGCCTCGAACCTCCGATCCCGTCAGTGGCTACGAGTCGAACCCCAGGCCCATCCGGTCGAGCGAGCGCAGCCAGACGTTGCGCCTGCCACCCTTGCGGTCGGCCGCGGCCAGGGACCAGCGGGTGAGCTGGACGCCCGCGAACGCTAGCGGCTCGGGCGGGAACGGCAACGGCTTGCTGCGCACCATCTGCAGCCGCGTCCGCTCGGTGTCGAGACCGTCGAGCAGGTCGAGCATCACGTTGGCCCCGAAGCGGGTGGCGCCGACACCGAGGCCGGTGTAGCCGAGGGCGTAGGCCGCACGGCCGGCGTACGCCGTGCCGAAGAAGGCGAAGAAGCGCGTGCAGGTGTCGATCGCGCCGCCCCACTGGTGGGTGAACCGCAGCCCCTCGAGCTGAGGGAAGGTCTCGAAGAACTGCCGTGCGAGCAGGTCGAAGGTCGCCGGCCGCTGGTCGAGCCGGTCGTCGATCTTGCGACCGAAGTGGTAGATCGCGTCATAGCCGCCCCACAGGATCCGGTTGTCGGCAGTCAGCCGGTAGTAGTGGAACTGGTTGCCGGAGTCGTCGATGCCCTGGCGGTGGCGCCAGCCGACCGAGGCGAGCTGCTCGGCCGACAGGGGCTCGGTCATCAGCGCGTAGTCGTAGACAGGCACGGTGTGCCACCGCACCCGGCGTACGAGCGAGGGGAAGGCGTTGGTGCCGAGGGCAACGCGCGAGGCGCGCACGGTGTGACCGGATGCCGTGCGCACGGCCATGCCCTCCGCGTCGCCGGCCAGGTCGGTGACCCGCGTGCTCTCGTGGACGCGTACGCCGAGCCGCTCGGCGGTCTCGGCCAGCCCCCATGCCAGCTTGGCGGGGTCGAGCAGTGCGTTGTTGTCGCGCTCCCACAAGCCCGCGAGGTACGTCGGAGAGGCGACCTGGGCACGGATGGCGTCCTGGTCGAGGAACTCGCCGTCGCCCTCGTCGGCGGCCTCACGCAGCCAGTCGACCTGGTGCGGCTCGGTCGCCACCGACAAGCCGCCCGTGAGCTCGAAGTCGCAGGCGATGCCGTAGCGGCCGATGGCGGACTCGAGCTCGGTGAGGTTCTGGCGCCCCAGCCGCTCAAGGGTGTCGATCTCCGCGGGGAAGCGCTGGGCCCCGTTGTCCTTGCCGTGGGTCAGCGACGCCGAGCAGAAGCCGCCGTTGCGTCCGGAGGCGGCCCAGCCGATGCGCTGCCCCTCGAGGAGGATCACCTCGCGCGCGGGGTTGCGCTCCTTGGCGAGCACGGCGGTCCACAGGCCCGAGTAGCCGCCACCGACCACTACGAGATCGGCCGCGGTGTCGGCGCTCAGCGCTGGCCGGGCCACCGGCCTCAGCGGCGAGTCGAGCCATGCGGGAACAGGTGCCGCATCCGCCAGCGCAGGGTGGCCCGTCATGGCCACACCGTAGGGGCTGGGGCGGGTCCGACACACGCCAGCGTCCGTCAACCGGTTGCCTAGTCCGGTCGTTGTCGATCCGTTCGGTTTTCCTCGTTTTACCAACTCGCAGGTAACAAACCCACCTACCCTCCCAGCAACCAGACGTGCCGGAAGCGTCTCTCCCCCTGACAAGGACCAGCCCCCCGACGCCGCCGGCAACGTCGGCACGTTCAAGACCAGCGCGGTCTACAAGCGCTGACCACGATCTGCTGGTTGAGGAGGCATGCCGGTCACCGGCCAACCGTGCCCTGTCCGGTGACCGGCATCCGTCTCGAACACGCCGACCCCCCGCGGCGCGGCTCGAGACGGGCCGTTCGGGCGGCCCTCCTCAACCAGCGACCACCCTCGGTGGTCGAGGAAGGCGCGCTAGCGCCTGTCTCGAAACCAGACGAGACCACCCCCGCCGGTTGAGGAAGGCGCGCTAGCGCCTGTCTCGAAACCAGACGACTCGCCGCCCGATGGTTTCGAGACGGTTGCTGCGCAACCTCCTCAACCAGCGGGAGCTGCGCAACCTCCTCAACCAGCGACCACCCCCGCCGGTTGAGGAAGGCGCGCTAGCGCCTGTCTCGAAACCAGGCGACTCGCCGCCCGATGGTTTCGAGACGGTTGCTGCGCAACCTCCTCAACCAACGGGAGTGGCGCAACCTCCTCAACCAGCGGGAGTGGCGCAACCTCCTCAACCAGCGGGAGTGGCGCAACCTCCTCAACCAGCGGTTGCTGCGCAACCTCCTCAACCAGTGGGAGCTGCGCAACGTCTTCAACCAGCTACCACTCGCGGTCTGCGGACCGCCAGCACCAGCACGGCCGCGGGCACCATCGCCGCCACCACGACGTAGAGCGAGTGGAGGGTGCCGACCTGGTTGCCGACGAAGCCCAGCAGAGGCGGCCCCGACAAGAACGCGCCGTACCCGATCGTCGAGACCACTGAGACCCGGCGTGCGGCGCCCTTCGGGTCGTCGGCTGCCGCACTCAGGCCGACCGGGAAGCCCAGCGCCGCTCCGAGTCCCCACACGACGATGCCGAGAGCCGCCGTTGCGGGCTCGCCACTCACGATCACCAGCAGCAGCCCGGCCGTCGCGGCGAACGCCGACCCGAGCATCACCGGCACCCGGCCGAGGCGGTCGAGCAGGATCGGCCCGAGGAGCCGGCCGGTGGTCATGGCACACACGAACAGCCCGAACCCGGCGATCCCGACGAACTGCCGCGCGTCGTAGCCGTCGACGAGGGCCAGCGCCAGCCAGTCGTTGGCCGAGCCCTCCGCCAACGTGAACGCGAGCACCATCGCTCCGATGGCCAGGGTGCGGGGCTCCAGCCAGACCGACCGGCCCGGCTCGACGTCCTCGCCTGGGTGCTCCTCGGTGACCAGGAACGCGCCCACCGCCCAGAACAGCACCAGGGCCGACACAGCGGCGACGACGAGGAGATGGACCGGCAGAGGTACGTCGAGTCGCACGGCGATCACGCCGATCCCGGCACCGCCGATGGAGCCGAAGCTCCACCCGGCGTGGAAGCGCGGAAGGATCGTGCGCCCGAGTCGGCGCTCGACCTCGGTGCCCTCGACGTTCATCGCGACGTCCCAGATCGCGGTGCCGAAGCCGTAGCAGAGCAGTCCTGCGGCCACCACGAAGCCGGCCTCGAGGCCGGCGGCTCCGAGGGCGACCACGGCCAGGCCCACGACGACGAGGACCTGCCCGCCCCGGCAGACCCCGGCAGCGGTGTACCGCTCCACCAGCCGTCCGCTGCTGGGCAGACCCAGCAGGGAGCCCGCCGAGACCGAGAGCAGCAGCAGTCCCAGCGCAGCGTTGGACAGGTCGAGCCGTTCGCGCAGGTCGGGAACGCGCGAGAAGAGCGTCGCGAACAGTAGCCCGTTGAGGACGAAGGCCGTGGCCACGGCGCTGCGGGCTCGGTCCAGGGAGGTCGCCCTCACAGGTGCTGGGCCGCGCTGGGGGGCGCCGCCTCGAGCCAGGCCTGGAAACCCATCAGCGCCTCCTGGCTCAGTGCCAGCTCGAGCTCACCGTCCGGCGTCAGGCACCGGATGATCACGTGGTCGGGATAGAGCGAGAGCTGCTCGACGCCGCCCGCGGCCCTGCGCCGGTCGACGTACTCGAGGTCGGCGCGCTGCCACACGCGTCGAGGCCTGGGGTTGATCGAGAAGATGCGGAACCACTCCAAGGTGGTGGGCGTGTAGCGACCGAGCCCGAGAACCCAACCGCGCCCGGACTTGTTGGTCCGGGCGCGGTGGCTGAGCTCGAAGGTGCCGCCGTGGCGAGCGAGTACGCGGCGGCGGACGATCAGAGCGATCCCGTAGAGCAGGACGACACCCAGCACGACACCGGCCACGTCGAGCAGCCACTGCCAGACCGGCATCGATCACCTTTCCGAGGTGCGGGCACGAGAGTGCCTGACCCTACGCCCCCGCTAGTTGTCCGTGGTCTCGTCCCGCGCCTTGCGGTCGTCGAGGAGGCGCTTGGCCTCCTCGTAGGAGCTCTCGTGGGAGAGCTCGGCGTACTCGCACAGGAGGCGGACCTGGTTGTTGGCCACCGAGATGAACCCGCCGTCGACGGCGGCCACCCAGTGGCCGTCGTCGACCGTGCGTACGTCGACCTGGCCGGCCGCGAGCACGGACATGATCGGCTGGTGGTTGGCCATGATCCCGATCTCGCCGGCCAGCGTCCGCGCGTTGACGACGGTCGCCTCGCCGGACCAGACCTCGCGGTCGGCCGCGACGAGGGAGACCTGCATCGTGTTCGCCATGGTCAGAGGCTCTTCTGGATCTCGTCCCAGCGACGCTCGACGTCGTCCAGACCGCCGCACATGAAGAACGCCTGCTCGGCCACGTGGTCGTAGTCACCGTCGGCGATCTTGTTGAAGGCCTCGATCGTCTCGGTGACAGGGACCGTGGAGCCCTCGATGCCGGTGAACTGCTTGGCGACGTAGGTGTTCTGCGAGAGGAACCGCTGGATGCGGCGCGCCCGCGAGACGATGATCTTGTCCTCCTCGGAGAGCTCGTCGACACCGAGGATCGCGATGATGTCCTGGAGCTCCTTGTTGCGCTGGAGGATCTGCTTGATGCGGATCGCGCAGTTGTAGTGGTCCTGCCCGATGTACTGGGCGTCGAGGATCCGCGAGGTCGAGGTCAGCGGGTCCACGGCCGGGTAGATGCCGAGCGAGGCGATCTCGCGGGAGAGCTCGGTGGTGGCGTCCAGGTGCGCGAACGTCGTGGCCGGAGCCGGGTCGGTGTAGTCGTCGGCGGGCACGTAGATCGCCTGCAGCGAGGTGATCGAGTGACCACGCGTCGAGGTGATCCGCTCCTGCAGGGTGCCCATCTCGTCGGCGAGGTTGGGCTGGTAGCCCACCGCGGAGGGCATCCGGCCCAGCAGCGTGGACACCTCGGAGCCGGCCTGGGTGAACCGGAAGATGTTGTCGATGAACAGCAGCACGTCCTGGTTCTGGACGTCGCGGAAGTACTCGGCCATGGTCAGCGCCGACAGCGCCACGCGCAGGCGGGTGCCCGGGGGCTCGTCCATCTGACCGAAGACCAGGGCGGTCTGCCCGATGACGCCGGCCTCCTCCATCTCCGCGATCAGGTCGTTGCCCTCACGGGTGCGCTCACCGACGCCGGCGAACACCGACACGCCACCGTGGTCGCGCGCGACACGCGCGATCATCTCCTGGATCAGCACGGTCTTGCCCACGCCGGCGCCGCCGAACAGGCCGATCTTGCCGCCCTGGACGTAGGGGGTGAGCAGGTCGATGACCTTGATGCCGGTCTCGAACATCTCGGTCTTGGACTCGAGCTGGTCGAAGGCCGGCGCCTTGCGGTGGATGCCCCAGCGCTCCTTGACGTCGAGCGTCTCGCCCTCCTCGAGGTTGAGGCACTCGCCCAGGGTGTTGAACACCCGGCCGAGGGTCGCGTCGCCGACCGGCACCGTGATCGGGCCGCCGGTGTCGACCACCTGGGCGCCGCGCACCAGGCCGTCGGTGGGCTGCAAGGAGATGGCGCGCACCATGCCGTCGCCGATGTGCTGAGCCACCTCGAGCGAGAGGGTCTTGGTCTCGTCGAGGATCGTCAGCTCGGTCTCGAGCAGGTTGTACATCTCCGGCATGGAGTCGGACGGGAACTCGATGTCGACGACGGGCCCGATGACCCGGGCGATGCGGCCGGTGCTTCCCTGGCCCGACTGGGTCTGGGTGTCTTCAACAGTGGCAGTCATGTCTTCTCACTCACTTCGGCTGACTAGTGGTGCGGCGCTTTACTCGGCGGCAGCGTTGGCGTCGGCCAGCGCGTTGACGCCACCGACGATCTCGCTGATCTCCTGGGTGATCCCGGCCTGGCGGGCCTGGTTGGCGATCTGGGTGTACTTCTTGATGAGCTCTTCAGCGTTGTCGGTCGCGGACTTCATCGCCTTCTGGCGGGCGGCCAGCTCGGAGGCCGAGGCCTGGAGCAGGGCGAAGAAGATCCGGCTCTGGACGTACTTCGGCAGCAGCTCGTCGAGCACGCTCTGCGGCGAGGGCTCGAACTCGTAGAGCGGCAGCACCTCGTCGGCGTCGGGCTTCTCCTCGCCCTCGACCACCTCCAGTGGCAGCATCCGCACGCTGCGAGGCTCCTGCACGAGCATCGACCGGAACTGCGTGTAGACCAGGTGGACCTCGTCGACGCCGGCTGCGTCACCGGTGTCGTCTGAGTCGGCGATGAACGCCCCGATCAGCGCCTCTCCGATGGCCCGCGCGTTCTCGTAGCGCGGCTGGTCGGAGAAGCCGGTCCAGGTCTCGCGGACCGGCCGGTTGCGGAAGCGGTAGTAGGCCTCGCCCTTGCGTCCGGAGATGAAGGTGACGACCTCCTTGCCCTCCGAGCGGAGCCGCTCGGCCAGCCGCTCGGCCTCCTTGAGCACGCTCGAGGAGTAGGCACCCGCGAGTCCGCGGTCGCTGGTCACGATGAGCACTGCGGCGCGGCGCGGGTTCTCCGGCTCCGTGGTCAGTGGGTGCTTGACGTTGGAGTAGGTCACCAGCGCCGAGACCGCGCGCGTCAGCTCGCGGGCATAGGGGGCGGCCTGCTGGGCGCGCTGCTGCGCCTTGATGATGCGCGAGGCAGCGATGAGCTCCATGGCGCGCGTGATCTTCTTGGTCGACTCGACCGACTTGATCCGCGCGCGGTACTCACGCAGCGATACGGCCATCGGCTACCTCAGCCTCGCTTCTGCTTGACGATGGTCTCCTGCTCGAGCTCCTCGTCCGGCAGAGCATCGGCCGGGGCCTCGTGGCCGACCTTGATCGACTCGCCCTCCGAGGTCTCGAACTGGTCGAGGAACTTGTCGTAGGCCGACTCCGCGGCGGAGGCGGCGTCGTCCTCGAACTTCTGCGACTCGCGGATCCCGCTCAGCAGGTCCTCGTGGGACCTGCGCAGGAAGTCGAGGAACTCGTTCTCGAAGCGCAGCACGTCGCCGGTCGGAACGCGGTCGAGCCTGCCGGTGGTGCCGAGCCACAGCGAGATGGTCATCTCCTCGAGCGGGTACGGCGAGTACTGCGGCTGCTTGAGCAGCGCCATCAGGCGCTGGCCGCGGTCGAGCTGCTGACGAGACGCGGCGTCGAGGTCGGAGGCGAACATCGCGAACGCCTCCATCGCGCGGAACTGCGCCAGGTCGACCTTGAGCGAGCCGGTCACCGCCTTCATGGCCTTGGTCATCGCGTTGCCGCCGACTCGCGAGACCGAGACGCCGACGTCGATGGCCGGGCGCTGGTTGGCCGCGAAGAGGTCGGACTGGAGGAAGATCTGGCCGTCGGTGATCGAGATGACGTTGGTCGGGATGTAGGCCGACACGTCGTTGGCCTTGGTCTCGATGATCGGCAGCCCCGTCATCGAGCCGGCGCCGAGAGCGTCGGAGAGCTTCGCGCAGCGCTCGAGCAGGCGGCTGTGCAGGTAGAAGACGTCACCGGGGTAGGCCTCACGGCCCGGCGGACGGCGCAGCAGCAGCGAGACCGCACGGTAGGCCTCGGCCTGCTTGGTGAGGTCGTCGAAGATGATCAGGACGTGCTTGCCGTCGTACATCCAGTGCTGGCCGATGGCTGAGCCGGTGTAGGGGGCGAGGTACTTGAAGCCAGCGCTGTCAGAGGCCGGGGACGCCACGATCGTGGTGTACTCCAGCGCGCCGGCCTCCTCGAGGGCACCGCGGACCGCGGCGATGGTCGAGCCCTTCTGCCCGATCGCGACGTAGATGCAGCGGACCTGCTTGTTGGGGTCGCCGGTCTCCCAGTTCTGCTTCTGGTTGATGATCGTGTCGATGGCGATGGTCGTCTTGCCGGTCGACCGGTCGCCGATGATCAGCTGGCGCTGACCACGGCCGATCGGGGTCATCGAGTCGATGGCCTTGATGCCGGTGGCCAGGGGCTCGTGCACCGACTTGCGGGCCATCACGCCCGGCGCCTGGAGCTCGAGGGCGCGGCGGTCGTCGGAGACGATCTCGCCGAGGCCGTCGATGGGCGTGCCGAGCGGGTCGATCACGCGACCCATGAAGCCGTCGCCGACGGGCACCGAGAGGATCTCGCCGGTGCGGCGGACCGTCTGGCCCTCCTCGATCTTGTCGAAGTCACCGAGCACCACGACGCCGATCTCACGGGTGTCGAGGTTCAAGGCGATGCCCAGGGTGCCGTCCTCGAACTCCAGCAGCTCGTTGGCCATGGCCGAGGGCAGGCCGGAGACGCGGGCGATGCCGTCGGCGCACTCGGCGACCGAGCCGACCTCTTCCCTGCTGGCCGCAGAGGGCTTGTAGTCGTCGACGTACTTGGCGAGCGCGTCGCGGATCTCCTCCGGACGAATGGAGAGCTCCGTCATGTTCGTTGCCTCTTCCCTTTGCTACTGGGGCTGGTGGTCTGCCTGGTGATGTCTCAGCCGGCGATGCGTCGGCGAGCGGTGTCGAGCTTGGTCGAGACGCTGCCGTCGATGACGTCGTCGCCGATCTCGACCCGCAGGCCGCCGATCAGCGAGGGGTCCTCCACGACGTGCAGGTGCACGGTCGCACCGTAGGTCTTGCCGAGCGCCTGGGTCAGGCGGGTGATCTCGGTCGTGCCCAGCGGCCTGGCGGTGTGGACGACGGCGAGCAGCTCGTCTTGTACGTCGGCTGCGGTGCGCTGGATGTCGGCCAGCGCGCGGCCGATGGGAGCGTCGCTGCGGGCGGCCTGGCCGACCAGCCGCAGCGTGGCCGGGAGCACCTTGCCCTCGAGCACACTGTCGAGCAGGCCCGACTTGGCCGCGTTGGTGCGCGCGGGGTCGGACAGCGCTCCGCGCAGGTCGGGGTTGGCGTCGATCAGCCGGCCCACCGCGAAGAGCTCGTCGCTGACACGTGGCCCTTGGGCACCGGCCGAGCGGACCAGTGCCTGGATGCCGAGCTCCTCGAGCACCGCCCCCAGGTCACGCGAGGCGGTCCAGCGCTGCTGGACGGCCTCCTTCACCACGTCGAGCGCCGTGTCGCCGATCTTGCCGGAGAACACGTTGTCGGCCAGCCCGGCCTTGGCCTTCCCCTCCACCGAGCCGTCGGTGAAGACCCGGCGCAGCGAGGGCTCTGCACGCAGCACTCCCGCCACGGCGAGCAGCTGCTCGCCGAGGGTGGCGTTCTCGTCGAGGGTCCGGTGCGCGGAGACCTTGGCGGTCAGCGCGGAACGGGCCTCGGCCGAGGCACCTCGCAGCATCAGCTGGCTCCTCCGGTCGAGCTGGCCTTGCTGGACTCGAGCGCGTCGAGGTCGGCCAGGAAGCGGTCGACGACTCGGGTGCTGCGCTCGTCGTCCTCGAGGCTCTCGCCCACGATCCGACCGGCGAGGGTGGTCGCCAGCGTGCCGACCTCCGCGCGCAGCGAGGCCACGGCCTGCTGACGCTCGGCGGAGATCTGCGCGTGGCCGCTCTCGACGATGCGGGCCTTCTCGGTCTCACCCTGCTGCCGCAGCTCGGCGACGATCTGCGCGCCCTGCTCGCGGGCCTCCTCGCGGATGCGGGCGGCCTCGTGGCGGGCGTCGGCGATCTGCGCCTTGAACTCCGCCTCGGCGGCGTTGGCGTCGGACCGGGCCTGCTCGAGCTCGGCGAACTGGGTGCGGATCGCCTCCTGGCGGTTCGTCATCGCCCGGTTGATCGGCGGGATGACGTACTTGGCCAGGAGGAAGAACAGCAGCCCGAACGCAGCCAGCTCGACCAGGAAGGTGAAGTTGGGGACCAAGAAGTTGCTCTGGCCCTCGCCTTCGGCGGCCATCGGGAGGAGCTGAATCACAGCGCCTGTCATCTCATCTGTCCTTTGCCCATGCGTGGGGGTGTCCTGGATTCCTGCTCACCGGTGAGGCCGGTCAGGACAAGACGAAGACGAACATCGCCATGAAGGCGAGGTTGATGAAGAACATCGCCTCCACCAGACCGACCGTCAGGAAGAAGATCGTCTGGAGGCGACCCTGGGCCTCGGGCTGGCGGGCCACGCCCTGGATGTAGGACGAACCGGCCAGACCGTCACCGACACCGGCGCCGATCGCGCCACCGGCGAGGGCGATGCCACCGCCGACGAACGCGCCGGCGAGCTTGACGGCCTCATCACTTACTGCCATGGAACTGCCTCTCCACTTGACTTGCATTGGTCGTACTTCGGGTGGGTCGCTCTCGTGCTGAGGATCAGTGCGCGAGCGCGGGGGTCTTGCTGTCTGCCTCTTCGTGCTCGTCGTCGTGCTCGCCGTGGCCGGCACCGGCCATCGCGAAGTACAAGACGGTCAGCAGGGAGAAGATGAAGGCCTGGATGCCGCCGATGAACATGTCGAAGGCCTTCCAGAGGATGTTGGGCGCCCAGCTGGCCCAGATCGGGATCAGCCCGATCAGCGCCAGCATGATGCCGCCGGCGAAGATGTTGCCGAAGAGTCGCAGGGCCAGCGTGATCGGCTTGACCAGCTCTTCGAGGATGTTGAGGGGCAGCAGCACCGGGAAGGGCTGCAGGAAGTGGCTGAAGTACCCCTTCACGCCCTTGGTCCGGATGCCGTAGGCCCAGACACTGATGATGGTGACCGCGGCCAGTGCGTAGGTCAGGTTGGTGTCGGCCGTCGGCGCGGCCAGCAGGTGCGGGCTGTCGTCGTTGAGCTTGCTCGGGATCAGCTCGAGCCAGTTGGCGAACAGGATGAAGAAGAACAGCGCGATCGCCAGCGGGGCGACGTAGGGGTGCACCTTGCCGAGGTTGTCCTCGACCTGGCGGTTGACCTCGCTGACGACGGCTTCCCAGATCAGCTGGAGCTTGGAGGGCACGTGGTCGTCGGCCTTGGTGAGCCGCGAGCGCAGCACGAAGCCCAGGATCAGCACGATCAGGCCGGCGATCACCGTCGAGGAGATCGTGTCGATGTTGACCGTGAAGCCGAACCACTCGCGGGTGACGTGGTGGCCGATCTCGATGTTGGTGCCGCCCTCCTCGCCACCCCCGGCCGCGAGGAACCCGCCGATGGCCTGGGGCAGCACCGTCGCGAACGTCATCCTTGCTTCAGCTCCTTCAGCAGCGGCAGCCCGGTCATCACCAGGGCGATCAGTCGGAAGATGGCCAGGCCGAGCAGCAGCCCGATGCCGTTGGGCCAGAAGAGCACGGCGGCACCGACCGCGACGACGGTGAGCACGCCCAGGCGCGTCAGCGTGGAGGCGATCATCTGGCTGCGCGTCGGCTGGGCGCCGGAGGTGATGATGCCGAGCAGCCAGCGCTCGGTCATCAGGTGGTTGGCCAGGCCGAGCAGGACGCCGCCGGAGATGCACCCGGCCAGCTCCCACTCGCCGAACTGGCCGGCGATCCAGTAGGTCGCGATGACCATGACCGCGGCGACCACGATGGTCTTCTTCTGGTCGCGGAGCACGCGCCCCCAGCTGGCGCGCTGGGGCAGGGCGGCCGACTCGTCAGCCACGGGATGCCCGGAAGAGTGACCGGAAGGGTGACCAGACTTGTGTTCTGTGGTCTGGGTCACAGCCTCGTGCATGCTCAGAGGCTCGTGCATGTGACCACCTCATGACGAGCCCGGGTCCCGCGATGTGGAGTCGAGCGCAGCGCGCACGCGGACCCAGAAGCCGACGGCGCCGGCGACCATGCCGAGCGCGATGCCACCCAGCGTGCAGACCGGGGTCGAGCCGAGCGCCTGGTCGAGCAGGTAGCCGAGCGCCGTGCAGACGATGACAGCGCCGGCGAGCATGCCGCCGAGACCGAGCAGGTCGCGGCCTCGCAGACCCTGTGAGGAGCCGTCATCGGCCATCCACCCAGATCGCTTCCGTCGGGGACGTCGGTGCCACCGGCGGACACTCCCCCGAAGGCCGGCGACTGCGCGAAAGTACCACAGCGCGAGACGACCGAAATCCGGCCAGCAGCACGGCCCAGAGCGGTGATCTGGGCGCTCTTGGGGCCGGGGCGGCGGGAGGGTCTCGTCATCATCGGTCGGCGGCCAATCTGGTCGTCGGTCGGGGTGCTTGTGAAAACTAGCACAAAGTCCGGGCGGCGTGCGATACGGGGAGGGGTCAACGTTCGGCCCACCCTTTCATCCTCCGCCCCTCCCCTGCTCACCTGGGTGCCGACTCGGCGTCAGGAGGAGGGCTCGGGGTCGGGCTCGCGGTCGAGGAGGGCAGGCTTGCGGACGACGGGCAGGACGAAGGTCAAGATGACGGTGAGGGCGCTCATCGAGGCCAGGGCGATCCACATCCAGCGGCCGGTGTAGAGGCTGACCAGCACCATGCCACCAGCGATGAGCGCCGCCCACATCCACATGATCAGCACCGCGCGACGCTGGGAGTGGCCGATCTCGAGCAGGCGGTGGTGCAGGTGCTGCTTGTCCGGGGAGAACGGCGAGCGGCCCGCGCGCGTACGACGTACGACGGCGAGCACCAGGTCGGCCATCGGCACCACGAGGATGGCCAGCGGCAGCAGGATCGGCAGCAAGGTCACCAGCAGGCTCGCCTGGGTGCCCATCGCGCCCTTGCTGATCTCGGCCGGGTTGAACTGACCGGTCAGCGTGATCGCGCTCGCCGAGAGGAACAGCCCGATCAGCATCGAGCCGCTGTCTCCCATGAACAGCCGGGCCGGGTTGATGTTGTGGGGCAGGAAGCCGATGCACGCGCCGGCCAACATGGCCGACAGCAGGGCGCCGGTCGAGGCGACCGACTGGTCGTTGAACCGGGTGATCTGGTAGCAGAACGCGAAGAACGCCAGCGCCCCGATGCACACCACGCCCGCGGCCAGCCCGTCGAGGCCGTCGACGAAGTTCACCGCGTTGACCGTGGCCACCACGATGAAGACCGTCAGCAGCGCACCCTGCGCCGGGTCGATGATGAACTGGGTCTCGTTGCTGCTGAAGTAGATGTACTGCACGTTCTGGGTCACCAGGAAGCCAGCAGCGATGATCTGCCCGCCCAGCTTGGTCAGGGCGTCGAGCTCGAACAGGTCGTCCAGGACGCCGATCGCGCAGATCAGGGCACCGGCGATGAGCACGACCCCTGCGTCCCGGAAGACGAAGGCGTCACTGCGGGTCGACAAGAACGGCAGCTCGCGCGCCACGACGTAGGCCCCCACCAGACCGCCCAGCATGGCGAGTCCGCCGAGGTAGGGGATCGGCTCGGCATGCACGTCGCGGTCACGTACCCTGGCCACCGCACCGGTCCGCAACGCGATCTCGCGCGCGACGACGGTCAGCAGGTAGGTGACGGTCGCCGCCACCAAGAAGACCAGGACGTACTCGCGCAAGCCTCGACCGCCTAGTCCTCGTCCTCGTCCTCGCCGCGGACGAACGCCTCGAGGCCGTCGAGGGCGTCGTTGAGCTCCTCGAGCGAGATCGCGCCGGTGCGCAGCACCTTCCCGCGGTAGCCGCGCACGTCGACGATGGTCGACGCGGCACCTCCCGGCGAGGGCCCGTCGTCGATGATCACCGCGACCGCGTCGCCGAGCATCTCCTCGGCCTGGTCGGCGTCGGTGGCCGCGGGGTGTCCGGTGAGGTTGGCGGAGCTGACGGCCAGCGGGCCGGTGCGTTCGAGCAGGTCGAGGGCGAGCCGGTGGTCGGGCATCCGGATGGCGACCGTGCCGCGCGTCTCGCCGAGGTCCCACTGCAGCGAGGGCTGCTGGTTGCACACGATGGTCAGCGGGCCGGGCCAGAACCTGTCGACCAGCCGCCGCGCATAGTCGGTGATGCCCGTCGCCAGGGCGTCGAGCGTGGTCGGTGAGCTGATCAGCACCGGCGGCGGCATCTCGCGCCCCCGACCCTTGGCGTCGAGCAGCGACTGCACGGCTTCCGCGTCGAACGCGTCGGCGCCGATGCCGTAGACGGTGTCGGTCGGCAAGACGACCAGCTCACCGCGCTGGACGGCCGAGCTGGCAGCCGCGATGGCCTCCTCGCGCGTGTTGTCGTCGGCCGTCGAGAGACGGCGAGCTGCGCTGTGCATGGGTTCAGGAGATTGCTCAGCAGACGTCTCGAAACCATCGGAACCGTCTCGCTCGTCGGAGGAGTCCTCGTCCTGCTGCTCGGCGAGCTCGTCGGGCTCTTCAATCGGCACAGGGGTCATCGTGCCAGTCGCGCGGTGACAAATCGCGGACGGCCGGCGAGGTCGCGGTGGTCGCGTACGTCGGCCCATCGGCCGGTGGCGGCGAAGACAGCCGGCGCCGACTCGCCCTGGGCATCGGCGTGCTCGACCCCCACCACTGCGCCAGGTCGCAGCAGCAGCGCGGCCCGCTGCTCGACCACGCGGATCGCGTCGAGCCCGTCGGCACCGCTCCACAGCGCCAGCGCAGGGTCGTGGTCGCGAGCCTCGACCGCCACCGACTCCCAGGCCTCGAGCGGGATGTACGGCGGGTTGCTGACGACGACGTCGACGGTGCCGGCGAGGTCGTCGAAGGTCTTCGCGAGGTCGCCCAGGCGCAGGTCGACGCCGCAGCCGCGCAGGTTGAGCGTCGCGTAGTGGTAGGCGTGCTCGTCCTTCTCGACCGCATGCACCCGGGCGCCCGGCACCTCGTCGGCCACAGCCTTCGCGATCGCGCCGGAGCCCGTGCCCAGGTCGACCACGACCGGCTCGTCGACGAGACCGGCCTGCTCGATGGCCCATCCGGCCAGCAGCTCGGTCTCTGGCCGCGGCACGAACACACCGGGTCCGACGATGAGCTCGACGCGGCGGAAGTACGCGCGACCGGTCAGGTGCTGGAGCGGCTCGCGCGCGGCGCGCCGGCCGACCAGCGCGTCGTACGCCGCCACGTCGTCGTCGTCGACGTCGTCGACCAGGACCAGCCGGCTGCGCTCGATGCCGAGCGCATGGGCGAGGAGCTGCTCCGCGTCGGACTCGGGGCTGGCCACCCCGGCCTCGGCGAGGCGCCGGACCGCGTCGGCGACGAGGTCGCGCCGCCTCACAGGTCGGCTACCGCCGCGAGTCGCGCCTCGAGGTCGTCCTCGACCGCCGAGGTGATCACGGGGTCGAGGTCGCCGTCGAGCACCTGGTCGAGGTTGTAGGCCTTGTAGCCGGTGCGGTGGTCGGAGATCCGGTTCTCCGGGAAGTTGTAGGTGCGGATCCGCTCGGACCTGTCGACGGTGCGCACCTGGTTGCGGCGGGCCTCCCCCGCCGCCGCGTCGGCCTCCTCCTGCGCCATCGCAAGCAGCCGGGCACGCAGGATGCGCAGCGCCTGCTCCTTGTTCTGCAGCTGGCTCTTCTCGTTCTGGCAGCTGACCACGATGCCGGTCGGCAGGTGGGTGATGCGGACCGCCGAGTCGGTGGTGTTGACGCTCTGACCACCCGGACCGCTGGAACGGAAGACATCGATGCGCAGGTCGTTGTCGTCGACCTGGACGTCGACCTCCTCGGCCTCGGGCATCACCGTCACGCCCGCGGCGCTGGTGTGCACGCGACCCTGCGACTCGGTGACCGGCACCCGCTGGACGCGGTGGACGCCGCCCTCGAACTTCAGCATCGCGAACGGCGCGTGGCCGGGCTCGCTGGTGCCTTTGGCCTTGACCGCCACGGTGACCGACTTGAAGCCGCCGAGGTCGGACTCTGCAGCGTCGATGATCTCGGTCGTCCAGCCCCTGCGCTCGGCGTACCGGGTGTACATACGGAGCAGGTCGCCCGCGAACAGCGCCGACTCCTCGCCCCCCTCGCCCGACTTCACCTCGAGGATGGCGTCCTTGTCGTCGGTCGGGTCGCGCGGCACGAGCAGGCGCCGCAGGCGCTCGGCCAGCTCCTCGCGGTGGGCCTCGACACGGTCGGCTTCGGCATTGAGGTCGGGGTCGCCCAGCTCGCGCGCGGCCTCGATGTCCTCGCCGGCCTGCTGCCACTCCCGCCAGGTGGTCACGATGGCCGTCAGCTCGGCGTACCTCTGGTTGAGCCGCTTGGCCAGCCGCGCGTCGGCGTGGGTCTCCGGCAAGGAGAGCTGCCCCTCGAGGTCGGCGTGCTCGTCGACCAGCGCGGCTACTGCCTCGAACACAAGGGACCTCTCGTTGTCTGGGTGGTCGGGCCTGTCGAGACCACCTCACCGTGTGGTCGCGACGAGCTCGACCACCACCGGCCGCCATTGTCGCAAGGCGCACGCAAGCGGCGCTCAAGTGGGGCTCAAGCGGGCGCGACGAGCCTCCTCTCGTACCCACATAGGAATCGACGAGGAGGACCACATGACCAGGTGGAGAGGGCGCGCCAGTCGCGGCATCGTGATGATGCTCGCGACCACGGCCGCTGCGGGAGGCGCGGTGATGGCCGTCCAGTCACCGGCGGCCGCCAACGAGAACGCGCTCTGGGTCGGCAAGATCGGTGAGACGCACGGCACCTTCGGGGCCAACGCGGTCGTCCGCATCTGGGGCGACCTGCGGGTCAAGACGTTCGGCTGCGCCGAGGACGGCGTCAACGACTTCGTCTACCCGACCAGCAACGTGTACGTCGTGGCGCCCGGGTCGGCGAGTGGCGAGCTGACCGACGTCACGGGGGGCCGCCCCAACACCGTGGTGCAGTACGCCACGGTCTTCGACGACGAGATCATCGCGATGACCCAGCCCGGCGGCACGCTGGCCGAGGGCACCTACGACGTCGTCTTCGACACCTGCCAAGACGGCCGGTTCGATCCCGAGGACGACAACGTCTTCCCGGGCGCGATCACTGTCACCATGCCGGCCGTGCTCCCCGCCGCCGATGGCGCCCTCGCGTCGTTGAAGAACGCCTCGCACGCCGAGTACGAGTCGTGGAAGAACGCGCGCACCGTCATGAACGCCGTGTGGAAGCAGGTCGAGAAGGCCATCAAGGGCGGCTGCAAGGCCGGAAACCCGTGGGCGTGCGCGATGAAGTACGCCAACTACTTCGGCCCGATCAAGAAGCAGTTCGACCAGTTGCTGGTCAACCAGGGCCTGCACTACCTGGCGATCTACGAGGACCCGCCGAACACCGACTTCAAGCACGCCATCACGGCGCCCGCGGTCGACAACACCGCCGGGGCCGACGCGATGGCCGGCGAGGTCGCCCTCACCCAGGCACTTCTCGACGCCGTCGAGGCCTACAAGGGCGCCCAGCAGGCCGGCGACGCCGAGTGGGCGCTGGTCCACGCGCGCACCGTCCGAGACCTGCACGACGCACTGGCGGCCCAGGCCGACGGCACCTCTGCCCAACTCCAGGACCTCGAGGGGCTCTACTCCTCGCAGGCCGACGAGGGGCTGCAGGCCGCGCGCGACTACCTCGGCCGGGTGCGCCGCGAGGGACTGACCCCCGGCGAGAAGCACACCTTGCGCGACAACGGCATGTCCGATGCCGAGATCACCGCGTTCGAGAGCGATCTGGCCGCGACCTCGACGCCTCGCATCCTGGCCAGCGACGTCCGGGCCGCGCTCGCCGCCCAGCGCAGCACCCACGCAGACACCGTCAGCGCACTCGCCCAGGGCCGCTCGGCCTGGCAGGCGATCGTGACCTCGCTCGAGGCCCAGGACAACGTGCCCGACGAGCAGCCGGTTGCGTCGTTCGACGCCCCGGCCACGGTGGTCGAGGGGGAGGGCTTCGGCCTGGACGCCTCCGGGTCGACCGCCGCCGTGTCCTATGCCTGGGACCTCGACGGCGACCGCGACTTCGACGACGCCACCGGCGCCTCGCCGTCGGTGACGCTGACCGAGCCGGGCACCGCACTCATCGGCCTGCGCGTCAGGAACGACGCCGGCCAGACGGCGTACGGCTGGAAGTCGGTCCGCGTGACCTCGCGCGGGTCGGCCCCGGTCGTCTCCGGCACCCCGACCGACCGCCTGCAGACGATGGTCACCGGCACGTCGCGGAAGTTCGACGTTGCCGTCTCCGACGACGGCGGCACCCCCGCGGTGGTGTGGAGCATCGACGGGCAGGCCGCCGGAACCGGCGCCAGCCTCACCTGGACGGCGCCCACGAGTGTGGGCGTGCACGAGGTCGTCGCGACCGCGACCGACGCTGACGGCCACGCCAGCTCGTTCGCCTGGGACATCAACGTGCACCAGCCCGATGTCGACGGTGACGGCTGGTCGTCGCTGCTCGACTGCGACGAGACCGACGCGGCCGTCCACCCCGGCGCCACGGAGTACCTCGGCAACGGCATCGACGACGACTGCGACGACTCCTCCCCCGACGCGCCTCCCGGCGGTCTGACGGGCAAGGTCTACGGCTGGGGCAACGCGACGTACGGCGCGCTCGGCACCGGCACGATCTCCAACAGCGACCACGTCACCCCGACCGCCACCGCGCTCGACAACGACGTGGTGCAGGTCGAGGCCATGCTCGGCAACGCCTACGCGGTGCTCGCCGACGGCAGCGTGCGGGCGTGGGGCATCAGCGGCGCCATCGGCGACGGCCAGTCCGTCACCCGCTACGGGCCGGTCCAGCCGGTCGGCCCCGGCGGTGTCGGTCTGCTCACCGGAGTGCGCCGCATCAGTGCCAGCCTCGACCACGTCGCGGCGACCACGACCGGCGGGAAGGTGCTGACCTGGGGCAACCAGACGGCTGGCACCTTCGGTGACGGATCGACTCCCACGTCGCGGCTCTACCCGGACTACGTGCGTACGTCGCTCGGCGGCTCGGCGCTCACCGGGGTGCGCTCCGTGGAGGCCGGTCACGCGGAGGACTACGCCCTGATGGAGGACGGCACGGTGATGGCGTGGGGCTCGGTCTCCTGCCTGGGGTCGTCGAGTGGCGTCGCGACGCCGTTCCCCAGCACCATCCCAGGGCTCACCGACATCAAGCAGATCTCCACGTCTCCGGCGGTCACGCTGTTCCTCCGCAAGGACGGCACCGTGCTGTCGTGCGGTGGCACCGACGAGGAGCTCGGTCGTGACTGGAACTTCACCGACAAGTCGCCGTGGAAGCCGCTTCCGGTGGCGGGATTCGGACCGGGCTCCAAGGTCGTCGACATCTCGATCACCGGTGACGCTGCGATGGCGATGAAGGAGGACGGCTCGGTCTACCTGTGGGGCCGCAACACCAACGCTGCCCTCGCGCCGATCTTCGGCGCCGACGCCGGCGTCGCGGAGGAGCCGACCCTGGCACCGCTGCCCGCCGGACCCCCGGCGGTCGACGTCGACAACACCGACTCGGTGACGCCTCGCGTGATCCGGGCCGACGGCTCGCTCGTGCTGTGGGGTGGCAACACCTTCGGCGCGGGAGGTACGGGCAAGCCGGGCTTCATCACGAGCCCGATCGTGCTCGACGTGGCCGGACGTACGGTGCTGCAGACCTCGGGCAGCAACTGGACCGGCTTCGCCCTCACCCGTCCGAAGGACGACCCCGAGCTGGAGCTCCCGGCCTCCTGGGTCAGCGCATCGGTCGCTGACACGGACCTGTCCGAGAGCGGCGGCGGTGCGTTCACCGTGTCGCTCGACCACGTCCTGCTCGACGACATGGCGATCACCTGGTCGCTGGGCGCCGGCACAGCCGACGCCAGCGACGCCGAGCTGACGTCCGGCACGGTGGTCATCCCTGCGGGGCAGACCAGCGCGCAGGTCGACGTCGACGTCAAGGACGACGCCATCGACGAGGACGACGAGACCGTGGTCCTGTCGCTGACCGGAGCGCGGCTCGGTCTGCAGATCGACCGCGCGCAGGCGATCGGCACGGTCGCCGACGACGACGCCGCTCCCACCGTCAGCGTGGAGAGCCGCACGATCGACGAGGGCGGCACCAGCCTCACCGACACCCCGGTGACCTTCCGCCTCTCGAAGCCGAGCGGCAAGGAGGTCGTGGCGACGTACGCGACCCTCGCCGGCTCGGCCTCGGCCGGGTCGGACTACGTGGAGTCGTCGGCGGTCATCCGGTTCGCGCCGGGCGAGACCGAGGACGTCGTACACCTCTCGGTCACCGGCGACACCGAGCAGGAGCCCACCGAGACCTTCGCGGTGCAGCTCAGCGACGCCACCAACGCCGAGATCGGCGCTGCTGGGACCGTGCGGATCCTCGACGACGAGGTGCTCGTGGTCAACGCCACCGGCTCGACGGTGGTCGAGGGCTCCCCCGTGGAGTTCGCGATCACCGTGAGCCCGACGCCCCTGGCGGGCGTCGAGGTCTCGGTGCCGTGGACGATCGGACCTGCCAGCGGTACGGCGGTGCTCAGCGCCGACGAGCCGTCAGCGGTGGTCTCGATGCCGACGACCGACGACACCGAGGTCGAGACCCCGGAGGCGGTCGAGCTGGAGCTGGGCCAGCTGGTGGCGTCCGACGAGCGCAAGGTCGTCCTCGGCGAGGTTGGTCCGTCGTTCGTGACCGACAACGACGACGCCGAGCCCGACAACCAGGCTCCGGTCGTGTCGGCGGGGACGGCTCCGTCCGGCCTGGAGGGTGCTGCGATCGCGCTCTCGGGGACGGTCGAGGACGACGCTCCCGGCGTCACCGCGCAGTGGTCGGTCTCGGGCCCGTGCACGGTGCTTGGTGCGGGGGCTGCCTCCTCGGTGCGGTGCACGCAGAACGGCGCCTACGCCGCCACGCTCACCGCGACCGACGCCGGCGGCCTGACGGCCACCGCGACGACAACCGTCACGGTCGGCAACGCGGCGCCGGTAGCCGTTGCGGTGGACGTCGACGGCGCCGGGGCGTCGGTGGCCTTCACCGACGCGGGCACCGACGACACGCACACCTGCAAGGTGGTGTGGGGCGACGGCACTCCCGACGGGCTCGTGACCGGTGCGGTGTCACCGTGCGTGCTCGCGCACCGCTACGGCCGCGGCACCTGGACCGCACGTGTCACCGTCACCGACGGCGACGGCGGGTCGTTCGAGGTCCAGCGGTCCGTGACGGTGGCGGACACGGCCTGGCCGTGGCGCGGGTTCCTCCAGCCGGTCGACAACGCCCCAGCCATCAACGTGGTCAAGGCGGGTCAGGCCGTGCCGGTGAAGTTCGGGCTCGGCGGCTACCGCGGGATGGACATCTTCGCGGCCGGCTCACCGGCCTCGGGCGCCGTCACCTGCGGTGGCGGTGACACCGACACGGTGGAGGAGACCAGCAACCCAGGTGCGTCGTCGCTGACCTACGACGTCGGCACCGACACCTACCAGTACGTCTGGAAGACCCAGAAGAACTGGGCGGGTCAGTGCCGCCGGCTGGTCGTCGAGCTGGCCGATGGCACCAGCCACTGGGCGGAGTTCCGTCTCAGGTAGTCGCTGGTTGAGGAGGTTGCGCAGCAACCGTCTCGAAACCATCGGGACCCTGCGTCGCCCACCGGGTTTCGAGACACGCGCCAGCGCGCCTTCCTCAACCACCGAGGGTGGTCGCTGGTTGAGGAGGTTGCGCAGCAACGGCCTCGACACCAAGGCGGCCCCTCACCTGGCGAGAGGTGAG
This sequence comes from Nocardioides agariphilus, assembly GCF_015352445.1. Taxonomy (GTDB): domain Bacteria; phylum Actinomycetota; class Actinomycetes; order Propionibacteriales; family Nocardioidaceae; genus Nocardioides; species Nocardioides agariphilus. Next base: position 145,375 of record NZ_JADKPO010000007.1, read on the forward strand.
GGGCCGCTGTGGGTCTTCGGGGTCGAGGTGCGAGCCTCGCTTACTGCTTGGAGCCCTGCGACTTCGCGGGCTCGGCCGTCTTCTTGGCGTAGCGGGCCTCGAAGCGGGCCACGCGGCCGCCGGTGTCGAGGATCTTCTGCTTGCCGGTGTAGAACGGGTGGCAGTTGGAGCACACGTCGGCGTGGATCACGCCGTTCTTGGAGGTGCTGTACGTCTGGAACTGGTTCCCGCAGGTGCAGGTCACATCAGTCAGCACGTAGTCCGGGTGGATGTCCTTCTTCATGGTTGTCCTTTCGAGTGGCGCCGGGTCGCCTCCCTCGACGAGGGGACGTGAACCGGAACCGAACAGGCAGAGTTTGCCACCCGCCCCAACGCTGCGGCCAATCGTGGGATTCCCGTGCTCGCTGACTGCTCGCCCCCCATCAAAGCCGCAACGCCCGCGGACCTCGCCGCAAGACATTGACCTGCCGGGCCGGCGGGGCAACCCTGACCACCATGTCCGACGCTTACGTCGTACCTCCCGGCAGCGGCCACCTGCTCGACCTCGGCAACTTCGAGGCTGTCGTGCTCGCCGAGGCCGCCCAGACCGACGGGGCGTTCAGCCTCTTGCGCACCCAGCAGGAGCCGCCCGGGTTCGGGCCTCCCCTTCACAAGCACCATGACGCCGCGGAGGCGTTCTACGTCCTCGAGGGCGAGTACCTGATGATCCTCGAGGACCGGCGAGAGCCGTGTCCGGCCGGCAGCTTCGTCTACGTACCTCGCGCGGTGCCGCACACCTTCCAGGTCACCTCGTCGACGCCAGGCATGAAGCTCAACCTGTTCGCACCGGCCGGCATGGTCGGCTTCTTCCAGGACCTCGCCAGCGCCGAGGCCGAAGGTACGACGACACCCGAGCTCCTCGACGAGATCGCGGCCCGCCACCACATGGAGATCGTCGGGCCGGTGCCCGATTCGTATCTCTAGGGGGTCAGTCCGCCTGCACCTGGCGCAGGAACTCGATGTTGGTCTGCGTGCTCCGCAGCCGGCCGAGCAGCTGCTCCAGCGCGGCTGCCGGTTCCTGGCCTGAGAGCTGGCGGCGCAGCTTCCAGACGATCTCGAGCTCCTCGGGACCCAGCAGCTCCTCCTCGGAGCGGGTGCCGCTCTGGACGGCATCGATGGCCGGGAACAGGCGCAGGTCGGCGAGCTCGCGACGTAGCCGGATCTCGAGGTTCGCCGTACCCCTGAAGTCCTCGAACAGCACCTCGTCCATCGCCGAGCCGCTCTCGATGCTGGCGGTCGCCAAGATCGTCAGCGAGCCGCCGTTCTCGATGTTGCGCGCCGCGCCGAAGAACTTCTTGGGCGGGTAGAGCGCACCGGCGTCGACGCCTCCGGCCAGGACGCGACCCGCGACCGGCATCGAGAGGTTGTAGGCGCGGCCCAGGCGGGTCAGCCCGTCGAGCAGCACCACCACGTCGTGGCCGAGCTCGACGAGCCGCTTGGCGCGCTCGATGGCGAGCTCCGCGATCGCGGTGTGGTCGGCCGGCGGACGGTCGAAGGTCGAGGCGATGACCTCACCCTTCACCGAGCGCTCGAAGTCGGTGACCTCCTCGGGCCGCTCGTCGAGCAGCACGACCATGAGGTGGCACTCGGGGTTGTTCTGGGTGATCGAGGCCGCGACCGACCGCAGCAGCGTCGTCTTGCCCGAGCTGGCCGGCGAGACGACCAGGCCGCGCTGGCCCTTGCCGATCGGCGAGGCGATGTCGATGATCCGCCCGATCAGGTTGTCGGGCCCGGTCTCCAGACGGAGGCGCTCGGTCGGGTTCAGCGGAGTCAGCTTCGCGAACTCCGGCCGGTGCTTGGTCCCATCCGGGTCGGCGCCGTTGACGGCGTCGATGCGCACCATCGGGTTGAACTTCTCGCGCCGCTCGCCCTCGCGGGGCTGGCGCACCTGCCCGACGATCGCGTCGCCGCGACGCAGACCGTACTTGCGCACCATCGACAACGAGACGTAGACGTCCTCGGTGCCGGGGAGGTATCCGCTGGTCCGCACGAACGCGTAGTTGTCCAGTACGTCGAGAATGCCGGCCGCCGGCACCAGGATGTCGTCGTCGAGGATCGTCGTATCGGGCTCGTTGCGCGGACCGCGGCCACCTTGGTGACCTGACTGCTGACCGTGCTGGCCCTGCTGGCCCGGCTGGCCCTGACCCTGCTGGCTCTGCTGACCAGTCGGCTGCCCGCCCGGCTGACCCGGCTGACCCACACGGTCGCGGTCGCGGCCCCGGCGGCGCCGGTTGCGGCGGCTACCGCTCTCACCGTCGGCCGCCGCGACGGCCTGGGCCTGCTGGTTCTGGCTCTGCTGCTGGGCGCCCTGGTTCTGGTTCTGCTGCCGGTGGTGGTCCTGCTCGTGGCGGCGCTCCTCGCGCTGCTCGTGGCGGACCTCCTCGGAATGGGACTCCTCGGACCGCACCTCCTCGAACCGGGACCCCTGGGAGCGGGACTCGACCTGCTGCTTGCCCTGCTTGTTCTTCTTGTCCTTCTTCTTCTCCGACTTCGGGGCCTGGCCCGCGTCGGACTGCTTCGGCTCGGCCGCTTCCGTGCGCTGAGCGCCACCGGACTGGTCACTTGATCGGGCTCCCGTTTGGGCGTCCTTGATCGCCTGGATCAGCCGCGGCTTCGTCATCGAGCCGGCACCGCTGATGCCCAGGCCGCTCGCCATCGACTTGAGGTCGGCGACGAGCATGGTGCTGAGTCCACCGCTTCGCTTCTTCGAACCGCCCGCTGAGGAGTCAGCCGGGGCGTCGGGCGCGAGACCAGTGGATTCGTTGGTTTCCGTCACGTGAGGTCCTTCCCACGTATCACTGCCGTCCGACAGACGCCGTCCGGCCGCGCCGAGATTCGGCGCGCAAGAGAATCGATCAGAGAGTTGAGAGTGCGTCGGGCCCTGGTCACGGAGGACCGGTACTCCCGAACGCGACGCCAACCCTAGCACCGGGTTTCCTGGCGCGCGGCAACACCGCCGTCCGTGACGGAAAGCACCATAGGAATGCCTTCACACCAACCGTTTCGTCACGGACGGCGATCAACCCACGCGTACGCCGGACCGGTCCACGTCGAGCTCGTGGGCCACCCATCCGCCGGGGCACCGGCCCCGCAGGTCGGCGGCTGCGAGCAGGCCCGGCACACCGTCCGCCAGGAACGCCAGCACTGTGGGCCCCGCCCCCGAGACGACCGCCGGCACACCGTCGGCCCGCAGTGCATCGACCAGGGCGAGCGACTCGGGCATGGCGGGTCGGCGGTAGTCCTGGTGCAGGTAGTCACGCGTGGCCGTCAGCAAGTGCTCGGGCGCACCGCCGAGCGCCGCGACGAGCAGCGCCGTACGTCCGGCATCGGCCGCCGCATCCGCGTGCGGCACCGAGGCGGGCAGCAGGCTGCGGGCGAGCTCGGTCGAGAGCGAGTACGGCGGCACGAACGCCACCGCGCGGATGCGCGGGTCGACGGGGGCCGACACGGCGTACCAGCTCATCCCCTCGCGTCCCGAGATCGTGAAGCCGCCGAGGGCCGCGGGGGCGACGTTGTCGGGGTGCCCCTCGAGGTCGGCGGCCAGCTGGACAAGGTCCCCGTCGGACAACCGCGACGGGCCGTCGGACACCAGGGCGCGGGCGAGTCCCAGCCCGCCGACGATCGCGGCCGAGGAGGATCCGAGGCCGCGCGCGTGCGGGATGACGTTGCGGCAGTGCAGCCTGATGCCCGGTGGCGCGATGCCCATCGCGCCGAAACCTGCCCACATCGACCGCACCACGAGGTGGGACTCGTCGAGCGGAAGCGCGCCCGCTCCCTCGCCCTCGACGACGACTTCGAGACCGTCGTGGATGGTCGTCGCCGTCAGCTCGTCGCGCAGGCCGAGCGCGAGGCCGAGCGAGTCGTACCCCGGCCCGAGGTTGGCCGACGTGGCGGGCACGGAGACCCGCACCTCGCCTCGGACGAAGCTCACGCGAGGCTCATTCGGAGTTCCGCTCCAGACCCGCGGCCTCGGCCGCCGCCTGGACGTCGGCGTCGACCACGACGTCGACAACTGACCCGAAGCCCTCCAGTGCGGTCGCAGTGTCCTTGAGTCCGTGGCCGGTGACGGTCACGACGACCGTCGCGCCGACGTAGGAGTCGCGGTTGCCGATGTCCATCAGCAGCCCGGCGATGCCGGCGGCCGACGCGGGCTCGACGAAGACGCCGTCGCGCGAGGCCAGCTCCCTCTGCGCGTCGAGGATCTGCGCGTCGCTCACGGCCTCGAACCGGCCGCCCGACTCGTCGCGCGCCTCCTCGGCGAGCTTCCACGAGGCGGGGTTGCCGATCCGGATCGCGGTGGCTTTGGTCTCGGGGTCGGGGAAGGGCTCGCCCGTCACTAGTGGCGAGGCACCCTCGGCCTGGAACCCGCGCATCACCGGCGTCCTCGTCGCGCGCCCGATCGCCTTGTACTGCTTGTAGCCGAGCCAGTACGCCGAGATGTTGCCGGCGTTGCCGACCGGCAGCAGGTGATAGTCGGGGGCGTCCCCGAGGAAGTCGACGATCTCGAAGGCCGCGGTCTTCTGGCCTTCCAGTCGGACCGGGTTGACGGAGTTCACCAGGGCGACCGGGTAGTGCCAGGCCATCTCGCGCGCCATCCGAAGACAGTCGTCGAAGTTGCCGCGCACCATGATCACCTGTGCGCCGTGCATCAACGCCTGCGCCATCTTGCCGGCCGCGATCTTGCCCTCAGGCACCAGCACGAGCGGCTTGAGGCCGGCACGCGCGGCGTAGGCAGCCATCGACGCGCTCGTGTTGCCGGTGCTCGCGCAGACCACGGCCTCGGCACCCTCGGCGAGCGCGCACGAGATCGCGGTCGTCATGCCTCGGTCCTTGAACGAGCCGGTCGGGTTGTCGCCCTCGACCTTGAGCCACACGTCGCCGCCGGTGAGTCCGGACAGCCAGGCGGAGGGTACGAGCGGGGTCCCGCCCTCGCGCAGCGTGATCGCCGGGATGCCGTCGGGGATGTCGAGCAGCTCGCGGTACTCCTCGATCACGCCCCGCCACTGGTGGGGCGCTGGTCTCATTCGTCGCCGCCTTCGACGCGCATCACCGAGGTCACCTCACGCACGATGTCCATCTCCCGCAGCGCTTTGACCGTCGCCGACAGCTGCGCGTCGGTCGCCGCGTGGCTGACCACGACGAGTTGGGCATCCTCGCCGCGGCCCTCCTGACGCACGGTCTGGATCGAGACGCCGTGGTCGGCGAACGCTGTCGCGACGGCCGCCAGCACACCAGCTCGGTCGTCGACGTCGATCGCCACGTGGTAGCGAGTGACCGTCTCCCCCATCGGCAGCACCCGGCGATCGGCGTAGGCCGACTCCCCCGCTCCGCGCGTGCCGGCCAGGCGGTTGCGGGCGACGGTGACCAGGTCCCCGAGCACTGCGCTCGCGGTCGGCGATCCACCGGCGCCCGGCCCGTAGAACATCAGCTGCCCCGCCGCCTCCGACTCCACGAAGACCGCGTTGAACGCCTCGCGCACCGACGCCAGCGGGTGCGACCTCGGGATCATCGCCGGGTGCACGCGGACGGACACACCCCCCTGGTCGCTGCCACCCCCGCTGGTTGAGGAGGTTGCGCTGGCAACCGTCTCGAAACCCGGTGAGGGAACCAGCTCCGCAATGCCGAGCAGCTTCACCACGGAGCCCATCTCCTGGGCGGACTTCACGTCCGCGGCCGTCACCTCGGTGATGCCCTCACGGTGTACGTCGGCAGCGGTGACGCGCGTGTGGAACGCCAGACTCGCCAGGATCGCGATCTTGGCGGCCGCGTCGAAACCCTCGACGTCGGCAGTCGGGTCGGCCTCGGCGTACCCGAGCTCCTGCGCCTCGTCGAGCGCCTCGTTGAAGCCGCTGCCGGCAGTGTCCATCTTGTCGAGGATGAAGTTGGTGGTGCCGTTGACGATGCCGAGCACGCGGGTGACGCGGTCGCCGGCCAGGCTCTCGCGCAGCGGGCGCAGGATCGGGATGGCACCGGCGACGGCGGCCTCGTAGTACAGGTCTCGCTCGGCCTTGTCGGCCGCCTCGAAGAGCGTCGGCCCGTCCTCGGCGAGCAGCGCCTTGTTGGCGGTGACCACGGACTTGCCGTGCTCGAAGGCACGGAGGATCAGCGAGCGAGCGGGCTCGATGCCGCCGATCGTCTCGATGACGAGGTCGACGTCGTCGCGAGCGACGAGGCCCGCGGAGTCGGTGGTCAGCAGGCCGTCGGGCACCTCGATCTCGCGCGGCGCGTTGAGGCGGCGTACGGCGACGCCCGCGATCTCGATCCGCGCACCCACGCGGGCCTCGAGATCGTCTGCCTGCTCGAGGAGGAGTCGCACGACCTGCGAGCCCACCGACCCGCAGCCCAGCACGGCCACCTTCATGTTTGCTCCTCTTCGATTCCCATATCCGTCAGCCCCAGATCGGTTGCGAGGAGATCATCCTCGGTCTCGCGCCGCAGCAGCACACGGGTCTCGCCGTCGCGCACGGCGATGACCGGCGGACGCAGCGCGTGGTTGTAGTTGGAGGCCATCGAGCGACAGTAGGCGCCGGTGCCCGGCACCGCGATCAGATCTCCCGGACTGACGTCGGCGGGCAGGAACTCGTCCATCACCACGATGTCGCCCGCCTCGCAGTGCTTGCCGACGACGCGGGTCAGCACGGGCGGTGCGTCACTGCGCCTGCTCGCGAGAGTGCAGGAGTAGTCCGCGCCGTACAGCGCCGTCCTGATGTTGTCGCTCATCCCGCCGTCGACGCTGACGTACGTGCGGACCGCGCCCCCGTCGAGCTCGACCCGCTTGACCGTGCCGACGGTGTAGACCGTGCAGACGCTCGGTCCCACGATCGCGCGGCCAGGTTCGATGCTCAGGCGCGGCTCGGGGATGCCGAGCGCGCGGCACTCGTGCTCGACGATCTTGGACATCTCGGTCGCCAGCTGCGCGGGGTCGGACGGGTCGTCCTGCGTGGTGTACGCGATCCCGAACCCACCGCCTAGGTCCATCTCGGGCAGCGTGACGCCGAGCTCCTCGCTGACTCTCTTGTGAAGCGCCAGGACCCGCCTCGCCGCCACCTCGAAGCCAGAGCTGTCGAAGATCTGGCTGCCGATGTGGGAGTGCAGGCCGAGCAGGTTGAGGCCCTCTGCTTGTTGGACGAGCTTGACCGCCTCCCACGCATCCCCGTTGGTGATCGAGAACCCGAACTTCTGGTCCTCGTGCGCCGTCGCGATGTACTCGTGCGTGTGCGCCTCGACGCCCGCCGTCACCCGCACCATGACGTTCACACGTCCACCGGTTGAGGAGGTTGCCCTAGCGCCTTCGATGGTCGAGGAGGTTGCCCTAGCGCCTTCGCTGGTCGAGGAGGTTGCGCTAGCGCCTTCGCTGGTTGAGGAGGTTGCGCTAGCGCCTTCGCTGGTTGAGGAGGTTGCGCTAGCGCCTTCGCCGGTTGAGGAGGTTGCGCTAGCGCCTTCGCCGGTTGAGGAGGTTGCGCTAGCGCCTTCGCCGGTTGAGGAGGTTGCGCTAGCAACCGTCTCGAAACCCCGTTCGCTGACGATCTCGCTCAACCGCTCGATCTCCTGGAACGAATCCACAATGATCCGCCCCACCCCCGCATGCACGGCGCGCCTGAGCTCGGGGTACGTCTTGTTGTTGCCGTGATAACCGATCCGGCTCGGCTCGAACCCCGCCCGCAACGCGACCGTCAGCTCACCAGAGGAGCAGACGTCGAGGTTCAGCCCTTCCTGCTGGATCCACCTCGCGACCGTCGCGCACAAGAACGCCTTGCCGGCGTAGAAGACGTCGTAGTCCTTGAAAGCACCGCGAAACGCCCGTGCCCGCTGCCGGAAGTCCGCCTCATCCAGCACGTACGCCGGTGTCATGTGCTCCGCCGTCAGGTCCCGCAGGTCAACGCCACCGACCTCGACTCCCCCGTCATCCGTACGTCGCGCCGTACCGCTCCACAGCAACGGGTGCAGCCCGTTGACGTCGTCGGGCACTCGCAGCCACGACGGCGAGTTCAGCGCACCGGCGGCATGGGCCCACCCGGCCTCGTGGGTGGTCACATCCGTTCCGGAGCGCTGACGCCCAGCAGGGCAAGGCCGTTGGCGAGCACGACGCGCGTTGCGTCGACGAGCATGAGCCGGGCGCGGTGCAGGTCGTTCGGCTCCTCGTCCCCCTGCGGCAGCACCCGGCAGGAGTCGTAGAAGCGGTGGTACGCCGCCGCAGTGTCCTCGAGATACCGCGCCACCCGGTGCGGCTCCCGCAACACCGCCGCTCCTTGGACCACTCGCGGAAACTCCGCCAGCGCCCGCAGCAGCTCCCCTTCACGCGGATGTGTGAGCTCGCTGGTCGAGGAGGTTGCGCTGGCAACCGTGTCGAAACCAAGGTCCCCCGCATTCCGCAGAATCGAACTGACCCGCGCATGCGCATACTGCACGTAGAACACCGGGTTGTCCGACGCCTGCCGCGTCATCTCGGCGGCGTCGAGAGTCAGAGGAGAGTCGGCCGGATACCGCGCCAGCGTGTACCTCAGCGCATCCACCCCGATCAGGTCGATCAGCTCCCGCAGGCTCACGATGTTGCCCGCCCGCTTGGAGAGCTTGAGCTCCTGGCCGTTCTCGAGGATCTTGACCAGCTGCCCGATCAGCACCTCGATGTTGGTGTCCGGGTCATCCCCTGCACACGCGGCCATCGCCCGCAACCGCCCGACGTACCCGTGGTGATCCGCACCCAACAGATAGATGCACCGGTCGAAGCCCCGCACTCGCTTGTCGAGGTAGTACGCCGTGTCGCTCGCGAAGTACGTCAGCTCCCCGTTGCTCCTGATGAGCACGCGGTCCTTGTCGTCCCCGAAGTCCGTCGTCCGCATCCACAACGCCCGGTCGGCGTCGTACAGATGCCCCTCCCCCCGCAGCTTCTCGAGCGTCTCCGCAACATTCGGCGAGAGATCGCTGGTTGAGGAGTCGCGATCGCTGGTTGAGGAACTTGCTCCGCTGGTTGAGGAGGTTGCGCTAGCAACCGTCTCGAAACCATCGCGATCGCTGGTTGAGAAACCTGCTCCGATGGTTGAGGAGGTTGCGCTAGCAACCGTCTCGAAACCATCGCGATCGCCGGTTGAGGAACCTGCTCCGATGGTTGAGGAGGTTGCGCTAGCAACCGTCTCGAAACCATCGCGATCGCCGGTTGAGGAACCTGCTCCGCTGGTCGAGCTTGTCGGGACCACCCCGTGCAGATCCCGCTCGCTGAACCACGTGTCGAACACCGTGTGGAACTCCGCCAGCTCCGCCTGCTGGTTGGCGAGCTGGATCCGGTACCCCTCCTCCCGGAACGCGAGCCTCCGCTCATCGTCAGGCAGCTCAAGAATCCCCGGGTTCTCGGCGACCACCTGAGCAGCAAGCTCGTGCACGTACTCGCCCTGGTACCCGTACGCCGGCGGCTCCTCCCCCAGCGCCCGCGCCAGGATCGAGTCGCCGAACAGGTCCATCTGCGTCCCGCGGTCGTTGATGTAGAACTCCCGGCTGACGACCGCGCCGGCCGCCTCGAGCACGCGAGCCAGCGCGTCGCCGACAGCCGCCCATCGCGTGTGTCCCAGGTGTAGCGGCCCCGTCGGGTTCGCCGAGATGAACTCGACGTTGATCCGCTCGCCGGCGAGAGCGTTCGACGTCCCGTACGCCGGCCCGGCCGCCACGATGTCCGCCGCGACCCGACCTTGGCTCGAGGCCTCGACAGTGACATTGAGGAACCCCGGCCCCGCAACCTCGATCGCGGCGATCCCATCCGCCTGCCCGAGCTCTTCGGCGATCAGCTCCGCAAAGGCTCGCGGGTTTGTGCCGGCCTTCTTGGCGAGCTGGAGAGCGACGTTGGACGCGTAGTCCCCGTGCCCCTCCTGCCGCGGCCGCTCGATCGTCACCGAGCCCGGCACGCCGTCCGGCAACGTCAGCTCGCGTCGCTCGACGAGCGCCCTCAAGGCCTCGACGAACGCGTCTGACAGCTGCTCCGGAGTCACCGCCCCAGGCTATCTGCGGACGTGACCCGACCCCGGTGGCGGCTCGATGGTCGGGCAGCCGGGCAGGAGTGGTTTACCCGGGCCCGTGAAGTGCTTAGGTTTCTCGCCATGGCGTGGCGACGCACGGGGCGGGGCAAAGGTGCGCTAATCGCCTTGATGAGCCTGCTCGTGGCTGCGGGTGGGTTGAGTGCAGCCGTCGCCCCTGCCCACGCTGCCCGGTCCTCGTTCGCCTCCACCACCGCGATGCACCTCGGCGGCGAGGACAACGAGTTCGCCAACAGCGGGATCATCGACATCTACGACCAGAACAAGCCCTCGCCGTACCCCTCGATGATCACGGTCCCCGACAACGTCACCATCACCGACGTCGACCTCAAGATCCGCGGTCTCACCCACCCGAGCCTCGGCGACGTCGACATGATGCTGGTCGGCCCGGGTGGTGAGCAGGCCACCTTCATGAGCGACGCCGGTGGCACGACCGCGGCCTCCAACCTCTCCCTGACGTTTGACGACGACGCCGCACAGGGTCTGCCGGAGACGACAGCGGTCAGCAACGGCACGTACGCGACCACCAACTACGAGTTTCCCGACTTCTTCCCGGCGCCGGCGCCGGAATCCGATGGCGGCAGCGTGCTGTCAGTCTTCAACGGGACCGACGCCAAGGGTGTCTGGAGCCTGTACATCATGGACGACTTGGCGTTCAACAGCGGCACCATCGCGAACGGCTGGGCTCTGGTATTCGACTTCGAGCCCACTCACTACCCCAGCCCCATCTCCGTCAGCGGCCTGGGCGCCGTGACCGACGTCAACGTCACGCTGCACGACGTCAACTCCACCTACTCCAACGACCTCGACGTGCTGCTGGTGGGACCCCAAGGCCAGCAGGCAACGCTGATCAGTGACGCCGGCTTCGCCGGGCACCTCGTGGACGCGGACATCACTCTCGATGACGAGGCATCCGCCTTGCTGCCGGAGAACAGCTTCTTCGGCGCCGGGACCTACAAACCGGTGGACTACGGCACCTTCCCTGACCCCTACCCCGCGCCGGCACCGACCTCGACGGGCAGCTTCGCGCTGTCGGTGTTCGACGGGACGAACCCCAACGGCGTGTGGACGCTCTACGCCGTGGACGACGGCCCCGGTGACATCACCAAGATCGACGGCGGCTGGTCGCTCGACCTGTCCTGGGCCGACCCCACCGCCCCGACCGGCACCGTCTCGATCGCCGGCGGGGCCACCCGGACCAACAAGCGTTCAGTGGTGCTGAACCTCAGCGCGTCCGACCCGTCCCCCTCCAGCGGCGTCACCCAGATGCGGTTCAGCAACGACGGACTGGCCTTCACGGACTACCAGCCGTACGCCGCCACTGCGACCTGGACGCTGTCGGTCCTCGACGGGACCAAACGCGTGTACGCGCAGTTCAAGGACGCCGACGGCAACCAGTCGATCGTGGTCAGCGACACCATCGCGCTCGACACCAAGGCCCCGTTGGCCAGGAAGCTGACGCCGGCAGCGAACGCCACGAAGGTCCCACGAGGCACCAGCATCAAGATCCGGGCCAGCGAGAAGCTCGCCGCCGCCACGGTCAACGGCACGACCGTCTTCCTCACCAAGCAGGGCGTGAGTGGCCGGGTCACCGCCACGGTGAAGTACGTCGCGACCTCGGCGACCATCGTCCTGACGCCTCGTCGCGCACTCGCCTCTCATGCGACGTACGTCGTGACGGTCCGCGGGGTGAAAGATCCTGCGGGCAACCGCTGGGACCAGCAGCCGAAGAAGCAGGGCGCCCAGCCGTTGCGCTACACGTTCCAGACTGCCTGAGCGTTCTGCCGGTTTCCGACACCACTCGACCCGCCGGTATGGTCGTGTCCGCACCTGAGCCCCCGTAGCTCAGGGGATAGAGCACCGCCCTCCGGAGGCGGGAGCGTAGGTTCGAATCCTACCGGGGGCGCCTTGTGTGATCTCTCAAGAGACACGCGGCAGCTGGACCTACGGATCGCAGGTTCAGCTGTTGTCATTTCGGGCCGTGGGGTTGGTAGTCGCGGGTCAGGTCGATGGTGAGCTCTCGGATGAGCTCTAGAAGGCGTAGGCGCGCCGGTGTGCCGCCACCAGGGCAAGGGAGGGAGCCGGCGCCGCGCGCGGCCGTGGCGAGGCGAGGAGCTCGTCGACCGCCATGGCGACCGCCATCGGGTCGGCGTCGCGCGCGACGGTGCGGGTGGCGAGCTCGGACAGGCCACCGATGTCGGTCGCCAGCGTGGGAGTACCGAGCTGGGCCGCCAGGGCCAGGACGCCACTCTGGCTAGCCGTGCGGTACGGACACACGATCAGGTCGGCGGCTGCGACGGCGGCCGCGAACTCGGCGAGGTCGAGGTATCCGACCGTCCACGAGGCATCGACACCCAGCCGCTCCGCCAGGCGCTGACAGCGCTGCGCGTCGCCGTTGTCCGACCCCACGATGGCCAGCCGCGCTGCGCGCTGCCACAGCTGGCTGGCCGCGATCAGCAGGTCGAGCTGCTTGTCCGGCCGGATGTGTCCCGCGAAGAGCACGACGGGTCCGGGACCCCAACGAGCTCGCCAGCCGTCCTGCGCGAGCACATCGGACGGCGGTTGGGGAAGGACGAGAGGCGAGATCACCGGCATGGTGGTGACCCGGCCCACCACCGCCGCGTCGGCCCGCGAGAAGACGACATTGACGTGCGCCAGTCGCCAGCACACCCGCATCAGGCGCGCGTCCAGGGCACTTCCGCTTCGGGAGAAGGTGTTGTGCGGGGTGAAGACCACCCGCCGTCCACGCATCCTCGCCGCAGCGAGGGCCACGACCGACAGGCTCGACCGGAATGGCCCTTGCACGTGGAGCACCCCGGGACCCCGCAGCAGGTGAGGAAGCGTGACGGCGAGGAAGCGAACACCGACGCGCACCCGCCGCCCGGGCCCGGCGTCCCGGAGCCAGTCCATGCAACGGCAGACCGTGACCTGTCCCAGGGGTTCGAGCTCGGCGTCCGTCGCGGTGTGCAGCACCACTCGGGTGCCGGAGAGGTGCAGCGCATCGGCGAGAGCCAGGGCGTGCTGGAAGACGCCGCCACGACCGTCCAGCTCCACGAGATGGACCTCGGAGGGCGGAGCAGAGGAGGGGGGAGATCTCACCGAGACGACCCTAGGCGTTTGACCCTACGATGCGCAGGTGCCCCTGTTCGAGCTGCACGTCGCCCGCTCCGCGACCCCCGGCGTGCGACTGGCTCGGATGGTCAAGCGTGGTCTCGACGTGGTCCTCGCGACACTCCTGTTGTTCCTCCTCGCGCCGCTCCTGGCCCTCATCGCCGTTGCGGTCAAGGCCACCTCCCCCGGTCCGGTGCTGTTTCGCCAGACCCGGTTGGGACGCGACTGTGTCCCCTTCTCGATCCTGAAGTTCCGCACGATGGTGGTGGACGCCGAGGCAAGGCTCGTCGCCGACACCGATGCGGCCGCCCACTACGTGCTGGCCGGCTACAAGGTGCCCGCGGGCGCGGAGACCCGCACCACGCCGCTGGGCAGGTGGTTGCGCCGCACCTCGTTGGACGAGCTCCCGCAGCTGGTCAATGTCTTGAGCGGCCAGATGAGTCTCGTCGGACCGCGGCCGGTGGTCCTGCCGGAGATCGCGGAATACGGTCCGTGGCGCTGGGCCTACGCAGCGACCCGCCCCGGGATGACTGGGGTCTGGCAGGTGACAGGCCGGGGCCGGATGGTCTATCCCGAACGCGCGAAGCTCGACGCCCGGTACGTCGCTCACTGGTCGCTGCGGACGGACCTCTGGATCTTGGCGCAGACCCTGCCGGCGGTCGTCCGAGGAGAGCGCAGGCCAGAGGCCCCGGCCCTGCCGGCCCTCGACGCGCAGTGACGTCCCCGGCGCGAGCGGCGCGCATCAGCGTCCTGATCCCCTGCTACGACGACGGTGAGCACCTGGCGGAGGCGGTCGCCTCGATCCGCGAGTCCGAGCCCGTCGACGTCGTGGTCATCGACGACGCCTCGTCAGACCCACGAACGCTGTCGGTGCTCGACGGGCTTCGCGACGGTGAGGCCACCGTCGTGAGCTTGGAGGCCAACGGCGGGCCGGGCCGGGCCCGCACCCTGGGCCTGGCCCGATGCACGACACCGTACGTCTTCCCCCTCGACGCCGACGACCTCGCTGAGCCCGGTGTCCTCGCCGAGATGGCCGACCGCCTGGACGCCGACCCGGGGGCGGCGGCCTGTGTGGGCGACATCCTCGAGTTCGGCAAGCACACCCTGGTGCGTGCGGTCCCAACGGCCCTCGACCCCTACCGCGTGGCCTACACCAACGAGTACCCCGTCAGCGCCCTCTTCCGCCGCTCGACCCTCGACGCGCTGCACGGGTGGGAACGCACCAGCACGACGTTGACGGGCTACGAGGACTGGAACCTATGGATGGATCTCGCCCAGCAGCGTGAGCGCATCGTGCACCTGGGCGCCGGTCGGATCGGCTATCGGCGTCGGTTGCACGGGCCGCGCCTCAACGCGACGGCGAAGACGAGGCATGCCGCGCTGTACCGGGCGATGCGCGCAGACCACCCGTACCTGTTCGAGCAGATCCGCGAGCACCGCCGTCGTTCCGATCTGCCGCCGCACAAGAAGTTGCTGTTCCCCCTGGTCTACGGCGCACGGGCACGGTGGCCCATGGAGGAGAGGCTGAAGCCGTGGGCCGACCGGCTCGGATGGTGGACGGGGGCGTCGCGCGCCTGACGGCAGTCATCGCCAGGAGCCGCGCCAGATCCATGCGGACGGCAGGCTCCGACGGAAGAAGCGCACGTCGTCGGGGAAGGCCACCCACTCGACCACCCCCACCGTGGCCACGTACGCGACGACACCCAGCACGAGCTCTGCGCCGTCGGGCCATGGGCAGGCCCGCACCGCCGCCATGGCTGCGATGCCCGCTAGCGCACCGGAGCTGCAGCGCCAGATTCCGACGTGGCCGAACCGTCGACGCAACGCCAGGAAGGAGGCGATCGCGAGGGCTGCGCTCGACGCCAGCGCCACGCCAGCAGCACCGTTTGCGCCGTACCTGGGAATCAGCACCAGGTTCGCGGCGACGTTGCCCGCCGCGACCAGGCCGACGAGGCGGGTGAAGTGCCAGGGTTGGTTGCGTGCCACCAAGACCGTCGCGGCGACGGACTGCACCCCGTAGCACGCGGCGGTGGCCGCGATCAGCTGGAGGGGGAGCACCGAGGGTCTGAACTCGTCCCCGTAAAGGAGCTGTACGGCGGGTACGGCGAACAGCCCCAGCACGGCGCTGATCGGTGCCAGGACCAGGTTCGAGGCCTTGAGGGCGATCTCGCACCCTCGGGCGACGCCGTCCGAGGCACGCCGCACGAGCCACGGCAGGGTCGCGGCCCCGATCGCCCAGGCGATGAACTGGCCGCTCTCCGCGAGGCGGTAGGCCGCGGCGTAGTAGCCGACCTGGGATTCCCCCGAGAGGAACGACAGCAGCACGACGTCGAGCCTGAGAAGGAGGAGGAACAGGACGCTGGCGATCCCGAAGGGCACGCCGGCCTTGGCCAACTTCCACCATCGGGTCGGGTCGGGCCGCGGACGCCGTCCGACGACCCGGCGCACCGCCCACTCGTCAGCGGCGAGCCCCGCCAAGGCACCGCCGAGGAAGCACAGCGACGCGGCCAACAAGCTCGGGCCGACCACGACGACGGCAAGCCACGCCAACGTGGTGGTCATCCGCTGGACGATGGTGGTCATCGAGACCAGGTCGAGTCTTTCGTGACCCAGCAGGACGGCGTCCCACGACTTGGCGATCACCTCGATGGTCGCGCCGAGGCCGACGATGGCGACCGTCACCGTCGTGCTGTGCGAGAAGTCGCCCAGTCCCACGACGCCCACGGCCACGACAAGGAGGCAGACCGCGACCAGCGCCTTCATCGAGCCGACGTCCGCCAGGAGGGGCCCGGCTGCCGCGGTGTCGTCGGCGACCTCGCGCGCCACGAGCGCATCGGTGCCGAACCCCGCGACGAGGGCGAGGACGCCGGTCAGACCCAGGGCGAACATGAAGGCGCCGAAGTCGGCAGTGCCCACCTCACGAGCGAGACTCACGAAGAAGACGAAGGACGCCGCCTTGGCGATGACCTCCCCACCGGCCCGCACGATCACATTGCGAGCGACGCGTTGAGGGGCCGTGGGGCCGTCGGCTGCAGGCTGGCTCAAGGCTCCTCTACCCTCGGGAGGTGACCGTACGCCGCGCTCTCAGCGGAGCGCCCTACGACGTCGCGGTCGGGGTCGCGATGGTGATCGTCGGGGTCGTCGAGGTCGAACCGGCGCCGGTCGACGTCCTCTTCGCAGCGCTGATCCTGGTGTCGCTGCTGACCGGTCGACTCGGACTGCGGTCGGCGCCACGCGTGGTGCTGGTGCTTGTGGCCGCCTTCGCCGTCGTGAACCTGGCGGCGTGCCTGGTGGCCCCCGACCTCTCGAGGGCGATGGGCTACGTCGCCGTCACCGGCTACCTGATGGTGCTGGGAGTGTGGCTGAGCGGCTATGTCGACCGGACCTCGCGGGCGCGCACGGTGGTCTCGTGCTACATCGCCGGCGCGGTCGTCGCCGCCGCCGCCGGGACGGTGGCCGTGCTGGTGCACTTCCCCGGGTCGATCCACCTGACCGACAGCTTCGGGATGCGGGCCAACGCACTGTTCCAGGACGCCAACGTCTTCGGGCCGTTCCTCGTCGTCGCGGCGGTGCTGCTGCTCGTCGAGATCCTGGAGCCTTCGCTGCTTCGCTGGCACGTGTCGATCAAGATGCTGGCCCTGATGGTGCTGGCGATCGGGATCCTGTACTCGTACTCCCGAGGCGCTTGGGTCAACCTGGCCGTGGCGGTCGTCGTGGTCGTGGCGACCCACGCCTTCGGCGGTGCGGGCCAGCGCCGGACGCTGGTGGCGGTCGGGATCGCCACGGGAGTGGTGGCGGTGGCTGCGGTCGCCGTCGCGGCGACCGGCTCCGCCTCCTTCCTCGCCGAACGGGTCGGGAGCCACTCCTACGACAGCGAGCGCTTCGGCGCTCAGCGGTTCGGCGTGGAGCTCGCCAGCCATCATCCGGTGGGTGTGGGACCGGGCCAGTTCGAGGTGCTCTCGCCGGTGTCGGCCCACAGCATCTACGTCCGAGCCCTCGCTGAGGAAGGCGTCGTGGGACTGCTCGTGCTCCTGGCATTGCTCGGAGTCACGCTCCTGCTGGCCCTGCGAGCACTGAGAGCCGGGCATGACCCGTTCGGGCTGAGCTCGCGGGCACTGCTGGCCATCTGGTGCGGCCTTCTGGTGAACAGCCTCGTCGTCGACACTCTCCATTGGCGGCACCTGTGGATCATCGCCGGGTTGGTCTGGGCGGGTGCGCTGGTTCGCGATCACGACACCTCAGCCGAGGAGGCCTTGCCCGTGGCCACGGATTCATAGAGCCGGAGCCAGTCCTCGACCATGCGGGAGGCCCCGAACTTCCGCCGGCGGCGGCGTTGCGCGGCGATCGCCTCGCGGAGCGCCGTGGGGTCCTGGAGGAGCGTACGGATCCGGGCGATGGCCTCGGACGGGGTGCGGAAGACCGCGTGAGCCCCGAGCAGCTCTCGGTTCGCCGGGATGTCGGACCCGATCGCCACGACGTCGTGGGCCATCGCTTCGAGAAGCGCGACCGGGGCGGCGTCCCAGGCTGACCAGCGCACCAGGACAGTCGCGATCTGTAGCCGGGCGAGCGCGTCGTCGCGACCGAGCCAGCCCGTGATCGGGATCCCCGCGTCCCGCACCGGCGCCTCGCTCACCGCGGGCCCGCCCCCGATCCACTCCACCGTGGCGAGGTCCTGGAGCGCGACGAGGATCGACGTCGTCGCAACCGGCGCCAGGGCTGGTCCGACACGGCCCATGGCGACGACCCGGGCCGCGCCGCTCACCCCCGCACTCGGCAACTCGTCGAGCTCCCCGATCCCGTTCGCCACCGTGGCCACCCGCGGCGCGCGGAGCGCGTGTCGTGCCACCGCTGCCTCGGCGGCGGACACCGTGGCCACGATGTCCACTCGCCGCGCGATCAGCCACTCGGCGCCGCGGAACAGGTAGCGACGTACGGTGCCCACGTCGGTGCGCAGGAAGGAGTAGCCGTGCGGCGTGTAGACAGTGGGCGTCCCGCGGCCCACTGCCAGCGCTCCCATGGCACCGGCGAAGCTGGAGTGCAGGTGCACCACGTCGGGGCGTCGAGCGCTCACGAGTCGCCGAAGCGCCTGGCCGGTATGCAGCTGCGCGGCAAGGCGCCGGTCGGTCCACGGGAGCGCCACGAGCTCCGGGCCGTCACCGAAGAAGGCGGCCGGGTCCGCGGGGGTCTCCGGTCGCCTGCCGTAGCCGACGATGACTTCGTGACCAGCCGCTCGCGCTCCTTGGCTGATGGCCCGGACGATCTCCAGCGTGCCGCTGGCCGATGCCTCCACGACCTGCATGATCAGCATGCGCCACGAGTATGTCGTACACGCGCGGCCGCGCAATGACGCATCGGGCCCGGCGTGGAGCAGCCGGATCGAGGGCGTCGCCGTTCCCTGGGCTCGTCAGTTCTCACGTGCGCGGTCGGATCCCGTTTCGCCCAGCCCAGCCTTGCGGGCCAGCAACGCGGCTTGGGTGCGGTCGGTGACCTGCAGCTTGGTCAGGATGTTCGAGACGTGGTTGCTGACGGTCTTCGCCGTGACGTCGAGGCGAGCCGCAATCGTCGCCGTCGGTGTCCCCGCAGCCAGGAGGTCGAGGATCTCCAGCTCCCGCGCCGTGAGCTGAGGAAAGCGCTCACCGGCGGGCTCAGCCGCAGGTGAGTTCAGCTGGCTCAGCACCCGTACGGCGATCCCAGGCCCGAAGATGACCTCGCCCGCCGCGATCGCACGTACGGCGCGGGCGATCTCATCTTGCTCGGCGCCCTTGAGCAGGTACCCACGCGCGCCGGCCCGCATCGCGGCGAAGAGCGAGTCGTCGTCGTCGTACATCGTCAGCACGCAGACGCGCACCGACGGCGCGACCCGGGTCAGCTCGCGGATGGCCGCGAATCCGTCGACGCCTGGCATCTGGAGGTCCATCAGGGCGACGTGCGGGTGGTGCAGCACGGCCTCGCGCACAGCCTCACGACCATCGGCGGCCACACCGACGACGTCGAAGCCCTCGAGCGAGGTCAGGACTCCCACCAGACCCGAACGGACGACCGGGTGGTCATCGGCAACAAGAACGCGGATCGCGTCAGGCTTCACCCCAGCGCCATCGGCAGACACACCCGCACCTCCCCTCCGCGGGGACCTGACCCGACCTCGCAGCTGCCGCCCAGCTCGGCGACCCGCTCCCGCATGCCGGCGATCCCGACGCCGGGACACCAGGCGGGTGTGTGGCCGCCGTCGTCGAGTACATCGCAGTGCAGTCCGGCCTCGTCGGCACCGAGTCGTACGACGACGGAGGTCGCACGGGAGTGACGCACGACGTTGGTGAGGGCCTCGGTGGCGATCCGGTAGACGGCCTGCTCGACCGCAGGCGGCAGCGGCGCCAGCTCGTCCGCCTCGACGATGGTGCGGAGTGAGGCGCCGTCGGACCGCCGGTTGACCAGGTCGGCGCGGATGCGCAGCGCCTCCACGAGCCCGAGCGAGTCGAGGGCGGGGGAGCCGAGGCCGTCGACGATCCGGCGCACCTCCTGGATCGCCGACCTGGTGTCGTTTCGCACCGCGGACAGCCTCTCCTGCAGCCCGGCGTCGGGTGCGCCAGCAGCGAGGTTGGCGGCAGTGTCGGCCGACAGCGCCACCCCGGTGAGCAGGGGACCGAGGCTGTCGTGCAGCTCCCGCCGGAGTCGGCGACGCTCCTCCTCGCGGGCGACCACCAGCCGTTCACGCGAGACCTGCAACTGCGAGAGCAGGAGGGTGGCGTGCACGGCAGTCGAGAGCGGACCCGACAGCAAGCCGAGCAGCCGCTTGTCCGCAGCATCGAGACGACGCTCACCACGACGCAGCCCCACGACCAGCGTGGCGGAGTCCAACGGCAGCTCGGCCGAAGGCCCGTCCAGCACGCCACCAGCTGCGAGCGGCTCGCCGTCGACCACGACCCCGACGTACGGCAGTCGCAGCGCCAGCCTGATCTCGTCGAGCGTCTCGGGGAGCCCGGCGCCGAGCGAACGGCCGACGCGGGACGCGACCTTCAAGGGGTCGCCGCGCTCGCCGTACAGCAGCTGGTCGACGGCGGTCTGCAGCCGCGAGCGCAACGGCAGCGCGAGCAGGGCGACCAGCAGTGCGGAGGCGACGCCGGAGAGTACGACGACCAGGCCGGCGTACGCCGCGAGCACGAGACCGGAGAGCAGCGCGTAGGTGAGACCCCGGGCGACCACCAGCCGGATGTCGAGCAGCTGGTGACGCAGCACCGCTGCGGCGATCGCCGCCGGCAGCAGCGGGATGGTGAACAGCACGATGATCGGAGTGCCGGCGACCAGCGCCCATGGCGTGACGGCGACGACGATCACGGCGGCGGCAGCCACCAGCCAGAGCAGCTGTCGGCGCACGGTCTCCGAGCCCGCGCGATACCTCACCCCGAGGCACACCAACCCGATCAGGACCGACAAGACCCACCGGATCTCGCTCACGGTCCACAGCCAGGTCAAGGAGTCGTAACTGACCTCGCTCAGGGTGAGGTAGGCCGGGGGCAGGCCGGCAGGGTGCCCCGGGCCCAGTCCGACCTCGAGCACGAACAGCGGCGCGGTGCCAGCGATGACAATCGCGAGGGGTCGCCACCGCGACGATGCGAGACGGCCATCAGGCAGGAGCAGCAGCGAGATCGGGATCATGGCGATGTTGACCGGCCAACCCCACTGGAAGACCGTGGCGGCGAGCCGCACCATCCACTCCGCGACACCTCGCTCGTCGAGCAGCTCGGTCAGTGGCGCGGCCAGCGCCGAGGCCGCCTGGCAGGCGCCGCCGACGGCGTACATCCACCCGAGCGGCGACGACGGCCGGTGCCACGCGATCAGCACCCCACAGAGCCCGAAGCTGACGCCGATCAGGATGTTGCTGACGACGAACGCCTCGAACGCGTCGTTGAAGCTCCAGCCGACGGCCCAGACGCAGGTGATCGCGCCGACAGCGGCGAGCACAGCGGCGACGCCCAGGGCACCGGCGAGCAACCTGCTGCGCATCGGACACCTCCTGCAGCCTGTGCCGAAGATCTGGGCTGAAGATACCGCCGGGCACCCGTGGGCCGTCCCGGGAAATCTTCCCGACCGACCCGGGGATCTCCTCGACCAGCCGGGAACCCGACCCTGCCCGTTGGGCGGTGACTCGCCGGATCGTTCGAGGCAACAGCCGCTTCTCGAAGGAGACTCACCATGATCGACAAATCCGGCTTCACCAGCCGCAGCGTCGGGCTCGCGATCTTCGGCCTCTTGTCGCTCGGCGACATGGCGACCCTCGCGCTCACCGACGGCAAGTCGCCGCCGTACGCCGTGGCAGCCGTCGCTGCGCTACTCGGGCTCGTCTCGCTCGTGCTCGTCGTCCACGCGCACCTCGACCCCCGCCGGCCGCTGCGCCTGCTGATCGCGCTACGCGTTCTCTCCGCAGTCACCGCACTGCCGGCGTTCTTCGTGTCCGACGTGCCAGCCGGCGCACAGGCGGCCGCAGCTGGTGTCGTCGTGCTCACTGCCGTGGGTGTCCTGCTCACCGCTCGTGGCCGCGCCCTGGCGGTGGCGCGATGACTGCGACGCTTGCACCCACCCGCGGTCGCTCGATACCGCTGTCCACCTGGGCCGTGGCGCTGCTGCTTCCCGTCGGCCCGGCAGCGATCGCCGTACTCCGGCTGATCCTCCCCTACTACACCGCAGGCGACACCTCAGACATGGTCGCCGCCGTCAACGCCAACCCCGGGCGGCAGAGCGCGGTGCTATGGCTGGCGTACGTCGGCATCCTCACGCTGGTGCCCGGCCTGTTCGCCGCAGCCCAGGTCTGCCGCACGGCCGCACCGCGACTGACGGCCTGGGCCCTGGGGCTCGCGGTGCCGGGCTACCTATCGCTCGGCATGCTCGTCGGATCGGACCACCTGCTCTGGAGTACGACGGACGCCGGCCTGTCCCGCGCCGACGCGGTCGCGGTGGTCGATGCCGGCCACCCGTCGATCGACGTCGCGATCGGCGTCTTCGTGCTGGGCCACGTGATCGGCACGGTGCTCCTGGGACTGGCACTGCTCCGGTCCGGCCGGATCCCCGTCTGGGCGGGATGGGCGATCGCCGTCTCCCAGCCGCTGCACTTCGTGGCCACCGTCATCCTCGGAAGCCCTCAGGTCGACTTCGTCGCCTGGAGCCTGACGGCCGTGGGGATGGCGTTCGTTGCTCGGGAGGTGCTGCGGGATCGCTAGCGTCCGTCCTCGTGTGCCTGAGGCGGCGCTATGGCGCGGTGTGCGGCACACGACCCAAGAACGGAGGAACCGATGTCGACATCGGTCGACGGGTGGCTGGCATCGACCACCGCGACAGCGCCGGCTGTGTCAGCGGATGCCCGTGTCGCACGGAACAACAACCTCGGCGATGGCACCTCGCACGACGCGGGCGTCCATCAGCTCGCAGGACATACCGGCCTCGGCGGTGACGACGTACGCACCCGGCTCGACGGCCAGCTCGAAGCTGCCGTCGTCGGCAGTCGTGGTCCGCGCGACCTCCTCGCCGGCGGCGTACGCGTCGCCGGGCAGCTGCTCGGAGACGATCACGGTCACGCCGGCCGCCGGCTGGTTGTCGCAGGGGTCCGTGGCGTTCTCGACGGCGCACTGGGGGCCGAGCTGCACGATCCCTCTCAAGCCGGAGTCGGGCTCCTCAGTGGGTTGCTCGCCACCGCACGCCGCGAGGGTGAGCAGGCCGGCTGCGAGCACGAGGGGAAGTCCGGAACGCACGCCGGTGGGACGGCCCTTGCCTCGCACAGGTTCCTGGAACCCAGGAAATGACGAACCGCCCGGCTTCATCGTCATCTGACGAAAGAGCCGGGCGGTCGTGGTGGGTGCTGGTGTCGTTGGCGTCCTGTCACGGGAGGGGCCGCCAGCCGAGCGCGTGGGCCGTGGCAAAACGGTCGCGCGTCGGTATGGCGGGTGGGCGGTCGACCACAGCGCGTGCGCGCCTGGACTGGAGGTGACGGTAGAGGTGGACTGCGCTTCTGGCCATGAGGTGCTCCTGGGTTCGGACCCCGCGGTTCGGGGCATGCCCTTATGCAACTCGACGCCACTTGCGTCCGACTTGAGCCTGACTTGTGCCCGCCTGCACGCGGGCGGCCACGGTCAGGACTGGGAGGCCTGCCCGACCAGTACGACGAGCCCCGAGGAGGCCTGGTCGCCATCGGCGACCTCCTGGGTGATGGTCAGGATCGGGAAGTCACCGGGACCGACGCCGGACCAGAGGATGACCTCGCGGCCGTCGTTGAAGGAGCCGATGGGGACGAGCAGACCGTCGTCGTTCTTGAGCCAGGCCTGGTAGAACTCGCCGTCCTGGCGGCGAGGGAGGCCCGTGGCGTGGAGGCGGATGTCCCAGCCGCTGGGGGTCTTGGTCAGGGTGACGTCGCCGGTAGCCGACGGGGCGAGCTCGGTGCCGCTCAAGGAGGCGGCGAACTCGATCGAGTCGTCCTGGTTGAGCTGGACGCCGATGGTCACGCCCACCGCCAGGAGGATCGCTGCGGCCACGCCGACGAGTGCGAAGCGCACGCGGCGTCGACGGCCCACCGAGCCAGCCTCGGACGCGATCGCCGCGACGACGGCCTCCTGGAGGTGCGCCGGCGGCTCCATCCAGACGGCGGGGTCCGCGAGTACGTCGGAGACCCGCTCGATCTCGGCACGCTCGGCCGGGGTCAGCTCGGAGTCAGACATCGCGGCCTCCTTCGGGTTCGGTGCGCAGATGGGCCAGCAGGCCGGCCAGGCGGCGGTGTGCTCGGAAGGTACGTGACTTCACGGTGCCAAGCGGAATCTCCAGCTGCTGGGCGATCTCGGCGTGGCTGAGCTCGTCGAAGTGCTGCATGCGGAGCAGGTCGCGCTCGGCGGGAGGCAGCTCATCGAGCGCCCGTCGTACTTCGGCCACGTCCTCCATCTGGTCCACCGACGGCGGCAGCGTGATCAGGTTCGGCGTCTCGGCGGTGTCGATGTCGTCGAGGTGGCGGTGGCGCTTCTCGCGGCGGTAGACGTCGATGGCGACGCGCTTGGCGATCGTGCCGATCCAGGCGCCGAGCGGGCGGCTGGGGTCGTAGGTCGAAGCGCCGCGCCAGGCCTGCACGAACGTCTGCTGCGTCGCGTCCTCCGCGAGCCCGGTGTCACCGAGGACCTTGTAGGCGATCGAGAAGACCAGCCGTCCGTAGGTCTGGTAGACCACGCGCACCGAGTCGGCGTCCCCTGATGCGAACCGCGACGCCACCTCGGCATCGTCCATGGCCACGGTCGTCACGCTAGCCCACCGTTCAGTGCTCGGCTCCCTGGTTTTCGGGCGCACGAAGGCAGCTTCGAAGGCGGCTGCACTGTGTCCCACGTGCTGCTTACGCGAGCGGTTGCGGATCGGTTCCGTCCTCGACCATCGAGGACACGGGAGGGAACCGCAAGCGAGGTGTCGCCGTACAGGGGGCGAACACCCATCCAAGGAGATCACCATGAACGAGTTCCCAGGCATCACCCACATCGCTGTCACCGTCAGCGACCTGAGGCGGAGTGCGGCGTGGTACGCCGACCTGTTCGGCACCCAGCCCGTCCTCGACGAGGACGTCGAGGCCGGCGACTTCCACCACACGGTCTTCGCCCTCGGCGGCGGCAACCTCTTCGGGCTGCACCGGCACGTCGACCCCAGCGGGGCGCCGTTCGACGAGCGCAGCCCCGGGCTCGACCACGTCTCCTTCGCGTGCAGCGACCGAGCGGAGCTGGAGAAGTGGAGCGTCAGGCTCGACGAGCTCGGCATCGCCCGCGGCGAGATCGTCGACGCGCACTACGGGTCGGGGCTGTCGTTCCGCGACCCGGACGGCATCGCGCTGGAGTTCTTCGCCCCGCCCGCTGCGGCCTGACGCAGCATCGGGAAGGGGGCGGCGTCCAGGTGGGCGCCGCCCCTCTTGGCGAACAGACGGGTGTCAGCGCTGGAGACGTGGTTTCGAGACGGGACTTCGTCCCTCCTCAACCAACGGGCACGGACACGTCCCTCCTCAACCAGCGGGCAGGTCGCCTCTCGCCCGTAGCTTGCGCACCAGCCCGTCGGTGCCGTTGAGCAGCGCGCCGCGCACCGTCGGGTCGCAGCCGTCGGCGCGCGCCATCTCCAGGGCGGCGTCGATGAACACCTGGTCGCCCACGTCGGGGAACATGCCGCGGATCAGGCCGCCGACCTTGAGCATCAGCCCGCCGGCGAGCTTGGGGACCTCTTCGAGGTAGCGCCAGGTGTAGGGCAGGACCACGTCACGCTGCTCGGGCTGCCAGAAGGCCTGGACCATCGGGTACATCGCGAGGCCGGACGGCACGTTCTGCTCGACGTACAGCGCGTGCCAGGCCTCCTCCTTGGCCTCGGCGAGCGGCCTGGCGGTGCGGACGGCGAGCGCACTGAACGGGGCGTCGGGATCAGGGTCCCGCTCGAGCAGGTCCTCGATGACGGCCTCGTCGTAGTCACCCTGCGCAGCACGCGTGGCCGCCACCCGCCAGGCGAGCCCGAAGTCAGACGAGGCCGCGGAGTCGACCCGGGCGAAGTGCTCCGGGGTGACGGCGTTGCCGGCCAGCTCGAGGAGCGCGCCCTTGGCGAGCTCCGGCTGCCCGGCGAGCACGGCCGCGACGTCGGCCACACGGGAGCGCGCGGACTCGATGCGGGGCAGCGGCATGTAGCGGTGGGCGACCGTGCTGGCGATCTGCAGGAACGGCTCCACGATCCCGGCCACGTGCTCGGTCTCGAGCACGCCGAGGATGCAGGCGAGCGTCTCCTCGGCACCGAGCTCGCCCTTGAGCAGCATGTCGTAGACCGTCGAGACCGCAAGGGAGCGCGACACCGCGTCTGGCAGCAGACCCGCCTTGCGCAGCAAGAGGTCAAGTGAGACCGGGTCCGTCCGCGCGGCCGCGAAGGTCAGGTCGCCGTCGTTGACCAGGCGCAGGTCGGACTCCGGCAGCTCGACCTGGGTCGACCCACCAACGGTCTGCACCGCCACGTCGGCGACCTTGCTCAACGACGAGCCCTCGTCGACGTAGCAGCCGATGTCGACCCGGTGCGGCCGCGGCGCCTTGCCATCGGGCCCGGTTGCTGTCAGCTCAGAACCCGAGAGCGTCAGGGTGTCGGTACCGCCCTCGTCCAGCCAGGACCGCTGCCACTCCCCCAGGTCCCGCCCGCTCGCAGTGGCAACCGCGCCCACGAAGTCCTCGAGGGTGGTGTTGCCCCAGGCGTGGTCACGGAAGTAGGCCCGCAGGCCTTCGAGCAAGGCGTCTTCGCCGACGTAGGCACCGAGCTGCTTGAGCACGGCCTGGCCCTTGGAGTAGGAGATCGCGTCGAAGTTCGCCATCGCCTGCGCGACGTCGGGGACGTCTCCGCGGATCGGGTGCGACGCGGGTCCCATGTCGAGTCGGTAGGCGGCCAGCTGCTCGCCGGCCAGGAAGTTGGCCCAGTTGTCCTGGTACTTCGTCGCGCCGACCGACGCCCAGCACGCGGCCCATGAGGCAAACGCCTCGTTGAGCCACAGGTCGTCCCACCACTTCATCGTGACCAGGTCGCCGAACCACATGTGCGCCATCTCGTGCAGCACCACGTCGGCGACGTAGCGCCGCTCCTCGTAGGTCGGCTCGCTGCGCGGCAAGGCCCAGTCACCCCACGTGACGCAGCCCCAGTTCTCCATCGCGCCGCCCAGGTCGGGCAGGAACACCTGGTCGTAGCGCTCCTGGCCGAACGGCACGCCGAAGTGCTCGCCGTACCACGCCAGGCCCTGCTCGGTGATCTCGAACAGCTCGTCGGCGTCGCGGTCGAGCAGCTGCTTGAGCGACTGCCGGCTGTAGAGCCCGAGGTCGTAGCCGCCGCGGTGCGAGCGGCGCTCGTAGAAGGGGCCGGCGTTGACGACGGTGACGTACGTCGAGAGGGGCGGGGTGTCGGCAAAGGTCCACAGGCGCCCTCCGTCGGCGAGCTCGTCGACGCCCGTGGGCGCGGAGTTGTTGAGCACCGTCCAGGTGTCGGGAGCCTTCACGGTGAAGCCGTGCACGGCCTTGAGGTCGGGTTGGTCGAAGTTGGCCCAGACCATCCGCGTGAAGTCGCACTCGAACGACATCCAGACGTAGACGAGCTTGTCGCTGGGGTCGACCGTGCGCTGGATGCCGCTGCTGCTCGTGGTGTCGGACTGCGAGGACGCGACGACCAGGACGTTGTCGGCCTGCAGGTCCGGGAGGGGAAGCCGGCCTCGCGAGGCAGTCGACACGTCGAGCGCGACGCCGTTGAGCGTGGCCGACCGGATCTGCGCGACGCAGTCGACGAACGAGCTCGCACCCGGTTCACGGCAGGTGAAGGTGATGGTCGACACCGCGTCGACCACCTGTCCTTCGAAGAGGCCGCGCAGGTCGACCTCCACGTCGTAGCGGTCGACCTCGATCAGCGCGGCGCGCTCCTCGGCCTCGGCCCGGGTCAGGCTGGCTACAGGGCTGGCTACAGGGCTGGCAACGGGGCTGGCAACGGGGCTCACCCGGTCAACCTAGGCCGTCGCTCGTGGATCACCCAGAGGTAGGCCGACCCGAGCAACATCAGCAGCACGACGACCAGCAGCGGCCAGCTCAGCGCGCGGTCGGGCATCAGCTCGTCGGAGGCGCGCACGGCCGCGACGAGCATGAGCACCAGCATCACTGCCTCGACCTGGAGCATCAGCCGCACCGAGCTCCAACGCGGGTCGAACAACGTGCCGGCACCGGCAGCGCCGAGACAGTAGGTCGCGCCCATCACCCGACACGTCAGCGGGGTCAACGCCCACGGCCACAGGGGGATCACCACGCTGGGCGCCACGAACATCAGCACTCCTTGCGCCAGCGCCAGCACGCCGAGCACCGCGATGACCCCGCGCTCGAGGGGGCGCAGCAACACGTCTGCCGAGCTGAACGGAGCGGCGTACCTCCGGTTCGCGAGCCAGGCGCCGATCACCAGGAACGGCGCGCCGAAGTACAGCCCAGCCCACAGCCAGAAGGCCAACCGGTCGTGGAAGAACTTGTCCCAGTGCACGACGGTCGCCACCCCGAGCAGCGACGCGAAGGCCGTCACGGCCAGGAAGCCGGTGGCCATGCCGTGCCACCGCTTCTCGAAGAACGCGACGCGCACGAAGAAGTAGGCGCCGCCGAGGTAGGCCGAGGCGAGCACCATCGAGGTCATCGTCACCGGGATCGGCCAGGCCCAGAGCTTCGCCGTGTGGTCGGGGAAGACGTAGAGGATGACCCAGGCCACCAGCAGGAACGGGACGATGAACAGCGAGAGGCCGCGCGTGTAGGCCAGCACGCGGTCATCGCCCGAGCGCGCAGGCGACGCGGTCATCTGTCCCCGTCAGCTGCCCGGAGTGACGCGCGCGTTGCCGTGGAACAGGTCGGTGGGGTCGTACTTCGCCTTCAACTCGACGAGGCGGGCGAACTTGCCGGCGCCATAGGCCGCCTCGACGGCGTCGAACTCGGCCGAGCCGTTGACGTAGGAGCCGTCGTCGGAGGCGAAGGGAGCCAGTGCCGTCGCCAGCGCTCGGGCCCAGTCGCGCTCGGCGGGGAACATCTCGGGCACCGGGCAACCGGCGATGATGAACACGCCGAACCGCGGCGACCGTCCGCCACTGAACGCCGTCGCGTCATCAGCGACGGCGGAGTAGGCGCCGTCGAGCCGGTAGAACAGGACGATCGACAGCGGCGAGGTCTTCTGCGGGAAGTGCTCGACGAGCGCGTCGATCACCCCGTCCGAGAACTCGTCGACGTAGCAGCCCTTGTCGTAGCAGTAGAGGCCCCAGCCGTTGGCCTCGTCGAGCATCTTCTGCAGCTCGACGTAGGGCATCGGCGAGGCGAAGTCGACCAGCGGGGGCACGGCCGAGCGAGCCTGCTCCAGCACCGCGGCGTGCTCCTCCGCCGACCCGAAGCCGACGACCACCATCGCGTAGCCGGGCTTGAGCCGGTGCTCCTCCGGGACGAAGGGCGCCGGCGGCGCGTTCAGGCCGCCGAACACGACGTTGACGTCGTCGGGCAGCGAGTGGATCACCGACCGCGCATGCCGCAGTACCTCGGTACCTTGCTCCAACCCCCAGAACAGCAAGCCGAAGTGGACCATCGGGCCGGCCTCGTGGAGCTCGAACTCGAACTCGGTCACCACGGCGAAGTTCCCACCACCTCCTCGCAACGCCCAGAACAGGTCGGGGTTCTCTGTGGCCGATGCCGTCAGCAGGTCACCGTCTGCTGTCACGCATCGTGCGGAGACGAGGTTGTCGACGGACAGCCCGTACTTACGGCTCAACCACCCCATCCCGCCGCCGAGGGTCAGGCCGCCGACGCCGGTGTGGCTGATCAGCCCGACAGGTACGGCGAGCCCGTGCGCCTGCGTGGCGGCGTCGAGGTCGCCGAGCAGCGCTCCCCCGCCCACCCTCGCCCGCCGCGCGACAGGGTCGACCGAAACCTGGTTGAGGCCGGTCAGGTCGATCACGAGTCCGTCATCGACCACGCTGGCCCCCGACATGCTGTGCGCCCCGCAGCGGACCGCCACGTCGATGCCATGTGTCGCGGCGAACCGCACGGCCGCCTGCACGTCCGACTCGTCGGCGCACATCGCGACGGCCAGCGGGCGGCGGTCGATGGCGGCGTTCCAGACGCGGCGCGCCTCGTCGTAGGTCGGATCGGCCGCCTCGACCACCTCTCCACGCATCGTGCCTCGCAGCTCGGCGATCGGGGCGTTGGCGGTCTGGGTCATGGCGTGCCTCCCTGGGTGGTTTCGAGGCTCGTCGCTGGCGCTCCTCGCACCTCAACCAGCGACTGAATCGATTGACTCTAGACCCGCTGGGGCATGCCAGGAAGACCCTCGGGCGTGACCCAGACGTAGCCGCCGACGACCTCGCGCCCCAGGGACTGAGCCTGTCTCAAGGAGGGCAGGTTGTCGGGGTGGATCGTGCCCCAGAGGACGTCGCCGGGTCGGGCCTGGAACCGCTCGGCGAGGAGCCGCACTGCCGGGGCTGCCAGGCCTCTGCCACGAAAGGCCGGGTCGAGGCAGAGCTCCTGAACGCAGAACCCGCTCATCCCATGGCCGTCCTCGCGTACGGCGGCCACGACGCCGGCGGGTACGCCGTCGACGAGCACCTCGACGAGCAGTCCCTGTGCAGCGCAGTCGGCGAGCGACTCGGCGCCCTCCGGGGTGGCCCAGAGCCTGGATTCCTCGGGGTGTCGGGCGTAGATCGCCGCCACCCGCTCGGCGAGGGGACCTGGCTCACCTAACCGCAGCGATACACCCGTCGGGACCGGCAGCGCCAGGACCGACGACACCTGCCCCGCCACGACGTACTGGTCGATCCCCGATGGACCGAAGCGGGGGTCGTCATCCAGCACCGCCATCAGCGCGGACGGATCGGCGGCATCCACCCTCAGGCACAGCGGCTCGAACCTGGCGTAGGCGGGGAGTACGGCGGCCGCGACGGTCGCGAGTCCCTCGGGCGTCGGCGGCTGGTCGGTGGCCACGATGTCGACGAAGGGCTTGGCGCGGTCCAGGGCGCGAAAGCGGATGCCGGTGACGGCCCAGCCGCCGTTGCGGAGGTCGAGGCGGCGGTTGGCCCACGCCAGCGGGTCCGGCTCCAAGGCGGCATCGACGGCGTCGCGGTAGTCCGTGCCGAACCCGACGTCGCGCACCCGCTGGGCCTCGGCGGCGAGATCGTGGGCGAGCTGGGAGACCAGCCGAGCCTCGTCGTACCAGGACTGGATTCGATCTGAGATCCAGGGCAACCGGGCCTGCACCAGCTCATCGGCGAGATCACTCATCGTGTGGGACGTTACGTGGTTTCGAGACGGTTGCTAGCGCAACCTCCTCAACCAACAACCCCCGCTGGTGGAGGAAGGCGCGCCAGCGCCTGTCTCGAAACCCAGTCGGCGACGCAGGGGTCCCATGGTTTCGAGACGGTTGCTAACGCAACCTCCTCAACCAACAACCCCCGCTGGTGGAGGAAGGCGCGCCAGCGCCTGTCTCGAAACCCAGTCGGCGACGCAGGGTCCCATGGTTTCGAGACGGTTGCTAGCGCAACCTCCTCAACCAACAACAACCCCCGCTGGTTGAGGAAGGCGCGCCAGCGCCTGTCTCGAAACCCAGTCGGCGACGCAGGGGTCCCATGGTTTCGAGACGGTTGCTAACGCAACCTCCTCAACCAACAACAACCCCCGCTGGTTGAGGAAGGCGCGCCAGCGCCTGTCTCGAAACCCAGTCGGCGACGCAGGGGTCCCATGGTTTCGAGACGGTTGCTAGCGCAACCTCCTCAACCAACAACCCCCGCTGGTTGAGGAAGGCGCGCCAGCGCCTGTCTCGAAACCCAGTCGGCGACGCAGGGGTCCCATGGTTTCGAGACGGTTGCTAGCGCAA
>NZ_JADKPO010000008.1 GCF_015352445.1 Nocardioides agariphilus
GACTCGCGGCGCAACCCTCCTCAACCAGCGGGACTCGATCACCGACGTACGGGGCGCTGGGTTTCGAGACGGTTGCTAGCGCAACCTCCTCAACCAGCGGGACTCGCGGCGCAACCTCCTCAACCAGCGGGACTCGCGGCGCAACCCTCCTCAACCAGCGGGACTCGATCACCGACGTACGGGGCGCTGGGTTTCGAGACGGTTGCTAGCGCAACCTCCTCAACCAGCGAGGCGACTAGTGCTCGTCTTCGACCAGGGTGATGTCGATGCCGCCGAGGAGGGCGGCGGCCATGTTGTAGAGGAAGGCGGCCAGGGTGGCGATCGCGGTCAGGAGTACGACGTCGATCACGGCGACGAGCATCGTGAAGCCGATGACGCGGTCGGTGCCGAGGTAGTCCTGGATGGTGAAGGGGTTGGTGGCCTGTTCGCCGACGACGTCGCGCACCGTGGAGTTGATGGAGTCCCAGACTCCGGCGGCGCCGAGCACCGACCAGACCATCAGCACGGACACGATCGTCACGACACCCAGCGCGATCGACAACAGGAACGCTGTCTTCATCACCGACCACGGGTCGATGCGGGTCAACCGGAGACGGGCGCGCCGCGGTGGGCGCTTGACCTTGGCGGCACGCGTCTGGCGTGGGGCAGCGGCCCGCTTGGCGGGCTCGGCAGGCGACTCGTCGACGGCGGCGGGCGGCAGCACCGCGCCCTGCTGGGTCGAGACCGGGGGCGCCTCAGGCGCGGCCGTCGAGGCCTGGATCGGCGGACGAACGGCGGTCTGGTCGTGGCTGCCGTTGAGCCGCTCGGCCGGAGGATTCGACTGGCGGACCGAGGTCAGCTTCTCCTGGAGCCGGTCGGCCAGCGAGGGCTTCGTCGAAGCAGTGTCCGTGGAGGCGGTCGCCTGCGGTCGGTATTCGGGTCGAGCCTCCGCCGGCATCGGCGGGAGCACCGGAGCACTCGCGGGGCCGGTCGACTGACTGGGTGCGTCCAGTCCGGTCAGTCGCCGCTGCGTCTGCTCGGTCGGTCGCTCCGTCATCAGGCCTCACTCTCGGGTGGGGAATCGGCCTCCATCTCATCGATTGTTGCATCCGGACCCTGATCGTGCGATTCCTGACCAGCCTCAATCGGGGCGTTCTCGTCCGCATCGGTCTCGCCTGTGATAGGGGCGTCCTGGTCGTCGGACTCGGGCGTCTCGACAGACCTCGCTACGACCGCGACCGCGTCCCCGTCCTTGGGCGTCACGAACTTCACGCCCATCGTCGAACGACCGGTCGCCCTGAAGTCGTCGTTGATCGGGCTGCGCACGACCTGGCCGCCCGCGGTGATCGAGAGCACCTCGTCACCGTCGACCACGATGAACGCGCCGACCAGGTTGCCGCGCTCCTCGTTGGCCAGCGACATCGTCTTGATGCCGATGCCGCCACGCGACTGCAGTCGGTAGTCGGTGATGCGTGAGCGCTTGGCAAAGCCGCCGTCGGTGATGGTGAAGACGTACTGCGGGCGGGCCGCCGCGCGCTCCTCGAGCGCGACCTGCTCGGCCCGGATCACCGACATCGACAGCAGCGAGTCGCCGGCGCGGAACTTCATGCCGCCCACACCGGAGGTGGCGCGACCCATCGGGCGCAGCTGGGTGTCGTCGGCGCGGAACCGGATCGCCTGACCCTTGCGCGAGACCAGCAGGATGTCGTCGTCGGGCTCGACCAGCTCGGCACCGATGAGCTCGTCGTCCGCCTCGCGGAAGTTGATCGCGATCACGCCGGCCTGGCGCGGGCTGTTGTAGTCGCCCAGGCGGGTCTTCTTGACCAGGCCGCTGCGAGTCGCCAGCACCAGGTAGGGAGCCTGCTCGTAGTCGCGGATCGCGAGCACCTGCGCGATGTCCTCGTCGGGCTGGAAGGACAACAACCCCGCGACGTGACCACCGCGAGCGTCGCGCGCGGCCTCGGGCAGGTTGTAGGCCTTGGTGCGGTAGACGCGGCCGGCCGTGGTGAAGAACAGCAGCCAGTGGTGGTTGGTGGTCGCGATGAAGTGCTGGACGACGTCGTCGCCGCGCAGTACGGCGCCGCGCACACCCTTGCCACCACGGCGCTGTGAGCGGTAGGCGTCGGCGCGGGTGCGCTTGGCGTAACCGCCGCGGGTGATCGAGACGACCAGCTCCTCGTCGGGGATCAGATCTTCCATCGAGAGGTCGCCGTCGGCGGCGATGATCTGGGTACGGCGGTCGTCGCCGTACTTCTCCACGATCTCGGCCAGCTCCTCGCTGATGATGGAGCGCTGGCGCTCCGGCCTGGCGAGGATGTCTTGGTAGTCGGCGATCTCGAGCTCGATCTTGGCCAGCTCGTCGACGATCTTCTGCCGCTCGAGGGCGGCCAACCGGCGCAGCTGCATGTCGAGGATGGCGTTGGCCTGGAGCTCGTCGATGTCGAGCAGCTCGATCAGGCCCTGCCGCGCATCGTCGACCGCGGGGCTGTTGCGGATCAGCGTGATGACCTCGTCGAGCATGTCGAGAGCCTTGACCAGGCCGCGGAAGATGTGGGCGCGCGCCTCGGCCTCGCGGAGCAGGAACGCCGTGCGGCGACGGATCACGTCGACCTGGTGCTCGACCCAGTGACTGATGAACTGGTCGATGGTCAGCGTGCGCGGCACGCCGTCGACCAGAGCCAGCATGTTGGCCGAGAAGTTGGTCTGCAGCTCGGTGTGCTTGAGCAGGTTGTTGAGGACCACGCGGGCCACGGCGTCGCGCTTGAGCACCACGACCAGGCGCTGGCCGGTGCGCGAGGAGGTGTCGTCGCGCACGTCGGCGATGCCCTGCACGCGGCCGGTGTCGGCGAGCTCGGCGATCTTGAGCGCGAGGTTGTCGGGGTTGACCATGTAGGGCAGCTCGGTGATCACCAGGCAGGTACGGCCCCTGGCGTCCTCGTCGATCTCGATGACGGCGCGCTGGGTGACCGAGCCACGACCGGTGCGGTAGGCCTGCTCGATGCCCTGGCGGCCCACGATCAGTGCTGCGTTGGGGAAGTCGGGACCCTTGATCCGCTCGATCAGCGCGTCCTGGAGCTCCTCGCGCGTGGCGTCGGGGTGCTCCAGCGCCCACTGGGCACCGTCGGCGACCTCACGCAGGTTGTGGGGCGGGATGTTGGTGGCCATGCCGACCGCGATGCCGGCCGACCCGTTGACCAGCAGGTTGGGGAAGCGCGCCGGCAGGATCGTGGGCTCCGAGCTGCGCCCGTCGTAGTTGGGCTGGAACTCGACGGTGTCCTTGTCGATGTCGCGGACCATCTCCATGGCCAGCGGCGCCATCCGGCACTCGGTGTAGCGCATCGCGGCCGCGGGGTCGTTGCCCGGCGAACCGAAGTTGCCCTGGCCGTGGATCAGCGGGTTGCGCATCACCCACGGCTGCGCCAGGCGCACCAAGGTGTCGTAGATCGCGGTGTCCCCGTGGGGGTGGTACTGCCCCATCACGTCGCCGACGACGCGCGAGCACTTGCTGAACCCGCGGTCGGGCCGGTAGCCGCCGTCGTACATCGCGTAGAGGACGCGGCGGTGCACCGGCTTGAGCCCGTCGCGTACGTCGGGCAGCGCGCGCCCGACGATCACCGCCATCGCGTAGTCGATGTAGGCGCGCTCCATGGAGGTGCGCAGCTCGACCTCGTCGATGCGACCGCCAGGCGGTGGCGGCCCTGCTGGTCCCGTGGGCGTTTCAGTCACGATTGCGGCCTCTCGGCTTGTCTAGCGAAATTCGAAGAGAGTCGGATAGTGGTCTCGCGACAGCTCGACCACCCATGGACGTCAGATGTCGAGGAACCTGACGTCCTTGGCGTTGCGCTGGATGAAGGAGCGCCGCGGCTCGACGGCCTCACCCATCAGGATCGAGAACGTCTCGTCAGCCAGGGCGGCGTTCTCCAGGGTCACCTGCAGCAGCAGCCGCTGGTCGGGGTCCATCGTGGTCTCCCACAGCTCGTCGGCGTTCATCTCGCCGAGGCCCTTGTAGCGCTGGACGGGGTTCTCCTTGGGGAGCTTCTTGCCGGCCTCGAGGCCGGCCCGCTGCAGGGCATCGCGCTCGGCGTCGGAGTAGACGAACTCGTGCTCGTGGGGCTTGTTCCAGCGCAGGCGGTAGAGCGGCGGCTGGGCCATGTAGACGAAGCCGTGCTCGATGAGCTTGGGCATGAACCTGAACAGCAGCGTCAGCAGCAAGGTGTTGATGTGGTGACCGTCGACGTCGGCGTCGGCCATCAGCACGACCTTGTGGTAGCGGAGCTTGTCGATGTCGAAGTCGTCGTGGACGCCGGTGCCGAGCGCGTTGATGATCGCCTGGACCTCGTTGTTGGCCAGCACCTTGTCGATGCGGGCCTTCTCGACGTTGAGGATCTTGCCGCGGATCGGCAGGATCGCCTGGATGCGCGGGTCACGGCCCGACTTGGCCGACCCGCCCGCCGAGTCACCCTCGACGATGAAGACCTCGCACTCCTCGGGGTTGGTCGACTGGCAGTCCGACAGCTTGCCGGGCAGGTTGCCGCCGCCGAGCAGTCCCTTGCGCGAGCGGGCGAGCTCGCGCGCCTTGCGGGCGGCCAGTCGAGCGGACGCCGCGGCCTGGGACTTGCGGACGATGTCCTTGCCCTCGGCCGGGTTCTGCTCGAACCACGCGCCGAGCTCGTCGTTGACGGTGCGCTGGACGAAGCCCTTGGCCTCGGTGTTGCCGAGCTTGGTCTTGGTCTGGCCCTCGAACTGGGGCTCGCCGAGCTTGATCGAGACGATCGCGGTCAGGCCCTCGCGGATGTCGTCGCCGGAGACGCGGTCCTCGGCCTTCTTGATCAGGCCCCACTCCTCGCCCCACTTGTTGACCAGGCTGGTCAGCGCGGAGCGGAAGCCTTCCTCGTGGGTGCCGCCCTCGTGGGTGTTGATGGTGTTGGCGAAGGTGTGGACCGACTCGCTGTAGGAGACGTTCCACTGCATCGCCACCTCGAGGCTCATGTGCTGGCCCGACGACTCCGGGGCCTCGGCCTCGAAGGAGATGATGGTCGGGTTGGCGGCTTGCTTGGAGCGGTTGAGGTGCTCGACGTAGTCGACTAGGCCGCGGTCGTACTTGAAGACCTGCTCGCTGCCGCCGCCCTCGGCGCGATGCATGGCGGCGCTGTCGGGAGCGTCGACGTCGTTGGGAACGGTGTCGTCTTGTACGGCGTCGGCGATCTCGGCTGCGTGCTCGCGCTCGTCGCGGACCACGATCTCCAGGCCCTTGTTGAGGAAGGCGTACTCGCGCATGCGGGTGGTCAGCGTCTCGAGCGAGTAGGTCGTGGTCTCGAAGATCTCCGAGGAGGCCCACCAGGTGACGGTGGTGCCGGTGCCCTCGCCGGGCTCCAGCGCGCGGACCTGCTCGAGCGGCCCGTCGGGGTCGCCGAGCTGGAAGGTCTGCCGCCAGAGGTGTCCGCGGTTCTTCACCTCGACGATCAGTCGGGTGGACAGCGCGTTGACGACCGAGACGCCCACGCCGTGCAGACCGCCGGAGACCTTGTAGCCGCCGCCGCCGAACTTGCCGCCGGCGTGGAGCAGGGTCAGCGCCATCGTGACCGCCGGCAGCTCCTGGCCCGGCGCGGTGTCGGTGGGGATGCCGCGGCCGTTGTCGATGACCTGCACCCCGCCGTCGGCACGCAGGGTGAGCACGATGCGGTCGCAGTAGCCGGCCAGGGCCTCGTCGACCGCGTTGTCGACGATCTCGGTGATCAGGTGGTGCAGGCCGCGCTCGCCGGTGGACCCGATGTACATGCCGGGGCGCTTGCGGACGGCCTCGAGACCCTCGAGCACGGTGATGGCGGAGGCGTCGTAGTCGCCGTTGACGTCCGCCGGGATGTCATCAGCGGTGACCTCGGCCGGGGTCTCGGGCTGACCTTCGGGCGCCGAGGCCTCGGGAGGAGCGGCCGGCTGCTGGACGTCGTCTGCGGTCGGTTCGTCGCTCACACGCACCTCTTCGTATCCACCCCTGACATGACTCGGGTCGCGGCGGTGGAGGCGCGCGACCCGACGGCCATGATAGCCCGTGGAGGGCCGCATTCCACGCCGCCATCCACAGGGACGGGGTGATCCGGCGACGAAATTGCCCGGGAGCGGCTCGGAAAGGCCGTCGCAGCGGCCTGACAGGGGTGCGTTGGACTCCCTATACGTCTGCGCGGGCCGCAGATCGGCTCTGCGGCGCTGGGGGCAGCTCAGCCGTAGGTGTCGCGAGGGCCCCGCCCGTCACGCACCGAGCGGAGGCCCTTCTTCCAGCTCGGCAGGTGGGGGCCGGCGATCTCGACCAGGGTGACGGTGCCGTGGCCGAGCTCGACGTTGAGGCGCTTGACCAGCTCGGGTGCGAGGTACTTCAGCTGGGCAGCCCAGGCCGTGGAGTCGGTGCGCACCGAGAGCACGCCGTCGCTGAAGGACTCCGGCATCACGTGCTGGGCCACCTCGTCGCCGACCAGCTCGGCCCACCGGGCGAAGACCCCGGCCACCCTGAGGTCGACGTCCCACCCGTGGTCCTCGACCAGCCTGCCCACGGTCGCGTCGAGCAGCTGGGGGTCGCGGTCGTCGGGGAACGCGCCCGAGGAGCGCGACCTGCCCGTGCGGCGGTCGGTGCCGGCCGAGGTGCGGTTGCGGCGAACGCGCTTGGCCGGCGAGGACCTTGCCGTCGCGCGGGCGAGGTTCTTGGCCAGCTCGAGGCCGTCGGCCCGGTGCTCAGGAGGGGGGCCAGACTCCGGTGTTGCGGGCTCGTCACTCGACACGGGTCACCTCCCCACCGCTGACCTTGAACCGGGTGCCGGCCAGCTTCTCGGGCACGTCGTCGTCGACGGCGGCGGTGACCAGCACCTGCTCGGCCCCCGCCACCAGCTCGGCGAGCTGCGAGCGGCGTTCGGAGTCGAGCTCGGCGAAGACGTCGTCGAGCACCAGGATCGGGTCGTCGCCGTCGGCTCGCAGCAGGTCGTAGGAGGCCAGCCGCAGCGCCAGCGCGAACGACCAGGACTCCCCGTGGCTGGCGTAGCCACGCACGGGCAGGCGGGTGCTCGTCTCGTCTGGCCCTCCGAGGCCGAGGCTGAGCACCAGGTCGTCGCGGTGCGGGCCGACCAGCGACAGGCCGCGATCGAGCTCGTCGTTGCGCCGCTCGACCAGGGCATCGAGCAGCGCCTGGGTCAGCGCACCCCGGTCGGCGAGGTCCTCGGGCAGCTCGAAGGACGACTTGTACGTCGCCTCGGCGGCATCGCGCGAAGCCCCGCGCGCGACCGTGGCGTAGGAGTTGCCGAGGTAGGGGCGCAGGTCCTCGACCAGCGCGAGTCTCTCGGCCAGGATCTCGGCACCGACCCGGGCCAGGTGGGAGTTCCAGACCTCGAGGGTCGACAGGGTCGAGTCCGCGGCTCGGCCGTGGGCGCGGGCCGTCTTGAGCAGCGTGTTGCGCTGCCTGAGGATCCGCTCGTAGTCGGCCCG
Organism: Nocardioides agariphilus; assembly: GCF_015352445.1. Lineage (GTDB taxonomy): Bacteria > Actinomycetota > Actinomycetes > Propionibacteriales > Nocardioidaceae > Nocardioides > Nocardioides agariphilus. Next base: position 7,447 of record NZ_JADKPO010000008.1, read on the forward strand.
GACGCCGGCCAGCCGAGGTGTGCGCAGCACCAGCAGGTCGTCGAGGAACCGACGGCGCTCGGCCGGGTCGCCCTTGACCAGCGCGAGGTCCTCGGGCGAGAACACCACGGTGCGGACCAGCCCCACCAGGTCGCGCGTCTTGGGCAGCGGCGACTTGTTGACCCGGGCCCGGTTGGCCCGCCCGGGGTTGATCTCCACCTCGAGCACCGCAGTACGCCCGTCCTTGACCACCGCGGCCCGCACGATCGCCTGGTCCGCCCCAGCGCGCACCAGCGGGGCGTCGGTCGCGACCCGGTGGGAGGTCAGCCGCGAGAGGTAGTCGATGGCCTCGACGAGGTTGGTCTTGCCCTGGCCGTTGCTGCCCACGAACGCGGTCGGGCCGGGTTCGAGGACGACCTCGACGTCGGCGTAGGAGCGGAAGTCGTGGAGGACCAGGTGGGAGACGTGCAAGTGGGGCTAGCCGCCTGCGGAGGTCACGGCATGGCCGCCGAACTGGTTGCGCATCGCCGCGATGGCCTTCATCGCCGGGCTGTCGTCTTGCCGCGAGACGAAGCGGGCGTAGAGGGCGGCGGTGATCGCGGGAGTCGGGACGGCGTTGTCGATGCCGGCCTCGACGGTCCAGCGGCCCTCCCCGGAGTCCTCGGCGTAGCCGCGGATCTTGGAGAGTCCGGGGTCCTCGTCGAGCGCGTTGACCATCAGGTCGAGCAGCCACGAGCGGATCACCGTGCCCTCGCGCCAGGAGCGGAAGACCTCGGTGACGTTGTCGACGAGCTCGACCTTCTCCAGCAGCTCCCAGCCCTCGGCGTAGCTCTGCATGATGGCGTACTCGATGCCGTTGTGGACCATCTTGGAGAAGTGCCCGGCGCCGACCTTGCCGGCATGGACGCAGCCGAACTGACCGTTGTCGTTGGCGGGCGGCTTGAGCGCGTCGAAGGCCGGCTGCACCTTGGCGATGTCGTCGGCCGAGCCGCCGTACATCAGGGCGTAGCCGTTCTGCAGACCCCAGACCCCACCGGAGACCCCGCAGTCGACGAACCCGATGGACTTCTCGGCGAGCATCGCGGCGTTGGCCTGGTCGTCGGTCCAGCGAGAGTTGCCGCCGTCGACGACGAGATCGCCCTCGCCGAGGAGGTCGCCGAGTTCCTTGATGACGTCGCGGGTGATCTGGCCAGCGGGCACCATCACCCACACGACCTTGGGAGACGGGAGCTTCTCGACGAGGTCGGCGAGACTGGTCGCGTCGGAGATCTCGGGGTTGTGGTCGTAGCCGATGACCGTGTGGCCGGCGTTGCGCAAGCGGGTGCGCATGTTGCCGCCCATCTTGCCGAGGCCGACGAGTCCGAGCTCCATGCGTGTTTCTCCCTCTGGCTGGTGGGACGTCCTGGGACCTAGGACAGCAGGCGACGCGGCATGAGCAGGTAGCGGAAGCCGGGGTCGTCCCCGTCCTCCCCGATCGAACCACTGATCACGACGGGCTTGGAAGCCTGGGTGAAGGCCAACTCCACGACGGCCTCGTCGATGGCGGTCAGCCCGTCGAGCAGGAACTGCGGGTTGAAGCCGGTCGTCAGGTCCTCGCCCTCGATGGTGGCCTCGATCGACTCCGAGGCCTGGGCCTCGTCACCCGAGCCGGCGTCGAGGGTCAAGACGCCGTCGGAGAAGGCCAGTTGCACCGCGGTGTTGCGCTCGGCGACGAGCGCGACCCGCTTGACCGACTCGACCAGGGCGATCTTGTCGACCAGCGCCGTGGTGGTGTGCTCGCTGGGGAACAGGCTGCGGACCTTGGGGAACTCACCGTCGAGCAGCCTCGTGGTCGTGCGGCGGGTGCCCCCGGGTGCAGAGCCCTCGAAGCCGATGATGCCCTCGCCCGCGCCGCCGGAGGACAAGGCGATCGTGACCTCGGGACCGGCGGTCAGGGACTTGGCCGTGTCGCCCAGCACCTTGGCCGGCACCAGCGCGGCCATCGAGGCGTCGGGTGAGTTGGGGTTCCAGTCGAGCTCGCGGTGGGAGAGCCGGAAGCGATCGGTGGCCAGCAGGGCGATCGTCGACCCGGAGATCTCCAGCCGCACGCCGGTCAGCACCGGCAGCATGTCGTCGCGACCGGCCGCGGTGACGGCCTGGGCGACCGCGTGGGCGAACTGGTCGCTGGGCACGGTGCCCGAGGCGGACGGCATGTCGGGCAGCGTGGGGTAGTCCTCGACCGGCATCGTCTGGAGGCTGAAGCGGGCCGAGCCGCAGGTCAGCGAGACGCGCGAACCGTCGAGACTCATGTCGACCGGCTTGGCCGGCAGGCTGCGACAGATGTCGGCGAGCAACCGCCCGCTGACCAGGGCCTGGCCCTCGTCGGAGACCTCGGCGGTCAAGGTGGCGCGTGCCGAGGTCTCGTAGTCGAAGGTCGAGAGCACCAGGCCCTCGTGACCGGCGGTGATCAACAACCCGGAGAGCACGGGGGCGCTGGGGCGAACGGGCAAGCTGCGGGCCGCCCAGGCAACGGCATCGGCGAACGAGTCGCGATCCACGCGGAACTTCACTCGTGGTCCTTCGAGGTCGAGGTGGGGAAGGCAGTCCGGGCTCGAATCCTGCCACGCGGCGCCGACACAGGGGAGTGCCGGCTCATCGAGGTGGTCTTCGGGAGGCGCTCATCCCCAGGAACGTGCCAGGTGCTTCGTTCACCGGGCATGACCAGAAATAGAGGTTGAGAGTCGCAGTAGCAGCGGTGGAAAGTGTGGACAACTCGTGTCGGCGCAGGTCAGCGGTCCTTTTCTCGTCCCCAGCGGCTGTGCACGAGCCGGTGGGCCAGCCAGGTGTGCTGGGGGCGAGGTGGCCGGCGTCACGGCGTCGTCCCCAGCTGTCCACATGTGCTGTGGACGAATGGCGGCGAGTCGCACGATGTCGCGCACATCTTGCACGCATGTGATTCACGGGTGGTTCGCCTCAGTTCTGGCGGGCGTGCATCTTGATGCGGTTGGTGAGCTCGGAGACCTGGTTGAACACCGCTCGCCGCTCGGCGAGCAGCTGGTTGATCTTGCGGTCGGCGTACATCACGGTCGTGTGGTCGCGGTTGCCGAACTGGGCGCCGATCTTGGGCAGCGACAAGTCGGTGAGCTCGCGGCACAGGTACATCGCGATCTGACGAGCCATCACCAGGTGCCGGCCGCGGCTGGGCCCGGTGATGTCCTCGATGGGGAGCCCGAAGTACGCCGAGGTCTGGGCGATGATCAGCGACGCGGTGATCTCGGGCTCGCCACCCTCGGGGATCAGGTCCTTGAGCACGATCTCGGCCAGGGTCATGTCGACCTCCTGGCGGTTGAGGTTGGCGAACGCGGTGACGCGGATCAGCGCTCCCTCGAGCTCACGGATGTTGGTCTGGATCTTGGAGGCGATGAACTCCAGCACGTCCGGCGGTGCGGTCAGGCGGTCCATGGCTGCCTTCTTGCGCAAGATCGCGATGCGGGTCTCGAGGTCGGGGGGCTGGACGTCGGTGATCAGGCCCCACTCGAACCGGTTGCGCAGCCGGTCCTCGAGCGCCTCGAGCCGCTTGGGGGCACGGTCGGAGGTGAGCACGATCTGCTTGCTGGCGTTGTGGAGGGTGTTGAAGGTGTGGAAGAACTCCTCCTGGGTCTGGGTCTTGCCCTCCAGGAACTGGATGTCGTCGATGAGGAGCACGTCGACATCGCGGTACTTCCTCTTGAACCGGTCCTGCCGGTCGTCGCGGATCGCGTTGATGAACTCGTTGGTGAACTCCTCGCTCGAGACATAGCGCACCTTGGCCCCGTTGTAGAGGCTGCGGACGTAGTGGCCGATCGCATGGAGCAGGTGGGTCTTGCCGAGGCCGGAGTCGCCGTAGACCAGCAGCGGGTTGTAGGCGCGCCCCGGCGCCTCCGCGACCGCCACGGCCGCGGCGTGGGGGAACCGGTTGGAGGAGCCGATGACGAAGGTCTCGAAGGTGTACTTCGGGTTCAGCCTCGTCTCGAGCACCGACCGGGTCTGCTCGACCGGCTCGTCCCCGGCGTAGGACGGGGTGAGCGGCGGTCCATAGGTCGACTTCTCGACTTGGTGATGTGTCGATGTGTCGACATGGCGGCTTTCGGTGGGACTGGTGGTCTCGCGCTCCGAGACCAGGCTGGGGTTGACGGTGACGCCGAGGCGGATCTCCCGACCGAACGCGGCAGTCAGGCCCTCCTCGATCTGCGCGCGCAGTCGGCCCTCGAGCTGGGTGCGGGTGAACTCGTCGACCACCTCGATGATCGCCTGGTTGCCGTGGAGGGTGACCGGCGCGCTGGCCTCGAGCCAGGCCCGTTGGTTGGGTTGCAGGTCGCCGACGACCGACCACCACGCCTGCTCGAGGTCTTGTCCGGCCTGTCCCGCCTGCCCACGGTGTCCGGCCACGTCCTGGTGGTCTTCCATGCGCTCTGCCCGCCGCCCTTCAGTTCTGCCGATCGGAACTCCACATCCTTCTCCACAACCTGTGAAGGAGGTTGCGACGAACCGTGGTCCCCACCGCGCCGTGGTCGCGAACGACCGCTTCCGGATGAATCTGCGCAGGTCAGCGGACCAGGGCGGGGAATTGCCCGAGGTTGCCGAGAGGAGCGGAGCCGGAGGTGATGGGGGACGGCGGGGAAACTCGTCGGGCCCGAACCTAACCCTGTGGACAACGGCCCGGCAAGCCGTCATCCACAGGTAGACGAGACGGTTCGGCCGAGGGACGATGCCGTGGTTTGACCCTGTGGAAGAGGCTCGCGTACCGTTGGCCGGTCACCTGCCGTGGCGCCCGCGTCGAGCCGTGTCCCGATGTCCCTGTCGTCATCGGCTTCGCTCGCCGGCGGTGACCACCGACCATGCCCGGGGCCCTCGGCCCGCAACACACCGGAGAGATTCGTGACCAAGCGCACGTACCAGCCGAACAACCGCCGCCGCCACAAGGTCCACGGCTTCCGCCTGCGCATGCGCACGCGAGCCGGTCGCGCCATCCTGGCTGCGCGCCGCCGCAAGGGCCGCAACAAGCTCGCCGTCTGATCCGCCCAGACTCGCGATCAGGGCGGGCGTCCATGTTGCCCCCGGCGTCCCGGCTCACCTCTGGTGAGTCATTTCGCCGATGCGTGCGTCGCGGGAGCCGGTCCAGTTGCCGCACCCTCGTCGTACATCTCGACCGGACCGACGACGGCGACGGGCTTCCGGCTCGCGCGGGGTTCGTCGTCTCGCGCGCCGTCGGCGGTGCCGTCCTGCGCAACCTCGTACGGCGCCGGCTGCGGCACCTGGTCCGCGAGCGCCTCGACGAGCTCCCGGCCTCTTCGGTGCTGGTGGTCCGGGCCAACCCGGCTGCTGCGGCAGCGACCTACGACGAACTTCGTCGCGACCTGGGTCGTTGTCTGGAGCGGATACGACCGGTCACCCCGGCCGTCGTCGGCGGGGAGCCATCATGAAGTACGTCCTGATCGCCTTGCTGCGGGGCTACCGTGCGGTGATCAGCCCGTTGTACGGGCAGGTGTGCCGCTACCACCCGTCGTGCTCGGCCTATGCACTCGAGGCCGTGCAGGTGCACGGCAGCATCCGCGGCAGCTGGCTGGCGATCCGTCGCCTGTCTCGCTGCCATCCGTGGGCTGCGGGCGGTTATGACCCCGTTCCCTCCCGACCCACCACCCCGGTGTAGGAGCCTTCCTCGTGCTTGACTTCCTCGGCCAGATCGGCCACCTGATCATGACGCCGCTCTACTACGCGGTGTCGGCGGTGATGGTGTCGTGGCACTGGCTGCTCAGCCAGATCGGCTTCGACCCCGACGGTGGGTCGACCTGGGCGCTCTCGATCGTGGGGTTGACCCTGGTCGTCCGCGCGGCGTTGATCCCGCTGTTCGTCAAGCAGATCAAGTCGAGCCGCAACATGCAGCTGATCCAGCCCAAGGTCAAGGAGCTGCAGAAGAAGTACGGCCACGACCGCGAGCGGCTCGCCCAGGAGACGATGCAGCTCTATCGCGAGTCGGGCACCAACCCGTTCGCGTCGTGCCTGCCGATCCTGATGCAGATGCCGATCTTCTTGTCGCTGTTTCGCATGCTCGACCAGGCCGCCAAGAAGGGCAAGGCGCACGGGTTCTTGACGACCGACCTGGCGGAGTCCTTCGGCCAGTCGAAGCTGTTCGGTCACATCCCGTTGAAGCTCACCTTCGTCAACAACGACGGCAACGCGGGCGTCATGGTCGTGGCCGCCTTCCTGGTCCTGGCGATGACGGCGACCACGTTCATGACCCAGCGTCAGCTGATGAGCAAGAACATGCCGGCCGACGCGCTGACCGGGCCCTACGCCCAGCAGCAGAAGATGCTGCTCTACGTCTTGCCGGTGGTCTTCGCCGTCGGTGGCGTGGCCTTCCCGATCGGCGTACTGCTCTACTGGACGACCTCGAACCTGTGGACGATGGGCCAGCAGTTCTACGTCATCCGCAACAACCCGGCGCCGGGTACGCCGGCGTTCTTCGCCAAGCAGAAGCGCGACGCGGCGAAGGGTGCCAAGCACGGTGAGGACCCGGTGGAGCAGGTGCCCACCGTCGAGGAGACCCCCGAGGCACCCAAGCCCGCGGTCCGGCAGCAGCCGAAGAAGCAGTCGCGTCAGCAACGTAAGAAGGGTGGCGCGACCCCGCAGGGGCGCCCCCAACCGACCGATCGGGGCGAGCCCCACAGTCAGGGAGACACCGCATGAGCGACCAGAACCAGAGCATCACCGAAGTACGCGACGACACCGACGAGTCGGCGGCGCCCGACCTCGCCGAGGAGGTGTCGCAGCAGGTATCCGCGGAGGCTCAGGACGGGGAGGCCGGCGAGGCTGCCGGCGACGGGGAGGCTGACGACGACGCGGTCGAGGGCAGCGACCGGCTGCGTGCGCTCGAGCGCGAGGGCGACGTGGCGGCCGACTATCTGGAGGAGCTGCTCGACATCGCCGACCTGGACGGCGACCTGGACATGGATGTCGAGGGTGACCGAGCCGCGGTGTCCATCGTGGGAGCCGACCTCAACCAGTTGGTAGGACAGCGTGGCGAGGTGCTTGACGCGCTGCAGGAGCTCACCCGGCTCGCGGTCTATCGCGAGACGGGCGAGCGCTCCCGACTGATGCTCGACATCTCCGGCTATCGCGCCGACCAGCGCGCTCGCCTCGTGGCCCTGGCGCAGGAGTCGGTGGCGCGGGTCAAGGAGACCGGCGAGCAGGTGGCACTCGACCCGATGTCGCCGTTCGAGCGCAAGGTCGTGCACGACGCCGTTGCCGAAGCTGGCCTGACCTCGGAGTCCGAAGGCGTCGAACCTCGTCGGTTCGTGGTGGTCCTGCCGCTCTGAGTCGAGCCTCCGTGCCAGATGTTTCACGTGAAACACCCGCCGTACCTCCCGAGGCACGGCGGGTGTTCAGTCATGACCGGCTGGCGCTGGCGATCGAGTACGCCGAGCTGCTGGCAACCGACGGCGTGACCCGGGGCCTCATCGGTCCTCGGGAGCCCCCCCGCCTGTGGGAGCGGCACCTGCTGAACTGCGCGGTGCTCGGCGAGATCGTGCCGCAGGGCGCGACGCTGGCTGACGTCGGGTCTGGTGCTGGGCTACCGGGTCTGGTGCTGGCGATCGCTCGGCCGGATCTGCAGGTGACGCTGGTGGAGCCACTGCTCAGACGGACTCGCTTCCTCGACGAGGTGGTAGCCCGGTTGGGCCTGAACTCCCAGGTCAGCGTCGTGCGGGGTCGCGCCGAGGACCTGGCTGATGAGACGTCTTTCCACATCGTCACGGCCCGGGCCGTCGCCCCACTGGAAAGACTGGCAAGGTGGTGTCTGCCCCTGGTCAGCTCGGGTGGGGAGTTGATCGCCATGAAGGGCGCAGGGGTGGAGGCAGAGGTGACGCAGGCTGAGGCCGACTTGCGGCGGCTCGGGAGCTGGCCGGTCTCGATCGTCCAGCTCGGCACTGACGTGCTGGCCGAACCCACGTGGGCGGTCCGCCTGTCTCGGCCCGAAACCGGGCCGGTAGGTTGGCGCGACCGAGCGTCGAACGGAGCCGCCCCGCGTGGCCGACGAACGAGGAAGCAGCGGAGGAACCTGTGAACGACGCGACCGGACTGGGTTGGCCCAGCGAGGTGCTGACGGACCCTAGTCAGTTATCCACTGGTCTGGGGTGGCCGGCTGAGCGTAACCGTCCACAAGAACCGGGGGTTTCTCCACAGGGTGACACCGATTCCCCTGGGTCCGTTTCACGTGAAACATCTCCGCTCTCCGTCTCTCCCCACGTGCAGACGGCAGGCGAGCTCAGCGACATCACGCCGGCTTTCGACGACGAGACCACGCCTCTGGCCCGCGCCGCCGAGAACTCGGTGATCGCCCGACTGGGCGCTCGCGCCCGCGTGTCGATGCCGCGACCCGAGAGCACTCGTGTCGTGGTCGTTGCCAACCAGAAGGGCGGGGTCGGCAAGACCACATCGACGGTCAACATCGCGGCAGCCTTGGCGCAACTGGGTCAGCGCGTGCTGGTCCTCGACCTGGACCCGCAGGGCAACGCGTCGACAGCACTGGGTGCGGCCCACAGCCGGGGCGTTCCGTCGACGTACGACGCCCTCGTGGACGGCACGCCGCTCGCCGAGATTGCCGTCGCCACCGAGGACCTGGCCAACCTCTGGGTGGTGCCCGCGACCATCGACCTGGCCGGTGCCGAGATCGAGCTGGTCAGCGTCGTCGCCCGCGAGAATCGGCTGGCGAAAGCCCTGGCGGCTCACCCCGCCATCGGCAGCGCGGAGGCCGCCGGCGAGGAGCGGCTCGACTACGTGTTCATCGACTGCCCGCCCTCGCTGGGGCTGCTCACCCTCAACGCGCTGGTCGCCAGCGCGGAGGTGCTGATCCCGATCCAGGCCGAGTACTACGCCTTGGAGGGCCTCGGTCAGCTGCTCGAGACGATCGAGATGGTCAAGGCACACCTGAACCCTCGGCTCGTCGTCTCGACGATCCTGATCACCATGTACGACGCCCGGACCCGTCTCGCTGCCGGCGTTGCCGACGAGGTGCGCGAGCACTTCGCCGACCAGGTACTGAAGACCACGATCCCGCGCTCGGTGCGGGTCAGCGAGGCGCCGTCCTACGGCCAGACGGTGATGACCTACGACCCGGCGTCGCCGGGTGCGCTGTCGTACCTCGAAGCCGCGCGCGAGTTCGCTCGGCAGGTCAGCGCATGACCCGTGAACGCCCGGTCCGCCGGGGTCTGGGCCGAGGCCTCGGATCGCTGATCCCGACAGCCCCCGTGGAGACCGATGGCCCAGACGTCACTGGCTCGACGGAGGCGTCGCGCGAGCCGGAGGAGACGGCGGGCAGCAGCGGTCCGGATCTGGTCGTGCCCGAGGGCAGCTGGTTCGCCGAGCTGCCGGCAGAGCAGATCGTGCCCAACCGGGTGCAGCCTCGTCAGGTCTTCGACGAGGACGCGATGTCCGAGCTGGTGCACTCCATCCGGGAGGTGGGTCTGCTCCAGCCGGTCGTCGTACGTCGTCTCGAGGCCGACCGCTACGAGCTGGTCATGGGGGAGCGGCGGTGGCGAGCGGCCCAGCAGGCCGGGCTGGAGCGGATCCCGGCCATCGTGCGGGCGACCGACGACACCGACATGCTCCGCGACGCACTGCTGGAGAACCTGCACCGCTCGCAGCTCAACCCGTTGGAGGAGGCGGCTGCCTATCAGCAGCTGCTCGAGGACTTCTCCTGCACGCACGAGGAGCTCGCCGAGCGGATCGGTCGTTCGCGACCCCAGATCTCCAACACCATCCGGTTGCTGAAGCTCTCCCCACCCGTGCAGCGACGCGTGGCCGCGGGGGTGCTCAGCGCCGGCCATGCCAGGTCGCTGCTGGGCGTCGACGACGCCGAGCGACAGGACCGGCTGGCCGCTCGGGTGGTGGCCGAGGGCATCAGCGTCCGAGGCCTGGAGGAGATCGTCGCGACGGGTGGCGGCGAGGCCGCGAAGACACCAGCGGCCAGGCGCAACAAGCCGGTCGCGCCCGGCCTCGACGACCTCGCCGAGCGGTTGTCCGACCGGCTCGAGACACGCGTCAAGGTCGACCTCGGTCGGCACAAGGGCAAGATCACCGTGGAGTTCGCTTCGCTCGATGACCTGCGTCGCATCGTCGACATCATGGACCCTCGCAACCGTTCAGACCGTCCGATCTAGCCGCTGACCTGCGCAAACGTGTGAATGTCGACAAAGGGATAAATCGCCATATACCTATGTCACTTCATCGATGAACGGACTCAGGTCGGTCGGTGACCTGCCCGGCGCGCAGCGCGTTCCGCGGCGTCGAGCCGTACTGACTCCTCCAGGGTCGGCGCGCTGCCACCATGGGACGCCGGCACCCACCACGCCCCCGGAAGGTGCTGTGGGTAGCTGCGGATCGCGCCGTCCAGCAGCTCACTGAGAGCGGCCTTCAAGGCTGCGGTGTCCGGCCGGGCCTCACCGGTCAGCGGCACCGGTGGACCGAGCGTGATGGTGATGGCCTTGCCACGGGAGAAGTCCCGTGGATGGTCCTTGGTCATCATCCGCTGCGTGCCCCAGACCACGACCGGGACCAGGGGTACTCCGGCCGCGTGCGCGATCCGGGCCGCACCCGTCTTCAGCTGCTTGATCTCCATGGCCCGCGAGATGGTGGCCTCGGGGAAGATGCCGACGATCTCGCCCCGGCGCAGGTAGTCCAACGCCACCGCCAGCGACGACTCCCCGTCGGCCCGGTCGACCTCGATGTGTCGGCAGGCCCGCATGATCGGGCCGGTGATGCGGTGGTCGAAGAGCTCGCGCTTGGCCATGAAGCGCGGACGCCGCCCGATCCGCACGACCGGCAGGCCGCCGTAGATGAAGTCGACGTAGCTGACGTGGTTGAGCGCGACGAGGGCGCCGCCTCGGCGGGGCAGGTTCTCCAGGCCGCTCATGGTGATCGACTGACCGAGCGCCCGGAAGCCGAGTTTGGCTGCCGCGATGATCGCTGAGTACGTCAGCTCGGTCATGGGGCTCTTCCTACGTCTGGGCCTACGTCTGGGCCTATGTCGTGGTCCGCGCGTCGCGGGCCATCGCGGCGCGTACCAGCGATGCCAGCACCTCGCCCAGGTCGAGGCCGGCGGCCTCGACCGAGAGCGGCACCAGCGAGGTCTCGGTGAACCCGGGCGCGACGTTGACCTCGAGGAACCTGACGCTGCCGTCGTCGCCGACGATCAGGTCGGAGCGGGACAGGTCGCGCAGGCCGAGGGCCTGGTGAGCTGCGATCGCGACCCGCGCACACTCGGCCAGGACGTCATCGGGCAGTGCCGCCGGCACCGTGAACTCCGTGGACCCGGCGGTGTAGCGGGCGGTGTAGTCGTAGATCGGTCCGTCGGGCCTGATGGCCACGGCCGGCAGGTCGCGAGGTCCGGTGCCGTCGTCGATGACGGGTACGGCGACCTCGGTGCCGCCGATGTAGCGCTCGATGAGGGCGACGGGACCGTAGGCGAAGGCACCCACCATCGCGTCGGGCAGCTCGGTCTCGGTGCTGACCAGGGCACAGCCGAGCGCGGATCCGGAACGCGCAGGCTTGACCACGAGCGGCAGCCCGAGGCGATGCAGTACGGCGTCCATCACCTGGGCGGCCCCGAGCTCGCGAAACGACTCATGGGGCAGGCACACGGACTCCGGCGTCACGATGCCGACCCGCTCGACGACCGACTTCGCGACCGGCTTGTCGAAGGCCGTGCGGCAGGCGGCCGGTCCGGAGCCGACGTAGGGGATGCCCAGGAGGTCGAGGACCTCCCGGATCGCGCCGTCCTCGCCGTTCTCGCCGTGCAACATCGGCAGCACGCACGACGGAGGCTCCGCGGCCAGGGTCGAGAGCAAGGAGCCGTCGACGTCGCGCTCGACCACCTCGAGGCCCACGCCGCGCAGCGCCTCGGCGGCGCGTCGCCCCGAGCGCAGCGACACGTCACGCTCGTGGGACAGACCTCCGGCAAGGACGACCACGGGGTGGTTCATGACAGGTCCGTCCCTGGACCGTCGTACCCGGACCGCGGTAACGGGTGCTCGCCTTGCGGTGGCTTCGCTCCGAACGTCGCGCGCAGCTCCATCTCCTCCTCGAGGACGCCGGCCAGGCGGCGCACCCCCTCCCGGATCCGCTCCGGGGTGGGGTAGCAGAACGACAGTCGCAGCGAGCCCGAGCCGAACCCGTCGGCGAAGAAGGCGGTGCCCGGCACGTAGGCGACGCGGGCGGTGACCGCGCGCGGCAGCATGGCCTTGGCATCGATGCCCGGGGGCAGGGTCATCCAGACGAAGAAGCCACCGTGCGGGACATTCCACCGGCAGGCCGCAGGCATGAAGTCACCCAGTGCCTCCACCATGGCGTCTCGGCGCTCGCGGTACATCTCGCGCAGCTGCTTGATCTGGCCCTTCCAGTCGTGGGCCTGGAGGTAGGCGGACACCGCCATCTGGTTGAACGCCGGCGGGCACAGCGTCGCCGACTCCTGAGCGAGCACCAGCTTCTCCCGGACGGCGTGGGGGGCGAGCGCCCAGCCGACGCGGAGGCCGGGAGAGAAGGTCTTGGAGAACGAGCCGAGGTAGATGACACCCTCGGCGTCGTCGGCGCGCAGTGCCCGCATCGGCTCGGAGTCGAAGCCGAGCAGGCCGTAGGGGTTGTCCTCGAGGACCAGCACGTCCTCGCTCCTGCAGATGTCGAGGATCTCGGCGCGCCGCGCCGCGGTCATCGTCACGCCGGCGGGGTTGTGGAAGTTGGGGATCGTGTAGAGGAACTTGATCGTCTTGCCAGCGGCCCGGGTCGCCGCGATCGCCTGCCGCAGGGCGTCGGGCACCAAACCGTCGGCGTCCATCTCGGCGTGCACCACCTGGCACTGGAAGGCCTTGAAGACGCCGAGCGCACCGACGTACGACGGGGCCTCGCAGATCACCACGTCGCCCGGGTCGCAGAAGATGCGGGTCACCAGGTCGACGGCCTGCTGGGAGCCGACGGTCACCACGACGTCGTCGGGGTGGGCGTTGATGCCCTCGAGGGCCATCACCTCGCAGATCTGCTCGCGAAGGGTCGGGTCACCCTGGCCGGAGGAGTACTGCAGCGCGACCGGCCCCTGGTTGGCCACCAGGTCGGCGATGGCACCACCCACGACGTCGAGCGGGAGGCCGGAGATGTTGGGCATCCCGCCGGCCAGCGAAACCACCTCGGGCCGGGAGGCCACGGCGAACAGCGCGCGGATCTCGGAGGCGGTCATGCCCGCCGTACGCGCGGCATAGCGGTCGACGTAGCTGTCGAGCCGGGTACGGCCCGTCGTCGCCGGGGCCGACGGGCCAGTCGGGGGATGGTCCATAGCGTGACTAGCATGAACGATCGCAGGGGCCGTTCGCAGCATGGTCCGGGCCTTGAGGAGGTGGCATGAGTCGCAAGGTGACCAGGCTCACCCTCGACCACCTCGACGAGCTGACGGCGCCGTGCCGCTCGTGTGTCTTCTGGCAGCTCGACCCGGTGCGCCGCGAGCGGGTCCGTGACACCCATGGGGCCTACGCCGACGAGGTCGACGCGTGGGTCTCGCTCGTCTTGCGCGAGTGGGGCTCGTGCGGCCGGGTCGTGCTGGTCGACGGAGTGGCCAAGGGCTTCGCGCTCTATGCGCCGGAGGCCTTCTTGCCGGGCGCCGCATCGTTCGCCACCGCCCCGGTGTCGGCCGACGCCGTCTTGCTCACCCAGGTGTACGTCGCTCCCGACGCGCGGCACGGCGGCCTCGGCCGGATGCTGGTACAGGGGATGGCCCGCGACCTCGTCGAACGCGGCATCAAGGCGGTCGAGGCCTTCGGTGACACCCGGGGCGATCCCGGATGGGACAGCCATCAGGCTCCGCGCGACCATCCCCGCGGCAGTCGGTGTGTCGCGTCGGTCGACTTCTTGGGCAGCGTGGGCTTCAAGACCCATCGGCCCCATGCCCGCAACCCGCGGATGCGGATGGACCTCAGGTCGTCGCTGCGGTGGCGCGACGAGGTCGAGGCCGCCCTGGAGAAGCTGATCGGGGTGGTGCGTCCGGCCCCGAAGCCGTCACCAGAGCGGCGCAGCGGCGAACTGCCCGGTTGAGGCCGCCGGTTGAGGCTGCCCGCTTGAGACTGCCCGGCTGATCAGGCCTCGATGAACTCGCTGAGCTCGTTGAGGATCGCCGCCTTGGGGCGGGCTCCGACGATCGAGCGGACGACCTCGCCGTTCTGGTAGACGTTGATGGTCGGGATGCCGTTGACCCGGTAGGAGAACGGCGTCACGGGGTTCTCATCGACGTTCATCTTCAAGAAGGTCATCTTGTCGCCGTGGGTGCCGGCGATCTCGTCGAGGATCGGGTCGACCTGACGGCACGGGCCGCACCACTCCGCCCAGAAGTCGACGAGGACGGGCTTGTCGGACTTGAGGACCTGGGCCTCGAACTCTCCGTCGGTGACGGCTGCCATGTGCTGTGCCACGAGGGTTTACTCCTTGGTTTCAGACGTTCTGTCTCGGTCAACAGGTCGCCGGGGGGCTTTGTTCCGGGCTCAGGCGCCGGCGCCGACGGACTGGCTCTCGCGAGCGGTCTCCTCGGCCGAGCCGGCTGAGGAGGCGTGGTGGTCGAGGGCGGCGATGTAGCGCTCGGCGTCGAGCGCGGCCGCGCACCCGGTGCCGGCGGCGGTGATCGCCTGACGGTAGTGGTGGTCGACGAGGTCGCCGCAGGCGAAGACGCCGGGCAGGTTGGTGTGGGTCGAGGGGTGCTGGACCAGGACGTAGCCGTTGTCGTCGAGATCGACCTGGCCGGTCAGCAGCTCCGAGCGTGGGTCGTGACCGATGGCGATGAACAGGCCGGTCGCGTCGAGGTTGCGCGTCTCGCCGGTGACCGTGTCACGCAAGGTGACCGACTCGAGGCGGTCGGTGCCGTTGATCGCCGCGACCTCGGAGTTCCAGACGATGTCGAGCTTGGGGTCGGCGAAGGCCCGCTCCTGCATGATCTTGGAGGCGCGCAGCTCGTCGCGACGGTGGATCAGGCTCACCTTCGAGCCGAACCTCGTCAGGAAGGTCGCCTCCTCGATCGCCGAGTCGCCACCGCCGACGACGGCGATGTGCTGCTCGCGGAAGAAGAACCCGTCACACGTCGCACACCACGAGACACCGCGGCCCGAGAGCTCCTCCTCGTGGGGGAGTCCGAGCTTGCGGTAGCCCGAGCCCGTGGCCAGGATCACCGATCGCGCGGTGTAGGTGTCGGTCGAGGTCTTCACGACCTTCACCTCACCCGAGAGGTCGACCTCGACGACGTCGTCGGCGACCAGCTCGGCCCCGAACCGCTCGGCCTGCGCGCGCATCTCGTCCATCAGCGCCGGGCCCATGATGCCGTCGCGGAAACCCGGGAAGTTCTCCACCTCGGTGGTGTTCATCAGCGCGCCGCCCGCAGTCACGGAGCCCTCGAACACCAGCGGCTGCAGCGAGGCCCTCGCGGCGTAGACGGCCGCGGTGTAGCCCGCCGGCCCGGAGCCGATGATGATCACGTTGCGGAGGTCGGTCTGGAGATCGGTCATGAGCGTTGCGTCAACTCCTGGAACTTGCTCGAGAGGTCCGCCGACTCGATCGGCCGGACACGCTGTGCAACCGATGGTAGGCGAGCGGAATTCCCCGTGGGGCGCCGTCCGGGCGTGGCGACCGGGGCGTTGCGGTTTGGTCCCCCACCGCAGTCACAGGGGCCCCAGGAGTGCAGTTCCTGACCACTTCCTGGGGGCGGCACGCCTCAGGGTGCGGTCAGCGTGATCGAACGCCGCGCCTGGGTGTCGCCGCACAGGTAGAGGTCGACGACCTGGACGTCGCCGGAGGGCACCCGGAGTACGACGACCGCGGGCGCACCGTCGTACTCGGCGGGTACGAACTCGCCGGCGCCGACGTCGACGGTCAGGCAGCCCTGGCCGTCGTAGAACTTCTGCACGTCCTTGGAGGAGTCGCCCAGCTCGGCCCGGAGCCTGCGGACGTCGGCGCCGAAGCGGTGGGAGCGGATCTTGACCGGGCTGGCCAGGTTCGGGGAGTCGCCGGGCGCACTCGTCAGCCCGTCCTCGCTGCCTGAGCCCCCGCCCTCATCGGCAGCGCCCCCGCCGTCAGCGGCTTCGGGCTCCTGGGCCGACATCGCCGAACCCCCATCGGCGTCTCCCTGGCCGCCTTGCGGCAGCACCTGGCTGATGCCGACCCCCGCCACGATGACGGCCGCGGCGGCGACCAGGAGCTGCGCGGCCGTGCGCCGGCGGCGAGCGGCCAGGTCGACCACCGGGGTCGGTGGGGGAGCTGGCAGTGCGGCGGGGCGATCGGCGACCAGGTCGGCGAGGACGCCATCGAGCCGCGCCACGATCTCGGCCGGGATGGGCTCGGTGTGCCGGGCCTCGGCGAGGAGGCGCCGGATGCGTTCGTCGTCGGCAGGCGGCAGCGGGCTCTCGCGCAGCTCGTCGTCAGGCGACATGGACTCCTCCTCTCGGGCGGCTGCTGGGAACAGGGGTGGGATCGGGTGCGGACGTGACCAGACGCCGGTGCGGCGGATCGTCAGCCCGCGGGCGGCGGCCCGCGGGGCTGGTCATCGGTTGGGACGGGTCGGTCGTCGGCCTGGTTCCCGTCGTCGGGGGTCACTGCAGTGGGATCCAGGTCACTCAACAGCTCGTGCAGCCGGGCCCGGCCGCGGAAGCAGCGGGACTTCACCGTGCCCTCCGCGCAGCCGAGCATGGCGGCCACCTCGTGGACGGGGTAGCCCTCCATGTCGACCAGCACGAGCGCCGCGCGCTGGGCGGGCGGCAAGGACTCGAGCGCGCTCAGCACGCGACGACGTCGCTCCGCGGCCACGCTCAGGTCGCCCGGGTCGTGGGTGCCGTCCTGGGTGACCAGCGATCCCCGACCGCCGCGGTCCTCGAGGTCGTCGGGCAGCGGCTCGGCCCGGCGTACCTTCGCGGCGCGGATGCGGTCGAGACACGCGTTGACCACGATCCGGTGCAGCCAGGTCGTCACCGCTGCTTCGCCGCGGAACGAACCGGCCCTCCTGAAGGCGGCGATCATGCCGTCCTGCAGCCCGTCGGCGGCGTCCTCGCGGTTGCCCATCGTGCGCAGGGCGACCGCCCAGAGCCGGTCGCGGTGGCGGGCGAAGAGCTCGCCGAACGCATCGGGGTCGCCCTCGACGTGAGCTCGCAGGAGGTCGGCGTCGGACGAGACGCTCAGCTGGTCATTCAACTGGGTGTCCCCAGCACCGAGACCTCCGCGACCTCTCCGCGGAAGCCTCCGTCCACCTGGGGCAGCGAGGTCAGCCACACCACGACGTAGCGTCCGGCGACCGGCTCGTCGAGCGTGACCGACAGCTCTGGTCCGGTCGCGGTCGCCGTGGCTGCCGGCGAGAGCCCGCGCACCCCGCGCGGCGCGGTGTCGGTCACGTAGACCGAGACACTCGTCGGCGCACCGCCCAAGGTGAGGTCGACCTCGCTGACGCCGCCGGTCGCACCGAGGTCCAGCACCAGGCCGACGCCGGTCTTGAGCCCGCCCGGACCGAGCTGCTGGCTGTACGTCGAGGTGTGCCATGCCGTGGCCGGGTCGCCGTCGACGACCAGTGGCGCCTCGTCGGGGTTCTCCTCCGGTGGGTCGGCTTGCGGGTCGAAGTCGTCGGCCGTCACGTCGGAGTACGTCGTCGGGCCGGCCTCGGTGGTCTGGCTCGTGGTCGGCCCGGTCGTCTGGCTGGGCTCGTCGTCGGGCTCCGCGCCCAGCGGGGTGCGGCCGCGGCCGACGTTGAAGGCCACCACCACCGCCAGGAGCACCAGCGCGAGTGCCGCCACCAGCGCTGCAAGCCAGAGCCAGCTGCGGCCCGGGGTGTCCTCGGGCTCGTCGTAGTCATCGACGGGCTCGATGACGCCGCTGCCGGACATGGTCACGGGATGGCCGGTGCCGGTGCTGGTGTCCCACGGCCAGTAGCCGGGGTCACCCGGCCCGGGGGGCGCGCCGGAGGCGCCGACCGGAACACGTGGCTGGCGGACCGGGGCGCCGTCGGTCGGGTCGGGCGCGAACAGCGGGCGCTCCGGGAGGTCGTCGAAGGGAGGTGGCGGCGGCGGCTTCTCGGCCCGCTTGGCCAGCCAGCTGACCTCGCCGTCGTCGTCGAAGATCGGGATGCCCGCCTCGGTCGGCCGCTCGGTCGCCTCGGGAGGAGGGGCGACCTCGGTGGGCGGCTCGGGGTCGGGCTCCTGATGGGCAACCAGGTCCGGGTCCGGTGCGCTCGCCGCGACATCCACGACGGGTTCGGGCTCGGGAGCGGGTTCAGGGAGTGGGCCAGCGACGGGTGGCAGCGCGACCGTCGTGGTGGAGGTCATCGTCGGCAGGGAGGGTCGCTGTCCTGCCTCGCGGCGGCGGATCGCGGCCACCTCGGCGTCGGCCAGGCCCGACGGGTCGCCGACGAACTCGCGCAGCGCCTCCCCGATGCCGCCCGCGGTGGAGAGGTCGTAGGTGCCCCGCGCGTGTGAGCCGGGGGCGCCCCCGTCGGGGTTGAGGACGGCATCGCAGAGGGTGTCGAGGACACGAGGGACTCCGGCCCGCACCTGCCGCGGACGCAGGATGCGGCCATGGGCCTGTGGCGCAGCCCGCACGACGGAGCCGGCCATGCCCGGCCAACGGGCGGTCAGCGCGGAGTAGAGCAGCGCGGCGAGGCCGGTCACGTCGCCCGACGCGCGGCCCGCCGGCAGGCCGTGGAGCGCGGCGTCGACGGCGAACCCGATCACCCGGACCGAGCCGGTGCGGTCGATGAGCACGTTCTCCGGGACCAGGCGTCCGTGGGCGACCCCGGCGGCGTGGGCCGCCTCGAGGGTGGCGGCCACCTCGCCGATGATCCAGGCAGCCCGTCGGGGTGCGAGCGGACCCTCGTCGGCCAGCAGGATGTCGAGCGAGATGCCGGTCGCCCACTCGTTGACGACGTAGCACAGCGCCGTGCCGTCACGTGCCGTCCGGTCGGGGGTCTCGTCGACGTCGAGCACGCGCAGGATCCGCCGGTCCACGACCCGCGCGGAGGTGCGGGCGGCCTCGCGCAGCAGCTCGGCGCGTGAGTCGTCGCCGCGGATGATGTGCACCGCCACGGAGCGGTCCAACGAGGTGTCGTGGGCTCGGTAGAACAGCCCGCCAGCACTCTCGTCGAGCAGGTCGATGAGCCGGTAGCGCTCAGCCAGGACATCGCCGGGTCGGATCGCGTGGGGCACGGTCCTCCTCCCAGGCCGCGGTGTCGGTTGACTGCTCATCGTAGGTGCGTCAGCGCCGTGCGGCGGGCCGACGCAGCCGCCCTGCGAACGTGTCGATGACCTCGGTCACCTCTGCGAGCCGCATCAGCCTGGCCAGCACGAGGAAGACCAGGACGTCGGCGGCGGCGACCAGGGCCAACCTGGCCACCGCGGCGAGGTGGCTCGGGTCATCGCGCCCGGGCAGCGTCATGGCCACGCCCCAGGCTGCGAACGTGGCGATCCCGGCTGCGATGACCACGCGCACCAAGAACCGCACGAGTACGGCGGACTCCAGCTGCCCGCTGCCGGCGGCGAGTCTGCGGCGCAGCACGAGGTAGGACACGAGCGAGCCCACGACGTACGACGCGGTGTAGGCGACGACGAGCGCGGGTGCTGTGTGCACCGGGTCGGTCAGGCGCACCAGCACGATGGCCGCGGCGATGTTGGTCGCGGCCACGACGCACTGGATGAAGAAGACGGTGCGGGTCAGCTCGAGCGCGTAGAAGCCGCGCAGCACCAGGTAGTGGACGGTGAAGAACACGATCCCCACGCCGAACAGCGAGAGCGAGAGGACGTAGAGCGTGTAGGTGCTGCTCGCTGCGCCCCAGTCCCACAAGACGGCGGCCAGGTCCGGGGCGACGACAGGAAGCAGTACGGCGAAGGGCACCACCACCGCCAACGCGGTGCGCAGCACGCGCGACAGGCTGCCGCCGAGTGCCCGGAGGTCGCCCCTGTTGCCTTGCGCCGACAGGAGCGGGAGCAGGGCGGTGGCCAAGGAGACGGTGACCACGGCGTGGGGGACCATCACGATCAAGAAGGCCTGCGAGTAGACCGTGTATCCGGTCGCGTCACTGTCGCCTCCCGAGCCCACTGCCTGCGCCGTGCCACCTGACGCCAGCCGCACGACGACGGCATAGGCAACCTGGTTGACG
Organism: Nocardioides agariphilus; assembly: GCF_015352445.1. Taxonomy (GTDB): domain Bacteria; phylum Actinomycetota; class Actinomycetes; order Propionibacteriales; family Nocardioidaceae; genus Nocardioides; species Nocardioides agariphilus. Next base: position 27,590 of record NZ_JADKPO010000008.1, read on the forward strand.
ATCACGAACAGGACCGTCCACAGGCCCAGGCGCAGCGTGTGTCCGAGGCCCGTGCCGCGGAAGTCGAAGCGGGGCCGGTAGCGCACGCCGGCCGCCTTGAGGAACGGCACCAGCACCAGCAGCTGTACGGCGATCCCGGCCGTCGCGCCGACGCCGAGCCAGGCCTCCTGGGCGGGGCTGTAGGCAGAGAGCAGGTCGGCCTTGGGCACGGGACCGTAGAAGACGAGGTAGCCGACCAGGACCGCGATCGAGACCAGGTTGTTGGCGATGGGGGCCCACATCATCGGTCCGAAGCGGCGCCGTGCGTTGAGCACCTGTCCCAGCAGCACGAACATCCCGTAGAAGAACACCTGGGGCAGGCAGAAGCGCGCGAAGGCGATCACCGAGTCGCGCTGCTCGGCCAGCTCCGGGCGGTCGTAGTCGGGTGACAAGAAGATGCCCATCACCCAGGGCGCCGCCACCACGAGCAGCACGCTCACCGCGCCCAGGAAGAGGGCGGCCAGCGTGATGATCCGGTTGGTGTAGGCCTCGCCGCCGTCCGGGTCCTGCGACATCGACCGCACCAGCTGGGGCACCAGCACGGCGTTGAAGATGCCGCCGGCCAGCAGGATGTAGAGCATGTTCGGCACGGTGTTGCCGATGGTGAACAGGTCGGCGTGGAGCAGGTTGCCCAAGGCCGCGGCCAGCAGCAGCGACCGCAGGTAGCCGCTGAACCTCGAGACGAGGGTGCCCGCGGCCATCACGGCGCTGGAGGTGAGCACGCCCTCCTGGTCCTCGCGCGTGTCGGTGGACTCGGGCATCGACCGGCTCATCCGGTCGGCGCCGGCTCGCGGACCGCCGCGCCAGCCGGGTCGTCCGAGCTCGGCTCGTCGTCGCCGTCGTCATCCGGCGGGGTGCCTCCGCCGCGGATGCGCCGGATCAGGCGCAGCACGATCGCGATCAGCAACAGCGCCAGGGCGCCACCCATCACCAGCCAGATGACGTCGCTGACCTGGGCCGCGCGGACGGGTACCCGCGCGGTCGACCCGAGGGGCTTGCCCTCGAGGTCGGTGACCTCGAGGGTCACGTTGTGCACCCCGAGCTTGCTGGTGGAGGCCTCCAGCAGCCTGGTCGTCGTGGAGTTGGCGTCCAGCTCCAGCTTGTCGGGCACCTTGATCTCCATCGGCGGCTCGGAGGTGGTCGTCAGGCGCACCGTCACCGGCTGGTCCAGCCCGTTGGTGATGGTGACCGAGAACGGCCCCGACTCGCTCGACAAGATCACCCTGCTCGGACCTGAGACCGTGATCGCGCCGAGACGGCTGCGCACCCACACCCCGGTGTTGAGGGTCGCCAACCGGTAGCGGTCGGGGTTCTCGCGGGCGAAGTACGACACGTTGGCCAGGGCCTCGCTGCGGATCCGCGTGGCCAGGTTGTTCTTGACGTTGATCACGCCCTGCAGGCGCCGCGCCTCGGAGTCCAGGTCGTCGAGGGCGGCGAACGCTGCGTCGTCGACCTCGTGGTTGACCTGCCACACCGGGTAGGTGAAGCGATCCGCCGCGAGCGGGCGACCGGGCACCGCGGCCGCCTCGGCGAGGGACGTCATCCGCATCCACGGCACGTCGAGGCCCTCGAAGAACTCCGAGTAGTCGTCGGCCCCGGGCGGGTCCCAGGCGGGCGGGAAGACGACGACCAGGGGCTGCTGCGCCGGTGCGGACATCCGCACGGCGGCCTCACTGAGGATGCGCTGACGCATGGCCACCGGCGAGACCGGGTCGTTGGGGCCGGGGCCGCCGAGCAGCACGTCGGCGGAGAAGAAGACGACCTTGCGCCCCTCGTAGGTCGCCACGCTCGGCGCGGTGCCCCGGTTCACCGCGCGATCCGACATCAGCACCGTCGTGTCGTCGTCGGCAAGCGCGAGGGCGGCGTCGTCGAGGAAGCCGTTGGGCGGGGCCATCGCCGGCGTCATCGGGGCCTGGTTGACGCTGAGCACGTCCCCGGAGCGCTCCCGCGCGTCGGTGTAGGCCTTGGTGGAGCGCTTGGCCGCAGCGGCCACGTCGACGTCGCCCCATGGCAGCGCCAGTACCTGCTTGCCGGTGACCGCCTGGTTGAGCTTGACCAGCCATCGGGTGGCGGTCCGCGACTCGAGGGTGTCGGCGGGTGAGGGTTCGGTCGGGTCGGGGCTGGCGCCGTCGGAGGGCGACTGGTCATCGGTCTGGTCATCGGTCTGGTCGCCGGTCTGGTCGCCGGTCTGGTCATCGGGCTGGCCCGTCCCGCCATCGCCCTCGCCGACGGGGGTGCCCTGCCCGGACTGGACGAGCTCGCGCGGCCGGTTGCCGTCGGCGAGCTGCCGGACGGCGTCGGGGACGGCCGGGTCGACCAGCCAGGTGACGTGGCGCCCTCCGGCTGCCAGGCCGAAGTCGAGCACCGAGGACAGCTGGCCGCCGTCGTCGATGGTGTCGAGCCAGTCGTCGACCTCGCTGAGGGTGCCGTCGGAGCCGTGCGTCACCGGGTGGCGTACGGGCAGCACCAGCGCGGTGTCGATCGGCTCGCCCCGGCCCTGTGGTGGGACGTACGGCAAGAACGTCCGGGCCCGCCCGTCGGCCACCAGGTCTCGACCGTCCGCGTTGGTGCCGAGTGCGTGGACGCCGAACCAGTAGACGCCGGCCTCGTCGACTGCCAGGTCGGAGACGGGCACCTGGTCGCTGTAGGGCAGCGAGGCGCCGGGCGCGAGCTCGAGGATCGTCTCGAAGGTCCCCGGCAGCGTGATCCGGTCACCCACAGGCTGCTCGGCGTCGCGGGTGATCTCGAAGGCCAGGTCATCGCTCGTGGTGATCGGGTCCGCGGCGATGAAGGTGTAGACCGCGATGTCGGCCCAGGTCTCCTCGGAGTTGTTGGTCACCCACCCGCTGACCTTCACCTTGCCCGAGTGTGGGCCCGACTGCGGGATCGAGGACGGCGAGAGCCGGTCGATGGTCAGCGAGAGGGGGGCGCCCTGGAGTGACTCGTCGGCTGCTGCGGCTGGCGCCACGACGGGCCCCACGACTGGCCCCACGACTGGCCCCACGACTGGCAGCCCCAGGCCGACCGCCGAGACGACAGCCGCCAGCGCAGGCAGCAGCATCGTCCGTCGGGGCACCCGTCGAGAGTAGTGCGACGAGCTGCGCTGGTCGGGGTGCGGCGAGAGCGAGCCTCGAAACCAGGATCGCCCGCGATGTCCTCTAGGCTGGCTGGCCGTGTCCGACGCCGACGAGTCACTCCCGGGGCCCCCCCTTCGGGTGGCAGATGTCGAGCGTTCGGTCCGCGAGGAGCTCGACCGGATCTCGCCGGTCCTCGACCCGCTGGGCGAGATGTTCGCCCAGGCAGGTCACGAGCTCGCGCTGGTCGGTGGACCCGTGCGCGACGCCATGCTGGGCCGCGCCCACAACGACCTCGACTTCACCACCTCCGCCCGACCCGAGGAGACCGAGCGGCTCCTGGGCCGCTGGGGTGACGCGCTGTGGGACATGGGGCGCGACTTCGGCACCATCGGCTGCCGCAAGGGACCCTGGCAGGTCGAGGTGACGACGTACCGTTCCGAGAGCTACGACCCGACCAGTCGCAAGCCCGTCGTCGACTTCGGGCACAGCCTGACGGGCGACCTGGGGCGCCGCGACTTCACGGTCAACGCGATGGCCGTCTCCTTGACCGACGGTTCGGGGCGCGAGCTCGTCGATCCCTACGGCGGGGTGGTCGACCTCGCCACGCGGGTGCTGCGGACGCCCGGTCGGCCCGAGGACTCGTTCTCCGACGACCCGCTGCGGATGATGCGCGCGGCGCGGTTCGCCGCCCAGCTGGCCTTCGAGGTCGACCCCGCGGTCGTCGAGGCGATGACCGCGATGGCCGAGCGCATCTCGATCATCTCGGCCGAGCGGGTGCGCGACGAGCTCAGCAAGCTGGTGTTGGCGCCGTACCCCCGGATCGGGCTGCGTCTTCTCGTGGAGACCGGGCTGGCAGCCCTGGTGCTGCCCGAGCTGCCGGCGCTGAAGCTGGAGCGCGACGAGCACCACCGCCACAAGGACGTCTACGAGCACACCCTGACCGTGCTCGAGCAGTCGATCGACCAGGAGTCGCGGCTGGCAGACCTCTCCGGGGGCGGACCGGACCTGGTGTCCCGCCTCGCGGCTCTCATGCACGACATCGGCAAGCCGCGCACGCGCCGGTTCGTCGACGGTGGCCAGGTGACCTTCCACCACCACGACGTGGTCGGCGCCAAGATGACGCGCAAGCGACTCCAGGAGCTGCGCTTCTCCGGCGACACGGTCGAGGCCGTGGCCAAGCTGGTCGAGCTGCACCTGAGGTTCCACGGGTACGGCGACGGCGAGTGGACCGACTCCGCCGTCCGCCGCTACGTACGCGACGCCGGCGACCAGATCGAGAGACTGCACGTGCTCACCCGGGCCGACTGTACGACCCGCAACCGCAGGAAGGCCGAGCGCCTGCGGCGTACCTACGACGAGCTCGAGGCCCGTATCGCCCGGCTCTCGGAGGAGGAGGAGCTCGCCTCGATCCGCCCCGACCTCGACGGCACCCAGATCATGGAGATCCTCGGCATCCCGCCCGGCCGCGACGTCGGCGCCGCCTACAAGTTCCTCCTCGAGCTCCGCCTCGACAACGGCCCGATGACCGAGGAGGCCGCTCGCGCCGCCCTGCTGCAGTGGTGGGCCTCGAGATAGTCCGGTACGAACCGAACCCTCGATCGCGGCATCGAGGGTTCCGTTCGTACCGGACTATGCCCCCGTAGAGGCCTGGCTACGCTGCCGAGATGAGCAGCATCGAGGTGCAGGGCCCGGCCGTCGACCGCTCCGAGGAGATCCTGACGCCGGGTGCCCTGACGTTCCTGGGCGAGCTCCACCACAACTTCAGTGCTCGCCGTGACGAGCTGCTGAGGGCCCGGCGTACGCGTCGCGAGCGGATCGCGGCCGGCGAGCGACCGCGGTTCCTGGAAGCGACCGAGGAGATCCGTACGTCGGACTGGCAGGTCGCCGCGGCCCCTCGCGACCTCCAGGACCGCCGGGTGGAGATCACCGGCCCGACCAGTCGCAAGATGGCCATCAACGCCCTCAACTCGGGCGCCAAGGTGTGGCTGGCCGACCTCGAGGACGCCAACACCCCGCACTGGCGCAACGTGGTGGAGGGGCAGGTGAACCTCTACGACGCGGTCCGCCGCACCATCGCCTTCACCTCACCCGAGGGCAAGGGCTACGCGCTGACCGATCCCGAGCACCTGCCGGTGATCTTGCCGCGGCCGCGCGGCTGGCACCTCGACGAGCTGCACCTGACCATCGACGGGCACCCCCTCGTCGGTGGCCTGGTCGACTTCGGTCTGTACTTCTTCCACAACGCGCGGGAGCAGCTCTCGCGCGGGAGCGGCCCGTACTTCTACCTGCCGAAGCTGGAGTCCCATCTCGAGGCCCGCCTCTGGAACGACGTCTTCTGCTTCGCCCAGCAGGAGCTCGGTCTCCCTCAGGGCTCGGTGCGGGCGACCGTGCTGATCGAGACCATCACCGCCGCGTTCGAGATGGAGGAGATCCTCTGGGAGCTGCGCGACCACGTGAGCGGCCTCAACGCCGGAAGGTGGGACTACCTGTTCTCGATCATCAAGAACTTCCGCGACTCCAGCGGCTTCACGCTGCCCGACCGCAGTGCGATCACGATGCGAGCGCCGATGATGCAGGCCTACAGCGACCTGCTGGTCGCCACGTGCCATCGACGTGGCGCGTTCGCGATGGGCGGGATGGCGGCGTTCATCCCCTCGCGCAAGGACGCGGCTGTCAACGAGGCGGCGTTCGCCAAGGTGCGCGAGGACAAGACCCGTGAGGCGGACGCAGGCTTCGACGGCTCCTGGGTGGCCCACCCCGACCTGGTGCCGGTGTGCGCGGAGATCTTCGGCGAGGTGCTGGGTGACGCACCCAACCAGCTCGACCGGCAGGTCGACGTACGCGTGCGGCCCGACGACCTCCTGGCCGCCGACGAGACCCCCGGCGAGCGCACCCTCGACGGCCTGCGTCTCAACGTGAACGTCGGCGTCGCCTACGTCGCGGCCTGGCTGGCCGGCAACGGCGCGGCCGCGATCCACCACCTGATGGAGGACGCCGCGACCGCCGAGATCTCGCGCTCGCAGATCTGGCAGTGGACCCACCACGCAGCGCGGCTCGCCTCCGGCGAGACGGTGACCCGCGAGCTGGTCGAGGCCGTCGTCGAGGAGGAGCTACGCAGCCTGCGCGAGTCCGGTTGGTACGCCGACCACCTCGACACCGCTGCCCGGATCTTCGCCCAGACCGCCCTCGACGACACCTTCGTCGACTTCCTGACCCTGCCGGCGTACGACGCTGTGCTGGCGGCCGGGGGTTAGGGATTACCCGGCTGACCGGGTAATCCCCGGGTTGTCGGCTCAAACATTGGCCGACAACCCACAGTTTCCCCGGCTGGCCGGTGAATTTCCTCAGGCCCCGGTGTCGAAACGTACGGCTGCCGAACGATGCGTACGCGTGACCGCGACCAAGGAGACCACGATGACCGAGACCCACACCCTCGAGCTGCCCGACGTCGACCTCGTGTACGACGTGCACGGGCCGGTCCCGACGACGGACGGCCGTCCGCTGCTGTTCATGATCGGCCAGCCGATGCAGGCGGACGGGTTCGCAGATCTGGCCGCGCAGTTCCCGGACCGCACGGTCGTGACGTACGACCCGCGCGGCCTGGGCCGCAGCAGCGTACGCCGCGACGGACGCGACGATCAGACCCCGCAGGACCAGGCCGACGACCTGCACGCCCTGGCCCGATACCTCTCCCCTGACGCCAAGGTCGACGTGTTCGGCTCGAGCGGCGGTGCCGTGGCCGGACTCACGTGGGTCTCGCTGTACGCCGACGACGTGGCCACGCTGGTCGCCCACGAGCCGCCGGCGACGTGGGTGCTCCCGGACGCAGAGGCGGCGGACCGGGCGTTCCGCGGCGTCCGGTCGGCGTACCAGGACAAGGGCTTCGGCGCCGGCATGGCGACCTTCATCGGCGTCACGATGTGGCAGGGCGAGTTCACCGACGACTTCTTCGCCCGGCCGGCCCCCGACCCGGCGAAGTTCGGGATGCCGAGCGAGGATGACGGCAGCCGCGATGACCCGCTGCTCTCGGAGCGCTCGCTCACCGTGACCCGCTACGAGTTCGACCTCGACGCGATCGCGTCCGCCCCGACCCGCGTCGTACTCGGCGTCGGCGAGGAGACCGGCGACGCGATCACCTCCCGGACCGCGCGGGCCGTGGCCGAGCGGCTGGGCGACGACGTCGTGATGTTCCCCAGCCACCACGGCGGCTTCGTCGGCGGCGGACCCGAGAACCCGTACGCCGGCAAGCCCGAGGAGTTCGGCGTCGTACTTCGCCGGGTGCTCGACGAGGGCTGACGGAGGGCTGACGGACGGGAGACATGTAACGCGGTGTTACAGGTCCTTGGCACGCGCCGCGCCGCTTGGGCAGATGGGCTAACCCCGCGTTACATGCTCGGGCGCGCCGACTCGCGACCACCCGGCAGCAGCACCCGAGCCACGACCAGCAGCCACACGGAGGCGTAGACCACGCTGGTCAGCGCGTCGGTGAGGTGGTGCGCGCCGAGGTAGAGACGCGAGAGCAAGGTGCCGACCGGCAGCAGGAGCAGGAGCAGCGCCACCCAGCGCGCGGCCCGGAAGTACACCCAGATGAGCACCACCGCGCCCGCCCAGCACACCAGCGATGTCGCGACGTGACCCGAGGGATAGCTCGCATCGGGGGCCAGGCCGGCGTCGAGCAGCTTGACCGGGGGCCGGTCACGCGGGATCAGCTCGGTGCCGAAGAAGTAGAAGCCGCCCAGCCCCGCCTCGATGATCGCCACCAGCAGGATCGGCCGCCAGGTGCGCTTGACCAGGCTCACGACCAGCCCGATCAACGTGAACGTCGAGGCCCCGACGATCGTCTCGCCGAGGAACGTGCCGGCGTTCGCGGCATCCGTTAGCTGGGAGGTCCGCTCGCCGACGAACCACCGCGCGAGGCGGTCATCGGTCGGCTCGATCGACGACTCGAGCGGGTGGGTCAGCAGCCAGCCCCACGCCAGGATCAGTCCCATCAGGACCAGCCACGTGACGACGGAGACGGCGGCGACCCGCTTCCACGACGAAGGGGAGGAGGGGGAGGACATGCGCGCATCCTTCCGAGCAGGCCCCGGCCCGCACTCCACCCCGTCGGGTGTCCGGCCGACCCGCGATTCGTCAGCGATCCTGCGGGTGCCCAGCGCGGGAGAGCTGCTGACGAATCGGGGTGCCGGCGACCCACGTCCCCCGTACGTCGGCGGGGCCGGCCAGCGCGAAGGCCTTGGCCAGGGCGTCGTCGGGGGAGTCGGCGTGGCGCAGCGCGACGTCGAGCGTCGTGCCGGGGGCAGGTGAGAGCCAGAGGGCGTCGAACTCCTTGCCGACCGACAGGTCGCCGGTGACACCGGCCAGGCCGAGGGCCTCGGCGCCGGCCGCCGTCGCGAGGTGGAGCAGGTGGCTGACGCCCAGCCGGTGGCCCTCCCGGCCGAGGAGCTGCTGGTTGAAGTACGCCTGCAGGGCCTCCTTGAACAGCGAGAACCCGGTGCCGGCCCCGACGTCCGAGCCGAGCGCGACCCGCACGCCGTATGCCAGGTGCGCGCCGAGCGGGAACATCCCGCTGCCCAGCGCCGCGTTGCTGGTCGGGCAGTGCGCGACGGCGACGCCCCGCTCGCGCATCAGGCGCAGCTCGCCGCGGGTCGGGTGCACGTCGTGGGCCAGGACCGAGCGCGGTCCGAGCAGGCCGTGCTTGTCGTAGCTGGTCGCGTAGTCGCATCCGAACAGGTCACGGACCCCGCGGATCTCCTCGGGGTTCTCGTTGATGTGGGAGGTGAAGAATGCGTTGGGTACGTCGGCCAGCAGCGCCCCGGCCGACTCCAGCAGCCCGTCGCTGCAGGAGAGCGAGAACCGAGGCGTGACCGCGTAGCGGGAGCGTCCGGTCCCGTGCCACCTCCGCGCGAGCGCAGAGCCTTCGGCATAGGCACGGTCGGGGTCGGTGAACAGGTCCTCACGCAGGATGCGGTCGCTGAGCACCAGTCCGCTGGTCACCCGTAGCCCGATCCGTGCGGCTTCGGCGAACATCGCATCGACCGCCCCGGCGAAGTGCGAGCCGAACACGAGGGCCGTGGTGGTGCCGGCGCGCGCGAGGCCGCCGAGGAAGTCGGCGGCGACCCCGGCGGCGTACGACGTGTCGGCCAGCCGCGCCTCCTCGGGGAGCGCGCACTTCTCCAGCCAGTCGAGCAACGGCATGCCGAGGCCCCCGATCACGCGCACCTGCGGGAAGTGCACGTGCGTGTCGACGAACCCGGGCAGCACCAGCCCGTGGCGCAGGTCGACGACCTCGTCGTCCGGGTGGTTGCGCAGGATCGCCTCGGCCGGACCGCGCGCGACGATCACGCCGTCGCGCACGTAGATCGCGGCGTCGGCCTCGGCACGCAGGTGGTGTCCCTTGAACGGACTGTCCGGCGTGTCGAGGAAGGTGCCCCGAAACAGCGTCACGAGAGGGTCACCGGCGGGCGCTCTCGCGTTCGAAGGCAGCCAGCAACGCCGCAGCCACGGACAGGGCGATCGCCGCCGGCTCCTTGCTCGTCGTGATGCCGGGCATGCCGATGGGCAGCTCGATGCGGTCGACCGCCGCTCGGTCGTGGCCGTCGGCGAGCAGCCGCGCGCGGAACCTCGCCCACTTCGCCGAGGAGCCGATCAATCCGATCGGGCCCAGGTGGTCGAGCCGGATGGCCGCGTCGCACAGGGCGATGTCCTCGGCGTGGTCGTGCGTCATCACCAGTACGTGGCTGCCGGCAGGCAGCTCGGCGAGAACCAGCTCGGGGAGCACCGGCACGGCATGCACGTGCACGACGGCGACGCTGTCGGCCAGTGGCGCGAGGGTGCCGTCGGACAGGTGGTCGGCGCGCGAGTCGACGAGGTGGAGGTCGAGGTCGTGGCGAGCCAGGATGCGTGCCAGCTCGAGACCGACGTGCCCGACCCCGAAGATCGCGACGCTCGGCACCACCGGCAACGGCTCCAGGAGCACGCTCACCTCGCCGCCACAGCACTGCACGCCGTGCTGGAGGGGGGCCTTGTCGGACAGGTGGCTCTCGAACGTCTCGGGCCTGGTGCCGCCGGAGTCGAGCAGCGCGCGGGCCCGGCGTACGGCCTCGGCCTCGAGGTTGCCGCCGCCGACCGACCCGCTGGTGGTCCGCGCCGTCACCACCATCTTGGCGCCGGCGTCGCGAGGTGCGTGGCCACGGGCGTCGGTGACCGTGACGAGTACGCCGGCCTCGCGGCGCGACCGCAGGGCCGCGACCTCCTGCCACCAGGTGCTCATGATCGCGCCTCGTCCAGCGCCCAGTAGACCGCCTCGGGCGTCGCGGGCGAGGCCAGCTCGACCGAGACGCCGGGGGGTCCGAACGCCGCACACGCCGCCCGCAGGGCCTCGCGCACCGAGAACGCCAGCATCAGCGGTGGCTCTCCGACGGCCTTCGAGCCGTAGACCGCGCCGTCCTCGTGGGCGTGCTCGAGCAGCTTCACGTGGAACTCGGTGGGCGTCTCGGAGAAGCTCGGCAGCTTGTACGTCGATGCGGACTGCGTACTGAGCCGGCCCCTGGTCGGCTTGTCGGAGGTGTCCCAGCGCAGATCCTCCAGCGTCAGCCAGCCCGCCCCCTGCACGAACCCGCCCTCGACCTGGCCGAGGTCGACGAGCGGTGAGAGCGAGTCGCCGACGTCGTGCACGATGTCGACGCGGCGCAGGTCGTAGGCGCCGGTGAACCCGTCGACCTCGACCTCGGCGACGGCGGCGCCGTAGGCGAAGTACTTGAACGGCGAGCCCGTCATCGTCGTGACGTCCCAGCTGAGCCCCTCGGTCCTGTAGAAGCCGGCCGCCCAGAGCTGGATCCGCGCGTGGTAGGCGAGCCGGACGAGCTCCTCCCAGCTGGCCTCGGGGTTAGCCGCACGCAGCTCGGTGAGTCGGCCGAGGATCTGCTCGCACGCGTTCTTGACCGCGCCGCCGTTGAGGTCGGCGCCGGCACTCGCCGCGGTCGCCGAGGTGTTGGGCACCTTGTCGGTGCGAGTCGGTGCGAGCCTGACCTTGCTGAGGGGCAGGCCGAGCGCCGTCGCCGCGACCTGGAGCATCTTGGTGTGCAGGCCCTGCCCCATCTCGGTGCCGCCGTGGTTGATCAGCACCGAGCCGTCCTTGTAGACATGCACCAGCGCGCCGCCTTGGTTGAAGGCGGTGAAGTTGAACGAGATCCCGAACTTCACCGGCGTGATCGCCAGACCCCGCTTGGCATGTGGGTGCTCCTCGTTGAACGTGCGCACCTCGCGCAGGCGTTCGTCGTACGTCGCGCTCTCACGCACCTGGTTCCACGCGAGCACCATGCGTTCGGGGTGGCGCACCGGCTGGCCGTACGGCGTGGTCTGGCCCTCGACGTAGAAGTTGCGGCGGCGCAGGTCGTCGGGCTCTGCCCCCAGCAGCGGCGCGCACCGGCCGAGGATGTCCTCGATCACCAGCATCCCCTGGGGTCCGCCGAACCCGCGGAAGGCCGTCTGCGAGGTCTTGTTGGTCCTCGCGATCCGCCCCTGCACGCGGATGTCGGGGACCCAGTAGGCGTTGTCGACGTGGCACAGCGCGCGTGAGAGCACGGGCTCGGACAGGTCGAGGCTCCAGCCGCCGTCAGAGGTGAGGGTCGCGTCGAGGCCCACGATGCGCAGGGCGTCGTCGAAGCCGACCCGCCAGGTCGCGTGGAACCCGTGCCGCTTGCCCGTCATCGTCATGTCCTGCTGACGGGTCAGCCGCAGCCGGACGGGTCTCCCGGTGAGGGTCGCGCCGAGGGCGGCCACCGCCGCGAGCCCGTGGGGCTGCATCTCCTTGCCGCCGAACCCGCCGCCCATCCGCAGGCACTGGACGGTGACGCGGTTGCTGGGCAGGCCGAGGACGTGGGCGGTGATCTCCTGGGTCTCGGTCGGGTGCTGCGTGCTGGACTGCACGAACACCTGGCCGTTCTCGTCGACCGTCGCCAGTGCGCAGTGCGTCTCGAGGTAGAAGTGCTCCTGGCCGGCGAAGTCGATCTCGCCCTCGAAGACGTGTGCTGCGCTCGCCAGTGCGGTCTCGGCGTCGCCCCGGGCCATGACCGGCGCCATGCCCTGGTAGCTCGCGGCCTCGATGGCCTCGACCACCGTGAGGATCGCGGGCAGTGGCTCGTAGTCGACCTCGACCGCCAGCGCCCCGCGTCGCGCGGCTTCCAGGGTCTCGCCGAGCACCCAGCAGACCGCGTGCCCGAAGTACTGCACCTCGTCGGGGAACAGCGGCTCGTCGTGCTTGATGCCGGCATCGTTGATCCCGGGCACGTCGCTGGCGGTGAGGACGCGGACCACGCCGGGTACGTCGTGGGCGCTGCTCGTGTCGAGGCGGGTGATGCGCGCGTGGGCGTGGGGTGCCTGCACGGGATGGGCGTGGAGCACACCGTGGTGGCGACCCACGAGGTCGTCGGTGTAGAGCGCGTGCCCCGTCACGTGCAGCGCGGCGCTCTCGTGCTCGATCGCCTGCCCGACGACGGGGTTCGCGGGACGTTCGCTGAGGCTGCTCATGACACGGACAGCTTCCGCAGGGAGTTGCCCAGCATCTCGGACCGGAACCTCGCGCTCGCCCGCATGTCGTCGATCGGCGTCCCCTCGCCGGCCAGCACGCGCGCGGCCGCCTCGACCGAGTCGGCGTCCCAGGGCCGCCCCTCCAGGGCCGCCTCGGTCGCCAGCGCACGGATCGGCGTGGCGGCCACTCCGCCGAGCCCGATCCGCGCCTTGCTCACCGTGCCGTCCTCGATCTCGAGCGCGAACGCGACGGCCACCGAGGAGATGTCGTCGAAGGGCCGCTTGGCGATCTTGTGGAAGGCCGTCGTGGTGCTGGCCGGGAGAGGTACGACGACCTCGGTGATCAGCTCGTCGCTGTGCCGGACCGACTCGCGGTAGCCGGTGAAGTACTCGCTCAACGGCACCGTGCGGGTGCCTGCGGTCGATGCCAGCACGACGCTCGCCTCCAGCGCGAGCAGCACCGGTGGTGCGTCGCCGATGGGCGAGCCCGTGCCGAGGTTGCCGCCGAGCGTCGCGCCATTGCGGATCAGCCTGCTCGCGAACTGCGGGAACAGCGCCGCCAGCAATGGCAGCCTGGTCGCCGACACGGCCAGCCTCCGCTCGATCTCGCTCAGCGTGAGCCCAGCGCCGATCCGCAGCTCGCCGTCGCTGGTTGAGGAGGTTGCGCTAGCAACCGTCTCGAAACCCCTCAGCCCGTCCAGCCTGTCGACGGCCACCACGAGCGAACCTCGAGCACCCTTGAGGTTGACGTCGACCCCCCAGTCGGTGGACCCGGCGACCACGGTCGCGTCGGGCTCCTCGGCCAGGATCGCCAGCGCCCGCTCGAGGCTGGGCGGCCTGATGAACCTCGACTCGGCGTCGCGCAGCCCGGTCGGTACGGCGGCCGGCGCGGCCGTCGTACGCCGCCTGGCCATCGGGTCGTCGGCGTCCGGTGCCCCCAGGGCGTCGGCCGCGTCCTTGATCGGCCGGTAGCCCGTGCAGCGGCACAGATTGCCGCTCAGGGCGTGGATGTCGAAGTGCCCGGCGTGACCCGGCCGGTCGGCGCGGTAGTACTCGGCCGCCATGCTGCACACGAACCCCGGCGTGCAGTACCCGCACTGAGACCCGCCGCGCACGGCCATCTCGTGCTGCACGGGGTGCAGGTGCTCGGGTGTGCCAAGGCCCTCGGCCGTCACGACCTCCTGACCGTCGAGCGCGGCCGCGGGTACCAGGCAGGAGTTGAGCGCCGTCCACTCCGTGGTGTCGCTCCCGTCGGGGGACGGCCGCGCGACCAGCACCGAGCACGCCCCGCACTCACCCTCGGCGCAGCCCTCCTTGGCCCCGGTCAGCCCACAGGCCCGCACGAAGTCCAGGAGGTTGGTGTGCAGCGGCACCCCGTCGAGCGACCGCTCCTCGCCGTTGACGACGATCCCCGCCATCCCCACCTCCCTTGGTCGTCGAAGGTTCAGTGTGCCCTGAGAAGGGGGATCTGCCGAGCGTGTGGAGCACGTGCTGCTTCACAGACTCGGCCGATGCCGAGGCTGTCCACAGGCCCGCTGCAGGGAGCACCGAACTCCATCAGGCTGGTCGGGTGAGCAGCCTCGACGACGTGATGCGACACCAGCGCGGCGTCGTTGCTCGCCGGCAGGTCGAGCAGGCTGGTGAGCGAGCCGCTGACATCGCGCGCCGACTGCGCAGGCGCGAATGGGCGCTGCTGTTGCCTGGCGTGTACGTCGACCACACCGGGCCACCGTCAGGCGAGCAGCGTGCCTGGGCGGGGGTTCTCTACTACGCGCCGTCCGTCCTGGCGGATGAGTCCGTGCTGACCCCGCCCGGCCAGGAAGGTCCGATCGTGCTCGCGGTCGGCCGACAGCGCAATGTCCGTGCCCGGGAGGGCTATGCCGTGCGCTGGGTGGTCGACCTGCACTCCACGTCGCTGCTCAACGTCTCTCCGCCCCGGATGCGCATCGAGGACGCCGCCTTGAGGGTCGCGGCGCGTGCGGAGCGTGAGCTGGATGCCGTGCAGACCGTCGTCTCGGTCATCCAGCGGCGGCTGACCACGGGTGACCGCATGGTCGCGGCTCTCGAGCGGCACCCGCGGTTGCGTGGCCGGGTCCTCCTCGGCGAGGTCGTCCGCGACGCCGCCTGTGGGTCTCACTCCGTACTGGAGCGCGAGTTCCTGCGGCGAGTCGAGAGCCCGCACGGCCTGCCCGCGTCGTGCCGCCAACACCGCAGTACGGTCGGCTCGAAGGTGCGCTACGCCGACGCGAGCTATCCGGACTTCGACACCGATGTCGAGCTCGACGGCTGGCTCTTCCACCGAGGTGCCCAACGTCATCACGACCTCCAACGCGACCTTGACTCGCTGGCTGCAGGACGGCTCACCATCAGGTTGGGCTGGGGTCAGGTGTTCGACGGTGCCTGCCAGACTGCGGCGCGCCTCGGCACTGTGCTGGCCGCCCGAGGCTGGCGCGGTCGGCCGGTTCCCTGTGGTCCGGGCTGTCCGGCCGGGCATGTGCCGAGCCTATGAAGCACCAGGTGCTCCGCAGGCTCGGCAGATGGGTCAGGTGAGGGGGGCGTGGCGGTTGACGTCCTTGTAGAGCAGGTAGCGAAACGGGCCCGGGCCGCCGGCGTAGCAGGCCTGGGGGCAAAAGGCGCGCAGCCACATGAAGTCGCCGGCCTCGACCTCGACCCAGTCGGTGTTGAGGAGGTAGACCGCCTTGCCCTCCAGTACGTAGAGGCCGTGCTCCATCACGTGGGTCTCGGGGAAGGGGATCGTCCCGCCGGGCGCGAAGCTCACGATGTTGACGTGCATGTCGTGGCTCAGGTCGTCGGTGGGCACGAACCTCGTCGTCGACCACACCCCGTCGGTGCCGGGCATCTCGACCGGCTCGACGTCGCGCTCGTGGGTGACGAGCACGTCCGGCTCGGGGAGTCCCTCGACGCGGTGGTAGGCCTTGCGGATCCAGTGGAACGTCGCCGTCGCCTCGGAGGCGTTGCGCAGCGACCAGTCCGCGACCTGCGGGAGGTAGGCGTAGCTCCCGGGCTCCAGCTCGTACGTCGACCCGTCGGCCCGCAGGCTCAGGTGCCCGTCGACGACGAACAGCACCGCCTCCGCCTCCGGGTCCGCCTCGGGGTCCTCCGAGCCGCCGCCCGGGGCGACCTCGGCGACGTACCAGCTGAACGTCTCGGCGAACCCCGACAGCGGCCGCGCGAGCACCCACATCCGCATCCCGTCCCAATCGGGCAGGTAGGACGCCGTGATGTCGCTCTGCGTGCGCGCCGGGATCACGGCGTACGCCTCGGTGAACCGCGCCCGGCCGTCGCCACCGGTCGTGAGCGCGGTCTGGGGCGGCAGTCCGCCTCGAGGTACGTGATAGGTCACGGCGTCTCCTCTCGTGCCAGCAGTCGTCCTCGCGGCCCATCCTCGTCGCCGACGGGTACGCCGCGCAGCCAGGTCTCGCGTACCTCGCCGACCAGCTCGAGGCCGGCGTAGGCAGAGACGGGGTTGCGGTGCTTGAGCCGGACGGGGTCCACGACGAACGAGGCGTCGGGCGCGAACCGCACGAGGTCGGCCTGCGCGCCCACGGCGATCCGGCCCCGGTCGGACAGGCCGACCCGTGAGGCGGGCGTGGACGCCATCCATCGCACCACGTCGACCAGCGAGCAGCCGCGTGCGCGTGCGCCGGTCCACACGGCCGGGAGTCCGAGCTGCACCGAGGAGATGCCGCCCCAGGCCCGGCCGAAGTCGCCCTCGCCGAGCCGCTTGAGCGTGGCGGTGCACGGGGAGTGGTCCGAGACCACCATGTCGAGGTCCCCGGCTTCCAGGGCGGACCACAGCTGCTCGCGGTTGCCGGCCTCACGGATCGGCGGGCAGCACTTGAACTCGGTCGACCCGTCGTCGATCTGCTCGGCCGCGAAGGTCAGGTAGTGGGGGCAGGTCTCGACCGTCACGTCGGCGCCCGCCCGCTGACCGACGCGGATCGCCTCGAGTGCCGTGGCGCTGCACAGGTGGACGACGTGGGCCTTCGCGCCGGACTGCAGGGCCTGTCGTATCACCCGGGCGACCGCGACGTCCTCGGACTCGTGGGGACGCGAGGCGAGGAACCCGCTGTAACGCGGCCCGTCGACCAGGTGCTCCTCGATCAGCGCTCCGTCCTCGGCGTGCACGACCATCAGCGCGCCGATCCGTGCGCACTCTCGCATCGCGGCGCCGAACGCCGCCTCCTCGAGGTGGGGGAACTCGGGGACGCCCGAGTCGAGCAGGAAGCACTTGAACCCGAAGACGCCGGCGTCGTGCAGCGCCGCCAGGTCGGCGAGGTTCGAGGGGACCGCCCCGCCCCAGAACCCGACGTCGACGAAGCACTGGCCCTCGGCTGCTGCCCGCTTGATCTCCAGCGCCGCCACGGTCGTGGTCGGCGGGATCGAGTTCAGCGGCATGTCGAGGATCGTCGTCACGCCGCCCGCAGCGGCCGCCGCGGTCGCGGTCGCGAACCCTTCCCACTCGGTGCGGCCCGGTTCGTTGACGTGCACGTGGGTGTCGACCAGCCCGGGCAGCAGCACCTCGTCGTCGTCGAGGGTGACCGATGTCGCCGCCGGAAGCTCCTCGTCGTACGACGTCACGGCGACGATGCGGCCCCGCGAGATGCCTACGGACACGGGGATCTCACGCCGCCCGACGACCGCCCGCCGGGCCTTGACCACGAGGTCAGCTGCCACGGTAGGTCGAATAGCCGTAGGGCGAGAGCAGCAGCGGCACGTGGTGGTGGCGCTCGTCGGTGACGGTGAAGACGACGACCACCTCGGGGAAGAAGACCCCGTTGGTCTCGAAGCGCAGCGCATAGCGGCCCAGGGACAGCTCGCCGCCCAGCGAGCCGACGCGGCCGTCGGCGTCGGTGACGCCGGAGTCGAGGACCTCGCCGGCGCGGTTCTCCAGTCGTACGGCGATCCCTGCCGCCGGACGACCGGCGGCCGTGTCGAGCACGTGGGTCGAGAGCGTGGCCATGACTAGCGTCCTTCCAGGCTCTGCAGTCGGAGCAGGGCGATCTCCCTGAGGTTGTCGACGGTCTCCGCGCGTTCGGTGGCGTCGTCGTTGCCGAGCCGGCGCTCGAGCTCGGCCAGGATCTCCTCGGCGTCACGACCGGCCGCCCGGATCAGGAAGACCCGGTCGAACCTGGCCTCGTAGGCCGCGTTGCCGGCGACCAGCCGCTCCGACGGGGAGACCCCGGCCTGCTCCCTCTGCGACTGCGTCCCGCCGCGCTCGCCGATGCGCGGATGAGCCGACAGTGCCTGCTCGAGCTCCTCGTCCGAGAGCGCACGAGCCGCCGCGTCCGCCGCAGCCAGCAACGCCGAGCGGTCGGCGTAGGGACCACCGGACAGCACCTGATCGGCCCACCGTGGCACCGACAGGCAGCCCAGCAGCTGCTCGCGGGTGGGGTTCATGCCGGGGGCTCCCTGAGCACCGTGCACTCGATCAGCCCGTACGGGCGGTCCGCGGCGATGAACACCTCCCCGTGGTTCTCCACGGGCACCTCGAAGCCGGAGAAGTCCACGAGGAAGTGGTGCCTGTTGGGCGCGGAGAAGGAGATCTCGGCGATCCCGGGCAAGGTGTCCACCACCGCCGCGCCCATCACGTAGAGCGTCTCCTGCAGCGCCCGCGAGTACGTCGTGGCGAACGTCGAAAGCAGCACGTCGCGCACGTCGTCGTACGACGAGTTCCAGTCACGTCGGTGGTCTGACTGGCTTCGGTGGTCGAGCTCGTCGAGACCATCGTGTCGCCACTGCGCCACCAACGACGTCGCCAGGATCCGGTCGTCGGTCTCGGCCAGCGTCGTGAACTCGTCGACCAGGAACCCCTTGAACTCGGAGTCCGTGGACTTCATCACGACCAGGTCGCGGAAGCCGGAGACGACGCTCGCGGTGTCGCGGCCGACGGTGACCACGCACGTGCGGGTCTCGCCACCACGCCTGAGGAACGCGTGCGATCCGAGCCGGTCCCACGCGTACTGTTCGACGCGCACCTCCGCCTCCCGTGCGGCAGGTGTGGCCTCCAAGAGCCGGCGGGCCAGCGCCAGCGCGTAGTCCTCCGGGGAGGAGACGCCGTGCAGCTTGGCGTAGGCGAACGCCGTGTTCTTCTGCGTGTCGGTCGGCAGCACCGCGGCCTGGTCGCCGTCGATGTGCGCCCCGGCGAAGTCCCCTCGCAGCGAGCTGCTGACATTGAGGTCGACGATCTCGTGGTGAGGGCTGTCGCGGATGATGCGGACCACGCGGCTCTCGGCCTTGCCGTACTGGTTCGCTCCCAGCGTCGCCATGGGCCGACACTAGCCACTAGCGTGCGGCCGTGGCTGGCTCGCCGCCGGGTGATGACGTACTCGCGGAGCGCCTGCGAAGCCTCCGCGCCGCCCCTCGATGCGGCGGCGAGGAGCTTGTAACGCGGGGTTATGCCATCCCCCCAAGCCTCGCGGCACGTGCTCGGGACGCATAACCCCGCGTTACAAGCCGCTCAGCGCCGCGCCAGGGCGCGCAGGCCGGCGGCGTCGAGACCGCATCCGTCGGTGACCTCGGGGGCGTCGACGGCGCCGCAGTCCAGACCGCGCAGCACGAAGTCAGCCAGGGCGCGAGCGGTGGCCGGCTCGTCGGCGATGCCCGAGGACCGTTGGTCGGTGTAGTCGCGCAGGCGTGCCAGGGCGCGGGGCAGGCTGGTGCGGAAGAAGGCGTACGTCGCGGCGTACCTGGTCGGCAGGTGGCCGGGGTGCAGGTCCCAGCCCTGGTAGAAGCCGCGCTCCAGGGACCGCGTGACCAAGCGGTGGTGGTTGAGCCAGGCCTCGTGGACGGAGTCGCCGTCGCCGACGGGCAGCACGTTGGTGGAGCCGTCGGACAGGCGTACGCCGGTACCCGCCGCGGCCGCCTGCATGACGAGCTTGGCGTGGTCGGCGACCGGGTGCTCCAGCGACTGCTGCGCGGCCGCGATGCCGCAGAACGCGGAGTAGTCGTAGGTGCCGTAGTGCAGCGCGGTCAGGCGGCCACCGGATGCGTG
This sequence comes from Nocardioides agariphilus, assembly GCF_015352445.1. GTDB lineage: Bacteria > Actinomycetota > Actinomycetes > Propionibacteriales > Nocardioidaceae > Nocardioides > Nocardioides agariphilus. The sequence continues at coordinate 47,252 of NZ_JADKPO010000008.1, forward strand.
TACCATCCGCGCGACGAGCGCCGTGCCGTCAGGACCCAGCACGGACTGCGGGGTCTCGACCTGGATCTCGAAGCGGATCGCCTGGGCGGCCAGGCCCAGCTCGTCCTCGATCGTCGAGGCGGCGTGCACGAACGCCGCGACCTGCTCGGTGCTCGTCACCTTGGGCAGCGTCACCACGAACGCGTCGAGCTCGCCCCTGGCCTCGGTGAACGCGGCCAGGAAGCGCGTCAGGGTGCGCACGCCTCGAGCCCTGGTCGGCTTCTCGAAGGACTTGATCCGGATACCGGAGAACGGCGGTCCCGGGTCAGGCTCTGCCTGCTGCGACTCGGCGAGCGCGTGCGCCGTCGTACGCGCGTGGTCGTCCTCGGCGGCCTCGTCGTGCCCGACGTAGCCGTCCTCGAAGTCGATGCGCAGGTCCTCGACGGGCTCCTCGCGCAGCTTGGCCGTGACCCGCCGGATGATGTCGGCGTCGGCGACGACGAGGGCGAACTTGTCGGCGTGCTCGTCGATGAGCCCGGCCGCCTGCGCTCCCCACTGCTGGGCCGTGTCGGCGGCGTACTGGTCGGCCGGGACGTACGCCGTGTGCACCGGCTGCCGGCCAGGCCGCTCGCCCGGATAGCGCGACGCCAGCGCCGCGTCAGCCTCCGCCAGCCGCTCGTCGAGCTCCGTGGCGAGGCGGGCGCTGAGCTCGTCGGGATCGATCATCCGGCCATGATCGGCCATCGGGTGCATCTACTCTTCACCGCATGCAATCTGAGCTCTTCGACCAGAGCAACCTGGAGAACCAGTCCCAGCAGCGTTTCGCGCTGCAGAACAGCCAGCTGCTGCGCGTCTCCCTGGGACCTGACGTGCTGGCGGTCAAGGGCGCGATGGTCGCCTACCAGGGGCGCGTGGAGTTCTTGCACGAGAAGGCCGGCAGCGTGGGCAAGCTGCTCAAGAAGATGGTCACCTCCGAGGACATGCCGCTGATGCGGGTCACCGGACAGGGCGAGGTCTTCTTCGCCAGCGACGCCGGGTACGTCTACCTGCTCGAGCTCGGCGGCGACGCGATCAGCGTCAACGGCCGCAACCTGCTCGCCTTCGACGCAGCGATGACCTGGGACATCAACCGGGTCAAGGGCGCGGGCATGATGGCGGGCGGTCTGTTCAACACCACCGTCTCCGGCCAGGGCACCGTGGCGCTGTGCACGGTCGGCAAGCCGGTCGTGCTCGACTGCGCCAGCCAGCCGACGTACGTCGACGTGCAGGCGTGCGTCGCCTGGTCGGCCAACCTGGTGCCCAACGTGGTGAACTCGATGAAGTTCTCCTCGATGATCCGCGGCGGCTCGGGTGAGGCCTTCCAGTACGCCTTCCACGGTCCCGGCTTCGTCGTCGTCCAGCCCAGCGAGTGGACGCCCCCGACCCACAACACGGGCGGTGGTGGCGGCGGCATGATCGGCAACCTGCTCAACGGCTGAACGCGACCGTCACTGGTCGGACCGGACGACCGGCCCGACCAGCAGGTCGAGACTCAGCCCTTGGTGACCGAGGTGTTGGCGAACTTGTCGTGCCAGCCGCGCTTGAGCGGGTCCTGGCTGATCGTGACGGCGATGGCGATGGCGATCACCAGGCTGGCCAGGCTCAGCAGCACGCCGATCACCGGGATCACGCTGGCGATGCCCACGACGTACCAGATGTTGCGGCGCATGGCCTCGTCGGTCGTGGGGTTGCCACCCGACGCACCGTGGACCTTCAGCCCCATGATCTGCTTGCCGAGCGTCTGGCCGCGGTTGGACTCCAGGTAGATGTAGTAGCCCAGGTAGGCGATGCCACCGAGCAGGCCACCCACGACGGTGCCGAGCGCCGCACCGAGCGCGAAGCTGACGACGCCGAAGATGATGCCGTCGATCAGCCGGGCCAAGAACCGGGGGAGCACCCCGGCCGGCTGGGCCCCCGCGACCGGCGGTGGACCCATGGGAGCGACCGGGTAGGGGTCGGCGCCGTAGGGGTTGCTGCCCGTCGGAGCCGCGCCGTACGGCGACTGGCCGGCGGTGGGCGGGTTGCCGGCGTAGGGGTCGGCCGGCGGTGGCGGCTGGGAGGCGTAGGGGTTCGGCGGGGGCGGCGGAGTACTGCCAGCCCCCTCGGGTGTGTCCGACGGGGGCGGCGGGGTCTCTGTCATGGGCTGAAGGTAGTCCAAAAGCACCGACCCGCCCAGGCATTCCTGGACGGGTCGGTGCGATAGGTCGACCTGGCGCGAGACGAGTTGCCCTCGTCCCTCGGGCTACCTCTTCGGGCTCACTCCTCGCCGGCGATGAAGGCCTCGACGCGGCGGCGGCCCTCGTCGTCGGGCAGCTGCACGGGCGGGGACTTCATCAGGTAGGAGGACGCCGAGATGATCGGGCCACCGAGGCCGCGGTCCTTGGCGATCTTGGCGGCGCGGACGGCGTCGATGATGATGCCCGCGGAGTTGGGGGAGTCCCAGACCTCGAGCTTGTACTCGAGGTTGAGCGGGACGTCGCCGAAGGCGCGGCCCTCGAGGCGGACGTAGGCCCACTTGCGGTCATCGAGCCACGCGACGTAGTCGGACGGGCCGATGTGCACGTTGCGGTCGTGGGTCTTGCCCGCGAGCTCACCGTGCAGGTTGGAGGTCACGGACTGGGTCTTGGAGACCTTCTTGGACTCCAGGCGCTCGCGCTCGAGCATGTTCTTGAAGTCCATGTTGCCGCCGACGTTGAGCTGGTAGGTGCGATCCAGCGCCACGCCACGGTCCTCGAACAGCTTGGCCATCACGCGGTGGGTGATGGTCGCGCCGACCTGGGACTTGATGTCGTCGCCGATGATCGGGACGCCGGCGTCCTCGAACTTCTTGGCCCACACGGGGTCGGAGGCGATGAAGACCGGCAGCGCGTTAACGAACGCGACACCCGCGTCGATGGCGCACTGGGCGTAGAACTTGTCGGCCTGCTCGGAGCCCACCGGGAGGTAGCTCACGAGCACGTCGGCCTGGGTGTCCTTGAGGACCTGGACCACGTCGACCGGGTCGGCCGCGGACTCCTCGATGGTCTCGCGGTAGTACTTGCCGAGGCCGTCCATCGTCGGGCCACGCTGCACCTCAATGCCCAGCGTGGGCACCTCGGCGATCTTGATCGTGTTGTTCTCGGAGGCGTTGATGGCCTCGGAGAGGTCCTTGCCGACCTTCTTGTCATCGACGTCGAAGGCAGCGACGAACTGCAGGTCGGAGACGTGGTAGTCACCGAAGGTGACGTGCATCAGACCCGGCACCGTGGTGCCCGCCTCTGCGTTGGCGTAGTACTGAACGCCCTGGATGAGGGACGTGGCACAGTTGCCAACGCCCACGATTGCTACTCGAACCGATCCCATGCCGGGTCTTCCTCTCTTCACTCGTCCTAGGACGTCTCGGCCGCCGGCGTGGGAGCCGGGGTGTTGAGCTGGGTGCTCTTCGGTGGGGTGACGGGTCCTGCTGACCGCTCAGGGCCCCTCGTGTCGTTGTTGCGCTCTGCGTTGATCAGGTCGGTCAGCCACCGCACCTCACGCTCGACCGACTCGATCGCGTGGCGTCGCAGCTCGCTGAGGTAGCGGTCGTCGCCACCCACCGCCCGACGCTGGCGGTCCAACCGCTCCTGCAGGCGGGTGCGGCGGCCCTCCAGGATGCGCAGCCGGACGTCGGCGCTGGTGCGGGAGAAGAACGCGAACCTCATGTTGAAGCTCTCGTCCTCCCACGTCGACGGCCCGTCGTCGGTCACCTCGGTCGCGAACTCCTCGCGGCCCTTGTCGGTGATCTGGTAGGTGATCCGCTGACGCATCGAGACCGAGGCCGGGTTGGTGACCTCGGTGATCACGCCCGCGCGAAGCATCCGCTTCAGCGCGGGGTAGAGAGAGCCGTAGGACAACAGACGCGTCCACCCGAGCAGCAGGTTGAGCCGCTTGCGCAGCTCGTAGCCGTGCAGGGGCGACTCGTGGAGCAGGCCCAAAACGGCCATCTCCAGCGCTGCACCCTTGCGTTGCACGTGTGCCCCCACTATCGGTTCACTCTATCGGCCGGACCTATCGGCCGAATGTATCAAGACGATACATCGATGTCGAAATGGACCACGAGAGCAGAAGGTCACCGGCTGGGGTGACCGCGGTCCCCGCGCGGCCGGGACGGACGTACTCCGCGTCACGCGCGCGTTGGTTGGGAGGGCGCGGGTACCGGCCCGTACGCTCGTGAAGCCTGTGTGAGTGGCCCTTCCCCCGATCTGGAGTCGATGAGTTGAGCAAGCGTCGCGCCGACGGCCCTGCGGTCAAGCGCAAGCCCCAGCGCCCGAGCCGAGGGTCGGGCAAGAAGCCGGGCCAGAAGCCGAAGACGATGAAGCGACGGCTCCTGAAGGTCGTCAAGTGGCTCACGATCGTCGGGCTGGTGTTCGCGCTGACGGGCGTCGGGGCGTTCTACTACGCCTACACGCAGACCGACATCCCCAACCCCAACTCCGACTTCCAGACCCAGACCACCAAGATCTTCTACGCCGACGGCAAGACCGAGCTCGGCACCTTCGCCAAGCAGAACCGCGAGTCGATCCCCTACTCCGAGATGCCCGACAACATCAAGCAGGCGGTGGTCGCGGCCGAGGACCAGAGCTTCTGGACCAACCGCGGGATCGACCCCAAGGGCATCATCCGGGCGGCGTTCAGCAACGCCCGCGGCAACTCCACGCAAGGTGCCTCGACGATCACCCAGCAGTACGTCAAGATCCTCTACCTGACCCAGGAGCGCTCGCTCAAGCGCAAGCTCAAGGAAGCCTTCCTCTCCTTGAAGCTGCAGCGCACGCAGAGCAAGCAGCAGATCCTCGAGGGCTACCTCAACACGATCTACTTCGGGCGCGGCGCCTACGGCATCCAGGCCGCGTCGATGGCGTACTTCGACATCCCGGCCAAGGACCTCAACCTCAAGCAGGCAGCAGTGCTGGCCAGCGTCCTCAACGACCCCAACGACCTGGACCCCAAGGAGGGCAAGGACGCGAAGGCCGCTCTGCTGGGCCGCTACCAGTACGTCCTCGACTCGATGGCCAAGACCGGTGACATCACCGCGGACGAGGCCGACCAGGCACGCGCCAAGCTGCCGAAGTTCCCCAAGATCGAGGCCTCCAGCTCCTACGGCGGCCAGAAGGGCCACATGCTCCGCCTGGTCCGCAACGAGCTGGAGCAGATGGGCTACACGCCGGAGGAGATCGACGGCGGCGGGCTGCGGGTCACCACGACGTTCACGCCGTCGGCGATGAAGGCCGCCGAGGAAGGCGTGCTGGCCGAGCGGCCCGAGGGCTTCAGCGACAAGAAGCTCCACATCGCCGCGGCCACCGTCGAGCCGGGAACCGGTGCGCTCCTCGGGTTCTACGCCGGCCAGGACTACCTCGACTCCGAGATCAACTGGGCCGTGGCAGGCGGCATGGTCGGCTCGACGTTCAAGCCGTTCACCCTCGCGACCGCGATCAAGGCCGGCTTCTCGCTCAAGGACACCTTCGAGGGCAACTCGCCCTACGAGTTCCCCGACGGCCTCGAGGTGCGCAACGAGGGCGGCGGTGACGGCAACGACTACGGCGCCAGCGTCAGCGCGGTCAAGGCGCTCGAGGAGTCGATCAACACCGCCTTCGTCGACATGTCGGCCTCCATCCCCGATGGCCCGGAGAAGATCCTCAAGACCGCCAACCAGCTCGGCATCCCGCCGGCCAAGGCCAACGAGAAGTACCCCGGCATCCCCCGCACCAGTCGCGACCTCAGCGGCGACGACGCGCTGATCACCTTGGGCCGCGGCCGGATCAGCCCGATCAACATGGCCAACGCCTACGCGACCATCGCCAACAACGGCGTGCGCGCCAACGTCCACGTGATCAAGAAGGTCGAGGACTTCACGGGCGAGGAGACCAAGACCTACGAGGTGGTCAACAAGGACGCTCTCGACCCCGACATCGACGCCGACGTGTCCTACGCCCTGCAACAGGTCGTCCAGAACGGCACCGGCAAGGCCGCCCTCGCGCTCGGCCGTCCGGCTGCGGGCAAGACCGGCACGGCGACCAACGACAAGGACGAGGTGTCCTCGGCGTGGTTCGTCGGGTTCACCCCGCAGCGATCGACGGCGGTGATGTACGTCCGGGGTGACGGTGACGACCAGCTCGACGGCTGGCTGCCGTCGTACTTCGGCGCCGACTACCCCGCCCGCACCTGGACCGCGATCATGCAGCAGGTCATGGACGGCATGGACGTCGTGCAGTTCCCCGAGCCGGCGTACGTCGACGGTGACGCGCCGACCGACGGGCACGAGCCCGCGCCGCCCACGCCGACCAAGAAGCCGACCAAGAAGCCCAGGCCGACCGAGACCACGACCGGGCCGACCGAGGAGCCGACGCCGACGCCGACCCCGACGCCGACCCCGACGCCGAGCGAGACCGTGACCATCCTGCCGACACCGACCGGCCCGAACCCGAGCAACAGCCCCACCCAGGGCGGGGCGACCTCGGCGGCCGCCTACTCGCTGCTGCCGTCGAGCTCGTCGACCCCTCGTAGCCGGTCGTGGTTCCTCACCTACGTGTGATGGGGTAGGCGCGTGCCCGACGACCGTCAGCCCCGCGGGCAGATCGATGGGGCTCCGTCGGTCGAGGACCCTTCGGTCCGCGCGCTGAGCGAGGTCGTGGGTGGCCCGGTCGGCAGCCGCGCCGGCCGGCACCCGTGGTGGACGCCTGTCCGGGTGCTGCTCGCGCTGACGGCTGTGTGCTTCGCGCTGGGCATGGTCAAGGACGGGCCCTGCTACCGGGCGGAGTGGAGCGACTCGCAGGTCAACTACACCAACATGTGCTACTCCGACCTGCCCTATCTCTACACCGGGCGCGGCTTCGCCGAGCTGCACTGGCCCTACACCGACGACCCGGGCGTGCGCTCGCGCTACCAGGCGATGGAGTACCCCGTCGTCATCTCCTACTGGGCCTGGTGGGCAGCGGAGGTCACCCAGCGCCTACGAGGATCACCCGACGCCCAGGCGCGCGCCGGGATCCCTGTCGACAGCCTCGGCGGCGATCCCGAGGTCCACTCCGAGATGCTCACCTTCGTCGCGGTCAACGCGGTGGGCTTCGCAGCGCTGGCGCTGCTGGCCGCCTGGCTGCTGGCGGGCGTCAACCGTCGGCGGCCGTGGGATGCCGCGCTGTTCGCCGTCTCGCCGACCCTGGCGCTGACCGGGTTGGTCAACTGGGACATGGTCGCCGTGGTCGCGGTCGCCGGTGCCCTCTGGGCCTGGTCGCGCGACCGGCCCGTCCTTACCGGCGCGATCGTCGGACTGGGCATCGCCGCCAAGCTCTACCCGCTGTTCCTGCTCGGCGCGATCTTGGTGATCTGCCTGCGCAACCGCCGCTTCCGCGAGCTCGGGCAGGCGTGGGGCATGGCAGCCCTGACCTGGGTCCTGCTCAACGCCCCGGCCTACCTGGCCGGTCCCGAGGCCTGGAAGACCTTCTGGCGGTTCAACTCCGAGCGCGGGGCCGACCTCGGCTCGATCTGGCTGGTCCTCGACCAGCGCTTCGACTGGTCGACGTCGGCCGACACGATCAACCTGTGGTCGTGGCTGTTCTTCGGCAGCTGGTGCGTCGGGGTCCTGGTGCTGGGGTTGAGCGCACCCTCGACGCCGCGGCTGGCGCAGCTCGGCTTCCTCGTGGTCGCGGGCTTCCTGCTGGTCAACAAGGTCTACTCGCCCCAGTACGTCCTGTGGCTGCTCCCGCTTGCGGTGCTGGCCCGGCCGCGACTGCGCGACCAGGTGATCTGGCAGCTGAGCGAGGTCATCTACTTCGCCTGCGTGTGGTGGTACCTCAACGGGTCGTTGGCACCCGGTGACGGCGGCGACGCGGAGTTCTACTGGTTCGCGATCGGCCTGCGGATGGCCGGCGAGCTCTACCTGGTCGCCGTCGTGGTGCGCGACACCTGGTGGCCCAGCCACGATCCGGTGCGGCCCAGGCGGGCGCCGCGGGGTCAGGTGACGACGACGCGGTCGAACGCCGTAGCGGTGTAGCGCACCCGGACGTCGACCTGGTCGCCGACCGCGGGGACGTGGGCACCCGACGGCAGGAACAGCATCGAGGCCTGCATGTGGGGCGGCTCGGCGAACAGCCGCTGCTTGCCGTCGATGGTGAAGGGCGAGCGCACGAAGCCCGCCGCGTCGAGCCCGCCGCGCGCCAGGGTGGCCGCGCGGGCCTTCAACGACGAGTCGCCCGTGGGCGCCTCCAGCCCGATGCCGTGGGCGGTGCCGCCGGTCACGACGACGATGTGCCCGGACTTCGGGGCGCTGCGTCCGCGGTAGCCGAAGTGGTCGCCCCGCTCGACGGCGTGCACGTCGAGGACGGTGGCCGTGACGTGGAGGGCGTCGCGCACGCCGAGCCACAGGTTCGTGCCGACGCGAGGCCGGATGTCGAAGTCGGCGTGTGTCGAGCGCAGCCGGGCGAGCTCGTCGTCAGTGAGGTGGGAGACCCACAGCGTCGTGCGTCGCCCCTCGCGAACCAGGCCCGCGGCGACGACCTCGTCGACCAGCCGGCGTACTTCGCTCAGGTGCGAGCCGCTCGCGAGCGGGAGGTGCAGCGCGATCCCGGTCAGGTGCCGCGAACCCCGGAACAGGCCCAGCGGTCCGAGCTGCTCGGCCGCTGCACGCAGGCCGGCCGGGTCCAGGCCGTGACGCAGCATGCTGGTCACGACCTCCAGTACGAACCTCGCGTCGGGGTCGTGGGCGCGCAAGGCACCGAGGTCCTCGGCGCGGGAGACCGTGTGGACCAGGCGCTTGCGTACGTCGGCCGGCACCTCGAGCGCGGCCCCGAACGGTCGCCACGGCGTCAGCACCAGCAGGTCGCCGCCGTAGCGGCTGGCCACCTCGGGCAGCTCGTCGTAGGTGCCCACCGCCAGCGTGTCGACGCCCAGCCAGGCGGCCTTGCGAGCCAGGCGGCCCAGCCCGAAGCCGTAGCCGTTGCCCTTGGCGACCGGCACCAGGCCGGGCTGGGCGGCCGCCACGGCGCGCAGGTGCGCGCGCCAGCGGTCACCCTCGACGGTGAGGGTCAGGCTCACCGCCCCCGCCTCCTCATCGCCAGCTGGAAGGCGCGGTAGACGAGCGGACGCAGCGGGAGGTCCCACTCGCCGGCGTACTCGACGGCCTCGCCACCCGTGCCGACCTTGAACTGGATCAGCCCCGCGTGGGGATCGTCGGCGTCGAGGGTGTCGGTGATGCCGCGCAGGTCGTAGACCGTGGCACCGTCCGCCAGCGCGGCGCGCATCATCGCCCACTGCACGGCGTTGGAGGCTCGCACGTCGCGCTTCTCGGTGGACGAGGCGCCGTAGGAGTACCACGCGTGGGTGCCGACCCGGACCGCGATCGTGGCCGCCACCAGGTCGCCCTCGTGGTGGGCCAGCCAGAGCGTGAACCGCCGGGGGTCCTCGGCCGTCATCGCCTCGGCCATCGTCACGAAGTACGACAGCGGGCGGGGCGTGAAGTGGTCGCGCGCGGCCGTGTGCACGTAGAGGTCGTGAAAGGCCTTCAGGTCGGTCAATCCGCTGGTTGAGGAGGGCGCGCCAGCGCCCGTCTCGAAACCTGCGCGCGTGATCTCGACACCCGACTTGTCGGCCTTCTTGATGTTGCGGCGCCACTGCTGGTTCATTCCCGCGAGCACGTCGGCCTCGGTCCGCGGGTCACCGTCGGCGCCGACGAGCGGGACCTGGAAGTTGTAGCGCGGCTGGCCGGCCGCGAACCCGCCTGCCCCACCGCCTTGCAGCGACCAGCCCAGCTGGCGCAGCGCGGAGACTGCTCGCGCACCGACCGGCTCGCGGTGGGTGGGAGCGAGGTCGTCGAGGCGGCGTACGGCGGGATCGGCGATGCCCTCCTTGACCCGCGCGGCGGACCATCGGCGCGTGACCACCGCGGGACCGATGCGCACCGCGAACGCACCCTGCGCCTTGAGGTGCTTGGCCATCGGCCGGAGCCAGGCACCGAGGTCCTCGGCGCCCCAGTCGATGACCGGACCTTCGGGCAGGTAGGCCAGAGTGCGGTCGATCCTGAGCCGGGAGAGGGGTGAGGGGACGGGGATGGCCCGGTGCAGCACCAGGCCGGCGCCGACCAGGTCGTCGCCGGCGAACCAGCCGAGCGACTCCGCACGCCACTCCGGCTTGACCTTCGCCCACGCGGGCGTCTGGAGGAAGCTGGTGGTCTGCTGGGCGCGGACGAACGCCAGGTGCTGCTCGGGGCTGATCGCCCGCACGCTCAGGTCGCTCGTCACCCGTCGAGGCTACCGATCGAGGCGTCCGATGCCGCAGCCGCGCCGGACAGGCGAGCTCTGTTCGCCATGGAGAACAGAGAACCGCGGTGGTGCGAGCCTCTCTCTCGCAGCCACCGCGGTCCTCAGGGCAGGCCCTTTCGGGCGGCCCAGCTCGTTGTTCTGGGTATCTCTTACTGGGTTGCGAGGCTGCTCGTCCAGCCCCGCGTCCGCTCTACGGTTCGACCGTGACCTTGATCGCCTCGCCGTTCTTGACGATGGTGAAGGCGTCGAGGACCCGGTCGAGCGGGATGTGCTCGGTGATCAGGTCCTTGACGGGGACCTGTCCGGTGGAGATGTATTCGAGGGCCCGCTTGTTGTGCTCGGGGGCCGAGCCGTTCGCGCCGTGGATGTGCAGCTGGCGGTAGTGCACCAGGTTGCTGTCGCACTTGATGAACGGGTCGGTCTTGGGCAGCCCGCCGAAGAAGGAGATCCGGCCGTTGCGGGCGGCCATCGAGATGGCCTGCTCCTGGGTGATGTTGGCCGCGGTGGCGGTGATGATCACGTCGGCACCGCGCCCGCCGGTGAGCTCCATGACGCGTTCGACGACGTCGACCTCGGCGCCGTTGATGGTCTCGTCGGGGTGTACGGCGTCCGCGGACATCTTGAGCCGCTCGGCGTTGACGTCGACCAGGTAGACCGGGCCGGCCTGGTGGACACCGCGCGCGATGCGGATGTGCATGCAGCCGATCGGGCCGGCGCCGAAGACCACGACGGTGTCGCCGGGCTCGATGCCGAGCAGCTCTTGGGCATTGATGGCGCACGCGAAGGGCTCGGCGGCCGAGGCCTCGTCGTAGCCGACGTTGTCGGGGATCCGGTTGAGCCCGTCGACCTTGAGCACCTGCTTCGGCACGATCATGTACTCGGCGAACCCGCCGTCGTACTGGTAGCCGACCGAGGTCTGGTTCTGGCAGACCGCCATCCAGCCCTTCTTGCACTCGTAGCAGTCACCGCAGGGTACGGCGGCGATCACCTGCGCGCGGTCGCCGACCTGCCAGTCGCCGCCGTAGGTCGCGTTGACGTCCGAGCCCACCTCGACGACCTCGCCCGCGATCTCGTGGCCGATGGTGCGCGGCGGGCTGAGGTTCTGGTGGCCGTTGTAGAAGATCTTGACGTCGGTGCCGCAGGTCGAGCAGTTCTTGACCTTGAGCTTGATCTCGTCGGGTCCGCAGTCGGGTTCGGGGACGTCTTCGACCCGGACGTCTTCGGGGGCGTAGAAGCGGAGTGCCTTCATGGCGCTGACGCTACCGCTCAGCTCACCAGAAAAGCCACACAAACGGGCAGAAATTTATGCCCGAATGCTTGGCAATGTGCCCGAATACGTGCAAGATGAGCCACATCGAGACGTGACAGGCGTCACGCCCGTGGGAAAGAGAGGAACTCCCGATGGCATCAACTGCCACCGCGCCGTCCCGGGGAGGGGCGCGCGTACACGTGCAGAGGTTCGGCACGTTCTTGTCCAACATGGTGCTGCCGAACATCGGCGCCTTCATCGCCTGGGGTCTCATCACCGCACTGTTCATCCAGGCCGGCTGGATCACCCTGATCGGCGAGAAGCTGTTCGACAAGAAGCCTGGCCTCGATCCGGGCCAGTACGACTACGGCTTCGTCTCGCAGCTCGGCGGCTGGGACGGTGTCCACGGCGGAATCGTCGGCCCGATGATCACCTACCTGCTGCCGGTCCTGATCGGCTACACCGGTGGCCGGATGATGTACAACGACAACATCCGCGGTGGCGTCGTCGGCGCCATCGCGACCATGGGCGCGGTCGCGGGCGCGAGCGTGCCGATGTTCCTCGGCGCGATGATCATGGGCCCCCTGGGCGGCTGGTCGATGAAGAAGATCGACGCCATCTGGGACGGCAAGATCAAGCCCGGCTTCGAGATGCTGGTCAACAACTTCTCAGCGGGCATCTGGGGCATGATCCTGGCGATCGTCGGCTTCTTCGTCGCCGGACAGTTCGTGGAGAAGTTCAGCGAGGGGGCCGGCAACGTCGTCGACTTCCTCGTCGACAAGAACCTGCTGCCGCTGGCCTCGGTGTTCGTCGAGCCCGCCAAGGTGCTGTTCCTCAACAACGCCATCAACCACGGCGTCTTCACCCCGCTCGGCACCACCGAGGCGGTGGAGAAGGGCAAGTCGATCCTGTTCCTCATCGAGGCCAACCCCGGCCCCGGTGTCGGCCTGCTGCTGGCCTTCGCGCTGTTCGGCAAGGGTCTGGCCAAGGCGTCGGCTCCCGGCGCGATGCTGATCCAGTTCGTCGGCGGCATCCACGAGATCTACTTCCCCTTCGTGCTGATGAAGCCCGTCACTCTGGTCGCCGTGATCTGCGGCGGCGCCACCGGCGTGGCCACCAACATGGTCTTCGACTCCGGCCTTCGCGCTCCGGCGGCGCCGGGATCGATCATCGCGGTGTGGTTGCAGGCGCCGGCGAGCAGCTTCGTCGGAGTCACTTTGTCGGTGATCCTGTCGGCGACCGTGTCCTTCCTGATCGCCTCGGTGATCCTCAAGGCCGACCGCAGCGAAGCCGTCGACGACCTCGCCCACGCCACGGCCCAGATGGAGGCCAACAAGGGCAAGGCGTCCTCGGTCTCCGGTGCCCTGCTCGGCGGCGGCACCGCGGTCGCCACCAAGGAGATCCGCAACATCGTGTTCGCGTGCGACGCGGGCATGGGTTCCTCCGCGATGGGCGCCTCGGTTCTCCGCAAGAAGATCCAGGACGCGGGCCATGGCGAGGTGACGGTCGTCAACAAAGCCATCTCCAACCTCAGAGACGATGTGGACCTGGTGGTCACCCATCAGGACCTGACCGACCGCGCCAAGCAGAAGGCTCCCTCGGCGATCCACGTGTCGGTGGACAACTTCATGGCGAGTCCGAAGTACGACGAGGTCGTCGAGTTGGTGAACCAGTCGAACTCCGTGGGAGCAAACGCCCCAAAAGCTGAGGCCCCGCTAGGGGCCCTGGTGGATGGGGAGCCTGACGTTCTCTCGCCGAGCTCGATCGTCCTCGGGGGCACCGCGCGAGACCGCGACTCCGCCATCGAGGAGGCCGGACGCCTCTTGGTGGAGGCCGGCTCAGTCGACCCGTCCTACGTGGCTGCGATGCACGAGCGGGAGAAGTCCGTGTCGACCTTCATGGGCAACGGCCTGGCCATCCCTCACGGCACCAACGAGGCCAAGGGCGCCATCCGGCGTACGGGCATCTCGTTCGTGAGGTATGACGAGCCGGTCGACTGGAACGGCAAGCCGGCGGAGTTCGTGCTCGGCATCGCCGGAGCCGGCAACGACCACCTGGCGCTGTTGTCCAAGATCGCGGAGGTCTTCACCGACAAGGACCGCGTCGCCCAGCTCCGGGCGGCCCGGTCGGCAGACGAGGTGCTGGAGGTGCTGGAGGGCGTCAGGGCCTGAAGCCGACTTCCGGCAAACCCCGAACGGGGCCGCGCACCTACCCCCCAGGTGCGCGGCCCCTCTGGTCGTTGAGCCTCAGCCGGCGAGCAGCCGGGTGACCGTCTGCCACGCCGGGCTCGTCGGGTCGATCACCGACGAGTGGTCGCCCGGGACCTCGTGCAGCGAGACCGGTGCGCCGACGGCCTCGGCGGCCGCGACGTAGGCGGTGGTCTGCTCGCGGGGCACGACCTGGTCCTCGCGCGGGTGCACGCAGGCGACCGCGCACTGCGCGGGCACGAGTCGGGTGGGGTCGCCCTGGTCGTAGTGGTCGGGGACTTCTGCTGGCCGGCCACCCATCAAGGCGTCGACGTTGCCGCTGCCCAGGCGCAGCCGCGAGGCCTCGGTGAGGTCGAGGACGCCGGCCAGCGAGACGCACCGCGTGACGGTCACGGCCGAGGGGCCGCCCGGCGTGGTGTCACGACGCGACGCGGCCCATACCGCCAGCTGGCCTCCTGCGGAGTGGCCGACCAGGCGTACGTCGGACGCGTCGATGGTGTCGAAGGTGTTGAGGTGGTCGATCCCAACGGCCACGTCCTCGAAGGTCGCCGGCCAGCCGCCGCCGGCGCCCAGTCGGCGGTACTCGAGGTTCCAGACGGCATAGCCGGCGGCCTGAAGAGCGCGGCACATCGGTCGCATCGCGTCTGCGCCGAACCCGGCAGCCCAGTAGCCGCCGTGGAGGACGACCACGGTGGCGGTCGGGATGCCGGCGGGCAGGAACAGGTCGCCGTACTGGGACGGGTCGGCGCCGTAGGCCGACCTGCCCTCGCTCGCCTCGCGGACCGCCGCCGAGCTGCTGCAGCCGGTGAGGGCCATCGCCGAGCCGACGGCCAGGCCGAGCAGGCCGCGACGGCCCAAGCCCGATGGGTGGCCCGACGGGTCGCCTCGACTCACACACGCTCCAGGAGGAACGCGAAGTCGGTGCGGTGCTCGTCGGCTCCTCCAGGGGTCTCGCAGATCACGGGGGCCTCGGCGTCGCGGACGACCGCGGCGAGCAGGTCGGGGTCGATATGACCCGCGCCGAAGTTGGCGTGACGGTCGGCTCCGGAGTCGAACTCGTCACGGCTGTCGTTGGCGTGCACGAGGTCGATGCGACCGGTCACCTTGCGGACGTCCTCGACCACGGTCTCCAGCGAGTTGCCGCCCGCGTGGGCGTGGCAGGTGTCGAGGCAGAACCCGACCATGTCGCTGCCCTCGACCGCCGAGATCGCGTCGAAGACGCGGTCGATGCGCTCGAGCCAGCGGGTCATCGCGTTGTCGCCGCCGGCGGTGTTCTCGATGAGGAGGGGCAGCTTGATGTCGGTCGCCGCGATCGCCTTGCGCCAGTTGTCGATGCCGGTCTCGACGTCCTCGGCCTTGTCGACGTGTCCGCCGTGGACGATCAGGCCCTTGGCGCACAGCGCCGCCGCGGCGTCGACGTGCTGCTGCAGCAGCTTGCGCGAGGGGATCCGGATCCGGTTGTTGGTCGTGGCGACGTTGACGAGGTAGGGGGCGTGCACGTAGAGGTCGATCCCGGCAGCGGCCGCGTCGTCGCGCAGCCCGTCGAGCCCCCCGGCATAGAGGACCTCGGGCCCCTTGTAGCCCTGCGGGTTGCCGAGGAAGAACTGCACCAGGTCGGTCTCCCGCGCCCTCGCCTCGGCCAGCGGGTCTGTCTGCTCGACGTGGGCTCCGATCCGGATCATGCGCTCACGCTATCCCCGGACACCGACGCTCTGGATAGCGTGCTGCTCGTGGGACTGGACGTGAGGGGAAGGTACGCCGGCGGGCGGGGCTACCTGGCCGTCGCGACCTTCGGGTTGCCGGCGGACCTGACGGTCCAGGCGATGCGGCGGGACCTGGAGCGGTATGCGACGGGGACGACCGACATGCCGGAGTACACCGAGACCGTCGAGCGGGGACGGGGCCACGCTGCCGCCTTGCTGGGCGTGGACGTCTCGCGCGTCGCGATCGGCTCGCAGGCGTCGTACTTCGTGGGGTTGGCGGCCGTCGCGGCGCCGACGGGCGCCGAGATCGTCTGCATCGAGGGCGACTTCGGCTCGGTGGTCCGGCCGTTCCTCGCGCGTGGCGACCTGGTGGTCAGGCACGTCCCCTTGGCCGACCTCGCCGACGCCATCGGACCGGACACCTGGATGGTGGCCTACGCGCTCGTGCAGTCGAGCACGGGTCAGGTCTGCGATGCAGCCGCGATCAGCAGCGCCGCGCGGGCTCACCGAGCCCGGGTCCTCGTCGACGTCACCCAGGCGACGGGCTGGCTGCCGACGACGAGCCTCGATGCCGACCTGATCGTCTGCCACACCTACAAGTGGCTGTGCGCGCCGCGGGGCAGCGCGTTCGCGGCGTTCTCCGAGCAGGCCATGAGCGAGCTGTGGCCGGTGGCCGCGGGGTGGTACTCCGCGCCCGACCCGTGGACGTCGGCCTACGGGCCGGCCCTCGACCTGGCCGAGGATGCCAGCCGCTTCGACACCTCGCCCGGCTGGCACGCCTGGGTCGGCGCCGAGGCCGCGCTGCGGTTCGTCCTGTCCCTGGACCCCGGGGCGGTGCACGACCACGACACCGCGCTGGCCGACTCCTTCCGGGCGCGCCTGGGACTCGAGCCCTCCGGCAGCGCGATCGTGTCGTGGGCCGACCCCGACGGGTCGCACCTGGCCGCGCTCTCCTCGGCCGGCGTCGTGGCCGCCGGCCGGGCCGGCCGCGCACGGGTGTCGTTCCACCTCTGGAACGACGAGGAGGACGTCGACCTGGCGGCGCGCGCGATCGGCCGCTGACGGGTCAGCCCCCAGTCGCCCGAAAGTCGATCGATGTCGGTGGGTGGTGACACGATCGAGGGCGATGTCGGCGAACCCTCCCAAGACGACCCTCAAGACCTTCTGGGCGCAACTGCCCCGGGAGGGGCGTTGGCTGCTCTCGACCGTCGCCATCCAGCTGTTCGGCAGGGGCATGACGCTGCCGTTCACGGTGATCTACCTCCACGAGGTGCGCGGCATCGGCCTCGACGTCGCGGGCTCGCTGATGGCGTGGATCTTCTTCGTCGGCGTGCTGCTGACCGGGCCGGGCGGCGTGGCCGTCGACAAGTACGGCGCGCGCCTGGTGACCCTGGTCGCCTGCCTGGTCCACATGGTCGGCGTGGTGATCCTGGGCTTCGCCGAGTCCGTGCCGGTGGCGTTCGTGGCCACCACATTGATGGGCGTCTCGGGCGTGACCTGGCCCGCGTTCAACTCGCTGGTCGCCGCGATCGTGCAGGGGCCGCTGCGCGTGCAGTACTTCGGCGTCAACTTCGCCCTGGTCAACCTCGGCATCGGGCTGGGCGGCGTGGTCAGTGGGTTCTACGTCGACGTGGGCCGACCCGAGACCTTCACCACCATCTACCTCGTCGACGGGCTCTCGCTGCTGATCCCGGTCGTGCTGTTGCTGGGGCCGCTTCGTCACGTCCACGCGCGGGCCGACAAGCCCGACGACGGGGCCGAGGTCCCCACGTCCTACTGGCAGATCGCCCGCCAGCCGGCGATGGCGTGGCTGCTGCTGCTCACCTTCATCGCGATGTTCGTCGGCTACGGCCAGATGGAGGCCGGGTTCCCGGCGTTCGCCCGCGAGGCCTCCGAGGTCAGCACGCGCGTCATCGGCTGGGCCTTCGCTGCCAACACCGCGGTGATCGTGCTGGCGCAGTTCCTGGTGCTGCGGCGCATCGAGGGCCATCGCCGCACCCGCGTGCTGATGGTGATGACGACCGTGTGGATCGCCGCCTGGACGCTGCTCGGGCTCACGGGTCTGGTGCCGGCCACGGTCACCGCGGCCCTCGGCGTGATCCTGTTCCACGTGCTGTTCGGCTTCGGCGAGACGATGCTGCAGCCGACCGTGCCGGCCATCACCAACGACCTGGCGCCCGACCACCTGCGCGGTCGCTACAACGCGCTGTCCTCCGGGTGCTTCCAAGCCGGCGGCATCGCCGGGCCGATCGTCGCCGGGTTCTTGCTGCGCCACGACCAGACGGCGGCCTTCATCGTGCTGCTCGTGGCGGGATGCGCCTCGATGTTCTGGCTCACCTTGGTGCTCGAGCGCCGCATCCCGGCCCATGCGAACGGGGCCACCGGCGTGGAGTCGCCGGCGACCGAGGCCGAGTCGGTGCTCGAGCGACCACATCCGGCGGTCGACACCGCCTGATGGGGGCGCGATCCTCGGATTGGGTCGCCACGCCCGGCCGCTGATAGCCTCTGCGGGTTGCCCGGGTGGTCGTCTGTCCATTGATCTGACCTCCCGGTCCGACACGCAACAGCCCTCCTGCCACGGAGAGACCGTGGTCGCCTGAGTCCAGAGGAGGTGGGTCGCTTTGCGTGCCTATGAAGTGATGGTCATCCTCGACCCCAGTCTCGAAGAGCGCACCGTCGAGCCGTCGCTCGACAAGTACCTCAACGTCGTCCGCAAGGACGGCGGCTCCGTCGAGTCCGTCGACGTGTGGGGCCGGCGCCGCCTGGCCTACGAGATCAACAAGCAGGCCGAAGGCATCTACGCCGTCGTGTCGCTGACCGCCGAGCCCGCCACCGTCAAGGAGCTCGACCGCCAGCTCGGTCTCAACGAGTCGGTGCTGCGCACCAAGGTGCTCCGTCCCGACATCCGCTGACTCCCTGTGGATGCGCCCTACCGCTTGTCGGTGGGCCGCGCCACGATGGGCCCACGCACACGTCTGAACGCTGAACCTCATCTAGGAGACCTGACATGGCAGGCGAGACCGTCATCACCGTCGTCGGAAACCTCGTCGACGACCCCGAGCTGCGCTTCACCCCGTCAGGGGCGGCCGTGGCCAACTTCCGGATCGCCTCGACGCCGCGCACCCTCGACCGGCAGACCAACGAGTGGAAGGACGGCGACGCGCTGTTCTTGTCCTGCTCGGTCTGGCGCCAGGCTGCCGAGAACGTCGCCGAGTCCCTCCAGAAGGGCATGCGGGTCGTCGTGCAGGGCCGCCTCAAGCAGCGCCAGTACGAAACCCGCGAGGGCGAGAAGCGCACCGTCATCGAGCTCGACGTCGAAGAGGTCGGCCCGAGCCTGAAGTACGCCACGGCCAAGGTCAACCGCACCACCCGACAGGGCGGCGGCGGGGGCTACTCCGGCGGTGGCGGCGGCCAGTCCGACGACCCGTGGGCCACCCCGGCTCCTCAGGGCGGCGGCCAGGGCGGCTACTCCGGCCAAGGCGGCCAGCAGGGCGGCCAGCAAGGCGGCGGCCAGGGCGGCGGCCAGGGCGGCGGCCAGCAGGGCGGCGGCCAGTCCGCTCCGGCCAACGATCCGTGGGCGGCTCCCGGCGTCAGCAACGACGAGCCCCCCTTCTGATCGTCCAGCACCACAACTGAACAGCCCACCAACCAACAGCCAGCATTCCGGCCGACCGTCAGGCGCCGGGCTCTACGAAAGGGAGCACCACAATGCCCAAGGCAGTGATGCGCAAGCCGAAGAAGAAGGTTTGCCAGTTCTGCAAGGAGAAGGCGACCGGCGTCGACTACAAGGACGCCACCTTGCTCCGCAAGTTCATCTCCGACCGCGGCAAGATCCGCGCCCGGCGCGTGACCGGCAACTGCGTCCAGCACCAGCGTGACGTGGCCATCGCCGTCAAGAACGCGCGCGAGGTTGCCCTGCTGCCCTACACGTCCACCGGACGCTGAGAGCACGGAGGACCACAGACATGAAGCTCATTTTGATGCAGGAGGTCGACGGCCTCGGCGCTCCCGGCGACGTGGTCGAGGTCAAGGACGGCTACGGCCGCAACTACCTCGTGCCCCGAGGCCTGGCGACCCGTTGGAGCCGCGGCGGCGAGAAGACCGTCGAGTCGATCAAGAAGGCGCGCGCGTCCCGTGCGGTGCGCGACCAGGACCACGCCGAGCAGATCAAGTCCAAGCTGGAGGCCAACCCGGTCCCCGTCCAGGTGCGCGCAGGCTCGGGCGGTCGCCTCTTCGGTGCGGTGACCACCGCCGAGATCGCCGGCGCGCTCGCCGACGTCTCGGGCGAGCAGGTCGACAAGCGCACCATCGTGGTGACCCAGCCGATCAAGACCCTCGGTGCCCACCAGGTCTCGATCAAGCTGCACGACGACGTCTCGGCCAGCGTGTCGCTCAACGTCATCCCTGCCTGATCTGCGCGATCGAGCACACGAACTCGACCCCGACCGGACGTCGTACCGGTCGGGGTCGAGGCATCTTCGGCCAGGTGCCGGTGATCGGGTTGCCGTAGCGGGGATCGATCGTTGCGGTGACCCTGCGTGTGGAGACCCGGTCCGCGTCGCTCCGTCTTCGGCCGGGGCCTGGGGATGCTCACGCCGCGGCGCGGGTGCCGGTCACGAGCCAGGCCTCCCCCCGTGCCCGGGCGAGCAGCACGACCAGGCGCGCTCCCATCAGCACCGCCGAGAAGACGACCCAGACCAGCACCACACCGCCCCCGGCCGTCGCGACGAGCAGGAGGACCGGGGCGTAGACGACCAGCACCGCGAGCCCCGCCCACGCGAGGTAGGTGCCGTCGCCGGCCCCGATCAGCACGCCGTCGAGCACGAACACCACGCCGGCGACGGGTTGCCCAGCAGCGGCCACGAGCAACACGGGCACCAGGAGCTCGTGGACGCGGTCGTCCCCGCTGAAGAGCGGTCCGAGGAGAGGGCTCGTCGCGGCCAGGAGCAATGCTGAGCCGACCCCTCCCAGCGCACCCCACCGGACCATCCGGTTGGTGACTGCCCGCGTGCCCGCGCGATCGCCCGCCCCGAGGTAGCGGCCGGTGATCGCCTGCGCGGCGATCGCGACCGCATCGAGCGCGAAGGCCAGGAAGCTCCAGATCGTGAACGCGATCTGATGGGTGGCCACCGAGACCGACTGGTCGCCGCCGGACCGACTCGCACCGAGCACCACGGCGTAGGTCGTGAGCAACAGCGCGGCCCGCAACGTCAACGTGCGGATCACCAGGGCGATGCTGGCCTGGGCGGCCCGGGTGATGCCGAGCCGGTCGGGCCGCAGCGAGGCGCCCTCGCGACGAGCGCCGCGGACCACGACCCACATCAGCGCGGCGGCGCTGGCGGCCTGCGCCAGCACCGAGCCCAGCGCCGACCCGGCGATGCCCATCCCACCCAGCCCGCCCACGCCGTAGACGAGCACGAGGTTGAGCACGATGTTGAGCGCATTGCCGGCGACGGCCACCACGAGCGGGGTCCGGGTGTCCTGCAGGCCCCGCAGGATCCCGGTCGCCGCCATCATCACCAGCAGCGGCGTCACCCCGACGAACGCGATGCGCAGGTAGGTCGTGGCCGGCGCTGCGACGTCCGGCTGGGCGCCCAGCAGGTCGACGAGTCGCCCGGTGGCGGCGATCCCGACGAGCGTGACGGGTACGCCGATCAGTACCGCGAGCCAGATCCCGTCGATCCCCTGGGCCAGGGCAGCGCGCAGGTCGCCGGCTCCCAGCAACCGGGCGACGCCGGCGGTGGTGCCGTAGGCCAAGAAGACGCACAGCCCGACCAGGGTCTGCAGCACCGCACCGGCGACCCCGAGCCCGGCCAGCGCCGTCGTGCCGAGGTGTCCGACGATGGCCGCGTCGGCCAGCAGGAACAGCGGTTCGGCGACCAGGGCCAAGAAGGCAGGCAACGCCAGTCGCCAGATCTCCCGGTCGAGTTGCCGGTTCTCCCCCTTGGCCAGCTCGGCGGGGTCCTCGGAGGCCACGACGACGCAGCCTAGGTGCTGGCACCCACAATCGCTGGTGGCAACCCCAGGCCCTGTGCACAAGTGGGTGGTTCTCACCCTCCGAACGGAGGAATGTCGACTTGTCGCGAGGCCAATCCCAGATGGCGAATGGGTGAACGACGGTTCAACCGTGGTTTTTCGCATGCACACCCGTCCGATGACGTTTGTGCAGGTCAGCGCGTTGTGGCCGGATCGGCACGGCGTGTCGTGCACAGCCCCGCCAACAGGTGGTGCACAACGTAGCGGCGGGTCTTCCACGGACCCGCCCCGGTTGTCCCCAGCCTTGGGCCCTGCCTGTGGATAACGTCCTTCCGGGCGGGCCCGGTTGCGGCGTACGGTCCTCCGGACAGCGGGTGTCGCGCAGATCCGGGTCGGGTGGGGCCCATCGTCGACGGGGCTCGCCGACAGGGGTCGCGACGGGGTCGCGACGGGGTGTCGGTGGTCCCTTCTAGCGTCACTCCTGTCACACCCGTCCCCTCGGCTGATCGCCGTCCCCCTTGCTCGGAGGCATCGCTTGAGCATCACCCAGCGCGACGGTCAGCCCGACCAGCGCGGACCCTCCGACTTCGAGGACCACTCGGCCGAGTGGGGAGACGGTCCGGCCGCCTACGAGCCCGGCCACCGCCCGACCCGTCCCGGCGAGCGCACCCCGCCGCAGGACAACGCCGCCGAGCAGAGCGTGCTGGGCGCGATGCTGCTGTCCAAGGACGCCATCGCCGACGTCTCCGAGATCGTGCGCGGCATCGACTTCTACCGCCCCGCCCACGAGGTCATCCACGACGCGATCATCGACCTCTACGGCCGGGGGGAGCCGGCCGACCCCGTGACGGTCGCCGCCGAGCTCCAGCGTCGCGGCGAGCTGCTGCGCATCGGCGGCGCCCCCTACCTGCACACCCTCTCGGCCAACGTGCCGATCGCGGCCAACGCCGGCTACTACGCCGAGATCGTCCACGAGAAGGCCATCTTGCGCCGGCTCGTCGACGCCGGCACCAAGATCGTCCAGCTCGGCTACGCCGGCGAGGGCCAGGTCGACGACGTCGTCGATGCCGCGCAGGCCGAGGTCTACAAGGTCACCGACAAGCGCTCGTCGGAGGACTACGCGCCGCTGTCCGACATCATGGACGGCGTCCTCGACGAGATCGAGGCGATCGGCAACCGCGACGCCGGCCTCTACGGAGTGCCGACCGGGTTCGTCGACCTCGACGACCTCACCAACGGCCTGCACCCGGGCCAGATGATCATCGTCGCGGCCCGCCCGGCCGTCGGGAAGTCGACCCTGGCTCTCGACCTGTGCCGGGCGGCCTCGATCCACAACAACATGACCAGCTGCTTCTTCAGCCTGGAGATGACGCGCTCCGAGATCACCATGCGCCTGCTCTCGGCCGAGGCCCGGGTGCCGCTCAACCACATCCGCAACGGCCAGATGAACGACGACGACTGGTCGCGGCTGGCACGCAAGATGGCCGAGGTCTCCTCGGCGCCGATGTTCATCGACGACTCCCCCAACATGACGATGATGGAGATCCGGGCCAAGGCCCGTCGCCTCAAGCAGCGCCACGACCTGCGCCTGATCATCATCGACTACATGCAGCTGATGACGTCCGGCAAGAAGGTCGAGTCCCGCCAGCTGGAGGTCTCGGAGTTCTCCCGCCAGATCAAGCTGCTGGCCAAGGAGCTCGAGGTCCCGATCGTCGCGTTGTCCCAGCTCAACCGTGGTCCTGAGCAGCGCTCGGACAAGCGGCCGATGATGAGCGACCTTCGCGAATCCGGTTCCCTGGAGCAGGATGCGGACATGGTCGTCCTCCTGCACCGCGAGGACATCTACGAGAAGGAGTCGACCCGCCCGGGCGAGGCCGACCTGATCGTGGCCAAGCACCGCAACGGTCCCACCCGCGACATCACGGTGGCCTTCCAGGGTCACTACTCGCGGTTCGTCGACATGGCCCACTGACCTCCTGTCGTGTCAACCACCTAGGGAGCCACCCACCGCAGATCGGGAACCGCTCCCGATGTTGGGGGGTCATCTCCTCCGTACCGTCGTGCTCACCGGGAAGGACCCGGTGCGTGCAGGCGTCGGACACGAGGGCGGGGGTGAGGTGATGGAGATGGCCGTGCTGGCCGGGTCGATGTCGACCGCGATCTTCGTCGGCAGCGCCCTGCCCATGCTCGCCAAGGCTGCGCGCACTCGCGACCTCGACTCCTACAGCCGGGGCCAGCTGGTGCTGGCCAACCTCGGCAACGCGGTGAACTCCGTCTACGTGTTCAGCCTGCCGGTCGGGCCGATCTGGTTCCTGCACCTGTTCAACCTCGCCTGCACGCTGCTGATGCTGGTGTGGCACCTGCGCTACGCCGGCCGCGCGCGTCCCATGTCCCTCGACGAGGAGCTCGAGGAGCTGACTCGGTCCCTGGTGTGAGACTGGCGTCGTGCAGCTCGTCTCGGTGCCGCGTGCCCTGGCAGTCCTGACACTCGTCGGCCTGGGCTTGGGCGTGGGCCTGACCGGCTGCGGCGACGACGGACCGCCCGCCGGGACCGGGCCCGGGCCCCTGACCTCGCGGGCCGTGGCGGCGGTGATGCTCGACCACCTGCCCGACGACACCAGCAGCAGGTCAGCGACGTACGTCGACGAGTACTCGCCGCCGGGCCTGGTCGGCGCCGACTTGAGGTACGCCGCCGGTGAGGGTGACGACGGTGACCTGGTCCGGCTGACCGTCAGCAGGGAGCAGGGGCCGAAGCCGTGTGCCGCCGACGAGGCGCGTTGTGCGGACCTGGGCGATGGTGCGGTGCTGCGCTGGGACGAGCTGGTCGAGGAGGAGGACCCGGGATACGTCGCCGTGCAGGCGCGGTACGACGGCCAGCTCGTGAGCGCGCTCGTGTCCGGACCCGCCATCTCGGCGGACCCGCGCGAGTTGGACCTCGAGCCCTCGGTCGAGACCCTGGTCGAGCTGGTCGGGGACCCTCGCCTGCGGCTGAGCGCCAGCGCCGGGACCCTCGCTGCGGGCCGGGCACTCGCGGACTGGGACGGCGGCGAGGTCGACCCGGCCTCCCTGGAGGAGGTCGCCAACGACGACGTCACGGTGGTCACGAGCTGGATCTGGGGCTACGGCGACGCGTGGCGCTACGTCGGCCCGTCGCCGCTGACGAGCAAGCTCGGCGAGGGCGCCATCGGCGGTCGCATCGAGGTGACTGGTGACCTCGGTCCGCTGGCCAAGGGCGGGATCGTGGACGCCCTGGCCGCACCCCAGCCGCCGGCCTGGCTCGACGGCGACTGCCTCGAGGGCTACCGGTGCGAGACCCGTCAGGGGCTGACGCTCGTCTGGCGCCCCGCGGCAGGCGACGACCCGGGCGATGCCTTCGTGCTGCGGGTCGGGCAGGACGGGGAGACCGTCGGCTTCCACACCGTCGGCAACCGGCTCGGCGAACGTTGGGGTGAGGCGTTCCCCCAGGCCGGTGGTCCCTTCTGGGGGTCCGACCTCGACCACGAGGAGGCCGACCCCCTCGCCATCTCGATGACCACGACCAGGGCGAGGTACGAGCAGGCGATCAGGGCGGCTCGTCTGCACCGGTGAGCCGAAGCGACCGGCACCCACCTGTGCTGACAGGTTCGTGGCAGGTCGGGTCGGCAACCTCGCCGCATGTCCACCGCCGCAGCGCTCGCCGTACCTTTCCCTCTCGCACATGACGCCCGGATCCGGGCGTTGAAGGACGGCGACACGGCGGCGGTGGACGCGGTCTTCCGGCAGCTGTCGGCGACCTCGGCATACCTCCGGTTCGGCACCGGCCTGACCCGCCTGCCGCCGAGGATGCTGCGCTCGCTCGCCCGGGTCGAGCCCGGGGTGCAGGCGGTGTACGTGGCCGAGGTCGGGGGACGGCCGGTCGGTCTGGGGCGCTGGGTGCGCGATCCTCGGGCCGGCCGGCCAGGAGGTTTCGATGCGGATGCCGCGGAGATCGCGCTCGAGGTCGCCGACGCCTGGCAGGGCCACGGCATCGGCCGCCGGCTGGTGGCGGCCGTGGCCGAGGACGCCCGGGTGTCCGGCCTCGCCTCGCTCCTGGCCTACGTCGACCTGGGTAACGCCCAGATGACCGGATGGCTGCGCCGGCTGGGCGCCGCGAACCCGGCGTCCCTGGGTGAGCCGTTCGTGCTGTCCCTCGCCCAGCTGAGCCCCGACGGCTCGGGGCGAGAAGTCGCGGGTGGACGGTCGGCGCCCTGTGGTTGCATGGCCGGATGCTCGTCCGCGTCCTCGGCCCGGTCAGGGTGGGGGACCGGATCGAGACGGCCGTCGCCCCACGAGGCGAGCGCCCCCGTGACGTGCTGGCCGTCCTCGTCGCGCGGCGCGGACGCCCGGTCCCGGCCGAGGTCATCCTCGACCTGGTCTGGGGTGAGGCCGCCCTCGGCCTGACGCCCGCGACCGTCCACACGGTCGTCTCGCGGTTGCGGCGCCAGCTCGGCGAACAGCTCGTGGTCACGACCGACGCCGGCTACCTCGTGCCGTCCGAAGCCGGGATCGACGCCGACCGCTTCGCGGCATCGGTGCGCGAGACCTCACCGGGCGAGGACCCGGCGTCGCGCGCCGCCCGTCTGCGCGAGGCGCTGGGTGAGTGGTGGGGCGACACGGCCTACTCCGGTGTTCCCGACGAGCTGGTCCTGGCCGAGCGCGTCCGGCTCGAGGAACTGCGACGCCGGGCCCGCACCGAGCTGGCCGAGATCCTGGTCGACTCGACGGATTCCGAGGCGGTTGCCGAGGCCCTGACCACGAGCCTGGAGCTGGTCGCCGAGCACCCTCTCGACGAGAGCGCCGCCGTGCTGGCGATGCGGGCAGCCGACCGGCTGCAGCGGCCGGCCGAAGCACTGGAGATCTACGCCGGTCTCCAACGTCGGCTGCGAGACGAGCTGGGCGTCGACCCTGGACCCGCCGCGGCGGGTGCCCACGCACGCCTGCTCGCACGCGAGCCGACGAGCTCCGTCAGCGCTGCGGGTCGTCGGGTTCCGCTCGGCCTGCGTCTGCCCGCGCCCACGTCCCCGGTCGTGGGGCGCGAGAGCCAGACAGCCGAGGTCGTGTCCCTGCTGACCGACGGACACCGGTTGGTGACCATCACCGGCATCGGCGGTGTCGGCAAGTCCCGGCTCCTCGTCGAGGTGGGGGCGGCGTTGACCGAGGCTACCCATCCCGCCGAGGTGACCTACGTGAGCCTCGCGGGCCGCGACGAGCGCGATGCGCAGTCCCTCGCTGCCGGCATCGCGATGAGCTGGGGCCTCCCTGTGCGGTCGCCGGCGAACCGCCAACTGGCTGGTCATGAGGCCGGTCATGAGTCTGGTCATGAGTCTGGTCATGACGCCGGGGACCAGGTGGCCGGGCTGGTGGGCGCCCTGCGGAGCGCGGACACGACCGTCCTGGTCGACGAAGCCGAGTGGGCACTGGCGCCCGTGGCCGAGCTCGCGGCCGCGGTGCTGGCCGGCTGTCCCGGCATCCGCCTGGTGGTCGCCTCGCGGGCGCCGCTCGGGGTGGTGGGCGAGAGGGTGTTCCCCCTGGCTCCGCTGGCCGTTCCGGCTCCGTCGGCCGCAGTGGAGGCGATGCGGTCGGCGCCCGCGGTGCGACTCCTCGTCGCCCGGCTCGCCGACCGGGGGGCAGCTGCGTCAGACCCGGCTGCCCTCTCGTCCACCGAGCTCACGGCCCTCGCCGAGGTCGCCCGCCGCCTCGATGGGCTGCCCCTGGCTCTCGAGCTGGTCGCCGCCCACGCCACCACCGCGACGCTCCCTGACCTGCCCGACCTCGCCGACCGACCACTCGAGCTCCACTCCCGCGAGGTCGGCCGCGACCCCCGCCAGCAGTCGCTGCGCTCGACCCTGGCCTGGAGCGTCGGCCGACTACGGCCGCAGACTCGTGAGGCGCTCGCGGCGCTCGCGGTCTTCGCCGACCCGTTCACTCCCGTTGCCGCCCGGGCGGTGTGTGGACTCGACGTCGCCTCCACCTCCGCTGCCCTGGCGGAGCTGGCGGCCCACCACGTGGTGGCTCTCGACCGGGCTGGCGACGGGCTGCGCTTCCGACTGCTGCACACGGTCCGCGACTACGCGCTGGAGCTGCTCGTCACGACGGGCAGGCTGGAGCGGGTCCGGCACCGTCACGCCCGCTGGTTCGCCGCCGTCTGGCGCGACTCCCCGCTCACCGACGAGCTGGTGGAGCATGTGGGCCGCACCCACCACGACCACCTCGTGGCGCTGGAGCACCTGCTGGCCCAGCGCGATGCCGACGCGGCAGCCGACGTGTGTCTGGCCCTCGGCCGGCGCTGGCTGTTCGTCGAGGCGCACGGTCCGGGCCTGCGGTGGACGGCCGAGGTCCTGGCCACCCCCGCACTGTGTGCCCAGCAGTGGGCTCGGTTGCGCATCCTGCGTGCGGCTCTCGCTCAGCAGATCGACTGGTCGCCTGACGAGCACACCCTCATCGCGGCCGCCCTCCACGACGACCCCGACTGGACCTGCCAGCTGCGGTTGATGTCGGCCATCGCGTCCTACGACGGCGGCGAGATCGCTGCTGCCCGGACGCATCTGGACGAGGGCCTCGACGTGGCTCGGGCTCGAGCGCCCCACCACGTGGCAGAGCTCGTGGCCACGCGTGCTGTCGTCGACGCAGCCGAGGGGCTGGCCGAGCAAGCCCTGGCCGGGGCGCGCGAGGCGCAGGCACGCACCAGTGTCGACAGCGCTCAACGGGCCTCGGCCGTCGAGCTGCTCACGGTGCTGCCCAAGGTCGGCGTCGCCCTTCTCGACGCGGGTCGTCCCCAGGAGGCCTACGACGTCCTCGACGCGGCAGCGCGTCAAGCAGCCGAGCGGTTCGGGATCGCCGCGACCGCGACCGTTGCGGTCAACGCCGGCTGGGCGGCGCTCGCGACCGGCCGCCCCGATCTGGCCAGCGGCTGGTTCGCGCGAGCGCTGGTCGGACCGCAGGCGTTCGTGGCTCCTGCCGCCATCGGGGAGGCGGCCTCGGGCGCGGGCGCCGCCTTGGCCGGGACCCGGCATCCCGCCGCGGCCGAGCTGCTCGGTATCGGCCAGTGGCTGCTCAACGCCAGCGGCAGCGTGCTCGCACCGTCGCTGGCGCGCCACGTGGCGGCTGCCGTCGAGATCGCCGGATCCACGCCACCACCCCCCTCGTGGAGCGCGGAACTCGCGTTCGCCCGCGTCGTCCAGCTCGTCGGTAAAGACCGATCCGAGGTCCGCCCCCAGACGGCTCGCGCGCAGTAAGGTCACCGCGTGGACTTCAGTGAGGCGAACTTCGACCCGGTGCTGGTCTCGATCGCCTGCGTGTTCGCCGTGTGTGCGATCTACCTGTTGTTCTTGCGCAACTCGGTGATGTGGGGCTTCTTGTGCATCCTGGCCCTCGTGGCGGTCGGCATCATCATGCTCTATCCCGAGTACCGCTTCGTTCCGCAGTAGCCACCGCCCGCGCCGACAGCTCGGCCAACACCGACATGGCGTCGTCGCGTCGCTCCTCCGGCACGAACAGGTGGTCGTGGAAGTACCCCGCCACCACGTTGGCGCTGATGCCGGCCCGGGTGAGTGCGGCCGCCACCGCAGCGGTCAGCCCGACGGCGTCGAGCGCCGAGTGCACCTGCAGCGTGATCCACGAGGCCACGAAGCCATAGGGGAGTCCCAACGACTCCGCCCGCTCGCGCGGCAGCACCAAGGTGCGCCCCTCGGGCTCGGCGACCGTGACGATCGCGTCCTCGGCACCGTCATGGTCACCACTGCGCTCGTCGAGCACGAACACGTAGCTGCCGCCGTTGAGCACCGGCGACATCGACGCCAGGAGCACCCCCAGGTCGGACTCGCCCGTCGCGTCGTGGTCCACGGCGTCAGCGTAGGGAAGTGGCAACGCGTATGGGCGCCTACGCTCGCGCCATGCCCACCGACCCGCGGGGACTGCGCGCGGACGCGCCGCTGCTCGATGCCTGGCTGAGGTTCCAGGAGTCGGCACCCACGCCGTTCACCATCCCGGGTCACAAGCAGCGCCACGACCTGGTCGGCGACGTCGTGGCCGGCGACGTACCCCTCTACGCCGGCCTCGACACCATGAAGCTCGCACACGGAGTGCTGGCCGATGCCGAGTCGCGAGCGGCCCGCTTGTGGGGGGCGGAGTTCTGCCGGTTCTCGACAGGGGGCTCGACCCATGCCAACCAGGCGGTGGCCCTGGCACTCGGCGCTCCGGGCGACGGTGGCCACGTCGTGGTCAGCCGCACCCTGCATCGCTCGATGCTGCTCGGGCTCGTGCTCGCCGGTCTCACCCCGGTGTGGGTGCGCCCCGAGGTCGACGAGGCGACGGGGCTTCCGCTGGGAGTCGCACCGGCCGCTGTCTCGGCTGCGTTGATGAGCCATCCCCAGGCCCGCGGCGTGCTGGTCGGCGAGCCGTCGTACGTCGGCACGGTCGGCGACGTCGCCGGGCTCGCGTGGGCTGCCCACGAGCACGACGTGCCCCTCGTCGTCGACGCGGCGTGGGCGGCGCACTTCGGCTTCCACCCGGACCTGCCCCGGCACGCCCTGCAAGAGGGTGCCGACGTGATGGTCCTCAGCGCCCACAAGACGTTGCCCGCCTGGAGCCAGGCCGCACTCGTCCTCGCCCGCACCGCCCGGGTCGACCTCGCGCGGCTCGATGCCGGCGTCGAGGCCACGGCCACCACCAGCCCGGCCGGCGCGATCCTGGCCAGCATCGACGCGTCGCGGGCACTGCTCCAACGCGACGGTGAGGCACTGCTCGGTGCGGCCCTGACAGCCACTCGTGCCGCCCGCGATCGGCTTGCGGGGGTGGACGGCGTGACCATGCTCGAGGGCGGCGACCCGCTCAAGCTGACGCTGGTCCTGGCCGGCACCGGCGCCGACGGCATCGCCGTGGAGCAGGACCTGCTGGCAGCGGGCATCGCGGTCGAGGCGGCCGAGCGTGACCTGCTCGTCGCCGTGGTGACCCTGTCCGACAGCGAGACCAGTCTGGCAGCGCTCACCGACACCCTCGTCGCCTCGATCGAGCGACACCGGGGTGAGCCACGCAAGGTCGCCGGCAGTGGGGTCTACGGACTCGAGCCAGTGGTGGCGATGTCGCCGCGCGAGGCGTACTTCGCCGGGGCCGAGTCGGTGCCCATCGACCGGGCTGCGGGCCGGATCAGCGCCGAGCTCGTCGCGCCGTACCCTCCCGGCATCCCCGTCCTCGCGCCGGGCGAAGAGGTCACCGGCGCGGCTCTCGACGTACTGGACCAGGCGCGAGCCGCCGGTGTGCGCGTGGCCTACGCCGCGGACCCGACGCTGCGGACGCTGCGCGTCGTCAGGTGACTGGTCAGGTGACTGGTCAGGGGAGCCGGTAGACCGAGACGTGCGAAGGCGAGTCGGCGGTGAACGGCGTGCCGACCCAGTCGGCATCGCGCGACTCCAGCTCGAACCCGGCCAGCTGGGCCATCAGGTCCAGCTCGGCCGGCCAGATGTAGCGGTGCGGCGAGCGTCCGAGGCGCGCCTCGCGGCCACCCGACGCGTCGAACCTGAAGTGGTGGGAGACCACGTGCTGGCGCAGGGTGTCGTAGGTGTCGAGAAGGATGTAGCCCTCCTCCACGATCCCGACGGTGGCCGGCAGACCGGGCGGCAGCCGGCGCAGCTCGGGCACCCACAGCTCGATCACGAACCCCCCGCCGGGGCCGAGGTGACGAGCGGCGTTGCGGAAGCACTCGACCTGCAGCTGTTGGGTGAGCAGGTTGGAGATGGTGTTGAAGACCAGGTAGACGAGCGTGAAGTCGCCGTCGGCTCGCGTGGTGGTCATGTCGCCGAGGTGGACCGGGAGCGTGGCCTCGTCGACCTTCTCGCGAAGACGGGCCACCATGGGTGCGGACAGCTCGATGCCGACGACCGGGACGCCACGCTCGGCCAGTGGGATGGCGACGCGGCCGGTGCCGATCGCCAGTTCCAGCGCACGCCCACCGCCCGCGAGCGTGGCCAGTCGGTCGACGGTCGGGCCCAGCACTTCGGGAGCGAACATGCCCTCGCCGGGGGTGTCGTAGGACGTGGCCGCCTCGACGTCCCAGATCTCCTCCTGTCCGAGGTGGGTCATCCCAGCTCTTGGAACAGCGTGAGGTGCACCTCGCCGGGCGCGTCGAAGCGGGCGTTGAGCGAGTTCCACGGAGTCAGGGTCGGCGGCGCGATCGGTACGGCGCCGCCCTCGGTCGCCTGCCGGCTCACCGTCGCGCAGTCCTCGACCTCCAGCGCGACGCGGAAGTGCCCGGCTACGCGACGGCCGACCTCGACCTCGTCGATCATCTCGACCTGCGCGGTGTTGGCGATCTCGATCGTGGCCCGGCCGGCGTCGAGGATGTTGACCTGGGCGCCGCCGTCGCCGGAGTACGCCTCCTGCTCGGGCATCCCGAGCACGTCGCGGAAGAACCGCAGCGCCCCCTCGTAGTCCTCGGCGTGCACGACCAGTCTCAGCTGCTTGACGGTTCCGCTCATGGCGCTATCCAACCGCGATGAGTTCGGTCCGCGTCAAAGGTCTTTTCGGGGTATGACGGTGCCCATGGACGTGTGGATGGACGAGATCGTGTTCGGTGAGTCGCCGCGCTGGCACGGGGGTCGACTGTGGTTCTCCGACTGGGGGGCCGGGCGGGTCTGGTCGGTCGCCCAGGGCGCCGAGCCCGTTCTCGAGGCGGAGGTCGAGTCGCTGATGTGCATCGACTTCCTGCCGGACGGGCGACTGCTGGTCGTCTCGCCCGGAGCAGGCCTGCTGCGTCGGGAGCCCGACGGCTCCCTGGTCCCTCACGCCGACCTGTCCGCGATCACCGCCACTGGATGGAACGACATCGTCTGCGACGCGCACGGCCGCGCCTACGTCAACAGCATCGGGTTCGACTTCCCCGGCGGTGAGTTCCGTCCTGGGCTGGTGGCCCTGGTGGACGCCGACGGCTCGGTGCGGACCGTCGCCGAGGGGCTGGCCTTTCCCAACGGCATGGCGATCGCACCGGACGGCTCCACGCTCGTCGTGGCCGAGTCCTACGCGGAGAAGCTCACGGCATACCCGATCGCTGACGACGGGTCGCTCGGCTCGCCGTACAGCTGGGCAGCGACGCCCGGCGACCACCCCGACGGCATCTGCTTCGATGCGAGCGGTGCGCTCTGGTACGCCGACGTCGGCAACCAGCACTGCGTCCGCGTCCGCGAGGGCGGCGAGGTCCTCGACGTCGTCGACTCGGACCGCGGGGCGTTCGCGTGCGCGCTGACTCGTGACGGCCAGGGACTCGACCGGCCGCTGCTGCTCGTGGTCGGGCAGGAATGGGGTCCCGACACGTGGGGCGGCGGGAGGCGGACCGGACAGCTCGTCGCCCACGTTGCCCCCGAGCACGGCGACGGGTGGCCCTAGTCGGCAGGGGTTGCCAGCCAGATCTCTGGGTTGTCGTGCCAGGCATTGGCCGGCAACCCACAGATTCACCGGCCGGCCGGGGAATCCATCCGAAGCACCTCCACGCCCAACCACCCCGCGAGGTCCTCGATCTCGGCGTCGACGGCGTGGGTCATCGCGGGGGTGAACGGCTCGTCCTCGTGGACGGCGTCGACGCGGAGCACGCCCTCCTCGCGCTCGGCGGTCGCGTCGAGCTTCCCGACGAGCCGGTCGCCGTAGAGGATCGGCAGCGCGTAGTAGCCCCAGACCCGCTGCTCTCGGGGCTTGTACATCTCCAGCAGGTAGTCGAAGCCGAAGACCGCGTCGAGGCGCTTGCGGTCCATCACCAGCCGGTCGAAGGGTGACAGCACAGCGGTGCGCCCCTCGAACTCCTCGAGGCCCTCCAGCAACGACGGATCGACCCGCCACGTGCCGCGCACGCCCTCGATGACGGCGGGCTCGCCGGCCTCGCGAACGTACGTCGGCTCGGCACGGTCCGCAGGTCCGGTCGGGCGGGCGATACCCAGTGCCCGCAGCCGGCGGCGGTCGCGCTCGGCCAACGCCTCGTCGGGATCGGGCAGCGGCGCGTGGCCGTAGACCCGCTCGGCCAGGTCCCACAGCTTCTCGCGACCGGTGGACGACACGACCGCGACCTCATCGCGCTGCAGCATGAACCAGAGCATCTGCTGGACGTTCTTGTTGTTGGTCCAGCCGCTGGAGCCCCAGGTGCGCTGGCAGGTGTCCGGCAGCCGTGTCGCCGGCAGCGGACCCTCGGCACGCAGCGTGGAGAGGATGTCTTGGCGGCACTCCTCGTTGGCCGCGAACCAGTCGGCGACCTCGTGCACCCAGGGTTTGAGAGTGCCGCGGCCCGGCCAGTACGGCGCCTCCGCGCGGTGCAGCGGAAGGTCCTCGACCGGCCGGTAGAAGCCCAGGTAGTGCACCAGGCGCTGGTCCTCGACGGCCGTCTCCAGCTCGCCGGGGTCGTAGGCCGATCCCAGCCGCGACCAGCACAGTAGGTCGTAGCTGGTGGCGATCGGTGCCGTCGGCTCGGTCGGCAGCAGGGTCAGGTGCCGGACCAGGTCCATCAGGTCCGTCGGACGCTCGGCCGTCAACAGCTGGGCGCGCAGCGCGATGCGGCGCGCGTCCTGCTGGGACAGCTGGTGGGTCACGGGTTGAGGAGGCGCTCCATGCGGGCGGCCTCCTCGTCGAACGCGGACCGCCGAACCCGCTGGCCGCACGAGGCGAGCAGCCTGGCGAAGTCGGCGCCGGCTCGGTCGACCCGGTCGTCGAGGGGCGGCTGGTCCGTGGCGACGCCGAAGTCCTCGGTCGCCGCGTAGACACCTGTCGGCGAGACCACCGCACGTAGGTAGGAGAACAGCGGCCGCAGGGCGTGCTCGAGGACCAGTGAGTGCCGCTCGGTGCCGCCGGTCGCCCCGATCAGCACCGGCATGTCGGTCAGCGACTCCTCGGGAAGCACGTCGAAGAACGACTTGAACAGCCCGCCGTAGCTGGCGTTGAACGCCGGCGTCACCGCGATCAGCCCGTCGGCGGAGGCCACGGTCTCGAAGGCCTCCTCGAGCTGGGTGTTGGCGAAGCCGGTGGTCATCGCGTCTGCGATCGACCGGGCCAACGGGCGCAGCTCGACGACGTGCGTGGTGACCGAGAGCCCTTGTGCGGACAGGTGTTTGGTCGCCGCTGCCGCCAGGCGCTCGGCCAGCAGCCGGGTCGAGGAGGGCTCGCGCAGCCCTCCGCTGACGACGGTCAGGTCAGTCATCGCTGCTCTCCTTCGCGGCCAGGAGCGACTCGTGGGTCGGTGCGTTAGGGACGTCGGCGGGGCGGTCCTTCTCCATCTCCACGCGCAGTGTCGCGACGACCTCGCCGAGCAGGTCCAGCTGCTCGAGGACGGTCTTCAGCGGCAGCCCCGCGTGGTCGACCAGGAACAGCTGGCGCTGGTAGTCGCCGACGTAGTCGCGGAAGGCGAGCGTCTTCTCGACGACCTGCTGCGGCGACCCGACCGTCAGCGGCGTCTGGTCGGTGAACTCCTCCAGCGAAGGCCCGTGGCCATAGACCGGCGCCACGTCGAAGTACGGGCGGAACTCCTTGACCGCGTCCTGGCTGTTGCGACGCATGAACACCTGGCCGCCGAGACCGACGATGGCCTGAGCCGCCGTGCCGTGACCGTAGTGCTCGTAGCGGCGACGGTAGAACTGCACCATCCGCTCGGTGTGGGACGCCGGCCAGAAGATGTGGTTGGCGAAGAAGCCGTCGCCGTGGAACGCCGCCAGCTCGGCGATCTCAGGAGTGCGGATCGAGCCGTGCCAGACGAAGGGGGGTACGCCGTCCAGAGGACGCGGCGCGAGGGTGAAGCCGTGCAGCGGGGTGCGGAACTGACCCTCCCAGTCGACGACCTCCTCGCGCCAGAGTCGTCGCAGGAGGTCGTACTTCTCCACGGTCAGCGGCACCGCCTGGCGGATGTCCTCGCCGAACCACGGGTAGACCGGGCCGGTGTTGCCACGCCCCAGCATCAGGTCCACCCGGCCGCCGGAGAGGTGCTGGAGGACGGAGAAGTCCTCGGCGATCTTGACCGGGTCGTTGGTGGTGATCAGCGTGGTGGAGGTCGAGAAGACCAGCCGGTTGGTGCGCGCGGCGAGATAGCCGAGCAGGGTCGTCGGCGAGGAGCAGACGAACGGCGGGTTGTGGTGCTCGCCGGTCGCGAAGACATCGAGCCCCACCTCCTCGGCCTTCTCGGCCATCGCGACCGTGGCCTGGATGCGCTCGGCCTCGGTCGGCGTACGGCCGTTGACGGGGTCGGGGGTCACATCACCGACGGTGAAGATCCCGAACTGCATCGCGCTCACCGCAACATCCTCTCAGGCAGAACCTGACACCGATTTCGGGCCTGATCCGGATTCTTCTGGCCTTTCGTGACCGGAGGGCCGCATCGTGGTACGCGCGCCGACGACGGGTCGGCATTCTGCTCGATGCGTTCCGTGGGGGGACACATGTTGCTTCTGTCAGGTGCGCGCTTTCGCGCACTCCACCGTGGGTGGGCGGTGGCCGTAGCCGCCGCGCTCGCCGGGGCTGGCGCCGTCGTCGTGGCGCCGGCGACCGCTGCGCCGACCCTGCCGGCCAACTGTTCGCAGGAGACGGTCGGGGGGACGGTCACCTGCACGTTCGGCTACACCGGCGGTGCGCAGACCTTCACCGTGCCGGCGGGGGTCACCGAGGTGACCCTGACCGCCTGGGGCGGGCACGGGTCCACGGGCGGCGACGATGTGACGCCAGGCGGAAGAGGGGCGAAGGTCGACGCCACCTTCTTGGTGGACCCCGGTAGCGACCTGGTGGTGACGGTCGCACAAGACGCGAACTGGGTCGCTCACACGCTTGGTGCCTTCGGCTTCGGCCGTGGTGGCCTCACCAGCGAAGGAAGGACCAGTGGTGGCGGCGCTTCGGCTGTCACCAGCGGCGAGCGCGTCCTCCTCGTAGCTGGCGGTGGCGGTGGGGGTGGTTGGACCCGGAGTTGCGGCGCAGGCGGTGCCGGAGGGGACGCGGGGCATGACGGGCAGCCGGGCCTGTACACCGGCACGTGTGCCGAACAGACGCAGACCAGCCAAGGAGCCGGCGGCGTCGCCGGGGCGCAACCGACTGCCTCGGGCGGCAATGGCCTGCAGACTCTGTCAACCGCGACACCCACCGCCGGAGCCGGCGGTGGCGGGTACCACGGCGGATCCAGTGGTAGCCAGGGAGTCGACTCCAGAGCTGGCAGCGGTGGTGGGGGTGGCGGGAGCAGCCACGCGGACGAAGCTGGATCGGGGGTCTCGCTCTCAGGCCTGAGCGAGCGCCCTGCGGGGGCGAACGGACTGGTGACGATCTCCTACCTCCCGGGCCCCGTCAGCGACATCGCCCTGTCCCCTGCATCGGGCTCCGTGCCGGCAGGAAAGCCGCAGTCCTACACCGTCGCCAGCCTCAGCGCGGACGGCGCGAGCCTCGGCGACGTCACCGCGCAGGCAACCTTCTCGATCGGGCCCGACGGCTCGTGCGCCGGTGCGGTGTGCACGCCAGCCGCCGCCGGTGCCCACACCGTGACCGCGACCTACGGCTCGTTGACGGCGACGGCCTCGCTGGACGTGACCCCGCCGCAGGGCCCGGTCACCGACATCGAGCTGTCGCCCGCCAGTGCCACCGTGGCGATCGGCGCTCCGCAGAGTTACTCGGTGACCGGCTTCAACGCCGACGGTGCGAGCCTGGGCGACGTCACCTCGGCCACCACCTTCACCATCAGCCCCGACGGCTCGTGCCTGGCGGCCGTCTGCACGCCGGCCAGTGCGGGAGCGCACACCGTGACCGCCACGCACGTCGACGGTGTCACCGAGACCGCCTCGTTGACCGTGACCGGGCCGACCTATGCCTACTCCGGCCTGCTCGCCCCGATCGACGCGCGTCCGGTCGTCAACAAGGCCAAGGCGGGCTCGAGCGTGCCGGTGAGGTTCAGCCTGGGCGCCGACTACGGGCTCGACGTGCTGGTGGGTGGCGGCATCACCTCGGTCAAGGTGGACTGTGCGAGCGGCGCGCCGTCCGACGAGATCGAGCAGACCGTGGCGTCGACCAACAAGCAGGGCCTGACCTACGACGCGGGCTCCGGCATCTACTCGTGGATCTGGTCGACCGACAAGAAGTGGTCCGGTACCTGCCGCGACCTGACCATCCACCTGGCCGACGGATCGACCCAGACGGTCAGCTTCTCCTTCAAGTAGGAGCCGCCCAGGTTCCGCCGTCAGTGACGATCCGGTCGTCTCCAGCAGCTGGAGACAGCCATTGCGTCACTGACGGCGGGCCAGGCCAGCCAGACCACGTCACCGCCCTTGCCGCGATCCGGTCCGAGGGGCACCCGGACCTGGCTACGCTGCCGCGGGTGATCCGCACGCCGCCGATGATCCCAGGCCCCACGGGCCGGTTCGCGGTGCGCCAGGACCTGACGGCCATCGACGTGCGCGAGCTCGCGGCGCCCGAGGGCGACGGGCCCGCCTCTCGCGGTCTCTTCGGACGCGGCTCCCGCAAGGCTTCGGCCGCGCCGGGCGAGCGTCGCTACGGGCTCGGCTACCAGGTCTGGGAGACCGACGCGCAGACGGGCGAGCAACGGTTCGTACGCCGGGTGGTCGCCGCCTGGCTGGCCGTCGAGGAGATGCCTGACAGCTTGCAGTTCCACCAGGAGTTCGCGCCGGAGGAGGCGTCGCGCGTGCGGCGCCAGATGTGGGACATGATCGCCGCGGCGATGGCTGTCGGCGGCGGTAACCCCGAAGCCGGCCGGCCCCCGCTGGCCGCGTACCCACCGGGAGTACAGCAGGACGCCACGTTGGTGCGTGGTGTCGCGGAGAACCTCGAGCAGCTGGCTGACCGTTGGTGCGCCTTCGCCGCGTGGCAACCTGACGGTGAGGCGTTCTGGGTGCGCACCAACGGCTTGCACAGCTGCGTCGGTCTCGACGGGTCCGCGTCGCCGCGGCTCTACCTCGAGCGCAAGAGCCGCACCCGCGACTCCTGGCTGCCGGTCGCCGACCACTCCCAGCGTTTCGAGGGCCTCCCGGATCGCAAGGCCAAGGTGACCTTCGACGACGGGACCGCCATCCTCGACGGCGCGCCCCGCCCCGACCTGATGCACCCGTACGCCGTCCCGCTGGGCGAGGACGGTTGGGTGCCGTCGTCTGCACCCGCTGCCGCAGCGATCGCGGCGACGCTGCCGGACCACGTCGTCGTCGTCGGCGTCGATGAGTGGACACCGCACCACGTCGTGGCAGCGATCGAGGACCTGACCCGCGAGCTGACCCCAGGCCTGGTGTCCCGGGCCGTCGACCGCCAGGTCGTCTTGCGGTTCGAGGTCGCCGGCGTCGAGCTGAGCGAGGACGAGTTCTTCGGCCGCGTGGGACGCGAGGTCCCCGAGGCGGCCGACGCGATCCGCAAGCTCGTGGAGCAGGCAGCCGCCGTCCTCGAGGACACGTTCGTGTACTCCGACCCGGAGGAGGGCATCGGCCTGCTGTCGCAGGCGGTCTGGGCGCTCGGCGTCCTGGACCCGGCACCCTGGGCGACCCTGACGGCGTACGGCCGGGTGGTCGACGCCGAGCACGAGTCCACGTTCGCGGGCCAGACCGTGCCGGCGGTGCTGGCCGCCCGTGGCTGGGACGACGAGGCGATCGACTTCGTGTTCTGGGTGATGGTGCGCAACTACTTCAACACCCTGACCGACCTCAAGGTCGTCTGGAACGGCTGGGGACTGCGCGGCGCCGTCGTGGACCGCGACCCGGTCGAGCTGGCCCGGCGCGTCGTGGGCCGGCATCGTGACGACATCGCCTCCCGTCGCTACGAGCTGGCCCGGCGGCCCGGCGGCCTGGAGCAGCTGGCCGGGGATCTGCCCTACCCCTACGAACCGTGGGTCGAGGCGTTCTTGCGCGAGGTCAGCGACCAGCTCGCCGGCTCCTGAGGCGACGCCTCTACTGTGAGCGCGTGAACGACGGCCTGCAGCTCGCGCTGTCGGTGCTGTCGGTCGCGGTTGCCCTGGTCGCACTTGCCTACGTCGTCCTCGACCGCCGCGCCGACCGGGTCCTGCTGGGTGTCGTCGCGT
The DNA here is from genome assembly GCF_015352445.1 of Nocardioides agariphilus. Taxonomy (GTDB): domain Bacteria; phylum Actinomycetota; class Actinomycetes; order Propionibacteriales; family Nocardioidaceae; genus Nocardioides; species Nocardioides agariphilus. Next base: position 86,698 of record NZ_JADKPO010000008.1, read on the forward strand.
TGCTGTGGCTCGGCACGATCGTCCAGCTCGTCTACGGCCTCGCGCGGCTGCCGAGCGCCGACGACGACGTGCACGGCGTGGTGTTCGTGCTGTACCTGCTGGGCCTGGCCGCCGTACCTCCCGCAGCTGCGTGGTGGGCCCGCGGCGAGCCGAGCCGGGCCGGGGCCGGCGTGGTCGTGGTCGCCGGCCTGCTCGTCCCCTTCCTCCTGCTGCGCCTGAGCACGCTGTGGAGCGGCGGTGCCTGAGTCCGCGCCGCGCCGCTCCTCGTGGGGACGGGTGCTGATCTTCGTCTACGCCATCTTCGCGATCGCGGCCACCGGAAGGTCGAGCTACCAGCTGGCGACACAGGCGAGCGATGCGCCCTTCCCCTACGCCCTCTCGGCCGTGGCCGCGATCGTCTACATCGGCGCCACCCTGGGCCTGGCCCGCGAGGGTGAGGGCTGGCGCCGGGTCGCGTGGGCGGCGTGCGGGACCGAGCTGGTCGGCGTGCTCGTCGTCGGCACCTTGAGCGTCGCGGACCAGGAGCTGTTCCCCGACGACACCGTCTGGTCGGCGTACGGCGCGGGGTACGGCTACCTGCCGCTGCTGCTGCCCTTCGCCGGGCTGGCCTGGTTGTGGCGCACGCGCATCACGCGTGCATGACCACCTGCCAGGGCCGCACCTCGACGGTGAAGAAGCCCGTGGCGACGCTGAGGTCGTCCTGCCTGGCCAGCCTGGTGGCCTCCTCGAGCCGGTCTGCTCCGGGCAGCCGCAGGATCGTCATGCCCTCGCCCGGACGGTCGGTCATGGGGCCCGCGGCGACGAGGTAGCCCGCGTCGGTCATCCGGCGCAGGAACGCCAGGTGGTCGCCGAAGCGCTCGTCGCCGAGCACGGACCCACCGGCCGCGGGATCGGCTGGTCGGTGCAGCAAGGCGACCCAGGTCTCGCCCGCGCCCTCGCTCACGCGGCCGCGACCCGCTCGGCGTAGGCACCGAGGACCAGGGGCCAGCCGTGGCCGTAGTCGTCGCGCGCCTGCGCAGCCAGCTCGCCGAAGACCTCCCAGCCGGAGTGCTCCAGGGTCACCAGCGTCTTGCCGTCCTCGTCGGCGAAGCTCACCGCGACCTGGCTCACCCGCTCGCCGGTGTCGCCCGGATGCCACGTGAAGGCCAGCGACCGGCCGGGCTCCCAGGTGGTGACCGTGCCCCAGACCGCGTCCTCGGCGCCGGCCTTGGACTCCACGATGCGGCCACCCACCTCGAGCCGGTCGAACCCGACACTCGACTCGGCGCCGTACACGCTGTGCTCGCCCAGCGGCCACCATCGGCCGATCTGCTCGGTGAACACCGCGAAGGCGAGCGCGGGGTCGGCGTCGACGAGGATCTCGCGGCGCAGGGAAGGCACGGCAGTGTCTGTCATCGGTTCTCTCCTCTTCTCTTGACCTCGTCGACCACGGCGTCGGCGAAGCCGGTCAGGGCGGTGTCCCACATGCCGACCAGCCACTGCTGGGCCACGACCAGGCCCTCGGGCGCCAACGCGTAGAGGTTGCGGGTGCCGCGCGACTCGTGGTGCACCAGGCCCGCCCCCTCCAGCACCCGCAGGTGCTTGCTGACGGCCGGCCGCCCGACCGTCAGCTGCTCGGCCAGCTTGCCGACCGGGGTGGGACCGGTGCGGAGGCGGGCGATGATCTGGCGGCGTACGGGCTCGCCCAGGGCGTCGAAGACGTCGTCGGGTGTCGCGGTACGCCGGGCTGCTGAATGGTTGCTCATGGGTAACGGTTACTCTAGAGCAACCATTGGGCGATCGGCAAGGGCCTGCTGAACAGCCTGCCGCCCACCGCTTTCTTTACTGTTTCAGGTGACTTTCTCGTAACCTCAGGGTCACTGCCCCGACATCCGCAGCGGGCAGGCTGGCAGCACCAACCAGCAGACGACACGATCACGGGGGTGGCGAGATGAAGGAGAAGGAGTCCTTCGACCTGAGGCTGCAGGAGGTCAAGGACGCGCGGCTGCGCCAGGAGGCACGCCACGCCAGCGCCCTGCTCGAGCTGCTCGGCAAGCGTCCCGAGCTGCGTGAGGTCATCCCGCTGGCCGACCTCGTGGGCGAGCGCACCCTGTGGTGTGCCTGAGCCCGTCGTCCTGCCCGTCGTAGCCTGACCCGATGACGCGATCCCTTCTCGGGGCCCTGTGCGCTGCCCTGCTCGGCGCCCTGCTCTCGACGGTGGCCACGCCCGCTCCTGCCCAGGCCGGACCCGCCTACGAGTACGCCCGGCAGGCCGTCAAGGCGACCAATGCCGCACGCGAGGCCAACGGCCGCAAGCCGCTGAGGGTCAGCGACTGCCTGCGCGACTTCGCGCGCAAGCAGGCCGTGGCGATGGCGCGGGAGAGCCGGATGTACCACCAGGACCTCGGGCCGGTCATGGAGAAGTGCCACCTGGTCCTCGTCGGCGAGAACGTCGCCTACGGCTACCCGACCGGCCGCTCGGTGGTCAACCAGGGCTGGCTGAAGTCCGAGGGTCACCGCGCCAACATCTTGAACCGCGGCTTCCGGCTGGTCGCCGTCGCCGCCCGGCGTGACAGCCACGGCACGTGGTACGCCGCCCAGGTCTTCGGCCGCCGCTAGCACCCTGCTCGGTCGAGCCCGGCGAGACCGCTCGCTGCGAGCGCACGGCTCCTCGCCTAGGGTCCACGCCATGAGGTACGTCGTCTACGGCGCCGGCGCTGTGGGCGGCGTGATCGCCGCCCGGCTGGCTCTCGGCGGCCACGACGTGCAGGTCGTGGCCCGTGGCGCCCACCTCGAGGCGATCCAGCGCCGCGGCCTGCGGCTGGTCACCGCGCACGACGAGGCCGTCGTCGAGCTCCGTGCCGCCGACACCGTGGCCGACCTCGACGTCGGCTCCGACACCGCCGTGCTGGTCTCGGTCAAGAGCCACCAGACCGCGGCGATCATGCACGACGTACTCCGAGGCACGCCCCCGGACGTGACGCTGGTCAGCGCCCAGAACGGCGTGGCCAACGAGGCCACCATGCTGCGTGGCCGCCACCACGTGCTCGGGATGGTCGTGATGCTGCCCTCGAGCCACCTCGAGCCCGGCGTGGTGATCCAGGGCAGCAGCGCCAAGCCTGGACTGCTCGACCTGGGGTGCTTCCCGTCGGGTACCGACGATCGCGCCGAAGCGGTCGCGGACGGGCTGCGGGCAGGCGGGTTCGAGTCGGTCGTGCGGCCCGACATCATGGCGTGGAAGTACCGCAAGCTGATGCTGAACCTGGGCAACGCAGCGCAGGCCGCCTGCGCTCCGGGAGCCGACAAGGACGAGCTCGACGAGCTGGTGCGGAGCGAAGGCGAGGCCGTGCTGGCCGCAGCCGACATCGCGATGGTCTCGGAGGCCACCGACGCACGACGCCGCGCCGACCACCTCGACACCTCGCTGATGCGGGCGCGCGGTGGCGGCTCGACCTGGCAGAGTCTGCGACGCGGCACGGGGGACGTCGAGGTCGACTACCTCAACGGCGAGATCTCTCTGCTCGGTCGGCTGCACGGCGTCCCCACGCCGGCCAACGACCTCCTCCGCGACACCGTGTGGCGGCTCGCGGCCGAGCGCGCCGAGCCTGGCAGCGTCGCCGCGGCCGACCTACTGAAGGAGCTGCAGACATGAGCGACATCTCGCCCGTCATCTCGCCCGTCGATCCCGACCGGCTCGACGCCGTACTCGACCTGATCGCCGGTGAGCAGGCGGAGCTGAGTCGCGGCACGACCATGCTCGGTGACGAGCGAGACGGGATCTCCGCGGAGCTGGCCGACCTCCACCCTGACTGGCGCGCGACGGTACGGGCCGCCTGGGAGGGCGGCCGGCCGGTCGGTGCCTGCCTCGTGGAGTGGGACGAGGAGAGTGCACGAGCCTGGGTCTTCGGGCCCTGGGTCGCCGGTGGCGACGACGCGTGGGCGCGCTGGGCCCGGCCGCTGCTGGAGGCCGCCTCGGCCCAGCTGCCCGCGGACATCGACCGCGTGGAGCTGGGCGGCGACGTCTCCAACGTACGGATGGCCTCGCTGGCCGGTGAGCTCGGCTGGACCACGAGCGAGGTGAGCCACGTGTTCGCCGCCGACTCCGCTGCGGCTGGCGCCTGGCCCGAGGCCGCGGTCGCGATCCGCGAGGCGACGGCGGCCGATCGTGAGGCGATCCGTCCGCTGCACGACCGGGAGTTCCCCGCGACGTACGCCTCCGTCGACCGCCTGCTGCCCGACCAGCCCGACGGGAAGTTCCGCGTGCTGGTGGCCGAGGACGGCGCGAGGTTCCTCGGGTACGCCGCCGGAAGGGTCCAGCCCGACGGCGAGGGGTACCTCGACTACCTGGCCGTCTCCGACGCCGCCCGTGGCCACGGCGCCGGCCGCGACCTCCTGGTCACCATCGGCCGCTGGCTGGTCGATACCTCCCCGAAGCACGACGTCAACCTCACCGTTCAAGACCACCGCACCCCCGCCCGCCGCCTCTACGAGTCCCTCGGCTTCACCCGCCAGCTCTCGATGGTGGGGTACTCCAGACCGCCGAAGACGGGGTAGTCCCGTGCAGTTGACGGGTGAATCGAGTGTTCTGACCCGTCAACTGCACGGGAGTACGGCCAGGGCGGAGAACGAGTTCAGGCGGCGTAAGTCTCGGCGTCCTCGGCCGGTACGGCGTGGGGGTCGGCGCCGCCCATCGGCTGGGGGCGGAGGAAGACGCCACCGACGACGGCGGCCAGGGCGGCCATCACGGCACCCGCGGCGAAGGCCAGCTGGTAGCCGCCGGTCAGCGCCTCGGGCACCGAGGAACCGGACTCGACCAGTGACCCGGTGCGCGAGGAGGACAGCGCGACCAGCACGGCCAGTCCGAGCGCGCCGCCCATCATGAACGACGTGTTGACCACGCCCGAGGCCAGGCCGGCCTCGTGGGGCTCGACGTCGCCCATGGCCGCCAGCAGCACCGGGTTGAAGGCGATGCCGGCGCCGATGCCGAGCAGAACCATGCCGGGCAGGACGTTGACGACGTAGGTGCCGTCGACCGGCGCGAAGGCGAAGGTGGCCAGCGCGGCCGCGGCCAGGCCGAGACCGACGACCAGTGGCGGGCGGATGCCGTACGTCATGACCAGCTTGTCGGAGACGCGCAGCGACATCACAGCCATCACCACGCACGACGGCAGGTAGGCCAGGCCGACCTCGAGGGCGTCGTAGCCGAGGACGCCTTGCATGTAGAGGGCGGTCAGGAAGAAGCAGGCGAACATCGCGGCTGCCCACAGCGCCCCCACGCCCTGCGAGATGCTCATGTTGCGGAGCTTGAACAGGCGCAGCGGGACCAGCGGGTTCGCGCAACGGGCCTCGCGGATCACGAAGGCGGCCAGCAGCACGACCGCGGCGGCCAGGATCGCGAGGGTCTTGGTAGAGGTCCAGCCGGCGTCGTTGCCGCCGACCACGCCGTACACCGCCAGCATCAGCGCGATGGTCACCAACGTGGCGCCGGGTACGTCGAGCTGGCCGCCGGTCGTCTCGGGGCGCTGGTCTGCCACGACGCGCGTGACCAGGACCCACACCGCGATGCCGATGGGCACGTTGACCAGGAAGATCCAGTGCCAGGTCAGCAACCCGGTCAACACCCCGCCCAGCAGCACGCCCACAGCGCCGCCGCCGGACATCACGAAGCCGAACACGCCCATCGCCTTGGCGCGCTCACCGGGGTCGGAGAACAGCCCCATGATCAGCGCCAGCGCCACCGCCGAGACGGCCGCGCCGCCGAGCCCCTGCACCGCTCGCCCGACCACGAGGAACGTCGCGGTCGGGGCGAAGGCGCACGCGACCGAAGCCACGGTGAAGGACGCCACGCCACCGAGGAGGACGCGACGGTTGCCGTAGAGGTCGCCCAACCGCCCGCTCAGCAGCAAGAACCCGCCGAAGGTCAGCATGTAGGCGTTCACCACCCACGCCAGCGCCTCGGCGGAGAAGCCCAGATCGCTTTGGATGGAGGGCAGGGCGACGTTCACGATGTTGGTGTCGAGCACGATCATCAGGTCGCCCAGGCACAACGCGTAGAGCGCCAGCCAGCGGGTCTGCTTGTCGTTCATCTTCGGACTCCTGGGTCGGACTGGAAGGTGTGCTTGCCTTCACCACGAACGGGACGAGGGGATTGCGACACCGGGGTCGGAGATTTCCTCGTACGTCGCGTCAGACCGGCCCGAGACCGCTTACTCATCGGCGGATTCAGGTCTCGGCTACTGGGCGGCCGAGATGTTGACCGTCCAGTCGATGCCGAACTTGTGCCTCGAGCTGGGCGTGCATGACGCCGTCGGCCGCTGCCCCGGTGAGACGTAGCAAGATGACCGGATGGACACCACTGCGGCGAGCGCCTCGACGCCCGTCCTCCGCATCGGCGGCGACGAGCTGACGCCCTCCGACCCGACCCCCGGCATGGCCCGCAGCCTGGCCATGCACGACGCCGGCATGTGGACCGGCGTCGTCGACACCGAACCCGGCGCCGTCTCCGGCTGGCATCACCACGGCGACCACGAGACGACCCTGTACGTCGTCAGCGGTCGCATGCGCATCGAGTCCGGCCCCGGCGGGGAGCTGGTCGTCGAGGGTGGACCCGGCGACTTCCTGCGCGTCCCCGCCGGCGCCGTACATCGCGAGTCCAACCCCGGCGGCGCCGCGTCCCGAGCCGTGGTCGTGCGGTGCGGTACGGGCGATCCCACGGTCAACGTCGACGGCCCGGCGAGCTGAGGCGGGCGGCAGGGAGGGATACCCGGACATCCGGGTATCCCTCCAGTTGTGACCCCAGCGGCAGGGATGCCTGCCAGAGAATCCGGCCGCTGGGGTCACAAGTCCGCGGTCTGCTCGATCGGGGCCGCCTCGACGCGGGCGGCACTCCCGATGAACACCAGCACCATCGAGCCGGCCGCGACGTACCCGCCGCCCTGCAGCGCGAGGACCTGGATGATCCCGAGTGATTCGCCGAGGAAGCCTGCGGTCACGGCTCCCACCGTCAGCGACAGCGCTGTGACCCCGAAGATCAGCGCGAAGATGCGGCCGCGCTGCTCGTCGGTGCTGTGGTCTTGGAGCAGCGTGGTGCGGGCGGCGATGCACACCGCGCCCGGGAAGCCGACCAGCGCCATGCCCAACACGGCCGGCCACGCGGCGACGTACACCACCGGGTAGACGAAGATCGCCAGGTCGATCAGGCCGAAGACCACCGCACCCCAGCCGAACAGCGCCCGTGCCGACCAGCGTCGGCCGGCCGCGGCCGCCACGAACCCGCCGAGGATGCCGCCCACCGCCTGGGCGGAGTTGATGGTGCCGAGCGTGGCCGCGTTGCCCTCGAGGATGTCCTTGACGTACGGCGTGAACAAGGTGCCCATGATCCCCTCGCCGACCGCGGTGATCAGGCTGAAGGCCAGCAGCACCTTGAGTACTCGCGAACGGCGCACGGTGGCTGCGCCTTCGGCCCACTCGAGGACGACCCGGCGTACGGCCCCCACCGGGCCGGCCTCCTCCGACCCGGCCTCCTCCGACCCGGCCTCCTCCGACCCGGCCCGGTCGACCGGCTCGCGGGCCAGCTCGCGGGCCGGCCTGGTCGGGGTACGGATCAGCTGGACCAGCAAGGCGGCCAGCAGGAAGGTCGCGACGTCGGCGACCACGACCGCACCCAGTCCGCCGGCGGCAGCTACGACGCCGCCCGTCGCGCCGCCGACCAGGCGAGCTACCTGGCCGACCTGTCCGTTGAGGGCGTTGGCGGTCAACCGGCCCTCGCCGGTGACGATGAGCGGCAGCATGGCCGAGTCGGCAGTGGCCACGAACACGTCGAGCACGGCGTTGGCCGCGAGTACGGCGTACACGATCCAGACGTCGTCCGCGCCGTGGACGAGCAGCAGCGGCGTGATACCGGCGGCCATCAGCAGGTTCCCGACCACCATGGTCCGCGCCCGCGACCAGCGGTCGACGAAGACGCCCGCGACCAGCCCGGTGAGCACCTGGGGCACGAACGCCGCCACCAGCGCCCCCGCGGAAGCGACCGTCGAGCCGGTGACGTCGTAGACCGTGTAGACCAGCCCGACCGAGAGCATCCAGTCGCCGGTCATGGTGACCAGTCCTGCCGCCAGCAGCAGCCGCAGGTCCCTGTTGGAGCTCAGCAGCCCCCGCACGGTCGGCTCTCCAACTCCCACGTCTCGTGAAGTCACGGGCGACACCATAATGACATCACCACGACATCGCAATGCCGTCGTGTACGACGTCAACGTGACGCGTGGATAGTCCCCGACGATCGGAACCCTCGAACCTGGGTTTCGGGGTTCCGATCGCCGGGGACTATCCCAGGCCGCGCGTCACACAGGCGCCGGACCCGGGGGTAGGTTGCCCCACCCCCGCTGGGCTAGGTTGGCCCCATGTCTGGGAGGGAGGGCGGGCCAATCCGGGTGGCCCTGATGAACGACTACGAGATCGTCGTGGTCGGACTGCAGACGATGCTTGCTCCCTACGCCGACCGCGTGCGCGTGGTCGAGCTCGACAGCCTGCTTCCGGTGCACAGCAACGTCGACGTGCTGCTGTTCGACGCCTTCGGCCGGGAGCGGGTGACCGGCCCGGTCGAGCAGACGATCAACGAGACCGACGCCAAGGTCGTCATCTACACCTGGCACCTCGAGCCCGAGCTGGTCAAGCACGCGCTGGCCAAGGGGGCGGTCGGCTGCGTGTCCAAGACGCTCGACCCCCTCGACCTGGTGGGCGCGATCGAGAAGGTGAGCGCCGGCTCCATCGTGGTCAGCGACACCGACCCGGCCGAGGCGATGGCCGCCGAGATCGAGCACGGCGGCTGGCCAGGACGCGAGCACGGGCTGAGCGCCCGCGAGTCCGAGGTGCTGGCCCTCATCGCGCAGGGCCTGTCCAACCAGGAGATCGCCGACCGCGCGTTCTTGTCCATCAACTCCGTGAAGACCTACATCCGGTCGGCCTACCGCAAGATCGGCGTCGAGCGCCGCACCCAGGCAGTCCTGTGGGCAACCCGCAACGGCTTCGTGCCGTCGAGGTCCCGGGTGATCCTCGGCGACCCGTGACGCTGGTGAGCCAGATGGCGCCAGCGACTGGCGTCACCGGGAGGTCGAGCTCTGGGCCGGCGCGTCACGCCGTGGCAGGTTGCGCACCGACCGCGAGGACAAGGTGAGCAGGCAGATCGCGAAGTACGCGATGCCCGAGCTCACCAGCACGTCCCGGTGCCCGAATGCCGACGCCAACGGACCGAACGCGAGCTGCCCGACGGGGATCGCCACGAACGAGCCGAGGGCGTCGTAGGAGTAGGCGCGCGAGAGCATCTGCTCGTCGATGTTCTCCTGCATGGCCAGGTTCCAGCCGATCGAGAACACCTCGGTGCCCGCCCCGGCCACGAACATGGCGATGATCATCAACACCAGCTCCGGACGCACGCCGAGCATCAGGATCGGCAGACCGAGCGTGGCGATGCCGAGCATGCCGAGCAGCAGGGGTCGCTGCAGCGGGACGCGCAGCATCACGATCGTCATCGCGATCAGGCCGGCCGACTCCGCCGACAGCACCAGTCCCCAGCCCTGCTCGCCGAACGTGTCGAGCGCGATGGTCGGACCCAGGATGAAGATCGCTCCCGAGTGGATGGCATTGAGGAAGCAGAAGGCGACCACGACGACCCACAACCACGTGGTCTGCCAGAAGTAGCCCCAGCCCTCGCGGAGCTCGGCGATCGCGCTCGGGCTGTCCTCGGTGCGCGGTGGGCGCGGCGGGATCCTCACCGGCAGCAGGAGGAGCGCTGCGACGAACCACGTCAGCGCATCGGCCATCAGTGCCCAGCCGGCTCCGACGGTGACGACCAGGAGGGCGCCGATCGAGGGGCCCAGGACGTTGAGGCTGCCTCGCAGCAGCGAGTTGAGGGCGTTGGCCTGCTGGAGCTGCTCGCGCGGAACCAGCTGGGGGAAGATGCTCGCCATCGCCGGGAAGGAGACCGCCGAGGCCACGCCCTGGAACGCGGTGAGCACGATGAGGACCCAGATCTCGGCGGCCCGGGTGATCACAAGCAGCGCGATCACTGCCTGCAGCGATCCGGAGACGACGTTGGAGATCTGGAGCACAGCGGTGCGTGGGAAGCGATCGGCGATGACGCCGCCGCCCAGCAGGAAGATCACCACGGGGATGGTGTGAGCGGCCAGCACCTGGCCGAGCGCCGCAGGAGAGTCGCTGATCTCGAGGACGGCGAACGCGAGCGCGATGTTGGCCATCACGCCGCCGAACATGTTCACGAACCGGGATGCGAAGAACCAGCGGAAGTTGGTCTCGCGCAGTGGGGCGACCGAGTCCGTCCACTTCACGCTGGTCACCCGACCATGCGCGCACGACGATGGTCAATGGTGGTCAATGGTGGTCGAGAGGGTCTAGGCCTCGGTCGCGAGTCCGTGCTCGTAGGCCCAGGCCGTGGCAGCGGCCCTGCCGCGCACGCCGAGCTTGCGGTAGATCGCGACCGAGTGGTGCATGACGGTCTTGGCCGACATGCCGAGCTGGTCGGCGATCTCCCTGTTGGTCCGGCCGGTGGCCAGCGCCGCCAGGACCTCACCCTCCCGCGGGGTCAGGCCGGCGCTTGCCTCGGTCGGCCTGCTGGGCTGGAGCGGCCCGGGCGGCCGATGCCCGGCCAGGCGTCGGGCCACCTCCTGCGCCCAGCGGTTGACCCGGTCCATCCCCATCGTGGCCATCTCCGCTGCCAGCTGCTGCCGTAGCTCGTCGGGCACCGAGGAGTCGAGGTATGCCACGTCGCGCTCGTAGCGAGGCACCGCGGGCTGGGTGATCGAGTAGGGCACGAACAACTCCAGCTGCCGCGTGTACTCGCGCATCCTGGCGGCGTCCTCCTCCTCGCCGAGGGCCAGAGCGGCCGAGAGCAGGAGGGCGACGGCCGCCAGCGTCACCATCGGCTCGGTGCGCTGACGGTTGGCGCCGACCATGAGCAGCTTCCACAGCCAGCGGGCCGCCGCCCGCGCATCGCCACCGGCCAGGCTCTCGTGAGCCAGCGAGGCCAGCACGGTCATGCCGGTGAAGGGCTGGTCGAGGTGCTGGCACTGCGCGAGCAGCTCCTCGAGTGTGGGCAGCGGCGGGTCGAGTGCCGGGCGCAGCTCTTCGGGCAGGGTCAGCAGCAGGTGAGCGCCGGCTACCTGTGCGAAGGCGTCGTCGTGCTCGCGACCCCGGGTGACCGACGACGTCGCCAGCCGGGCGGCGGTCTCGGGATCGCCGGCGCTCCAGGCAGCCATGCTGACGAAGCACTCGAAGCGCGCCAGGGCGGGCTGGTCGTCGAGCCGTCGCGCCAGCTCCAGTCCCTCGTGGGCGGCCGACACCGCGGCAGCGAGGTCCAAGGTGATGCGCAGCAGCATGATCGTGCGTTCCAGGGCTTCCAGGAGCGCCGGCCCGTCGCCGGACTGGCGGGCCAGGGTCGTCGCCTCGGCGAGCCGCTGCGCGGTCCAGAGCCCGAGCTTCTGCATGTCGTCGGCCGAGCCGCCCGGGTAGCGGCTGGTGGACCACAACAGGGCCCGGGCGCGCAGGCTGTCGGGCACGTGGGCGTCCTTCTCGAGCAGCTCGTCGATGCGCTGCTCCAGCGAGGCCACCGCACCGGGCACCTCCTGCACCTCCGGTGCCAGGGCCACGGCGGCGGCAAGGGCGTCGTCCAGACGCCGCCCGGTGCTCATCTCGTGGTCCAGCGCGGCCACGATGTCGGGCCACTCGAGACGGACGACCTCGAGGCCCGCCCTGGCCCGGTCGGTGAAGTACCGCGTGTGCCGGTCCCGCGCGGCGGCCCGGGCATCGGGGTCGATCCGGCTCTGGGAGAAGCCGCGAACGAGCTGGGGGATGACGAACCTGGGCTCGCCGGTGCCGGCAGGGTCCAGCTCGACCAGGTGGGCGTCGACGAGCTCGAGCAGGACGTCGGCCGGGTCGGTGGACGGTGAGCCCAGGTCGACGACCGCACCCACGGCGTCCAGTAGGAACGCCCCTTCGAAGACCGACAGCTGGAGCAGCGCCGTGCGCGCCGGCTTGGACAGCAGGTCGAAGGTCCAGTCCAGGGCCGGGTTCAGGGCCCAGTCCGTGCCCGTTTCCGCGCCGAGCCCGCGCGCCATGGCCTGGAGTGGTACGGCGGCCAGTCGCGCGGCAGCCAGCTCCATCACTCCCGGCAGCCCACCGGCGTGCCGGCAGAGCATGGCGGCGCTCTTCCGCTGGACCGGGTCGACCAGCTGCAGGACGACACCGCGGTCCTGCGCCATCCGGGCGAGCAGGGCCAAGGTGAGGTGCTCTGGCGGGGCGTCGTCGTCGGGCAGGGGGAGTGGCGCGAGCCGGAAGACGCGCTCGCCGGCCAGTCCCGTGGGGCGGGCGGCGGTGCAGAGCACGACCGCGTCGGGGTAGCCGTCCAGCAGTTCCTGAACGACCCCCGAGAGACCCTCCACCCGGTCGACGTCCTCCAGCACCAGGAGCACCTGCGCGCCGTCGAACGCCTCCCACATCGCCTCCGGCAGCGAGGTGCTCAGGCCCTCACCAGGCAGCTGGGCCAGGATCGCGTCGGCGGCCGACAACGGCTCGTCGGCACCGGCGAGCGAAGCCGTGAGGACCGGCGTACCTGCCCTCGCCAGACGGCTTGCGGCGGCGGCGGCCAGTGCGGAGCGGCCCACACCCGGGAGCCCGGTCACCGTGACGAGGGCGCACGACCCCAACGCCTCATGCAGCGTGTCGAGCTCGGCCTCCCGGCCGACCAGCCCGACCCCGCCGATGGCCGACCCCACCTCCGGCATGCCGCTCCTCCCCCTCCTGGGGGACATGGTGGCAAACCGCCGCCGCCCGCGCGAGGTGGTCCGGACCGGGCCCGGACCGGGCCCGGTCGAGCCGGCTCATGCGCCTAATGGACCGAGATCGCACCTCCTGGCCGGACGGGCAGCGCTGCGAACGACAGGGACGGGAGGCTGGGCGCTCCGGCCGGTGCCGTCACCCGTAGGGCGAAGGTGTCACCATTCGCCCCGCCGTCGGCGACGTTGACGACGTAGGCGTAGTTGCCGATCCCGTTCACGACCGCCTTGCCGGTCAGCGCCGCGGGCAGCGGCGAGCCGGTGCCGACGACCAACGTCTGGAAGGCCGTCCCCTTGACCTGCGTGACCACGTCACCGGACGGGCTCCGCTCGAGGAAGGCCACCTTCCCCTTGGCCGTCTTGCCGCTCGCGGCCGCGGAGAAGGCGAACTCGCCGGAGTTGCCGTTGGCCAGGAGGACGGACCCCGCGCCGTTCGCGCCACGCGCCCTGGGGTCGTAGACGCTGAGCAGCGAGGCATCAGACCCGGTGAAGTGGCCCGAGACCGCCAAGGTGACGTCGTAGACGTCGATCTTGGTGCCCGTAGGGACCGTGCAGCTGATGTCGACGAACCCCGGGGCCGTGGGCGTGGCCGCCACGCGCTTGGTGATGGACGGCGTGCATGTCACCGTGCCGCCACCGCCGACGGGGGTGAGCCTGAGGCTGACGCTGGCCGCGACGATCCGGCCGATGTCGCCGAAGGACCCGTCGTTGCTGTCCGTGACGCGCCCGGTGAACGTGATGGCCGGCGCCGTGCCCTTGTCCGTGGCGACGGCGTGGGGGTTGTTGGGAGTCAGCCGCACGACCGCCGTCTCAGGCTGGACGTCGATGACGAAGGCGGTGCCCGCGCACGCCTCGTCGGGGTCGCAGACCCGGACCTGGACGGAGTACGACGCGGGCGTCGCGGTCGGCCTGCCCGAGATCTTGCCGGTGCCGTCGATCGTCAGTCCTTCCGGTAGTCCCTCGGCGCTGAAGACGAGTCGGTCGGGGGTCTCCGCGTCGGACGCGGTGAGGACGACGGGCGTGATGGGGTCGGAGTACGTCGCCGTCACCCGGTCGACCGGCTCGACGGTGGGCGCGTCGTTGACCCCCGTGACCGTGATCGACGCCGTGGCCACTGCCGAGGTGAGCTGGCCGTCGGAGGCCCGGTAGGTGAAGGAGTCCGGGCCGGAGTGGTCGGCTGCCGGGACGTAGCGCAGGGCGCCCGAGGCCGTGACCTCGGCGGTGCCGTGCGAGGGCTGGTCGACGATGACCAGCGTCAGGTCGTCCCCGTCGACGTCGTCGGTCTCCGGCGTGAAGACCAGGGGCGTGTCCTCGGCGGTCTCCTCCGACGCATCCTGCGCCGTTGGCCGGTCGTTGACGGGCAGCACCGTGATGAGCGCTGTCCTGACCACGAGCTGCCCGCCGCTCTTGACGGCGTAGTCGAACTCGTCGGAGCCGTGGTAGTCGGCGTCGGGCACGTAGGTCCACGGAGCCTCGGTGCCCTGCAGCGTCCCGTGTGCGGGAGCGGTGAGCAGCTCGAACGTCACCGGGTCACCCTCGGGATCCGTCGCCGAGGGGTCGACGACCACCGACTCGTCCTCGTCCGTCTCCACCTCGGTGTCCGCCGCGTCGGCGGGGTCGTCCACCGGGTCGACGGTGACGGACACCGTGGCCGGCTCGGAGGAGAGCTCCGCGTCGTGCGCGGTGTAGGTGAACGAGTCGTTCCCGAAGAAGTCGGCGCCGGGCGTGTAGACCAGGCCCTCGTCGGTGACCTCGACCGAGCCGTGCCCTGGCTGGGTGACGGTGAAGGTGAGGTCGTCGCCGTTGGCGTCGTGCCCGAGCGGCGTGACGGTGACCGGGGTGTCCTCGTCGGTGGTCGCCGACCTGTCGGCTGCGGTGGGTGCCACGTTGCCGGCCGGCTCGACGTCGAGCGTCCGGACGATCTGGCCGGTGCCGCCGTCGTCGTCGGTCACCTTCACCGTGACCTCGAAGCGACCCGGACCGTCGTAGGTGTGCTCGCCGTCGATCCACGGCCACAGGCAGTCCAGCGCCAGGCAGTCGGTCGGTGCCGAGCCGTCTCCCCAGTCGATCGACGAGACGAAGGTGTCGTCGCCGGGGTCGTAGAGCGCCGCCTGCAACGCGTAGGGCTCGCCCGCCCGCGCGGTACCGGTCGCTGCGCCACCATCGGTGAACCTCACCGTCGGCGCGACGTTGGCGACGTCGGCGGAGGTCCTCGCCGTCACCACCCGACCGTCGTCGTCGGTCACCGTGACGGTGATCTGCGGGCGTGACGGTCCGTCTGCGTAGAAGTGGTCGAAGTGGAAGAAGCCACCGGTGCACGGGCAGATCAGGAGGGGAAGCCCGTCGGGCTTGTTGCCGTCGAGAACCAGGCACTGGCCCGGCTCGTCCGGGTCGCACCTCGCGAACGAGGAGTAGGTGTCGCCCCACTCCACGCGGATGAAGAACGGACCTGGTATGGACACCCAGCCGTTGAGCTCGACGGGCTTGTCGTCGTCCTGCCCCTCGACCGAGTCCCGGCGGTCACCGGAAGTCGGCAGCACCACGCCGCCCCCTGGATCCTCCTCGTTGGCCAGCCAGAGCCGGATGGTGCCAGGTGTCACACCGACCGGCGTGGTCGCCGACGCCGTGTCGGCGCCGTCGCTTGCGGTGACCTTCGGGTGGAAGACGTTGTCGACCCCCTGGGGGTCGTCGACGTAGCGGTGCGTGAGCTCGAACGACCTGGTGCCCAAGGGCAAGGAGTCCCACTCGTTCGGGTCCAGGCAGCTGCAGGTGGAGATCTGCTCGGTCGTGGTGGTGCCGTCACCCCAGTCGACCGTCAGGGTGATGTCGTCGTGGCCGACGTCGCTGACGGTGCCGGTGAGGGTCGTGGTGTCGCCGGCGGTGATGGTGGCCGGGCTGGCCGGGTCGAGCGTGACCGAGGGGGCGGCGTTCCCCACCTTGAACGCGATCGTCTCGGTGGTGCTCAGCCCCGTCGCGTCGGTGACCGTCACCCTGGCGTGCTGCACTCCGTCGTTCGGGTAGGTGAGCGTCACCTCCGGGGTGGTGGCCGTCCGCCTGGGCGTGGAGCACTGCTCCTCCTCGCCGAGGAAGTCCACGCACACGTTGAAGGAGCCGACCGGGTCGTCGAAGACCCACAGGTAGCTGAGCGGTCCGCCGTCCTCGTCGGTGGCGTTTGCCTGGAACGTCACGGGAGAGCCCTCGACAGGGTTCACGGTCACCGTCGGGACGACCTTCGGCGCATGGGGCCCCCGCCAGCAAGCCTTCACCTTCTCGCCCAGGGCCATCAGCTCGAAGCACTCCACGACGTTGGTGGTGTCCTTGCCGAACGCGGTCCTGGTGACGAACCCCCGGCCGTGGATGGACACGACCCTCTGGGTGCCGCTCCAGTCGATGTACGTCGTCTGGAGGGTGTACCTGCCCGGGTTGAAGAAGTCCTCGAGAACGAACCAGTTGTCCGACATCGACAGCGCGTCCGAGCCCTGGGGGTTGATGGTGTGGAAGTCGCCGAGCGAGTTCCCCGCCTGGTCGAACAGCTCGAAGTAGGGGTCGGAGGCCTTCAGGACCGGTGGCGTCTGGGCGGCAGCCGCCGCCCGCTCGGCGGCGTAGTCGGGCAGCGTCTGCGACAGCAGCGCGCTGTAGAGCTCGAGCGTCCCGCAGCCGTCGGGGCCGTCCCCGCAGTCGTTCTCCAAGATCCCCGCGAGGCTGATCCCCTGGTTCTGCGCGTCGTACACCGCCTTGCTGAGCTTCTTGGGCAGCGAGAGCGCCTCCGAGATCTGCCAGCTGCGGATCGCGATGACGATGATGCCGACGATGGCCACCGCGACGGTGCCGGCGAAGGCGCTGGCAGCCAGGACCGACGTGCCCAGGGTGGCCGCCGCGCCGCCCATGGAGCTCGCCGTCGTCATGGTCGCCGTCAGGGCGATGCCACTTCCGATCGCGGCGCCGACGGCTGCGGCCACGGCGGGAACGGTGCCGGCGATGACGGCAGCGACGGCTGCGAGGACTCCCGCCGCAGCCGCCCCTGCGAAGAAGGTGATCGCTGCCGTCGTGTCGGCCACCGCCGCGGCGGCGTCGACCGTACCGAAGTCGGCGTTGTTGGCCAGCGCCGCTCCGTAGGCCTGGAACTGCGCGAACGTCGGCGGGCTGTCCCACGAGGTCCCGGCGATCGTCGTGAGCTGTCCGCCACCGCCGAGCGCGCACTGCGGCGTCACGGGCGGGGTGGTGTAGCTGAAGGGCGGAGAGAACGTGCAGGGGTTGGCGTCCCACCGGTGGTACTCGTCGAGTGCCTTGGTCGCCACGTCGATCCGGCGCTGCTTGACCACCGCCTGCAGCGTCGTCAGCCACTGCTGCTCCTGGGTGGTCCGCTGCTCTGACGGCTTGTCGATCGCGTTGAGCAGGAGGGAGAACATCATGGCGCGGATCTCGCCGCGGGCCGAGAGCTTGAGGCGGCGGTCGTTGGGCACGCCGTGCAGCGCGGCCACCAGCGCGGTCGCCTGCGCCTCCAGCGAGTACCACGCGACGGCAGCAGGCTTCTGGACGATGCGGTTCCACGGGTCCAGGCCCGTCACCGTGAGGGGCGCGATGTCACCGCTGACCGATCCGTCCCCGTTGCATACGAACCCGTAGCCGCAGGCCACCGTGCCGGTCGGCTCCTCGGCGACCGCCGGTGGAGCTGTGCTCACCCACGCCAAGAGCGTGGCGACCATGGCCAGGAGGGTCAGCCCGACGAGGTGCCGCGCCGCCCGATGACCGTGTGTCACTACTACGCCGATGTGGATCCCTGGACGACCAGCCATGTGTTGCCCCACTTCCAGTGCGCAGATGGAAGCGGACGCTAGGCGGCGAAGGGGTCATCTCACATCGGGCATCTGCCCGGGGTGGGGGAGGATCGCGGGGTGAATCCTCGGAAGCTGGCCCGGTGGGCGGTCCGTGCCGTGCCGGGGGTCTACGGCGCGGCCCGGTCGGCAGGGCTTGGTCGCCGCGACGCGGCCCGGGTGCTGCAGGCCTCCGCGCTGGCCCTGCTGATCGCGCGCAAGCGCTACCCGCGCCAGTGGCGGGCCGAGAACGCCGTACGGCACTTCACCTGGCAGGCCTGGCTCACCGCGGCCTATGGGCGGGAGGTAGCCGACGCAGTCGGCCGTGCGCACGAACGCCTGTCGACCGACGCGGCTGACACGGCCGTCGACCAGCACAACAACCGCATCGGTCAGGAGTACGGCGCTGCGCGCGCCGAGGACATCAACGCGCACCCGATGCGGCCCGCCGTGTCGGCGTTGGCCGACGAGGCGGGCCGCCTCTGGGAGTCTGGTCAGCTGGGCGTCAGCCGGCCGACCGGGGATCCCACGCCCTGACGGCCTCGGGCGCAGGCACGAAGCTCGGCAGCGCTCGCCCGGACCTGGTGGTGTTGCGCAGGCAACCGGTCATCAGGCCCACGTGGCGCAGCCCGGTCAGGTCGCCCGCCTGATAGACCCCGGCTCCGAGGTTCTCGGCGGAGGGGTACATCTGCTGCTGGGCCTCGTCGGTGTGCCCGAGGCCCACGACGTGGCCGAGCTCATGGACGATGATCGACCCACGAGCGTTGGGCCCCACGAAGCCGGGCGGTGCGGCGAAGGTGTTGTCGAGCACCAGTCCCGAACGGGTGATCGCGTAGGCCCGCTTGCCGTTGCCGGTGCGCGCGTAGTGGGTCTGGATCTGGCCGCCGCGGCCGATGACGTCGCCGGACAGGTCCCAGCCGGTCTGGTCGGGAGAGGCCCAGGCGACGACCAGGTTGGTGTTCTTGGGCCACCTGCGGTTGGAGCCCGGGATCGCTGAGGTCGTGCCGACGTACTTGAACCGGATCCCGGTCGTCTTCTTCAGCTGGTCCATGGCGGTGCGGACCTCGGCCTCGACGCCGGCGGGTGCGTACTGGGTGTTGATCCGCCAGCGCACGGGCGCGCACGGGTTGAACTGCACCCGGTAGCCGGGTGCGATCCGGGCCCACTTGCCGGCCGTGCCGGCCGGCGCGTACTCGGGGTTGACCACGAAGCCGTGGCCCTTGCCGGTCTTGCCGGCGGCGCGCCGGGTGGGCTGGACGACGACCCGGAGCTGGAGCAGCTTGTGGTACCAGTTCGTCTTGGCGACCAGGTGGTAGCGGCCCCTGTTGTTCGTCTTGTCGCGGTCGACCTGCTTCCACCCCGAGGGCAGCTTCATCTGCAGGACCACGACGCGCTGGGCGCGCTGCCTGCTCTTGATCTTGCCGTTGACGTAGGCCTGGGTGCCGTACGTCGCCGGGGACGCCGGCCAGCTGGTGGCGCCGAACTTCGTCGAGACGCGGCCGGCGGCCTCGGCCGTCGGCACGCTCGCCGTGCCGGCCACGAGGGCCAAGAAGGTGATCGCCGCGGCTGCCGCGGCTGGTCGCTGGTGGGTCGAGGGCACGCTTGCTCTTCTCTCTTCGGGTGTGTGGTCACCTTCGCTGGGTTCAGGGGTGTCCCCGCTCGGGGCCCTTACCCTGCACCACGGATCACCAAACGTTGGGTAGAAAAGTCGTCACGGCGCTGTCGGATCGCCCGGGCGTCGTTCGTGGCAGGGGTGAGCGCACGCTCTGGTGCGCACCGTCGAGTCGGAGGAATCAGAGATGACCCAGTACATGCTGTCGGTGCACCACGTCGAGGGCGAGCCCCTGCCCGAGGGCGAGGACATGCAGCGGATGTTCCGCCAGGTCGACGCGTTCAACCAGAAGGCCATGGACGCCGGCATCTGGGTCTTCGGCGGCGGTCTGGAGGACATGTCCGCCACGACGACGGTGGACGGCACCGGCGCCGAGCCGATCATCACCGACGGCCCGTTCGCGGAGTCGAAGGAGTGGATGGGCGGGTTCTGGGTCCTCGAGGCGCCCGACCTCGACGCCGCTCTCAAGCTCGCCGTCGAGGCCTCCGCAGCGTGCGAGGGCCGGGTACAGGTCCGGCCGTTCCAGGCCGTGTAGGGACTCCGCGCCCTTGTCCGAGCCGTCCGAGATCGAGCGGATCTTCCGCGAGGAGTACGGCCGCGTGGTCGCCTCGCTGATCCGCCGGTTCGGCGACATCGATCTCGCCGAGGACGCCGCATCCGAAGCCCTGCTCGCCGCCGTCGAGCGGTGGCCGGTCGACGGCGTACCTCCCAACCCCGGTGGCTGGCTGACCACGACGGCCGCCCGCCGGGGCATCGACAAGCTGCGCCGCGAGTCGCATCGCGACGCCAAGCAGCAGCAGGCCGCCATGATCGTTGACCCCACACCGCACGAGCCCACCGGCCTGGTCGAGGACGACCGCCTCCGGTTGATCTTCGTCTGTTGCCACCCGGCGCTGGCGCCCGAGGCTCGCGTCGCGTTGACCCTCCGGTTGCTCGGCGGCCTCACGGTGCCCGAGATCGCGGCCGCCTTCTTCGTCTCCGAGGCCACCATGGGCCAGCGGATCACCCGAGCGAAGAAGAAGATCGCGGCCGCCAAGATCCCCTACCGCGTGCCGTCGGCACAGGACCTGCCCTCGCGACTGGCCGGTGTGCTGGCGGTGCTCTACCTGGTCTTCAACGAGGGCTACCTGGCGACGTCCGGGCCCACCCCGGTGCGCGTCGACCTGACGTCGGAGGCGATCCGGCTCTGCCGGGTGCTGCGCTCCCTGTTGCCGACCGAGCCCGAGGTGGCCGGCCTGCTGGCGCTGATGCTGCTCACCGACGCTCGACGCACCGCGAGGTTCGCCGACGGCGTGCTCGTGCCGCTCATGGACCAGGACCGCGCCGCCTGGGACGGATCGGAGATCGCCGAGGGCCTCTCGCTGGTGCGTGAGTGCCTGGCCGTCAACCGCCCGGGGGTCTACCAGATCCAGGCCGCCGTCAACGCCGTGCACTCGACCGCGCGCACCGGGGCCGACACCGACTGGTCGCAGATCGCTGCGCTGTACGCCCAGCTGTTCTCGATCTCGCCGACACCCGTGGTCGCCCTCAACCGGGCCGTGGCCGTCTCCGAGCTCGACGGTCCCGCCGTCGGCCTCGCCGAGGTCGACCGCCTCCACCTCCCGACGTACCACGCCTGGCACGCCACCCGGGCCGAGCTCCTCCGTCGCCTCGGCAGGTACGACGAGTCCCGCTCCGCCTACGACTCCGCCCTCGCCCTCATCGACAACGACGCCGAACGCGCGTACCTCACCCGCCGCCGCGACGAGCTGTGAGGGATTACCCGGCGGGCCGGTGAATCTCTGGGTTGCCCGCCAATGCATACCGTGCCAACCCAAGGATTACCCGGTCAGCCGGGGAATTTCTGAGGTCTTGCTTGAATGTCACCGACAGTCACTCGTACGATCGCGATATATCGTGAACGGTCGGCGAGTGGTCGTCGTACGGCGACCCCGAGATCGAGGACTGAAGGAGCAGGAAGCATGGGACACGGAGACTTCGGCAGGCAGCGGAGCCGGCACGGCGAGGAGCGCTGGGGGCAGCACCGCAGCGGGTGGGCCGGCCAGTGGAGCGGCGGGCCGTGGGGTGGCTGGGGCGGCCCGTTCGACGGGGGTGGGCGGCGCGGCCGCCAGGGACCTCCGCCGTGGGTGGCGGAGCTGTTCGGGCTCGCCCAGGGCCAGCAGCAGCGGGGCCCGAAGGTGCGCCGCGGCGACGTGCGCGCGGCGATCCTCGACATGCTGCGCGAGGAGCCGATGAACGGCTACCAGCTGATCAGCCAGATCGCCGAGCGCAGCGGCGGCGCCTGGAAGCCGAGCCCCGGCTCGGTCTACCCGACCATCCAGCAGCTCGAGGACGAGGGCCTGGTCGAGGCCGATGACGAGCGCGGTCGCCGTACCCTCCGGCTCACCGACGAGGGACGGGCCTACGTCGAGTCCCACCCCGACGAGCTCGCCGGCGTCTGGGAGCCGTTCGGCCGGCAGGCGCGGCGCTTCGAGAGCGGCGACGACGGACCGGGCAACGAGTACGCCGCCTTGAAGCCGGAGATCGGCCAGGTGATGGCCGCGGTGTGGCAGATCGTGACCACCGGCACCGACAGCCAGCGGCGCGAGGCGATCAACATGCTCGTCGAGACCCGGCGCAAGCTCTACGGGATCCTTGCCCAGGACGAGGACTCGCGGGTGGGCCACGACGAGATCGACGACGAGTACCCGGGGGCCGACGGGAGCGAGCGATGAGCCAGTCAGGCGGACGCGAGCTGCGCATCGGTGACGCCGAGCGCACGGCCGCAGCCGACGAGCTCGCGGAGCACTACGCACAAGGGCGCCTCTCGACCGAGGAGCACCATGAGCGGCTCGACCGGATCTGGGCCGCACGCACGCCCTCCGACCTGTCGTCGGTCTTCAGCGACCTCCCGGGCAGCGCCTACCGGTTGCCGCCGGCGTACGCCGCCGCCGAGCGTCCCGGGGTCGGATCCGACCGTCCTCGCATCCAGCGACCGTTCCCGGCTCCGCCCTTCGGACGTCCTCCGCTCGGTCGACCGCCGTTCTCCGGCCGCGGACGTGGCCTCGCGCGGCGTCTCGGCGTCCTGCCGGTCGCGCTACGGATCGCCCTCCTCGTCCTGCTCGCCATCGTGGTCGTCGCCCACCTGCCGCTGATCCTGCTGGCGCTGGTGATGTGGTGGGTGGTCAGCCACAGGTTCCGGCACGGGTACGGCTACCGCGGGCGCTGGTAGGCACCATCGCCATCGCGGTGCTCAGAGCTCGATGCCCCGGTTGACCCAGGTGTCGACGACGACCATGCCGACCTTCTCGTAGAGGCTGAGCGCGCCGGTGCGGGAGTCGGTGGAGAGGCCGGATCGGGGCGCGCCGTGCTGGCGGGCCTGCTCGAAGGCGTCGACGAGCAGCGCCTGGGCGAGGCCCTGGCCGCGCTGGTCCTTGCGGACGGCGAGCCGCTCGACGTACCCCTCCATCACCTGACCGCTCTCGTCGTCGGCCATCACCACGATCGCGGTGCCGACGATCTCGCCCGAGGGATCGGTGACGACCCGCAGCATCCACGGCTCGTGCCCCGGCCGCCGGACGGTGACGGCGAGGAAGTCGTCGAGGGGTTCGCGCTCACGCACCGACCACTCGAGGAACGCGTCCTCGACGACGTCGTGCACAGCCTGGTAGTCGTCGGGTGTGGCTTCGCGCAGGGCGTAGCCGGTGGGCAGGTCGCGGTGAGGTACGGCGGTGCCCTCGGGCACCTGCAGCACCCAGCTGGTCCAGCGCTGCTCGTAGCCGAGCTTCTCCAGCAGCCGCTCGCCGTCGGAGCCCTGCGGCTGCGGGCCGCCGATCGAGGTGTAGCCCTGCCGACGAGCGGCGTCCTCGGCCCAGTGGGCCAGGGCGGTGCCGATGCCCCGACGGCGGTACTCCGGCAGCACCGACGCTTCGGCCCGCCCGTCGTGGATGAGCTCGGCGAACGCGACCATCCGGTCCCCGTCATACACGCCCATGGTCATGGTGTCGAAGGCGAACGACGACCGCCCCCAGTCGGCCTCGAAGTCGGCCCGCTCCACGTCGACCCGGCCGATGTCGTGCTGTTGCTGGGCGGCCGCGACGGCGAACACGGCGTCGAGGTCGGCTGCGGAGTACGGGCGCGCGGTCAGGCCCTCGGGAAGATCCATGCGCGCATTGAAGCCGCCCACGGGTCCGGGCTGCACCTGAAATAGCGAGAGCCCGCCCGGAGCTACCGGGCGGGCTGTCGCGTCAGGCGGCGATGATCAGCGGATCGGGGATCAGGCCTCGACAGGTGCGCTCTGGATGGCGGAGATGTCGAAGTCGAGCTTGATCCGCTCGGAGACGAGCACGCCGCCGGTCTCGAGGGCGGCGTTCCAGGTCAGGCCCCAGTCCTTGCGGTTGATGGTGGCCGCGCCCTCGAAGCCGACGCGCAGGTTGCCGAAGGGGTCACGCGCCGAGCCGGTCGACTCGAACGGGATCGTGACGGACCTGGTGACGTCCTTGATGGTCAGGTCGCCGGTGATCTCCCAGACACCGTCGACCAGCTCGACCTGGGTCGAGGCGAAGGTGATCTCGGGGTAGGTCTCGGCGTCGAAGAAGTCGGCCGAACGCAGGTGGCCGTCGCGGTCGGGGGTGCCGGTGCTGATGCTCTCGGTCTTGATGGTCACCTTGACCGAGGAGGCCGAGGGGTTCTGCGAGTCGACGTGGGCGGTGCCCGCGAACTCGGTGAACGCGCCGCGGACCGTCGTCACCATCGCGTGGCGGGCGCTGAAGCCCAGGCGGGTGTGGGTCACGTCGAGCGTGTAGTCGCCGGTGAGGTCCTCGACGACAGTGGTGGGGGCCTCGAACTCGGTCTCGGTGCTCTTGCGGCTGAAAATGCTCATCTGGTTGCTCATCTCCTGTGGGGTTGTCCAACTTTCAACTACTATAAGCGGACCGAGGTCCACTTTCTTCCCGATGGTGGCGACATCTCGCTGTGGCCTGGGTCACAGGTCGACGGGTGGTCACTGCTCGTTCCGGGCCTGGGGGTCGCTCCTGATAGACAGGTGGCCATGCGAGTACGGCGGCTCCTTGCCCTGGTCTGCGCCGTCGCGGTCGCGCTCACCGGAGCCGCGTGCACGGGCGACTCGAGCGAGCCGCCCCCGAGTGGCGACACGACATCAGCCGACGCAGCGGCCCAGACGCTGGCTGATGCGCTGGTCTCGGGCGACTTCGCCCAGGTCGGTTTCAGCGACCAGGACCAGGCGGCGATCACCGAGCAGTACGCCGCGACCGTCAAGGGCATGGAGGGGCTGGCACCGAGCGTGACGGTCGCCGAGGTGGGCGACCCCCAGGGCGACCCGGCGAGCGCGACGGCGACCTACGACTGGACCTGGCCCATCGGGCCCGACGGCTGGCAATACTCCACCCAGGCCGACTTCGTCGAGTCCGACGGCGAGTGGCTCCTCGACTGGGATCCGGCCACGGTCGAGCCGTCCCTGGGCGAGTCCGTCACCCTCGACCTGGTCTCGTTGCGGCCCAAGCGCGGCGACATCCTGGGCGCCGGCGGACTCGCGCTGGTCACCAACCGGCCGGTGGTGCGCATCGGGATCGACCGCTCGAAGGTCGGTCCTGCCAAGGCCGTCGCGTCGGCCCGCGACCTCGCCCGGCTCGTCGGCGTCGACGCGGGGGCCTACGCCAAGCGCGTCGAGGCCTCCGGTCCGCTCGCGTTCGTGGAGGCGATCGTCTACCGCCAAGACGAGGTGCCGCGTGGGGTGCTCTCGGGCGTGCGGCGGATCAAGGGCGGGGCGGTCATCGCTGGCGAGCTGCCGCTGGCGCCGACCAAGGGCTTCGCGGGGGCGATCCTCGGCTCGGTCGGCGAGGTGACCGCCGAGATGATCGAGGACAACCCCGCCTTCAAGGTGGGCGACATCGCCGGGCTCTCGGGTCTGCAAGCCCGCTACGACGAGCAGCTGCGCGGCACCCCGGGCCAGGAGGTCAACGCGGTGGGCTCGGACGGCAAGACCCGTGAGCTGTTCCGCGTCGACGCGATCGACGGCAAGCCGCTGAGGCTGACCATGGACGAGCGCCTCCAGGTCGCCGCCGAGCAGGCCCTGGCCTCCGTCGGTCCGGCCTCGGCCCTCGTCGCGATCAAGCCGTCGACGGGGGCGATCCTGGCTGCGGCCAACGGGCCGGGCAGCGGCGGCCTCAACATCGCGACCTACGGCCAGTACGCACCCGGGTCGACCTTCAAGTCCGTGTCGTCGCTCGCGCTGCTGCGCGCCGGGGTCTCACCCAACACCGTCGTCCCGTGCACGACCTCGGTCGTGGTCAACGGCAAGCGCTTCGAGAACTACGACGACTACCCCTCATCGGGGCTGGGCAACATCGCGTTGCGCACGGCGCTTGCCAACTCCTGCAACACCGCCTTCATCTCCCAGCGCGGCAGGCTCTCGCAGGACGGACTGGTCGACGCCGCCGCCTCGCTCGGCATGGGCGTGGACCACGACCTCGGCTTCCCGGCGTACTTCGGCAACGTCGTGCCGCCAGCCGGCGAGACCGAGAAGGCCGCCGACATGATCGGCCAGGGCAAGATCCTCGCCTCGCCGATGGTGATGGCAACCGTGATCGCCTCGATCCAGGCCGGCCGCCTCGTGGTTCCCTCGCTGGTCACCTCGGTCACCTCGCCCGCTCCCGAGGGGGTCTCCGGCCCCGGTCCGGCCGAGGCCGAGGCGCTGCGCTCGATGTTGCGCGGAGTCGTCACCGGCGGCAGTGGGTCGATCCTGGCCGACGTACCCGGACCGCCCGTCATCGCCAAGACCGGCACCGCCGAATACGTCAAGGGCGGTCGCCTCCGCACCCACGCCTGGATGATCGCCGCCCAGGGCGACCTCGCCGTCGCCGTGTTCGTCGAGGACGGCACGTCGGGCTCCGGCACGGCCGGGCCGGTGCTCGAGCAGTTCCTGCGCGCGGCAATGTGACAGGTGCCCGCCCGCGCGCGCCCTCAGTGGTGGTCGCGGGGCTCGATCTGGCGGGCGACCTCCTCGGGCATCGGCTCGTAGTGGGCGAACGTGCGCGTGAACGAGCCGGCACCGTGGGTCGCGGACCGCAGGTCGACGGCGTACCTGACCAGCTCGGTCTGGGGGACCTCGGCCTTGATGACGGTGCGGTCCTCGCCGACCTTGTCGGTGCCGAGGAGCCGGCCGCGACGCGATGAAAGGTCGCTCATGATCGTGCCGACCAGGTCGTCGGGCACGATCACCGAGACCGTGTCGAGCGGCTCGAGCATCGTCACCGTCGTCGCGGCGCCGGCCTCGCGCAGCGCGAGCCCTCCGGCCATCTGGAAGGCCATGTCGGAGGAGTCGACCGAGTGCGCCTTGCCGTCGGTGAGCGTGACGCGGAGGTCGACGACCGGGTAGCCGTTGCGCACCCCGCGCTCCATCTGGGCGCGGACGCCCTTCTCGACCGAGGGGATGAAGTTGCGGGGTACGGCGCCCCCGACGACCTTGTCGACGAACTCGAACCCGCCGCCCTCGGGGAGCGGCTCGACGGTGATGTCGCACACGGCGTACTGGCCGTGGCCGCCGGACTGCTTGACGTGACGGCCGTGTCCCTTGCCCGGGCCCGAGAAGGTCTCGCGCAGCGACACCACGAACGGCACCTGCTCGACGTTGACCGAGTACCGCTCGGCGAGACGCTCGATCATCACCTCGGCGTGGGCCTCGCCCATCGACCAGATCACCAGCTGATGGGTCTCGGCGTTGTTCTCGATGCGGACGCTGGGGTCCTCGGCAGCCAGCCTGCCGAGCGCCTGCGAGAGCTTGTCCTCGTCGGCCTTGCTGGCGGCCTGGATCGCGACCGGCAGCAGCGGCTCGGGCATCGACCAGGGCCGCAGCACGCGCGGGTCGTCGGTCGACGAGAGGGTGTCGCCGGTCTCGGCCCTCGACAGCCGACCGATCGCGCAGAGGTCGCCGGCGACGACGGCCTCGGCCGGCACCAAGGTGCGGCCGAAGACGTAGGACAGCGCCCCGATCTTCTCGTCCTCGTCGTGGTCCTCGTGTCCCTGCTCGGCGCCGAAGAACGAGCTGAAGTGACCCGAGACGTGCACGGCCTGGTCGGAGGTCAGCGTGCCGGAGAACACGCGGACCAGGCTCAGCCGACCGACGTACGGGTCGCTGGTGGTCTTGATCACCTCGGCCACGAGCGGACCCTTCGGGTCGCAATCGATGGCCTCGGTCGTCGCTCCGGCCGGGGTGAACACCTCGGGCGAGGGGTGCTCGGACGGCGACGGGAACCCGGTCACCGCGAGGTCCAGCAGCTCGGCGCAGCCGACGCCGGTCACCGAGCACACGGGTACCACGGGGAAGAAGGTGGCCCGCGCGACCGCGGTCTCGAGGTCGTCGGTCAGCACCTCGGAGGAGATCTCCTCGCCGCCGAGGTAGCGGTCCATCAGCGTCTCGTCCTCGGACTCCTCGATGACCCCCTCGATGAGCGAACCGCGCAGCTCGTCGTACGCCCCGTCACCGGAGTCGAGGAGACCCGTCAGCGAGGTGACCTCGCCGTCGCTGCTGCGCTCGGGAACGTACAGCGGCATCACCTTGTCGCCGAAGGCCGTCTGAGCCTGGGCCAGCACACCGTCGTAGTCGGCGCGCGCCTGGTCGAGCTTGGTGATCACGACCGCGCGCGGCATGCCGACATCGGCGCACTCGCGCCACAGGGTCTTGGTGGCGTCGTCGACACCGTCGTTGGCCGCGATCACGAACAGGGCGCAGTCGGCGGCCCGGAGTCCGGCGCGTACGTCGCCCACGAAGTCGGCGTACCCAGGAGTGTCAACCAGGTTGACCTTCGTCTGGCGGTGTACGACGGGCGCGACGGAGAGCGAGATCGAGCGCCCGTGCTTGTGCTCGGCGTCATCGAAGTCGCAGACGGTGGTGCCGTCGCGCACGGACCCGGCTCGGGGCAAGGCCCCCGCTGAGGCGAGCAGCGTCTCCGCCAAGGTGGTCTTGCCGGAGCCTCCTGGCCCCACCAGCACCACGTTGCGGATCCGGTCCGGGCTGCTCGCCCCCAGATCCTGTCCCGCTGGTCTCCGAGCGTTCCCCTTGTCCGCCATCTCGCCACCTCCACGATCGACTCCAGGATCCGAGGCAACTCCTCTTCGGCTCTGTTGACAAGGGCGGGCGGCGGGATAGTCCGGTACGAACCGAACCCTCGGACCGTCAGATGAGGGTTCGGTTCGTACCGGACTATCCCGAGCGGCCTGGGGAAGGGCAGCCCCGCAGAAATGGGGAGAGCCCGCCTCTGCATGGGGTCAGTGACGGGCTCGTCGGTTCCCGAGAGGAGAGCCACGTGGTGACCGGCAGTCCCGGGAAGGCCGCGGCAGCAGGCTCCCAGTCCGTCCATCTGCGGCGGGCAGGTTTCGCGCAAGTTGCCAGGGGTGCCAGGATTTCTTTCATGTCCGGTCTAGATCTGCTCACCCCTGACCACCGTCGGCTCTTCATCGGCGGCACCTGGCGCGAGGCCAACAGTGGCGCCACGTTCGCCGTCCGCGATCCCGCCGACCAGTCCGTCATCACCGAGGTCGCCGACGGCGACGTCAACGACGCGGTCGACGCCCTCGATGCGGCGGTCGCCGTCCAGGACGAGTGGGGACGTACGCCGCCGCGCGAGCGGGGCGAGATCCTGCGGCGTTCGTTCGAGCTGATCACCCAGCGGGCCGACGACTTCGCCGAGCTGATGAGCCTCGAGATGGGCAAGACCGTCAAGGAGGCCAAGGGCGAGGTCGCCTACGGCGCGGAGTTCTTCCGCTGGTTCAGCGAGGAGGCGGTCCGCATCCACGGCCGCTGGATGCAGAACCCCGCGGGCGGTAGCCGGCTGCTGACGATCAGGAAGCCCGTGGGGCCCTGCCTGTTCATCACCCCATGGAACTTCCCGCTCGCGATGGGCACCCGCAAGATCGGCCCGGCGATCGCAGCCGGCTGCACGATGATCGTCAAGCCCGCCGAGCTGACGCCGCTGACGATGCTGGCGCTGGCCGCGACGCTGGAGGAGGCGGGGCTGCCGGCCGGTGTCCTCAACATCGTCACCACGTCCGACTCCAAGAGCCTGAGCAAGGCCCTGATGGCAGACGACCGGCTGCGCAAGGTGAGCTTCACCGGCTCGACGACGGTCGGCAAGGTGATCATCCGCCAGTCGGCCGACGAGCTGCAGCGCGTCTCGATGGAGCTCGGCGGCAACGCGCCCTTCATCGTCTTCGAGGACGCCGACGTCGACGCGGCCGTCGAGGGCGCGATGATCGCCAAGATGCGCAACATGGGCGAGGCCTGCACCGCCGCCAACCGCTTCCTCGTCCACGACTCGGTCGCCGCGGAGTTCGCCGACAAGCTCGGCGCCCGCATGGGCGCGCTGGTCGTCGGTCGCGGTCAGGACGACGGCGTCGACGTCGGCCCGCTCATCGACCAGAACGCCGTCGACTCCGTGAGCCAACTGGTCACCGATGCCGTCCACGACGGCGCTCGCCTGGTCGTCGGGGGCAAGCCTGGCGAGGGACCCGGCTTCTTCTACCCGCCCACCGTCCTGGTCGACGTACCTTCGGAGTCCGAGATCGTGAGGCAGGAGATCTTCGGCCCGGTCGCCGCCGTCACCACCTTCGCCGACGAGGACGAGGCCATCACCCGCGCCAACGACACCGAGTACGGCCTGGCGTCCTACGTCTACACCCGCGACCTGTCCCGCACGATCCGCGTCGCCGAGCGCCTGCAGTTCGGCATGGTCGGCATCAACTCCGGCCTCATCTCCAACGCGGCCGCGCCCTTCGGCGGCGTGAAGGCGAGCGGGTTCGGGCGCGAGGGCAGCTTCGAGGGGATCGACGAGTACCTCGACACGACGTACGTCGCGCTGCCGGCGGGCTGACACTCTGGAGATCTTTGGCAACACGGCCACCGTCTACCGCGACTTCGCGCGGGAGGCCGACGGGTCGCCGTGCTTCTCGGAGTGGGCCAACGGGGTCGCCGAGGACCCCGAGGTGCTCGCGTGGCTGCAGTCGCTGCCGGAGAGGAAGCGCCAGGCCAACCTGGTGTTCGCGGCCGCCCGGTGGCAGGGCGTGCCCGCGCCCGGACCGTACGCCGGCCTGCGCGAGGCGCTGCTCGGCGATGACGGCGCCATCCGGGCCACGATCCTCGAGCGGTCGACCCAGACCAACGAGGTCGGCCGGCTGGCGACGCTCTACCCCGCGTTCGCATCGCTGGTGCACGACAAGGCAGGCAACTCGGTCGCGCTCGTGGAGGCCGGCGCCAGTGCCGGGCTGTGCCTCTACCCCGACCGCTACGCCTACCGTTGGTCGTTTCCTGACCGATCCCTTGTCGCGCCCGAGCGACGGCGCCCGCTGCTCGGGTGTCGAGTCACCGGCGAGATGCCGTCAGGGCTGATGGCCCCGGTCAGCTGGCGCGCCGGCATCGACCTCAACCCGCTCGACGTCACCGTCGTCGACGACATGCGCTGGCTCGAGACGCTGGTGTGGCCCGAGCAGGACGAACGCCTCGAGCGCCTGAGGTCGGCCGTGGAGATCGCGCGCCGCGACCCGCCGTACCTGGTGCGGGGCGACCTGCTGGAGCGGCTGCCCGCTCTGCTCGACCAGGCCCCGCCGGACACGCCCGTCATCGTGTTCCACTCGGCTGTCATCGCCTACCTCGAGCCTGCCGACCGTGAGCGGTTCGCCGCGATGATGGCCGAGCTCGTCGCGGCCGGTCGCTGTCACTGGGTGAGCAACGAGAGCCCGCGGGTCCTGCCGCAGCTCGTGCCCGCTGACGTCGAGGTGCCGTTCGGACGCTTCGTGCTGGCCGTCGACGGCCGCCCTGTCGCCCTCACCCACGGACACGGAGCCGAGCTCGACTGGCTCTCGGCAGCCGGTTGAGGAGGGTTCGCCAGCGCAACCTCCTCACCCGGCGTCGTGGGGCAGCCAGGCGAGCACCTCGGCGTTGTGGCGGTGACCGGCGATCTCGTAACCGACCACGGTCACCCACGGGGACGCGGCGAGCACGAGCAGGCTGACGGGCAGCGAAGCGCCGGCTGCCGACAACATGATGGCTGCGCCCATGACCAGCCCGGTGACGCCGATCAGCCACAGGTGCAGCGGGTCGAGGGAGCGGGTCAGCGCGCTGTAGAACGCGAAGACGCAGGCGTAGACGACGGCCAGCGGCACGGCCACGGTCATCAGCGTGGCCGTCTCGGAGAGCTCGGAGTGGTGCTCGAGGAAGTACGCCGCGGCGTGCAGGCCGGCGCCCACGGCCACGACCGCACCGAACAGCGGGATGTGTCCGTAGCCCCAGCCGAAGACCCGCGAGCGGTAGGCGCGGAGCAGGTCGCCGCTCGGGATCACGAAGTAGATCCACCACAGTCCGAACGGCAAGGCGACGCCCGCGAGTCCGAGCAGAGCGGCGTCCACGGTCCAGCCGGTGACGCCGATCAGCGCGCCGAGGGCCGCCGTCGTACCGAGCAGGCCCTCGCCGAGCGCGATGATCACCATCAGGCCGTAGCGCTCGGCGATGTGGTGCGGGTGCCACGGCGTGCCGTCGTGGAGTCGCTCGGCGACGTAGGGGCCGACCAGCTCGATGAGGACCAGCGGCACCATCAGCGCGAAGCTGGCACCGATGCCCAGGTCGAGGAACACCATCGCCACCCAGCCGACCTGGGAGACCACCAGCGTGACGATGAAGACCTTGCAGACCTCGCGGCGCCCGGGGTCCTGCCTGGACGCCCGGATCCACTGCCCGATCATCGGCACGCGCATCACGACGTACCCCAGCACCATGACGCTGTTGTCGAGGTGGTCGCCCTCGACCAGTGACTCGAACATGTCCTTCAGGCCGAGGGCCAGCACGAGGACGCCGACCATCTGCACCATCGTGGTGACGCGGTAGACCCAGTCGTCGGTGTCGTAGGCCGAGGCGAACCACGAGAAGTTGATCCAGGCCCACGACACCGCGAACGTGGCGAAGCAGAACCCGAGGATCCCCTCGCTCACGTGGTCGCTGGTGACCAGGTGAGCCAGCTCGTCGGCCGCCGTACCGAAGGCGACCACGAACGTCAGGTCGAACAGCAGCTCCAGGGGAGTGGCGGCACGGTGGCCCTGGTGCGGGTCGCGTCCCGACATCGTGACGCGGGTGTGGCGCAGCGATTCCGGGGGCACGTCGCTCACGCCACGGATGCTAGGGCCGTCAGGGTGGTCAGGCCCCGAGCGCCTCGGCCAGCTCGCCACGCGAGCGGATGCCCAGCTTGCGGTAGACGTGGGAGAGATGCCACTCGACGGCCTTGACCGAGACACCGAGCAGGTCGGCGATCTCGCGGTTGCGCATGCCGTCGCGCGCGAGTACGGCGACGCGGCGCTGCGTCTGCGTCAGGGTGTCGGCGGCCTCGGCCTCGCCAGGTTTGTGGCCGAGGCGTTCGAGCAGGCGGGCCGCGCGGCCCCACAGCGGCCACAGCTGCTCGCGGAACGACAGCGACTCGACGGCGACGAGCAACTTGGTCGCCTCCTCGATGCGCTCCTCGCGATCGGGGTCGTCGGCCCCGGAGAGGACGAGCAGGCCCGCCAGGTCGGTGTCGATCTGGGCCCGCAGCCGTGCGGCCGGCTGGCCGTCGAGCAGGGCCTTGGCCGAGCGGAGTACGGCGATGCGCTCGGTCGAGTCGGCGACCACCGCCAGGCCGCGCAGCGCCAGGGCCTCGCCGTAGGGCGAGCCGGCGGCGCGAGCGACCGCGACCTGGTGGACCGCCATGGTGCGCGCCTGGGCGATCTCGCCGGTGCGGACCAG
The DNA here is from genome assembly GCF_015352445.1 of Nocardioides agariphilus. GTDB lineage: Bacteria > Actinomycetota > Actinomycetes > Propionibacteriales > Nocardioidaceae > Nocardioides > Nocardioides agariphilus. The sequence continues at coordinate 119,707 of NZ_JADKPO010000008.1, forward strand.
AGCGAGCGCCAGCGCGCCGCGCCAGGGCACGTCCTCGGGGTCGTCCTTGTCGCCCATCGCGACGCCGGCGGCCTCGTAGCGAGGGATCGCGATGTCGGCGTCGCCCAGGGCGACCAGCACGTCGCCGAGGGTCTGGTTGGCGATGCCTCCCAGCCGACCCGAGCGGTGCTGCCAGGGCACGATGTCGTCGGTCAGGGCACGCGCCTGGGTGACCTCACCGCGCGCGAGCCGGCACTCCACCAGGGTCGCGATGACCAGCGGGGCGGTGTCTCCCAATTCGGCCAGCGAGCGCGCCAGGGGTGCCAATGTGTCCAACGCGGACGTCACCTGACCTGCACGCGCATGCGTACGCCCCAACGTCAGGAGATTGAATTCGGTGCCCCCCGGCAAGCCCGCGACCAGAAAATCTGGTGCGTGCATGCGCTCAAGATAGGGACCACGGGCCCCTAGGGGGAGTGGTTCGGCCAAAACTTGTCCACCCTGTGGGCGAACGCGGCGCGTTCTCCACAGCGAGTGGTCTGGTCAGGTCGGTCTCAGCGGCGGCCGAGGAAGCCCAGCAGCACCTCGGCCGAGCTGGCCTCCGGCCCCGTCCGCAACGGCACGGCGAAGCGCTCCGGCCGGTCCCCCGGGGTCACGACGGCGTGGGCGACGGGCATCAACGCCTCGGCCAGGTTCTCCGGGATCCGGCCGCCCGCGCCCGTCGCCTGAGCGACGTCCCAGCCGTGCACCGTGATCTCCAGGGCCGCAGCGCAGACCAGCAGTCCCGCGGGCAGCTCGCGGTCGCCGACCACGACTCGGGGCGCGATGTGGGCGCTCCACCGGCCGTAGAGGCGGCACGCCTTGGCGCGAAGTACGTTCGGCTCGGCTCCGGCCGCCCGCGGTACCTCCAGCAGTACGGCGCCACCGGCTGCCTCGAGGAACGCGTCGAGTCCGTCGTCCATGTGGGTGAGCAGGTCGGCGAGGGTCCAGCCGGCGCACGGAGAGGGACCGGAGCGGTCGGCTCCGACCGTGCTCAGCGCGGAGCGGGTGTAGCCCAGGGCCCGCTCGAGCAGCTCCAGCGCGTGGTGGGTGTCTCGGCCGACCGCTGAGCCGATCCCGGGCGTCACGCCGCCCCGGCGGGAACCGAGTCGGCAGGCAGCCGGGCAGGCAGCCCGAAGGTTGCGAACAGGCTGGGCTCGAAGAATGCCGACACGTGGCGGACGCGGTCGCCCTCGAGGTCGAGCACCTGGATGTGGAACGGTACGAAGTCGCCGCTCTGGTCGCCCTGCCAGCCCTTCATGTACAGCGCGAAGGCCGGCTGGGCGTTGGCGGTCGTCGGCACCAGCATCATCTCGTTGACGCCACCGGGGCAGTGGGTCCCGACGAGCTCGCCGATGTTGGCGGCCCCGCGGTACCAGTTCAGGTACGGCGGCATGTCCCACGTCGCGTCGTGCTGCAGCAGCCCGACGATCGTGGCGATGTCCTTGCGCCAGAACGCATCGACGTACCGGTCGAGGAGCGCGCGCTGCGCCGCTGTCAGCTCGTCGCTGACGGTGTCGGGGTGGGGCTGCTTGTCGGCCATCACGGCGTGCGCCCGCTGCAGGGCCGAGTTGACCGCGGCGGTCGTCGTGTCGAGCGCCTCGGCCGTCTCGGCGGCCGACCAGCGGAGTACGTCGCGCAGGATGAGCACCGCACGCTGGCGCGCGGGCAGGTGCTGCAACGCCGCGATGAACGCGAGCCGGATGGTGTCCTTCTCGGCGATAACGACGGCCGCGTCGGGCACCGGCTCGAGCCACGGGATCTCGTGGTCGGACTCGAGCGCGTCGCCGGCCAGCTGGTCGGAGGTACCGAGGCCGGCCGGCAGCGGACGGCGCGGCCGCCCTTCGAGGTTGGTCAAGCACACGTTGGTGGCGATCCGGTAGAGCCAGGTGCGCACCGAGGAGCGCCCCTCGAACTTGTCGGCCGACTTCCACGCCCGGATCAGCGTCTCCTGGACGAGGTCCTCGGCCTCGTGCACCGACCCGCTCATCCGGTAGCAGTGCGCCAGCAGCTCGCGTTGGTAGCGCTCCGTCAGTGCCGGGAAGTCGTCGAGCTCGTTGGCGGGTACGTCCGGTACGTCGGTCACGAGCGTCCTTGGGTGAGGTGAGGTCACGGTCACGGGCTGCCTCCTGGAAGTCTGCCTCCCTCCTGCCGACTCGCCAACCTGTGGAAACTCATCGCCGGGCGGGGGTAGTGGCGGGGTACTCCCGTGCGGTTGACGTCTGATCATCGGCGTGTCGCCCGTCAACTGCACGGGACTACCGCGCCGGGGCTGTGGACAAGGCGCGCTCCGCGAGAGGTTCGACCAGGGGGCGGTCGGCGGGGATCAGGCCGACCCGGGTACGGCGGTCGAGGAGGTCGTCGGCGTCGGCCGCGCCTTCGTGGGTGACGCCGAAGACGAGCTCGGCGAGGTTGACCGGTACGTCCGGGGCGGCGGGGGCCAGGAGCTCCTCGTCGGAGAGGCCCGTGGCATCGCGCGCGGTCTGCAGCACCAGCGCGGCATCGGTGCCGAACCGGCGTACGAGCCGCGGGTCGGCATCCAGCGCCGCAAGCTCCGAGCGGGGCGCGGCTCCCAGCAGCGGCAGCCGACGGGTGCGGCACGGCCCTGCCTCCGCGCCCGACCGGGTCAAGGCGGCGTCGAGCGCGTCCTGGGCCATCCGGCGGTACGTCGTGAGCTTGCCGCCGACGACCGTCACCAGGCCGTCGGGCGAGGTGAGCACGGCGTGGCGACGCGAGATGTCGGCAGTGGCGCCTGAGCCGGTGTCGAGCAGCGGCCGCAGCCCGGCGAAGGCGCCGACCACGTCGTCGCGGGTCAGCGGGTGCGCCAGGACGGCCGAGACGGTGTCGAGCAGGAAGTCGACCTCGGACTCCGATGGCGTCGGTACGTCGGGCACCGGTCCCTCGACCGGCTCGTCGGTCAGCCCGACGTACACCGTTGCGTCCGGCTGGGGCAGCGCCATCACGAACCTGCTGGTGCTGCCCGGCACCGGTGCCGTGATGCACGCGCGCAGGCCCGGCACCGATGCGGCACGGAGCACCAGGTGCGTGCCCCTGCTCGGCCTCAGCGCGATGTCGGCGAGGTCGCTGGCCCAGACACCGGTGGCATTGACGACCATCCGCGAAGAGACGGAGTGCTCGGCGCCGGTGAGCTCGTCGCGCAGGCTCACTCGGGTGCCGTCGGTTGCCAGGACACGGGCGTGGGTGCGTACGTGGGCGCCGTACGCCGCCGCCGTACGTGCCATGTTCACGACCAGCCGGGCGTCGTCCTCGAGCTGGCCGTCCCAGACCAGCAAGCCGCCGCGCAGGCCCTCGACCCGCAGCGACGGGGCGAGGGAGAGCGCCTCGGTCGCCGACACCTTGCGAGGGTGGGGAAGCGTCTCGTGGGAGGTGCGAGCGGCGATCCGCAGCAGGTCACCGGCGGCGAAGCCGGCCGCCGTGAGGGCGGCCTGTCCGCGGGAGACGGACCGCTGCAGCGGGACCAGCATCGGCAGCGCGTGGGTCAGGTGCGGGGCGGTCGACTCCATCAGGATGCGCCGCTCGACGGCGCTCTCGTGAGCCACGCCGACCTGTCCGTGGGCGAGGTAGCGCAGTCCGCCGTGCACGAGCTTGGAGGACCATCTCGACGTGCCGAACGCGAGGTCGTGCGCGTCGACGGCCAGCACCGAGAGGCCGCGCGTGACGGCGTCCAGCGCGACGCCGGCCCCCGTGATGCCGAGACCGACCACGACGAGATCGACGGTGTCGGGGATGTCGGCGAGCCCTGGTGTGATGCGTGCGAGGTGCGCGGTCACGCCCGCACCGCCCGCTCCAGGACCACCCGTAGCTCGCCCTCGATCTCGTCGAGGGAGGCGTCGTCGTCGACCATGGTGTGCGCGGAGAACACGAAGCCGTGGGTGGCCAGCAGCAATGCGCGCGCCATCACCTCCGGGTCTCCGGACCGTACGTCGCCCGAGGCCTGGCCCTCGCGCAGCCGGGCCACCAGCAGGTCGAGGATCGCCTGTTGCGAGCGGCCGCGTCGCGAGAGGAGATAGGGCAACAACAGCTCGGGATCGAGCTCGACGATCCGCACGAACAACTCGTTCTCGCGCAGCAGCCGCACGATCCGCAGCGCCGATCCGACGATCCGCTCGACCGACCCGGCGCCCGCGTCGGCGAGCGCCGCCGATGCCACCAGCGTCGTCCACTCGCGCGTCATCAGGTCGCCCAGCAGCTGTGGCATATCCGACCAGGCGCGGTAGATCGTCATCCGCGAGACCCCGGCGCGGCGGGCGACCTCGGTGAGCGTCGTACGCCGCCAGCCGACGTCGAGGATGCAGTCGCGGGCGGCGTCGAGGTAGGCGTCACGGCCCGACCCGGGAGACTCGAGGGTGTTACGAAGTGACGTCATATGTCACACTGTAACGCATGACGCGTGAGATGCACCCTCTGCGCTGGGGAGACCCGGCCGCCGCCAGCCCGCTGCCCGAGGGAGCCCGTGCTCTCGTCGAAGCGGTCTTCGGGCCGGCCGAGCCCCACGCCGAGCGTCCCAGCGCGCTGGCGGCTCCGAGCGTCCCGGACGAGTTCGTGCAGGCGGCCCACGCAGCCGTCGGCCACGACCACGTGCTCCTCGACGACGACACCCGCCGCCTGCGCACCCGCGGCAAGTCGACGCCGGACCTGCTCCGCGCCCGGGCCGGCGACCTCGCCGACGCTCCCGACGCCGTCGTCCGGCCGGGCACCCACGACGAGGTCGTGGCCGTGCTGGAGGCAGCGGTCGAGCACCACGTGGCCGTGGTGCCGTTCGGCGGGGGCACCTGCGTCACCGGCGGGCTGGCCGCGCGCCGAGACGGCTACTCCGGGCTCGTCAGCCTCGACCTCGCGCGCCTGGACCGTCTCGTCGAGGTCGACCCGGTCTCGATGACCGCGACGCTCGAGCCCGGGCTGCGCGCGCCGGAGGCCGAGGAGTTGCTGGCCGGGCACGGCCTGACGATCGGCCACTTCCCGCAGTCCTTCGAGTACGCCTCGATCGGCGGGTTCGCCGCGACCCGTTCGAGCGGCCAGGCATCGGCAGGCTACGGCCGCTTCGACGCGATGGTGGTCGCCGTGACCGTGGCCACCCCCACCGGCACGCTCCAGCTCGGTACGTCGCCCGCCAACGCCGCAGGTCCCGACCTGCGCCAGCTGGTGCTCGGCTCCGAGGGCGCGTTCGGAGTGATCACGTCGGTGACCGTCCGCGTCCGCAAGGTGCCAGAGGTCAAGGTCTACGAGGGCTGGCGCTGGCCGTCCTTCGCCGAGGGCACAGCCGCCGTGCGCGCCGTCGCCCAGTCCGGGCTGCAGACCACGGTGCTGCGACTGTCCGACGAGACGGAGTCGGCGGTGAACCTCGCCGACCCTGATGCGATCAACGGGTCGGGCGGGAGCAGCACTGACGGCTGCCTGATGGTCGTGGGGTTCGAAGGTGACAGCGACCTCGTGGCCGAGCGTCGCGCAGCGGTCACCCGACTGCTCACCGACCTCGGTGGCGAGGCAGTCGGGGAGGACCCCGGCCGCGCGTGGGAGCACGGGCGGTTTCGCGCGCCGTACCTGCGCGACTCCCTGCTCGACCTCGGCGTGCTCGTCGAGACGCTCGAGACCGCGACGTTCTGGTCGGGGGTCGAGAACCTGTACGCCGCGGTGAAGGGCGCGCTCGAGACCCACCTGGATCAACCGGCCCTCGTCCTGTGCCACGTCTCGCACGTCTACGAGACGGGCTGCTCGCTGTACTTCACCGTCGCTGCCAAGCAGAGCGCCGACCCCGTCGAGCAGTGGTGGCGGGCCAAGCGTGCGGCGATGGACGCGATCGCGGCGCAAGGCGCCACGATCAGCCACCACCACGCCGTGGGCACCGACCACCGGCCCTGGCTCGAGGCCGAGATCGGAACGGTCGGCGTCCGCATCCTCCGCGCCGTCAAGGCCGAGCTCGACCCGGCAGGCGTGCTGAACCCCGGAGTACTGGTTCCCTGACCATTCACTGACGGGGGTCACGGGGCATCCGCAAGAATGACCCCACCATGAGCCCCACCACCCCGATCAGTTCTGGGTACCCCCAGCTGCCGCCTGGGTTCCGGTTCGGCACGAGCACGGCGGCCTACCAGATCGAGGGAGCCGCAGGCGAGGACGGGCGCGGCCCGAGCATCTGGGACACCTTCAGTCACGAGCCGGGCCGGATCAAGGACGGCTCAACCGGCGACGTGGCGTGCGACCACTACCACCGGTACGCCGAGGACGTCGGCTTGATGCGCGAGCTGGGCGTGGGCGACTACCGCTTCTCGATCTCGTGGTCGCGCGTGCTGCCCGACGGTCGCGGCAAGCCCAACGCCAAGGGCCTGCAGTTCTACGACCGGCTCATCGACGAGCTGCTCGAGCACGACGTCGCGCCGATGGTGACGCTCTACCACTGGGACCTGCCGCAGGCGCTCGAGGACGACGGCGGGTGGCTCAACCGCGACACCGTCGAGCGCTTCGCCGAGTACGCCGCCCTGGTCGGCGCGAGGTACGCCGACCGCGTCGAGCACTGGGTCCCCGTCAACGAGCCCAACGTGGTCACCTTCAACGGCTACGCCCTGGGGCAGCACGCGCCCGGTCGCACGATGATGTTCGACGCCTTCCCCGTGGCCCACCACCTGCTGCTCGGGCACGGCCGGGCGGCCATCGAGCTGCGTCGTGCGGGCGCCCAGAGCGTCGGCTGCGCCAACAACCACTCGCCCATGTGGCCGGCCTCCGACGACCCCGCCGACGTCGGCATCACCAAGCTGTTCGACGCGATCTGGAACGGCCTGTTCGCCGAGGCCATGCTGCTGGGGCGCTATCCCGTCGACATCTTCCCCCTGCTCGAGGACTCCATCCGCGACGGCGACATGGTGACGATCCGCCAGCCCGTCGACTTCTACGGGGTGAACTACTACAACCCGCTGCGAGTCGCCGCCAACACCGACCCCGACGACGACAACCCCTTCGAGTTCCTCGAGCTGGTCGGCTACGACCGCACCGACTTCGACTGGCCCGTGGTCCCCGACGCGCTGCGGGAGTGGCTGATCATCCTGCGCGCCCGCTACCGCGCGGCCCTGCCGCCGATCATGATCACCGAGTCGGGCTGCTCCTACGGCATGGGTCCGGACGCCTCTGGAGTGGTCGACGACCAACCCCGGATCGACTACCTCGACGCCCACCTGCGCGCCGTCGCGACCGCCATCGGCCAGGGCGTCGACGTACGCGGCTACTACACGTGGTCGCTGATGGACAACTTCGAGTGGGCCGAGGGCTTCACCCAGCGCTTCGGGCTCGTGTACGTCGACTACGACACCCTCGAGCGCACCCCCAAGAAGTCGTTCCAGTGGTTCGCCGAGATGATCCGCGCCCAGGGCCACGCCGCCACCGAGGCCACCGGCTGACGGTCGCTTCATCGCTGGTTGAGGAAGGCGCGCTGGTGACACGCTGCGCTGGTTGAGGAAGGCGCGCTGGTGACACGCTGCGCTGGTTGAGGAAGGCGCGCTGGCGCCTGTCTCGAAACCAGACCACGCCGATTTCACCCCCATGGTTTCGAGACGGTAGCGCAACCTCCTCAACCGGCGGTGTGGGGTGCGGTGTGGCCGGTGCTCACACAGAGTGCTTCTTCTCCATGGTGGCGCGCACGGCGGCCTCGTCGTACTCCTCGCCGAGCCAGGCGAACATGGGGGCGAGGACGGCGGGGTCGCGCACGTAGTCGTCGAAGTGGACGTGGTAGGCCGCCTCGCCCAGGCGGCCGGCGGTCTCGAGCATCCGTCGCTCGATGTCGGCCAGGTGCACGGCCGTGGTCTCGGGATCGCCCTTGGCCCACCACTTCGACCTCAGTACGTCGGCGTGCTCGCGGGTGTTGACCAGGAAGCGGGCGCCGGGGAAGACCTCGCGCAGCCACGCGACGTACGCGTCGAGGTCCTCGTGGCGCCACCAGCGGATCTCCTTGTAGCCGGTGACGCGGGTGTCGGGCTTGGGGCGCAGCAGGGTGTCGAGGGCGAGCCGTCGCGCCCCCGCGATCGAGGAGCCGGCCGGGAAGTCGCCCATCCCGAAGAACGGGTTGCTCTTGGTGCGCATCCGCTCGATCGGCCAGAAGGTGCTGCGCTCCACACACGTGCGGTGGAAGTCGTAGAGGAAGTGCATGGCGTCGTCGTTCTCGCCGCGCACCAGGTAGCCGGGGATGGTGTTGAGCAGCCCCATCAGCAAGGTGGAGCCGGAGCGGCCGTAGGTCATCACGAAGACGTAGGACAGGTCGTCCCGCCCGCCCCGCAAGGTCCGGACCTTGGCCCGCAGCCGCCGCACCTCGGCCCGGAGCTGCTCGGCGTCGGACATGGCTCGAAGTCTAGGCAGCAGGCGCACGAAATCGGCTCTCTCGCGCTGGTGCCGTAGCCTCGTCTGAGGCAAAGACGCTGCCCACAGGTGTGGCCACGAGGACGGTGGAGGAATGACGAGCTCGCAGCCGCGGGTACGCCGCAACGAGTGGGGCTCCCTGCTCGTGCCGCCACTGGGCTGCCAGGACGGGACCTGGAGCCCGCACCTCAACGTCAGCATCGTGATGCCGGCCTATGGTGCGCACCTCACGCTGCCCTACGTGCTGGCCGGCCTCGCCGCGCAGACCTACCCCAGCCACCTCGTCGAGCTGATCGTGGTCGACGACGGTGCCCACTCGGGGCAAGAGCCGCTGCAGCTTCCCGAGATCCGCCCCGACAACGCCCGCATCGTGCAGGTCGAGCAGGGCTGGGGCCGCGCCAACGCCTGCCACATCGGGGCCACCCTCGCCGAGGGCGAGGTGATCCACTGGCTCGATGCCGACATGGTGCCGGGACGCGAGCACGTCGAGGCGCAGCTGCGCTGGCACCACGAGATCGACTACGCCGTCGCGCTGGGCCACAAGTGGTTCGTCGACCCGGCGCCGCTCGAGGGCGTCGACCCTGCCGACGTACGCGACGCGGTGGCCGCCGACCGTCTCGACCGGTACTTCCCCGCCGAGGTCCTCGAGCCCCACGAGTGGGTCGAGCGCTACTACGCGCAGTACGACGACCTGCGCACCATCGGCCCTCGCGCGTGCCGTCTCAACATCGGCGCCACCGCCTCCCTGCGGCGCGACCTCTACTTCGACTCCGGCGGCATGGACACCTCGCTCAAGCTCGGCGAGGACATCGCCCTGGGCTACCGGCTCGGCGAGGCGGGCGCGGTCTTCATCGCCGACCGTGAGGCCCGGTCGTGGCACCTCGGCCGCAGTCACGTGCTCAGGCGCCGCGACGAGGTCAACGACTACAACGAGCCGTTCCTGGCCGACCGGCTGCCCGAGCTGCGCAACAAGCGACGGGCCGGCCGCCAGTACGCCGTCCCCTATCTCGAGGTGGTCCTCGACTCGACCGGCCAGCCGCACTCCTCGGTCGTGGCCACCGTCGACGCGCTGCTGGGCGGCTCGCTGCCCGACCTGGTCGTCACCTTGGTGGGACCGTGGAGCGAGCTCGACGACATCCGGATCCACCCGCTCGACGACCCCAGGATCGAGGCCCGTCTGGTGCGGGCCTCCTTTGCGGGCGACCCTCGCGTGCGGCTCGTCGAGAGCGCGCCCGAGGGGCGCTGCCCGGCGATGTTCAGGCTGACACTCGCGAACTCCGACTGGGCGCCCACGCACAAGACGGTGGCGCGCCTGCTCCACTACCTCGAGCGCACCCACCAGGGCCTCGTGGTCGTGCGGATGCCCGACGGCAGCGCGGCCCGCATCGAGCGCACGGCCGCGATCTCGCGCGCCGCTCACGTGATGAAGTCCGGGGAGTTCCTCGACGACGTGATCGACGAGCTGTTCGGCGCCCACACCTTCGAGGCGGCCGAGGTCGGCTTCTGGCCCAGCCTCGAGGTGCACCGCTCGCGCCTGCAGGGCACGGCCGGGAAGGCCGAGGACCCGGTCGCCGCCTGGGACCACGACGACGTGCCGATCGCGCCCAGCCAGCCGGCCGCTCCCACCGGCCCAGGCACGGGCCCCGCGCTGGCAGAGCACCCTGTCGCGCCTGGTCCCCCGTCGATCGTGAACGCGGCGAGGGTACGGGTGGCCTCCTTGCTGGGGCGCCGGTGAGCGAGGGCTCCGCGCAGCGCACACCGAGCACGAGCGCGGCCGGCAGGTCTACCGGACGTCGGGTGGTCTTCGTGGTCGGCTCGGGCCGAAGCGGCACCAGCACCATGTCCGGAGCCCTGCAGACCCTGGGCGTGCACGTGCCGCAACCCGAGGTGGTCGCCGACCAGACCAACCCCAAGGGGTTCGGGGAGCCGCAGTGGGTCGTCGACCTGCATGCCGAGCTGCTCCAGCGCAGCAACGTCGCGGTCTCCGACGCCCGGCCGTCGGCCTGGTTCGAGGCCGGCAAGCTGGCCAACAGCGAGCCGTTGCGCGTGCGCCTGCACCACTGGCTCGAGGAGCAGTTCGTCCAGGCCTCCGCCGGTGAGTTCCCCGAGCTCGTGGTCAAGGACCCGCGGCTGGCGTGGTTCCTCGGTCTGTGGCGCTCAGCAGCCCTGCGGTGCGAGGCCTCGCCGGCCTACATCACGATGCTGCGTCCGGTGACCGAGGTCGTGGGGAGCAAGCAGCGCTACTACTCCACGAGGTTCGGCGAGATCGACCGCACCGCCGCCTGGGTGAACATGATGCTGCACACCGAGCGGGCCACCCGCGGGTCGGCCCGCGCGTTCGTCCGCTACGAGGACCTTCTGCGCGACTGGACCATCCCGCTGTTCGACATCGGCCAGCGCTTCGACCTCCAGGCCATCAAGCACGCCTCGGCCAACCACATCCGCGCGGTGCACGACTTCATCGACCCCGGGCTGCGCCGGGTCCAGCTCACCTGGGCCGACGTCGACGTACCACCGCGCTTGCGCGACATCGCCGAGGAGAGCTGGCAGGCCCTCAACAAGCTCGCCGACGAGGGCGGGGACCGCGCCGACGTGCACGCGACCCTCGACGAGATGCGGGCGGCGTATGCCTCCTTCTACGAGGAGGCCGAGGCGATCGCCTCGTCGTCGGCCCTGGCTGCTCGTCGCGAGGGGTACGCCGACGGGGCCGCCGGCCGTCGCGCGGCCGTTGGCACCGAGCGGATCCCTCACGGGCTTCGTGCGCTGGTGCCGGCCCCGGCCCGCCGTGGCATCCGCAAGGCGCTGGGCCGGGAGCGCTGACGATGCCCGATCCGGACATCGCCTGCCTGGAGGGGTACGCCGACTACGACGTCCGCTGGCCCTGGACCGAGCGTCCTCTCGAACCAGGGCTGACCTGCGTCTTCCGGGTCAAGAACGAGGCGCGCAACCTGCCCTGGGTGCTGCCGCCGATGTTCGAGGCCGTCCAGCACGTCGTGCTCGTCGACAACCAGTCCGAGGACGGCACCGCCGAGGTGGCCCAGCAGGTCGCGGAGTCGGTGGGTGCCGCCGACCGTCTCACGCTCGCGTCCTACCCCTTCCGGGTCAGCCGCGCCGGCCCCGAGCACCTCACGACACCACCCGACTCGGTGCACTCGCTGACCCACTTCTACAACTGGTCCTTCAGCCACGTCCGCACGACCTACTCGATGAAGTGGGACGGCGACATGGTGCTGACCCCCGAGGGCGTGGTCTACCTCTCCGACCTGTCGTGGCAGCTCGAACGCACCGGCGCCGTGGTCCTCATCCCGCGCCATCCGCTGACGGTGGTCAACGACTCGGAGGGCTGGCTCGACCTCGGCTACCGCTTCCTGGAGCCGTGGATCTACCCGATGGGTCCGCAGTACACCTTCGTGAAGGCCTTCGAGTGGGAGGTCCGCGAGTTCCCCGAGGGGTCCGAGCGGGTCGTCGGCCCCGTCGGCTTGTGCATCGAGGTCAAGTGGCTCGACGCCGACGAGTTCGCCCACTGGAGCAACACCGGCGGATTCGACCGGGCCGAGCTGCGCATCCGCGCGCCCCGCAAGGTGCGCGAGTGGGACGTCTACACGGCCATCGTCGAAGGCCGCGCCCACGAGGTGCCCGCGCTCGAGCACGTGCAGGCTCCACCCGGCGTCCACGTCATCGACTACGTCGCCAACACCTATCTCCCGCAGGCCGAGCGCCCGCTCGTGCGCCGCTTCACCGAGGACCCGGTGGATGCGTGAGGTGACGGACCCGGGCCTGCCCAAGGCAGTGCGCGAGTTCCTCGACCAGGGCGGCAAGCACGTCGTGCTCGCCACGGCCCAGGCGCCCGTCGTCGACGGGGCGCTGCCGCTGCCCGACCCGGCGCGGGCCGGCAGGTACGCCCGGGTGCTCGTCGCCGTCGCCGACCGTGCCGATCTCCGCGCGGCGGTGGTGCCCTGGGCGGTGCGTGCGCCCGTCGTGGCGCTGTGGGTCGGCGCTCTCGCATCCTCGCCCGGACTCCTGCCACGCCCGGAGTGGCCGCCCCTGGTGGCGTTCCGCACCCAGCCGGTGGGCGAGGGCTACCTCGTGGTGGCCAGGTTCGCCCAGCCCGTACGCGCGGCCAACGTGGTCAGCGAGCTGGCCCGGGTCAGCGTGTGGCCCGCGCCCCAGGCCGCGGGCGGCCTGGTCGTCGACGACGGCTCGGGTCCCGGCGGTCCCGTGGAGGAGCGCGACGTTCCTCCCGACGTCGTGCTGGGCGATGCGGTCCACCTGGTCGACCCCGTCCACCCCGTCCACCCCGTCCACCCCGTCACGGGACGAGCGGCGTACTCCACCGGCGTCCCCGCGCTCACCGAGTCGCTCGACGAGCGCGTCTTCAACCCGACCGGCTTCGTGGCCGACGTCGACGGGCCGGTCCAGCCGCTGGAGTCGCTGGTGGGCTCGTGGCCCGGCGGTCGCCGCCCCGACGAGGCGGTCGTCCGCGGGCTGCGTGGCGCGCGCGGCGTGCGCGGATCCTGGCAGCGACCCGAGGACGCCGCGTTCGTGGTGTCCCTGGCGATGAGTGGTGTGCCGGTCTCGCTCGCCTCGGTGTCGCCCGCGGTGGCGGCCAGCATCGATGCCGACCTGCTCGCCGCCCTGGTCGCTCCCGTCGACCTCGATGACGTGGTCGCGCGCGAGGAGCACAGCATCGTGCTGCGCAGGGCTGCGATGCGGGCACACTCGTCGGCGGCGTGGCGGCGCAGGATGGCCGCGCTCGCCGGAGTGCGGGTGGCCGGCGAGCCGACGGTGAGCGTGGTGCTGGCCACCCGGCGTCCGGAGATGCTGGCGTTCGCGCTTCGGCAGGTACGCAAGCAGCGCGGCGTCGACCTCCAGCTGGTGCTGGCGCCGCACGGGTTCTCGGCCGACCCCGACGTCGTCCGCGCCTCGGGCCTGGACCGGGTCGTCGTCCGTCCCCACGAGGAGTCGGTGCCCTTCGGAGACGTGCTCGCCGATGCGACGTCCGCTGCCGACGGCGACCTGGTGCTCAAGATGGACGACGACGACTGGTACGGCCCCGACTTCGTCACCGACCTGCTGATGGCACGTGCCTACTCCGGCGCCCAGATGGTCGGCACATCTGCCGAGTTCCACTACCTGGTGCCCAAGGAGACCACCGTGCGGCGCGGGCACAAGGCCGAGCTCTACGCCCACTTCGTCGCGGGCGGCACGATCCTCGTCGAGCGCGGCCTGCTGCGCGAGGTGGGGTCGTTCCGGTCCGTGCGCAAGTACGTCGACGCGCAGCTGTTGCGGGCCGTCGTACGCACCGGCGCGGCCATCTACCGCACCCACGGCCTGGGCTACCTCCTGCGGCGCAATGCGGCCGGCCACACCTGGCAGGTCGACATGGACTACCTGCTGGACCCCGTCCGCACCGCCGACGTACGCCCCGGCTTCGCCCCCAGTCGCCTGCTCACCTACGACCCCTCCGAGCTACCGACGCACGCCGCCGGTTGAGGAAGGCGCGCAGCGCCTGTCTCGAAACCCGGAGAGATGTCTGCTGACGTGGGAGGTTTCGAGACGGTTGCTGCGCAACCTCCTCAACCTGCGAGTGGCGCTAGAGGCGACCGAGGCCGCGAGCCGTCCAGCCCGCGTTGCGCCAGGCCTGGAGGTCCAACACATTGCGACCGTCGAGCAGACGTCGGTGGGCGACGACCTCGGTGACCCGGTCGACGTCGACCTCGCGGAACTCCGGCCACTCCGTCATGTGCAGCACCAGGTCCGCATCGCGGCAGGCCTCGACGGCGCCCTCGGCGTAGCTCATCGTCGGGTACGCCGCGCGCGCGGTCCGACCGGCCTTCGGGTCGAACACCGTGACCTGGGCACCGCGCAGGTGCAGCTGGCCGGCGATCGCCAGCGCCGGTGAATCACGTACGTCGTCGGTGCCGGGCTTGAACGCCGCACCCCAGACCGCGATCCGTGCGCCCCGCAGGCTGCGCCCGAGCATTCCCTTGGCGATCTGCACAGTGCGCTCTCGCTGGTGGGCGTTGATGGCGTCGACCTCGCCGAGCAGGCTCATCACGTCCTCGACGCCGAGCTCGCCGGCGCGGTGCTGGAAGGCGCGTAGGTCCTTGGGCAGGCAGCCGCCACCGAACCCGACGCCTGCGCCGAGCATCTTCCGGCCGATCCGGTCGTCGTACCCGATCGCGTCGGCGAGCGCCACGACGTCGGCCCCGGCCACCTCGCAGACCTCGGCGACGGCATTGATGAAGGAGATCTTGGTGGCCAGGAAGGAGTTGGCCGTCACCTTGACCAGCTCGGCGGTCGCGTAGTCGGTCACCACCACCGGCGTTGCCCCGTTGACGCCGAGGTCGATGACCGGCGCGTAGAACTCGCGCAGCCGCTTCTCGGCCGCATCGCTGCGTACGCCGAACACCAGGCGGTCGGGTCGCAACGTGTCGTCGACCCCGTGGGCCTCCCGCAGGAACTCGGGGTTCCAGGCCAGCTCGGCCTCGACGCCGCTCGGTGTCAGCTCGGTGAGGAGCGCGGCCATCCGCGCAGCCGTGCCGACCGGCACGGTCGACTTGCCGACGACCAGCGGTGAGCCGGTGAGGTGCGGGGCGAGGGTGCGCACGGCGTACTCGACCTGGCTGGTGTCGGCCCCCAGGCCGTCGCTGCGCTGGGGGGTGCCCAGGCACAGGAAGTGGATCTCGCCGAAGGCGCCGGCCTCCTCGTAGGAGTCGGTGAACCGCAGCCTCCCGGAAGCGACGTGGCGCGCCAGCATCTCGTCGAGCCCGGCCTCATAGACCGGCGCCCTGCCCTCCCGCAGCATGGCCAGCTTGTCGGGGTCGACCTCGACGCCGAGCACGTCGTAGCCGAGCTCGGCCATGCAGGCCGCGTGGGTGGCGCCGAGGTAGCCACAGCCGATCGTCGTCGTCCTCACGGGAGCCAACCCTAGGAGGAGGAGGCCGCGACCGCTGCCGAAGGCGGTCGATCAGGCTGTGAGACACTGCCGCGCATGGGTGTCCTGCCACCGAATTCGTCGACGGACACTTCCGGGACCATCCCGATCTCCTTTGCTCTGGTAGGCGTCCAGAAGGCCGCCACCAGCACGATCGCCTTCTACCTCCTGCGTCACCGTCACGTCTCGCGCGGCCCGCGCAAGGAGCGGCACTTCTTCGACAAGGAGTTCCTGGACTGGGAGAACCCGGACTACTCGGCCTACGTCTCCCCGCGGCGTACTCCCCAGCAGCGGCTCGCCGGTGACTACACGCCGGCGTACCTGTTCTGGCCCCAGGCACTCGACCGGATGCACCGCTACAGCCCCGACATGCGGCTGATCGCGAGCTTTCGCGATCCGATCGAGCGGGCCTTCTCGCAGTGGCAGATGGACTACGCACGCCACGAGGGCTTCCCGCAGTTCGCCGAGGCGATCGCGCAAGACCCCTTCGAGACGCTGCCCGACCGCATCCCCGAGGGCTGGCAGCCCGGCGATCTCCGCAAACGCGCGCTGGTGACCCGCGGGCTGTACGGCGCCCAGCTCGAGCGCGCCTTCGAGGTCTACCCCGACCGGTCGCGCTGGCTGCTGCTCGACTTCATCGACGTCGTCACCGACCGCGACCGGCTGCTCGACACCCTGACCGACTTCCTCGGCATCAGCCGGTTCCTGGACCCGCCGGCATCGCAGGCCAAGAACGCGAGTCCGTCGGTCCAGGCGCGCCCCCCGACGGCCGACGACATGCAGCGCCTGGCCGACCGGTTCGCGCCCGACCTCCCGCTGTTCGAGAAGCTCTCCGGCATCGACACCGGCCGCTGGGCGACCTCCCGCATCCTCGCCGGCACCCTCGACCCCGCCGAGCTCGCCGAGAAGCTGGCCAAGAAGGCCGGTCTGCTCGCGTAGCCCCGCCCCGCCCCGCCCCGCCTCGCCAACCGCCCTTGTAACGCGGGGTTATCCCATCTGGCCAAGCGTCGCGACGCGTGGGAGGAAGCGATAACCCCGCGTTACATGTCCGGGGGGCCCGGGTCAGAGGCCGGCAGCCACGCGCGTACCTTGCTCGATCGCGCGTTTGGCGTCGAGCTCGGCAGCGACGTCGGCACCGCCGATGAGCCAGCGGGCGGCTGACTGACCCTGGATGCCGGTGCCGACCAGGCCGTCGTACAACCCGCGCACCGACTCCTGGCCGGCGCAGATGACGACGGTGTCGACGGCGTACGTCGTGGGCTCGCCGTCGACGCGCACGTGGAGGCCCTCGTCGTCGATGCGGTCGTAGGTCACGCCGGTCACCAGGCGCACCCCCGACTGCTTGAGCACGGCGCGGTGCGCCCAGCCGGAGGTCTTGCCGAGGCCGATGCCGATCGGGGTGCTCTTGCGCTGGAGCAGGGTGACCTCGCGCATCGGCGTACGTGGCTTGGGTTCGGTGAGGCCGCCGGGGTGGACCGCCGGGTCGCCCACGCCCCAGTGCGCCATCCAGTCGTCGAAGCCGTCGGCCGGGTCGTGCACCAAGAAGTGCGACACGTCGACGCCGATGCCGCCGGCGCCGACGACGGCCACCCGCCGACCCGGCACGACGCGGCCGCTGAGCACGTCGGCGTACGACGCGACGCAGGGGTGGTCGATCCCGTCGAGGTCGGGCATCCGGGGCTCGACCCCGGTCGCGACGATGACGTCGTCGTACAGGGCGAGATCGGCGAGCCCGGCCTCGAGGCCGAGGCGTACGTCGACGCCGAGCACCTCCAGGCGCCGCCCGTAGTAGCGCAGCGTCTCGGCGAAGTCCTCCTTGCCCGGCACGGCCATCGCCAACCGGAACTGCCCTCCGATGGCGTCGGCCTTCTCGAACAAGGTGACCGCGAAGCCGCGTTCGGCCGCGGAGACGGCGGCCGCGAGACCGGCAGGTCCGGCGCCGACCACGGCGACGCGCGGGGTCTCGACGCGCCGCACGTCCTTCGCGTCGGCTCGACCACGGATGGACGTCGGGAGCGGCAGCAACACCAGCGACGTCTCCCGGCAGGCCCGCGGGTTGACCAGGCAGGTGGCGTGCTGGTTGGCGAAGACCTGGTCGAGACAGGCCTGGTTGCAGGCGATGCAGGTGTTGATCTCGTCGGCGCGGTCGGCGGCGGCCTTGTTCACGAAGTCGGGATCGGCCAGCAGCGGCCGGGCCATCGAGACCAGGTCGGCGCCGCCCGTGGCCACGATGTCCTCGGCCATCTCGGGAGAGTTGATCCGGTTGGACGCGCAGACCGGCACCGAGACCTCGGCCTTGAGCCGGGCCGTCAGCGAGCGCCAGGCGCCGGGAGGTACCTGCGTGATGATCGTCGGCACCCTGGCCTCGTGCCAGCCGATGCCGGTGTTGAGCACCGTCACGCCGGCGTCCTCGAGGAGGTGGGCGAGCTCGACGACCTCGTCCCAGGTCTGGCCGTCCTCGACGAGGTCGAGCAGCGAGATCCGGTAGATGATCGGGAAGCCTTCAGGCACCAGCTCCCGGCTCCGCCTGACGATCTCGACGGCGAAGCGCATCCGCTTGCTCGCCGTACCGCCCCACTCGTCGGTCCGGTCGTTGGTGCGGGCGGCGAGGAACTGGTTGATCAGGTAGCCCTCCGACCCCATGATCTCGACGGCGTCGTAGCCGGCCTTCCGGGCCAGCGCGACCGACCGCGCGAACGCGGTCGCGGTGGCGTCCACGCCCTTGGTCGACAAGGCGCTGGGCCGAAACGGCGTGATCGGGGACTTCTTGCTCGACGCGCTGACGCTGAACGGGTGGTAGGCGTAACGGCCTGCGTGCAGCACCTGCAGGGCGATCGCGCCACCCTCGGCGTGCACCGTCTCGGTCAGGTCGCGGTGCCGCATCGCCTGCAGGCGGGTGGTCATCTCGGCGGCGAAGGGCTTGAGCCAGCCGCGCTTGGTGGGCGAGTAGCCGCCGGTGATCATCAGTCCGACGCCCCCGCGAGCGCGCTCGGCGAAGTACGCCGTGAGCTTGGGCAGGTCCCACGGCCGGTCCTCCAGACCGGTGTGCATCGACCCCATCACCACGCGGTTGCGCAGCGTCAGGTCGCCAAGGGTGACGGGCTCGAGCAGGTGAGGGTAGGGGCTCACGCGGGCCAGTGTGGCCGAAGTTACCGGCGAGTAGTAGGAGGTGCGTGGCGTGAGCCTCCTCACCCGTGCTGGCCTCTATACCCCCAGGGGGTATATGGTGGGGACATGGACAGCACGTGGCGTACGGCGATCAGCGCGACCCTGCACTGCCTGACCGGCTGTGCGATCGGCGAGGTACTGGGCATGGTGCTCGCGACCTGGTGGGGCTGGTCGACGTTGCCGAGCGTGGTGCTGGCGATCGCGCTGGCGTTCTTCTTCGGCTACCTGCTGACCTTCAGCTCCGTGCGGCGGGCCGGCCTCGGAGTGGGTGCCGCGGTAAGTGCCGCCCTGGCGGCCGACACCGTCTCGATCGCCGTGATGGAGGTCGTCGACAACGCCTTCTTGGTGCTCGTGCCCGGCGCCATGGAGGCGACCTTGAGCTCGGCCCTGTTCTGGTGGTCGCTGGCCGCGGCGCTCGCGATCGCGTTCGTCGTCACCGTCCCGGTCAACCGCTGGATGATCGGCCGCGGCAAGGGTCACGCCGTCGTCCACGAGATGCACGGCCACCACTGAGTGCGAGCTCTGTGACCCCAACGGCTGGCGCCGAGGGCGTCTCGACCGGCCTCTCGGGTCGCAAGTGCCAGATTCCCCGGATGTCCGGGGAATCCGTCGCCCCCCCGGTCCACTGACAGGTAAGTCAGCAGGAGACGTCTACTATCCGTCCATGCACATCCGGCGTCAGCTGCTGGCCCTCGGGATGGCCCCCGTCCTCTTCCTCGCCTTGGGCTGCGCGCCCGTCGACAGCAGCACCGCCGGGGGAGGTGACGAACCGACCCCGACGGAGTCGTCCTCGGAGAGCAGCGCTCCACCAGAGGTCGACCCGGCGGCCTGTGCCGCAGACAAGGTCAAGACGCCCGGCACGTTGACCATCGGCACCGACTCGCCGGCCTACGACCCGTGGTTCTCCGACAACGACCCGACCAACGGCAAGGGCTTCGAGTCCGCGGTCGCCTACGCCGTCGCCGAGAAGCTCGGCTTCGCCAGCGATGCGGTGACGTGGACCAAGGTGCCGTTCAACTCGTCGTACGCGCCGGGTCCGAAGAAGTTCGACTTCGACATCAACCAGATCTCGATCTCGGCAGCCCGGGCGAAGGTCGTCGACTTCTCCGACGGCTACTACGCCGCGTCGCAGGCCGTGATCATGCTCAAGGGCGACAACGCCGAGGGCGTCAGCAGCGTCGCCCAGCTCAAGGGCCTCAAGCTCGGCGCCCAGACCGGCACCACCTCGCTGACCGCGATCCGCGACGTGATCCAGCCCGACTCCGACCCGGTCGTCTTCAAGGACACCAGCGCGGCCAAGCAGGCGCTGCTCAACGGCCAGGTCGACGGGATCCTGGCCGACCTGCCGACGGCGTTCTACATCACCGCGGTGGAGATCCCGAAGGGCACCATCGTCGGGCAGTTCCAGCCCGAGACCGGTGAGCAGGAGGAGTTCGGGATGCTCTTCGAGAAGGGCTCCCCGCTCGTCGAGTGCGTCAACCAGGCCCTGGCCGCACTCACCGAGGACGGCACCCTCGACTCGATCGAGCAGCAGTGGCTCTCCGACGTGGTCGACGTCCCGGAGCTCACGCCCTGACCGCTTGGAGTCCCAGCCCTCGACAAGTCGAGCGCGACGCCGTACGCCGCCGGCTGAGGCGGCGTTCGGCCACAGTGGCCACCTTGGCGACGGTGGTCGTGCTCGGCGTGCTGGCCGTGGTGGTCGTCACCTCGCCGGGTTGGCCGCGGGTCAAGGCGACGTTCTTCGACTGGAGCCACGCCCGGGCCGCCTTCCCGGCGGTCTGGAAGGGGTTCGGCAAGAACGTCGCGAGCTTCCTGATCGCCGAGCCCCTGATCCTGCTGATCGGCGTACTCGTCGCGGTCGTGCGGTCCACGACGTCGGCAGCCCTGTTCCCGCTGCGGCTGATCGCGGTCGTCTACACCGACCTGTTCCGCGGCGTGCCGACCCTGCTGGTCGTCCTGCTGTGCGGGCTGGGGCTGCCGGCCCTGGAGCTGCAAGGCGTGCCCACCGACACCTTCTGGCTCGGCACCTTCGCACTCGTGCTGTCCTACGGCGCCTACGTCGCCGAGGTCTTCCGCGCGGGCATCGACTCCATCCATCCCTCGCAGGTCGCCAGCGCCACCGCCCTGGGGCTCTCCAACGGCCAGGCGATGCGGCACGTCGTGCTGCCGCAGGCGACGCGACGCGTCGTACCGCCGCTGCTCAACGACTTCATCTCCTTGCAGAAGGACACCGCGCTGCTGTCGTCGATCTTCGTCTTCGAGGCGGTCTTCACCGCGCAGGACTACGGCCTCTACAACTTCAACTACACGCCGTTCGTCGTGGTCGCGGTGCTGTTCGTCGCGCTGACCGTGCCGCTGGCCAGGTTCACCGACTGGCTGGGGCGTCGGATGATGCGTCGCGAGAGGGCGGGTGCGCGATGAGCGACACGGCGCTGCTGCGCACCGAGAACGTCCGCAAGACCTACGGCGACAAGGTCGTGCTGCGCGACATCGACCTGGTGGTCCAACCGCACGACGTCGTCTGCCTGATCGGCTCGTCCGGCTCCGGCAAGTCCACGTTGCTGCGCTGCCTGGACCTGCTCGAGGACATCGACGACGGCTCGATCTGGTTCGAGGGCCAGGAGATCTCCGACCCACGGGTCGACGCTCGCGCCGTACGCCGCCGGATGGGCGTGGTCTTCCAGGCCTACAACCTCTTCCCCCACCTGTCGGTGCTCGAGAACCTGACGCTGGCCCCGCGCAAGGTGCACGGCGTCGACAGCACCGCCGCGGAGGCGAGGGCGCGCGAGCTGCTGGAGTCCTTCGGCCTGGCCGACAAGGCCGACGAGCACCCCGACCGCCTCTCGGGGGGTCAGCAGCAGCGGGTCGCGATGGCGCGTGCCATTGCCACCGACCCCGCGCTGCTGCTGCTCGACGAGGTGACGGCCGCGCTCGACCCCGAGCTGACGGGCGAGGTGCTGGAGATCATGCGACACCTGGCCGGCGAGGGGACGACGATGGTGCTGGCCACCCACGAGATGAGCTTCGCCCGCGACGTGGCGACCAAGGTCTGCTTCCTCCACGACGGCGCGATCCTCGAGCAGGGCACGCCCGCCGAGATCTTCGAGTCGCCGCGCGAGGAACGGACGCGGCAGTTCCTCAGGCGAGTGCTGCCGACATGAGCCTGGGGCAGGGCACGGGGCCGTTGCGCGGCGTACGCGTCGTCGAGCTCGCCGGCCTGGGTCCCGGCCCCCACGCCTGCACGATCCTGGCCGACCTGGGCGCCGACGTGATCCGGATCGACCGGCCCGGAGGTCAGCCGCTCGTCGGGCCGCGTGACTTCCTGACCCGGGGCCGCCCGAGCGTGACGCTCGACCTCAAGCACCCCGGCGCCGTCGCGACCGTGCTGCGGCTCGTGGAGTCGGCCGACCTCCTGGTCGAAGGGCTGCGCCCGGGCGTCACCGAGCGTCTCGGACTCGGGCCGGACGACTGCCTGATTCGCAACCCGCGCCTGGTCTACGGCCGGATGACGGGCTGGGGCCAGACCGGTCCGCTGGCGTCCTCGGCGGGCCATGACATCTCCTACCTCGCGGTCAGCGGCGTCCTGCACGGACTCGGCCAGGACCCGTCGCGACCGCACTTCCCCACCAACCTGCTGGGCGACTTCGGAGGCGGATCGACCTACCTGGTGATCGGCTTGCTCGCGGCCCTGCACGGGGCGCGTGCGTCGGGTCAGGGCCAGGTCGTCGACGCGGCGATCGTGGACGGAGCCGCCCACCTCGACCTGATGGGGGCCAGCCACCGGGCGATGGGCCTGGCCACGGAGCGGCGTACCTCGAACCTGCTCGACGGGGGCGCGCCGTACTACGACATCTACGAGACCGCCGACGGACGACACCTGGCCGTGGGCGCGCTCGAGCCGCAGTTCTACGCCGCCCTGCTCGACGGGCTCGGGCTGCGCGAGTCGGCTCCGGACCGCGACGACCCCGCCAACTACCCGGCGCTGCGGGAGCTGTTCGCCGCCACCATCGCGACCCGCTCGCTGGCGGACTGGACGGCGGTGTTCGAGGGCACCGATGCCTGCGTCGCCCCCGTGCTGACGCCGACCGAGGCGGCCGCACATCCCCACCTCGCCGAGCGGGCGACGTACGTCGACCGGGGCCGCGGTCTGGAGCCCGCCCCCGCGCCGCGGTTCTCGCGCACACCGGCCGGTCTGGGGAGTCCGCCGCCCGAGCGCGCCGGCGCCGACACCGTCGAGGCGCTGACCGCCTGGGGGATCGAGGACGTCGAGGCGCTGCTGGCGTCGGGGGCCGCGGTCCAGATCTAGCCCAACGGGGTGGGGTGGCGTACCCCTCTGGCTGCGATGGTGGCGGTATGGGATTCGACGACAAGATTCAGAACAAGGCCGAAGAGGCCGCAGGCAAGGTCAAGGAAGAGGTCGGCGACGCCACCGGCAACGAGAGCCTCGAGACTGAGGGCAAGGCCGACCAGTCCGAGGCCAACGTCAAGCAGGCCGGCGAGAAGGTCAAGGACGCCGCCGCCGACGTCAAGGACGCGTTCAAGAAGTAGGCCAAGCGCCTCGACCACCGAAGCGCCTCGTGATCAGCGCTGGGTACGGCGGGCGATGCCTTCTCTCTTGGTGTCGTCCATGGCCACCTCGTACGCCGTCACCAGCGACGCGATGGACAGCGGCTTGAGTCGCTCGACCACGTCGCGCAGGGTCTCGGGCGGCGCGCCGGACTCCTTGTACGCCGGCCAGACGAGCTTCTTGAACACCGCGTAGAGCTCCTCGGCCACGGCGCGTCCGTGGGCGGCGTACACCTCTGCGGCGGCCTTCGCGGCCTCGGGTGGGAAGCCGTTGTCGAGCAGGCCGATCCCGACCGAGAGGTGGGCGACCGCGACGCGGTAGCGGCCGTGTCCGGCCGGCGTCACCACCCCGAGGGTGGTCAAGACGGCGAGGTCATCAGCGCTCAGTGCGCGTCCCGCGCGGGTGTCGAGCTCCTCGCGGGTCATCTGCGCGGGAGGTTCGGTCTGCCAGGGAGCGAGCATCGTGCGGTGCAGCGCGATGTCGCCGGGCGTCGCGGTCTCGGGGATGCCCGCGACGTACTTCTCGATGGCAGCAAGGGTGAACCCGTGGCTCTGCAGGTCCTGCACCAGCTCGAGCCGCGCCACGTGGTCGGCGGTGTAGAAGCCCGACCGGCCGCGGCGGATCGGCGGCGGCACCAGGCCGCGTGAGCTGTAGAACCGGATGTTGCGCACCGACATGCCGACCCGGTCGGTGAGCTCGTCCAAGCTGAGCCAGTCCGGGGGCCACTCGGGGGGAGGTGTGACCGCATCCACACCCTTGTCGTTGACCACCATGACAGTAAGAGTGTCACAATCCCAGGTATGGCCGAAGCATTCGTGTACGACCACGTCCGTACTCCGCGTGGCAAAGGCAAGGCGGTCGGTGCACTCCACGAGACCAAGCCGATCGACCTGATCGTCGGCGTCCTCGACGAGATCAAGGCCCGCAACCCGAGCCTCGACCCGGGACGCGTCGACGACGTCGTGCTCGGTGTCGTGTCGCCACTGGGCGAACAGGGCGGCGACATCGCCAAGACCGCCGCGCTCGCCTCCGGCTTTCCCGAGACCGTGGCCGGCGTCCAGCTCAACCGCTTCTGCGCCAGCGGCCTCGAGGCGGTCAACCAGGCCGCTGCGCGCGTGCGCTCGGGCTTCGAGGACCTGATCCTGGCCGGCGGTGTCGAGTCGATGAGCCGGGTGCCGATGGGATCCGACGGCGGTGCGTGGGCAGCCGACCCGGCCACCGCGCTGACCACCGGCTTCGTGCCCCAGGGCATCGGCGCCGACCTGATCGCCACGCTCGAGGGCTGGAGCCGTGAGGACGTCGATGCCTACGCCGCCGAGTCGCACCACCGCGCGGCCAAGGCCTGGGCCAACGGCTACTTCGCGGAGTCGGTCGCCCCGGTCAAGGACCTCAACGGTCTGGTCATCCTCGACCACGACGAGCTGGTCCGCCCCGACACCAGCGTCGAGGGGCTGGCCGGGCTCAAGCCGTCGTTCGCCGACATCGGCCGCGACGCCGGGTTCGACGACGTCGCCTTGGAGAAGTACCACTGGGTCGAGCGCATCGACCACGTGCACCACGCCGGCAACTCCTCGGGCATCGTCGACGGTGCCGCGGTGATGGCGATCGGCAACGAGGCGGTCGGGAGCGAGCTCGGCCTGACGCCACGGGCCCGCATCCTCTCGGTCGCCGTCTCCGGCGCCGACCCCACGATCATGCTCACCGGCCCCGCTCCCGCATCACGCAAGGCGCTGGCCAAGGCCGGCCTCGACGTCGACGACATCGACCTGTGGGAGATGAACGAGGCCTTCGCGGCCGTCGCGATGCGCTTCATCAAGGACATGGGCATCAGCCACGAGGTCACCAACGTCAACGGCGGCTCGATCGCCATGGGCCACCCCCTCGGCGCCACCGGAGCGATGATCCTCGGCACGCTCATCGACGAGCTCCAGCGCCGCGACCTGCGCCGCGGCCTCGCGACGTTGTGTGTCGGCGGCGGGATGGGGATTGCCACCGTCGTCGAGATCGTCTGACCACTCGCCCCGCCCGCGGGTTTCGAGACGGTCGCTGCGCGACCTCCTCAACCAGCGGGCTCTCCACCAGGAGTCACTGATGACAACCAGCACCGACCAGCAGACCGCCGTGCGCTACGACAAGGACGCCGACGGCATCGTCACCTTGACCCTCGACGACCCGACGGCCAGCGCCAACACCATGAACGAGCTGTTCCAGAGCTCGTTCAAGGTCGCGGTCAACCGGCTCTACGACGAGCTGGCGGCCGACCCGGACTCGATCACCGGTGTCGTGGTGACCAGCGCCAAGAAGACCTTCTTCGCCGGCGGCAACCTCTCGCTGATGTCGCAGGCCCGGCCGGAGGATGCGCCCGTCCTGTTCGCAGAGGTCGAGGCCATGAAGGCCGACATGCGGCGGCTGGAGAAGCTGCCCAAGCCAGTGGTGGCCGCCATCAACGGCGCAGCGCTCGGCGGCGGCTACGAGATCACGCTGCTCGCCCAGCACCGCATCGTCGTCGACGACCCGAGGGCCGAGGTCGGCCTGCCCGAGGCATCACTCGGCCTGCTGCCCGGCGCCGGAGGCGTCACCCGTGTCACGCGCATGCTCGGCATCCAGAGCGCACTCATGGACGTGCTGCTCCAGGGCACGCGCTACAAGCCCGCGGACGCCCTCAAGAAGGGTCTGGTGCACGAGCTGGTCGCCACCCGTGAGGAGCTCCTCCCGGCTGCCAAGCAGTGGATCCTCGACCACCGCGACGATGCCGAAGCCGCACTGAGCCCGTGGGACCGCCCGGGCTACAAGATGCCCGGCGGCTCGCCGAAGTCCCCCGCGCTGGCGGCGTTCCTGCCGGCTTTCCCCGCACTTCTTCGCCAGCAGACCAAGGGGGCCGACTACCCGGCGCAGCGCGCGATCCTGTCCGCTTCGGTGGAGGGCGCGTCGGTCGACATCGACACCGCGTTGCGCATCGAGACGCGCTACATCACCAGCCTGATCGTCGGCCAGAACTCCAAGAACATGATCCAGGCGTTCTGGTTCGACCTGCAGGCGATCAACGCCGGCAGGCTCCGCCCCCAGGGCTACGACACCTTCCGGGCCACCAAGGTCGCCGTGCTCGGCGCCGGGATGATGGGTGCGGGCATCGCCTACTCCTGCGCGCGATCCGGCATGGACGTCGTGCTGAAGGATGTCTCGCTCGAGGCGGCCGAGCGGGGCAAGGCCTATTCCGAGAAGCTGCTCGACAAGGCCATCTCGCGCGGCAAGTCGACCGAGGAGAAGAAGGCCGAGCTCCTGGCCCGCATCACGCCGACCGCGGACCCTGCCGACCTGGCCGGCTGCGACCTGGTGATCGAGGCGGTGTTCGAGGACCCGACCCTCAAGCACCAGGTCTTCGCCGAGGTGGCCGCGCACGTCAACGCCGACGCACTGCTGTGCTCCAACACCTCGACGCTGCCGATCACCGAGCTCGCCACCGGTGTCGACCGGCCGGCCGACTTCATCGGTCTGCACTTCTTCAGCCCCGTCGACAAGATGCCGTTGGTCGAGATCATCAAGGGCAAGCAGACCTCCGACGCCGCCTTGGCCAAGGCCTACGACGTGGTGCAGCAGATCCGCAAGACGCCCATCGTCGTCAATGACAGCAGGGGCTTCTACACCTCGCGCGTCATCGGCTTCATGATCAACGAGGGCCTCTCGATGCTCGCCGAGGGCGTGCACCCGATGTCGATCGAGCGGGCCGCCACGCAGTCCGGCTACCCGGTCGGCCCGCTCCAGCTCTCCGACGAGCTCAACATGGAGCTGATGACCAAGATCGCCAAGGCGACCGCGGACGCCGCCGCGCGCGACGGGCTCGACTACACCCCGCACCCCGGCGACAAGGTCGTCGAGCGCATGGTCGCGCTGGGCCGACCCTCGCGGCTCAAGGGCGCCGGCTTCTACGAGTACGACGAGAGCGGCGCCCGCACCCGGATCTGGCCGGGCCTGGCCGAGGAGTTCCCACCGAACCCTGATCCCGAAGGGGCCGTGCCCTTCCGAGACGTCAAGGACCGCATGCTGTTCCTCGAGGCGCTCGAGACCGCCAAGTGCTTCGAGGAGGGTGTGCTCACCTCGGCCGCCGCCGCCAACATCGGCTCGATCATGGGGATCGGCTTCCCGCCCAACACCGGCGGTGCCGCGCAGTTCATGACCGGCTACCAGGCCGCGTCCGGAGCGGTCGGGCTCAAGGAGTTCGTCTACCGTGCCGACGAGCTGGCCGACACGTACGGCGAGCGCTTCCGGCCGTCGGCCTACCTGCGCGGCCTCGCCGACAGGGACGAGTCCTTCCCCGCTTGAGGACGCTTCAGGAGGCGGGTGCGATTGCCTGTTGCGCACGGGGTTGCGGTGTGCGCAACGGCGCTATCGCGCGAAGGTAAACGCCACTAGGTTTCGCCACACGGTCGCGGCGGTGGGAGCCGCGCCAGGGGAGGGAATCCAACATGGCTCGTCGTGCACGTCCACTTCTCTCGGTCCTGATAGCCGGCGCGTCCATCGCGCTGGCAGCCGCCGGGCTCAACGCCGGTGGAGCGGCGCAGGCGGCGCCACGCACCAAGCCGACCAAGGTCGTCATCATCGTCGTCGACGCACTCAGCAAGGAGATCGTCGACAAGTACGACATGGCGAACGTCAAGAAGCTGATGGCCGACTACGTCGACACGCCCAACGGCTACCTGGGACACACCGGCTCGGTGACGGTGGTGACCCACAACGTGATCACCTCGGGCCTGCTGCCCAAGCACACCGGCTGGACGACCGAGGGCTACCGCGACGTCGACAACATCCTGCCCGACGCCAAGCCCACGAACGCGGGCGACAACCTGTTCATCAGCAGCGACTGGGGCAAGGACCAGATCTACGCCGTGCAGAACTACTACGGCTACCCCAAGCTGGCCGACTACCTCAGCCAGACCGGCACGGTCGCCACGATCAGCCCGAAGGTCTACGCCGCCTACGCGTACAGCGGCGACGCCAGCGACATCGTCATCACCTTCGGCAGCGCGAACTGCCCCGAGCCCTCGACCGGCGCCGAGGACGGCCACATCTACGGCAGCCTGCGCGGCCCGACCGGGGTCGGTGTGCCGTCGTACATCACCGGAGCGACCTGCGGCGGCCGCTACTACGTCGAGCGCAACAAGGTCTACGACACGGGCAAGCTGCCCGCCGTCATGTACCCCACCTCGGACAACCGCTACGTCGTCGGCGACAACGACGAGCACCTCGGTGGTGACATCTGGGCGACCGACGCGGCCCTCGACGTGATGGACCACGAGGACTGGAGCGGCATCTTCCTCACGCTTCCGGGCGTCGACAAGGCGGCCCACATGTGGGGCGGCGTCAACGACCCCGGTCCGACGGGCCTCGACGGCGTCGAGCTGACCCACGTGGAGTTCGCCGCCAGGACTGCCGATGAGCAGGTCGGTCGGATCATGGACAAGCTAGAGGCGGACGGCGAACTCGACAACACGCTCGTCGTGCTCACCGCCGACCACGGATCGGTCGCGGTGCACACCCCGCCGAACGGCACCGAGACGGACCCGCACTTCCACGGCACGGTGTGCAATGTGGCCGAGTGCGGGTTCAACAACTGGTACTACGGCGACGTCGAGAACGACGCGTACCTCACCCCGCAGGCCTCCTTGCAGCCGCTCGTCGCGACCGACAACGTGGGCTTCTCCTACAACGACTCCGGGATCCAGACCTGGCTGATCGACCAGTCGCCGGCCAAGAAGAACGAGGCGGCGGCCATCATGGCGAACATGCCGGACGTCACCGCGGTCTGGCGCAACGACGGTGACCACTTCACGCGGGTCTCGCCCATCCGCTACGACCTGATGACCACCAAGGCCGAGCGCAAGTGGTTCGACCAGCACGCCCAGGAACTGGTGGACACCCAGGCCGCGCCCTACGGTCCCGACCTGGTCGCCACCTTGGCCGACAACACGACGTACTCCGTCGCGGGCGACCACGGCGGCATCCAGCGTGCGGCCCAGCAGATCCCGATCGTGTTCGCTGGCGCAGGCCTGGGGAGCCGGGACGTCATGGCGCCCGTGCGGTCGGTCGACATCATGCCCACCATCCTCAAGGCGATGGGCATCACGCCGACCGCTGCGATGGACGGCGTCGCCTACCCGCTGCCCAAGTAACGCTCCGCACCCTGCGGTCTCTCCGTTAACCTCCTGGCTCGGGCCAGAGGGTTGACGGGGAGGTGCCGATGATCGCCGACGTCCTGGTCCTCGTCGTGCTGGTCGGCGCCTTCGTGGGGGCGATGTACTACGTGCGCGGCCGTGCTCTGGAAGCTCAGAAGGAGCCGTCGCCGTACACCGATCTCCCGCTGCCGCCCTCCGCCGCATCCGAGTCGGGCCTCGTCGCTGCGCCGCTGCCACCACCGGCCGATCACGGGAGAGCGCTGCAGGCCTCGCGCGACCAAGCGGTGCTGCTGCGCCGTGACTTCCCACCGCGGCCCGGTTCGCTCGACCGCTGGGGCGGCGTACCTCTCGTGCCGCGCGGCTTCACGTGGCCGTTCTTCGTCGCCGACGACGGCGCCGAGCGCGCGTTGCACTGCCTGCTCCAGCTGGACTGTGCCTCGATCCCCGAGCGAGGCCGGCTCGGCCTGATGCCCGACCACGGCATGCTCTACGTCTTCCTCGACCTCGACCGGCACACGCACTGGAAGTGGTCGGTGCGCTACGAGACCGGCGACCTCGCCGACTTCGTGCCCGCGAAGGTGCCTGCGTCCCTGCCCTGCGCCTACTCCGACCGCCGAGCGTGGGTCTGGCCCCAGCGCGACGAGGACTGGCCTCGGCTGCTGCCCGAGTGGAGCATCGACCCCGTGCTCCTCACCGGCGGCAGGCCGAGAGGCGTGGAGGACGAGTCGTCCGACGGGAAGCTCGACTTCTGGCCCGGCACGATCCCGGTCCCCGAGCGCCTCGAGGAGATCGAGGGTGCGGTCGTCTCGTCGCGGTTCCACCACAACGCCTACGACGACACGGGCGCGCTGGTAAGGCCGTACGCGACCTTTCCCCACGACTGGCAAGCCGTGCGGATCACGATGGGTCACGCATCGCGGCAAGCCGACCGTCAGCACCTCGACAACCTGGTCGAGCGAGGCGAGACGACCGAGGCCGAGGCCGTCGACTACCTGGCCCGGCTGCGGCAGGGCGTCGACTCCTGGTCCCGGCTCGCACAGGCCGAGGAGCCGTGGACGCCACTGACGTCTCAGGAGCGCGACGCGGTGTGGCAGTTCCTCCTCGATCACCAGGCGGTGGTGCTCTTCGGCCTCACCGAGGCCGTCAACGAGTCCGTCGAGGCCACGCTGTCGGGCAGCCCCCTGGCCGAGGAGATCCTGCCTCCCGAGGCGCTCGACCCCGTGCGGATCCGCCATGCCCTGGGCGTCCGCTCCGACGACGGATCGGTGGCGTTCGCGTCGAGCACGGCTCGGATGCTGTGCGCACCGAGCTACGTGCAGGGCGACGCGGAGGAGCGCATCTCCGAGTGGCTGCTCCTGCTGGAGCTGGCCGAGTCGCAGCCGATCGGGCACCTGTTCGGCGAGAGCGTCTACCAGTTCTGGATCCGGCCGGGCGACCTCGCGGCTCGTCGGTTCGACCTCGTGCAGCTGACGGCGTCGGCGTACTGAGGCTCTCGATGGACGTGGACCTCTTCGTCGGACTGCCGGTGAGCGACCTCCCACGCGCGCTGGCGTGGTACCCGCTCCTGCTCGGAGACCTGGAGTCGTTCGACCCCAACGACACCGAGCGGGTCTGGACGCTGGCCGAGCACCGTTACGTGTACGCCGTGCTGGAGCCGGAGCGGGCCGGCGGCGCGATCGTGACGCTCTTCGTCGACGACCTCGGCTCCTTCGTCGAGGCCGCGGCCGCGCGCGGGATCGAGCCGACCCAGCGAGAGACCTACGACAACGGGGTCCGCAAGGTCACCTACCACGATCCCGACGGCAACGAGATCGGCGTAGGCGGCGGTCCCCAGCACCGGTCGGCTTGCCCAAACCACTGACCGATCAGCGTTCGGCAGGCAGAATTCTCCGGGTGAGCCCCCAGCCCGTCGTGGACATCCGTGGTCTCCACGTGCGCTTCGGCGAGGTGGAGGCGGTCGCGGGCATCGACCTGCAGGCATACGCGGGCCAGGCGACCGCGCTGCTCGGGCGCAACGGAGCCGGCAAGTCGACCACCATGCGGGTCCTTGCCGGGTTGGTGCCGCCGACAGCCGGCACGGTCGAGGTCGACGGCCTCGACATCGGTCGGCACACCCTCGCGGTCAAGCAGATGACCGGCTACTGCCCCGACGTGGGCGGACTGGTCCCTCGCGCCACACCGTGGGAGCACCTCCAGCTGTCGGCCAAGCTGCGCCGCCTCGACTCCTGGGAGGACCGCGCCCGCGACCTGCTGGAGCGCTTCGAGCTCGGCGGGGTCGCGCACCGGATCACCGGCGGCTTCAGCCACGGCATGGGCCGACGCCTCAGCGTGGTGCTCGCCGCCCTCCACGAGCCGCGCCTCCTGCTGCTCGACGAGCCCTTCGACGGGGTCGACCCGATCGGTGTGGAGGCCACCATGGACGTGATCGCCGACGCCCGGGCCCGCGGCGCCTGCACGATGGTCTCCACTCACCTCAGAGAGCTGGCCATCCAGGCCTGCGGCGAGGTGCTGGTCCTGCGCGGAGGGTCGCGGGTCGCGACCGTCGGCGCCGCCGAGATGGCCGGTGAGGAGGGGGCCCGTGCCTACCGGGCTCTCCTCGACTAGCGCCGCGTCCCCGGCGGCCCTGCACCCCACGAGCATCCAGGCTGCCCGCCGGGCGGTCGCCGACGTCGCGCACCTGGTCCGCTTCCGGGTCGGCACCGTACGCCGGCGCCGGGCCCTACGGATCGCCGTCGGCATCCTCGTCGGGATCACCGTCGCCGTCTGCACCGTCCCGATGGCGCTGCCCGACACCCGGTCCAACGACGTCCTGATCGTGATGCCGACGGCCTTCGCGGCCTTCCTGCTCCTCAACATCGTCTCCGGTGTCGCCTCGGGCGGCGGCCGTGAGCTGCTCTCCCGCGAGCAGGGCGTGGCCTACCCCGTCAGCCCGACCACCGACCACCTGGGTGCTCTGCTGATGGCGCCCCTCAACATCGCGTGGCTGCTGCAGGCCTGGACCATCCTGGGCAGCGCGGCCTACGCGCTCCCGGCGTCCGCCGTGCCGGCGGCGCTGATCACCTGTCTGCTCTGGTTCGTGGTGTCGACCAGCGCCGCACAGGTCGTCGCCTGGACCATGGAGGCCATCCGACGCCGCGCGCACGGGCGCTGGGTCGTGCGTGCGCTGGTCGGCGCCTGCGCGGCCGGCGCGGCGTACCTCCAGCTCACCGACCAGCTGATCGACTTCCTCGACCGGCTGCCGACGCTGTGGCTGGTGGCCCGCAGCCTCGACGGCTTCACCGCCTCCTGGCTGACCGGGGTCGGGTTCGAGCTCGTCGTCATCGCGGCCACGGTCGTCCTCGGCGCCGTACCCGCCCACCTCGCCGCGAAG
The DNA here is from genome assembly GCF_015352445.1 of Nocardioides agariphilus. Taxonomy (GTDB): domain Bacteria; phylum Actinomycetota; class Actinomycetes; order Propionibacteriales; family Nocardioidaceae; genus Nocardioides; species Nocardioides agariphilus. Next base: position 152,298 of record NZ_JADKPO010000008.1, read on the forward strand.
CTGCCCTCGCGTGACGAGGCCAAGGTCGAGGGCGGTGCCTACCCCGTGCGCAGGATGCCGCGGACCGTCGTGGGCATGCTCGCCAGCATCGACCGCGCCTCGGTCTGGAGGTCGGTGCCGATGCGCCGCGGCATCACCGTGCTGGCCGTGGGCCCCGGCATCGTGGCCATCCTCGGCAACATGTCGTGGACCAACATGACGATCCTGCCCGGACTGGTCGCCTCGGGTGGCGCGCTGCTGTTCGGCGTCAACGCCTGGTGCCTCGACGGTCGCGGCCTGCTGTGGCGGGAGAACCTGCCGGCGCTACCCGGACAGGTCTTCGCCGCCCGGGCGTTGGTGCTCGCCGAGTTCGTGCTTGCGGCGTCGTTGGTCACCTTGGTGATGGCCTCCCTGCGCGCAGGCGTCCCGAGCGCCTCGGAGCTGGCGGCGATGCTGATGCTCGTCCTCGTGGTCACCTTGCAGGTGCTGGCGGCCGCGTTGCGATGGTCGGCCCAACGCCCCTTCCCGGTCGACATGCGCTCGGCCCGCGCCACCCCCGCGCCCCCGGTCGTGATGGTCGGCTACTCGGCCCGGCTCGCCCTCTCGACCACCTTCACCGGTCTGCTCTTCTCGACGCTCTCCCGCTTCCCCGACTGGCGCCTGTCCCTCCTCTTCGCCGTCCCCCTCCTCGCCTGGTCCGGCTTCCGCTTCGCTCGCACCGCCCGCCGCTGGCAGGACCCCGTCGAGCGCTCCCGCGTGGTGATGGCGGTCGCTTCGTAGGCATCGCCAGATCTCCTGGCGATCACCCGCACTACGCTGCCCGGCATGGACTTCTCGCCCTCCCCGCGGGCTGCCGAGCTGACCGATCGGGTGCGGGACTTCATGGCGAGCGAGGTCGATCCCGTCGAGCCGGACTACCACCGGGACCTGGCCGCGGCGCGCGAGACGGGGACCCAGTGGACCCCGCTGCCCGTGCTCGAGGACCTGAAGGCCAAGGCGCGCGCTCGGGGCCTGTGGAACCTCTTCCTCCCCAAGGAGCATGCGGGCCCGTACGCCGCCAGGTTCGGCACCGACGGTGGCGAGGGTCTGTCCAACGTCGACTACGCGCCGCTGGCCGAGCTGATGGGCCGTAGTGCGATCGCGCCGATCGTCTTCAACTGCAACGCTCCCGACACCGGCAACATGGAGGTACTCCTGCGCTACGGGTCCGAGGCCCAGCGCCAGGAGTGGCTCGAGCCGTTGCTCGACGGCCGGATCCGGTCCGCGTTCGCGATGACCGAGCCGGATGTGGCGTCCTCCGACGCCACCAACATGGAGGCGACCTGCCTGGTCGACGGCGACGAGGTCGTCGTCAACGGCCGCAAGTGGTGGACGACCGGAGTCGGCCACCCGGACTGCCAGGTGTTCGTCTTCATGGGGGTCACGGACGCGGACGCCGACCGTCACCGGCGCCACTCGATGGTGCTCGTACCTCGCGCCGCCGCCGGGGTGAAGGTCGAGCGAATGCTCTCGACCATGGGCTACCAGGACGAGCCGATCGGACACGGCGAGGTGTCCTTCACCGACGTTCGCGTACCTCTCGCCAACGTGATCTCCGGGCCTGGCCAGGGATTCGCGATCGCCCAGGGGCGGTTGGGTCCCGGTCGGATCCACCACTGCATGCGGCTGATCGGGCTCTGCGAGGTCGCCTTGGAGCTCGCGATCAGACGAGGCACCAGCCGTACGGCGTTCGGCAAGCGGCTCGTGGACCTCGGCGGCAACCGCGAGCGCATCGCCGACGCCCGCATGGCCATCGACCAGGCCAGGCTGCTGGTGCTGAACGCCGCGTGGAAGCTCGACCAGGGCGGCCCGCTCTCCGCCCTCAGCGAGGTCAGCCAGATCAAGGTCGTGGTGCCCAACGTCGCCCAGCAGGTGATCGACTTCGCGATCCAGCTCCACGGTGGCGGCGGCATGTCCGATGACTTCCCGCTCGCGATGGCCTACGTCAACGCGCGGACCCTCCGGCTCGCCGACGGACCCGACGAGGTGCACCGCGGCATGGTCGCCCGACTCGAGCTCGCCAAGCACGCATGAGGATCCTGGTCACCGGCGCGGCCTCCGGTCTCGGCGCGGCGCTCACGAAGGCCTGGCGGGAGCGCGGTGACGACGTGCTCGCCACCGACCTCGGCGGGGTCTCGACAAGCCCGACCGACCAGTGGCCGCTCGACGTCACGTCCGACGACGACTGGGCCGCCGCCTACGCCGAGGTCGAGCGGCGCTGGGGTGGCCTCGACATCCTGGTCAACAACGCGGGCGTCGCGGGCGGCGGACGCCTCGACATGGCGACCCTCGACGAGTGGCGCTGGATCACCGAGATCAACCTCTACGGCGTGGTGCGCGGCACCCGGACGTTCGTGCCGATGCTCAAGGGCCAGCGGTCCGGTCACATCGTCAACGTGGCCTCGCTGGCCGGCCTCGTGCATCCCGCCGGCATGGCGTCCTACAACGCCGTGAAGGCAGCGGTCGTCGCGCTCACCGAGACCACCGGCCACGAGCTGGCGGCCTTCGGCGTCCGGGCCAGCGTGGTGTGCCCGTCGTACTTCCGCACCAACCTGCTCTCCTCCATGCAAGGGGCCGACACCGCGCTGGCCGGCGTCATCGCCCAGCTCGTCGAGAGCTCGTCGCTGACGGCCGACGACATCGCCGCCGCCGTCATCGAGGGCGTCGACCGCGGCGACGAGCTGATCGTGCCCGACCAGCCTGCGCGTGACGCGTGGGCGCTCAAGCAGCACGACCGAGCCGCCTACGACGCCGTGATGCGCGCGCAGGCCGCCAAGCTGGTGAACACCGTCGGATGAGCACCCGCGACGACAGCCGACCGGTCCGCGAGGAGGACGCCTTCGACGTCGAGGCGGTGGCCACCTGGCTGCGTGCGCACGCCCAGCAGAACCATCTGACCTACGACCTCCGGGGCACCCCCGAGGTGCGGCAGTTCCCCGGCGGCGCCTCCAACCTGACGTACTTGTTGGAGTGGGACTCTCAAGACCTCATCTTGCGTCGCCCTCCGGTCGGCGCCAAGGCCAGAGGGGCCCACGACATGGGCCGCGAGCACGACATCCAAGCGGCGCTGGCCCCGGTGTTCCCCTACGTCCCCACGATGGTCGGTCTGTGCCGCGACGAGTCGGTGATCGGCTCGGAGTTCTACGTCATGGAGCGGCTCGAGGGCACGATCCCCAGACGCCGCTTGGGTTTCGTGGCATCTCCGGACGAGATCGCCACCTTGTGCGAGCGAGCCTGGGACGTGCTCGTCGACCTCCATGGCGTCGACGTCGCGACGATCCCGGCACTAGCCGCGCTCAACCGCGGCGAGGGGTACGTCGGTCGGCAGGTGGCCGGCTGGACGGACCGGATGAGCCGCGCCCGCACCGACGACCTCGGCGACTGGTCGCCGATCACGACGTGGCTCGACGTGCACCAGCCGCCGGACCGCGGCCAGTGCCTGATCCACAACGACTACCGGTTCGACAACCTCGTCCTCTCCCCGGACGACCTACGCGTCACGGGTGTCCTCGACTGGGAGATGGCCACCGTGGGCGACCCGCTGATGGACCTCGGCGGTGCGCTCGCCTACTGGGTGCAGGCCGACGACGACGAGTACTTCGGCCAGTTCAGGCGCCAGCCGTCCCACGAGCCCGGCATGTGGTCGCGCTGGCAGATCGTGGAGCACTACGCGGCCCGCTCGGGACTCGACGTCACCGCGGAGCAGTGGCGGTTCTACGAGGTCTTCGGCCTGTTCCGCCTGGCGGTGATCGCCCAGCAGATCTGGTTCCGCTACTTCCACGGGCAGACCCACAACGAGGCCTACGCCGTCTTCGGGCCGGCTGTCGCGTACCTCGAGCAGCGCTGCCGCCGGATCCTGGAGGGCTGAGCTGTGGGGCAGATCCTCCTGGTCCGTCACGGGCAGGCCTCCTTCGGCGCCGCCGACTACGACGTGCTCTCGCCGGTCGGCGAGCAGCAGGCACGTGCCACCGGAGCCGCACTGAGGACGCTGCGGCCCGACGTGGTCGTGCACGGCGTCATGCAGCGCCAGCGGCGCACCGCTGAGCTCATCGCCGAGGCCGCCGGCTGGGATGTCGTGCTCACTGTCGAACAGGCGTGGGACGAGTTCGACCACCTGGCCATGCTCGACGCGCAACCCCAGGACTACGACGGCCAGCCGGACGAACGGCAGTTCCAGGCGTGGTTCGAGAAGGCCACGCGCCGCTGGCTCTCGGGTGACCACGACGCTGACTACGCCGAGTCGTGGCCGGATTTCCGCGACCGCGTGCTGGCCGGTCTCGGCGCCCTCGGTGACGGCACGACCGTGGTGGTCACCTCCGGTGGTCCGATCTCGATCGTCGTGGCCCACCTGCTCGCCTCGCCGGCGGCCTACGAACGCATCGCGCCCGTCGTCGTCAACGCCTCGTTGACCAAGGTCGTCCTCGGCTCTCGCGGCCGGACGCTGGTGTCGTTCAACGAGCACGGCCACCTGCCGAGCGAGCTCCTCACCTATCGCTAGTGGTCAGTTGGTGATGCTCACGTTGAAGTTCTTGGGGTAGGCCAGCGACGGGTCGTGCCCGCGCGCCTCCATCGCCTGCTGCACCTCGTGGAGGCGGGCGAGCCAGTCGAGCATGACCTGTCGGCCGGGACCGTCGAGCGCCATGGACTCGACGTGCGAGTCGAAGAGCATGTTGAAGGGCCGCCAGGTCAAGAACAGCGTGGTGATCAGGTCGAACGCCCGTAGCTGGTCCATGTGCTCGCCCGACTCCGGCACCACCGTCGGCACCAGGTAGCCGAAGGTCCCGTAGTCCCAGATCACGTTGTTGAGCAGGTCGTGCTCGACGGTCGAGAGGTGGATCACGGTCGCGCAGACGCGGGTGACCCAGTCGCGCGTGAGCCCGCCGTCGGGCCTGGTCAGCGGGTTCGGCAGCAACGCATCGAGCTCGTCGGCCCACGCCGAGAGGGCACGGTCGGCCCGGACCGCTGCGTCGTCGGGGTAGTAGAGGTCGACGTACGCCGCGACGTAGGCGAGGTTGACCCGCCACAGCTCGAGCACGTTGTCGCGGTAGGGATAGGCGAACGGCGTCTGCGTCGTGCCGCGCCGGGCGAACTGCTGGCCAGGCTCGAGATCCCAGAAGTCGTAGGCCTCCAGACGCCGGGTGGCGAGTGTGGAGACTCCGGCAGCCGTGTGCGAGAACAGCGTGACGGCGAAGCTCAGCGGGTCGGCGAGCTGGCCGCTGACGTTCTCGCGGTTGCCGATCAGCAGGGTGTGGAAGGTGTGCTGCAGCACGCGACGGATGGGATGCCGCGGCGAGAGGTGGTTGGTCGTGGCGATGCACATGTCGGTGAGCACCACGTTGTGGAGTCCCAGGTTGTGCCGGTAGGTCGTCATCTCCTCGTTGAGAGCGGCCACGAAGGCGCGACGCGCGAGTCGCTGGTCGACGCCATCGGGTCGCAGCACCGTGCGGGTGCTGAGCACCCCGTCCGTGACCGACAGCACCGCCTTGCCGCCTGGCCGCATGAGACCCGGGTGGACCTCGTGGTCGAGGTGGTCGGAGAGGTCGATGACGTACTCGCCCTCGACAGCCTCGCCGGCGGCCACATCGTCGGGTGAGGCGAGCCGCAGGAACGACCCGAACGGCCCGCGCACCGCCAGGGCGGCGATCACGTCGATCTCGTCGGGGTCGCCGGCGAGCTCGGGCGGGAGGGTCGGAGCAGGCCAGGTCTTGCGGTACGCCGGGTGGTAGACCGCGTCGAGGAACTCCTGCGGGTCGGTGGGCACCGGCGGCGTCGTTGTCGGTGCCAGCCGCACCAGCAGTCCACGCAGTGTCGACCGTGTACGAATCAGCCTGCGTCGCTTCTGGGCATCGTCGGTCGGCATGAACGAGCTGGGCACTCGCACGCCGGGCAGGGACAGGTGGGGGAAGAGGTCGTCGTGCGCGACGTGCTCGACGGTGGTGTCCAGCGGCTGCGCCAGAGGGATGACCGGGTGGGTGGCGAACCCCTTGGTCATGAACCGCGCCACGATGCCCCGGTACACCGAGAACCGCACGTTCTCGAGCATGTTCCCAGGGTAGTCCTCGGGACTACGCTGGGGCCTCTCGCGACCTTCTGGGAGTGGCCATGGCCCTTCGTGATACCGAGCTCTCCGTCGACGATGCTGGCGGGCACGCGGCCGTCAACGAGGCGATCGGCATCGCCCGGGGCGAGCACCAGGACGAGATCTATGCGCGCTCCTACGCGCGGGTGCGCGACCACGGTGCGTGGCAGGACCCGCCCGACCTGGCCCCGCCGCCCCCGGGCCCGACACCTGCACGCGACCGGCTCAGGCCATTGAAGGTCGGCTTCGGTCGGGCCCTGGGGGCGGTCGGCTCGAAGGGCTTCCACCTGGTCACGAGTGGACTGGCCCGCAACATCGACGACGAGATCTGGACCAACTGGTACCGGACGGGCGCCCGGCTGCCGAGGTCACTCGCACGCTATCCGCAGCTGCTCAAGCTCGGACGGATGCGCGACACCCTCTTCGAGAACAACCTGCAGCGCACCTATCCCGAAGGCATCAAGACGGGGTACGCCGAGGGGCACACGCAGGTGCCTGAGTTCGCCCGCCGCTGGCGGACCGCCGACGGCACGTGGAACGACCTGCGTCCCGATGCCGATGGACGGATCGACCCGATGGTCGGGGCGGCCTACACGCGCTTGTTCCGCAACCTCGGCGACGACCAGGGACTGGCCGGCGTACGGCGTCGCGAGAACCCCGCGACCAACCCGGTCAGCGTGCGCGAGGTCAGCCGCAAGCTGCTGGCAGCCAAGGGACCTCGGCTCGAGTTCCCCTACCTCAACCTCTGGGGCGCCGCCTGGATCCAGTTCCAGAACCACGACTGGATCAGCCACGGCACCAACCACGCCACGCACATCGACCAGATCCCGCTGGCCGATGACGACCCACTACGCCAACGCGGGATCGACCACATCGAGATCCGCGCCTCGATGCCGGACCCGACCCGCCACCCGGAGGACGAGGGACTGCCCGACACCTTCCTCAACGAGGTGACGCACTGGTGGGACGGGTCGCAGCTCTACGGCAGCGACTGGGATACGCAGCACTCGCTGCGCGAGCACGCCGGCGGCCGGATGCTGCTCACCGATGACGGCCTGCTGCCGGTCGACCAGGAGACGGGTGCCGAGCGCACCGGCTTCATGCGCAACTGGTGGGTCGGGCTGGCGATGCTGACCACGCTCTTCGTCAGGGAGCACAACGCGATCGCCGCGATGCTCGCCGAGAAGCACCCTGACTGGGACGACGAGGCGCTGTTCCAGACGGCGCGGCTGGTCAACGTCGGCACCATGGCGCGCATCCACACGCTCGAGTGGACACCGGCGATCTTGCCCAACGAGGCGCTGTTGCACGGCATGTACGGCAACTGGTTCGGCCTGGTTGGCGAGGTGCTCAACGGCCGCAAGCAGGTGCTGGAGGACATCCCGATCACGAGCCGCGAGCTCGGCGGCATCGTGGGCAACGTCCAGGGCGAATGCCCGCGCTACGGGCTGGCCGAGGAGTTCGTCAGCATCTACCGCCTGCACTCGCTGCTGCCCGACGAGGTGCGGATGGTCGACCTGGACGGGCAGCCGCTGGGCAGTGTCCCGACCGGAAGGACGCGGCACGCTCAGTCACCCGCTCTCCTCGCGCAGTACGGCCTGGATGCGCTGGCGCGCACGTTCGGAGAGCAGTCGGCCTGCCAGCTGGTTAACAACAACTACCCGGACACGCTGCGCGACATCACCGTGCCCGGCCACCCGGTCGCCGACCTCGCGGCCTTCGACGTCTACCGCGACCGCGAGCGCGGAGTGCCCAACTACAACCAGCTGCGGCGCGAGCTCGGGCTCAAGCCGATCCGCACCTTCGACGACCTCACCGACGACCGCGACTGCGTGGCCACGCTGCGTGAGGTGTACGGCGTCGACGGGGCAGGCCGTGACCGGGTCGACGACATGGACCTCCTCGTCGGCACGCTGTCGGAGGGTCACCGGCCGACCGGCTTCGGGTTCGGCGAGACGCTGTTCCAGATCTTCATCATGAACGCCTCACTGCGCCTGCTGGCCGACCGCTTCTTCACCATCGACTACCGCGCCGAGGTCTACACGCCGGAGGGACTGGCCTGGATCGACAACACCCGCTTCAAGGACGTGCTGCTGCGGCACCTGCCCGCGCTCGCCGACACCGGGCTGGCCAACGTCGACAACGCCTTCGAGCCCTGGGACCTTGGCCGTCTCGACCCCGCCCGCCACCCGTTGCGCGCCTGGGACAAGAAGCGCAAGGACCCCTGGGCCGGCGACAGTCTCACCGCTGGTTGAGGAGGGCGCGCCAGCGCCGCGCCTGCTGGTTGAGGAGGCGCGCCAGCGCCGCGCCTGCTGGTTGAGGAGGGCGCGCTGGCGTCGCGCCCGCTGGTTGAGGAGGGCGCGCTGGCGTCGCGCGCGCTGGTTGAGGAGTGCGCGCCAGCACCGCGCCCGCTGGTTGAGGAGGGCGCGCCAGCACCGCGCCTGCTGGTTGAGGAGGGCGCGCTGGCACCGCGCCTGCTGGTTGAGGAGGGCGCGCCGGCACCGCGCCCGCTGGTTGAGGAGGGCGCGCCAGCGCCGCGCCCGCTGGTTGAGGAGGGCGCGCTAGCGCCCGTCTCGAAACCCCGTGACGCCACCGTGAGCGTCACTGCCGGAGCACGGGCACCGAGCAGCGCCGACGAGGTCGGCGGTGAACAGCAACGCCGATCCTGCGATGACGCACGGGCTATACCAGCGCGCCGATCGGTGAGCCGTCGGCGCTACCACCACGTGGGGGACCGCCGCGCGTGTATACGTGGTATACATACCCGGTATCCACGGCCTGTCGGGGGCAGTGGGACGAGCCCATCGGGAGGCGACGGGGATGACCATCCGAAGTGCGCTGCTGGCGCTGCTGGAGCACAAGCCGATGTACGGCTACCAGCTGCGGGCCGAGTTCGAGCGGCGCACGGGGGCCACCTGGCCCCTCAACGTCGGGCAGGTCTACACGACGCTCTCGCGGCTCGAGCGTGACGGACTCGTCGAGGGCACGGGGGTCGACGAAGACGGACACGGGATGTACGTCGTGACGGCGGCTGGTCGTGAGGAGGCCGCGGCGTGGTTCACCACCCCGGTCGCCCGCAGCCAGCCGCCGCGCGATGAGCTGGCCATCAAGCTCGCCCTCGCGGTGACCGTGCCCGGCGTCGACGTCGGCACCGTCATCCAGCACCAGCGCTCGGCGACCATGACCGCCCTGCAGGACTACACCCGGCTCAAGCGGCAGGCCTCCTCCGGCACGGCAGACAGCGACCTGGCCTGGAGCCTGGTGCTCGACTCGCTGGTCTTCTCGGCCGAGGCGGAGATCCGCTGGCTCGACCACTGCGAGGCGCGGGTGCGCCGCGCCGCAGCCGAACGCGCCGACGACCCCGTAGCACCAGCAGCCGGCCCATCAGCGGGCCCATCAGCCGGCAACCCGTCGGCCGCGACCGTCGAGGAGGTCTCCCGATGAGCGAGGCGACCGTGCTCCACCTCGACCAGGTCTCCCGCATCCACGGCGAGGGCGCAACCGAGGTCCATGCCCTCCGGTCGGTGGGCTTCCGGGCCCGCGCCGGGGAGCTCGTGGCCGTGATGGGGCCCTCCGGCTCCGGCAAGTCGACCCTGCTGACCCTGGCCGGAGGGCTCGACTCGCCGACCAGCGGCGCCGTCTACGTCGAGGGCACCGACCTGAGCGGCCTCGGCAATGCCGGCCGCGCGCGGATGCGCCGTACGTCGATCGGCTACGTGTTCCAGGACTTCAACCTGATCCCGGCACTGACGGCCGCCGAGAACGTCGCGCTGCCGCGTGAGCTCGATGGCGAGCGTTCGGCCGCGGCCCGCCGGCTGGCGCGAGCCGCCCTGGCGGAGGTCGGTATCGAGGACCTCGCCGACCGGTTCCCCGACGAGATGTCGGGAGGCCAGCAGCAGCGGGTCGCGATCGCCCGGGCGATCGTCGGCGATCGTCGCCTGATCCTGGCCGACGAGCCCACCGGCGCGCTCGACACCACGACCGGTGAGGAGATCCTCAAGCTCCTGCGCTCCCGGTGCGACGCGGGTGCGGCCGGAGTCCTCGTCACCCACGAGGCCCGCCATGCCGCGTGGGCCGATCGCGTGGTGTTCCTGCGCGACGGCGTCGTCGTCGACGAGACCGGGGCCGACGAGGTCGAGACCCTGGTCGAGTCCGGCCACCCCGCCTGATGAGTGGCCTGATGAGTGGCCTGACGAGTGGCCTGACGAGTGGCCTGATGAGTCGGTGGAGGCCAGCGCTGCGCATCGCGCGACGCGACGCGCTGCGCCACCGGGGGCGCAGCATCCTGGTGCTGGTGATGATCGCGCTGCCGGTGCTCGCCGTCAGCGCGGCCGACGTGGTCTACCTGACCTCCGACGTCAACAGCGTCGAGTCCCTCGATCGTCGCCTCGGCGCCGCCGATGCCCTGGTGACGGCCCAACCCGGTGCGGGCAAGGTCCTCCAGGACTTCGACCCCAACTCGGGGTCGACGTCCGGAGCCGGCGGGTCTGATCAGGAGGCCACGTCCCTGGCCCAGGTGAGAGCCACTCTCGGTCGCGAGGTCCCCGCCACGGAGTGGGTCGAGACCCAGCTGAGCGTCGACACCGACCGGGGGGTCATCGACATCGGCGCCAACGAGCTCGACGTCTCCTCGCCACTGGCAGACGGCCTGTTCAAGCTCACCTCGGGACGTTGGCCGGCCGACGATGCCGAGGTCACCATCAACGCGGCCCTTGCCGTCAAGGGCTTCGCGCTGGGCGACGACATCACGATCCACGACGGCAAGACCCTGACCGTCGTCGGCATCGCCGAGTCGACCACCTCACGCAACTGGCCGCGGGCCGTTGCCCGGCCGGGCGCGCTCGGCGCCGACACCCAGGGCACGCACCAGTGGCTGATCGGCGGCGGAGCGGTCTCCTGGTCGCAGGTGCAGGCCCTCAACGCCGTCGGTGCGCTCGTCTTGTCCCGCGCGGTCATCGAGAACCCACCGCCCGACTCCGAGCGCCCGGCCGAGATCCGGTCCTGGAGCTCCGGCGTTGACGAGTCGGTGATCGCGGTGGTCGTCTTGATCGTCGTGATGGCGCTGCTCGAGGTCGTGCTGCTCGCCGGACCCGCCTTCGCCGTCGGCACTCGCCGCCAGGCGCGCACGCTTGCGCTGATGGCGGCCAGCGGCGGTACTCCGAGACAGGCCCGCCGCGTGATCCTCGCCGGTGGGCTCGTACTCGGCGGCACCGCGGCCGTGCTGGGCGTCGTACTCGGCATCGCCGTCGGGTGGGCACTGCTGCCCGTGGTGCAGCACTTCTCCGACTCGTGGCTGGGCCCGTTCGAGGTGGGTCCGCTGCATCTGCTGGCGGTCGCGGCGTTCGGCCTGCTCAGCGCCTTCCTGGCCGCCGTCGTCCCTGCCTGGCTCGCCTCGCGCCAAGACGTGGTGGCGGTGCTCGCCGGCCGCCGCGGTGACCGCAAGCCCGGCCTGCGCTCGCCGATGCTCGGCCTGGTGCTCGTCGGCCTCGGGGTCGCCGCGTCTGCGGCGGGCGCCGGTCAGCTGGGCGGTGGCAGCACCCTGATCGCCGCCTCGGCCATCGTGTCCGTCCTCGGCATGATCCTGCTGGTACCCGTCGTCGTGACCACTCTCGCGAGGCTGAGCAGGCGGCTGCCCCTCGTGGCCCGCTACGCCGTCCGCGATGCGGCCCGTCACCGCACCCGCACCGTCCCTGCGGTCGCCGCCGTTGCCGCGACCGTCGCGGGCGTGGTGGCGCTCGGGATCGGCAATGCCAGTGACGCTGCCGAGTCGGAGGCGACTTACCAGCCGCAGCTCGCGATGGGGATGGCCAGCGTCACGTCGTACGCCGAGGAGGGCGACGACCCGATCGACTGGTCGGCCTACGCCGACGCGATCCACCGTCAGGATCCTGGCGCGCGAGTGTCGGAGGTGGTCTCCTACGACGCCCCCTCTGCTGGCTCCTTCGTCGACGTCGAGCTCCGCCGACCGGACAGGCCGGAGCGCGAGATGTTCATGCAGAGCTACTCCGGCACGTTCGGCAACCTGCTCGTCGGACCCGACATGCTGGGTCTTGCCTCACCTGTCCGCGACGGCGATCTCGACGCGGCGCGGCGGACGATCCAGCAGGGCGGGATCGTGGTGTTCACCGACGCTCGCGTCGATGGCGACCGCGTCGTCGTGGGCGGCACTCGCTACAGCGACGACGGCTCGGACGACGACGCCCTCGAGCCGCTCCAGCTGCCCGCCTACTTCCTCCAGGTGCGGGGCTACGGTCCGGCCATGGCGGTGGTCGCCGATGGTGTCCTCGACCCACTCGGGCTGACCTCCTCCACGACGGGGCTCCTGCTCGACGCCCATGGGCTCAGCAAGGCCGACGAGGACCGGATCCAGGAGGAGCTGCGGGGCCTGGACAGCAATGCCTACCTCTTCGTCGAACGCGGCTACCAGGCCGACGACGCGACCCTGATCCTCTTGGGCATCCTGTTCGGCCTCGGCGCGGTCTTGATGCTCGGGGGCACCTTGACCGCCACGTTCCTCGCGCTCTCCGACGCGAAGCCCGACCTGGCGACGCTGTCGGCGGTCGGAGCGGCGCCGCGCACCCGCCGCGGTGTGGCGGCTGCCTACGCCCTGGTCGTCGGCGCCGTCGGCGCGCTGCTCGGCGCGGCGGTCGGGTTCATCCCCGGCATCGCGGTGACCTATCCGTTGACCTCGACGACCTACTACGCGAGCGGCCTCGACGCCGCCGGCGACCCGCTGCCCAGTCACTTCGTGGACATCCCCTGGCTGATGATCGTGGGCCTGGTCGTGGTCCTGCCGCTCGTGACCTCGCTGATCGTCGGGCTGACTGCCCGGTCGCGGCTTCCCCTGGTCGCCCGCCTGGACTGACCAATCGCCGGCCGTGTCCTTTCTCGACCAGCGAGGACAGCGGGACGCAGGTTGCCCGCCAGTTCTATGGGTTGGCACGACATGCATTGGCCGACAACCCATGGATTACCCGGCCGGCCGGGTAATCCATGGCCAGCCTGCCCCTACCAGAAACAAGCAGGCTTGACTGTTTGTTAGTACGCCGCCACGATGGGCGCGTGCCCGCCGCGACCGCTCGCGTCCCCCAGGAGGAGCGCACCCGCGCGATGCGCGCTCGGCTGATGGAGGCCACGGTCGAGCTCCTGGTCGAGCGCGGCTTCGCGGGGACGTCGACGACATCGGTCAGTGAGCGGGCCGGGGTGTCACGCGGTGCCCAGCTGCACCACTTCCCGACCAAGAACGACCTGGTGGTGGCGGCCGTGGAGCACCTGACCGAAGTGCGCGGAGCCGAGCTCGCTGCCGCAGCCGAGCGCGGCCTGCCCCGGGGCGCCCGGCGGACGCGGGCCGTGCTGGAGCTGCTGGCCGATCACTTCACCTCGCCGGTGTTCACCGCGGCTCTGGAGCTGTGGGTGGCCGCCCGCACCGACGAGACCCTGCGCGAGGCGGTGGCGCCCCTCGAGCAACGGGTCGGTCGCCAGACCCATCGGATGACCGTCGAGCTGCTGGGCGTCGACGAGTCACGCACCGGTGTACGCGAGCTCGTGCAGGCCACCCTCGACCTCGTCCGCGGTCTCGGGCTGGCCGACACCATCACCGACGACGCACGGCGCCGCAAGCGGGTCCTCGACCGCTGGGCCGTCACCTTGCAGGAGGCGCTCGCGTGAACGCGCTGCTGGAGACCGTGCTCGCCGACCTGGCCGCCGAGGGTGACCGGCTGGAGGCGGTCGTGGCCCCTCTCGACGAGTCGAGATGGCACACGGCAACCCCGGCCGAGGGCTGGGACATCGCCACGGTGATCGCCCACCTGGCGTGGACCGACGAGGCGGCGACGGCCGCTGCCACCGACAAGGCGGCCTGGGACGCCCTGGTCATGCAGGCGTTCGAGGACCCCGAGCACGCCGTCGACAACGCTGCCGCCGCCGGCGCCGTACCTTCCGCAGAGCTGCTGACGAGGTGGCGTGCTGCTCGCAGACGCCTCGCCGATGTCCTGCGCACCTATCCCGAGGGCCAGCGGATGCCGTGGTACGGCCCGCCGATGTCGGCGACGTCGATGGCGACCGCGCGGTTCATGGAGACCTGGGCACACGGTCTCGACGTGTACGCCGCACTCGGTGTCGACCCTGACGTCACCGACCGCATCCGGCACGTCGCCCACCTCGGGGTGATCACCCGGGACTTCGCGTTCGCGACCCACTCCGAGGAGCCGCCCGGCGAGAGGTTCCTGGTGTCGCTGGCCGCTCCCTCCGGGGAGGTGTGGACCTGGGGTCCCGAAGACGCGGCCCAGTCCGTGACCGGCCCGGCCTACGACTTCTGCCTCCTCGTCACCCAGCGCATCCACCGCAGCGACACGGCTCTGGTCGCGTCGGGTGCCGGGGCCGACCGCTGGCTCGACATCGCGCAGTGCTTCGCGGGGCCGACCGGTGAGGGGCGGCCACCTCGTGGCTGATCTCGACGAGCGCGAACGGGGACTGTTGATCGGCAACTGCTCCGGCTTCTACGGCGACCGGCTCTCGGCGATGCGCGAGATGCTCGAGGGTGCGCGACTCGACGTGCTCACCGGCGACTACCTCGCCGAGCTGACCATGCTGATCCTGGGTCGCGACCAGCTGAAGGACCCCTCGCTGGGCTATGCGAAGACGTTCGCGCGACAGCTCGAGGACTGCCTCGGCCTGGCCCTGGAGCAGGGCGTCAGGATCGTCTCCAATGCGGGAGGCCTCAACCCGGAGGGCCTCGCAGCCCGGATCCGCGAGGTGGCCTCCGGCCTCGGCCTCCAGCCCTGCATCGCCTACGTCGACGGCGATGACGCACGCAGCCTGGGGTTCGAGGGTGCTTTGACGGCCAACACGTACCTCGGTGGGTTCGGCATCGCGTCCGCCCTCGCCGGTGGCGCCGACGTCGTGGTGACCGGCCGCGTCACCGACGCCTCGCTCGTGGTCGGCCCGGCGGCGTGGTGGCACCGGTGGGACCACACGGCGTACGACGCCCTGGCCGGCGCCGTCGTCGCCGGTCACGTGCTCGAGTGCGGGTGCCAGGCGACCGGAGGCAACTTCTCGGGCTTCCGGCAGATCCCCCACCCGAGCCGGCCGCTGGGCTTCCCGCTCGCGGAGGTCGCGGCCGACGGCTCGTCGGTCATCACCAAGCACCCCGGCACCGGCGGGATGGTCAGCGTCGACACGGTGACAGCGCAGCTGATGTACGAGGTGCAGGGACCGGCGTACCTCAACCCCGACGTCACCACCGACCTCACCTCCGTCGAGCTGTCGGACGCCGGCGAGGACAGGGTCGCGATCGCGAGGGTCAGGGGCTCGGCGCCGCCCGAGCTGCTCAAGGTCGGCATCACCGAGCTCGGCGGCTACCGCAACAGCGTCGAGTTCGTGGTGACCGGGCTGGAGGTGGAGGAGAAGGCGGTCTGGGTGCGCGCCCAGCTCGGGCACAGGGTGCGCGCACAGTCGATCACCACGACGCTCGGCCCGTTGCCGCGGGAGGACGCCGACACCGAGGAGAACGCGTCGACGCTGGTGCGTGTCCACGTCCAGGACTCCTCGCCCGAGCCGGTCGGGCGCGCCTTCTCCGCTGCCGCCGTCGAGCTTGCCCTGGCGTCCTACCCCGGGTTCACCATGACCTCCCCACCCGGCGATGCGAAGCCCTACGGCGTCTACCGCGCCGAGTACGTCGAGCGCTCGTCGGTCACCCACACCGTCCACCACGCCGATGGGCGCGTCGAGGTGGTCGCGCATGTGCATCCGGAGGTCGAGGAGGTTGCGCAGACAGGCGCTAGCGCGCCTTCCTCGACCAGCGGGCTTGAGCAGGACGCGCGTCTCTCACCGGGTCTCGAGACAGGCGCTAGCGCGCCTTCCTCGACCAGCGGGTGTGAGCCGCACGCTAGCGCGCCTTCCTCGACCAGCGGGTGTGAGCCGCACGCTAGCGCGCCTTCCTCGACCAGCGGGGTTCGCGTCCCGCTCGGCACGTTCGTGCACGCCCGGTCCGGCGACAAGGGCGGCGACGCCAACCTCGGGCTCTGGGTCAGGCACGATCAGGACCCGTACGCCGCCCGCGTCGCCTGGCTGCTGGGCACCGTCACCCCCCAGTTCGTGCGTGACCTGCTGCCCGAGGCCCGCGACCTCGACGTGGACGTGCACCCGCTGGCGAACCTCGGCGGCGTCAACGTCGTGATCCACGGCCTGCTCGGCGAGGGCGTGGCAGCCTCGACCCGCTTCGACCCGCAGGCCAAGGGGCTCGGTGAGTGGGCGCGCGCCCGGTTCGTCGAGATTCCGGAGGACCTGTTGTGAGCGCCATCCGGGAGACGGCGGCCGAGTTCGTCAGGCGCGAGGTCACCCCCCACCTCCAGGACTGGGAGGACGCGGGCGAGGTGCCGCGCTCGCTGCACCTCGCGGCCGCCAAGCAGGGACTCCTCGGCATCTGCTTCCCCGAGGAGGTCGGTGGCCAAGGCGGTGACCTGCTCGACTCCATCGACGTGCAGGAGGCCATGTTCGAGGCGGGTGCCTCCAGCGGGCTGATGGCGGCGCTGTTCACCGGCGGCATCGCCCTGCCGCACCTCGCAGCCTCCCGCAACGAGTACCTCGTCGACCGGTTCGTCAGGCCGACGCTCGCCGGCGAGACGATCGGCGCACTCGCGATCACCGAGCCCGATGGCGGTTCCGACGTGGCGGCGATCCGGACCACGGCACGGCGGGAGGTCCCGACAGGATCGACCGCCGAACCCGAGTACCTCGTCGACGGCACCAAGACCTTCATCACCAGTGGCGTCCGCGCGGACTTCGTGACCACTGCTGTGCGGACGGGTGGGCCCGGGGCGGGCGGGATCTCCCTGCTCGTCGTGGAGAAGGACACCCCTGGGCTCACCGTCGACCGGACTCTGCGCAAGATGGGGTGGCACTGCTCCGACACGGCCGAGCTGGGCTTCGCATCCGTGCGGGTGCCGGCCACCAACCTGGTCGGCGAGGAGAACGCCGGGTTCGCCCAGATCGCCGAGCACTTCGTCACCGAGCGCATCGCCCTGGCCGTCCACGGCTACGGCATCGCGGCCCGCTCGCTGGCCCTCACCAAGGCCTACGTCCAGGAGCGTCAGACATTCGGGCGCCCGTTGGCCAGCAGGCAGGTGGTGCGGCACCAGCTGGTGGAGATGCATCGTCAGGTGGACGTCGCCCGCACCTACGTGCGTGAAGTGGCGCGGCGGTACGTCGCCGGCGAGAACGTGATGGCCGAGGCCTGCCTGGCCAAGCAGACGGCCGTCGAGACCGCGGTCGCCGTCTGCGACGCGGCCGTCCAGCTGCACGGTGGCACCGGCTACCTCCACGGCACCGAGGTGGAGCGGCACTACCGCGACGCCCGCATCCTGCCGATCGGCGGTGGCGCGACCGAAGTGCTCACCGACCTGGCGGCCAGGCTGTTGGGGTATGCATGACGACGAACCGAGAGGCCATGCTGGCCAAGATCGCCGACCTCGACGCCGAGGTCGCCAAGGCAGTGGCGGGCGGAGGACCGAAGTACGTCGACCGGCACCACGCCCGGGGCAAGCTGCTGGCGCGCGAGCGCATCGAGCTGCTCGTCGACGAGGGCTCGGCGTTCCTCGAGCTGTCCCCTCTGGCCGGCTGGGGCTCGGACTTCGCCGTCGGTGCGTCGGTGGTCACCGGCATCGGTGTGGTCGAGGGCGTGGAGTGCCTGATCACCGCCAACGACCCGACGGTCAAGGGCGGCGCCAGCAACCCGTGGACGGTGAAAAAGGTCTTCAGGGCCGCCCAGATCGCCGAGGAGAACAACCTCCCGACGATCTCGCTCGTGGAGTCAGGAGGTGCCGACCTGCCCACGCAGAAGGAGATCTTCATCCCGGGCGGGCGGCTGTTTCGCGACCTGACCCGCGCCTCGGCCCGCCGCCAGCCGACGATCGCGCTGGTGTTCGGCAACTCCACCGCAGGTGGCGCCTACGTGCCCGGCATGAGCGACTACACCGTGATGGTCAAGGAGCAGGCCAAGGTGTTCCTCGGCGGCCCTCCACTGGTGAAGATGGCCACCGGTGAGGAGTCCGACGACGAGTCGCTCGGTGGCGCCGAGATGCACGCGCGGATGTCGGGACTGGCCGACTACCTCGCCCAGGACGAGTACGACGCCATCCGGATCGGGCGGCGGATCGTCGCGAGGTTGAACTGGCGCAAGCCCTATCCGCCCTCCTCTGCCACCGAGTGGCGCGACCCCGACGAGGATCCGGACGGCCTGCTGGACCTGGTCCCCACCGACCTCAAGGAGCCCTTCGACCCGCGCGAGGTGATCGTGCGGATCTGCGACGGGACCGGGCCTGGCAACGAGCGGCCCTTCGACGAGTTCAAGCCGCTCTATGGCAGCTCGCTCGTCACCGGCTGGGCCAGGTTGCACGGACGCCAGATCGGCATCCTGGCCAACGCCCAGGGCGTGCTGTTCAGCGAGGAGGCACAGAAGGCCACGCAGTTCATCCAGCTGGCCAACCAGATCGACGTGCCCCTGCTGTTCCTGCACAACACCACCGGCTACATGGTCGGCGCGGAGTACGAGCAGGGCGGGATCATCAAGCACGGCGCCCAGATGATCAACGCCGTCAGCAACAGCTCGGTGCCGCACCTCAGCGTGATCATGGGCGCTTCCTACGGTGCGGGGAACTACGGCATGAACGGCCGGGCCTACGATCCCCGCTTCCTGTTCAGCTGGCCGTCGGCGAAGTCCGCAGTGATGGGACCCGCCCAACTCGCCGGCGTGCTCTCGATCGTGGCGCGCGCCGCTGCGGAGGCGCGTGGGCAGGCCTACGACGAGGAGGGCGACGCCGGCATGCGGGCCTACGTCGAGCAGTCGGTCGAGGAGCAGAGCCTGCCGCTCTTCCTCAGCGGGATGCTCTACGACGACGGCGTGATCGACCCTCGCGACACCCGCACGGTCCTGGCGATCTGCCTGTCGGTCATCGAGAACGCCCCGATCCGCGGGGCCGATGGCTACGGGGTGTTCCGCACGTGATCAGGAGAGTCCTCGTCGCGAACCGTGCGGAGATCGCCTCGCGGGTCTTCCGTACCTGCCGCCGGCTCGGCATCGAGACGGTCGCCGTCCACTCCGACGCGGACGCGGAGCTGCCGTACGTCCGCGAGGCCGACTACGCGGTCGCGCTGCGGGGCACCGCTCCCGCCGACACCTATCTCCGGGCCGACCTGCTCATCGAGGCGGCTGTGAAGGCGGGTGCCGACGCCGTTCATCCCGGCTACGGATTCCTGTCCGAGAACGCCGACTTCGCGCGCGCCGTCCTCCATGCCGGGCTGGCGTGGATCGGGCCGACACCGGAGTCGATCGAGGCGATGGGGTCCAAGATCGAGGCCAAGCGGATCATGCGCGAGGCCGGCGTGCCCGTCCTGGAGGCGCCCGCCGTCCCGGCCGAGGCGGACCTGCCCTTGCTGGTGAAGGCCTCCGCAGGTGGCGGTGGGCGCGGGATGCGCGTCGTACGACGTCTGGGCGACCTCGACGCCGAGGTAGCGGCGGCCCGGGCAGAGGCGCTGTCCGCGTTCGGCGACGAGACGGTGTTCATCGAGCCGTACGTCGAGCACGGACGCCACGTCGAGGTGCAGGTCTGGGGCGACTGGCACGGCAACATCTCGGTGCTCGGCGAGCGGGACTGCTCGATCCAGCGCCGCCACCAGAAGGTGGTCGAGGAGTCGCCCGCCCCGCACCTTCCTCTCGAGACCCGTGAGGCTCTGCACGCCGCCGCGCGCGCCGCGGCGGAGGCGATCGACTACCGCGGTGCGGGAACCGTCGAGTTCCTCTACGACGCCGGGACAGGTCGGTTCTGGTTCCTGGAGATGAACACCCGCCTCCAGGTCGAGCACCCCGTCACCGAGCTCGTCAGCGGGCTCGACCTCGTCGAGCTCCAGCTGCGGACCGTCGAGGACCACGACGCGACGGGCATCGTCGTCGAGCCGCACGGCCACGCGATCGAGGCGCGGGTCTACGCCGAGGACCCGGCCGCCGACCACCAACCGCAGTCGGGGGTGCTGACCCGCTTCGATATCCCGGTGGGCGATGGCGTCCGCGTCGACTCCGGCTACGAGTCGGGCTCGACGGTCTCCACCTTCTACGACGCGATGCTGGCCAAGGTGATCTGTCACGGTGCGACCCGCGGACAGGCCGCGCGCAAGCTGGCCGACACCCTGGCCCGCGCCCGCATCCACGGCCTGAGGACCAACCGCGACCAGCTGGTCGAGGTGCTGCGGTCCGAGGCGTTCCTCTCCGGCGACGTGTCGACTGCCTTCTTGGATGGACCGTTGGTCGAGGAGGGCGCGCTAGCGCCCGTCTCGAAACCATCGGCACACGCTGTCGCTGCCGCCATCGCACTGGCCGAGCAGGCCGGGGCGGCGCGCACCGTCCAGGCAGGCATCCCTGTCGGCTGGCGCAACGTGCCGAGCCAGCCGCACCGCACGGAGCTGGTCCCGACGGGCCCGACCGGCGAGCCGATGGTCGTGGAGTGGTCGTTCGGCCCAGATGGCTACCGGCTCGGGTGGACCGAGCCTGACGAGACCTCCGTGGTCTCGACGAGCTCGACCGACGGTGGGTGGGGTGTGACTCTCGAGACCGACTCCGTCCGCACGACCTACGACGTCACCATCGCCGGCAACATCGTCGACGTGGACGGCCCGACCGGGCATCTCCGCCTCGCGCGCAGGCCCCGCTTCACCGACCCGGCCGACGCGGTGGCGAGCGGCAGCCTGCTCGCCCCGATGCCCGGCACGGTCGTTCGCGTCGCGATCGGGCAGGGCGACCACGTCACAGCGGGTCAACCCGTGCTCGTGCTGGAGGCGATGAAGATGCAGCACACGGTGACGGCGCCGCACGACGGGGTGGTCGCCCGGATCGACGTACGAGCAGGACAACAGGTCGCAGCCGGCGAGGTGCTGGCCGTCGTAGCACCGCCCGGTGCTTGAGATGCGAGCCTGCGAGCCTCGAAACCACCACCAAGGAGCCAAGCCGTGAACACCTTCACCGAGTCCGACGAGCGCCAGGAGCTGCGCCGACAGGTCGCCAGGCTCGCCGGCAAGTACGGCCGCGACTACTTCACCCGGCAGGCGCGCAGCGGCGGCAAGACCACCGACCTCTGGCTCGAGATGGGCAAGAACGGCTACCTGGGCATCAACATCCCCGAGGAGTACGGCGGCGGTGGCGGCGGCATCGGCGACATCGCGGCGGTCTGCGAGGAGCTGGCGGCGCAGGGCTGCCCGCTGTTGATGATGGTCGTCAGCCCGGCCATCTGCGGCACGGTGATCGCGCGCTACGGCACGCCCGAGCAGAAGCAGCGCTGGCTGCCCGGCATCGCCGACGGGACCGGCACGATGGCGTTCGCGATCACCGAGCCCGACGCCGGCACCAACTCCCACAACATCACCACGACCGCTCGCAGAGACGGCGACGAGTGGGTGCTCAACGGCCGCAAGATCTACATCTCAGGGGTCGACGAGGCCGACAACGTGCTTGTCGTCGCGCGCACCACCGACAGCAAGACCGGCAAGCTCAAGCCCTGCCTGTTCGTGGTGCCGACCGACGCCGACGGGTTCGAGTACCGCCACATCCCGATGGAGATCGTCAGTCCCGAGCTGCAGTTCGGGGTGTTCATCGACGACGTGCGGTTGCCGGCCGATGCGCTGGTCGGCGACGAGGATGCCGGGTTGGTGCAGCTGTTCGCGGGCCTGAACCCCGAGCGGATCATGGCGGCGTCGTTCTCCACGGGGCTGGCCCGGTTCGCGATCGACAAGGCGGTGGCCTACGCCAAGGAGCGCACCGTCTTCCAAGGCCCGATCGGCTCGCACCAGGCGATCGCGCATCCGCTGGCACAGTCGAAGATCGAGGTCGAGCTGGCCAGGCTGATGACGCAGAAGGCCGCGGCGCTCGTCGACGCCGGTGACGACCTGGGTGCGGGCGAGGCAGCCAACATGGCGAAGTACGCCGCCGCCGAGGCGGCCTGCGACGCAGCCGACCGAGCGGTGCAGACCTACGGCGGCAACGGGATCACCCAGGAGTACGGCATGGCCGGCCTCCTCGTCGCCACCCGCGCCGGCCGGATCGCCCCCGTCACCCGCGAGATGATCCTCAACTTCGTCGCCATGCACTCCCTGGGCCTGCCCAAGTCCTACTAGCCCGATCGTTGGTTGAGGAGGGACGAAGTCCCGTCTCGTCTGATCGTTGGTTGAGGAGGGACGAAGTCCCGTCTCGAAACCACGCTGGCTACGGTTCGGTCGTTGGTTGAGGAGGGACGAAGTCCCGTCTCGAAACCACGCTGGCTACGGTTCGG
>NZ_JADKPO010000009.1 GCF_015352445.1 Nocardioides agariphilus
ACCAACCAGGAGGTGGCCAAGCCCGAACTCATGACGGCATGATCAACTCACTGACCCCGCACGGTGTCGAGAAACTCCACCACTCAGCGGGACGTCACCCGGGCTGTCGACGAGCGGGAAGTAGAACTCCTCCAGCGGATCACGGGCGTTATGTCGGAGCGGGACACACGCCCGCCTCGCGGGTACCTGTCTGTCCTTCAGATGGCCTGCGATGCCGACGGTCTGGAACTTGATGAAGGGCAAGTCGAGCGTCTATGGCGAGCTGCTAGCGGCTCAGCGCATGGCATGTTCTGGCCGACACTCGAGCTCCAACACCTAATTGAGTTGGAGGACGAAGCCGGGGTGGTTCAGACGGTCCGGATGCCTGACGCAGATGGCATGACGGAAGTTCTACGCGCCGCCTACAAGATGACGCAGCATGCGGTGCTGCAGTACGCCAACTACGCAGGCGCAGACGTCCACGGTCTGATTGCCGATGCCATGGAATGGCTGATCGAACGCGTGCCGCTCAAAGCGGACGCAGACCCCACCGTGATCGGCCAGCTCAGGACAGCCGGGGGCTGGAATGCACCAGACGGAGTAGCGACGGCAGTGGCCGCCACGCGGCGGTTTGACGCGGACGCTCAGGATCGAGCTCTCCGGTGCACCACGACCACGTCGTCCCCGTCCTCCGCGACCACCTCGAAGCCCGGCGGCACTTGCTGGCGGGCTAGCAACGTGACGAAGGCTCCTCTTGGCGCCAGCCACGAGTCGGCATCGGCAAGCACGGCGCGCAGCGGGTCGAGGCCGTCGGGGCCGCCGTCCACCGAGAGGTCGGGCTCGTGCGCGCGGAAGTCGTGGTGGATGTCGGAGAGGTTCCCTGTGGGGACGTGAGGCAGGTAGGCGACCGCGAGGTCGACGCGGCCTCGCAGCGACGTGGGCAGACCGGACCACCAGGAGCCGTGGTGCACGTGGAAGCCGCCGGTGCGGCGGGCGCACTGCAGAGCGGCTTCGTCGACGTCGACGCCGTGGACCTCCGCAGACGGCAGCAGAGAAGCGAGCGACGCGGCCAGGGCCCCGGCGCCGCAGCCGAGGTCGACGACGACTCGCGCGTCCGGCTTCAGGGCGACCGCGGGTTCGAGGAGAGCTTCAGCTCGTCGGCGGGGCACGAAGACGCCGGGCGCGAGGGCGACGCGGACGGGACCGAACTGAGCCCAGCCGACCACCTGCTCCAGCGGGCGTCCTGACGAGCGGTCCGTGACAGCGCCGGCGCGCAACGAGGGCTCGTCGTAGGTCTCCCAGATCGCGGTGGCTTCGTCCTCGGCGTAGACGCAGCCGGCGGCGCGGAGCGCGAGCACGGCCTCGTCGAACGTCACGCCGCTCATTGTCGGGGACGGCAAGCCTGGCAGGATCCGCAGCATGTACGACGTCCAGGCACTGCGGTCGCACTTCCCGAGCCTCGCCGGCGGCACGGCGTACTTCGACGGGCCGGGAGGTACGCAGACGCCCGACGTGGTGGGTGAGGCCATGCGGCACGCCATCACGCAGCCGCTGTCCAACCGCGGCCGCCTGACGCCCGCCGAGCGTAACGCCGACGACATCGTGCTGGGTGCTCGCGCCGCGATGGCCGACCTGCTCGGTGGTGTGCCCGAGGGCGTCGTGTTCGGGCGCAGCATGACCCAGCTGACCTTCGACATCTCGCGGGCCCTGGCCAAGGACTGGGAGCCGGGCGACGAGATCGTGGTCAGCAAGCTGGACCACGACGCCAACGTGCGGCCCTGGGTGATCGCTGCCGAGAGCGTCGGCGTGACCGTGAGGTGGGCGGAGTTCGACCCCGAGTCGGGCGAGCTCGACCCATCAGCCGTCATCGACCTGCTCACCGACGACACGCGACTGGTCGCGGTGACGGCCGCCTCCAACCTGATCGGCACCCGCCCCGACATCCCGGCGATCGCCGCGGGTGTGCGTGAGGCCGGAGCGCTGCTCTACGTCGACGGTGTGCACCACACGGCGCACGTCGCCACCGACGTCGGCGAGCTGGGCGCCGACTTCTACGCCTGCTCGCCCTACAAGTTCCTCGGTCCCCACTGCGGCGTCCTCGTCGCCTCGCCCGACCTGCTCGAAGGACTCGACCCCGACAAGCTGGTGCCGGCGACCAACCAGGTGCCGGAGCGCTTCGAGCTCGGCACGCTGCCCTACGAGCTGATGGCCGGCACGACGGCTGCCGTCGACTTCCTGGCCTCGCTCGGTGACGGCGGTGACCGGCGGTCTCGGCTGCGCGCCGCGTTCACGTCGATCGAGGCCTACGAGGACGGGTTGCGCGATCGCCTGGAGGACGGTCTCTCCCGGCTACCGGTCGTGGTCCACTCGCGGGCGGGCCGTCGTACGCCGACAGTGCTGCTCACCTTCCCCGGTGTAGACGCCGCCGACGTCTCGGTCGCGCTCGCCGAGAGCGACATCAACGCACCAGCGAGCAACTTCTATGCCTGGGAGCCCTCTCATCACCTCGGCCTGGGTGCCGACGGGGGTCTGCGGGTCGGCCTCGCGCCGTACTCGACCGAGGACGACGTCGACCGCCTGCTGACCGCACTGGGGTCGCTCCTGGGGTCGTAGCCCCGGTTTCCTCAGGTCCTCCGTAGTTTCGGGCGACGTGGCATCGACGCGACCGTTGAGGCATGAAGCTCCCACTCTCACAACCGCACACCCGCCTGGGTGCTGCCGCCGCTCTCGCAGTCATCGCCATGGCGGCTCCGGCCTACGCCGGTCCGTCCTCGCCGGGCGCGCCCGGAGTCATCGCCCCACCCGCCGGGCACAAGGTGTTCCTGGTCGCACACGCGGAGGGCGTCCAGATCTACACCTGCAACGCGGCCACCAGCGCCTGGGCGCTGCAGGCACCGCGTGCCCAGCTCTACGCGCAGAACGGCAAGACCCTGGGCAGCCACTACCTCGGTCCGACCTGGGTCGCCAACGACGGCAGCTACGTCGTCGGTCGACGCGTGGCGGGCGTCAACGTCGACCCGTCGGCGATCGACTGGCTGCTCCTGGAGAAGGACGCCTCGGGCCCGGGCGCCGGTGGTGATCGCCTGACCGGCACGACGTACGTCCAGCGGGTCAACACCGTCGGCGGCCGCGCACCCGCTGCATCGCAGTGCCACGTGCCCGGCGAGACCGCCGAGGTGGAGTACTCCGCCGACTACTACTTCTGGAAGAGGAGCGGATCATGAGGAACAGGCTCAAGCGCTGCCGCGAGGTCGTGACGTCGCCCTGGGATCGGATCCCGTCGCGGGTGTACGTCGACTACGGCCTCTCGCCGCTGTCCACGAAGTTCTCCTAGCTTCGCTAGTGACCCAGGTCGAAACGGCCGGCCGCCACCAGGTGCGCTCGGCGCTCGTCGTCGAGGTCCTCGTCGACGATCCGGCCCGAGCCGTCGCGCTCGGGGGCGTGCAGCATCCGACCCTCGGCCGCGACGAACCCCACGTGGTAGATCCGGCCGTCGTCGCGGGCGAAGAAGTAGAGGTCGCCCGGCTCCTCGGTCCCGAGCGGCACGGGGGTGACCGCACGGGCCTGGTCGGGGGAGTCGCGTGGCACCACGACGCCCGCCTGCCGATAGCAGTAGTGCACGAGGCCCGAGCAGTCGAAGCCCGCAGGGCTGGTGCCGCCCCACAGGTAGGTGAGGCCCTGGAAGCGCTCGGCGTAGGCCGCCACCGCGATGCGGTCGGCCGGCACGTGAGCGGGCGGGACGTCGGGATCGTCGTCGTCTGCCTCGCGCAGGTGCGCGAGCCGGACCCAGCCCCGGTAGCCGTCCTGGCCGAGGACCGGCTGCCACGGCGCCACCACCTCGCACCAGCCGTCCCGCTGCTGGTCCACGATGACCGGCTCGCCCCCGAGGAGCTGGGTGAGCGTCCGACCGTGCAGCCCGAGGCGGTCCCCGGGCGTCAGGCCTGACAGCCAGGCAGCGACATCGGGTACGTCGGCAGCGGCTGCCGCGTCGAGGTCGCGAGGAGCCTCGGGAGAGGCCCACATCGTGGCCACAGGTACGCCGACGCGCAGGACGTCGCTCATCCGCTGAGACCCTCGATGCCCAGGCCTGCCGCATCGGGCAGCACGATGAACCCGCCGTCGTACGACGCGCCGCCGACCACGGGCGACTCCCTCGCCCACCAGAAGGCGTCGAGATCGCTGACCTGCGTGGTGCCGACTGCCGCCACCAGTGCCGCCGCAGCACCGACGCCGATCGGCCCCTCCATCATGGAGCCGACGATGGTGCCCATCCCTGCGGCGCGGGCCTGCTCGAGCAGTTGGCGCGCGACGCCGAGACCACCGCACTTGGCGAGCTTGACGTTGACCAGGTCGGCAGCCCGGCGGTCGATGATCGCCCGGAGGTCGCGCAGCGAGAAGACCGACTCGTCGGCCATCACCGAGGTCTCGACGGCAGCAGTCACCTCGGCGAGGCCGTCGATGTCATAGCGCTCCACGGGTTGCTCGACGAACTCGACGCCGAGACCGGCGTCCTCCAGGGCCCGGATCACCCGGATCGCCTCGTCAGGAGTCCAGCCCTGGTTGGCATCGACCCGGATCGCCGCCTGCGGAGCGGCTTCGCGAACGGCGCGTACGCGCGCCACATCGGTCGTCGCATCGGTGCCCACCTTGAGCTTGAGGACCGTGAAGCCCTCGGCGAAGCGCTTGGCCGCGGCCGCTCCCAGCTCGTCGGGCTCGCCGGCGGAGAGCGTGACGTCGGTCGCGATCCTGTTGGTGCCGGCCTCGCCGCCGAGCAGCTGCACGAGTGTCAGGCCGCCACACCTGGCGGCCAGGTCGTGGAGCGCGACGTCCATCGCCGCCTTGGCCCCGAAGTTGCCGACGACGGCGTCTTGCACCTCTCGCGTGAGGTCCTCCAGGTCATCGACCGACCGTCCGACCACGACGTCTGCGAGCGGTCCGCTGAGGCAGGCCTCCGCGCCGGCCAACGACTCACCCGTGACCCGCCAGACCTGCGGTGCCTCGCCGTACCCAGGGCGACCGTCGTCGTCCAGGACCTCGACCACCGTCGTCTCCAGGTGCTCGGTGCGCCTGAGCGCTGTGACGAACGGCGTGTGCAGCGGGGCCGTCAGCCGGTGACAGCGGACCTCGGTGATGGTCATCGCCGTCCAGCGTAGGGCCGTTCCTCACCGCTGGTTGAGGAGGTTGCGCAGCAACCGTCTCGAAACCATGGTGGTCGGCGTGGTCTGGTTTCGAGACAGGCGCTAGCGCGCCTTCCTCAACCAGCGGGTTTCGTGACAGGCGTTGGCGCGCCTTCTGCAACCAGCGGGTTTCGAGACAGGTGCTAGCGCGCCTTCTTCAACCAGCGGGTTTCGAGACAGGGGTTGGCGCGCCTTCCTCAACCGGCGGGTTGCGTGACAGGGGTTGGCGCGCGTTCTTCAAGCGGCGGGTTGCGTGACAGGGGTTGGCGCGCCTTCTTCAACCGGCGGGTTGCGTGACAGAGGTTGGCGCGCCTTCTTCAACCGGCGGGTTGCGTGACAGGCGCTCGCGTGCCTTCCTCAACCGGCGGGTTGCGTGACAGGCGTTAGCGTGCCTTCCTCAACCGGCGGGTTTCGTGACAGGCGTTAGCGTGCCTTCCTCAACCAGCGGGTTTCGAGACAGGCGACTTCCTCAACCAGCGGGCTCACCAGGCGTTCTCGTCGCCCTTGAGGTGGGCGCGGATCCCCTGTCCCGCAAGGGGTTCCCGGGCGAACCGGGGGATCACGTGGAGATGGGCGTGGAAGACCTGCTGGCCGGCGACTGCGCCGCAGTTCCAGCCGAGGTTGTACCCCGCGGGCTGGTGCTCGGCATCCAGCCAGGCCTTGGCCTCGGCCAGCATCGCGAACGTCGCCGCGATCTCGTCGGCCGTCAGGTCGAACACGGTCTCGGCGTGACGGACCGGCACGATGATCCCCGAGTGCTTGAGCGCTCCCTGCCAGCGTTCGTCGTCGAGGTACATCACCAGGTCGTCGGCGAACCGCACCACCTGCTGGGCTTCGAGTGGTGGGCAGTAGGGGCAGGGCACGCGTCAAGAGTGCCAAAGGCGGTGGGAAGGTGGGCGCGTGCGGACACCCGACGGGTACGACGAGGCGCACGCCGCCGCGGCCGTGCTCGCGCAGCTCACGGGGGCTGAGCGACACGACGCGCTCGTCGTCCTGGGATCGGGCTGGGGGCCGGCGGCCGAGGCGTTCGGCGAATCCCAAGCCAGCTTCGCGATGACGGAACTGCCGGGGTTCCACGCGCCCGTCGCCGAGGGTCACCGCGGAGAGGTGCGGTCGGTGGAGGTCGGTGACCACCGCGTCCTGCTGTACCTCGGTCGCACGCATCTCTACGAGGGGCATGGACCCGCGGTGGTCGCGCACCCGGTCCGCACGGCCGCCGCCGCCGGCGTACGCCTGGCGGTGCTGACGAACGCCAACGGCAGCCTGCGCGATGACGTCGCGCTGGGCGAGGCGCTGCTCATCAGCGACCACCTCAACCTTGCCCAGCTCAGCGGTGAGGGCAGTCCCCTGCAGGGGCCGAGGTTCGTGGACCTCACCGACGCCTGGTCGCCACGACTGCGGGCGATCGCCCGGGACGAACAGCCCGGACTCGTGGAGGGCGTCTACGCGCTGCTGCGTGGTCCGCACTACGAGACCTGGGCCGAGGCCGGGTGGCTGCGCCGGATCGGTGCGGACCTGGTCGGCATGTCGACGGTGTGTGAGGCGATCGCGGCGCGAGAGTGGGACGTGGAGCTGGCCGGGCTCTCCACCGTGACCGCGATCGAGGGGGCCCCGAGCGGGATCGACCCCGCCGAGGTCGTGGCGGTTGCGGAGACCACGGCAGGAAGGCTCGGCCCGCTCCTGGTACGACTGGTCCAGCGGGGACTAGACGAGAGGTGAGCCGATGAGCACCGAGACCGCACCCCAGGTCGACCCGCCCGAGCAGCGATCCCAGCCGGCCAAGCGCGGTGCGATCGAGACCAACGGCATCAACGTCATCGACGAGAGCGAGCGCAAAGGCAGCTCGTTCGGGCTGTTCTGGCCGTGGTGTGCCTCGAACATCTCGGTGCTCGCGGTGTCCTACGGCGCGTTCGTGCTGGGCTTCGGGATCAGCCTCACGCAGGCACTGGTCGCCACCGTCGTCGGCGCAGTGGTCAGCTTCTTCCTCGTCGGCCTGGTGTCGATCGCGGGCAAGCGAGGCTCGGCGCCGACGCTGGTGCTGAGTCGGGCGGCGTTCGGTCGCGTCGGCAACGGCCTGCCGGGCCTGGTGTCCTACCTGCTGCTCATCGGGTGGGAGACGGTGCTGGTCAGCCTGTCGACCCTCGCCACCGCGACGGTCTTCGAGCGGATGGGCTGGGCCTCGGGGGACGCGACGAAGGTGGTCGCGTTCGTGGTGGTCGCGCTGGTGATCGTCGCTGTCGGGATCCTCGGCTTCGAGGCGATCATGCGGATCCAGCTCTGGCTGACGGTGGCCATGATCGTGGTCACCGGCGTCTACGTCGGGCTCACCTTCGACCACGTCGACCTCGACGCCGCGCGGGCGCTGCCCGACGGCGCGACGACCGCCGTGATCGGCGCGACGGTGCTGGTGATGACGGGCTTCGGCGTGGGCTGGGTCAACGCCGCTGCCGACTACTCGCGCTACCTCCCGCGCTCGGTGCGCACGCCCGGCGTGGTCTTCTGGCCGACCTTCGGGGGCAGCCTTCCGGTCGTGGTGCTGGTCTCCTACGGGATCCTGCTATGCGCCAGCGATCCCGACCTGGCAGGCGAGGTCGGCGCCGACCCGATCGGTGCGTTGACGACCTTGCTGCCGGACTGGTTCCTGCTGCCGTTCGCCCTGGTCGCCGTCGGGGGTCTGGTCAGTGGCGCGATCCTCGACATCTACTCGTCGGGGCTGACGTTGCTCGCGCTCGGACTCAAGACACCGCGCTGGACCGCTGCCCTGCTCGACGGCGTCCTGATGATCCTGGGCACGATCTACATCCTCTGGATCGCCGACGACTTCTTGTCGGTGTTCATCGCCTTCCTGATCATCTTGGGCGTGCCGATGGCGGCCTGGTGCGGGATCTTCCTGGCCGACCTGTTCATGCGCCGCTACTCCTACGACGAGCGTGCACTGTTCGGTGCCACCGAGACCGGTGGCTACGGCCTGGTCCGCTGGGAGTCCGTGCTGGTGCTGCTGGCAGCAACCGCCGTCGGGTGGGGGCTGGTCATCGACACGACGGGCGCGGGCGACGGCCTCGGTTGGCTCGGCTATCTCCTCGAGCCGCTCGGGCTCGGCGGCCGCGACGGCGAGTGGGCCTACGCCAACCTGGGCGTCCCGGCGGCGCTGGTGGTCGGACTGCTCGGGTACGCACTGCTCGGTGCACCCGCCGTACGCCGGCAGGAGCACGAGCAGGTCGTCGCCGGCGTCAGGGCCGAACGTGTGGACTAGGTGGACTAGTTCGCGCCGGGGATGTCGGGGTCGACGACCCGGACCCGGTCGAGCTGCATGCCGTGGTCGACGCCCCACAGCACGGCGCGCGAGCGGCTGTCGACGTTGATCTTGCGGTAGCACGAGCGGATGTAGGACTTGATCGAGTTGATCGAGAGCTGGGTGCGATCGACGATCTGGGCGTTGGTGAGGCCCTGGGTGATCAGGCAGAGCACCTCGGACTCGCGCGCGGTCAGTCCCTCCTCGCGGCCCGGCCAGTCGCCACCGATCAACGGCAGCCGGGAGGGCTCCTCGCTCACCACGAGCTCGCCCTGCTGAACCTTCTCGAGCGAGGTCACCAGCTCGGAGGCGCTCAGTCGCTTGGACAGGTAGCCGGAGATGCCCAGTTCGAGCGAGGACTCCCGCAGCGCCCGGTCCGTGCTCCACGTGTAGACCACGACCTTGCCGACCCGCGGGTTCTCCAGCAGGTGCACCACGCCTGTGCCGTCGTCGCGCGACTGGGTGAAGGTGTCGAACAGCGCGATGTCGACGGGCTCCGCGACGCTGCTCGACGCATTGAGCTCGACGACCTCGACGCGGTGGGTGTGAGACCGCAGCATGGAGGCGATGCCGTGCACGACGACCTCGTAGTCGTTGACGATCGCGACGCGGATAGGCACCCGGCC
Source organism: Nocardioides agariphilus (assembly GCF_015352445.1). Lineage (GTDB taxonomy): Bacteria > Actinomycetota > Actinomycetes > Propionibacteriales > Nocardioidaceae > Nocardioides > Nocardioides agariphilus. Next base: position 9,075 of record NZ_JADKPO010000009.1, read on the forward strand.
AGACTAGGGCCCTGCACCTTCCCGCTCCACCCTCACGGGTGTGGCTCGCCCCCTGATGCCGGTCCATGCTCCGAGTAACCGCGCCATCCCAGGCGGCGAAGACAAGGAGGGCACCACATGATCGTCCTCGGGCTGATCCTGCTCATCATCGGCCTGGTCGCGAGCATTCCGATCCTCACGACCATCGGCGTGATCCTCATCATCGTGGGCCTCGTGCTCAACCTGGTGCCCATCGGTGGCACCCGGCGGAGGGTCTACTAGCAACGTCCGCACGGGCCGGCTCATCGCCCGTGTCGGCACTGCCCACCCCGCGTGCGGGGTGGGCCGTAGCCGTTTGGGGCACACCCCTCGCTTGCGCCTGTGTACGGCGGAGCTCGCCGTCGGTGCCACCGCATAGGGTCGGCCCGTGGCGCTGCACCTACACCGGGCTCCGCGCACCGACCTGCTCGCAGACGCCCTGGCTGACCTCCTGAGTCGGCCGCTCGACGACCCCCTGCTCCAAGAGGTCGTCGTCGTTCCTGCCCGGGGCGTGGAGCGGTGGCTGACCCAGCGGCTCTCCCACCGACTCGGCATCGCCGGCGACACCGCTGGCGGCGACGGTGTGTGCGCGGGGGTGCGGTTCCTCAGCCCGAGGTCCCTGGTGACGCTGGTGCTGGGCCGCGACCACGATGACCCCTGGGACCCCGAGCGCCTGGTGTGGCCGCTGCTGGCCACGATCGACGCCAGCCTCGACGAGCCGTGGTGCAAGCCGCTGGCCGACCATCTCGGCCACGGGCTCACCGGCGACGATGCCGAGCTCCGCCGCAACCGGCGTTACAGCGTGGCGATCAGGTTGGCGTCGCTGTTCGCCTCCTACGCCGCCCAGCGACCCTCGATCGTCACCGACTGGCGTGAGGGCCGAGACACCGACGGCGCGGGTGGTCGGCTCGACGCCGACCTCGCCTGGCAACCCGAGCTGTGGCGACGCGTGCTGACCAGGGTCGACGCCGCGCCACCCGACATCCGCCACACAGCCACGCTCGACCTCCTTCGGTCCGGTGGCACCGCGCTCGACCTGCCTCCGCGGCTCTCGCTGTTCGGCCACACCAGGCTGCCCGCCACCGAGGTCGAGCTGCTGGGCGCGTTGGGCGAGCACCACGACGTCCACCTCTACCTGCCTCAGGCCTCGCCCGCCCTGTGGGACGCGCTCGCGGGTCTGGGCGGCTCGGTAGCCCGGGTGGACGACGACTCCGCGACCCGCGTCGGTCACCCGCTCCTGGCCTCGCTCGGCCGCGACGCCCGCGAGCTGCGGCGCTCACTCGACGGGGCCGGGTTCCCGTCGGGTGACGCGGTGCCGCTCGCAGACGACGAGCCGGCCACGTTGCTCGCGATGCTCCAGCACGACCTCCGTGCCAACCACTCGCCGACCGTGGAGGAGCGTGCGGGCCGTCACCACGACATCGACGACCGCAGCCTCCAGGTGCACGCGTGTCACGGGCCCTCGCGTCAGGTCGACGTGCTCCGCGAGGTGCTCGTCGGGCTGCTCGAGGACGACCCGACGCTCGAGCCGCGCGACATCTTGGTGATGTGCCCCGACATCGAGACCTACGCCCCCCTGATCTCGGCCGGCTTCGGGCTCGCCCCGACCGGCCCGGAGGCCGCCGACGGAGTCGGCGTGGCCGCCCACCCCGCTCACCGCCTGAGGGTCAAGCTCGCCGACCGGGCACTGGTGAGCACCAACCCGCTGCTCGCGATCGCCGGAGTGCTGCTCGACCTCAGTGGCGGCAGGGTGACGGCTTCCGAGGTGCTCGACCTGGCCGCCAGCGACCCCTGTCGACGCAGGTTCGGATTCACCGACGACGAGCTCGAGCGAGCCGGCCGCTGGGTCGCCAGCACCGGCATCCGCTGGGGCCTGGACCGCGAGGCGCGGGCGGCCTTCTCGATGGAGCGCTTCCCCCAGAACACCTGGCGCACCGGCCTCGACCGGATCCTGCTGGGTGTGGCCATGAGCGGTGACGACCACCGGCACCTCGGCACCGGCCTGCCGCTCGACGACGTGGGCAGCAACGAGGTCGACCTGGCCGGTCGCCTCGCCGAGCTGGTCGACCGGCTCGGCCAGTGCCTGCACGCCCTCGACGAGGCCCGCACGGTCGCCGACTGGATGACGGCCTTGCGCGCCGGCGTACGCAGCCTGACCGACGTACCCGCCGACGACGCCTGGCAGTACCCCCAGCTCGAGCGCGAGCTGGCGCGCGCCTCGGCCACCGACTCTGGCCCCGACTCTGGCCCCGACTCTGGCACCGACTCTGGCACCGACTCTGGGTCCGGGCTGGAGCTGAGGCTCGCCGACGTACGCGCCCTCCTCGGGGGCCGCCTGGCCGGTCGGCCGACGCGGGCCAACTTCCGCACCGGCACGCTCACGGTCTGCACGATGGTGCCGATGCGCTCGGTCCCCCATCGGGTGGTCTGCCTGCTCGGCCTCGACGACGGGGTCTTCCCGCGAGCCGGGTTCGTCGACGGCGACGACGTGCTCGCCCGCCGGCCGCGCACCGGCGAACGCGACGGCCGCAGCGAGGACCGCCAGCTCCTGCTCGACGCCGTGATGGCCGCGACCGAGCACCTCGTGGTGACCTACACCGGCGCCAACGAGCACTCCGGTGCCCGCCGCCCACCCGCCGTCCCCCTGGGCGAGCTGCTCGACGCCGCCGACCGCACCACCGCCGCGCCCGTGCGCGACGAGATCCTCACCCGGCACCCGCTCCAGCCCTACGACCCGCGCAACCTCAAGGCCGGCGACCCGGCCGGTGATCCTCCCGAGTGGTCGGTCGCGGAGCTGCGCGGACCTGCGCAGCGCCCGTTCAGCTTCGACGTCTCGTCTCTGGCCGGCGCTCGTTCTGCTGCCGGCCCGCGCCGGCCCGCGCCACCGCTGCTCACCGGCGCCCTGCCGCCCCGTGAGGCAGAGGACGTCACGCTCGACGACCTGGTGCGGTTCTTGCTGCACCCGGTCCGCACGTTCCTTCGTGACCGCCTCGACCTGGCGACGCCGTTCGAGCCCGACGAGCTCGACGACGCGATCCCGGTCTCCCTCGACTCGCTCGAGGTGTGGCAGGTGGGAGACCACCTGCTGCGCGAGCTCCTGGCCGGACAAGACCCCGTGGCGGTGATGACGGCCGAGCAGCTGCGCGGCACCCTGCCGCCCTTCCGGCTCGGCGAACGAGCCCTGACGGGCGTGACCGAGGAGTGCCAGAAGCTGTGGAACGGCACCGCCGAGCTGCGCACCGGCACCCGCCGGTCGGTCGACGTCGATGTCGACCTGGGCAACGGCCGTCGGCTGACCGGCACCATCCCCGGGGTCTACGGCACCAAGCTGGTCTCGCTCGGCTACTCCCGGCTCAAGGCCAAGCAGCGCCTGCGCACGTGGGTGGAGCTGCTCGCTCTCTCGGCATCCGACCCCGACCAGAGCTGGACGGGTCACGCCGTCGGGCGCGAGCGGGCCGGACCCAAGAGGGCGCTGACCGGGCCACTCGACCAACGAGCTGCCGCCTGGCTGCGGTCGCTCGTCGAGCTGCGCGACCTGGGTCTGACCACACCGTTGCCGATGCCGGTCGCCACTGCCGCAGCCTGGGCCGACGCCCACGCCAAGGCCGAGCGCGGCATGGACATCGACGTCAAGCAAGCCGCTCGTCGCGAGTGGGAGACCGACCGCTTCGCGGGTGCGGCGTCGTTCGCCAAGGAGGACCAGGACGCCTACCACGTGCGCGTGTTCGGGCCACACCTCTCGGTCGAGGGGCTGATCGACCTCGGCCTGCCGCAGTACGCCTGGCAGGTCTGGGAGCCCCTGCTCAGTGGTGCCGAGAAGGTCGGGCCACTATGACGCGCGCGGACGGAACCCCCTGTGCCGTCAAGGCTCCAGCCACCGGGATTCCCTGTGGTTGAGCCCGTTCCCTTCTCCATCACAGACCCGCTGCCCCAGGGCACGGTGCTGCTGGAGGCGAGCGCCGGCACGGGCAAGACGTGGACCATCGGGGCGCTCGTCACGCGCTACGTCGCCGAAGGTGTCGCCAGGCTCGAGCAGATGCTGGTGGTGACCTTCGGGCGCGCGGCCAGCCAGGAGCTGCGTGAGCGGGTGCGGGCCCAGCTGGTCGAGGCCGAGCAGGCGCTGAGCGACGACGAGGCCGAGCGGGTCGCCGTACCCTCCTCGGAGCTGGTCGAGATGCTGCGCCGATACGAGCCCGACGAGCGTCGGGTCGCGCACCGCCGGGTCGTCGATGCCCTGGTGGGCTTCGACGCCGCGACCATCGCGACCACGCACCAGTTCTGCTCGATGGTGCTCGACTCGCTGGGCGTCGCGGGCGACTCCGACTCGCGAGCACGTCTGGTCGAGGACCTCGACGACCTGGTCAAGGAGACCGTCGACGACCTCTACCTGCGGGCGTTCGCTCTCGACGAGGAGGGTCCGGCGTTCGACTACGCCACCGCCCTCGACATCGCCCGCAAGGTCGTCGACGACCCGCAGGCCGCGCTGAGGCCGCTGGGTGAGGACCGGTCGACGACTGCAGGACGCCGGGTCTCCTTCGCCGAGGCCGTCCGCAAGGAGATGGAGCGCCGCAAGCGCCGGCTCGGCATCTTGTCCTACGACGACCTGCTCAGCGAGCTGGCACGTGCACTGGAGCCCGGTGAGGGCGGCGGCACCACGCCTGCTGCCCAGCGGATGCGCCAGCGCTGGCAGATCGTGCTGGTCGACGAGTTCCAAGACACCGACCCCGTGCAGTGGCAGGTGCTCGACCGGGCCTTCAGCGGCCACGCCACGATGGTGCTCATCGGTGACCCCAAGCAAGCCATCTACGCCTTCCGCGGCGGCGACGTCACGACCTACCTCACCGCAGCCGCCACCGCGGCGACCCAGCAGACGCTGTCGGTCAACTGGCGAAGCGACGCCCCGCTCCTCTCGGCGGTGCAGGAGCTACTGCGAGGAGCCGCACTCGGCGACGACCGCATCCTGGTGCGCGACGTCGACGCCCACCACGACGAGAGTCGGCTGCAAGGCGCTGGTTCCCCGTTCCGCGTGCGGGTCATCCGCCGCGGCGACATCTCCCGGCGACCCGTGCTGCTGTCGGTCGGCCAGGTGCGACCGCGCATCGCCCGCGACCTGGCCCACGACGTACGCCGGCTCGTCGACTCGGGGGCCACCTTCGACGGGCGTCCCGTGCGGCCACGCGACATCGCCGTGATCGCCTACCGTCACGCGGACCTCGCCGATGCCCAAGCGGCGCTGGCCGACGTCGGCATCCCTGGTGTGATCGCCGGCGGTGGCAGTGTGTTCGCAACGCCCGCGGCAGTCGAGTGGCTGACCTTGCTGGAGGCGTTGGAGCAGCCGCACCGCAGTACCCGCGTCCGCGCGGCGGCACTGACCTGCTTCTTCGGGCACACCGCCGCAGCCCTCGACGCGAGGTCCGGTGGCGGCGGCGACGAGCTCACCGACGAGGTCGCCGACGAGCTGCGGTCGTGGCTCGAGCTGTTCGGCAGCCGTGGGCTGGCCGCCGTGCTCGAAGCAGCCACGACCGGTGGACTTTCCGGGCGCGTGCTCGCCGAGGTGGGTGGCGAGCGGCGGCTGACCGACATCCGCCATATCGGCGAGGCCCTCCACGAGGCAGCGCTCACCGAGCGTCACGGGCTCGTCTCCCTGTTGTCCTGGCTGCGGGAGCAGGTCGCCGAGGGACGCGCCGGACGTGGTCTCGAGCGGACCCGACGCCTCGATAGCGACGCCGCCGCGGTGCAGCTGGTGACGATCCACGCGAGCAAGGGCCTCGAGTACCCCGTCGTCTACCTGCCTGCGCTCGCCGACCGACACGTCTCCGAGCCGGAGCTGCCGCGCTACCACGACGACGAGGGTCGCCGCTGTCGCAACGTCGGCGCCGGCGGAGCAGGCTGGGCCGATGGCGTGCGCCGGGCCCAGGACGAGGACGCCGGCGAGTGGCTGCGGCTGCTCTACGTCGCGCTCACGCGCGCACAGTCCCAGGTGGTGTGCTGGTGGTCGCCGACCAAGAACACCGAGGCGTCGCCGCTGCACCGGATGCTGATGCGTGCCGAAGGAGTCGCCGAGGTGCCCGAGCGGCCCTCCGTCCCGTCCGACGACGAGGTGGTCGCGCTCTTCGGGCAGTGGCGCGACCGCGGCGGCCCGGTTCCCGAGCTGGCGGTGGTCGCCGAGCTCACCGAGGCGCCCGAGGTCGAGGACATCCCCGTGCTCGGTGTGCGCACCTTCACCCGTTCGGTCGACGCCGCGTGGCGCCGCACGTCCTACTCCTCGTTGTCGGCCGTGCGCGCCGACACCGTGGTCGATGCCGTCACCAGCGAGCCGGAGGTGATGGGCAAGGACGACGAGCAACTCTCGCTGGTCGAGGAGGTTGCGCAGCAACCGTCACGAGACCCGGTGAGTGATCTGCCCTCGCCGATGGCGAACCTTCCCGTCGGCGCGACGTTCGGCTCGCTCGTCCACGCGGTGCTCGAGCACGCCGACCCGGCGGCAGCCGACTTCCGAGCCGAGCTGCTGGGTCACATCGACGAGCAGCGGGGCTGGTGGCCGGTCGAGCTCGACCGCGAGGAGCTCGCTGACGCGCTGGTGGCCGTGTGCGACTCGCCGCTCGGAGGGCCGGGTTCGGGGCTCGAGGGCATCACGCTGCGGGGCGTCTCCCTGAGCGACCGGCTGCGCGAGATGGACTTCGAGCTGCCGCTGGCCGGAGGTGACGTGCGGGGTCCGCGCTCCGACATACGTCTGCTCGACCTGGCGCCCCTCCTGGAGAGGCACCTGCCCGAGGGCGATCCGGTGCGCGCCTACTCCGGGCCGTTGCGCGGGCCGCTCGGCGACCAGACGTTGCGCGGCTACCTGACCGGTTCGGTCGACGTGGTGCTGCGGGTGCCGACGCCCGACGGTCCGCGGTTCCACGTCGTCGACTACAAGACCAACTGGCTCGGCCCGGCCGACGAGCCGCTGACGGCCGCGGCCTACCGTCCGCAGGCGCTCGACGCCGCCATGGGTCACTCCGACTACCCGCTCCAGGCGCTGCTCTACGCCGCCGTGCTGCACCGCTTCCTGCGCTGGCGGCTCCCGGACTACGACCCCGAGCGACACCTCGGTGAGGTGCTCTACCTCTACGTCCGCGGCATGTGCGGTCCCGCGACGCCGCTGGTCGATGGCGCCCCGTGCGGCGTCTTCAGCTGGCGGGCCCCCGTCGGCCTGGTCGAGGAGCTGTCCAGCCTCCTGGCGGGCAGGGTCACCGCATGACCGAGCTGTTCGAACCCACCAGCGAGCACGACTGGCGCCTGGCCACCGACCGGTCGGGCCTGCTGGGTGCCTTCAACGACGGACTGATGCTGACCTCGGGCGATCTCCACGTCGCCAGGCGGGTGGGCGCGCTCGGCGGCGAGGACGACGAACGCGTGCTGCTGGCCGTGGCCCTGGCCGTACGAGGCGTACGCCGCGGGTCGGTGTGCGTATCGCTCGACCAGGTTCGCGCCGACGCACCGGAGCTGCCGTGGCCCGACCTCTCGTCCTGGCAGCAGGCCGTGGCCGCGTCCGGCCTGACCGATGCGGGCGTGGTCAGGTCCGAGTTCGGCCTGCTCTACCTCGACCGCTACCACCGCCTCGAGCGGCAGGTCTGCGACGACGTGATGGCGCGTGCCGACCAACCGCCGCCGATGGTCGACGAGTCACGTCTGGCCGCCGCTCTCGAGCACGTCCGCGGCACGCGCGCGAGCGAGGAGCAGCTGGCCGCGGCTGCTGCGGCCGTGCGTCGCTGGACGACCGTCGTCACCGGCGGTCCCGGCACGGGCAAGACCACGACCGTGGCCCGGATGCTGGCGTTGATCGCCGACCAGGCGGTCGCGCGGGGGGAGCGCATCTCGGTGGCGCTGACGGCGCCGACGGGCAAGGCCGCGAGCCGGCTGCAGGAGGCGGTGTCCGGCGAGCTGGCCGGCCTGGCTGGCGTGCCCGACGCGGTCGCGGTCCTCGGTCGCCCGCTGGGTGTCACGCTGCATCGGCTGCTGGGATGGCGACCTGACAACACCACCAGGTTCCGTCACGACCGGGCCAACCGCCTCAAGTACGACGTCGTGGTGGTCGACGAGTCGTCGATGGTCGAGCTGACGATGATGGCCCGGCTGCTGGAGGCGCTGAAGCCCGACAGCCGGTTGATCCTGGTCGGCGACCCCCAGCAGCTGACCTCGGTGGGGGCCGGCGCAGTGCTCGGCGACCTCGTGCGCGGCTATGCGACGCGGACCGACTCGCCGGTCGTCGGGCTGACCCACAACCACCGTTTCAAGGCCGAGATCGAAGCACTGGCTGCCGCCCTCCAGGCCGAGGACGCCGACGCCGTGCTCGACGTCCTGCGGTCGGGCTCGCGTGAGGTCTCGTTCGTGGAGGCGGCGAGCGAGGAGGACCTGTCCGCGGCTCTGCGCCCCGAGCTCGTCGCCGCCGCGCGTCAGGTCCGCGACCTGGCGGAGGCCGAGGACGCACGCGGCGCGCTCGACGCGCTCGACCAGCACCGGCTGTTGTGCGCTCACCGTGAGGGGCCCTTCGGCGTGCGCCGCTGGAACTCCCTGGTCGAGCGCTGGCTGGCCGAGGAGGTCGGCGAGCTGGGCGGTCCGCAGGTCCGGGGCTGGTACGTCGGGCGGCCACTGCTGGTCACCAACAACGACTACGCCCTCGATGTCTACAACGGCGAGTTCGGTGTGGTCGTCCGCCAGGGGCTGCGCCGTCGGGTGTTCATCTCGGGATCGGGCGAGCTGCGCGACTTCGCGCCCGGCCGGCTCGACGCGGTGGACACCATGCATGCGATGACCATCCACAAGGCCCAGGGCAGCCAGGCCCGGCGAGTGACCGCGCTGCTGCCCGAGGAGGGCTCGCGGCTGCTGACGCGCGAGCTGTTCTACACCGCGATCACCCGCGCCCAGGAGCACGTCCGCGTCGTCGGCACCGAGGCCGCCGTGCGCGCCGCCGTCGAGCGTCCGGCCCAGAGGGCCTCCGGCCTCGCGGAGCGGATCGCTAGTCGCGGCTAGCGATCGAGGCGGCCAGCGCGGCGAGGTGACCGAGCCTGGCGAGCTCGGACTGCAAGAACTCCGGGCCGCCTCGGCGGCCCAGCACCACGATGTCCTTGCCGGTCAGCGGCGCCGCGCAGAGCAGGTCCTCGCCCTCGTGGGCGTCGAGGTGCACCGGCTTGTCGGCCCACGAGTACGGAACGTTCGGCGGTGCGCCCTCGGTGCCGCGCAGCACCTCGTCGCCCGGCCCGACCCACGCGCCCCACTCGCAGCGGAAGGTCACCGGCAGCATGTCGACCAGTCGCTCCAGGGCCACGTCGGGGGCGGCGGTCAGCTCCTCGACGACCTCGAGGTCGAGGAACAGGTTGTTGCCTGCGGCGTAGCGGCTGATCCACACGACCCGCACCCCGTCGAGCGCGTTGCACGCTGACACGATCGAGTCGGGCATCACGCCCGGCGGGGTCTCGAGGAGCACGTCGTCGACGGCCGTGCCGTCGTACCGCTTCTCGACGATCTCCAGGGCCTCGATGTCACCGCCGGCGCTACCGATCGCGGTGGCCAGACGGCCCAGCGAACCGGGCACGTCGGGGAGCTCGACCCGGAGCAACAGGCTCATGGCCCGAGCCTAGGCCCCCTGTGTTGCCCCGAGGTGAAGTCTCGGCAGTCAGATCTCCTCGAGCACGAAGAGCGGGATCTGCCGCTCGGTGCGGGTCTGGTAGACGGCGTAGGTCGACCAGGTCTGCACGGCGTAGGCCCACCAGTCCTCGCGCTCGGCGCCCTCGAGGAGGCGAGCGCGGTAGAGCTTGGCCTCCGGCCCGTCCTGCAGCTGGACGACCGGGTTGGCCAGGAAGTTGTAGTACCACTCGGGGTTGCTGGGGGCGCCTCCGATGGAGGCGACGGCGAGGTAGGTGCCGTCTCGCTCGACGCGCATCAGCGGGTTCTTGCGCAGCGCCCCGGACTTGCGGCCGACCGAGGTGATCACCACGATCGGGTCCTGGCCGCCGCGCAGGGTGTTGGCGCGGGCACCCCCGGAGGCTTCGTACTCCTCGACCTGGTCACGGACCCACTGCTCGGTGCTCGGCACGTACTCGCCCTGGAGAAGAGTCATGGTGCGCTCAACGACACCTATCCGGCTGGGATTCCCGTCACCGAGGGCAGGCGGCGACCGCGAGGCCGTCGACCAGGTCGTTCATCCGGTCGCCGGAGTGGCCCTTGACCCACGAGAACGCGACGTCACCGCGGTCGACGTAGAGGCCCACGAGCGGCTCCCACAGATCGCGGTTGGCCACCGGCTTCTTCGCGCTGTTGGTCCAGCCGCGGTCGAGCCAGCCCTGCCACCAGCGGTCGCGGAAGCAGTTCACGACGTACGTCGAGTCGCTGACGACCAGCAGGGGTCCCTCGTTGGCCAGCACCGCCTCCAGCGCGGCCTGGACCTCCATGCGCTGGTTGGTGGTGCGGACCGCGCTGCCGGCGGCGTACGTCGTCTCGTCCAGAGCCCAGGCCCAGCCGCCCGGCCCGGGGTTGCCCGAGCAGGCGCCGTCGGTCCAGACGCGAGTCGCGCCGACCGGGACCTCCATGTCGGGCGGTCGCGGCCGGCGTACGCGGGTGCCCTGGCGAGGGCTAGGGCTCGGGGCGGGGGTCACCCGAGCAACCTAGTCGCCCACTACGGTCACTCCCATGAGCGCCATCGACGGTGTGTCCGAGACGTTCGACGCATCCGCATGGGATGTCGTCGCGGGGTTCGAGAGTCTGACCGACCTGACGTACCACCGGGCCAAGGCCCATGGCACGGTCCGGATCGCGTTCGACCGGCCCGACGTCCTCAACGCCTTCCGGCCCCACACGGTCGACGAGCTGCTGCGGGTCCTCGAGCACGCGCGTACGTCGAGCGACGTCGGCTGCGTGCTGCTCACGGGCAACGGACCCTCGGACAAGAACGGCAAGTGGGCCTTCTGCACCGGCGGGGACCAGCGGATCCGCGGCCGCACCGGTTACCAGTACGCCGAGGGTGAGGACGCCTCGACCGTCGACCAGGCGCGCTTCGGCCGCCTGCACATCCTGGAGTGCCAGCGGCTGATCCGCTTCATGCCCAAGGTCGTCATCGCCCTGGTCAACGGCTGGGCCGCGGGTGGCGGCCACAGCCTCCACGTCGTCTGCGACCTGACCCTCGCCTCGACGGAAGAGGCGAGGTTCAAGCAGACCGACGCGGACGTCGGGTCCTTCGACGGCGGGTACGGATCGGCGTACCTCGCCCGCCAGGTCGGCCAGAAGATCGCCCGCGAGATCTTCTTCCTCGGCCAGGAGTACTCCGCCGAGGACGGCGTGCGGATGGGCACCGTCAACCGCGCCGTCCCCCACGCCGAGCTCGAGGCGACCGGCCTCGAATGGGGCCGGCTCGTCAACGGCAAGTCCCCGCAGGCCCAGCGGATGCTGAAGTACGCCTTCAACCTCCTCGACGACGGTCTCGTCGGTCAGCAGCTGTTCGCCGGCGAGGCCACCCGGATGGCGTACATGACCGACGAGGCCGTCGAGGGTCGCGACCAGTTCCTCGAGAAGCGCGATCCCGACTGGTCGCGGTTCCCCTGGTACTACTGACTCGCCGCGTTTCCGCTGGTCATCCCTGTAGGAGCGGGGCCGGTCAAGGGGTGTTCTTGGGTGCCGCGACGTAGTTGCGGGCGCGCCGGACCGGGTGTGCGGTTTGGTTGGGCGCTGACGGTGCCCGGTGTTACAGTTGTCAACCTGGGCTGGCCGAGAGGCCCTGGTCCAACCTTTAGGCGGGGACATCCCCCGCCACCCCTTGAGGCGGGTTCTTCCCGCCTCAAGTCGTTTCCAGGGGTCTTGTCGTGCGTGAGCTGAGCATCTTCATCGACGAGTCCGGTGACTTCGGCCCCTTCGAGAAGCACTCCCCGTTCTATGTGCTGAGCCTCGTCTTTCACGACCAGAGCGACGACATCGCTGGGCACTTGGACAAGATCCACGACGCGTTGGTAATGCGTGGCTTGCCGACAGACCACGCGATCCACACTGGTCCCCTGATCCGTCGAGAGCACGACTATCGGCTGCTCGACATGCCATCCCGCCGCTTGATCTTCCGGGTGCTTGTCGACTTCGTCCGGACGTGCGAGGTCACGCACCACTCGTGGGTGTTCAGCAAGCGCGAGCTTGGTGACACAGACCGGCTCGTGAGCGCGATGTCACGCGAGCTTGGCATGTTGATCCGGTCGAACTCCGAGTTCTTCAGTTCTTGGGAGCGCATCGTCATCTACTACGACAACGGTCAGAAAGAGATCACGAACCTCGTCAACAGCGTCTTCAACGCACACCTGAGTGTCGAGGTGCGCAAGGTGGTTCCGGCTGACTACAGCCTCTTTCAGGCAGCTGACCTGTGCTGCACGCTGGCGCTCCTCCGGCAGAAGATCGAGACTGGCGGGCTGTCACCGTCCGAGCGCGGTTTCTTCTCCACGCCCAAGGACAGCGCCGAGCGCGCGCTCAAGAAGGGCTACTTCAAGACGCTGGATCGCAAGCGCTTCGGCGCCTGAACCCGTAGGAAACGTAACCCCCGCTGGCCTGCAGATCGAACTACGTGTCAGTCACCGTCCGCCGTGGTGCGCCAGACGTGGGCCACGTCAGAGCGCGCGACGCCTCGACGGATGGGTTCGAGCGTCGCGGATCTGCTGCAGTTCGTCGGCCGAGAGCAGGTAGTCGAGCCTGTTGAAGTGCGCTCGATCCCGGCCATCCATGATCCGGCGGTACTCGTTCAACATCCGCATGTAGGTGTCCAACATCGGGAAGTGTGAGTTTCCGTCGTCGTGGCGCTTCAGCATGGACAGGATGCCGTCGTGCGCGCGCTTTCCCGCGCCGAGAGAGCGGCTCGTCCTGCAGCGGCCTTCTAAGCCACGGGTGCCAGCAGCGCGCCCGCGTGCGCGGGCAGCGACACGGTCGTGCCGTCGAGCTTGACCCCCGACTCCGTCTCGAACCTCAGATCCAGGCCGGCACCGACCTCGACTCGCGCCGGCTCGCTGCCGAAGTTGACCAGCACCACAACGTCTCCGCGTCGCATCGTGAAGAGGCCTGAGTCCTCGACCGTGCAGCGGACGTGGGCGAACGACGGGTCGGTGAGCTCCGGCAGCTCGCGTCGCAGCGTGACCAGCTGGCGGTAGACGGCGAGCATCCGGGCGTGCCGAGGCTCGTCCAGCTCTGACCAGTCGAGCTTGCAACGCTCGAACGTGGCCGGGTCCTGGGGGTCGGGCACCACCGCCGGGTCCCACCCGAGCCGGGCGAACTCCTCGATGCGCCCGCCGGCGGTGCCCGCCGCCACGTCGGGGTCCTCGTGCGAGGTGAAGAACTGGAACGGCCTCGCCGTGGCCCACTCCTCACCTTGGAACAGCATCGGCGTGAACGGGCCCGCGAGCGTGAGCAGAGCCGCGCAGGCCAGCTGGTCGTCGTCGAGGTGCGCGGTCATGCGGTCGCCGACTGCGCGGTTGCCGACTTGGTCGTGGTTCTGCGAGCAGACCACCAGCCGCCAGGTCGGCACGGCAGCCGTGTCGATCGGCATGCCGTGGCTGCGCCCGCGAAACGACGACCACGTGCCGTCGTGGAAGAACCCCCGCTCCACCACCTTGGCCAGGGCCGACAACGGCTCGAAGTCGGCGTAGTAGCCGCCTGTCTCGTGCGTCAGTGCCACGTGCACGGCGTGGTGGAAGTCGTCGCTCCACTGGGCGTCCAGTCCGTAGCCGCCGGCCTCCCGCGGCGTCACGAGCTTGACGTCGTTGAGATCCGACTCGGCGATCAGTGACAGGGGCCTTCCGAGGTGCGCCGAGAGGTCCGCCACCTCGACTGCGATCTCCTCGAGCAGGTGCACCTCTGACTCGTCGGCGAGGGCATGCACGGCATCGAGCCGCAACCCGTCGGCGTGGTAGTCCTCGAGCCACATCCGTACGTTGTCGAGGATGTAGCGCCGAACCTCGGCTGAGCCTGCGCCGTCGAGGTTGACCAGCTCGCCCCAGGTGTTGCGGCCAGCCTTGAGGTAGGGACCGAACTCCGGCAGGTAGCTGCCCTCCGGGCCGAGGTGGTTGTAGACGACGTCCTGGATGACCCCGAGGCCCGCCTGGTGACAGCCATCAACGAACCGCTGGTAGCCGGCCGGGCCGCCGTACGGCTCGTGGACCGCGTGCCACAGCACGCCGTCGTAGCCCCAGTTGTGGGTGCCGCTGAAGGCGTTGACCGGCATCAGCTCGACGAGGTCGGCGCCGAGCGAGCGCAGGTGGTCGAGCTTGCCCAGCGCCGCGTCGAACGTCCCCTCCGGAGTGAACGTCCCGACGTGGAGCTCGTAGACCACCGCGCCCGCCAGCTGTCGGCCGGTCCAGGCCTGGTCGTGCCAGACGTGGGCCGAGGGGTCGAAGGTTCGCGAGCGCTGGTGGACGCCCGCCGGCTGACGCCGCGACCGTGGATCGGGTCGAGGCGTGTCCGAGTCGTCGATCAGGTATCCGTAGTCCACCTCCGAGCAGGTGTCGGCAACAGGGTCTGCGGGGGTCCACCAGTCGTCGTCCCCGCGTCTCATCTCGACGATGTCATCGCCCACCGACAGCCTCAGCCGTCGTGCGCGCGGCGCCCACACCTCGTAGCGGTCCCGAGCCGTCACGAACGCCCATCCTCCTGCACCAGCAGGGCCACCGGCAGGTCGCGCAGTACGTCGGCCACCAGGTCCGTGACCGGCCGACCGGAGATCACCTCGCGCCAGCGGCCCGGGAGGTCCAGCCGGGTCTCGCCCCAGCCGTTGCCGCGCGCAACACCGAGGGGCAGGCGGGTGACGACGGCGACGGCGCCGCCGCGGTCGTAGGCCACGACGTGGTCGGCCGCAGGCCCCGAAGCCAGCACCGGCACGTAGGCCGTGAACAGCTCGGGTCGGTCGCGTCGGAGCCGGAGTGCGGACGAGGTGACCCGCAGCTTCGGGTGCGCTCCGTCGGCGAGCAGTGCCACGCGGTCGTCGTAGTCGACGGGGCGCCGGTTGTCGGGATCGGCGAGGCTGCGGTCCCACAGCTCGCTGCCCTGGTAGACGTCGGGAACGCCGGGCAACGTCAGCGCGAGGAGCTTCACGGCGAGGCCGTTGCTGCGGCCGGCCTCGTCGATCTCAGCGACGAAGGACTCGACCGCCGACCGCACCTCGGCCGAGTCGAAGGCCGCGTCCACGGCGGCATGCACGGCCCGCTCGTAAGCAGGATCCGGGTCAGTCCACGCCGTGTGGTCGCCCGCCTCGCGCATGGCCTTCTCGGCGTAGGTGTGGAGACGCTCTCGCGAGGCGGGCCAGGAACCGATGACCGCCTGCCACAGCAGCGCTCCGAATCCGGGGTCGGGCAGCGGCGCCAGGTCGAGCAGACGATCGAGGGTGGCTTCCCAGAGCTCCGGTACCTCGGCGAGCACGGCGATGCGCGCCCGCGCGTCCTCGCTGCGCTTGGTGTCGTGGGTGGTGGTGGCCGTGAGCGCTTCGGGCCAGTCGCGCTGTCGGTGGCCCATGGCATCGTGGAACTCGGCGACGGAGATGGCGTACGCCGAGGGGTCGCCGCCCACCTCGTTCAGCGAGGTGAGGCGGGAGTAGCGATAGAACGCGCAGTCCTCGACGCCTTTGGCCATCACCATGCCGCTGGTCTGCTGGAAGCAACGTGCCGCCGGGTGTGTGGGGTCGGCGAGGAGCGGGGCAAGCGCCTCCAGGGTGTGCGCGAGGTCGGGCCGCCGGGACCTCGCTTCGGCCAGTGCGTGGTCGAGGTGCTCTCGGCCGATGGGGAGGTAGGACCGGTAGACCGGGAAGTTCGCGAGGACCTCGGCGATGGCGTCCTCCAGTTCGTTTGGCTCGCTTGGTTTCGAGACGGGCGCTAGCGCGCCCTCCTCAACCAGCGGGGCTGGCACCAGCGGGGCTGGCGCGTCCTCCTCAACCAGCGAGCTGGCTGGCGCGCCCTCCTCAACCAGCGAGCTGGCTGGCACCAGCGGGGCTGGCGCGTCCTCCTCAACCAGCGAGCTGGCTGGCGCGCCCTCCTCAACCAGCGAGCTGGCTGGCGCGGCCTCCTCGACCAGCGGGGCTGGCGCGGCCTCCTCAACCAGCGAGTTGGCTCGCGCAACGTCGTCGACCAACGACCTGGCGATGCGGCGTACCTCGGCCAGCAGCGGCCCGTCGGCCACCGCTCGCCTCGTGTCGTGGGTGAGGTCGGGCCAGGAGACCGGTCCGCCTCGCAGCCGGGACTCGAGGGCGTCGAGGGGTGCCTGGCCGGCCGGATCGACCAGGACGCGGTCGATCACGCCGAGGACGTCGTAACCGGTCGTGCCGGCAGTCGCCCACGACGTCGGCAGGGTCTCGTGCGGCTCGAGGATCTTCTCGACGACGACGTAGGCGCCGCCCGTCAGACGGGCGAGATCGTCCAGGTAGGCGCCAGGGTCGAGGAGGCCGTCGGGGTGGTCGACGCGGAGGCCGTCGACCAGACCCTCGGCGAACCAGCGGCCGATCTCCCGGTGTGACTCGGTGAAGACCCACGGTTCCTCGACACGTACGCCGGCAAGCGTGGTGATCGTGAAGAAGCGGCGGTAGTTGAGCTCGGCGTCGCCTCGTCGCCACGAGACCAGCTCGTAGTGCTCGGCTGGCTCGGGGAGCGCTGTGTCCGGGCGGTCGCCGTCGTCGCCCAGCACGGGCAGGAGGACCCGTCCGCCGTGGGCCTCCCAGTCGATGTCGAACGCGGCGGAGTACGCCGACGACCGGCCCAGGCGCAAGACGTCCCACCACCACGCGTTCTCGGCTGGAGTGGCCACGCCCATGTGGTTGGGGACGATGTCCACCAGCACGCCCATGCCGAGTCGCCGCGCCTCGGTTGACAACGCCAGCAGCCCCTCGGGCCCGCCCCGGGAGGAGTCGACGCGCGAGGGGTCGACGACGTCGTACCCGTGGCTCGACCCGGCGGCTGCCTGGAGGATCGGTGAGAGATAGACCCAGTCGACGCCGAGGTCGTGGAGGTAGGGCAGGACACGCACGGCGGAGTGCAGATCGAACTCAGGCGTGATCTGCAGTCGGTACGTGCTGCGTGGAGTCCGCATACCTCAGGGGCGCTTGGCCGCACGCTTGACGGCGGGCGGCGCGGGGCTGTCGCCCTGGGTCAGTGCGGCGACGGAGGCGGCGACGGAGTGATCCGGCTCGGGCTCCGCTTCGGCGTGCTCCTGGAGCACCACGACGGTTCGGCTGTCGAGGGCGAGCGTGGCCCCGGCCTCGAGGCCGGTCGTGGACGAGGCCACCCCGCTGGTGTCGATGACGACATCCCAGGCCTTCGCGTACTCCTCCGGCGGCAACGTCACCGTCGCTGGACCGTCGGCGTTGAAGTAGAGCAGGAAGTGGTCGTCGGTGATCGTGCGCCCGCGGGCGTCCTTGCCGTCGATGCCGTCGCCGTTGAGGTACATGCCGAGTGCCTGGGCGCCGCTCGTCCAGTCGTCCTGCTCCATGGCGCGTCCGTCGAGGTGCAGCCAGACGATGTCGTTGAGACGCCGGCCGTCGCCGGTGCGCACGGTGTTGCCGGTGAAGAAGCGCTTGCGGCGGAAGGTCGGGTGGAGGTGGCGCAGTCTGGCGACGGCTGAGGTGAACTCCACCAGGGGCTTGTCGGCGGTCTCCCAGTGCATCCAGGCGATCTCGGAGTCCTGGGCGTAGGTGTTGTTGTTCCCGTCTTGGCTGCGACCCATCTCGTCGCCGTGGAGGATCATCGGCACGCCCTGGCTGAGCAGCAAGGTGGCCAGGAAGTTGCGCTGGGCCTTGGCCCGCTCGGCCTGGATCTCGGGGTCGTCGGTCGGGCCCTCTGCGCCGTGGTTCCAGGAGCGGTTGTGGCTCTCGCCGTCGTTGTTGCCCTCGCCGTTGGCGTCGTTGTGCTTCTCGTTGTAGGACACCAGGTCGCGCAAGGTGAACCCGTCGTGGGCGGTGACGAAGTTGATGCTCGCGACCGGACGGCGCCCGGAGTGCTCGTAGTAGTCCGCCGAGCCCGCGAGCCTGGAGGCGAACTCGCCGAGCGACGGCTCGCCGCGCCAGAAGTCGCGCACGGTGTCGCGGTAGGCGCCGTTCCACTCGGTCCACTGGGGCGGGAAGTTGCCGACCTGGTAGCCACCGGGGCCGATGTCCCAGGGCTCGGCGATCAGCTTGACCTGCGAGACCACCGGGTCCTGCTGCACGAGCTCGAAGAACGACGAGAGCCGGTCGACGTCGTAGAACTCGCGCGCCAGCGTGGCCGCGAGGTCGAAGCGGAAGCCGTCGACGTGCATCTCGGTCACCCAGTAGCGCAGCGAGTCCATGATCAGCTGCAGCGAGTGGGGCTGTCGCACGTTGAGGGAGTTCCCGGTGCCCGTGTAGTCCATGTAGTAGCGGGCGTCGTCCTCCATCAACCGGTAGTAGGACGGGTTGTCGATGCCCTTGAAGCTCAGCGTCGGGCCGAGGTGGTTGCCCTCAGCGGTGTGGTTGTAGACGACGTCGAGGATCACCTCGATGCCGGCGGCGTGCATCGAGCGCACCATCTGCTTGAACTCCTGCACCTGCTGGCCGATCTTGTCCTCGGCGTCCGCGGCGCTGGAGTACTCCTGGTGCGGGGCGAAGAAGCCGAGGGTGTTGTAGCCCCAGTAGTTGCGCAGGCCCTTCTCGGAGAGCGTGCTGTCGTGCACGAACTGGTGCACCGGCATCAGCTCGAGAGCAGTGACCCCGAGCTTGGTCAGGTGGTTGGTGATCGCGGGGTGGGCGAGGCCGGCGTAGGTCCCGCGCAGCTCCTCGGGGATGTCGGGGTGCAATTGGGTGAGCCCCTTGACGTGCGCCTCGTAGATGAGGCTCTCGTTGTAGGGGATGTTGAGGCGGCGGTCGCCCTCCCAGTCGAAGAACGGGTTGATCACGACCCCGTGCACCATGTGTGCCGCCGAGTCGGCGTCGTTGCGCGAGTCGGGGTCGCCGAAGTCGTAGCCGTAGAGCGACTGGTCCCACTCGATGGAGCCGGCGGTCGCCTTGGCGTAGGGGTCGAGGAGCAGCTTGTTGGGGTTGAAGCGCAGACCCTGCTCCGGCTCGTAAGGGCCGTGCACCCGGTAGCCGTAGCGCTGCCCGGGCTGAACGGTCGGCAGGTAGCAGTGCCAGACGAAGCCGTCGACCTCTGTCAGCTCGACGCGCGTCTCCTCCACTCCGGCGCCGTTGCTGCCGGCGAGCAGACACAGCTCGACACGCTCGGCGTGCTCGCTGAAGATGGCGAAGTTGGTGCCGCTGCCATCGAACGTCGCGCCCAAGGGGTAGGCGCTACCCGGCCAGGTCTCCACGGGGTTCCTCCGTCCGGACCTCTTTGGATCGATCCAAGGAGGATCCAAGCACAGCGTGCACGGTCTGGGGCCATTGAAGCGGGTGATCGGTCTGGCCCGCTCGCTCGGCCGCGACCATTGCGAACACCTGCCCGAACTGCTGGGGTACGCTAGGTGAATGCTGGGTTACGAGAAGGTGAACAAACGGCGCGTCGAGCGTCGTGTCGTCGAGACCTTGCCGGTCGGCGACCACCTGATCGCCCCGGGCAAGCAGAAGAAGCGCCCCAAGGCTCGCCGTCGTCTTGTCGACTTCAGCGCCATTGCCGCTGAGCCGCCCGCCGTGTCGATCGCCCGCGAGCGAGAGATCGTCGCCAACCTGGGCCTGCGTCAGGATCGCGCCAGCTGAACCTGGCTCACCAGAGCGCAGTGGTCCGAGACCGGCACCCGCACCGGACCACCCGAGATCGACACGAGGCCGTCCGACCCCATCACGTGGTCGATCTGACGAGCCGGTGACCACGACGGGTACGTCGGGCCCACCGCCAGCGGCTCCAACCCGCTGATCCGACTCGCGCAAGCCGGACCCATGTTGAGGTCGCCGAGCAGGACCCGCGATCCCGGGTGATCGGGCAGTCCGCCCAGCAGGTGCCGCAGCTGCACGCCGTTCCACACCGGCAGGAACGACAGATGCGTCGCCACCACCGACACCGGACCCACAGGCGACTCGGCCACCGCGATGATCGCGACGCGCTGCTCGTCGCGGACCAGGGTCGGGAGCCGTTGGCCGGGCCAGCGGAACGGCACTCTCAGCGGTGCTCCCGGCAGCCGGACGATTCTCCAGTCTCGGATCGGATGACGACTCAGGAGCGCGACGCCGTACGCCGGCGCGTCGACGTCCTCGTCGTCTCTCGCCGCCCGCCACGAGTCGGGAGTACCCACGAGGGCCGGAACGAACCTCCATTCGTCGGCCCCCATCGCCTCGGCCGCGATTGCGGCCAGGTCGAGTCGCTGCGAGCGGGGCTGGTTGCGGTCGACCTCCTGCAGCGCGAGCACGTCCGCGTCGAGTGCGCGGACCGCCGCGACGTACGCCTCGACATCGACCCGCTCGGCGCCGCGCGACCGTCCGCTCCAGATGTTCCAGGTCGCGAGCCGCATGCCGTCAACTGTGCAGGCGGGAGCGTCGTACGCTCCAGCGGGTGCGCATGTTCGCGGCGGTGATCCCTCCCGACGACGTGCTCGACCACCTCGACGAGTTCCTCGACGCCCGACGCGAGGCGGACGACTTCCGGTGGGTGCCGCGCGAGCAGATGCACATCACGCTGGCGTTCCTGGCCGAGGTACCCGAACGCCGTCTCGACGACCTCGAGGAGCGACTCGAACGCGCGGCCTCCCGACGTACGTCGTTCGCCGCGAAGATCACCGGTGGCGGCGCCTTCCCCAACGTAGGTAGGGCAAGGGCGCTCTGGGCAGGACTCCAGCTCGACGACCCGGCCAGGGTCGAGCTGGGTCGACTGGCCACCGGCGTGCGGGCCGCGGCGGGCAAGGCTGGTATCGCCATCGATGGCGCCAGGTTCAAGCCGCACCTGACCGTCGCCCGCCTGAGACACCCGCAGGAGTCCACGTCGTGGGTCCGGCTGCTGGATGCGTACGTCGGGCCGCCCTTCACCGTCGACAGCGTGGAGCTGGTCGCGTCCTACCTCGGCGAGGGCCCCCGCAACCGACCGCGCTACGAAGCCACCGCCTCCTTCCCACTAAGGTCACCTGCGTGAAGATCGCAGTGGCGGCCGAGACCCGCGACGGCGAGTCCAGGGTGGCCATGGTCCCCGAGCTCGTCGGCAAGCTGACCTCGCTCGGCTACGACGTCGCGGTGGAGCCCGGTGCGGGCCAGCACGCGTTGCTGTCGGACGAGGAGTACGTCGATTCGGGCGCGGTGATCGACGCCGATGCCATCGTCGACGCAGACGTCGTCGTCTCGGTGCAGCCGTTGACGATCGAGCGGATCCGGCGGCTGCGTCGCGGTGCGTCGACGGTCTGCTTCCTCCCCACGACGTTCGAGCAGGACGCCGTCATCGACCTGCGTGACTGCGGCATCACGGCCTTCGCGATGGAGCTGGTGCCGCGCATCTCGCGCGCACAGTCGATGGACGCCTTGTCGTCCCAGGCACTTGTCGCGGGCTATCGCTGCGCGATCGTCGCGGCCGGCATGCTGCGCCGCTTCTTCCCGCTCAACATGACAGCAGCGGGCACGGTGCAGCCGGCCGAGGTCGTCGTGCTCGGTGCTGGTGTGGCCGGCCTGCAGGCGATCGCGACCGCCAAGCGGTTGGGCGCGGTGGTGCGCGCCTACGACGTGCGTGCCGCCGCGGCCGAGGAGATCCGGTCGATGGGCGCCAAGTCGATCGACCTGGAGCTGGAGACCCTTGAAGGTGCCGGTGGCTACGCCCGCGAGATGACCGAGGACCGCGCCGCCCGCCAGCGCGAGCTGCTGACTCCCTACATCGCCAACGCCGACGCGCTGATCACCACCGCGGCCGTGCCCGGCCGGCAGGCGCCGATGCTGGTGACGGCGGCGATGGTCGAGGAGATGCGACCGGGTTCGGTGGTCGTGGACCTGGCGGCGGAGACCGGCGGCAACGTCGAGGGTTCGGTCGCTGGTGAGGTGGTCCGCATCGGCAACGCGCAGGTGTGGGGTGGACGCAACGTCCCCTCGCAGATGCCGGGGCCGGCCTCGCGGCTGTACGCCCAGAACATCGTCAACATCCTGACCCTGATGACCGCCACAGGCGAAGGGACCGAGACCGGCACGTTCGCGCCGGACTTCGACGACGAGATCGTGGCCGGCTCGTGCGTCACCCACGACGGTGAGATTCGGCACGAGCCCACGCGTACTGCTCTGGAAGGAGCCTCCTGATGGACGAGGGAGTCGTCTGGCTGACGATCTTCATCCTCAGCGTGTTCGTCGGCATCGAGGTGATCAGCAAGGTCTCCTCGACGCTGCACACGCCGCTGATGTCCGGCGCGAACGCGATCCACGGAGTGATCCTGCTCGGCGCGATCATCGTCACCGGGTCGACCGACAACGGGCTGGCGCTGAGCATCGGGCTGGTCGCGATCGTGCTGGCCGCCGTCAACATGGTCGGTGGCTTCCTGGTCACCGACCGGATGCTGCAGATGTTCGTGCGCAAGAAGCCGGCCGTCCGGGCGGCTGGCGACGGGGCCGACTCGTGAGCATCCCCGTCTGGGCGCAGCTGGCCTACCTCGCCGCCGCTGTCTGCTTCATCTTGGCGCTCAAGGGTCTCTCCGGTCCGAAGACGGCGCGCAACGGCAACATCATCGGAGCGGTTGCCGCAGTGGTCGCGTGTGCGATCCCGTTCTTCTACCTCGACCTCGACCACGTGCCGCTGATCCTGGTGGCGATCGCGGTCGGCACTGCCGGCGGCGTCTACGGCGCCCGCACCGTCCAGATGACCCAGATGCCGCAGATGGTGGCCCTGTTCAACGGCGTCGGCGGCGGGGCGGCCGCGCTGGTCGCGCTGCTGGAGCTCCACGAGATCACCTCAGGCGCCGGGGACGAGCCGGGCTGGTTCATCCTGCTGGCGACGGCGTTCACGATCCTGGTCGGGTCGGTGTCGTTCGCCGGGTCGGTCATCACCTTCGCCAAGCTGCAGGAGCTGATGACCTCGCGGCCGGTGGTCTTCCCCGGCCTGCCTGTGGTCTTCGGGCTCGCCCTGATCGGCGCCCTCGTTCTGGGCGGTCTCCTCATCGGCGACGCCGGCAACGGATCTGGCATGAGCGCCGGCATCGTGCTGGCACTTCTCGGTCTGCTGGTCGGGGTCCTGCTGGTGCTGCCGGTCGGCGGGGCCGACGTACCGATCGTCATCTCGCTGCTCAACGCGTTCACCGGTCTGACCGTGGCGGCCGGCGGATACGTGCTGTCCAACACCCTGCTGCTCGTGGCCGGCACGCTCGTCGGTGCGTCAGGCACGTTCCTGACCCTGCTGATGGCCGGTGCCATGGGCCGCTCGGTCGCCAACATCATGTTCGGCGCGCTCAAGGGCGGCTCGACGCTCGGGTCGGGCGTGGCGTCCGACCGCCCGGTGAAGAGCGCCGGCGCCGAGGACATCGCGATCCTGCTGGCGTACGCCGAGCGGGTCATCATCGTGCCGGGGTACGGACTGGCCGTCGCCCAGGCCCAGCACACCCTGCGCGAGCTGGTCGACGTACTGACCGCCCGGGGCATCGAGGTCGACTACGCGATCCACCCGGTCGCCGGCCGGATGCCCGGCCACATGAACGTCCTGCTCGCCGAGGCCCAGGTGCCCTACGAGCAGCTCAAGGAGATGGACGAGATCAACGGCGAGTTCAAGAACGCCGACGTCGTCCTCGTGGTCGGCGCCAACGACGTGGTCAACCCGGCCGCCAAGACCACGCCCGGCGCCCCGATCTACGGCATGCCGATCCTCAACGCCGACGAGGCCAAGCAGGTCATCTTCATGAAGCGCTCCATGCGCCCCGGGTTCGCCGGCATCGAGAACGAGCTCCTCTTCGAACCCACCACCACCTTGTTCTTCGGCGACGCCAAGGAGTCCCTCGGCAAGCTGCTCAATGCGGTGAAGGCGCAGTGAGGGTGGCTGCTCCGACGGGATTCCCTGACCTGAAGGCATGACCCGGGGCGCGCGGCGTCGTTGAACCCGCTATGAGCGACCCTCACGACGACCGCATGGGCCGCCCGGACGGCCACCACTACGACGCGCCGGAGTCCGATGACGACCGGGTGGGCAAGGCCTGGGTGTACCTCGCCTTGGGTGTCCTCGTCCTCACCCTCATGGTGCTGATCGCCACGGGGACGGTCGAGGTCTTCCCGCACTAGGTTCGGCGGCGTGAACCTCGGCGACGTACGTCGACTCCCGCTCGGTACGTTCGCGGTGGAGCGAGCCGGAGACTAACCGGCCAGGCCGTAGAGACGGTCGCCGGCGTCGCCGAGGCCGGGAACGATGTAGCCCTTCTCGTTGAGCCTCTCGTCCATGGCGGCGGTCACGATCGTGACCGGGACGTCGAGGCCGGCGAGCTCCTTCTCGATCCGCTCGCAGCCCTCGGGGGCGGCGAGGAGGCAGATCGCGGTGATGTCGTCGGCGCCGCGGTCGGTGAGGAACTTGATGGCGGCGGCCAGCGTGCCGCCCGTGGCCAGCATCGGGTCGAGCACGTAGCACTGGCGGCCGGACAGGTCGTCGGGCAGGCGCTCGGCGTAGGTCGAGGCCTCCAGCGTCTCCTCGTTGCGCATCATCCCGAGGAAGCCGACCTCCGCCGTCGGCAGCAGGCGCATCATCCCGTCCAGCATGCCCAGACCGGCACGGAGGATCGGTACGACGAGGGGCTGCGGGTCGGTGAGCCGCACTCCGGAGGTCGGGGCGACGGGAGTCACGATCTGGACGGGGCCGACGCGCACGTCGCGGGTCGCCTCGTAGGCCAGCAGGGTCACCAGCTGGTCGACCAGCCGTCGGAACAAGGGCGAGTCCGTCGTCTCGTCGCGGAGGTTGGTCAGCTTGTGTGCGACGAGCGGGTGATCGACGACGTGGATGCGCATGGCACGCACCCTAGTGGTGGCTGCCGGAGGCGAAAGGGGTTGGTTCACCCGGGCGCACATGCCACTCTGGTCGCGTGCCCGATGGGACAGACGGCATCGACTTCGCCCTCGCGGCCTACCGCGAGGGGAACTCCTGGCAACTCCAGGAGCTGGTGCACGACGTCCTGGTCGACGTCGACACGCTGGCCCACGCGCTGCGCCGGTTCCCCGGCGACGGTGGCGCGGTCGGCCTGGTGGGCGTCGACGAGGACTTCTTCCTGATCGTCCGCGTCGCGGGCACCACCACGCGTGTGCTGCTCTCGGACGTGACCGCCGCCGACGAGTGGGAGCTGGCCGCATCGGCCGTCGAGTCCCTCGGCCTTCCCTCGCTGGAGGAGGACGACGACCAGGTGCCCGCCGGCGATCTCGATCTGCTCGCCGACCTCGGCCTGAGCGCGACCGAGATGGGCGAGCTCCTCGACGAGGAAGCGGACCTCTACCCCGACGAGGTGCTGTCGGACGTCGCTCGCGTCCTCGGGTTCGGAGAGCTGTTCGACGAGGCCGTGGGACTGGCCTCAGCTTGAGACCGGCGTACGACGCCCTGATGCAGGCCGCCCTCACCGAGGCTCGGTCCGCCCTGTCGACCGGTGACGTGCCCATCGGCGCGGTGGTGGTGGACGCCGTTGGGGAGGTGATCGGCCGCGGTCGCAACGTACGCGAACGCGACCACGACCCCACGGGTCATGCCGAGATCGTCGCCCTGCGTCAGGCCGCAGCCGAGCTCGGCTCGTGGCGCCTCGAGGGCTGCACGCTCGTGGTCACTCTCGAGCCGTGCACCATGTGCGCCGGCGCCATCGTGTTGGCGCGGGTCTCCAAGCTGGTCTTCGGCGCGTACGACGAGAAGGCCGGCGCCGTGGGCAGCCTCTGGGACGTCGTCCGAGACCGGCGCCTCAACCACCGTCCCGAAGTACTCGCCGGCGTGCTGGCAAACGAGTCAGCGGCGCTGCTCGACGAGTTCTTCGCCGAGCAGCGCCGCTGAGTCCGATCAACCGGCGATCGAGCGGCTGACCGCGCCGCGGAGCGAGTACGCCCACACCAGCAGTCCGGCAGCGCAGATGAGGCCACCCCAGACCGCGCCCTGGCTGGCGAACAGCGCCGCCAGCGGCACGATCACCGCGAGCAGGGTCCACCAGCGCACGAGGCGGGCACGGATCAAGGCGATGACCGACAGCGGCACCCCGATCACGAAGCCCGCCATCGCGGCGATCCCGAAGCCGGGAACACCCCACATCGTGGACTCCATGTAGGACTCGACCGCCTGGGTGCCCTCGAGCCCGAACTCGTGGCCGATGGCCGAGGCGTACCAGTCGGTGATCAGCATGCCGGGCAGCGTGACCATGCCGGCGAACGCGAGCAGGGCCGCGACGTTGGCCAGCCATGCACCCTTGCCGCGGACCAGCCCGGCGCCCAAGAAGGCGGGGAGGATCCAGAAGGCGTAGGCCCAGTGGTAGCCCGTGGACTTCCACTGCAAGGGGCTCGGGTTCTCGATGTAGATCTTGATCATCTCGCTGCCGTTGATCCCTGCGGCGGGGTCGCCGACGGCACCGACGATCGTGAAGGCCGCGGCGAGCACGGGGGCCGCGACCAGGAGGGTACGGCGGGCCGTGACGGCCGAGGAGCGGGGCGCCGCGGACGGCGTCGTGGTGGTCTCGTAGCTCTGGATCTGGGTCGAAGTCGTCATGGGAAGACTCTCTGACGAGACCCCCTCGGCGCGGATCGGTCGCGCGAGGGGTTTGCGCCTCAGCCGAGCGACTGATCTTCGGCGCCGGGGACCACGACGCCGTTCTCGTAGGCGAAGATCACCGCTTGCACGCGGTCGCGCAGGCCGAGCTTGGTCAGCACGTTGCTGACGTGGGTCTTGGTGGTGCCCTCGGAGACGAACAGGCGCGCGCCGATGTCGAGGTTGGACAGCCCGCGAGCGAGCAGGCCGAGGACCTCCAGCTCGCGCGGGGTGAGCTGGGCCAGGCGTACGTCGTGGGTCCGGGTCGCCGGATCGGCCCGGCGTACGAACGCGTCGATCACGCGCCGTGTCACTCCCGGAGCGAGCAGCGAGTCACCGGCGGCGACCACGCGGATCGCCGCGGCGAGCTCCTCGGCGGGCGCATCCTTGAGCAGGAAGCCGGACGCCCCGGCGCGTAGCGCCTCGAAGACGTACTCGTCGAGGTCGAAGGTCGTCAGCACCAGTACGTGCGTGGCGACTCCGGCCTCGACCAGCCGCCGGGTTGCGGCGAGACCGTCGAGCACGGGCATCCGGATGTCCATCAGCGTGACGTCCGGCTGCAGGCGCGTGACGATGTCGATGGCCTCCTGGCCGTTGGACGCCTCACCCACGACCTCGAGGTCGGGCTCGGCCTCGAGCAGCGACCTGAAGCCGGCTCGCACCATCCCCTGGTCGTCGCAGATGACAAGACGCGTGGTCATTCGGGTCCCTTCAAAGGCAGATGGGCGACGAGGCGGGTGCCACCGCCACCTCCGGGCGCAGGCTCGAGGCGCACCGTGCCGCCGTAGAGAGCCACCCGCTCGCGGATGCCGACCAGGCCGTGGCCGCCCGACGACGGCGGGTCCGACAGCCCTCGGCCGTCGTCGGCGACCTCGATGTCGAGTCTGGCCGGTGTCCAGCGCAACGAGACCCGGACGTGTTGGGCGCCGCTGTGACGCAGGGCGTTGGTGAGGCCCTCCTGGGCGATCCGGTACGCCGCGAGGTCGAGGCCAGGGCTCAGCTCGACCGGCTCTCCCTCGACGTGCAACGTGGCGGTGAGGTCGCCCGTGGTGGCCTGCTCGACCAGGCGGTCGAGTTCCGAGAGACCGGGCTGCGGGGCGAGCGAGGCGGACTCCCCGCTGCTGCGCAGCACCCCGAACAGCCGCCTCATCTCGGCGAGGGCCTCGCGTGCCGTGGCCTCGACGGCGGCGAGGTCCTCGGCCTCGCGCGCCTGCTCGGGGCCGAGGCGACGGCGTACGGCCTGGGTCTGGATCGTCACCACGCTGATGGAGTGGGACACGATGTCGTGCAGCTCGCGCGCGATGCGGGTGCGTTCCTCCTGGGCGATCCGGGCGGCCTCGACCTCCAGCCGCGCCGCGCGCGCCAGGGCCTCCTCGGTGGCCGCGGCGCGTTGTCGGGTGATCTGGCCGACGGCCCACGGCCCGGCGAAGAAGACCAGGGCGGCGGCCGCGTCGCTGAACTCGAAGGAGTCGCGCACCGAAACCGCGAGGAACGGCACGATCACGATCGCCAGACCCGCGTAGGACTGCGGCGGCCGCGTCTCGTACCCCACCGTGAAGCAGACCAGTACCAGCGACAGCAGCGTCGTGAACTGCCCCTCGGGGTTGGTGGCGATGTTGACCGCGACCACGATCGCGGCCACGGCGAGGGGTGCGCGGCGGCGCCATGCCAGAGACGCCATCGCGATGGCGCCCAGCACCGGGCGCCACCACGGCGCATCGCTGGGGCCGAACGCCTCGCCCAGCGTGAGCGCCACGAACACCGCGGCGATGCAGGCGTCGAGGAGGGGTGGCTTGAGGGCCGCGAGTCGGGTCACGCAGAGGAACGCTAGGCGAACAAGGCCCTGCGCACATCGGTCGCGCGACCGATGAGCGCGGTGGGTTGCTCGGCCGGGCCGTGATTTCGAGGGCCTCCTGAACCTCGGGTAACCTTCCCGGCGGTGGCGTGTCCGAGCGGCCTAAGGAGAACGCCTCGAAAGCGTTTGTGGGCGCAAGTCCACCGCGGGTTCAAATCCCGCCGCCACCGCCACGGTTTCTCGCGGCAACGTCATACGTTCTGGTCGCTATAGCGACCAGAACGTATGACGTCCCGGAGCAGCCCGGTCGTCCGTCATGCGACGGGGGCGACCAGGTGGCCGAGGCCGAGCAACCTCAGCGTGCGCGCCAACGCCCGGCCCATGCCGACGGCCGCGACGTCATCGAGCAGCTCGTCGCGCTCGGGACCGTCGGTGAAGCAGTGCACGACCACAGCGTCCTGTGACCCCGGAAGCAGGACCCCGCCATCGTGGCGGACGCCACCGACAGAGCCTGACTTGTGGGCGAACGGCGTCTCGTCGACCAGGTGCCGGGCCAGCGAGTCGCGGTGCCACTGCTGCTCCAGCATCGCCCGCGCGACGGCGTGTGAGGGCGAGGAGACCATCCGCGAGACCGCGTCAGCGTGCTCGCGGGGCACGACCACGCTGAGCCCGGCGCGCGACGGCAGTGCGGGTGAGGCGTCCCACGAGTCGCAACGCGGGTCGGAGTGCCTTCCCGTCACCCAGCGCCGCATCCGCGACGAGCCACCCGCTGCGGCCAGCGCGTCGTTGACGACCTCGAGCCCCCCGAGGGTGTCGACGACGGCGTTGGTGGCCGTGTTGTCGGAGAGTGCGGTCATCAGCTGTGCGACGGCGTGCAGTGGCACGGTCACCGGGAGCGGCCAGCTCTTGAGGACTCCGTCGCCCTCGGCGAGGTGCTCGCTGGTCACGGTGACCGGCTGGTCCCACGCGAGGCGGGTCGAGGCCTGCTCCAGCAGGAACGTCTTGATCGTCGAGGCTCCGCTGTAGGCCAGGTCTCCGCGCACGTCCACGTCGAGGTCGCGCCAGCGGAGTACGAGCGACCAGGCCTCGACGCCGGCCAGCTCGTGGTCCCAGATCGCGATGACGTCGTCGGCGAGGGCCATGGCGCGAACGCTAGACGAGGGCCGCCCTGAGCCGCTCGAGGGACTCCTCGACCTGCGTCGGGTCGAACCAGACAGCGGTCATGCCGGCGGCTGTCGCACCTTCGACGTTGGGCAGCTGGTCGTCGAGGAACACGACGGCTGACGCAGGCACGCCGAGCTCGGCGATCGCCCTCTCGAACGCCTCCGGCTGTGGCTTGAGCACGCCGGCGTGGGACAGGTCGATGAGCGGGTCGAAGCGCTGGATCACCGTCATCCGGTCCCGCCACTCCTGGGGGTGGAACTTGGCGAGGTCGTTGGTCAGCGCTGCCACCCGAAGCTCGCGATGCCCGAGCTCGTCGATCAGGGCGACGATCTCCGGGCGTACGACGACGTCCTCGGGTCGCTCGTAGAGCGTGCGCATGAACGTGAACGTCGGGTCCTCGCTGTCGGGGTGCAGCTCCGCGGCGCGTCGGTGCCAGTAGTCGCGCTCGGTGATCTCGCCGCTCTGCGACAGCTCCCACAGCTCGTCGTTGTTGTCCGGGTCGAAGGGCCCCATCCAGTCGCGACCGTGTTCATGACTGGCGAGCTCGAAGGGCGTGCGGATGACGACGCCGCCGAAGTCGAAGAGCACGACCTGCACCTGGTTGCGAGACGGCGCGACCTCCTCCGCCAGCGAACGACTACTCATGCGGCGCCTCGGGCCCGATCATCCGCTCCACCTTCGTCACGTCACCGCTCCAGGAGCACGCACCACACCTCGTGTGGAAGGTGCGGTGCTCACCCTCCCAGTACTCGACGGCGATCGACCCGGGCTTGTCGAGCGAGACGCCGCAAGAGGGGCAGTACGCCGGCGCGTCCTGAGTGTGGGCCACGCGATCAGGGTCCCACCAGTGCGCGCCCGACAGTCGTCGGTCGGTGACGGGATCGGGCACCTCCACGTGGTTGCTCCACGCCGGTTCCTTGCGGTAGCGCCGCTCGGGTTGGGTGCTCAGGGCGGCTCACTCCCTCGCCAGGCGCTTGCGGCGGGCGACCTCGGCAGCAGAGTTCTCGATCATCTCGTCGGCCCTGGCCACGGTCCACGTGTCGTCTCCGCGCAGGGTGGCCGCCTCGACGTACAGCTTCTTCAGCGTGTCCATCGCGGGGGAGTAGCGCATCGAGCCGCCGGATACCCATGACAAGGCGAACTCGGTGTAGTCGACGCCGAACTTGTCCTTCTCGCAGGGGAGCTCGATGCGGTCGTGCGGCTCGCGGGTGAAGCCCACGGTCGGGTCCTGGCCCTCGGCGACCAGACCCATCTGCTCGCGGAACATCTTGCGCAGCATGATCACACCGATGTCGGACTTGCCCAGGTGCTCGGCTGTGCGGTCGTTGATGTCGCCCTGCGTCACCCAGGCCATGATGTCTTGGCCCTCGATGTAGTCGACGATGTGCTCGCCCCTGTCATCGAGCCAGGGGAACTCGTAGTCGACCGGGTAGACCTGCTGCGGGAAGTCCGTCATCCCCGGTGGCTGGTGGCTGGTGTAGAACGCCACCCAGGTGTGGTTGTCGTCGACCGGTACGCGGATCTGCATCTGCTCGATGCCGGCGCCGCCGACTCGCATGCAGTAGGGGAAGACGAGCGGGTGACCGACGGCCCAGTCGTCGTTGTCCTCGGAGTTGCCCTGGAGGACACGACGCTTGAGGATGCCCCACTCCATCTCGTCGAAGCCGACCTTCATGTGCCGCTTCTGGAAGCCGGGCGGCGCCAGGAAGCCTTGCTGCTCGCCGAGGAACTTGAAGTAGCGCCCGTGCAGCCACTCCACGTGGTGCGGGTCGACGGAGTTCTCCATGATCTGCAGCCAGTTGCAGGGGAGCAGCGTCCAGCCGCAGTCCTTGAAGCCCTCGTCGACGTAGACGTCGAACTTCGGCAGCTCGGGGGCGGGATCCGGGCCGATGTAGGCCCACACCATGCCCCCGAGTGCCTCGGCCTTGCCGGCGAACGCCTGAATCCGATTGGCGAACGTCGAGTCCTCCGGCTCCGCCGGTTGGTCGAGGCACTGGCCGGTGTGGTCGAAGAGCCACCCGTGGTAGCCGCAGCGCAGCCCCTCCTCCTCGACCACCCCGTAGACCAGCGACGCGCGTCGGTGGGGGCAGTGCTCCTGCACGATCCCGTAGGTGCCCTTGGGTCCCTTCCAGAGCGCGAAGTTCTCGCCGAGCAGCCGCACCTTCTTGATCGGCCACTCGTCGAGCTCGCGGACGAACGCCACGGGATACCAGTAGCGGCGCAGCATCTCGCCCATCGGGGTCCCGGGCCCCACCTGGGTGAGCTGCTCGTTCAGCTCCTGCTTGAGCACTGTTACTCCTTTGCGCACTGGGTTTCGAGACAGGCGCTGGCGCGCCTTCCTGAACCAGCGAAATGACTAGAGCTTGGTGACCTTGCCGGTGTTGCCGTCGACACGGATCATGTCGCCGGTGGCGATGGACGTCGTGGCCTGGCCGGTGCCGGTGACGGCGGGGACGCCGTACTCGCGGCAGACGATCGCGGCGTGTGACATCAGGCCGCCGATGTCGGTGACGGTTGCCTTGATCTTGGAGAACACCGGTGCCCACGAGGGCGCGGTGATCGGGGCGACCAGGATCTCGCCGTCCCTGACGTCGCCGATGTCGTCGGCATTGAACACCACGCGGGCGGGGCCCTCGGCCACTCCGGGCGAGGCTGCCATGCCGGTGATGGCACCGCCCTCGTCGGGGTTGAGCCACATGTCGATCGAGTCGGTCGTGATCCCCCAGAGCATGATCGTGAAGGGCTCGGTGACGACTGCGGGCGGTGGGCCGAGAGCCTTGGGCGGGCGGGACTTCTGCAGCGCCTCGACGATCGCGCGGCGCTTGGTCACCTTGTTCGGCCAGTAGTGCGGGCCGGCGGGCGAGGCGCCCACCGCCCACGCGGAGTACAGATCGAACAGGAGGTTGTCCATCTCCTCACGACGCACGAAGTAGACGTCGTCGGCCTGGGTGAAGAAGCCCTCCTTGACCAGCATTTCGCCGAGCTCGCGCGACTTCTTCCAGAACGTCGACATCGACCAGTGCTCGATGTAGAAGTTGTGGTTCTCGACGTAGGGGAACACCGTCCGCGCCAGGCCGAGCTTGCCGGCGAACGCCTCGCGGTCCTCGTCGGAGGCCAGCAGCTCGGAGTACTCCTCGACGATCCGGTCGCGCTCGGCGCGGATCTCCTCGATGGGGCGCGAGATGTCCTCGCCTGCTTGGAGCTTGGCGATGTAGTCGGCGATGAAGCCGTAGGGCGTGGAGCGATCCTGCAGCCACGTCTTGTCGTAGTAGTAGAAGCCGGTCCCGGAGGAGAAGTTGAACCAAGGTTGAGAGATCTCGTCCCACGCTGCCAGCCACTCGCGCCCGGCATCGCTCTCCAGCACCGCGTGCACCTTGTCGACGTCGTCCGGGTTGGCGAACGCGTCGGCCACGCCGAGGTCGATCGCCTTCTGGGCAAGGTTCTTGAGCTCCTCGTTGGGCCGGAACAGGTCGACCTCGATGCCGGCGACCATCTTGGCGATCGCCAGGTCGGGGATCGAGGGGAAGGCCTGCTTGCAGAACCCGAAGAAGTCGAGGTACGCCGCGTAGCCGAGGTTGAGGAACTCGAAGTGGTACTGCCAGATCTTCTGCGCCAGGTCCTGGAAGCGGTGGTACTCCGCCTGCAGGTCCCAGCCGGTGCCGACGCCGCGCCCTGAGGTGACGATCTCGAGCGGCTCTACCTCCGGCAGAGGTGAGAAGTCGACCGACTCCAGCTCGGCGATGTTGGCCTTCACCTTCTCCAGCCAGTTGTCGTAGAGGCTGTCCCAGTTGGCGAAGTAGTGCCCTGCGCGCTCCATGAACTGCGGAACGCGTGCACCGATCTCGGCCTCGTCGGCGATACCGACGGGAGAGAAGTACGGGTAGCCGAGGTGCACGCGGAAGTCGATGCCGTTGGCGGGTGGCACCAGGTAGTGGCGCGAGTTGTACTGGCTCAGCGAGGCGATCGCGTACATCAGGTGGTCGGCGTCCCATGGGGACATCGCCCAACCCCAGTGCATCGAGTCCATGAACCAGAACTGCTGGTCCTCGTAGTCACGGCGTCCCTCCGAGAACAGGACCGAGTAGGGGTACAGCTCCTCCCAACCCTCGGCGCCCTCCGGCGTCGGGAGCTCGAAGGGGCTGGGGAAACGGTTTTCGCCCATTGCTGCTTCCTTCTTCTCGGACTTACTGATTCTTGCGGTGCATCGGGGAGACCAGGGTTGAGACGATCGACGTCAAGGGGTCGTACGCACCGTGCGAGACCGACGCGCGGGGGGCCTTGGACCAGACGGTCTCGGGCCTCGCCTGCAGGAGGATGACGTTGTCGCCGTCAGGCAGGTCGCGGTCGATCGCCCACTCGACGTCCTGCGGACGCCCGTAGTGCTTCTCGGCCCGTCGGGCCATCGCCGCCACGGCGCAGATCTCCTCGTCGGTCAGGCACTGCACGGTGCGACGCTCGTCCTCCACCTCGCACACGGTCACGACGCCGTCGACTCGCCTGTACTCGATCGCCTTGTCGGAGATGGTGCGCTCGACGACCTCGCGCAGCACCTTGTCGACGAGGAAGTTGTCGGGGGTGACCTCGCCGGAGACGACCGACTCGCCGAGTCCCCAGGACGCGTCGATGGCGACCTGCGAACGGTCGCCGGTCGAGGGGTTCAAGGTGAAGGCGACCCCGGCCGCGCGCGGGTCGACCATCTTCTGGACCCCCACGGACATGGAGATCTGTCGGTAGTCGTAGCCGAACTGCTCGCGGTAGGCGATCGCGCGGTCGGTGAAGATCGAGGCCCAGCACCGGCGTACGTGCTCGACGACCGAGTCAGCGCCGGTGATCCAGAGGTAGGTGTCCTGCTGGCCGGCGAAGGACGCATCGGGCAGGTCCTCGGCCGTGGCCGAGGAGCGTACGGCGACCCCGATGCCCTGCTCCGGACCGGCCGGGCTGCCGCAGTGCGCCGAGAGCTGGGCGTACGCCGTCCGGATCGCCTCCTCGATGTCGGCATGGATCGGGAGCGCGACGATGGCCTCACGGATCTCGGCGGCGACCTTCTGCAGCAGGCGCGAGTCGCTCACGTCGAGCGGGTCGAGCAGGCCGCGCACGTGGGCCACGAGGTCGGGGTGCGATCGCAGGCTCTCGTAGGCGTCGGTGGTGACCGCGAAGCCGGGAGGTACGGGCAGACCGGCGGTGATCATCGAGCCGAGCGAGGCGTTCTTGCCGCCCACGCGTGGGCGGTCGTCCTCGGTGTACTCGTCGAACCACAGGACGTACGGCGATGCGTCACGCATGCGCGCCACCCTCGGGACAGGCGTAACGGTGCGATGCACCCACCACTCGTGCTCCTCGACCACCGGGCAGCTGCGGCACATCTTCTCCGTCCTTCAGTCGCTAGTGGCCATGGGCTGGTCGCCTGCTCGGGGCGGGACCCAGGCCTCGTCGAGCTGCCAGGTCGGCAGCGTTGAGATCTGCGGCACGTGGATCTCCTGCACCCTGTTGCGGTAGGACACCAGCGCCTCGGTGCCGCCCTCGAAGACCTTGATGCGCACGTGCTCGGTGTTGTAGGGCTCGCCGGGGTCGTAGCCCAGGGCGGCGACCGCGAAGGCGCGGATCGGGCCGGAGTGCGTGGCGATCATCATCCGGGCGCCAGGGTGCTCGTGCGCCAGGCGTTGAATGCCGGTCCAGAACCGGCGTATGCACATGACTGGCGGCTCGAAGTGCAGCATCGGGATCTGCAGCCAGTGCTGGATCGGGTCGGCGCCGCCTTGTTGGGTGCGCCAGAACCGGTCGATCTCGACCAGCCAGAGCGGACGGTCGCCGAGGGCGGTGCGCTCGAACTGCTCGAGGGTGGAGTAGTACTTGCGGAACGCCGCGGTCACGTCGCGGATGCCCTCGGGGGTGGCGACGCCGAAGTTGCGGAACTCCTCCATCGGCTCGGGCTCGAGGACCTTGACGTCCTTGTCGAACATCGCGAGCCCGTCCTGCAGACCACGCTCGATGTTCTGCGCGGTCTCGCGGGCCCGGTTCGTGTCGGCGTGCCGGAGCACGATCGTCTCGCCGGGGGAGACGCGCTTCGACACGGTGTGCCCGTAGGTGTGCGCCTGCCAGGTGCCGAGCGGCGTGAGGCCCGACTCGGTCGAGTACCCCTGGGTCTCGCCGTGCCGGATCAGGTAGACGTCGGCGACGACCGCCTTCTTGGCGTGCGGCGGTGCGGAGATCTCCTTGGTGCGGTTGTCCTCCGACATCGCCTTCTGCATGCCGTGACCGATGTTCGGCCTGATGTCGCGTTGCTCCAGCGGCAGCGATGTCGGCCCTTGGCGGTCCTCGCCCTGGCGCTGCCTGAACCGGCGGAGGTACAGCGGCAGGCTCTCGTCCGAGTCCCCCTCCGTGGGGTCCTGGGTCTTCTGGCGGTCCAGGTACGTCGCGAGGTAGCGCGGCGGGTCTACCCGCTGCGTGTTGGGCAGCCCGCGCCGGTCTCGGGGTTCGTCGGTCATGAACGTCCCGTCATGAGTGCACCGTCAGGAAGTTCTGGTCGACGACGCCTTCGTAGTAGAAGACGGCGCGACCCATCTGGGCCTCGGTCCAGGTGATCGGCTCGCGGTCGGGGTCGGCCCAGTAGCCGCCGGTGTAGACCTCGTTGCGGTTGCCGGCGGGATCGAAGAAGTAGAGGCCCCAGCCGCGCGTGGCACCGTGCCGCGTGGGGCCTGCGTCGATGCGCACCCCGTGGTAGGCCGCGATGTCCGCGGAGCGACGCAGGTCGTTCCAGTCGTCGACCCAGTACGCGACGTGGTGGAAGGCGGCGTCGGGCCCGACGATGAAGGCGATGTCGTGCGCCGTGTGTGTGCGCTCGAGGAACGTGGCCAGCTGGTGACCGTCGTCGGCGACGATCTGCTCGGTCAGCCGGAAGCCCAGCACCTCGGTGTAGAAGCGGGTGATCTCGTCGACGTCCTCGCACATCAAGAAGACGTGGTCGATGCGCGGCGGGTGCATGCCCGACAGGCCCTGTGGCTCCGGGGGCGGGTTGTGCAGCGGCAGGGCGTTGCCGATCTGCTCCATGCCGTGCACCAGCTCGATGGTGTGGCCGCTCGGCGCGACAAACCGCACCGTCTCTCCCGAGCCGGGCCCCAGCTCGCCGGCCGCGAAGCGCTTGGTCGCGATGCCGTAGCCCTCGATCGCACTCGTGAGCTCGTCGAGGTCCTCGGCGTGCTGCACCTTGAAGCCGACGCGCTCGACGCCGTACGTCGGGGCGTAGCGCAGGATCAGCGAGTGGTGCTGCTGCTCGTCCCAGCCCTTGAGGTAGACCGCCTCGTCCTCGACCGCGGTCTCGATCAGGCCCATCACCTCGGTGTAGTAGGCCGTGGACAGCTCGAGGTCGGGGCAGCGCACCTCGACGTGGCTCAGTCGCAAGATGCCCAAGGTTGCCCCCTTTCTGTCGCAGCTCGGTCGTGAAGAACGGTCAGGTGTGGACGGTGACGAAGCGTTCGTTGACCTCGCCCTCGTAGTAGAAGACGGCCTGGCCGATGTTGTCCTCGGTCCAGGTGATGGTCGGGAAGTCGGGGTCAGGGCGGTAGCCACCGGTGAACACCTCGTTGCGGGTGCCCATGGGGTCGAAGAAGTAGATGGTGTTGCCGCGCGTGACGCCGTGTCTTGTCGGGCCTACGTCGATCTGGATCGCGTTGTAGGCCAGGATGTCGGCCGACCTGCGTACGTGGTCCCAGTCGTCGAGCCAGAACGCGAAGTGGTGCAGCGCGCCATTGGGGCCGTTGACGATCGCGATGTCGTGAGGCGAGTGCGAGCGCTCCATCCAGACGCCGATCTGGTGTCCGTCGCCGCCGACCAGCTGCTCGGTCATCCGGAAGCCCAGCACGTCCATGAAGAACTTTGCGGACTCGCCGACCTCCTCGGCGTTGATGAGCATGTGGTCCATCCGCGGCGGCGCGATGCCCTGCAGGTCGATCGGGATCTCTGGGTTCAGCTTGCTCATCCGCCCGCCGACCTTGTCGACCTCGTGCACCAGCTCCATCTCGTGGCCCGAGGGGGTCTCGAACCGGATCGACTCCCCCTGACCGACCTCCTCCCCGCGTGAGACGCGGTGGACGTGGAAGCCGTAGCTCTCGACGGCCTTCTCCAGGTCGGCCAGGTCGTCCTCGGTCTCGACCTTGAACGCGAACCGATCGATGCCCACGCGAGGGTCGTACCGGACAGCCAGCGAGTGATGGTCCTCCTCGTCCCAGCACTTGAAGAACGCGCGGTCGTCGGTGGTCTCGGTGATGTCGAGCCCCATCACGCCGGTGTAGTAGGCCTTGGCCAGGTCCATGTCGGGCACCGTGATGTCGACGTGGGAGAGGCGGAGGATGCCCATGGGTGTGACCGTGACAGACGTCACGGGCCCCGCCAAACACTCTCCCGCTCCCCGGGAAGGCCTCCTGCCGGTTGAGGTTTGTTGAGCAGCAACCGTCTGGACACCGGTGGTCGCTGACGTGCCTCGTCGCCATGGTTTCGAGACAGGCGCTAGCGCGCCTTCCTCAACCAACGGTGCGCGCCTTCCGCGACCAGCGGTGCGCGCCTTCTTCAACCAAGGGTGCGCGCCTTCCGCGACCAGCGGTGCGCGCCTTCCTCAACCAACGGTGCGCGCCTTCCTCAACCAACGGTGCGCGCCTTCCTCAACCAACGGAGCGCGCCTTCCTCGACCAGCGGAACGAATCTTCCCGGATAGCGGGATGCCGCTAGGTATGGCGCTATCCGGGTCCCTACTGTCGTGAGCTGTGACGAGTGAGTCCGCGACCGAGGGCGCCCGGCGTGCCGAGGGGATGCGGGCGGCGATGGCGGACTACGTGCGGACGGTGCACCAGGCCTATCTCTCGGCCGCGGCGGGCCAACCACCTGGTGTGCGCGGACGGCTGCCGCTGCTGGGCAATGACGTGACCGTACTTGCGGCCGGGGCCCGCAACCTGCACGTGCTTGCCACCACCGAGCGCCTCCCGGCGCCGACCGGGCCGGAGGTCGCGCTGGACGACGAGCTGGGCGACATGCGGTGGAGCCTGCGGTTCTACGACCCGGTGATCGTGCCGCAGCTCGGCATGGTCGACGAGAGCAACGGCCCGGCGTTCGCGCAGGTACGTCGGGTACTCGGCGTGGGCACGGTGATCTACCACCTGATCGTGCAGCCGGGCTCGCAGCTCGATGGTCATCAGGCTGGCCACGCGGGTGCTGGCCTGGCCATGGACCACCTCGCCGAGGCTCGCGACTTCGAGTCGATCCGCTCGCGGTCGCGCGGCGCGGAGTCACTGGTCGACGAGATGGAGAGCGCTGCCGTCGCCGGCCTGCCGCGAGCTCTTGCCCTGCTGGCGGTGGAGATCGTCCGGCAGGTGGCGCCGTGGGACGACGAGGTGGCCACCCTCGCCAAGGCCCGCGAGGTCGACCCCGTCGCCGTACGGCGGGCGCTGCTGGCCGCCGTACGGGGGGTGGTCTCGACAGGCTCGACCACCGGGGAGGGCTCGACCACTGGTGAGGGCTTGACCACCGAAGGCGCACGTCATGGGTGAGTCGCTGTCGAGCGTCACCAATGCCGTGCGCGTGCTGAAGGCGTTCTCGTCGCGGCACCGCAGCTATGGCGTCACCGAGCTCGCCCGCAAGCTCGGGCTCTCGACCTCGACGACCCACCGCCTCCTGGCAACGCTGGTCGCCGAGCACATGGTCGAGCAGGATCCCGAGACCGGTCGCTACCGGCTCGGGCTGGCGGTCTACGACCTCGTCGCCGCGACCTCGCCCGGCTACGACCTGACCGAGGCCGTGCTGCCGCCGATGACGATGCTGCGCCACCGGACCGGCGAGACGACCCAGCTCGGCGTGCTCGACGGCCGCGAGGTCGTCTACGTCGAACGCCTGCAGAGCATGCACTCGTTGCGGATGTTCCTCGACGTCGGTCGCCGCAACACCGCCCACAGCACCGGCACCGGCAAGGTGCTGCTCGCCCACCTCGACAAGGCCGTGCTCGACCGCACGCTCGACGGCTGGGAGCTCCAGGCGTTCACCCCGTTCACCATCATCGACACCGACCTCCTGCGCAAGGAGCTGGCCCGGATCCGCGAGCAGGGCTGGGGCTGCAACATCGAGGAGGCCGAGATCGGCGCGACCTCGGTGGGAGCGCCCGTGCGCGACGTGACGGGCCAGGTGGTCGCGGCCCTCTCCGTCGCCGGCCCGACGGCACGGATGTCGCCGGAGCTGCCCGCGATCACCCATGCCGTGGTGGAGGCCGCAGCCGCGGCCAGCCGCAGGCTGGGGCACAGAAGCCGGGGGCACGAGTGACCAACCACGAGAGCATCGCCGAGGTGCTGCACCACGCGATGCGCACACGCCAGCCGATAGCGCCGCTGACGAGCCCCGAGTCCAGCTCCAGCCTCGACGTCGATGACGCCTACCAGATCCAGCAGGAGATGGTCCGCCTCATCCTCGACGCCGACGGTGGCAGGCCGATCGGCTACAAGCTCGGCCTGACCTCCAAGCCGATGCAGGAGATGCTCGGGGTCGACCAGCCCGACTACGCGCCCGTGCTGTCGTCGATGGTCTTCCCCGACGGGCACACGGTGGACCTCGACCGCTACATCCAGCCCCGCGTCGAGGCCGAGATCGCATTGGTGCTCGGCGAGGACCTCACGGGACCGGGGGTCACGCCCATGCAGGCCTGGCGGGCCGTCGACGGTGCGGTCGCGGCCATCGAGATGGTCGACTCCCGCATCCAGGACTGGAAGATCGGCCTGGTCGACACCATCTCCGACCTGGCGTCGTCGGCCGCCACGATCCTGGCCTCGCGCGTCGTGCCGCTCGACGGTTGGGACCCGCGACTGACCGGCATGGTCGTCTCACGCAACGGCCGGGTCGCCGACAGCGGTGCCGGGGCGGCAGCGCTCGGCGACCCCGTGGGGGCGGTGGCGTGGCTGGCGAACACCCTGGCGCCGTACGGCGTGACGCTCGAGGCCGGCTGGTTCGTGATGACCGGCGCGCTGCACCGGGCCTTTCCCGTCGAGGCGGGAGACGTCGTCCGTGCGGACTTCGACCGGCTGGGCTCCGTCACGGTCCACTTCACGAGGGGACAGTCATGAGCATGCGCTGCGCGATCGTCGGCTCCGGCAACATCGGTACCGACTTGATGGTCAAGCTCCAACGCACTGCGGAGCTGGAGCTCGGCGCCGTCATCGGTGTGGATCCCGACTCGGACGGCCTGGCTCGAGCGCGAGCCGCCGGCATCGAGGCGACGCATGACGGCGTCGACTGGCTGCTGCAGAGGGCTGACGACTTCGACCTCGTCTTCGAGGCCACGAGTGCCTGGGTGCATCGGCAGAACGCCCCGCGCTACGCGGAGGCCGGCCTTCGGGCGATCGACCTCACGCCAGCCAGACTCGGCCCGCTCGTCGTACCTCCCGTCAACGGCCACGACCACCTCGACGCGCCCAACGTCAACCTGATCACGTGTGGCGGCCAGGCGACGGTGCCGATGGTGGCGGCGGTCAACCGGGCGTGCGACGTGCCCTACGCCGAGATCGTCTCGTCGGTCTCCTCGGTGTCGGCCGGCCCCGGAACCCGGCAGAACATCGACGAGTTCACCAAGACCACGTCCGATGCGCTCGTGACTGTGGGGGGCGCCACGCACGGCAAGGCGATCATGGTGCTCAACCCGGCGGACCCGCCGATCCTGATGCGCAACACGGTGTTCTGCGGGCTGCCAGAGGGCTACGACGAGGCGGCCGTCACCGAGTCGGTGCTGGAGATGGTCGACGCCGTCGCGGCCTACGTCCCGGGCTACCGCCTCAAGAACGAGCCGGTCTTCGAGCGCGACTACTTCAAGACGCCGGGCGGCGACGTGCCGGCACGCGTCGTGATCCTCCTGGAGGTCGAGGGTGCAGGCGACTACTTCCCGCCGTACGCCGGCAACCTCGACATCATGACCGCCGCGGCGGTCCAGGTAGGTCTGGCGATGGCCGAGCACGTGGGGGTGCCCGCATGAGTGCGGAACGGGCCTTCCGGCTCACCGACTCGACCCTCCGCGACGGCTCGCACGCGGTCCGTCACCAGTTCACGACCGACCAGGTGCGCACGGTCGTCGGCGCCCTCGACCGGGCCGGGGTCCCGGTCATCGAGGTCACCCATGGCGACGGGCTGGGCGGGTCGTCGTTCAACTACGGCTTCTCGCACACCTCCGAGATGGAGCTGCTGCGCGTCGCCGTCGACACCGCGACGTCGGCCAGGATCGCGGTGCTCTTCGTGCCCGGGATCGGGGTCAAGGACGACCTGCGGCAGGCCGCCGACATCGGCGCCAAGGTCGCGCGGATCGCCACCCACTGCACCGAGGCCGACATCGCCGAACAGCACATCGCGCTGGCCAAGGAGAGCGGCATGGAGGCCGTCGGCTTCCTGATGATGTCGCACATGATCAGCCCCGAGGACCTGGTCGAGCAGGCCAAGAAGATGGAGTCCTATGGGGCCGACTGCGTCTACGTTGTCGACTCCGCCGGCGCGATGACGATGGACGGCTTCAAGGCCAGGGTCGCCGCGGTCAAGAGCGCCGTCGACGTCCAGGTGGGCGTGCACGCCCACAACAACCTCTCGCTCGCCGTGGCCAACTCCCTGGCGGCGTTCGGCGAGGGTGCTGACCAGATCGACGCGTGCACCACCGGCCTGGGCGCAGGCGCCGGCAACTGTCCGACCGAGGTGCTGGTCGCGACGTGCGCCAAGTCGGGGATCGAGACCGGTGTCGACACCTTCGCGATGATGGACGCCGCCCAGGACGCCGTCCGTCCGATCCAGCCGGAGATGGGGGTGATCGACCGCGACGGCCTGATGCTCGGCTATGCCGGCGTCTACGGCTCGTTCCTGCTCCACGCCAAGCGCGCCTCGCAGAGGTACGGCGTCGACACCCGCGACATCCTGCTCGAGCTCGGCCGGCGCGGGATGGTGGGCGGCCAGGAGGACATGATCATCGACGTCGCGCTGGAGCTGAAGCGGGAGGGCGCGAGGGTCCGATGAACGACTATGCAGACCTGCCCCGACGTCTCGCTGACGCGATCACCACCCGTACGGCGATCAGCCCGGACGCCGACGAACTCACGGTCAGCCGTGCCTACGAGCTGCAGGACGAGCTGATCTCCTTGCTGGGCAGGGCTCCCGTCGCCGCCAAGCTCGGCCTGACGAGTGTGGCCAAGCAGCAGCAGATGAACGTCGACGAGCCGGCGTACGGCTGGCTGCTCCAGGGCTCCCACGTCGAGGTCGGCAACGAGCTCGCGTGCGGCGAGCTGATCCAGCCGCGGGTGGAGCCCGAGATCGCGTTCCTCATGGGGCGCGACCTCGAAGGCCCCGACGTCACCGCGACCGACGTCCTGCGTGCGACCGAGGCAGTGCTGCCGGCGATCGACGTGCTCGACAGTCGCTATGCCGGCTACTGGTTCACCTTGCCTGCGGTGGTCGCGGACAACGTCTCCTCGGCTCGCTATGCGGTTGGGAATCCCGTGCCGTTGAGCCAGATCGACCTCCGCCTGGTCGGGTGCGTGTTCGAGGTCGACGGCCGTCTGGTGGCAACTGCGGCGGGCGCGGCGATCCTCGACCACCCGGCGGCCGCGGTCGCGTGGTTCGTGCGGGCGCTGGCGTTGCGGGGTCGCCGTCTGGAGGCCGGGACGCTGGTGCTGGCGGGCGCGATGACGGCCGCCGTACCGGTCTCTCCGGGCCAGGTGGTGCGCGCGACGATCGACCGGATCGGATCCGTCGAGCTCAGGTGCGGGCCGTGAGCCAGGCTGCCGCCGAGCTCCACCGCGCGCGTCTGGACCGCGTGCCGGTCACGCCGTTCACCGACCGGCCCGACGGCCTCGACATCGAGGCGGCCTACGCCGTGCAGGCCGAGGGCATCGCGCTGCGCGAGGCCGCCGGCGAGCGCGTGGTGGGCGGCAAGCTGGGCTTCACCTCCGAGGCGATGCGGCGGGCGATGGGCGTCGACTCGCCCAACTACGGGTGGCTGACCGACGCGATGGTGGTCGAGGACGGAGAGGTCGACCTCGGCATCTTGATCCACCCGAAGGTCGAGCCCGAGATCGCCTTCGTGCTGGGCTCGCAGCTGGAGGGCCCGGGGGT
This sequence comes from Nocardioides agariphilus, assembly GCF_015352445.1. Lineage (GTDB taxonomy): Bacteria > Actinomycetota > Actinomycetes > Propionibacteriales > Nocardioidaceae > Nocardioides > Nocardioides agariphilus. Next base: position 52,779 of record NZ_JADKPO010000009.1, read on the forward strand.
GACGGCGGACGACGTGCTGGCCGCCACCGCCCAGCTGGCGCCGTGCCTGGAGGTCGTCGACTCGCGCTACGTCGACTTCAGGTTCCGGGCCGCCGACAACATCGCCGATGACTCCTCGGCCGGCCTGCTCGTCCTCGGCGACCCCGTCGAGGCCAGCGCGCTCGAGGGGGTCGACCTGCGCCTGGTCGGCTGCGTCGTCACCGTGGACGGAGCGGTCGTGCACACCGCGGCCGGTGCCGCCGCCCACGGCAACCCGGCCGAAGCCGTTGCCTGGATGGCCAACGCATGCGGGAGTCCGCTCCTCGCCGGGTACGTCGTCATCGCCGGGGGACTGACCCCGCCGGTGGACCTGGTACCCGGCCGACGCGTCACCGTCGAGCTCGACCGCATCGGCTCGGTCGGCCTGCTTGCCACGAAGAGAGGGGACCCATGCCCATCGTGACCATCTCGCTGATGCGAGGACGCGACCCGGAGAAGATCCAGGACATGATCCGGGGCGTCTCACGAGCCATCGCCGATGCGCTCGACGACGCCCCCATCGAGACCGTGCGAGTGATGGTGCACGAGATGGAGGACCACCAGTACGGGGTCGGCGGGGTGGCCATCGCCGAGGTGAAGGCCGAGCGGGCTCGGCGGGCAGCGGGGGAGGCATCGTGACGGACGCACACAAGGTGGCCCAGCCGCTCGAGGTCCGGCACTTCATCGGCGGCGAGTTCGTGGACTCGCTCGACGGCAAGACCTTCGACTCGCTGACGCCCATCGACAACAGCGTGGTCGCGCACGTGGCCGAGGGCTCGGCGGCCGATGCCGACAGGGCCGTGGCGGCTGCGAAGGGCGCCTTCGACCGGTGGTCGACGATGTCGCCTGCGGCGCGCAAGAAGATCCTGCACGCGGTGGCTGACGGGCTCGAGGCCCGGCTCGAGGAGATCGCCGCCTGGGAGACCCGCGACATGGGCAAGCCGCTCGCCGACTCCCGGACCAAGGACGTGCCGCGCGCGGCGTACAACTTCAGGTTCTTCGCCGACTACGCCGACCTGGCCGGGCTGCACGCCTACGACAAGCCGTGGGAGGGCAGCTTCGGCTACGAGCTGCGCGAGCCGATCGGGGTCGCGGCTGCGATCAGCCCCTGGAACTTCCCGCTCATGCTGCTGACCTGGAAGGTCGCGCCGGCGCTGGCGTTCGGCTGCACGGTGGTGGCCAAGCCTGCCGAGCAGTCGCCGGTGACCGCGTCGCTGCTGGCCGAGGTGTGCCGCGACGCGGGGATGCCCGACGGCGTCTTCAACGTGGTGCAGGGCTTCGGCCCCGACGCCGCGGGCGAGGCCCTGACCCGCAATCCCGACGTCGCTGCCGTGACGTTCACGGGGGAGTCGGCGACGGGCAAGGCGATCATGGGGGCCGCCGCAGGGACGTTGAAGAAGCTGTCGTTCGAGCTCGGAGGCAAGTCGCCCGCCGTCGTGTGTGCCGACGCCGACCTCGACGCCGCTGTCGACGGCGCGCTGCTCGGTGTCTTCCTCAACCAGGGCGAGGTCTGCCTGGCCGGCACGCGGATCATCGTGCAGCGGCCCGTCTACGACGAGTTCTGCGCGCGGATGGTCGACCGCCTGGCCCAGTGGAAGGTCGGCAACCCGTTCGACGACGGCGTGCGCGTCGGCCCACTGGTCAGCCAGGAGCACCTCGACAAGGTGCTCGGCTACATCGAGCTCGCCGAGGAGGAGGGCGCCAAGCGGTTGATCGGGGGCTCGCGCCTGACCGACGGCGACCTCGCGCTCGGCAACTACCTCGAGCCGACGATCTTCGCCGACACCCACAACGGCATGCGGGTCTGCCGCGAGGAGATCTTCGGTCCGGTGGCCACCGTGATGCCGTTCGACGAGATCGACGACGCGATCACGATGGCCAACGACTCGCCGTACGGCCTGGCGGGCATGGTCTGGACGCAGAACCTCAACACCGCCCACCGGCTGGCGCGCAGCATCAAGACCGGCAACGTCTGGGTCAACTGCTTCTTCGTGCGCGACCTGCGGCTGCCGTTCGGCGGCTACAAGGAGTCGGGCGTCGGCCGTGAGGGCGGCGAGTACTCCTATGAGTTCTTCACCGAGTCCAAGGCCGTGGTGATGAAGCTGTCGTGAGGGTCTCGATCGGCTCCTTGGACGACGTGCCGGCGGATCACTGCGTGGCGGTGGCCGACGGCGCGGCAGTCGCGGTGCGCGTGGACGACGGCGTCGTCGCCTTCCCGAACCGCTGTCTGCACGTCGGCGGCGCCCTGGCCGGTGGCCGCGTCTGGGACGGTGGCCTGACCTGCCCCAACCACTTCTGGCGCTACCGGCTCTCCGACGGCTCTCACCTCGGCGGCTCCGGTTCGCTCCCGTCGTACCCGACCGAGGTGACGGCGACCGGCGAGGTGTACGTCGAGCTCCCCGATCCCCAGCGCCAGCTCTCGATGCGTGAGCGCCTGCTCGCCCATGCGCGCGAGTGGGAGCGGGGCGGACGAGGGTGACCGGTACGCACGCGACCTCGTGCATCTCGGCGGACGGCGCCCGCGTGGTGGTGGACGCCGCCCTCGCGGCAGCAGCCGACCTCGGCGTCGCGGTCGTGGTCTGGGTCCTGGACCCGGGCGGCAACGACGTGGCGATGACGCGCATGGACGGCTCGCCGTTGCTGTCTCGGCAGGTGGCCGCGGACAAGGCCTGGACAGCGGTGGCGTTCGGGCAGGAGACGACGTGGTGGTCGGAGCTGCTGACCGCCCAGCCGCCGCTGTCGGCGCTGGGGCGTGGCAACCGGCTGATGCCCGTACCCGGCGGCGTGCCGCTGGTCGTCGCTGGCGCCGTCGTCGGCGGCGTGGGTGTCTCGGGGGCCACCTCCGAGCAGGACCATGCGATCGCCAGGGCAGCCGCCCAGGCACTGACCGAGATGGGGAACCGATGAGCGAGGACGCCGTCGTCGTCGGCGCGACGGGGACGTTGGGGTCGGCCCTCGTACGTCGCCTCGCGTCGCGTGGTCTGCGGGTCGTGGCGGTCGCCAGATCCGAGGAATCCCTGTCCACGATGGCCGATTCCATCGACGGCGAGGTAGCGCCCTGCCCCGCGGACATCGCGTCGAACGACGCCATCGCGGCGATCCAGGGGGCGCTGAGCGGGCAGGTACGGATAGCGGTACTCGCCGCCGGCCTGCCGGTCAGAGGCTCCGTCGCCACGATCGACGCCGACCTGCTCGCCGTCGGCGCCCAGGTCAAGATGGGCGGGATCGTGCGTCTGCTGCAGGCGGTGCGCCCGTCGTTGGGACCAGGCTCACGCTTCGTCGCGGTCGCCGGGACCCTGGGGCTCGAACCCGGCCGGGACGAGGCCGGACCCGGCGGCATCAACGCCGGCCTGATCAACCTGATGAAGCAGATCTCCCAGCATCACGGGCCCGACGGCGTCACCGTGCACACCGTCGTCCCCGGCCCCATGGACACCCCCCGCCTGCGCACGATCGCCGGCACCATCGCCGCCGAGCGCGGGACCACGGTCGAGGAGGTGTGGCAGGAGTACGGCGCGAAGGTCTCGCTCGGCCGCCTGCCGCGGGTCGATGAGGTCGTGTGGGCGATCGAGAACCTGCTCGCGCCCGAGGCCGATGTCATGCACGGCACGGTGCTGCACCTCGACGCCGGCGGGTTGCGCTCGCCTCACTAGGCAGCCGCGCCTTCGTATTCAAACAGGCAGAACTCCGCTGCCGGGCCGACCGCCCGCCTGGGCGAGATCTCGCAGCTCAGGTTCTGCCTGTTCGAGTACGAGACACCCGACCGGCGACCGGTCGGGCGGTCACCACTAGTGCAGCGGCCAGCCGGTCGAGCGCGAACTCCCACGCCTGGTCGACGTCGCCGCCGAGCTGGAAGGCGCTGGCGAGCTCCATCGACACGAACCCGTGGGCCCAGGCGGTGAGCAGTCGGGCGGCGCTCAGCTCGTGCTCCGGGCCGGCGAGGGCTGCGGCCACGCGGCGTACGGCGGCAGCGGACCTCTCGCGTACCTCGGGCGACACCGCACCCTGATCGGGGTCGAACAGCAAGGGGTAGGTCCCTGGGTTGCGGTGCGCGAACGAGCGGAAGGCGTCGGCGAACGCACGTAGCTCGTGAGCCGGGTCGCCGCTGCCGATGGCACTCTCGACCTCGTCGACGAGCTCGAGGGTGACCTGCTCGGCGATCATCGTGACCAGCGCGGCCCGGCTGGGCACGCGCTTGTAGAGGGAGGCACCCTTCACCCCGACGGCCTCGGCCACCGCGAGCATGGTCAGCGCAGCCAGGCCGTCGCGCTCGATGATCGCGCGGCCGGCCGCGACCACGGCCTCGGTGCTGGTACGGGCCTTCGCCGGCATCGGGCTTCCCTTCGTCGGCTACAGCATGTAGCCTTCATGGCTAGAAAGTATAGCCTTCCCGTTCAGACCCTGGAGCACGACATGCAGCTCGCACCCGGACTTCACCGCCTCGGCTCGCCCACCGAGGACACCGTCAACAGCTACCTCGTCGTCGAGGGCGGCGAGGTGACGTTGATCGACGCCGGCCTTCCGGGTCATCGACGGTTGCTGCTCGCCGAGCTCGACGCTCTCGGGTTGCCGCTGGCCGCGGTCAGGGGCCTCCTGCTCACGCACGGCGACAGCGACCACATCGGGTTCGCGAAGTGGCTGTGGGGGGAGACGGGCGTGCCCGCGCAGGTGCACGCCGATGACGTGCCCCGCGCGCGACTCGAGGTCAAGAAGCCGATGAGCGGCTGGGGTCCGATGAAGGTCGGGGCCGTCGCAGGGTTCATGTGGTACTCCGCCAGGCGCGGCGGCCTGCGCATCCCGCCGGTCGGCGAGGTGACGCCGTACGCCGGTGCCGACGCCCTCGACCTGCCCGGCCGTCCGCGCGTGATCCACGTCCCCGGCCACACCCCGGGCAGTGTCGCCATCCACGTGCCGCAGGTCGATGCGGTCTTCCTCGGCGACACCATGACCACCCGCAACGTGCTCACCGGCGCGCAGGGTCCCAGGCCCGCGCCGTTCACGCTCGAGCCGGAGCAGGCGCTGTCCTCCTTGGAGAGGCTCGCCGGTGTCGACGCCACCTGGGTGCTGCCCGGCCACGGACCGGCGTACGACGGCGGCGTGCCCGAGGCGGTCCGGTTGATCCGCGAGGCCTGAGTGCCGGGAGATAGCGGAGGATCGCAGCCACCAGGTGGCCGCGATCCTCCGCTATCTCGTCGACGAGGCTCAGCCGCGCAGCTCCGCAACGTAGCGCTGGAACATGCCGCGACCGGTGTTGGTCCAGAAGTCGTGGACGGGCGGCGGCATGTTCGCCTCCATCGTCTCGTTCTCGCTCGCGAGCAGCTGCTCCTGGATCAGACCGACGGCCAGCCAGACCTTGTCGCCCGTGAAGTGCTGGAAGGCGACCGCGCTCATCTGGCCCCACTCGGCGACGTTGATGCACCTGCCGATGAGGGGGACCACGTCTGCCTCCTCGTGGTCGAGGTGCTCGAGGAGGATCGATCCCATGGCCGCCAGGGCCGCCGCAGCCGAGTCGCGCGACTCGGTCGACGGGGCCGCGCGCCACGCCGCGACCGCTTCCTCGGCCGCGCCCAGGCTGCCCAGCACCGTCTCGTGCTCGGCGTTGACCCGCTCGATCACCTCGACGTGCTCGGGCAGGCGCTCGACCATCATCGGGTAGATCGTCAGGTCCTCGGCCTCGTGGTGGGCGTGCAGGAGCCTGAGGACGTTGTCGTAGTAGGACCCGACGAGCTCGGCCCGCGCAGCATCGCCGGCCGGTGCCCCCGCGACGAAGCTCGGCACCCCGTCGAGCGCCTCGCGGAAGATGCGGTGGAAGCGGGTCATCGCCGTTGCGTCGGCGAGCGGCAGCTCGGGTGCAGTCGTCATCGGTAGGTTCCTCACTCGGGAGACCCTCTGAGGGTCGTGCGTCAGCCGACCTGGGTCAAGACGCCGACCGACCTCGCGCAAACACTCCGGATCTCGCCGGTCCTCGGCTTACAGTCGTGCCGCCATGGACGAGGAACCCGATTTCCCGACGGCCGCCGAGCTGGGCGTCACAGACGCCGAGTACGCGCGGATCCTGCGCGACCTCCAAGGCCGCCACGGTCTCGACGTACCTCCCGCGGCCGCGGCCCCCACGACTCCGGCGCGGCCGCTGCCGCGCTGGCCGTTCGCGCTGGCGGCGATCGTGGCAGCCGTGGCCATCCTCGTCCCGCGGCTGGGGCTGATGCCTGGCAAGGATCCCGAGCCGGTCTACGAGTTCGGTCAGACCTACGCCGGCAAGCCGGTCGGCTTCAGCTCCTGTCGGATGATCCAGGTCGCGGTGTACCCGGCCGGTGGCCCGCCCAACGCGGAGGCGCTGGTCCGCGAGGCCGTGGCCACCGTGCGCTCGGCCACGGGCCTCGACATCGTCGTCATCGGCGCGTACGGCGGCCACGCGCCCAACTGGAACTTCGCGGCCGCCCCCGTGCGTCCGGGGGACCCCGTCAGCGTCTCGTGGCAGGACGCCTCCGCGATCGCCGAGATGACCGACGACATCGCCGGCCTCGGCGGCAGCCCCGTGGTCAACGGACCCGATGGCACGCCGTACCGGATCGCCGGCACCATCGCTCTCTCGCGCGACTACTACTCCTACCTGGCCGGCCGCGACGACCGCGCCGAGGAGCGCGCGATCATCCTCCACGAGTTCGGCCACGTCCTCGGCCTCGCGCACGTCCACTCCTCGGCGGAGCTGATGAACGAGGACAACGTCGGCCTCACGGCCTACGGGCCCGGTGACCTGGAGGGGCTGCGCCGGCTGGGGGACGCGCCCTGCATCTAGGCTCCCGGCCGGCCCGGGGCTCGCTCCTTAGACGCGGGTAGCGCACACTGGCAGTAATGACCACTTCGCCCGGGGCAGGACGCCGATATCTCGCCAGCAGCCCATTCAAGCCCGATCCCGAGCCGATCATCGAGCACTACGACCTCGAAGACCTTGTTTCGCACGACTCCTACGGGCTGGGTCGGGTCACGGGAGCCGACGCGGGCGGGGTGACCGTCGACTTCCGGACGCACACGGTGCGCATCCCGAGTCCCTTCAAGAGGATGACCAAGCTCTAGCCTCGCTCAGGAGTATCTGTGGCTCTTGGCCGAGTGCGCGCGCTCGCGCGTGCAGGTGCGTCCGCTGATGGCGCGATGGCCGCACAGCTCCGACCCCGCGACGTCGTCGCCCACTGCCTTTGCGACCTCGAGCGGCCGCGCGGCCGGCGCCTTCGGTGTGGTCGACGCCGCGACCGGCTTGGCGGCGCGTGCGGACATCTTGTCGAAGCGGGCCTCACGCATCGCGCGGAGTCCGTCCATCTTGCTCATCGTGTGCTCACCCGGTCGAGCCTAGGGCGAGGGTCCGACATCCACCGCAGGCTCACCGCGGCGCAGGGTGGACATGACCGACACACGCTCAGCTCGGACAGTCCGTCGGCATCGGGGCGAGCATGCGCTTGACCCCGCGGTGCAGGTAGACCGGGATGCCGCACACCCGGGCGACCTCGCGGTAGCTCAGGCTCAGGGTGGCCAGCAAGACGCGATCGGGGTCCAGACCCCAGGTGTCACGCGGCATCCACTCGATGACCCACGTCGGTGGGTGGGGTCCGTTGAGCTGCTGGTTGAGGTGGAGCAGTCGCGGGTCGAGGGCGCGGGTCGGCAGTGACCAGAGCTGGTCGGTGCCGGGCGGGAGCTGTGCGATGAGCAGGAGGTCCGCGTTGCCGTAGAGGACCGTGCCGGTGTCGCCGGCAACCGTCGTCTCGCGCAGCCAGGTGCCCACGATCTCCGTCCTGCCCGGCTTGGCCTCGGCGACCCGTGCGGTGCCGGCCTGCAGGCCCGTCGCCACGAGTGCGGAGGCCACCGTGAAGACCAGCGAGACCAGGCCTATCCGGCGGACGGCTCGCCCACGCATGGCCGTGAGTGCCACGAGAAGGACGGCGCCGGGGAGCAGGCCGACCAGGTAGTGCGCCCAGTAGCTGCCCCCGCCGACGATCCCCACCACCTCCCACGTCACCATCGCGCCGGTCGCCACGACGAGCGGGTCCCGCCCACGAAGCGGACGCCACAGGGTCACACTTCCGGCCACGACGATGCCGGCCAGGCCGGAGACCACGGCCAGCCACGCGAGGCTGATGCGGCGGGCCCCGTTGGCCGGGGAGTGCACGCCGCCGATGGCACGGGACGCGTCGATCCGGAAGGCGTAGAGGGTCTCCCACAGCTGTGCGAGCCCCGGGCCCTCGGTGACGGCCCAGGCCGCGGTCAGCCCGGCCGGCAGCAGGGCTCCGGCCAGGCCGAGCATGAGGACGACGCGAGCCCGCGCCCACGGCCAGCGCCCGGTGAGGGCGGCGGTGACCGTCAGCGCCACCCCGAACACCAGCGCGTCGAGGAGGTTCTGCTTGACCAGCATCGCGCCGGCCCCGGCAGTGCCGGCCAGCGCGATCTGCGACGTGCGCACCCAGCTGAGCTGGCGGCGTACGGGTGGGCGGGTGCCAGCCAGCAGCAGAGCTACCGACAGCAAGGTGAGCGGGGCGCCGAGCAGCTCGGCGTTGACCTCGGTGGTGCCGATCATCGGGTTGGCCACGAGTGCCGCAGCGGTGAGCGTGGCCCACGCGGTGCCGCGCCGACCGGCCAGGGTGTTGCCGATCCAGCCGGCGGCGATCACCACGATGGCGGCTGCCACGAGACCCATCAGCCGGGCTGCCTCGATGCCGCCGAGTTCGCCGGCCCACTGGTAGAACAGCAGCAGGAGCGGCGGGCGGTCGACGAACAACGTGCCATAGAGGTTGGTGCCGCCCTCGTGCCAGTTGTCGGCCACGATCAGCAGCCCGGCCTCGTCCGGGAAGGCCAGGTGCCCGAGGAACGGCAGGCGCAGCACCAGCGCCAGGCCTACCGCCAGGACCACGATCCCGGTCGGCGTTCGCAGCGCCCGCCACACCCGCATGCCCCGACGTTAGGCGGCTCACATGAAGGGCACCTGAACGCGGCGCCCGCCTATGCTCACCGGGTGAGTGGCCCGCGCTGGTTCGCTTCCCCTGACGATGCGTCGCGACGACTCGGTGAGAGCGGCTACCTCGCTGACGCGGCGACCGCGGTGACGGCGTACCTGACTGGTGCTCTGGAGAAGCCGCTGCTGGTCGAAGGTCCGGCAGGTGTCGGCAAGACCGAGCTGGCCAAGGCCGTCTCGCGGGCGACCGGCGCGGACCTGGTGCGGCTGCAGTGCTACGAGGGTCTCGACGAGGCGCGGGCGCTGTACGAGTGGAACTACAAGAAGCAGCTGCTGCGGATCCAAGCCGAGTCTGCAGGCTCTTCGTGGCAGGAGACGCATGACGAGATCTTCACCGAGGAGTTCCTGCTCACCCGCCCACTCCTGACCGCCATCCGCCGGGACGAGGCGACGGTCCTGCTCGTCGATGAGGTGGACAAGACCGACGTCGAGGTCGAGGGCCTGCTGCTCGAGGTGCTGTCGGACTTCCAGGTGACGATCCCGGAGCTCGGCACGGTCGAGGCCGTACGCCGGCCCTTCGTGGTGCTGACCTCCAACGCGACGCGTGAGCTGTCGGAGGCCCTGAAGCGGCGCTGCCTGTACCTGCACCTCGACTACCCGTCGGCCGAGCGCGAGCGCGAGATCGTCACCCGGCAGGTGCCCGACCTCGACGAGCGGATCGCGGAGCAGCTCGTGGCCACCATCGGCCGGCTGCGAGACCTCGACCTGAAGAAGTCGCCGTCCATCGCCGAGTCGGTCGACTGGGCGCGCACCCTGCTCGCGCTGGAGATCAAGGACCTGGATACCACGGCGATCGACGAGACCCTCGGCGTCGTGCTCAAGCACAGCTCCGACCAGGCCAAGGCCGTGCGCGAGCTGAGGCTGAGGGCCTGAGGGCCTGAGGGGTTGTGGTGAGCAGCAGCGGGCTGGCCGACCGCCATGTCGACTTCCTGGTCGCACTCCGGGCGGCGGGGGTCCCCGTCTCACTTGCCGAGGACGTTGACGCGTTCGCTGCGCTCTCCGTGCTGCGGTGGGACGACCGCGAGGTCGTGCGGACGGCGTACGCCGCGACCGTGTTGAAGCGTCAGGTGCACCGACCGACGTTCGACGCGCTCTTCGACCTGTACTTCCCGCGCCTGGTCGGTGGCGGCGCGATGGATGCTGAGCGCTCGGATCGGCAGGACGGGCCGGAGGCCGTGGCCGAGCTCAGGTCACGACTCCTGGCCGCCCTCGGTGCGGGCGACGTCGACGAGCAGCAGCGGCTTGCCGTCGAGGCGCTCGGCCGTCTCGGCGCGATGCCGGGCCGCGGCACGGGACTGGCCTCGTGGTCGGCGTACACGGCCCTGCGCCGGCTCTCGCCGGACGACCTGATCGCGCGCATCATCGCCGCCCTCCTCGATGACGGCCGGGTGGAGGAGGAGGCCGCACGCGTCGCTGCGCGGCGGGTCGGCTCCTTCACCGCGATGGTCGAGGCGGAGGCGCGGCGCAGGATCGCGGAGGAGAAGGGCGTCGACCACGTCGCCGAGGTGACCGTGCGACCCAGCATCGACCGGCTCGACTTCACGGCGGCCAAGCGGGCTGACCTGGAGGAGATGCGGCGAGAGATCTACCCGCTCGCCCGGCGGCTCGCGTCGCGGCTCGCGCGGGAGCAGCACGCGCGGCGTCGCGGCGCGCTGGACTTCCGGCGTACGGTCCGCGCTTCCCTCTCCTCCGGCGGCGTACCTCTCGTCACCCACCACCGCCCACGGCGTCCGCATCGCACCGAGCTCGTGGTGCTGTGCGACGTGAGCGGGTCGGTCGCGTCGTTCGCGAGGTTCACGCTGATGCTGGTCTTCGCGCTGCGCGAGCAGTTCCAGGCGGTGCGGGCGTTCACGTTCGTCGACCAGGTGCACGAGGTGACGCAGCTGTTCGCACCCAGATCGATGACCGGTGCAGATCCCGGTGACGTGCTCGCTGAGCTTGCCGCGAGCACCGAGCACGCCGCGCGTTGGGGGCGCACCAACTACGGGCGGGCGTTCACCGACTTCGCGTCCTCCTTCCCCACGGCGATCGGCCCGAAGACCTCGCTGCTCGTGCTCGGCGACGCGCGTTCCAACTACAGCGACCTGGCGCTGCCGGTGCTCGGCGACCTTGCCGACCGCGCACGCCATGCCCACTGGCTCAACCCCGAGCACCGCCGCCACTGGGACACCGGCGACTCCGCCGCCTCGGCGTACTCCGCCGTCGTACCGATGACCGAGTGCCGCAACCTGACCCAGCTCGGCCAGTTCGTGCACGACCTCGTCTGAGGCCAGAAGTGGCTCAGTTCTGTCGGGGAGGGCCCTGTGGATGCGGCCGGCGGGCGCGGTACTCCCGTGCGGTTGACGGGTCATGGAGCCGATTTCACCCGTCAATTGCACGGGACTACCCCACCGCCGGCAGTTCTCACCGCTGGGCGAGGGGAGAGGGGTGGACCGGTGACGTCGATAGACTCGCGCCTCGGCCGCCCACGGGAGAGGGGTGACTCGTGACCTTCGACGTCCACCAGCTCGACCAGTTCGTGCTGGTGGGGTCGGCTGTCACGATCCTGGCGATCCTCGCCGTGCGGATCTCGTCGCGAGCTGGACTGCCCAGTCTGTTGATCTACCTGGCGATGGGCGTCGCGCTGGGCGAGAAGGGTCTCGGGATCCAGTTCGACGACGCTGCGGTCGCGCAGGCGCTCGGGTTCGCCGCGCTGGCGCTCATCTTGGCCGAAGGTGGTCTGACCACGAGCTGGCGCGACTTCCGCCCCTCGATGCCGATCGGGCTGTCCTTGGCGACGATCGGCGTCGCGGTCTCGATCGCAGTGATGGCCGTCGGCACGCACTACCTGCTGGGGCTGCCGTGGGAGCTGGCCGTACTGCTCGGTGCGGTCACCTCGCCGACCGACGCGGCAGCGGTGTTCTCGGTACTTCGGGCGGCACCGATCAAGAAGCGCCTCTCGGGTGTGCTCGAGGCCGAGTCCGGTCTCAACGACGCACCGACCGTCGTTCTCGTCACGCTGATCTCCAGCGACGCGCTGGGCGAGCACGGCATCACCGTGACGGCCGCGATCGTGGGCTACGAGCTGCTGGTCGGCGTCGGGTGCGGGCTGCTGGTCGGCTTCGGCGGGTCGTGGCTGATGCGCCGCGCGGCGCTGCCGGCGTCCGGTCTCTACCCGATCGCCGTGCTGACGCTGACGTTCTTGTCCTACGGCTCCGCCGCGTACGTCCACGCCTCCGGCTTCGCGGCGGTGTACGTCGCGGCCCTCGTGCTCGGCAACTCCGAGCTGCCCCACCGTGGCGCGACGCGTTCGTTCGCCGAGGGTGTCGCGTGGCTGGCGCAGATCGGGCTGTTCGTGATGCTCGGCCTGCTGCTGACTCCGTCGCGCATCGATCTCTGGGCGACCCTCGGCCAAGCCCTGGTCGCCGGTCTCGTCCTCACCGTCCTGGCCAGGCCGATCTCGGTCCTGGCCAGCTCGGTCGTACGCCGGATGCCGTGGCGCGACGTCACCTTCTTGTCCTGGGCGGGGCTGCGTGGCGCCGTGCCGATCGTGCTGATGACCATCCCCCTGGCCGAAGGCGTGGTCGACTCGGAGCGGCTGTTCGACGTGGTCTTCGTGATGGTGGTGCTGTTCACGCTGCTGACCGGCCCGACTCTCCCGCTCGTGGCTCGTCGGCTCGGTGTCGACCGTCGCTACGAGCCACGCGAGCTGGACCTGGAGGCCGCACCCCTCGAACGCATCGCCGCCGACCTGCTGCAGGTCACGATCACCCCGGCCTCGCGGTTGCACGGCGTTGAAGTGGGCGAGCTGCGCCTGCCTGAAGGAGCGTCGGTCTCGATGCTGATCCGCGAGGGGCGCTCGCTCGTCCCCGAACGGCGTACGGTCCTCAAGCGCGGCGACGACATGCTCGTGGTGACGCCTCGCAAGCTGCGGGAGGCCACCGAGCGCCGCCTGCGCGACGTCTCGCTCGGAGGACGGCTGGGGCGCTGGCTGACCGAGGAGTGACCCGACAGAGGCGTCGGTATCAGCTCGTCTCGACGTTGGGCACGCAGATCTCGGTGTCCTCCTCGACGGCCACCGTGCGCTTGCCCTTGACCAGCTTCTCGAAGTCGTCGCCCACCACCACGACCACACCGGCGCCGGTGACGTCGCGTCGTACGACATCGGCCTCGGGCCCGAGGCGAGTGCGGACGAGGCGTACGTCGGCGCGGTTCGGGTCGTCGGTCCAGATCTCGGCGACCTTGACCTCGCTGCCCTCGGGTGCGTTGCCGATGTCGCCCTCGCCGAAGCCCTGGTCGGCGAACAGGTTGAGGGTGCGGTCGGCGAGACCGCTGCGGTTGCTGGCGTTGAGAACGCTGACCGTGACCTGGCTGGCGCGGATGCGGTCGCCGGCAGTGAGCGTGGTCAACGTGCACTTGCCGGGGTCGGGATCGGCCGGCAGCGGTCGCGTCATCGCGGCATAGCCCCAGAAACCGCCGGCGACCAGCATCACGCAGAGCACGGACAAGGTGATGATCGTCTTCAGGTGGAAGTTCATCGCGCCCCCGGTTCCCCGACTCAGCCGGCAACCGGGAGCACGCGCGCGTGAAGGACGTTGCGTTGCTGCAGCGCCGCTCGCAGTGCCCGGTGGAGGCCGTCCTCGAGGTAGTACTCTCCGCGCCACTCGACGACGTGTGCGAACAGGTCTCCGTAGAACGTGGAGTCCTCGTCGAGCAGTGCTGCCAGCTGCAAGGTGTCCTTCGTGGTGACGAGCTCGTCGAGCCGTACCTGCCGCGGTGGTACGTCGGCCCACGCGCGCGAGTCCATCCCGTGGTCGGGATAGGGCCTCCCCTCACCCACGCGCTTGAAGATCACGCGGGCAGTGTAGGCAGAAGTGGGGCGTGCTGACTCCACCCGTTTCGGCTGATCTGCGCAGATGGTGTCGCGGTTAGTCTTCGCCCCATGAGCGCAACTCCGCCCGAGCAGCCCGCCGAGACCAGCGCAGCGGCCGCGGCCGCGCCTCCACCCGCTGCCGAGCCCGCCCCCGTTCCCGCTCCTGCCGCTGCTCCCCCTCCGGCGGAGCCGGTGGCAGCAGCCGAGCCGGACCCCCTCGTCGACGCGGTCGCTCCGGGCTACGCCTTCGAGGGCGCGGCGCTCGAGCTGGGCGGCCTGATGCGCAACGCGACCGACCTCACCGACGTACACATTCGCATCCCCCTCGGCATGCTCAACCGCCACGGCCTCGTCGCGGGTGCGACCGGAACCGGCAAGACCAAGACCCTGCAGCTGCTCGCCGAGCAGCTCAGCGCCAACGGGGTGCCGGTCTTCGCCGCCGACATCAAGGGCGACCTCTCGGGCATGAGCGTGCCGGGCGAGGGCGGCGAGAAGATCGCCGCTCGGGCGCAGTCGGTCGGGCAGGCGTGGACGGCGACGGCGTTCCCGGTGGAGTTCTACGCCCTCGGCGGCCAGGGCACCGGCATTCCGCTGCGCGTGACGATGACCGCGTTCGGGCCGATCTTGTTGTCGAAGGTCCTGGGTCTCAACGACACCCAGGAGTCGAGCCTCGGGCTGGTCTTCCACTACGCCGACCAGAAGGGCCTGCCGCTGCTGGACCTGGCCGACCTCCGCGCGGTCGTGCAGTGGCTGACCAGCGACGAGGGGAAGGCCGACCTCAAGCTCCTGGGCGGCCTGTCTGCCGCGACGGCCGGCGTGATCCTGCGCGAGCTGATCGGCTTCCAGGACCAGGGCGCCGATGCCTTCTTCGGCGAGCCGGAGTTCGAGTCCTCGGAGTTCCTCCAGACGACGCCCGACGGTCGCGGCCTGGTCAGCCTGGTCGAGCTGCCCAACCTCCAGGACCGGCCCGCGGTGTTCTCGACGTTCTTGATGTGGCTGCTGGCCGACCTCTTCCACGACCTGCCCGAGGTCGGCGACATCGACAAGCCCAAGCTGGTGTTCTTCTTCGACGAGGCACACCTGCTGTTCAACGACGCGTCCAAGGCGTTCCTCGACCAGATCGCCCAGACCGTGCGGCTGATCCGCTCCAAGGGGGTCGGCGTGTTCTTCGTGACGCAGTCGCCGACCGACGTACCCGACGTCGTCCTCGCCCAGCTCGGCTCGCGCATCCAGCACCAGCTGAGGGCGCACACGCCCAACGACGCCAAGGCGCTCAAGCAGACGGTCAACACCTACCCGACGTCCGCCTACGACGACCTCGGCGAGGTGATCACCTCACTCGGCATCGGCGAGGCGGTCGTGACGGTGATGAACGAGCGCGGCGCCCCGACACCGGTCGCGTGGACGCGGCTGCGGGCGCCCGAGTCGCTGATGGGCATCGCCGACGCGGCCGTGATGCAGGCGAGCGTGAACGCCTCTCCCCGCTACGCGAAGTACGCCCAGCTCGTCGACCGCGAGTCGGCCCACGAGATGCTCACCGCCAAGGTCGAGGAGGGCGCACGCCGTGCCGCCGAGGAGGCCGAGGAGAAGGCTCGGGCCAAGGAGGCCGCGAAGCCGGCGCCGCGCTCGAGCGGATCGTCTCGGCGTACGTCGAGCAGGCGCGACGACGGCGGCATCGTCGAGGACGTCGTCAAGTCGGGAGCCTTCAAGGACTTCATGCGTACGGCGGCCCGCGAGATCGCCCGCGGGATGTTCGGAACCGCGCGTAGGCGCTGACCAGCGCCGCCTAGGGTCGGGCCATGGCCCTGGACCCTGACGAGTTCTATGCCCACGCTCTCGCTGCCACGGACGATGAAGGTCGGCTCCCGCTCTCGCGGATGACCATGTGGGAGGTCGCGCCCTTCGACCAGGACGGGTTGCGTGTCGTGCCGCTGCGGCCACCGGTGGTACCCGAACCGCCGCGCCACGGAGAGGACCCTGCCACCTGCAGGACGTGTGGGCGTGAGGACGGCGTCTGGACCAACGACCGCTGGCGGTTGACGCGGATCGGCGGAGTCGGCGTACCGCTCGTACTGATGCTCATCCCGCGCGCTCACCACGACATGGGCGACCTGCCCGACGACCTGGCGGCCGAGCTCGGTGTGCTGAGCGCCCACATCACCCGCCATGTCGAGGCCCTGCCCAACGTCGCGCGCTGCCACACCTACCGGATCGGCGACGGGGGTGCGCACCTGCACATCTGGTTCTTCGCCCGTCCGCTGGGGCAGGGCCAGTTCTACGGGTCGTGGCTGCCGGTGTGGGACGACCTCCTGCCGGAGTACCCCGAGGACCTGGCCCAGGCCGACGCGGAGTCGGTGGGCCGGGCCGTCGAGGCGAGCCACAGCCGGTAGGTCAGCTCACGGTCGCGTAGTGCTCCGCCGCGTTGCTCTCGAACTCGAAGCCGACGAAGGCCTCGTCGCCGATCACCCAGGCGTCGTGGCCGGGCTCGATGACGTAGACGTCGCCCTTGGCGAGCTCGAAGGTGTCGGTGCCGTGGGAGACGCCGAGCCGTCCCTCGTGGACGACGCCGACGTGCAGCACCTGGCAGTGCTCGGTGCCGACGATGGGCTTGACCGACTCCGACCATCGCCACCCCGGCTGCAGGGTGAGGCGTGCCGACGAGTGGCTCCCGAGACGGACGACGTCGACCACGGCGTGGGGCGGGGTGCGCCTCTCGTCTGGCTCGTCGTAGGACCGCTTGATGAAGGCGGTGTGCTGGGTGTCCATCTCTCCTCCTCGGTTGGTGGGTGGATCGATGCTGGCACTGCGCGCGCGTCGGCGGAATAGACCTACCTTATGGTCGGATGTCGACCAGACCGCGATGTCGCCATTGGCGGGGATTGGCGGTCGACCTACCCACTCCTCGACGCTCCTGCGTCTCCAGAGCGTTCCTCGGCCGCCAGGACCTTGCCGAGGGCCGTTGCGATCACCGACAGCTCTTCGCGGTTGAGGTGGCTTGCGAAGTGACTCTCGATGGCTGCGATGTAGGTGGGAGCGGCGGCGCGCAACCTGCTGCGCCCGCCGGCGGTGATGGTGGCGAACGACGAACGCTTGTCGTCCGGGTTGGGCACTCGCTCGACCAGCCCGGCGTGCTCGAGCTCGGTGACCACCCGGCTGATCTGCTCCCGGCTCAGCACTGCAGCTGCACCCAGATCAGACATGCGCAAGCGTCGCTCGGGAGCTGCGTTCAGCACCAGGAGAACGTCGTACCAGGAAATGGGCAGGCCGGCCGCCGCCACCTCACGTGCAAGCTTCGGGACGACTGCCGCGTGGACGCGCAACACCGTGGCCCATGCGGCCACGCCCGGTCCTTCGCGCCCGCCGGTCTCGTCCGTCATGCGTGCAACCTAACTCATCTGTGCGTGCGCACGCACATTGACAATGCCGCTTGATGGTGCCAATCTTATGTACGTGCACACGCACATACATCCGGAAAGGAACAAGCAATGCCGACATTCATGACTCGCGCTGAGGTCGAGGACCTGATCGCGAACGACCAGGACCACACCCTGATCGATGCCCTGCCCCACAGCTACTACGCCCAGCAGCACCTTCCTGGCGCCCTCAACCTCGTGGAGACCGACGTCGCCACTCTGGCGGCACAGCTCCTGCCGAACAAGGACGCCACGGTCGTCACCTACTGCTCCAACGAAGCCTGCCCCAACAGCAAGGCCGTCGCCCGCCGCCTCGAGGCGCTGGGCTACACGGACGTCCGCACCTACGCCGCCGGCATCCAGGACTGGGTCCAGGCCGGCAACGCGACCGAAACCAGCCTGGCTTCCTGACAAGCCTCGATCACAGACAAGGAACAGACCCATGACGGAAACCATCACCACCCCATCGAGGGCTACGGGGTGACCTGGAACGTCGCCCTCGAAGCGGGCGGCGTCCTGGTGGGCAAGGACATCAAGATCACCATCGACATCGAGACCGTCCTGTCTCGTTGAGCAACCTGCGACAGGTGTCGCGGCACCCGCAAAGCTACGTCGACCGCCTGCGACACAGTCAGCCCGAACCGACGCCAGTGTGTTGCGGTTGGCGGAGGATGCGGGATTCGAACCCGCGAGGGCGTGAACCCAACCCGCTTTCCAAGCGAGCGCCATAGGCCTCTAGGCGAATCCTCCGCGCAGGAGGCTACCCGGCGCCGTACTCCGCCGGGAAATCCGCTCCGCTGCCCGAAGGGCGCCGTCGGATTGGTCGGCTCCGAAGCCCTCACCTACACTCGTCGGCAACCCCCCATGTGGCGGCATCTCGCTGAACTCCCCCAGGGCCGGAAGGCAGCAAGGGCAGGCGCGCTCTGCCGGGTACGTGGGGGGCCTTTTCATGTCCGGGTGCGGGCGGACTCGTCGTCTGACCTGCGGTGATCCGATGATCGGCTGATGCCTGCGTACGACGGCTGACGGACGTCGGCGGGCCTGGTTAGGGTTCAGGGGTGGACGCACCCCTGGCTCTCTACCGGCGCTATCGGCCGGAGACGTTCACCGAGGTCATCGGGCAAGACCACGTCACCGAGCCGCTCCGGGCGGCGCTGGCGGGCAACCGGGTCAACCACGCCTACCTCTTCTCGGGTCCGCGGGGTTGCGGCAAGACCACCAGCGCCCGCATCCTGGCGCGCGCGCTCAACTGCGAGCAGGCCCCGGTGGCCGACCCGTGCGGCGAGTGCGACTCGTGCCGCGACCTGGCACGCGGGGGGCCGGGCAGCATCGACGTGATCGAGATCGACGCCGCGTCCCACGGAGGCGTCGACGACGCCCGCGACCTCAGGGAGAAGGCGTTCTTCGCACCGGTGCGCAGCCGCTACAAGGTCTACATCATCGACGAGGCGCACATGGTGACCACGCAGGGCTTCAACGCCCTGCTCAAGCTGGTCGAGGAGCCGCCGCCCCACCTGAGGTTCATCTTCGCCACGACCGAGCCCGACAAGGTCCTGCCGACGATCCGGTCGCGCACCCACCACTACCCGTTCCGGCTGATCCCGCCCAAGCTGCTCTCCTCCTACCTCTCCGAGCTCTGCGACAAGGAGAGCGTCGCCATCGAGCCGGCCGCGCTGCCGCTGGTCGTGCGGGCCGGAGCAGGCTCCGCGCGAGACAGCCTCAGCGTGCTCGACCAGCTGATCGGGGGAGCCGGCAGTGACGGGGTCACCTATGCCCTGGCCTCCGGACTGCTCGGCTACACGCCCGACACCTTGCTCGATGACGTGATCGACGCCTTCGCGGCCGGAGACGGGGCGTCGATCTTCGGTGTGGTCGACCGTGTGATCGAGACCGGACAGGACCCCCGCCGCTTCACCGAGGACCTGCTGCGGCGGCTGCGCGACCTGGTGATCATCTCGGCGGTCCCTGATGCTCCTGCCAGCGGGCTGATCGACGTGGCCGAGGACGCCGGCGAGCGATTGGTCGCCCAGGCCGCGAGGTTCGGCGCTGCCGAGCTGAGCCGGGCCGCCGACCTGGTCGCCACGGGACTGACCGAGATGC
This sequence comes from Nocardioides agariphilus, assembly GCF_015352445.1. Lineage (GTDB taxonomy): Bacteria > Actinomycetota > Actinomycetes > Propionibacteriales > Nocardioidaceae > Nocardioides > Nocardioides agariphilus. The sequence continues at coordinate 72,160 of NZ_JADKPO010000009.1, forward strand.
GCGGAGCCACCGCTCCACGGCTGCTGCTCGAGCTGATCTGTGCCCGAGTGCTGCTGCCCGGTGCCGACGGCAACGACGGGGTGATGGCCCGCCTCGACCGGCTCGAACGCCGGATGGCGATACCCGGCCAGGTGGCCGCCGTCCCCGCGGCGCAGCCGACCGCTGCGTCGGCGACGACGACCCCGCAGCCGACACCGGTCAGCAGGCCCGAGCCGCCGGGCGAGGCCGAGCCCCTGGCGGCGGCGCCGCCCGAGCCGATGCCCGAGCCGACGCCTGATCCTGGGCCGATGCCTGAGCTGACGCCTGATCCTGGGCCTGATCCTGGGCCTGATCCTGGGCCTGATCCTGGGCCCGCGGCCGTGGTCTCGACGGGCTCGACCGAGGTGGGTGGCGTGCTGGCCCTGGTCGACGTGCGCCGGCTGTGGCCCGACATCGTCGAGGCCGTCAAGGCCCGGCGCCGTCTCACCTGGATCCACCTCACCCAGCACGCCCAGGTCGTGGCGGTCGACGCGACGACGCTCACCCTCGGGTTCAGCAACGCCGGGGCCCGCGAGTCCTTCGACGGCGGCGGCAGCGCCGAGATCGTGCGCCAGGCCGCGATCGACGTGGTGGGCTCGGACTGGAAGGTCGAGACGATCGTCGACCCCGGCGCGCAGCCGGCCGCCACCGCGTCGCCCGTGACCCCGGCGCCGTCACCCGAGCCGACGGTCGGGGTCGAGCCGCCGGTCGCGGCCGAGCCGCCGGCCCAGGCCGATCCCGCGGCCGTCGCTGCTGCCCGCGAGGCGATCCAGCAGACGCGTGCACCCGGGTCCACCAACGACCGAGACCCGGCCACCGACCCGCGCGCCGCGGCCGACGCCGAGGCGCATCCCGACGACGATGACATCGACTCTTCCGGTCTCGCCGGGGCCGAGCTGCTCCAGCAGCAGCTCGGCGCCGAGGTGATCGAGGAGATCAAGCACCCCTAACCCGGAAGGCCACCGATGACCGAGGACCACGACCCCAGCCCCGCCAGCCCGCTCGACGCCTTCGGCGCCGGCGGCTTCGACATGAACGCGCTGCTCCAGCAGGCCCAGCAGATGCAGGAGCGTCTCGAGGACGCCCAGGCCCAGCTCGCCGACGCCACCGTCGAGGGCAGCGTGGGCGGGGGAGTGGTGAGCGTGACCGTCAACGGCGTGGGCGAGCTCGTCGGGGTCTCGATCCGCGAGGGCGGCTTCGACGGCGGCAGTGCCGAGGACCTGGCTGACCTGGGCGACCTGATCGTGGCCGCCTACCGCGATGCCAAGGGCCGAGCCGACGCGCTGGCCAGCAAGGCCCTCGGGCCGCTCGCCGGCGGCATGCCCGGACTCGGGTAGAAGCCCTCTCCATGTACGAAGGCGTCATCCAAGACCTCATCGACGAGCTCGGCCGACTGCCGGGCGTGGGGCCCAAGAGCGCGCAGCGCATCGCCTTCCACCTGCTGCAGGCCGACCCCGTCGACGTACGCCGCCTCGCCGACGTCCTGGTCGAGGTCAAGGCGCGCGTGAAGTTCTGCACCACCTGCTTCAACGTCTCCGAGGACGACCAGTGCCGCATCTGCCGCGACCCGAGGCGCGACCCGACGGTGCTGTGCGTGGTCGAGGAGTACAAGGACGTCGTGGCCATCGAGCGCACGCGCGAGTTCAAGGGGCGCTACCACGTACTCGGCGGCGCGATCTCCCCCATCGACGGCATCGGTCCCGACCAACTGCGCATCCGTGAGCTGCTGACCCGCCTCGCCGACGGCACGATCACCGAGGTCATCTTGGCCACCGATCCCAACCTGGAGGGTGAGGCGACCGCGACCTACCTCACCCGTATGCTCAGGGAGTTCGGCCTGCGGATCACCCGGCTGGCCAGTGGGCTTCCGGTCGGAGGCGACCTGGAGTACGCCGACGAGGTGACCCTGGGCCGGGCCTTCGCAGGCAGACGCTCCGCAGATGACTAGGCAGGACAGGAGAAGACGACGGTGACCGAGGACGAGCTTCTCGACGCGGTCGAGGACGTCGAGTCCCTCGACAGCACCACCGAGGACTTCGCGGCGTCGATCGCCGACTCGGTGGAGAGCTTCCTGATCGCGTTGCGCGCTGCCTCGCGCGAGTCCGATGGGGGCCAGGTCATCTCGTTGCTCCTGCTCGAGATCAGCCAGGTCCTGCTGGCCGGCGCGCGACTGGGCGCGCAGGTCGACTTCGAGACGCGTTCGGAGTACCAGCCCGACGTCGGCCCCGACGCCGACCTCGACGACATGCGGCTGCGGTTGGCCAAGCTGCTCGGCGGCATCGACACCTACAGCTTCGTCTTCGACCCCTACGACCCCGACGTCGTCGACAGCAACGTCTCCGACGACCTGACCTCGATCGCCTCCGACCTCGAGAACGGGTTGCGCCACTACCGGGCCGGAGACGTCGACGAGGCCCTGTGGTGGTGGCAGTTCTCCTACGTCTCCTCGTGGGGCAACCTGGCCGGTGCGCTGCTCAACGCGCTGCTCTCGGTGGTCTCCCACGACCGGCTCGACACCGATGTCGCCGAGCTCGACGCCGACCAGGTCGCTGCGGCAGACGAGATGTTGGCCCATGAGATGTCGACGGACTCGACCCCAGACGCTCGTTAGAATCGGAGCGCCGCCCGCGCAATGGCGCGCGTGACACGGCACTTCATCTGGTTGATTCCTAGGACGGACTTCCCGTGGGCATTGTCGTCCAGAAGTACGGCGGCTCGTCGGTGGCCGACGCGACCGGCATCAAGCGGGTCGCGCAGCGCATCGTCAACACCAAGCGCGCCGGTCACGACGTCGTCGTGGTCGTCTCTGCCATGGGCGACACCACCGACGAGCTGCGCGACCTCGCCGAGCAGGTGACGCCGCTGCCGCCACCGCGGGAGCTCGACATGCTGCTGACCGCCGGCGAGCGCATCTCGATGGCGCTGCTGGCGATGGCGATCGCCCAGCTGGGCCACAAGGCGCAGTCCTTCACCGGCTCGCAGGCGGGCGTGATCACCGACTCGGCGCACGGTCGCGCCAAGATCATCGACATCACGCCGGGCCGCATCGTCAACGCCATCGACGCCGGCTCGATCGCGATCGTCGCCGGCTTCCAGGGCGTCTCGCAGGACACCAAGGACATCACCACCCTCGGGCGCGGCGCGTCCGACACCACCGCGGTCGCGCTGGCCGCAGCCCTCGGGGCCGAGGTGTGCGAGATCTACAGCGATGTCGACGGTGTCTTCACCGCCGACCCCCGGATCGTGCCGACTGCTCGCAAGCTCGACCGGGTCTCCCACGAGGAGATGCTCGAGATGGCGGCATCGGGTGCCAAGATCCTGCACTTGCGCTGCGTCGAGTACGCCCGCCGCTACGGCATCCCCGTCCACGTCCGGTCGTCGTTCTCCACCAAAGAAGGCACCTGGATCCTGGCCGACCCGACCCAAGGAGACCCCGCTATGGAACAGGCCATCATCGCCGGCGTCGCCCATGACCGCAGCGAGGCCAAGATCACCGTGGTCGGCGTGCCCGACAAGGTGGGCGAAGCCGCGCGCATCTTCGAGGCGCTGGCCTCGGTCGAGGTCAACATCGACATGGTCGTCCAGAACATCTCGGCGGCCGCCACGGGCCTGACCGACATCTCCTTCACGTTGCCTCGCGAGGACGGCAACACGGCGATGAGCGCGCTGGCCCGCATCCACGACGAGGTCGGCTACGACAAGCTGCTCTACGACGACCAGATCGGCAAGGTGTCCCTGATCGGCGCCGGCATGCGCTCGCACCCCGGCATCACCGCGCGGTTCTTCGCGGCCTTGGCCTCTGCTGGCGTCAACATCGAGATGATCTCCACCTCCGAGATCCGCATCTCGGTGATCGTCGACCAGGCGCAGGTCGACGCTGCGGTGCAGGCCACCCACACGGCGTTCGACCTCGACGCCGACGAGGTCGAGGCTGTCGTCTACGGCGGGACGGGTCGCTGACATGGCGAGCATCGGAGTAGTCGGCGCCACCGGGCAGGTAGGCGTCGCCATGCGGCAGATCCTCCTCGAGCGCAACTTCCCCGCCGACGAGATCCGCTTCTTCGCCTCGGCCCGCTCGGCGGGCACCGTGCTGCCGTTCGGCGACCGCGAGGTCGTCGTCGAGGACGCCTCGATCGCCGACCCCAGCGGCCTCGACGTGGCCTTGTTCTCGGCGGGTGCGACGACCTCGCGCGCGCTGGCGCCGACCTTCGCCGCCGCCGGAGCGATCGTGGTCGACAACTCCTCGGCCTTCCGGATGGACCCCGACGTCCCGCTGGTGGTCTCCGAGGTCAACCCGGAGGCAATCGGCCAGGCCCGTCGAGGGATCATCGCCAACCCCAACTGCACCACCATGGCCGCGATGCCGGTGCTCAAGCCCCTGCACGACGAGGCCGGTCTGGTGCGGCTCATCGCCTCGACCTACCAGGCGGTCTCCGGCTCCGGCGTCGCCGGCGTCGAGGAGCTCGCCGGCCAGGTGGCCGCAGCGGGAGACAAGGCCCGCGAGCTGGCCTACGACGGCGAGGCGGTGACGTTCCCCGACCCCGTCAAGTACGCCCGCACGATCGCCTACAACGTGCTGCCGCTCGCCGGTGCGATGGTCGACGACGGTCTGTTCGAGACCGAGGAGGAGCACAAGCTGCGCAACGAGTCGCGCAAGATCCTCGGCATCCCCGACCTGCGCGTCTCCGGCATCTGCGTTCGCGTCCCCGTCTTCACCGGCCACTCGCTGGCCATCAACGCCGAGTTCGAGCGTCCGCTGACGGTGGCCCGCGCCCAGGAGCTGCTCGCAGGCGCTCCGGGGGTGGAGCTGACCGACGTACCCAATCCGCTCCAGGCGGCCGGCAAGGACCCGTCCTACGTCGGCCGCATCCGGCAGGACCCCGGGGTCGACGACGACCGTGGCCTGGCGTTGTTCGTCAGCAACGACAACCTGCGCAAGGGCGCGGCCCTCAACACCGTGCAGATCGCCGAGCTGGTCGTCGCCCGCGGCTGATCGGCCACGGCCGCATCTGTCACGCAGCGCCGACGAGAAAAATTGCCCCGCGGCGCCGTCCGGAAGGTGTGCCCGTCAGTAGCATTCCGGGTGACGCCGCGGGGCCCCCGCGGCAAATCTGGGGTTCGAGTAGCTCAGTACGGCGTGGTGCGGGCCAGGGTCAGCGCCCGGTCCATCTCGAACGGCGCGGCCTGGTTGTAGAGCCAGGGCCGACCGAACCACATGTACGCGTCGACGTACTGCGTGGCCAAGGAGTTGATCCTGGCGCTCATGCCCCACTTCGGGTCGCCGACGTCGACGGTCGGCGGGATGCCGAGGGTGACGCACCGGATCTGGGAAGGCGTCTGGCAGGCGTAGGCGTGGTCGAAGTTCGGGCCCTTGTAGGTGTAGCCCTTGAAAGGCCGGCCGTTCGAGGAGGTGTTGATGACCCCGAACTTATTGGGCATGCCCCGGGCAGCCAGCGCCTTGGAGATCCTCGCCGACTGCTTGACCTGTCGTGCCGTCGAGTCGTAGTGGGTGCTGTTGAGCGCGAAGCCGCGGGCCCACTGGATGCCCATCGGGATCAGCATCCGCAGCGCATTCTTGGCGCTGTCGCGCTGCCAGTCGGCGGCGCCACCGTCGATGTAGACGCTGACGTTGGGCAGGGCGCTCAGCGTGCGGACGGCGTAGCGGATCATCCGGGCCGGGAGCTTGGAACGTCCGGGCGCACACATCACGAACGGGCCGTCCGGCTGCATGATGATCGCCATGTGGGTGCTGCCCACACCGGCCGCGAAGCCGTCGATCCAGCGCTTGTAGGAGTCCCGCTCGGCCTGGGTCGGCAGCCGCCGGCAGGCCTCGCGCTCCCACGGGACCATCCGGAAGATGGAGACCTGCACGAGCACCTCGGGGTCGCCGCCGGTGGTCAGGGCGATGTACTTCTCGACGCGCTGCTTGATGTCGGAGTCGGCCTGCCAGTGTCCGAACCAGGTGGCCTTGGGGCGCTGGATGATCTTGTCGAGCACCGCCTGGTCGTCGGTCGGGGCGGCCAGGTACGGCAGCCACGCCTGCTCGGCCAGACCCTGGTAGACGCCCCAGCCGCGCACGAGCGGGTTGGCCGGCGTACCGACGTAGGCGGCCTGCTCGGACGGCTGGTAGACCGGCGGGTCGTAGTTCTCGTTGGCCGGTCCGCGGTTGACCGTCGTCGAGGTGACGTCGGCGTTGGCGCCGGTGGAGGTGGTCAGGGCAACCATGGCGAGCAGCGCTGCTGCGGCCACGGCGGGCTTCCTGATAAGGGGGGATGTACGCATTTCGGGGGGTGTCTTTCCTGCTCGCTGACGACTTGCGGGAATCCCCCCGGAGCTCCCCAGCTCCAGTGATGAGAAGTCTGTCCTCGATGGGTCGCCGGCGTGCGGGAACTGTCGACATTTGGCTGACCGGTCTGGACGACTGGACCGACCGGGCCGTTATCGGGCTCGGGGACTTCCCTTGGCGCGGGTTCGGGTGATAAGCGACCCAACCCGGCGCAGCGACTCCTGAGACGACGAATCCGCGACGCACCAGGTGCGTCGCGGATCACAAAGTCGGGCTGACAGGATTTGAACCTGCGGCCTCCTCGTCCCGAACGAGGCGCGCTACCAAACTGCGCCACAGCCCGATGCGGACCGCAAGAGTTCTCGACCGGTCCGCAACCTCGGCAACCCTACCGGAGCGTGGGACCGCGCTCCCAATCGGTTCAGTCGGCGCGAGGGGTCAAGGTGAGCAGGGTTGCCTCGGGTCGGCAGGCGACCCGGATGCGGGCGTAGGGGCTGGTGCCGACGCCGGCAGATACGTGCAACCAGGTGCTGCCCGGGTCGCCGTCACGCGAGTCGGCGGGATGGCGGTGCAGGCCCTTGGCGCGGGCGTTGTCGAGGTCGCAGTTGGTGGTCAGCGCGCCGATGATCGGCAGGCACACCTGGCCCCCATGGGTGTGGCCGGCGATGACCGCGTCGTAGCCGTCGGCGGCGAACTGGTCGAGCACCCGCAGGTACGGCGCGTGCGTGACGCCGAGACGTACGTCGGCGCCGGGGTCGGCCGGCCCGGCGATCAGGTCGAGGCGGTCGTAGCGCAGGTGCGGGTCGTCGACGCCGGCGAACGCGAACGAGGAGTCACCCACCTTGAGCTGATCGTTGCGGTTGGTGAGATCGAGCCAGCCCGCCTCGACGTACGCACGTTGCAGGTCCGGCCACGGCAGCTGCGGCTTGTCGACGTACCTCGTTCCGGTGTCGGGCAGCAGGTAGCGGATCGGGTTGCGCAGCGTCGGCACGTAGTAGTCGTTGGACCCGAAGACGAAGACCCCCGGACGTTCGAGCAGCGACCCGAGAGCGGCGGTGACGACGGGTACGGCGTCGCGGTGGGCGAGGTTGTCGCCGGTGTTGACGACCAGGTCGGGCTCGAGGTCGGCCAGGCTCGCGACCCACTCCTGCTTGCGGCGCTGGCCCGGGGTCATGTGGATGTCGCTCAGGTGGAGCACCTTGAGCGGGCGGTGACCGGCGGGTAGGAGCGGAAGCTCCACGGTGCGCAGGGTGTAGGCGCGAGCCTCCCAGGCGGCGTACGCCGTCAGGGCAGCACCGGTGACCGCTCCGGCGGCCACCGTGCCGGTGAGGAGGTCGACAGGGCGCACCCGACCAGGGTTCCACACAGGGGAGAATGGGGAGCATGAGCGCCCTGAAGGACCGACTACGAGCCGACCTGACCACTGCCATCAAGGCCCGCGACGAGGTGCGATCCGGCACCCTGCGCATGGTGCTCACCGCGATCACCAACGCCGAGGTCGCCGGCAAGGTGGCCAGGGAGCTCAGCGACGACGAGGTCGTCGGTGTGCTCTCGACCGAGGCCAAGAAGCGCCGCGAGGCCGCGGTCGCCTTCGCCGACGGCGGCCGTCAGGAGATGGCCGACAAGGAGGTCGCCGAGGCCGCCGTGATCGCCGACTACCTGCCCGAGCAGCTCACCTCCGCGGAGATCGAGGCGCTGGTCAGCGCCACTATCGCCGAGCTCGGCGTCGCAGGTGAGGGCATGAAGGCCATGGGCCGCGTGATGGGAGTCCTGACCCCGCAGGTACGTGGTCGCGCCGACGGCGGCGCCGTGGCCGCCGAGGTCAAGCGGCAGCTTGGGTAGTCGCGCGCGAGTCGGCGTCGGCTCACCGGGTTTCGAGACGGTTGCTAGCGCAACCTCCTCAACCAGCGGTGATCCGTCGCGCGCGAGTCGGCGTCGGCTCACCGGGTTTCGAGACGGTTGCTAGCGCAACCTCCTCAACCAGCGGTGGCTGGCGCAACCTCCTCAACCAGCGGTGATCAGTGGGGCTTGCCGCCGCCGTTGCCATGGCCGTTGCCAGGCCCTGTGCCGCCGCCGTCACCCCCGCCACCGCCGCCACCGGTGCCGCCACCGCCACCGCCGCCGGTTGGGCGAGGAGGTGGCTTGCCGGTGGACTGGTAGATCGTGACGGTGGTGCCGCTGGCGACGTCGGAGCCCTTGCCGGGCAGCGTGTAGGCGACGGTGTCCTCGGCGAAGCGGCTCGGTGCGTAGCCGCCGAGCTCGACGACGAACCCGAGCGACTCGAGCAGCGAGGTGGCCTGCTGCACGCTCATGCCGCCGGTGTCGGGGATCTCGGTGAGTACGCCGGCGACATCGACGCCGCTGGGCCGGGTGAAGTCCTCATCGGCGAGCCACTGCTCCACGACGTGCATGGCATCGCCCCACATCGGGCCGGCGACCGTGGACCCGAACGCCTCGCCGATGCCGGTGCCGCCGACCGTCTGGCCGTTGAGGGTCACCCAGGTTCCGTCGTCGTTGGCGCCGGCGATCATCGCGGACGTGGACAGGTTGGGCGTGTAGCCCATGAACCACACCGCCATGTTGCTCTGGATCGTGCCGGTCTTGCCGGCAGAGGGCTGGTTGAGCGCCAGCCCGTTGTCGTAGCCGAAGCCGCCGGGCTCCTGGACACCGCGCAGGATGTCGTTGACCGCGTCGGCGGTGGAGGCCTGGATGACCTGGTGGCAGTCCTCCTTGTAGTCCTTGAGCAGCTTGCCGTCGGCGTCCTCGATCGAGGTGACCGGACGGGAGGCGCAGGCCAGTCCGCGCCCGGCGAACGTCGCGTAGGCCGTCGCCATCTCCAGCGGGCTGGTCTCGGCGACGCCCAGCGTGAACGACGGGACCCGCTCGCGGTCGGGCGCGGTGAGGTCGATGCCCATCTCCTTGGCCAGCCGGTAGGGCTCGCATAGGCCCGTCTGCTTCTCCAGCTGGGCGTAGAACGTGTTCACCGACTGCTGGGTGCCGGTGTAGAGGTTGAAGGTGCCGCTCTTGGTGGAGTTCTCGGGCTCCCACACGTCGGTGCTGTAGAAGTTGTGGCCACCGCAGGTGGGGTACTCCGACATCGGGATCGAGATCTTCGGCGGTGCGTTGATCTTGGTGTCGAGGGAGATGCCCTTCTCGATCGCCGCAGCCAGCACGAAGGCCTTGAACGTCGACCCGGCCTGGAAGCCGGCCGAGTCGCCGTAGCGCTTGGGCACGACGTAGTTGAGGTAGGTCTCGCCCTTCTTGCGGTTGTTGCCCATCGGGCGCGACTGCGACAGCGCCTTCACGTCGCCGGTGCGCGGCTCGACCATGGCCATGCCGCCGATCGCATGATCGGTGGCGTAGACGTGGTCGGAGACCGACTTGTCGGCGGCCGCCTGCATGCGCAGGTCGATCGTGGTGTGGATCGTCAGGCCGCCGTTCTTGATCAGCGCCTTGCGCTCGGCGAGGGTGTCGCCCAGCGACTTGTCGGCGTAGAGGCGGCGAAGCACGTAGTCGCAGAAGAACGGTGCGCGCGAGAAGACGCAGCCGTTCTGGGTGGCGACGACGTGGAGCCCCAGGCCCTTCTTCTTCAGCTGCTCGGCCTTGTCGTCGGAGATGACGCTGAGCTGGGCCATCCGGTCCAAGACGATGTCGCGGCGCTCGAGGGCCTTGTCGGGGTAGTTGGTGGGGTCGAAACCGGTGGGGTTCTTGACCAGCCCGGCGAGCACGGCGGACTCGCCCCAGTCGAGGTCCTTGGCGTTCTTGTTGAAGTAGTGCTTGGCCGCGGACTGGATGCCGTAGGCGCCGTCGCCGAAGTAGGCGAGGTTGAGGTAGCGCTCGAGGATCCAGTCCTTGGAGTAGTGCTGCTCGAAGGCGATGGCGTAGCGCAGCTCGCGGACCTTGCGGGCGTAGGTGTCGTCGATCGCCTCGGCCTGGGCCTTCTTGTTGCCCTTGGCCTGGGCGATCAGCGTCATCTTCACCATCTGCTGGGTGATCGACGAGCCGCCCTGCACCACGCCGTTGTTGGCCTGGTTGGTGATCAGCGCGCGCAGCGTGCCCTTCAGATCGAGCGCGCCGTGCTGGTAGAAGCGGTAGTCCTCGATCGCCACGATCGCCTTGACCATCTTGCGGGAGATCGAGCGCAGCGGGACGTTGACGCGGTTCTCGTCGTAGAGGGTGGCGATCACGTTGCCCGCCTCGTCGACCATCTGGGTGCGCTGGGAGAGCGGCTCGGTCTCGAGCTGTTCGGGCAGGTTGGTCATGCCGGATGCGACCTGCTTGGTGGCGACGCCGAGCACGCCCGCGAACGGGATCGCGAGGCCGGCTGCGACCAGTCCCATGACCGCTGCCACGGCGAGCATGACCACGACGTGGCCGAGCACTCGGGGTGGGGTGAGCCGGTCGGACCGCGGGCGAGGCATGGGGACGAGAGTACGGGACTAGTCCGCTCATCCCCATTCCTGGACAGCAAAAGAGCATAGGTATGTGCATAGGTTTCAGGCTTGTGAGGCAGGGTGCTGCCCGGAGGAGTCCGGAACGTCCCAGGACTCGACCACCATTTGTCTAGTCACCCGGGCATAGTCAATTCGGACTAGACCAAACAGGCCGTTCGAGTCTGTGTGTCATGCCCCTAGGTTCTTTAACTTGCTGCATGGGGAAACCCGGCGGCGTCATGGGGACGTCGGTCAAGACGGATGTGGGGACGTCCTATGTGGAACGAAGACTGGGCAAGCCAAGCAGCTTGCCGTGCCAGCCAGCCCGACCAGCTGTTCGTGCGTGGTGCTGAGCAGAACAAAGCCAAGAAGCTGTGCGCCGGATGTCCGGTGAAGGCCGAGTGCCTCGCCGAAGCCCTCGAGAACCAGATCGAGTGGGGCGTCTGGGGCGGGATGACCGAGCGCGAGCGCCGGGCCCTCCTCAAGCGCAACCCGAACGCCAAGTGGCGCGCCGTGTTGGAGCAGGCTCGTACGGGGGCCGGCAACCGCGCTGTCGAGGCGACCGTCTGACCGCTGGCGTCGAGCGGACCTAACCGGTCTCAGACAGCGTGTCATCGTCCTGACCCCCCAGGAGGACGCCGACACGACGGAGATCGTCAAGGTCGTTGACGTCACCGGCCAGAGCCGGGACCCTCGCGGTCGCGACCTGCGGGTGCGCGGCTGCGAACCTCGCGCTCACGGTCGCCTCCCGATCCACGAGCCGACAACGATCGGCGTACAGACGTAGCAGGCCCACCACCAGCGGCTCAGGCAAGTCTGGTTCCTCTCTCGCCAGACTGGCCAGCTTGGCGGCGGCGGCGACGGCCGCCTCCGGGGTCAGCCCCCCGAGGGGCCGCTGGCCGGCTCGGTTGACCACCAGGCCGGCCAGCGGCATCCCGTCCTCGCTCAGCCGCTCGACGAAGTACGCCGCCTCGCGCAACGCGTCCGCCTCGGGTGCGGCGATCACGAGGAACGCGGTGCCATCAGCCTGCAGCAGCCGGAAGGTCTGCTGGGCGCGCTGGCGGAAGCCGCCGAAGAGCGTGTCGAACGCCGCCACGAACGTCTGCACGTCCCGCAGTACGTGGGCCCCGAGAACCTTGGTCAGTGCCGAGGTGACGATGCCCAGGCCCGCTGTCATGAACCGCGCCGGTCCCCGCGCGGGCACGAGCAGCAACCGGATGAACCGCCCGTCGAGGAAGCTCGACAGACGCTCGGGTGCGTCGAGGAAGTCGAGCGCGGAGCGAGACGGCGGCGTGTCGACCACGATCAGGTCGTACGTCGCGTCGGGCTGACCGACCCTCGCATCGCGGTGGATCTGCCCGAGCTTCTCCATCGCCATGTACTCCTGCGTCCCGGCGAAGGACGACGAGAGCGCCTGGTAGAAGGGGTTGTCGAGGATCTGGCGCGTCTTCTCGGGCGTGGCCTGGCTCTCGACCACCTCGTCGAAGGTGCGCTTCATGTCCAGCATCATCGCGGCCAGGGAGCCCCCGGCTCCGGCGTCGACGCCATCGACGGGACGGGGGGTGTTGTCCAGCTCTCGGATGCCCATCGACTGGGCCAGCCGCCGGGCCGGGTCGATGGTCAGGACGACGACGCGGCGTCCGCGTTCGGCGGCGCGCAGCGCGAGAGCCGCGGAGACCGTGGTCTTGCCGACTCCGCCGGAGCCGCAGCACACGATGATGCCGACCTCCTGGTCGTCGAGCAGCGCGTCCACGTCCAGGCGTGGTGCCTCGGCGGATCCTCGTGGTCCCACCCTGGTCCTGTTCTTGGTCATGGGAGTCCCTGCTCGCGCAACGAGCCGGCCAGCTCGTAGAGGGCGCCGAGGTCGATCCCGCTCGCGAGTCGCGGGAGCTCGTACGTCGGCCGGTCGAGGCCGGCGACGACGTCGCGCTGCTCGTCCTCCAGAGCCCGTCGCTCGGCGTGGTCTCGAGCCTCGGTGAGGAGGCCGGCGACGAGTGCGTCGTTCGCCTCGAGGCCGGCGCGCTCGAGGTCCGCCGCGACGGTGCTTGCGTCGATCGTGCCCGCGCGCACTGCCCGGAGATCCTCGGCTCCGAGCTCGCGAGGTCGGACCATGTTGACCACGACCCCGCCGACCGGGAGGTCGTGGGCCCGCAGGTCGGTGATGCCGTCGATCGTCTCCTGCACCGGCATCTCCTCCAGCAAGGTGACGAGGTGCACTGCTGTGCGGTCCGAGCGCAGCAATCGGGTGACGCTGTCGGACTGGGTCTTGATCGGACCCACCTTGGCCAGGCCGGCCAGCTCGTTGGTGACCCCGAGGAACTGTGTGATCCGCCCGGTGGGCGGTGCGTCGAGCACCACGGCGTCGTACTCGATCGCCCCCTTGTTGCGGGCGTTGCGCTTGGTGGCCTCGTAGACCTTGCCCGTCAGCAGCACATCGCGCACCCCGGGTGCGATGGTCGTGGCGAACTCGACGACCCCGAAGCGGTCGAGCGCGCGGCCGGCCGGGCCGAGCTTGTAGTACATCGACAGGTACTCCAGCAGCGCCGACTCCGGGTCGATGTGCAAGGCGTGCACCACTCCGCCTCCTGCATCGCCCGGTGCGGGCAGGCCGGTCGCCAGCCTGCGCTCGGCGTAGGGGAGCGGGTCGACGTCGAACATCCGGGCGATGCCCTGGCGTCCCTCGACCTCGCAGAGCAACACGTGCTTGCCACGTGTGGCCAGCGCCAGCGCGAGAGCGGCCGCAACCGTCGACTTGCCGGTGCCGCCCTTGCCGGTGACGATGTGCAGCCGCACGCCAGCCCATGGGTCTGGCGAGTCGGGGGGCACAACCAGAGACTAGAGTCCCCGCGTGGACAAGGTCGTTGCATCGGCCGCGGAGGCGGTCTCAGACATCCCCGACGGGGCAACGCTGGCAGTCGGGGGCTTCGGTCTCTGCGGCATCCCCTCAGTGCTCATCCAGGCTCTTCTCGACGCTGGCACCACCGAGCTCGAGGCGGTGTCCAACAACTGCGGCGTCGACGACTGGGGCCTGGGCCTGCTGCTCGGTGAGCGCCGCATCCGCCGGATGGTCTCGTCGTACGTCGGTGAGAACAAGGAGTTCGCCCGGCAGTACCTCTCCGGCGAGCTCGAGGTGGAGCTCACCCCTCAGGGCACGCTCGCCGAGCGGATGCGGGCTGGCGGGTCGGGGATCCCGGCGTTCTTCACCGCGACCGGGGGCGGTACGCAGGTGGCCGAGGGCGGGCTGCCCTGGAAGTACGACGAGGCGGGCAACGTGCTCCTCGCCTCTCCGGCCAAGGAGACGCGGGAGTTCACGGTCAACGGTGAGACCCGCGAGTACGTCCTGGAGCAGTCGATCGTCGCCGACTTCGGACTCGTGCGGGCCTGGAAGGGCGACCGCCACGGCAACCTCGTCTACCGCGACAGCGCCCGCAACTTCAACCCGCTGGCCGCGATGTGCGGACGGGTCACGATCGCCGAGGTCGAGCACCTGGTGGAGCCGGGGGAGATCGACGCGAACGACGTGCACACGCCCGGCGTCTTCGTGCAGCGCGTGGTCGCGCTGAGTCCCGAGCAGGCCGAGGACAAGCGGATCGAGAAGCGGACGGTGCGCCCACGCCCGCTGGTTGGAGAGATCGACCACCCACCGTCTCGAAACCCCGGAAGTGAGGAGGCCTCCTGATGGCATGGACCCGTGAGGAGATGGCGGCTCGTGCGGCCTCGGAGCTGACCGACGGCTCCTACGTCAACCTCGGCATCGGGCTGCCGACGCTCGTGCCCAACTACGTCGCCGACGACGTCGAGCTGGTGCTCCAGTCAGAGAACGGCATCTTGGGTGTCGGCGCCTACCCGATCGACGGCGAGGAGGACCCCGACCTGATCAACGCCGGCAAGGAGACGGTCACGCTGCGGCGCGGCGCGTCGTTCTTCGACTCGGCGACGTCGTTCGGGATGATCCGCGGCGGCAAGATCGACGCGGCGATCCTGGGCGCCATGCAGGTCTCGGCGAAGGGCGACATCGCCAACTGGATGATCCCCGGCAAGATGGTCAAGGGCATGGGCGGCGCGATGGACCTGGTCCACGGCGCCAAGCGGGTCATCGTGCTGATGGAGCACGTCGCCAAGGACGGCTCGAAGAAGATTCTCGACGAGTGCGACCTGCCCTACACCGGGCGCGGCGTCGTGCAGCGCATCATCACCGACCTCTGCGTGCTCGACGTCACGCCCGACGGTCTGCGGCTGGTGGAGCTGGCACCCGGGGTCACCGAGGACGAGGTCCGCGAGAAGACCGAGCCGGCGATCCTGGTCTGAGCCGGTGCGCAAGCCCTCCGGCGCGGTCGTCCGGCTCCTCTCGTCGCTCGTCGTCGGTGCCGTCGCCGGGGCGCTCGCGCAGGTGGCGTTGTCGGTCGTCGTCGCGACGATGGTCGGCGTCGTCGTCGGCCTCGGCCTGTTCGTGCTGCTGGGGTGGTGGGCGCTCTGGCCCATGGATGCCGAGCAGACCCGCGCCAACGCGCGTCGCGAGGAGCTTCGCCCGGCTGCCGAGGAGCCATTCGTCGTCGCGGTCGCGCTGGCCGGTCTGCTCGGGATCGTGGTGCTGCTGGTGGTGCACTCGAAGGATCGACACGTCGTGGCCGCGCTTGCGCTGGCCGGCGTCTTCATGGCCTGGGCCAGCCTGCACCTGATGTACGCCGCGCGCTACGCCTACCTCTACTACGGCACGCCGAGTGGCTCGGGCATCGACTTCAACTCCGAGGAGGCGCCGTCCTACCGCGACTTCCTCTACTTCAGCTACAACCTCGGGATGACCTACCAGGTCTCCGACACCGCCGTGTCGAGCGCTGCCATCCGCGCGGTCGTCCTGCGGCACACGCTGCTGTCCTATCTCTTCGGCGCCGTCGTCCTGGCCAGCACCATCAACCTGGTCGCCGGCATCGCGACCGGGTGAGGGATGACAGATGAGTGACGCCTCCTGCTCGGGTCTGTTCGTGGGGGACCGACTTCAGGAGGATGGGCAGATGGGCAAGGTCATTGCGGCGATCACGACGTCCGTGGACGGTTACGTCACCGGACCCGACGACGGTCCCGAGCACGGCCTGGGTCGCGGCGGCGAGCGCCTGCACTACTGGGTGATGGGTGGTCCGTGGACCTACGACGGTGGCCACGACGTCAACATGGGCGAGGCCGACAAGGCGTTCTACGAGCCGCTGGTGGCCAACATCGGCGGCGGCATCGTCGGCCGCGGGATGTACGACGCTGCCGGTGCGTGGGGTGGCAAGAACCCCTTCGGCGGCACGCTGACCGTGCTGACCCACCGCATCGAGGACCAGCCCGACCCGGCCAACGGCTTCCACTTCGTCGACGGCTTCGACCACGCGCTCTATGCCGCGCGATGCGACGCGGGCGACAAGGACGTCTCCATCGGCGGAGGTGCCGACGTGATCCGGCAGGCGCTCCTGGCCGGAGTGGTGGACACGCTCGTCATCTCGACGGCGCCGGTGATCCTCGGTGCGGGCAAGCGTCTCTTCGACGGCTTCGAGAAGGACGTCGACCTCCGGATCGCCTCGGTGCACCCGTCCGAGTGGGCGACCCACACGACGTACGACGTCGTGGGCTGACGCGCGATTCGTCAGCAGATGGCCGGCGGCGAGTACCCGAGAGACCGCTGACGAATCGGGATCAGCGGCGGGTCCGGCCCGACGCCGCCACGGCCATCAGGCCGGTGACGCAGCCGACGGTGAGCGCGGCGACGAACGGGTCGGCGTCTGCTCGCGTGGCGACCGCGAAGGCGACGCCCGACGCGGCGATCGTCAGCGCGGCGCCAAGGGAGTCGGCGATCGACAAGGCGGCGGAGTTGAAGCCCCGATCGGCATCGGTGGACTCGGCGAGGGTGGCGACGCTGGTGCGTGGGTAGGCCAGGCCCATGCCGGCGCCGGCCACGACGTACGTCGTCACGGCCAGCGCCGCGGGTACGTGCGTGATGACCGCCGCTGTCAGGCCCACGATCCCGAGCAGCACCACCGCGCTGCCGCCCACCATGGCGGTGGTGTCCCCGAGGGTGCGGGCAAGCCTGGACTGTGCCCAGCTGCCGGCGTTCCACGACAGGCCGACCCCGGTGAGCGCGAGGCCGGCGAGGCCGGCGCTCAGTCCCCAGCGCTCCATCAGCACGAAGATGATGTAGGTCTCCCCGCAGAAGAAGGTGCCGGCCAGCAGCCCACGGGTCGCGATCACCGCGGGGAGGCCCTGGCGCAGGGCCAGGACGCCGCGCGGGCTCAGGCGCGCGAGGGCCACGAGTGCGAGGCCGGCCGCAGCCACCGTGAGTGCGGCGATGGCACCCTCTTGCGAGCCGAGTAGGTCGAGGGCGAGAACCGCGCCGGCTCCGACGACTGCCCACACCAGCCTCGAGCGCGGAGTCCTGGTGCCTGTCGCGCGCGCGTCGAGGCCGCGCAGCGCGGGCGAGACCAGGGCTGCGGCGGCGCCCACCATGGCGACCACACCGAGGAACACCCAGCGCCACCCCACCGTGTGCGCCACCCAGGCCGCGAGAGCCGGGCCGAACAAGGTCGGCAGGATCCACGCCGCTGCGAAGCTGGTGAACACCGCAGGCCGGAGCACCTCCGGGAAGACCAGCCCCACCAGGACGTAGAGGCACACGGTGAGTGCGCCACCGCCCAGACCCTGGACGAAGCGGCCGGCGACCAGCATCTCCATGCTCGGTGCCAGCCCGCAGACGACCAGTCCCGTCGCGAAGAGCACCAACGCCGCGACCAGCGGGATCGTCGGACCACGACGGTCGCTCCACCCACCCGCTGCCACCATGCCGACGACGCCGCTGGCCAGCGGTGCTGCGAACGACAGCGCGAACAGGCGCACGCCGTCGAGCTCGTCGGCGATGGTCGGCATCACCGTCACGACCGCCGTCGCCTCGAAGGCCACGAACGCACACAACGCGAACATGCCGACCGTCGTCGCGGCGTACGCCGGCGACAGCAGTCGTTGGTCCGCCGCGTCGTGCACGGGAGTCATCGTCACACCCAGAGACGCTAGGAGTTCAAGCGGACCTGAGGTCAAGCGAAGCATCGGTGGTCGAGGTGGTTGCGCAGCAACCGTCTCGAAACCACCGGAAGGGAACCCATTCACCTCACCGGGTTTCGAGACAGGCGCTAGCGCGCCTTCCTCAACCAGCGGATGGGCGGCGCAAGCGACCAACGCAGCCGGCGACGTTAGGGTTCGTCCATGACCAAGTGGGAGTACCTGACGGCGCCGATCCTGACGCACGCCGCGAAGCAGATCCTCGACAACTTCGGCGCTGACGGCTGGGAGCTGGTGCAGATCGCGCCGGGGATGAACCCGGAGAACCTCGTCGGCTACTTCAAGCGTCCCCTGGAGGGCTGAGACGTGACGACACCCGAAGAGAAGCTGGCCGAGCTCGGTCTGACCGTACCCGTCGTGGCGCCGCCCGTGGCGGCGTACCAACCGACGTCGCGCAGCGGCAACCTGGTCTTCACGGCCGGACAGCTGCCCTCGCGCGACGGCACGATGCTGGCGACCGGCAAGCTCGGTGACGCGGTCAGCGAGGAGCAGGGCTACGCATGCGCGCGCCAGTGCGCGCTCAACGCGATCGCGGCGATCAAGGCCGAGATCGGCGAGCTGTCCGAGGTCAAGCGCGTGGTCAAGGTGGTGGTGTTCGTGGCCTCGACACCGGAGTTCACCGCCCAGCCGAAGGTCGCCAACGGGGCCTCCGAGCTGCTGGGGGAGGTGTTCGGCGAGGCCGGGAAGCACGCGCGTTCGGCGGTGGGCGTCTCGGTGCTGCCGCTCGACGTACCCGTCGAGGTCGAGCTGGTCGTCGAGGTCTGATGTTGCGAATCCCCTTGCCTGCTTCGCTCGTCGAGCAGGCACGGGCCTACACCGAGGGCGAGCTGACCCCGGTCGAGCCGCGCAACGCCGCGACCGTGGTGCTGTTGAGGCCAGGCACGTCGGCAGGTCCCGAGGTGTACCTGCTGCGGCGCCAGGCCTCGATGGAGTTCGCCGCGGGCATGTGCGTCTTTCCCGGCGGCGGCGTCGACCCGCGCGACTTCGACCACACCGTTGCCTGGGCAGGACCGTCGCCCACCGCATGGGCCGAACGGCTCGGCACCGACGAGGCCACGGCGCGTGCGTTGGTGTGCGCCGCGGTGCGGGAGACGTTCGAAGAGTCGGGGGTGCTGCTCGCCGGGCCCTCGGAGACCTCGGTGGTCTCCGACACCACCGGCGAGGAGTGGGAGTCCGACCGCGTCGCGCTGGAGAGCCGAGAGCTGTCCTTCACCGACTTCCTCGACCGGCGTGGCCTGGTGCTGCGCACCGACCTGCTGGGTGCCTGGTCGGGCTGGTTGACACCGGTGTTCGAGCCGAGGCGCTACCGCACGTGGTTCTTCGTGGCAGCCCTGCCCTCAGGGCAGGCCACCCGCGACGTGTCGAGCGAGTCGTCGGCTGTCACCTGGACCGGAGCGCTCGACGCGGCGGCGGCGGTCGATGCCGGTCAGCTGTTGATGCTGCCGCCCACCTACCTGACCTGCCTCGAGGTCGGGCTCCACGCGTCGCCGGGCGACGTGCTCGACGCGGCCCTGGCCCGCGGGCCGGTCGAGATGTTCACGCCCCAGGTCGAAGGGTCGGGGGACACGGCCACGCTCTCGATCCCCGACCGGCTACGCGCGCTCGTCGAGGCACGTCTGTCGTGAGCACCTGGTCCGGGGGAGCTTTCGGCGAGCGGGCCGTGTGCGTGCTGGCCGACAACGCCTCCCCGATGACGCTCGACGGCACCAACACCTGGGTGCTGCGCGAGCCGGGGGCTTCCCGCTCGGTCGTGGTCGACCCCGGCCCGCCGCTGCCCGCGCACCTGGATGCGGTACGAGACGCTGCCGGCGACGTGGCCGTCGTCCTCCTCACCCACCACCACCTCGACCACTCCGAGGCGGCCCGCGAGTTCGCCGAGTCGGTAGGGTGCGGCGTACGCGCCCTGGACCCTGAGTACCGGTGGGGCTCCGAGGGTCTCGGCGACGGTGATGTCGTCGAGGTCGACGGGCTCGAGGTGCACGTGGTGGCCACGCCCGGTCACACGGCCGACTCGCTGTCCTTCGTGCTGCCTGCCGAACGTACGGTGCTGACCGGCGACACCGTGCTCGGGCGAGGTACGACGGTCGTCGCCCATCCCGACGGCCAGCTCGGCGCCTACCTCGGTTCGCTGGACCGGCTTCACGCGCTGGCCTCGGAGCACGAGATCACCGCCATCTGGCCGGGACACGGGCCGGTGATCTCAGCCGCACTCCCCGCGCTGGACTACTACATCGCGCACCGGCGCGAGCGGCTCGCACAGGTGCGCGAGGCCGTCGCCGCCCTCGGAGCCGGCGAGCCCGAGACCTTGCCGAGACGGGTGGTCGAGCTCGTCTACGCCGACGTAGATCCCGTCCTCTGGGGCGCGGCCGAGCTCTCCGTACGCGCTCAGCTGGCCTACCTCAGGGGCGACCACCCCTTGTAACGCGGGGTTAGGCCAACTGACCACGGGCCCGGACGCTGGGGAAGTCGACTGAACCCCGCGTTACAAGCGCCCTGGAGGGCCTCAGCGGGCGCGGCGCTGGAGGCGGTCGACCTCCATGATCACCACGGAGCGGGGCTCCAGGCGCAGCCAGCCGCGGGAGGCGAAGTCGGCGAGGGCCTTGTTGACGGTCTCGCGGGAGGCGCCCACCAGCTGGGCGAGCTCTTCTTGGGTCAGGTCGTGGTGCACGTGCACGCCGTCGTCGGCGGTGCGGCCGAAGCGGTCGGCGAGGTCGAGCAGCGCCTTGGCCACGCGGCCAGGTACGTCGGAGAAGACCAGGTCGGCGTTGACGTCGTTGGCCTTGCGCAGCCGCCCGGCGATCTGGGCGAGCAGACCGCGGGCGACGGTCGGTCGGCCGTCGAGCCAGCGCAGCAGGTCCTCGTGGGACAGGGAGGCGAACGACGTGTCGGTCACGGCCGTGACGGTCGCCGAGCGCGGACCGGGGTCGAACAGGGACAGCTCGCCGAACATCTGGCCGGGGCCCAGGATCGCCAGCAGGTTCTCGCGACCGTCGCTCGAGGTGCGGCCGAGCTTCACCTTGCCGTCGAGCACGATGTAGAGGCGGTCGCCGGAGTCTCCCTCGTGGAAGAGCACCTCGCCGCGGCGCAGCCTGGTCTCCGACATCGAGCCGCGCAGAGCCGTCGCTGCCTCGTCGTCGAGCGCACTGAACAGCGGGGCCTGGCGCACCACGTCGTTGTCCACGAGTCCTCCTCGGAACGCCCGCGCCCACGCGGGCGAGGCTGCGGGCAGAATCCTATCGAGTGGTCTGGGTCACATGCAGTCGAGTCTCCCCAGATCTTCGGTACGTGCGGACCAGATGGGGCGAAAGGACCGTCGGTACGCCGCCGTAGGCTGACGCCGTGCCGCCCAAGGTCCCCGCGCCCGTCGCGCCCGAGCAGACACCGACGGGTGAGACGCGCACCGCTTTGGTGCGTCGCGCCAGGCGCATCGACCGGGTGCTCGCCGATACCTATCCCGACGCCAGGTGCGAGCTGGACTTCGACAACCCCTTCGAGCTGCTCGTGGTCACCGTGCTCAGTGCCCAGACGACCGACAAGAGGGTCAACGGGGTCCGTCCCACCCTGTTCGCGGCCTACCCCGACGCGGTGGCGATGGCCGGAGCCGACCGCGAGCGGCTCGAGACGATCATCGGCCCGCTCGGCTTCTTCCGTGCCAAGACCGAGTCGCTGCTCAAGCTCAGCCAAGCGCTCGTCGAGCGTCATGGCGGCGAGGTGCCGCCCCGGCTCAAGGACCTCGTCGAGCTCCCAGGAGTCGGGCGCAAGACCGCCAACGTCGTGCTGGGCAACGCCTTCGGCATCCCGGGCATCACCGTCGACACTCACTTCGGCCGGCTGGCGCGACGGTTCGGCTGGACCACTCAGACCGACCCCGTCAAGGCCGAGCACGAGGTCGGCGCCCTGTTTCCCAAGCGCGACTGGACGATGCTCAGCCACCACCTCATCTGGCACGGCCGCCGCGTCTGCCACGCCACCAAGCCCGCCTGCGGCGCCTGCACGATCGCGCGTTGGTGTCCCGCCTACGGCGAGGGACCGACCGACCCGGTCAGCGCCGCCAAGCTCGTCCGCACCGAGGGCCGCGCATGACCCTGGCCCGTCGGTCGGCGTTCGCGCTGGTTGCCGCGGCCGTCCTTCTCGTGGCGACTGCGTGCGCCGACGCGGGTGTCCCTGAGGCCAGCATCGACGTCGGCACCCCGGAGCTGGTGCGGGCCAAGGCAGCAGCCGGGGTCGAGCCGTGTGCGCCCGGTCCCGGACCCAAGGTCGTCGGCGGGATGCCGTCGGTCGACCTGCCGTGCCTGGGCGGCGGCCGTGACGTCGACGTCTCCTCCCTGCGCGGCCCGATGCTCGTCAGCATCTGGGCCTACTGGTGCCAGCCGTGCCGCGACGAGATGCCGGTCCTGCAAGCGTTCTACTCCGCTCACGGCGACCGGGTGCCCGTGCTCGGGATCGACTACCTCGACACCCAGCCGGGTGGAGCGCTCTCCTTGATGGAGTCCACCGGCGCGACCTACCCCTCCCTCGCCGACCCCTACGGCGACCTCAGCGCCCAAGCCCCGCTGCCTGCGATCAGGGGGCTGCCCTTCCTCCTTCTCATCGATGCCGATGGCAAGGTCGCCTTCATCCTCAACAAGCAGGTCACCTCGCGCCGCGAGCTGCTCGACCTCGTCGACGAACACCTGGGGGTGCGCCTGTGACGGCTGATCAGCACTCAGCGATCCCCGCCTGGCTGGAGCCGGTCCGTGTCGGTGCCGCCGCGATCACGGCGAGCGAGCTGTCGGCGTTCCTGCCTCCCGACGACGCCGACCCGAGGCGGGGTGCGGTGCTGATGCTGTTCGCCGACCCGGTCGGTGAGGGGCCGGAGTCCGCAACGCTGCTGCTGACCGAGCGGTCCCACCAGATGCGCTCGCACCCGGGTCAGGTGTCGTTTCCCGGAGGGTCCATCGACGCGGGCGAGACGCCGGTCGAGGCCGCGTTGCGCGAGGCCGAGGAGGAGACCGGCCTGGATCCCACCGGTGTCGAGGTCTTCGGCGAGCTGCCCGAGCTGTGGCTGCCGCCGAGCAACTTCGCGGTCACCCCCGTGCTCGGCTGGTGGCACAGCCCCTCGCCCGTCAGCGTGGTCGACCCCGGCGAGGTGCACGCCATCCACCTGGTGCCGATCGCAGAACTGCTCCGACCCGACCACCGCATCAACGTGCGGCATCCCTCGGGCTGGATGGGTCCGGCGTTCCTGATCGGACCCGATCGCGACGTCATCTTGTGGGGCTTCACGGCCGGGGTGATCACCCGCCTGTTCGACTATCTCGGGTGGGCCACTCCGTGGACCGACTACGAGGTCCGTGACCTGCCGTCCTACATGCTGCAGGGTGTGACCCGACGCGTCCCGCCCCCCGAGAGCCAGGAGCACTAGTGAACCTGCTCGACTGGCTGCTGGTCGGCCTGGTGCTGACCTACGCGCTGTCGGGCTACTGGCAGGGATTCGTGACCGGTGCGATGGCCACGACGGGGCTGTTGCTCGGCGGGCTCACGGGCGTGTGGCTGGCGCCGTTGGCGCTGGGAGACGCCGACCCCAGCGTGCTGGTCTCGCTCGGAGCGCTGTTCATCGTCATCCTCGCCGCCTCGCTCGGACAGGCCGTCTTCCAGTATGGCGGCGCCAGGCTGCGCGAGAACATCCGCTGGCAGCCGTTCCGAGCCGTCGACGCGGCCGGCGGCGCGGTGCTCAGCGGGGCTGCGGTGCTGCTGGTGTCGTGGGCGCTCGGAGTTGCGATCGCGGGCTCGGGCATCAGCGGCATCACCCCGATGGTTCGCGAGTCGCTGATCCTCAGCAAGGTCGACCAGGCACTTCCCTCGGGAGCTGACAACCTGCTCAAGGCGTTCAACAACGTCGTCGGCACGACGTTCTTCCCGCGCTACCTCGAGCCCTTCGCGCCCGAGCGGATCGTGCCGGTCGGCCCAGGCCCCAAGCGGCTGCTGACCGACCCCGACGTCCTGCGCGCGGAGCAGTCGGTGGTCAAGATCCACGGCGCCAACCGCTGCGGTCGCGGGATCGAGGGTTCGGGCTTCCTCTACGCCCCCGACCGGGTGATGACCAACGCCCACGTCGTGGCCGGAGTCTCCGAGCCATCGGTCGAGATCGATGGCAACGCCGTCGAGGCCACCGTCGTCTACTACGACCCCAACGTCGACGTGGCCGTGCTCGCCGTCGAGTCGGGCCAGCTGCCGACCCTGCCCTTCGACACCGAGGTCTCGCCTCGTGACGGCGTGGCCATCTTGGGCTTCCCCGAGGACGGCCCCTACGACGTGCAGCCAGGCCGCGTGCGATCCCAGCAGCGGCTGCGATCGCCCAACATCTACGGCGACGGTGCGGTGATCAGGGACGTGCTCTCCCTGCGCGGCATCGTCCGACCCGGCAACTCAGGGGGTCCGGTCGTGTCGTCGGCGGGCGAGGTCGTGGGCGTGGTGTTCGCCGCGTCCCTGACCGACTCCGAGACCGGCTACGCGCTGACCGCCGAGCAGGTCGGCCAGGCCGCCACCCTGGGCGTCGCCGGCTCCAAGGCCGTCGACACCCGGGACTGCGCGGCGTGAGCGCCGCGACCCTGAGCTTGCGAAGGGTCGGTCAGGCGCCAGGTCGTGGAGCGTCGACTCGGATCGAGGTGCGCTTGTCAGTCACCGGGTTTCGAGACGGGCGCTAGCGCGCCCTCCTCAACCACCGATGGGGTTTCGAGACGGGCGCTAGCGCGCCCTCCTCAACCATCGATCGGCTCGCCGCCTCGCTTGGTGAGGGCCTGCTTGATGTTCTGGGCTTCGGCGATGGCTTTGTCAGGCGGGCGCACCTTGCGGACCTTGCGGTAGCCGACGTAGGCCAGCAGCGCCGCGATCAGCAGGTAGAACACGAACACGCTCAAGAAGGCCCAGTGCAGGTCGAGCCCGCTGCCGTTCCAGTGGATCAGGTAGGCCAGCCCGACCGAGAACATGATCAGCGCCATCACCGCGAAGAACGCCGCACCCGCGAACAGCCCGGCGCCGAGGCCGCCGTTGCGCACGCTGACCTTGATCTCGCTCTTGGCGAGCTGGATCTCCTTCTGCAGCAACGAGGAGATGTCACGGCTCGCGTCGGAGACCAGACGTCCGATGGTCGGCTCGTCCTTCAGCGGCTCGATGGCCATGACCTCCACCCCCTGGTCGTCGCGGTCGGAAGCGACCCTACTCCGGGCGACTTCGCGCAGGCGCACCCGTCCGGGTGGACGGTCTAGGCTTGCCGTCGGTGAGCCGGGAAGCCTGGTCGGCACGTCGTCGGGTGGCGGCGTTGAGCTGACGAGAGGACCCTTCGTGTCGTTCGTACGCCGGATCTTCCCGGAGCCCGACGAGCGAGAGGCCAGCTATCTCGGTGACCTGTTCCGCAAGGAGACCGTCGGCGGCGCACTCGCCCTGGCCGCGGCGGTGGTGGGGATCGTCTGGGCCAACTCGGCGTGGGGCGGCTCCTACCAGGACCTGCGCCACTGGGAGCTCGGGCCGCTGGACGTGGAGCACTGGGCGGCCGACGGCGCGCTGACGCTGTTCTTCTTCGTCGCCGGGCTCGAGCTCAAGCGCGAGCTGGTCGTGGGGTCCTTGCGGCGTCCGGCCGACGCGGCAGTACCCGTAGCAGCAGCTGTCTGCGGGGTCGCCGTACCCGCGCTGCTCTACCTCGCGATCAACGCGAACGGCGGGGCTATGGAGGGGTGGGCCGTGCCGGCGGCCACCGACATCGCTTTCGCGCTGGCCGTGCTGGCGGTGGTGGGATCCAACCTGCCGACCGCCCTGCGGGCGTTCCTGCTCACGCTGGCGGTCGTCGACGACCTGATCGTGATCGCGATCATCGCGGTCTTCTTCACCGACTCGCTCGACCTGGCCTGGCTTGCGGTCGCGGTCGCCACGCTCGTGCTCTGGGCCGTGCTGCAGCGACTGCGAGTCTCCACGCCGGTGCTCTACGTGCCCCTGGCGATGTTGGCCTGGTGGGCGGTGCACGAGTGCGGTGTGCACGCGACGATCGCCGGTGTCGCGCTCGGACTGCTGATGCGCGTACGTCGCGACGCGGCCGAGGAGGTCAGCCCCGCCGAGCGAGTCGAGCACCTGCTCTCGCCCGTCTCCTCCGGGATCGCCGTACCCTTCTTCGCCTTGGTGTCGGCCGGCGTGGTGCTCTCCGGCGGTGGTGACCTCGTACGCGACCCGGTGGTGATCGGCGTGGTCGTGGGGCTGGTGGTCGGCAAGCCGGCCGGCGTCCTGCTCGGCGGGTGGACCGTCGCCCGCTTCACCCACGCGAGCCTCGACCCGTCCATCGGGTGGCGCGACGTCGTCGGCGTCGCCCTGCTGGCCGGTATCGGCTTCACCGTCTCGCTGCTCGTCTCGGACCTCGCTTTCTCAGGCCCCGAACGCGATGCGGCCAAGGCCGCGGTGCTTGCTGGGTCGGTGGGGTCCGCGGTGCTCGGCGTCCTGGTGCTCGGGCACCGGGACAGGTTCCACGCGACTCCGTAGATGGACGCGTGGCACCCTGGGCGCATGAGAGCCGCGCAGCTCGCCGAGCAGGTGCCGATGGTCCGGCGCGACACGACCGGCGCCGAGGCCGCCCGGGTCATCGCGGAGTACCGCCTGTCGGGCCTGGTGGTCGCGGGCGAGGACGGCGTGCCGATCGCGGTCGTCCCTGGCAGCCAGATCCTCAGCGTGGTGCTGCCACAGTACGTCCGCGACGAGCCGAACCTGGCGCATGCCTACGACGAGGCCGGCGCCGACGAGCTGTGCGGCGCCCTGAACCGAGCCACCCTCGGGGAGCTGCTCGAGGCCAAGCGGCTGACCGGTACCAAGCCGCCGTCCGTCCTGCCCGAGGACACCCTGATCGAGATCGCCAGTGCCATGGACACCGCGCGCACCCCGGTGATCCTCGTCGTCGACCGTGAGGGTTCCTTCCACGGCGTCATCACCTTGAGCCGGGTGCTGGCCGCCATCGCCACGGCGGCCGGCCAGGACAGTCCGCTGGTGCGTGAACGTCTCGCACGAGACGTCCTGGACAAGGGCGGGTCCTCCTGACGCGTCGCCCGGTGCCGGCACATGTACGGTGGCGTCCAGGTGTGCCGGGAAGTCTGGTCGGCGGTTGTTGTCCCCGACGCCGGAAGTGATCGATGTCCCTGACCGCCTGGCTCGCGCTGCTGGTCTTCGCGACGGCCTACGTCGTCATCGTCAGCGAGAAGTTCAACCGTACCCTCGTGGCGTTGCTGGGCGCGGCCGCCATGGTCGCGATCGGGTCGGTCCGGGGGCACGAGATCTTCTTCTCCGAGGAGACCGGGATCGACTGGAACGTCATCTTCCTGCTGTTCGGGATGATGGTGATCGTCGGGGTCCTGAGGCAGACAGGGGTCTTCGAGTTCCTGGCGATCTGGGCGGCGCAGCGCGCCCGAGGCCGGCCGTTTCGGATGATGGTGCTCCTGGTCCTCATCACCGCCGTCGCCTCGGCCCTGCTCGACAACGTCACGACCGTGCTCCTCATCGCGCCGGTGACCCTCCTGCTGTGCGACAGGCTCGCGCTGGATCCCGTGCCCTTCCTCCTGGCCGAGGTGATGTCCAGCAACATCGGCGGCACGGCCACCCTGATCGGTGACCCGCCCAACATCATCATCGGCAGCCGCGCAGGGCTCGGGTTCAACGACTTCCTGGTCCACCTGGCGCCGATCGTGGTGGTGCTCCTGGCGGTCTTCGTCGGACTGTGCTGGCTGTTGTGGGGACGCCGCCTGCGCTACAACGCCGAGCACGCCGAGGCGGTGATGCGGCTGGAGGCGCGGGAGACCATCCACGATCGGAAGCTGCTCGTGCGAGTCGGGATCGTGCTCGTGGTCGTGCTGCTGGGCTTCGTCACCCACTCGATCACCCACCTCGAGCCTTCCCTGGTGGCGCTCCTGGGCGCCGGCGCCGCGATCTTGGTCTCGGGCCTCCCGCACCACACCTATCTGGAGGACGTCGAGTGGGAGACCCTGCTCTTCTTCGCCGGCCTGTTCATCATGGTGGGCTCCTTGGTGCACCAGGGCGTGATCGGGGAGCTGGCCGAGACGCTCACCGACAGCATCGGTGACAACTACGCGCCGGCCGCCCTCGGTCTGCTGGGAGGCTCTGCGGTGCTGTCGGGCATCGTCGACAACATCCCCTACGTCGCGACGATGGCGCCGCTGGTCCACGAGCTCGTCGGACCGGCAGCCGGCCTGCCACCGCAGCAGCAGTCGTTGTGGTGGTCCCTCGCCCTGGGTGCCGACCTGGGCGGCAACGCCACGGCGATCGGCGCCAGCGCCAACGTGGTGGTCACCGGCATCGCCAAGCGCAACGGGCATCCGATCAGCTTCTGGCACTTCACCAAGTACGGGCTGGTCGTCACGGCCGTCACCATCGTCTTGTGCGTGCCATACGTCGCGCTCCGCTACTTCGTGTGGGCCTGAGCTGCGGCGTCATTCCTCCGAGCTCGCGCCCGCGCCTTCCTTCTTCTTGATCAGGTCCATCACGGTGGAGTCGGCGAGGGTGGTGACGTCGCCGACCTCGCGATGCTCGGCGACGTCCTTGAGGAGTCGGCGCATGATCTTGCCGGAGCGGGTCTTGGGCAGCTCGGGGACGATCATGATCTGGCGGGGCTTGGCGATCGCGCCGATCTCCTTCTGCACGTGCTTGCGCAGCTCCTCGATCAGCTCGTCCGGGGCGGCCTCGCCGCCCTCGAGAGCCGACTCGCGCAAGATCACGAACGCGCACACGGCCTGCCCGGTCATCTCGTCGGCCGCGCCGACCACGGCCGCCTCGGCGACCTTGGGGTGGGACACCAGCGCCGACTCGATCTCGGTGGTGGAGAGGCGGTGGCCCGAGACGTTCATGACGTCGTCGACGCGGCCGAGCAGCCACAGGTCGCCGTCGTCGTCCTTCTTGGCGCCGTCGCCGGCGAAGTAGAAGCCCTGGTCGGCGAACCGCGCCCAGTACGTCTCCTTGAACCGCTCGTCGTCGCCCCACAGCGTGCGCAGCATGGCGGGCCACGGCTTGGTGAGCACCAAGAAGCCGCCCGACCCGTTGGGCACGGGCTCGCCGTCGTCGTTGACGACCTCGGCGCCGACACCCGGCAGCGGGCGCATCGCGGAGCCGGGCTTGCCGTGGGTGACGCCGGGCAAGGGGCTGATCATGATCTGGCCGGTCTCGGTCTGCCACCAGGTGTCGACGACCGGGACTCTCGAGCCACCGATCGTCTCGCGGTACCAGACGTAGGCCTCGGGGTTGATCGGCTCACCGACCGAGCCGAGCACCCGCACAGACGACAGGTCGAACTTCGCCGGGATGTCGGAGCCCCACTTCATGAACGTCCGGATCGCGGTCGGGGCGGTGTAGAAGATCGTCACGCCGTAGTCCTGGATGATCTCCCACCAGCGGCCCTTGTGCGGGGAGTCGGGAGTGCCCTCGTAGACGACCTGCGTCACCGCGTTGGACAGCGGCCCGTAGACCATGTAGCTGTGGCCGGTCACCCAGCCGACGTCGGCGGTGCACCAGTAGACGTCGGTGTCGGCCTTGAGGTCGAAGACCGCCCAGTGCGTGTAGGACGTGCCGACGAGGTAGCCCCCCGTCGTGTGCAGGATGCCCTTGGGCTTGCCCGTCGTGCCCGAGGTGTACATGACGTAGAGCGGGTGCTCGGAGTCGAAGAACTCGCAGTCGTGCTCCGTGGAGGCCTGCTCGACGCTGTCGTGCCACCAGACGTCGCGGCTGTCGTCCCAGTCGACCTCCTGGCCCGTACGCCGGACCACCAGCACCTTGTCGACCCGCTGGCCCAGCTCGGCGGCCTTGGCGACCGCCTCGTCGACGGCCGGCTTGAGCGCTGACACCGCCCCGCGGCGGTAGCCGCCGTCGGCGGTGATGATGACCTTCGCCTCGCAGTCGGCGACCCGGTTGGCAAGCGCGTCGGCGGAGAACCCGCCGAAGACCACCGTGTGGGGTGCGCCGATGCGCGCGCAGGCGAGCATCGCGACGACGACCTCGGGGATCATCGGCAGGTAGATCGCGACGCGGTCGCCCTTCTGCACGCCGAGGTCGGTCAGCGTGTTGGCCGCCTGACTGACCATGCCCAGCAGGTCGGCGTAGGTGATCGTGCGGGTGTCGTTGGCAGGCTCACCGACCCAGTGGATGGCCACCTTGTCGCCCCGGCCCGCGAGCACGTGGCGGTCGACGCAGTTGTAGGCCGCGTTGATGCGACCGCCCACGAACCACTTGGCGAACGGCGGGTTGTCCCAGTCGAGAACCCGGTCCCACTTCTGGTCCCAGTCGAGGCGCTCGGCCTGCTCGGCCCAGAATGCCTCGCGGTCGGCGTCTGAGCGAGCGTAGGCCTCCTCCTTGACGTTGGCGTCGGCCGCGAGGTCGGCGGGCGGCTCGAACCGGCGGTTCTCCTGGAGCAGATTGGACAAGGTCTGGTCGCTCATTGCTGGGCCTTCCTGGGGTCGCTCAGGTCCTCGGTCGGAACCTACCGGCAGTGCGAGCGGTGCGTCAGGTCAGGTGCACCGTATGACCCGGTGGTTGTCGCGAGGTTGCCTCAGCGTTCGCAGAGACGGACGACCTCCGCCCGGCAGGTGTCGAAGCCGCCCCGGCCGTTGACCCTGTCGAAGCCCAGACCGCCCACCAGCAGGTCGTCGGACCTGGCGGAGTTGATCCGGTCGTTGCCGCTGCCGCCGTAGGCCCAGTAGTGGCGGACGTCGCAGGTGCCGTAGGAGCGCAGGACGATCTTGTCGTTGCCGGGCCCGGCCGCGACGCCGCCGGTGCAGGCGTTGATCGTGAAGGTCTCCGAGGATCGGCTGCCACGGATCCGGATGTGTCGAGCTTCCATCTGGACGTCCTCGAAGCTCGCCACGATCCCGTGCCCGCCGTCGGACCCGTAGTCGACCCGTCCCCGCAGGAGGTCGAGGTGCACGCGGGCAACCCCCGGGCTGAAGGCCAGCCGGTCCTCACCGTGCCCGCCGAGCAGGGTGAGCTGTGAGGGCTGGTCGCCCCAGCTCCCCTCGAGGAGGTCGTCGCCGCCGCCCATGCGCGCCGTGACCGGGAACGTGCGGCCGGGGGGCATCTCGAGGCTCAGCAGCTCGTCACGATCACTGCCGACGAACGTCAGGCGCGCCGGAGCCGGATCTGAGCGGAGGTTGAACACGTACCAGTCGATGTGCCCGTTCCAGGTCCACGAGACGTCGCCCCGCGTCAGCGTGCGCGTGTGATTGTCGACCCGCCAGATCTCGGATGTGGGTGCGCTGCCGTCCCTGAACCACAGAGAGTCTCGTGGGCCGGTGCCGAAGTCGAGCATGGTGCCGAGGTCGAAACCGTGCAGGTTGATGGCGTCGGAGCCTGGGCCGGAGTCGACGATGTCGGGACGAGGTTCTCCGAACTCGCTCAAGTCGATGTTGTCGTCGCCCCCTCGCGAGTCGATGACATCGGTGCCGTCCTGGGCCTCGAAGTCGGCACCCTGAGAGGGGGACGGGCCGTCGTCCACCACGTCGTTGCCCGGGCCGCCGACGAAGTGGTCGTCACCCAGTCCGAGCGTGGTCACGACGCGGTCCGTGACCGCGGAGGCGTCGAGCGTGTCGTCGCCCGGTCCCGCATCGACGTAGGTGGTGCCGCCCAGCACACAGATGAGGTCGTCGCCGTCGCCGGCCTGGACGAACCTCGTGCCCTCGGGCGCCAATTCGTAGGCCGCTGCCTGGACGACGATGACGTCGGGTCCGGGCGTCCCGGTCACCACCTCGTCACCGGTCGGCCCGATGGTGGCCGGCTGACCGTGGCAGGTCTCCACTGCACCAGCCGGCGTCGGCGCCCCCACCAGGCCGACGACGACCAACGCACCCAGCCCTGCTGCGGCCGCGAGCTTCCCCATGCCCGTGCGACGCGTCGTACGACGGTGCCGCTTCACGGCAGCTCGCAGCCGCGCGCTACCTCGGTGTAGCAGGTGTCGGTGCCGCTCATGCCCCGCGCCCTGTCGAAGCCCGGACCGCCGACCAGCAGGTCGTCGGTGATCTGAGAGCCCCACAGGATGTCGTTGCCGCGCCCGCCGTAGATGCGGCTGTTGACGTCTCCGCCACACAGCGAGATCACGTCTCGGCCCCGCACCAACCGGTCGGGTCCCGACCGGCCCCACACCGCGACGTCACACCCGTTGGCCGTGATCTTCTCGCCACCGCCGGTGCCGAAGGCGCGGACCAGGCTGGCGCCGGCGATCAACTCCTCGACACCCCAGACCGGGCTCTCGATCGGACCGAACCGGGCTCGGTGGGCGCGGAGGTCGACGCGGAGGTCCTCGATCGGGAAGGTGACGTTGATGTCGTCGTACTTGCCGAGCGTGAGCCTGTCGTGGCCCGCACCGAGCGCGAAGCTGCCGCCAGGTGTGGTCAGGGACCCGGCCCAGTCGTTCCCGCCGCCCATCCGGAAGTGGGGCACCAGACCCTTGCCGCTGACGAAAGCCTGCTCGTCGGTGCGGGTGCCGAGGAACACCAGGGAGGAGGGCGTCGACCCGGCCGCGAGGGTGAAGTACCAGCGCTGCACGTCGCCCTTCCAGTGCGAGGTGGCCTCGTCGAAGTGCAGGCTGCGCTTGGCCTCGTCGACCACCCAGGCGGTGGTCTCGGTCGCCGACAGGGTGACGATCGCGGTGTTGGTGCCCGGTCCGGCGTCGAGCTCGAGGGTGTGGTCGAGGCCGACGATGTCGATGCGGTCGCTGCCCGCGCCTGTCGTGAGCTTGTCGAGGTTGGGGGAGCCCAGCGAACCCGAGAAGACCTTGTCGTCGCCGCCGCCCGTGGAGATGACGTCGCGTTCGGTGTCGAGCGGGTTGATGCCGTGCTCGCCGAGGCCCTCGGGCGCCGAGCCGTACACGTCGTCCTCACCGCGCCCGCCGATGAGGGTGTCCTCCCCCTCGCCCAGGCTCACCACGGTGGCCACGAAGCTGCGCGTGGTGTCGACCGTGTCGTCGCCGGGACCCGCATCGACGTCGCTGCCGGGTGTCGAGGCGACGACGCAGATGAGGTCGTCACCGGCACCCGCGTCCACGCGTTGGTCGGCGAACGCGACGATGACGTCAGGCCCGGGCGTCCCGGTGAGACGACCGTTGGAGTCGGGCGAGATCGTGGCTGCCTGACCGTGACAGGTATCGACTGCGACAGCAGCGGACGGGACCAGCACAGCGGTGGCGGCGAGGAGGGCGCCCGAGATTGCGCCCGACATCTGCTTGGCGGTGAGCGGCTTCACGACCGGTACGACGCGTCGTACGGCGGGTTTGTTCGCTGACGGTTGCACGGGTCAACCTTCGCAGCCGCGACGCACTTCCGCGACGTCAACGCCTGGTGACCCTCACCGTCCGGATGCGGGTGGTCTTGTTGCCGACCTTGTCGGTGATGACCAGCGTGACCCGGAAGCTGCCGGCCCTGGCGTAGGTATGCCTGACCTGCCGGCCCGAAGCGTGGGAGCCGTCTCCGAACCTCCACTCGTAGGACCGGATCCGTGACCAGGTGTCCTTCGCCGTCACTGAGAACGTGGTGCGTGCGCCGCGCTTGGTGGTCCGAGGCACCTTCAGCACGGAGATCGCCGGTCCCGCTCGGTCGAAGGCCGCGCTACGCGCTTGGAGCGAGACGTCTCCGGCGTCGACCCAGAACGCGACCGCGTCTCCGGCGGCGTCGACGGCGACGAAGGGCGGGTAGGCGTTGCGGTCGGCCGCCGACAGGTTGACAGCCGGCTTGAACGCGCCGCCCGCGGGCTGCACCGCGCCCTGCGCCACGTCGACCGAGCCGTTGAACCGTTTCCACACAGCGGTGGCGTTGCCGTTGGGGTCCGTCACGACGCTGGGGTTCAGGGCGTTTTGGACCGGGTTGGAGATCGGCACTGCCGTCGACCAGGTGCCGTTGGGGGCCCGGGTGGCCGACTGCACCACGTGGGGACTCCCATCGGGTGTGCCTGCCCAGACGGCAACGGTGCGGCCGTGGCCGCCCGCCACGTCGGTCGAGTCGACGTCGACCGCCGTGGAGAGGTTCTTCGGGATGGTCCACTCGCCGCCGGGACCGTTGCGGGTCGAGGCCTGGGCGACGTAGTGGGTGCCGTCGAAGCGCGCCCAGACCGCGGTCGTGGTGCCGCCGGGGAGTGAGGCGACCGAGGCGGCGTAGGCATCCTGGCCCAGCACCGAGAGCGTGTCGAGCGAGCTCCAGACCCCTGCCGTTGACCGGGTCCTGCTCTCGATCACGTTGTAGGGACCGATGTCGCGCGACCACACCGCGGTGACGTTGCCGTGGGAGTCCACGGCCAGGTCGACGAAGCCCGGCGCCGACTCCGAGCCGTCGGACAGGTTGGTCGCCGGGCCGAACGTGCCGCCAGGAGGACGGACGGCAGTGGTGGTGTGCCAGGCGCCCGAGTCGAACCGGGTCCACGCGGCCACCACGGTGCCGCCGGGTGCGAGCACGAGGTTGGGCTCCGCCATCAGGGGACTGCCGGACGAGAGCGGCACCGGAGTGGTCCAGTCGCCCGAGCGGGTCTTCGTCGCGACCTCGACGTCCTGCTGGATCCCGCCGTTGGGCCGCATCCAGATAGCCGTCACCCGGCCCTTGTCGTCCATCACCACGTGTGGTGCGTTGGCGCCCTCGAGCGAGATCGGTGACGGGGTGCTCCAGTGACCACCCGCACGGCGGAAGCTTGCCTGCATGCGCTGCGCGGTCTCTCCCGCCGGGAACAGCGCCACGGCGTTGCCCGAGCTGTCGACGTCGACGGTGCCGACGTAGGCGCTCGCGTAGGCAGGACCCACGCCGAGCGCGGGCCGCCATACGGGCTTGGCGAAGCCCGGTGCTGGGGCGAGCATCGCCAGCAGCAGCAGGAGTGCGGTGAGCAGGGTCGTACGACGCAGCGTGCGGTTCATCGGACCACCTTCAGGGTGACGCGCTTGGGTGCGCTGGTGCCGGTGTTGTCGTTGGCGGTGGCGCTGATCACGTACGTGTCGGGCTTGAGCTTCTTGCCGCCCACGAAGGTGGTGATGGTCAGCGTCGAGGTGCCCCGCGGCAGCTTCTTCGTCCGGACCGCCGTGACACCGCGGGTCTTCCCCTTGAACACCAGCTTCAAGGTGGCCGCGCAATTGAGCTTGACCGTCAGCGTCGTCCGTCCGCCCACGTGGATGGTGCCCTTGGCCAGCCGCAGCACCTTGATGACGGGCCGGGCCGCAACCTTGAGGATCACCCGGCGGGTGGTGGTGTTGCCCAGCGTGTCGGTGACGATGAGCGTGGGGTGGTAGATGCCGGACTTGGCGTACTTGTGGGTCACGCTGGGTCCGGTCGCGATCTCGCCGTCGCCGAACGTCCAGTCGTAGGACGCGACCGACGACCACGTGTCGATCGCGGATGCCGAGAACGAGGTCGTCCTGAGGGCGGTGCCGGTCGTGGGTGCGAGGAACGCCTGCAGTGCCGGACCCGCCACGTCGAGCGCGCGAGCCCGCACGCGCACCGGACCGCCGCCGGGCTCCGCCCAGGTCACCAGGGCATCGCCTTGGGCGGTGACCCCGATCCCCGGCACGTGGAACGGGTCGACGTCGCCGCCCAGCAGCTGGGCGCTGCCCCACGAGCCCCCGCTGCGGCGAGACGCCCTGGTCTCCCAGCTCGCTGTCGGCTGGCTGTACCAGCTGGCCACGGCGCCCTCGCCCGAGCCGGCGGCGACGTTGGGGTACATCGCGGTGTGAGCAGGGTCGGACAGCGGCGACACCGCGCTCCACGGGCCTTCGAGGAGGTGCGAGGAGGCCTGCACGATGTAGACCGAGCCGTTGTAGCGCCGCCACACGACGGTGGCCTCGCCGAGGCCGTCGACGGCGACCCGCACGTCGAAGGCGTCCTGGTCCGCGCCCGACAGAGTCGTCGCGCCTCCCCAGATGCCGTCGGAGAAGTTCCACATGGCCTGGACGCGACTCTTGGCCCCGTCGAAACGGGTCCAGGCGATCGTGGTCTGGCCGACGTCGGCGATGGCGACGTGGGCGTCGGTCGCGCTCTGCTGGTCGTTGGACATGTCGAGTGGGTCGCTCCAACTGGCGTTGCCCGGACCTCGGAAGCTCATCTGGATCACCGTGTGGGTGCCGTCGGAGCGGTCCCAGACCACGGTTGCCTGACCGCTCGCACGGTGGACGTCGACATCGGGGTGCAGTGCGTCGCGGCCCGACTCCGACAGGCTCTGGGCAGCGCCCCAGACACCAGCCGACGTGCGCTGGGCGGCCCGGATCTCGTCGTAGGTCCCGGTGTCGCGGCTCCACACCGCAGTGGCGTGGCCCGCGTCCGAGACCGCCACCTTGGGCTCGCTTCCCGAGGTTGCGGCGCCGAGCGGGATAGGCGAGCTCCAGGTGCCGTTGGTGGAGCGGGTGGCCGAGGCGATCGAGTAGATGGCGCTCTCGTTGACCAGCCAGACCGCGGTCACCACGCCAGCGGCGTCGACGTCCACCGATGGCGCGGACGAGTCGGTGTCCAGGCTCGAGATCGTGACGGGGTCGCTCCAGGCGCCCCCGGCCGCGTGCGTTGCGGCGCGGATCCTGAGGATGCCGCCGAGCTCGGTCTCCCAGACGGCCGTGGTGTTTCCGGCACCGTCGGTCGCGACCACCGCGGGCTTGGCGGCCGCCGCGTCGTCACCGGAGATCGTCGTGGCCGCCACCCACGTCGGCGCCGCGGCGACCGGCGCCGTCGTGACGGTCGCCAGCGCGGCGACCAGCGCGACGGGCAGGGCCAGGACCCACCTGCGTCGCTTCATCGGACCAGATACCCAGGCAGCGAGCTAGTGCCGGACAATGACGACCACCTTCTTGCGGGCTCTGGTGTTGCCGACGCTATCGGTGGTGATCAGCTTGACCGTGTATCGGCCGGGCGCCCTGAAGGTGTGGCGTACCTTCCGCCCCTGGGCCGTACCTCCGTCGCCGAAGGACCACACCACGGAGACGACCTTCGACCAGGTGTCGACGATCGTGGCCGAGAACCTCAGTCGCGTGCCGACCGTTCCTCTCGCCGGCACCGAGAACTGCGAGATGGACGGCGGCGCTGCGTCCAGCGGCGATGCGTGGATGACGTAGTGGCTTGCGTCCCATCGTCTGCTCACCACGACGGCGTCCCCGTCGCCGTCTACGGCAACGCGCGGCTGGGTGGCGTTCTCCTCGGCCAGGGGCGCGATCCGGGTAGCTGCCTTGAAGGTGTGCGCACCCTTGCTCGTCGTGGCCCACACCGTGTCTCGCGTCTCGGTAGGGGAGACGAGGGACCAGGTGATGACCGTGCGGCCAGCCGGCCCAGCTGCGACGGCAGGGTTCCATGCGTCCTGCTCCGGGTCGGACAGTGCCTTGGGCTCGCTCCAGGACTCCCCGAGTCGGCGCACCGAGGCCATCACGATGTTGGTGGGGTCTGCCTGTTCCACCCATACGGCGGTCAGCGTCCCGGCAGTGTCGACCGCAACGTCGGGAAGTGCTCGCTGCCCATTCGTGGCCGACACGTCCTTCACCGGACCCCAGGTGCCGGCGACGTTGCGGGTGCGCGTCTGGATGACGGCGTTGGACACGCCGTCGAACAGCCGCCAGATCGCGGTGACCCTGCCCTGACGATCGATCACCACGGAGGCGTCCTGAGCGTCCCCCGCTCCCGACAGCGGCGCAGGATCACTCCACGCTCCGGTCTTCGAGCGTACCGATGCGGTGAGCACGCTGTCGCCGCTGGTGCGGTCGCGCCACACGACGGCGACCAGCCCGGCACCCATCGCGACCTCGGGATCGAACTGCTCGGCGGCGGGCGCGATCGTCTTGGTGTTCCACTGCCTGCCCGGCCTGCGATAGGCGACTCGGATCAGGTAGTCCGAGGTCGCCGGCACTGACTCGTACCAGGTCACGGCCGTGTTGCCGGCCTCCTCGGCGATCCGGGCGTGGAAGGCGCTCTCGTCAGACAGTGGGGTCGCGGTGTCCCAGGTACCTGCCGCCGACCGGGTCCTGGCCGTGATCACGCCCGAGAACGACTCGGTGTCGCGCCAGATCATCGTCGACCTGCCCTTGTCGTCGACCGCGACGTAGGCCTCCTGCGTGAAGTGCCTGGGATCGCTGACGGTCACGGCTTCGCCCCATGGCCGGCCAGCCGGCCGCCAGACGGCCTGGGCGTAGCCGTCGGTGTTGGTGCTCCAGACCGCCATGGTGTCGCCGCGCGCGTTCATGTCGACCTGTTGCCAGGTGCTGTCGAGGGCGGGATCGGAGACAGGCGTCGGCGGCTTGATCCACGTGGGAGCTGCTTGGGCGGGCACCGCGAGAAGACCAGCACCCAGGAGGGCGACGACGAGCAGCGACGTACGGCGGGTCCCGGGGGTCATCGGCCAACCCTCACGATCTTCGAACGCGTCGTGACGTTGCCGACCGCGTCCCTGATCGTCAGCTTCACGCGATAGGTGCCGGGCCTTGCGTAGGCGTGGCTCGTCGTCCGCCCCTTCGCCTTGGTGCCGTCGCCGAACCTCCACTGGTACGACGCGATCTTCGACCAGGTGTCCTTCGCCTTGACCGAGAACCGGGCCGAGGACCTGGGCAGAGCCGAGCCCGGCACCGTCAGGCTCGAGACCACTGGGCCTGCGCGGTCGAGGGCGCGAACCCTCACGCGCCGCGCCTGGGTGGAGGTCTCCTCGTACGCGACGACCGCGTTGCCGCCCGCGTCGACGCCGATCGAGTGCACCGGATCGAGCGAGGGCAGGCTGTCCGAGCCCAGGTCCTTCGTGCTGGACCACGCCCCGCCCGCCGTCCGCCGCACGATCTGGAGCGTGTAGGTCGGCACCAGGTGCCACATGACGTATGTCGAGCCGTCGGGTGCTACGCCGGTCGCGATGCTGGCGGCGTTGTAGGCCTCATCGGACAACGACACCGCAGCGGACCAGCCGCCCTGCGAGCGGACTGACGCGCGCACCACGAAGAACCCGCCGCGGTACTCGGTCCAGGCCGCGACGGTCTGGCCCTTCGCCGTGGTGGTGACCACCTGGACGGTCACGAAGTTGGCCGGGTCGGACAGGGGTTCGGGTGTGCTCCACGCGCCGGTGGGTGTCGAGCTCGACACATACGTGTCGTGGGACCCCGAGTCGTATCGGCCGAAGACAATGGTCGCGTTGCCCAGGTTGTCGACGGTGACCTGCGGGTTGTTGTTGGCGTCTTGGCCCGACTCCGAGACCTGCTGCGGCGTCGACCAGGTGCCTCCGGACGGACGCCGGCTGGCCCAGATGACGGAGTGGACGCCGTCGTTGCTCATCCACGTCGCGACGGTCATTCCCGACTTCCTGTCGGCGGCGACCGCAGGCGACACGCTTCCGTAGGCGAGGTTCGACAGTGTCTTGGCCAGGGACCAGTAGCCACCCGGTGCCAGGGTGCTGGTGCTGACGGCGTACTTGCCCGAACGCAGCTGAAGCCAGACCGCGGTCACCTGCCCACTGTGGTCGACCGCGACGCGTGGAGCCCCGAGGTCGGACAGCCCGACGAGGGTGGGGCTGCTCCAGCTGCCGCCGAGCTTGCGTCGCGCCGACTCGATCTGGTCGTGTTCGCCCGGCGCGCTGGCCCACCAGACCGCCGTCACCGTGCCCTTGTCGTCGACCACGACATCGGCGCCCTGGGCGTAGTGGTCGAGGTCGGAGACGGTCTGAGGCTCGCTCCAGGTGCCGCCGGCCGGACGGTGGGCCGCTTCCAGCAGCCCGACACCGCTCGCGGAGCGCAGCCAGACGGCCGTGGCGTTGCCGAAGCGGTCGACAACCACCTTGGCCCCGAGTGTCGCCATGAAGTCGGGGCCAGACACGGTCTTGGCAGCAAGCCAGGTCGGCGAAGCCTGTGCCGGAGCCGAGGCCATCGAGCAGCTGATCGCAGCCGTCGCGACAACCAAGCCGAGCAGGGACTGGAACCGCGAACGTCTGGCCATCGGGACCCCCTCATGGGTGCCACGAACGGCTGGTCGGCACCCGGGGTCAGCAAACCCCGGCTTCCGGGCCGCCGCCACAACCCCGGGCGGCGGTCTAGTCGGGTCAGCGGAAGTCGATGAGCAGCATGTCGGTGTCGGTGCCGTCGGAGGGTCCGGACCCGTTGGCCTCCTGATCGGAGACATCGGAGTCACCCGTGGGCTCGTCCCGGGGGGCGACAGGGACGCGGAAGCAGCGGGTGACATAGGGCAGCTGCATGCCGTCCATGCCGCGCCCGAAGTCGTCGTAGAACGCAAGTACCTCGGCGAGCTTGGCGGCGCGCCCCTCCTCGTCGAGGACAGCCACGTTGGAGCGTGACAAGACGAGGTCCTGGATGCTCTTGCGATCGATCTGCTGCCAGTGGCTGAAGGTGGCCTGATCGACATCCCCGAACAGCGCGCTGTCGGCCAGCACGGCGGCCGGCTCGTCGAGCTGCTCCTGGGTACCGATGATCCGGCCGAGGCGCCGCACCCACGGGATCGACTCGTCGCGCGTGTTCCACACCAGGGCCAGATGACCGCCGGGCTTCAGCACGCGCGCGATCTCGGGAAGTGCGCGGTCGAGGTCGAACCAGTGGAAGGCCTGTGCCGCCACCACGACGTCGTAGGCCTGCGCTCCCACGGGCAGGTCCTCGGCAGACGCGACGATCGTCCGGACCTCCGGCAGGTTGCGGGTCAGCCGCTCCAACATCGTCTGGTCGGGGTCGGTGGCCAGGACGTCGTGGCCGAGCTCGGCCAGCAGTGCGGTGAGCTTGCCGGTGCCGGCACCGAGCTCGAGTACGGTCGCTGCCTGCTGCCCGACCAGCCACTCGACGGCCTCACGCGGGTACGTCGGGCGGGCCCGGTCGTAGGCATCGACCACGCCTCCGAAGGAGTGCGCCCAATCCGGCTGCTCCCCGGTACCCACCTCGGGACTCACCTCGTGACTCACCTCGTGACTCATCAGGGGCGACCTTACCGGCGGGCGCCCGGAGAACCGGGTCCTGAGGCACACGACCCAACAGGGAGACTGTGCGCGTGACGGATCCGCTGGCGCCGCTGATGCGGCTCGAGGGCGTGCCATCGGCGTTCACGGCTGCGCGCGACGGGATCGACGCGCTGCTGCGCGACCGGGGACTTCGGCGTACCTCCTCGGAGCAGACCGCCGAGTCGCTGCTGGTGGGTGCCCATGCCTCCGCGGTGCTGGAGGGGTCGACGTCGTCCCTGGACGACGTACGCATCGGTGCCGGTGACGAGGTCGCGGCCGACGCCGTGCGGGTGTCGGTGCACCTGCTCTCGTTGGTGCCCACGCTGCGTACGTCGCCCCTGCAGGCGCTGGCCCGGTTGCACGCCCTCGCGTCGGGGTCCGAGGACTCCGGGCGGCCACGCGATGCGGACTCGCTCGGGCGTGTGCAAGCCCTCGGGCGCCTGCTGTCCGGCGAGACCTCAGCTCCGGCTCTCCTCGTGGCCGCCGTCGTGCACGCGGACCTCGCCACCGTCGCGCCCTTCCCCTCCCACAACGGGATCGTGGCCCGGGCTGCCGAGCGCCTGGTCTGGGTCTCTCGCGGTGTCGACGAGCGTTCGGTGCTGGTGCCAGAGGCTGGGCACCTCGCACTTCGGGCGGCGTACGAGTCGAACCTGCGGGCCTACCGCGACGGGGGCCCCGCCGGCGTACACGCCTGGCTGAGGTACGCAGCCGAGGCCGCGGTCAAGGGCGCCGAGGCGAGCCCCTTGGTCGCGCGGTAGGCGCTGGCGCGCGTCCCTGCTCCTGCGCGACGAACGGAGCGAGCTCTGCGAGCGCAGTGAGGAGGAAGGAGCAGGGTCATAGCGCACCAGCAGGCGAGCTCCGCTCGCCCATCAGAAATGCAGCGGCACTCGTCCTCATCGAAGGCGAATGCCGCTGCTGACACGCGAAACCGATGGCTACCAGGCGTGCAACACCTCAACTGCTGCCTCGGGAGGATCCCGGTGGCTCGCGCCCTGTAGGAAGGGTAGTTCGCCGCGTGGGTACCCGGTTCGCGTGCGGGTCTATGGAGTTGGTGACTCCGTTCTACGCCGGTCCCACAGGGGCTTCAAGCCTTGACTTTCCCGGTGTTTGGTGGGGCACGGGGAACCCGCAGGTCACACGCTCGTCGGGCGGGGCAAGTCCGGGTCAGGCAGTGAGACGACGCCGCCGGAGGCTGGACCACAGCACCCAGCCCATGGCGCCGACACTTCCCAGGGCGAGCGCTGCCAGAGCCGAGCGCGCCGGTGGCAGACGGCTGCGGAGGGCTACCGGGCGGGTGAACACGAGGATCGGCCAGCCGCGGTCGGCAGCGATGCGGCGCAGCTCCTTGTCGGGGTTGACCGCATGCGGGTGGCCAACGGCCTCCAGCATCGGCACATCGGTGACCGAGTCGCTGTAGGCGAAGCTGCGCTCGAGGTCGTAGCCGCGCTCGTCGGCAAGGGCGCGGATCGCGCGGGCCTTCTCCTCGGCGTAGGCGTAGTACTCGATGGTTCCGGTGTACTTCCCGTCGACGATCTCGAGCTGGGTCGCGATGACGTCGTCGGCGCCGAGCATGGCCCCGATCGGGCCGACGACCTCCGCGCCGCTGGCCGAGACCACGATCACGTCGCGACCCAGCGCACGGTGCTCCTCCATCAGGGACACGGCCTCGTCGTACACGATCGGGTCGACGATGTGGTGCAGGGTCTCCGCCACGATCTCGCGGACGTTGGCCACGTCCCACCCGGCCACGAGCTGCGACATGAACTGACGCATCTTCTCCATCTGGTCGTGGTCGGCACCGCCGACGAGATAGACGAACTGCGAGTACGCCGATCGCAGCATCGCGCGCCGGGAGATGAGTCCCCCCGCTTGGAACGGCTTGCTGAACGCGTGCGAGCTCGACCTGGCGATGATGGTCTTGTCGAGGTCGAAGAAGGCTGCGGTAGGGCGGCCTCCTCCTCGCTCGGGCATGCCGTCATGGTAGGTCGCCGCCATCCTCGCCCCGGGGACCTCGGGGGCCCGCTTGTCGTCCACAGCTTCCATCCGGGACTGCGCTGTCCACAGCTGCGAGGTCGCGCGGGTGAACGGCCCCGTATCGCGCGGAAGTCTTCTGGTCATGGATGCCCCGCTCTTCGTGACCGACGACCCGACCCTGCTCGACGAGCTCCAGCGGCTGGCGGCCGCTGCGGGAGTGACGCCGGCCCTGGCGCGCGATGAGGCGTCGGCGCTCAGCGCCTGGGGGCTGGCCCCGCTCGTCTTCGTCGGCACCGACCTGGCCAAGCCCCTGAGCCGGGTCCGGCCACCTCGGCGCGGGGGTGTCCACGTCGTGGGCTGCGGGGGCGTGCCCGGCGACGTCTTCCGCACGGCGCTCGCCATCGGCGCCGAGAACGTCGCCGAGCTCCCGCAGTCCTCCGGCTGGGTGGCCGAGCTGATGGCCGACGTCAGCGACGGCGCGCCGCAGGGTTCGGTGACGGTCGGCGTGATCGGGGGTTCGGGCGGGTCAGGCGCCTCGACGTTCGCCGCGGCGCTGGGTCAGATGGCCGCCCGCTCGGGCAGTGCTGTCGTGATCGACGCCGACCCGCTCGGACCGGGGGCCGACCGGGTGCTGGGGCTCGATGACCACGAGGGCATCCGCTGGGACGCGCTGTGCCAGACAACGGGGCGGTTCAGCGGCCGGTCCCTGCGTGAAGCGCTGCCGAGTCGCGACGGACTCGGGGTCCTGACCTGGGTGCCGGGACCCCAAGGCACCCTCCAAGCCTTCGCCGTGCGCAACGCGGTCGCGGCGGCCCAGCGCGGCCACGACACCGTGGTGATCGACCTCCCGCGAACCGTCGACGCCGTGGTGGAGGAGCTGGTCGCGCGCTGCGACCGCGTGTTCGTGCTGACGGTGCCCACCGTGGCCGGCCTCGCTTCGGCCGCCCGGCTGTGCGCGCGCTTCCGCGACCCACGGCCCTTGCGGCTGGTGCTGCGGGGCGACGACGTCGACGCGCATGCGGTCACTCGGCTGACGGGCATCCCCGTGGCGGCGCGGATGCCCGACCAGCGTGGACTGGGGGAGGTGCTCGACCTCGGTCTGGGTCCCGTCCGTTCGGCTCGGGGACCGTTGGGGCGCACGGCTCTCGGGTTGCTGGCCGGGCTGGCGCCGGTCCGCCGGGCGGCATGAGCGAGCTCGGCGACGATGAGTCCGGCCTGGCCACCGCGGTCGCCGAAGTACGCGACCGACTGGCCGACCATCCCGGCGAGCTATCGGCACACCGGGTCGCCGAGGCGCTGCGCGCCTCCGGCCGACCCATCGGCGGCGAGATGGTGCTGGCTGTCCACGAGGAGCTGCGCCGCGATGTCCTCGGTGCCGGACCGCTCGAGCCGCTGCTCCGCCTGCCTGGTGTCACCGACGTCGTGGTCAACGGCGCCGACGGAGTCTTCGTCGACACCGGTGAGGGGCTCCGCCCAGCAGGTGTGGGTTTCCCCGACGAAGCCTCCGTACGCCGTCTCGCGCAGCGCCTGGCAGCCGTGGGTGGCAGGCGACTCGACGACGCCAGCCCGTTCGTCGATGTCCGCCTGGCAGACGGCACGCGTTGTCACGCGCTGCTGGCTCCGATCGCGCGCCCCGGGACCTTGATCTCGCTCCGGGTGCCGCGCGCGCGTGGCTTCTCGGTGTCCGAGCTCGTCCGAGCCGGGATGCTCACCCCTGCGGCCGAGCGTCTGGTGCGCGCACTCGTCGCACGACGTGCGGCGTTCGTGGTGAGCGGTGGCACCGGCTCTGGCAAGACCACTCTGCTGGGGGCGCTGCTGTCCCTGGCAGACCCCGCTGAGCGCATCGTGCTCGTCGAGGACTCCCACGAGCTGCGGCCCGACCACGCGCACTGTGTCTGGCTGGAGGCACGTCCGCCCAACCTCGAGGGTGCCGGCGAGATCACCGTTCGCACACTGGTACGGCAAGCGTTGCGGATGCGGCCCGACCGCCTGGTGGTCGGCGAGGTCCGCGGCGCCGAGGTCGTCGATCTGCTCGCCGCCCTCAACACCGGACACGA
The DNA here is from genome assembly GCF_015352445.1 of Nocardioides agariphilus. Taxonomy (GTDB): domain Bacteria; phylum Actinomycetota; class Actinomycetes; order Propionibacteriales; family Nocardioidaceae; genus Nocardioides; species Nocardioides agariphilus. The sequence goes on from NZ_JADKPO010000009.1 coordinate 116,931, forward strand.
GGGCGGCTGCGGCACGATCCACGCCAACTCCGCGCTCGACGTCCCGGCTCGCATCGAGGCCCTGGCCCTGGCAGCGGGACTGGGCCGGGAGGCCGCACACAGCCAGTTCGCGGCGGCCGTCGACGTGGTGGTGCATCTCGGCATCGACCGCGGTGGTCGACGCCGCCTGCGCGAGGTCGCAGTCCCGGTCCGCGGCGGCGATGGTCTGGTGGCCATGTCACCCGCGGTGAGCTTCGACGAGGCCGGGGCCACCCGACAGGGTCCGGGCGCGGAGCGCCTCGCGCAGCTGCTGGACGACGGATGATCGCTCCCGTTCTCGCGGCCGCTGCTATGTGGGCAGCGATGCGGCCTCGCCCCGGGCCCCGGGCAGCCCCTCGAGGTCGGCGTTTCGCCGGGCTTGGCGCCTTGGCCGCATTGGTGGTGACGGTCGTCGTCCTCGCCGCGGGCGCACCGGTCCCGTCCGCCCTCGCTGTGGTGCTGGCCGCCACCTCGTGGGCCGGTCACCGGCTCTGGCAGATGCGGGCCCGCGCCCGGGAGGCGGCCCGATCGCGCGGCCGCGTGCTCGAGTGCTGTGAGCTGCTCGCCTCCGAGCTGGCAGCCGGCCAACCGCCGGTGTCGGCACTGGCAGCGGCAGCCGCCGACTGGACCGCTCTGGCTCCGGTAGCGCAGGTGGCCGCCTACGGAGGCGACGTACCCGCTGCCTTTCAGCGAGCCGCCGCCATGCCGGGCGCCTCGGACCTGCGGCTGGTGGCTGCCGCATGGCGGGTCTCGCACCGCACCGGGCTCGGTCTGGCCGATGCACTCGCGCGAGTGGCGGCCACCCTTCGTGACACTCTCGCCACCGAGCGGGTGGTGCGCGGCGAGCTGGCGTCGGCCCGCGCCACGGCACGGCTGGTCGCCGGCCTTCCGGTGGCGGCCTGGATGATCGGCTCGGGGTCGGGCGGCGACCCCGTCGGCTTCCTTCTGACCACCCTGCCCGGCGTCGCGTGCCTGGCTGCCGGGCTCGGCCTGGTCGTGGTGGGGCTGGCTTGGATCGAGCGGATCGCCGCTGGAGTGCACCAGTGACGTCCCTCGTCATCGCTGTAGCTGCGGGCATGGCGGCTTGGCTGGTGCTGCCCGTCGGGCCACGCCCCCTCCGGACCTCGCCCGCGTCTGCGCCCGCCGCCCGTACTCACGCTGGACGGCTCCATTGGCTCTGGGCGGCAATGGCAGGTGTCGGGGGCTGGGCATTCGTCGGCGGATGGGCTGGCCCACTGGCCGGCCTCGTCGCCGCCGGCGCGGTCTGGACGATCCTGCGCCGGGCCGAGCCGCCCGCGATGCGGCGGCGCAGGCTCCGGGTGCGCGCAGAGCTGCCACACCTGGTCGGGCTGCTCGCCTCCGCCGTACGCGGAGGGCTGCCACCTGCCACCGCTCTCCACCTGGTGTGCGTCGCGCTGCCCGGTCCGGCAGCCGATGCACTGGGCTCGCTCCCTGCCCGCATCGCCATCGGCGTCGACCCCGTGGAGGTCTGGCGAACCCTCGAGGCCGATCCCGCTCTTGCCCCCTTGGGCCGCACGCTTGCGCGTTCGGTCCGCACCGGCGAGCCGGTGGCCGAGGCCCTCGAGCGCCTGGGCCTCGAGCTGGCAGCACTTGCGCGGGCCGAGGTCGAGGACGCGGCGCGGCGAGTCGGTGTCCAGGCCGCGGTACCGCTGGGAGTGTGCCTGCTCCCGGCCTTCCTGCTGCTGGGCATCGTTCCTGTGGTCGCCGGCCTGGTGGGAGATCTCGTCCGGTGACCGGCTCGCGCCAGGTGACCGGGTGGGTTCGCGAGCCCGCTCGGCGTCCACATTCATCCGTCCCGACGCCTGCGTCCACAGCGCCGAACCATCTGCGTCGAGTCGTCCTCGGGCCGACCCATCCTTGACGGAGTCGAGGCGCATCGGGCGTCTCGAAGAGAGGAGTCATCCGCATGACGTTCAGCCGACGTGAGGTTCGCGGTGCCGCCCGCATCATCGGATCTGCCGACGAGCGCGGCATCACCACCGCCGAATACGCCGTGGGCACCGCGGCCGGCGCAGGCCTCGCCGGTGTGCTCTACAAGTTGCTGACGAGCGGCTTCGGCGAGAAGCTGCTCAAGATGTTCTTCGAGTTCGTCCTGTCGCTGCTGGGCATCGGATGACCGACTCCCTTCGGCGGCAGCGCGGGGCAGTGACTGCCGAGCTGGCGATGGCCCTGCCGTTGTTGCTCGTCATCACTCTCGGCCTGGTCTGGCTCCTGAGCCTGGGAGCCGCTCAGGTGCGCATGGTCGATGCCACCCGCGAGGTGGCCCGAGCCGTGGCGCGAGGTGACGATGCGGCTGCTGCAACGGCCCGCGGACAACAGATCGCGCCCCACGGGGCCGAGCTCGAGCTGACCACCGAAGGGCGGCACATCACCGTGGTGGGCACGGTTGAGGTTGATGGCGTGGGCGGTGTGTTGGAGGTGCTGCCGTCGGTTCGTCTGACTGCCTCGGCCGTGGCGGCCCAGGAGGACCCACCGTGAGCCGGAGAACAAGCGAGGAGCGCGGCGCTGCCGCGCTCCTCGCCCTGGTCATGACGGGCGTCTTGATGCTGGTGACCGGTGCCCTCGCGGTGATGGCAGGCATGTTCGTGGCCCACCGGCAGGCCCAGGCGGCGGCCGACCTCGCGGCTCTCGCCGGAGCCGCCGCCAGCGAGCGGGGCGAGGACGCCTGCCACCGGGCCGGGGCGGTGGCCGCGGCCAACGGCGCCACGCTGGACGAGTGCGCCGTCGAGGAGGCCACGGTGACGGTCACCGCCTCGGTCGAGGGGCCGTCGTGGCTAGGTCAGCGCGGCCGTCTCGTCGGCACTGCCCGTGCGGGTCCGGTCAGATCCGGTCGTCGTCGACCTCGCGCCGCTTGTCCTCGTCGACCTTGTCGAGCTTCTCCGAGAGCTCCTGCAGCTGCTTGCTCTCGCGACGGTGCTGGATCCCGCGCCGCACCCCGAACTTGGCGATGGAGTAGCCCCAGAGGATCGCCACGCCGCTGGCCAGGCCGACGATGAAGATCCAGAAGGCACTGAGGTCCATGCCGAGGAGCTCCGCGCTCCCGTCGCTGCCGAAGAGCGCGCCCAAGATGCCGAGAGCGCCCAAGAGAACCAGGAGGAGACCGGCGACGAACATGTCAGGACAGTACTGCGGATGGGCCAGGTTGCTGTAGCAGCGCGTCGAGCAGGGCGACCGCGCCGACCTTGTCGAGGGGGTGGTTCTGGTTGCCGCACTTGGGCGACTGGATGCACGAGGGGCAGCCTTGCTCGCACGAGCAGGACGCGATGCTGTCGCGAGTGGCGGTGAGCCACTCGCGGGCGGCGTGGTAGCCGCGCTCGGCGAACCCTGCACCGCCCGGATGACCGTCGTAGACGAAGACGGTCAGGCGGCCGGTGTCGGCGTGCATCACGGTCGAGACGCCGCCGATGTCCCATCGGTCGCAGGTCGCGAAGAGGGGGAGCAGCCCGATCGAGCAGTGCTCGGCCGCGTGGGCAGCACCAGCCAGGTCGGTGCCAGCGAGCCCTGCTTCGAGCAGCACGTGGTCGGGCACCGACCACCACACCGCGGTGGTGCGCAACGTGCGGACGGGAAGGTCGAGGGGCTCCTCGCCGATGACCTCTCCTCCGGGCTGGCGCCGCTTGAGGAAGGCGACCACCTGGCGGGAGACCTCGACGGTGCCGAGGCTGAGCCGGCACCCGCCCCAGTCATGTCCCTCGCGCTCGCCGACCAGTCGGATGTCGGTGAGCTCGCGAGCGGTCGTGGACCACTCGGGTGCGGGACGGCTGATGACGGCGACGTGGTCGTCGAGGTCGAGCGACTCGACCAGCCAGGTATCACCGCGGTGCATGTAGACAGCACCCGGATGTGCCGATGCGTGGGCGCTCGACCGGTCGACGTGGCCGATCACACGTCCGGTCTCGGCCTCCACCAGGGCCACGGCCTGGCCGCCCGAGGACCGGATGTCGGTGAGGTCGGCTGCTCGGTGGCGGTCGGTCCAGAACCACCCGAGCGGGCGGCGTCGGAGTCTGCCCTCCGTCACGAGCCTGCCGAGGAGATCGTGGGCGGTTGGTCCGAACAGCTCGAGGTCAGCCTCGGTCAGCGGGATCTCCTGGGCAGCGGCGCACAGGTGCGGAGCCAGCACGTGCTCGTTGGCCGGGTCGATCACGGTGGCCTCGACCGGCTTGCCGAACAGCGATTCCGGGTGCGTGACCAGGTAGGTGTCGAGGGGGTCGTCGCGCGCGACCAAGAGACCGAGCGCATCGCCGTGGCCGCGCCCGGCCCGGCCGATCTGCTGCCACATCGCCGCCCTCGTGCCGGGGAAGCCGGCCATCACCACGGCGTCGAGACCGCTGATGTCGATGCCGAGCTCGAGGGCGTTGGTCGCGGCGAGGCCGGTGAGCCGACCGGACCTGAGCGCTCGCTCGATGGCGCGCCGCTCCTCGGGGAGGTACCCGCCGCGGTAGGCCGCCACCTGCTCGGCGAGCAGCGGATCGACCTCGGCGAGCAGCTCGGCGGCGGTGATGGCGACCTGCTCGGCGCCACGGCGCGATCTGACGAAGGCGAGGGTGCGGACCCCCTCGGCGACGAGGTCGGCCAGCAGGTCGGCCGCCTCCGATGAGGCGGCGCGGCGCACGGGGGCGCCGTTCTCGCCGGACGCCGAGGTGAAGGGAGGCTCCCAGAGCGCGACGGCCACCTGGCCACGAGGGGACGCGTCATCGACGACCGACTCCACCTCGAGACCGGTCAGACGGTGGGCGTGGACCTCCGGCTCGGCAACGGTCGCGGAGGCGAGCACGAACGTCGGGTGCGCTCCGTAGGCCGCGCACACCCGTCGCAGCCGTCGCAGCACGTGGGCCACATGGGCGCCGAAGACCCCGCGGTAGTGGTGGCACTCGTCGACCACGACGTAGCTCAGCGACCCGAGGTACCTCGCCCAACGATGGTGGGCAGGCAGCAGGGAGCGGTGCAGCATGTCGGGGTTGGTCAGCACGTATTCGGCGTGCTCGCGGGTCCACTCGCGCTGGTCGCGGGGGCTGTCGCCGTCGTGGGTCGAGAAGCGTATGTCGAGCCCCAGCGACTCCAGTCCGGCGAGCTGGTCTTGGGCCAGCGCCTTGGTGGGACTGAGGTAGAGCGTCGTGGCTCCGCGTTGCTGGCGGGGGCCGCGGGTGGTCCGGATCGCGGAGAGGGTGGGGAGCTGGTAGCCGAGCGACTTGCCGGACGCGGTGCCGGTGGCCATCACCACATGCCGCCCTGAGTGAGCCGCCTCGGCGGCCTCGACCTGGTGCCGCCACGGGACCAGCAGCCCGCGGGCGACGAAGGCCTCGCGGACGTCGTCGGGCACCCAGATCGGCCACTGTGCGGTGACGGCCTCGCGAGCGGGCAGCACCTCGAGGTGGGTCAGCCGCTCCTCGCGTCCGGGTGCGGCGGCGAGTCGCTCGAGAACCTCGCGCATGGAGGCGGCGGAGAGGGTCTCGGTGGGCACGGTCCGATTGTCCCAACTGCCACGGACACCGACGAGGGGACGGCTCGCGGCTCCTGCCTACTATTGCCACGAAGAACGCTGTTGCATGGTTTGATGGAGACACGGGCGTGCTCAGGCGTGCCTGACCTGCTGGACCTGCAACCGTAGGGCACACACGAGGGCAGTGGAGACGACGTGGACCTGACTCTTTCGACCCGCGAGGCCGACGGCACCACCGTCGTCGCCGTCGGCGGTGAGATCGACGTCTACACAGCGCCCCGACTGCGCGACAAGTTCACCGAGCTCGTGGCCGCCGGCTCCTACGACATCATCGTCGACATGCAGAACGTCGAGTTCCTCGACTCCACCGGCCTCGGCGTCCTGGTCGGGGGGCTGAAGAAGGTTCGCGCCCACGAGGGCTCCCTCGACCTGGTGTGCAACCAGGACCGCCTGCTCAAGATCTTCCGCATCACCGGCCTGGCCAAGGTCTTCGTGATCCACGAGACCGCCGAGGCAGCGCTCGCGTCACGTTGAGCGCCCCATGAACGCCCGGGTGCCTCCTGAGCGCAGTGGCACTCGCCACACCTGAGTGCCAAGAAACGGTGCCAGCACCGTAGACTCCCGCGAGTTCAAGTCTTGAAACTCCCAGGAGGACATACATGACCGGGATTGCTCCGGCCGTCGTAGAGCTCTCCGGTGGCAATCTCACCCTGGTCGTCGTCGTCGCCCTGATCGCGCTTGCCGCGCTCGGGATGGCCGTGATGTTCAGGCGTGAGGTGCTGTCCGCCGGCGAGGGCACCGACAACATGAAGAACATCGCCCACGCGATCCAGGAGGGCGCCAACGCCTACCTCCAGCGGCAGTTCCGCACGCTGGCGGTCTTCGCCGCCATCGCCTTCTTCGTCCTGCTGGCGCTGCCGGCCGACGACTGGGGGGTCCGGATCGGCCGTTCCATCTTCTTCCTGGTGGGTGCCGGCTTCTCGGCCGCCGTCGGGTACTTCGGCATGTCGCTGGCGGTGAAGGCCAACCTCCGCGTCGCAGCGGCCGCCAACACCGAGGGCCGCGACCCCGCGATGAACGTCGGCTTCCGCACCGGCGCCACCGTCGGCATGCTCACCGTCGGCCTCGGCCTCCTGGGGGCCAGCGTCGTGGTGCTGCTGTTCAAGGACCAGGCGCCCCACGTGCTCGAGGGCTTCGGCTTCGGCGCGGCGCTGCTCGCGATGTTCATGCGAGTCGGCGGCGGCATCTTCACCAAGGCTGCCGACGTCGGCGCCGACCTGGTCGGCAAGGTCGAGCAAGGCATCCCCGAGGACGACCCGCGCAACGCCGCCACGATCGCCGACAACGTCGGCGACAACGTGGGCGACTGCGCCGGCATGGCCGCCGACCTCTTCGAGTCCTACGCCGTCACGCTGGTCGCCGCGCTGATCCTCGGCTCGCAGGCCTTCGGCGACAAGGGCCTGGTCTACCCCCTGCTGATCCCGGCGATCGGTGCGCTGACCGCCGTCGCGGGTGTCTACCTGATGCGACCGCGCGCCGGCGAGAACGGCCTGACCACGATCAACCGCGCGTTCTACCTCTCCGCGGCCATCGCCGCGGTGGCGAGCACGATCCTGTCGTTCATCTACCTGCCGTCGAGCTTCGCCGACTTCGTCAACGTCCAGGGCCTCGACATGGGTGGCGCAGATGGCGACCCCCGGGTGATCGCATCCGCTGCCGTGGTCATCGGCATCGTGATGGCGGCCGGCATCCTGGCGCTCACCGGCTACTACACCGGCACCGAGTTCAAGCCCGTCAAGGACGTCGGCAAGACCTCGCTGACCGGTCCCGCGACCGTCATCTTGTCCGGTCTCGCCGTCGGCTTCGAGTCGGCCGTCTACACGACTCTGGTCATCGGCGGCGCGGTCTTCATCGCCTTCCTGCTCGGCGGCGCGACCGTCACCGTGTCGCTGTTCGCGGTGGCGCTGGCCGGCTGTGGCCTGCTGACCACGGTCGGCGTGATCGTGGCCATGGACACCTTCGGCCCGGTCTCCGACAACGCCCAGGGCGTCGCGGAGATGTCCGGAGACGTGAGCCCCGAGGGTGCCCAGATCCTCACCGAGCTCGACGCCGTCGGCAACACCACCAAGGCCATCACCAAGGGCATCGCCATCGCGACCGCCGTGCTGGCAGCCACCGCGCTGTTCGGCTCCTACTCGACGTCGGTGGCCGAGGCCCTGGCTGACGCGCGGCCCTCGGACGAGGAGCTGTCCTCGCTCAGCTTCCTGGTGTTCAACCCGGGCGTCCTGGTCGGCATCCTGCTGGGTGCCTCGGTCGTGTTCCTGTTCTCAGGCCTGGCGATCAACGCAGTCGGCCGCGCGGCCGGAGCGGTGGTCTTCGAGGTGCGCCGCCAGTTCCGCGAGATCCCCGGGATCATGGAGGGCACCGGCCGTCCGGAGTACGGCAAGGTCGTCGACATCGTGACCAAGGACTCCCTTCGTGAGCTCGTCACGCCGGGCATCCTCGCGGTGCTCGCACCGGTGGCCGTCGGCTTCGGTCTCGGCGTCGCATCGCTGGCCGGCTTCTTGGCCGGTGCCATCGGCGCCGGCACGCTGATGGCGGTCTTCCTGGCCAACTCGGGCGGCGCGTGGGACAACGCCAAGAAGCTCGTCGAGGACGGCAACCACGGCGGCAAGGGCTCGCTGGCCCACGAGGCGACCATCATCGGCGACACGGTGGGCGACCCCTTCAAGGACACCGCCGGCCCGGCCATCAACCCGCTGATCAAGGTGATGAACCTGGTCTCGCTGCTGATCGCCAGCGCCGTGGTCTCCATGAGCGTCGGCCAGGACCAGAACGACGCCCTACGGATCGTCATCGCGCTTGCGGCCGTCGCCGTCATCGCGGCAGCGATCTACATCAGCAAGCAGCGCTCCACGGTGCTGACCGACGGCGGGAGCACTCCTGCCCCGCCGGCACCGGTGAGCGACCCGACGCCGACCGAGACGTTGCCGACGGCCTGATCGGCAACAGATCCGTGCGAGGGGGCAGGTCCGAGATGTCGGACCTGCCCCTTCGGCTTCGCGCGGCCCTGCAGGGGGCGGGCTTCACCCACGACGCCGTCGCCGGCCTCCTGGGCACCCACGCCCACGAGGCACTCGGCCGCAACGAGACGACGCCGGGCCTGCGCCGGACTCTCGACGGCTCGCCGCTGGCCACGCTGACCCGGCTGTTCCTCCTCCAGACCGCCGTCCCCGTCGAGCACGCCGACCGGGCGCTGCCCGGGCTCCGGGCCGAGCTGGAGCACGGCCACTTCCTGCGTACGTCGGGGGGCGAGGTCCGTGCACTGCTCGACGTCCGTCCCTACTCCGCCAGCGACCACCAGGGCGACCAGGACCTCTGGGTGGTCAGCGACCTGACGCCGGGGCTCGACGGGCCGATGACCCGCGTCGCCGACTACCACGTGCTCGGCATCAGCCCGGCCGCGACGTCGCTGGCGCAGCTGACCATCCGCGATCCGGTGGGCCGCAGCCTCGACCTCGGCACCGGGTGCGGGGTCCAGGCGCTGCACCTGGCCCGTCACAGCGACCACGTGGTCGCCACCGACATCAACGAGCGGGCCGTCTGGATGGCCGGCTTCAACGCCGCTCTCAACGAGCTGAGCACCATCGAGCCGCGCACCGGCTACTTCTTCGCGCCGGTGCGCGAGGAGACCTTCGACCTGATCGCGACGAATCCGCCGTTCGTCATCTCGCCCGCGAGCGGCCGGCGCCTGGTCTACCGCGACTCCGGTCTCCCCGGCGATGACGTCGTCTCCCACATCGTGCGCAACGGCCCGGGCCACCTCACCGACGGCGGCTGGCTGCAGGTACTCGCCAACTGGGCCATCCATCGCGACCTGCCGTGGGACGAGCGGATCGCGGCGTGGGTGCCCGATGGCTGCTCGGCGTTCGTCGTCCAGCGCGAGGTCGTCGACCCGGCGGCCTACGTCGAGCTGTGGCTCAAGGACGAAGGGCTGCACGGCGCACCCGACTACCTGGAGCGGTACGACGCGTGGCTCGGCTGGTTCGAGGACCAAGGCGTCCAGGGCATCGGCTTCGGCTGGATCAACGTCCACAAGGCCGTCCACGCCAGCGACTACCTGGACTGGCCCTACGCCGTCGAGCAACCCGTGGCTCCTGCCGTCCGTGACTGGGCGCATGCTGTCACCCGACTGGTCGGCGAGGGCGATCGCCTCCGGGTCCGCGTCGACGTGGTCCAGGAGACGACCGGCGAGCCCGGGTCCGAGGACCCCGAGACGATCGTGCTGCGGCAGCAGCGCGGCCTGTGCCGCGCCCGGCAGGTCGACACCGTCGAGGCGGCGCTGGTCGGTGCCTGCGACGGCGACCTGTCAGTGGGCCAGATCCTCGACGCGGTGGCGACGCTGACCGAGCAGGACCCCGGGCAGTTGCGTGCGACGTACCTCCCCGTCGTCGGCGGACTTGTCGTCGAGGGCTTCTTGACCGTCTGAGGTGTGGACGCCGGCCCATCCGGGGGAATGCCCTGGCCACCGGCGCTGCTGGGCTCGGTGATGAGAGCCACGGACCGACGCACCGACTACCGCCTGACCTTCGTGGTCCTGTGCGTGGGTGTCGGCTCCTTCTCGCTCCTCCAGTCCATGGTCACGCCGGTGCTGGCCACGATCGAGCGCGGGCTCGGCACCGACCAGGCCACGGTGACCTGGGTGCTGACGGCCTACCTGCTGTCGGCGTCGGTGTGCACGCCGATCGTGGGCCGGGTCGGCGACAAGATCGGCAAGGAGCGGATGCTGGTCTTCGCCCTCGGCTCGCTGGCGGTGGGCTCCTTCCTCGCCGCGATCGCCCCGAGCATCGGTGTGCTGATCGTGGCCCGCGCGATCCAGGGGATCGGCGGCGGCGTGCTGCCGCTGACCTTCGGGATCATCCGCGACGAGTTCCCGCGCGACAAGGTTCCCGGCGCGTTGGGCACCTCGGCCGCATTGCTGGCCGTGGGTGGCGGGATCGGGCTCGTCGTGGCCGGTCCGATCGTCGACGCGCTCAGCTACCACTGGCTGTTCTGGCTGCCGATGGTCCTCACGCTGCTGGCCGCGCTGGCCGCCCACTTCTTCGTGCCCGAGTCGCCCGAGCGCGCGCCGGGCCGCATCAACCTCGGCACCGCACTGCTGATGTCGACGTGGCTGGTCGCGCTGCTGCTCGCGGTCAGCCAGGGACACAGCTGGGGCTGGGCCTCTCCCGAGGTGGTCGGGCTGTTCGTGCTGGCGGCCGTGGTGCTGCCGGTCTGGGTGTGGGCCGAGGCCCGCAGCGACAGCCCGCTGATCGACATGACGATGATGCGAATCCCCACCGTCTGGACGGTGAACCTGGTGTCCCTGCTGTTCGGGATGGGGATGTACTCGATGTTCGCCTTCTTGCCGCAGTTCCTCCAGACGCCCGCCGACGTCACGGGCTACGGCTTCGGCGCGTCGGTGACCCAGTCCGGGCTGATGCTGCTGCCGCAGACCGTGGCGACCTTCGTGGCCGGCCTCGCCTCGGGTCGCTTGGCAGTGAGATACGGGTCGAAGGCGATGCTGGTCGCCGGCGCCGCCTTGACCTCCCTGGGGACGGTGGGGATCGTCGTGGCGCACGACCACGTGTGGCAGCTGCTGGTCGAGTCCACCGTGCTGGGGCTGGCGTTCGGGCTGGCCTTCGCCGCCATGTCCAACCTGATCGTCGATGCCGTCCCCCAGACCCAGACGGGAGTAGCCAGCGGTATGAACGCCAACATCCGCACGGTCGGTGGTGCGATCGGCGGTGCCGTGCTGGCCACCGTCATCACGGCCGGTCACCGACCCGACGGCTTCCCCGTGGAGTCGGGCTACACCCACGGCTTCTTCCTCCTGGTCGTGACCTCGGCACTGGCGGCCGTGGTCGCCGTCGCCGTGCCCGTGATGAGGGCGACCACGCACCTGGTGCCCGGACCGCAGACCGAGGCAGAGCTCGAGGCCCTGAAAGGCGGAACAGCGGCTCACGGCCGGGCCCGATAGCCCGACAGCAGCTCGGCGACGCGCTCCTCGTCACGGTCGGCCACCGGGAGCAGAACTCGGCGACGACGTCGGTCGGCTCACTCGACGTGACGAAAGAATGGAGATCGGCGTCGAATCTGCGGACTTCGGTCAGTCGGGGACGTAGGCCGCGGTGACGTCGGTGTGCCGGAAGTGGTCGCCCTTGAACAGCAGCGGCTCGCCGGTGGTGATGGCGAGCGCGTAGGAGAAGCAGTCGCCGTAGTTGAGGCGGGCGCGGTGCCGTGAGCCTGTGCCGTAGCGACGATGGGCCTCACGGGCCACGGCCAGCTGTCGTTCGTCGAACGCGATGATGTCGAGGCCCATCGCTGCCCGGTCGAGGAAGCGTTGCCCGGCGTCGTCGCGAAGCACCAAGGATGTCTCCATGAGCGTTGCCGTCGAGATCGATGCATAGTCTGAGCCCTGGAGCAGCGCTCTGAACGTTGGTGCCTCGGGTTCGTCCCTGGCGATGGCGACGAGCACGGAGGTGTCGACTACCACATCGGCAAGCCGTTCTCGTCGTACATCTCCTCGTCGGGAACCACCGTGCCACCTGCTGCTCGCCACTGCGCGGCCAACTCCATGACGCTGTCCATCCAGGCGGCCCGATCAGCGCGTGCCTTGGTGATCGCCTCGTCGAGGGCTTGCCGAACAGCGTCGGTCATGGACGTGTGCCGCCGCTCGGCCAGCTCAGCTGCTAGCCGGTAGACCTCGGGGTCCTTGATGTTGAGCGTGGGCACGAACGCGATTCTACCCGTCAAGGTAGAAGCTCTTGCGCGCTTCGCCGGACGACCTCGGGCATCATCCACAGGGCCCAGTGTTGGTAGCGGAACGCGCGGCAGGCGCTACCGTGTTCGGCCGGACGCCCCCGACAAGTGATCGGGAGGCGGGCAACCAGGAGAAAGAACAGCCAGTGGCACACAAGCTCGTCATCGTCGAGTCACCGAAGAAGGCCCAGATGCTGGGCGACTTCCTCGGCGACGACTACGTCGTCGAGTCCTCGATCGGCCACATCCGCGACCTCCCGCAAAGCGCTGCCGATACCCCGGCCAAGATCAAGGACAAGCCGTGGGGGCGGCTCGCGGTCGACGTCGAGAACGGCTTCGAGCCTTACTACGTCGTGCCGCGCGACAAGAAGGCGCACATCTCCAAGCTCAAGTCTCTGCTCAAGGACGCCGACGAGCTCTACCTCGCCACCGACGAGGACCGCGAGGGCGAGGCGATCGCCTGGCACCTGTTCGACGAGCTCAAGCCCAAGGGCATCCCGGTGCACCGGATGGTCTTCCACGAGATCACCCGCAAGGCGATCCTCGAAGCGGTCGCCAACCCACGCAACATCAACGAGGACCTTGTCGAGGCACAGGAGGCACGGCGCATCCTGGACCGCCTCTATGGCTACGAAGTCTCGCCGGTCCTCTGGAAGAAGGTCATGTCCGGCCTGTCGGCCGGCCGCGTGCAGTCGGTGGCCACGCGCCTGGTCGTCGACCGCGAGCGCGAGCGGATGCGCTTTCGCGTCGCGTCCTACTGGGACCTCGAGGGCACCTTCGACGCGGGCTCCGGCAAGGAGCCCCGGATGTTCCCGGCGCGACTGCATTCCATCGACGAGGCGCGCGTCGCCAGTGGCTCGGACTTCGGCCCCGACGGCGAGCTGAAGAGCAAGCGCGGGGACCGGGTCCACCTCGACCGCGCGGGCGCCGAACGCCTGGTCGAGGTTCTGCACGACACGTCCTACTCCGTCCGGTCGGTCGAGGCGAAGCCCTACCGCCGCTCGCCCTACCCGCCGTTTCGCACCACCACCCTTCAGCAGGAGGCCAGCCGCAAGCTCGGCATGAGCGCATCGGTGACGATGTCGGTGGCGCAGCGTCTCTACGAGGGCGGCCACATCACCTACATGCGCACGGACTCCACCACCTTGTCCGAGACCGCGATCACCGCGGCCCGCAACCAGGTCAGCCAGCTCTACGGGCCGGAGTACCTCCCCGACGCCCCGCGCACCTATGCCTCCAAGGTCAAGAACGCCCAGGAGGCACACGAGGCGATCCGCCCGTCGGGCGACGCGTTCCGCACTCCTGGCCAGACCGGGCTGACAGGCGACCAGTTCCGCCTCTACGAGCTGATCTGGCAGCGCACGGTCGCCTCGCAGATGAAGGACGCGACGGGACAGTCGGTCTCCGTGCGGATCGGTGGCGCTGCGAGCGACGGTCGTGACGTCGTGTTCGCCGCGTCCGGCCGCGTGATCACCTTCCACGGGTTCCTCAAGGCGTACGTCGAGGGCACCGAGGGCGGCAAACGCAGCGACGACGACCAGGTGCCGCTGCCCGATCTTGCCGAGGGCGAGGCGGTCAACGCCGCGTCGCTGACCGCGCAGGGCCACGAGACCAAGCCGCCGGCCCGCTACACCGAGGCCACCTTGATCAAGGAGCTCGAGGAGCGCGAGATCGGTCGCCCGTCGACGTACGCCTCGATCATCGGCACGATCATCAACCGCGGCTACGTCTACAAGAAGGGCACGGCGCTGGTGCCGGCCTGGATCGCGTTCTCCGTGGTGCGGCTGCTGGAGGAGCACTTCGCACGGCAGATCGACTACGAGTTCACCGCCCGCATGGAGGACGTCCTCGACGAGATCGCGGCAGGAGAGAGCGACCGCAACTCCGAACTGGCCGAGTTCTACTACGGCAATGACGAGATCGTCGGTCTCCACACGCTGGTCACCGAGCTCGGCGAGATCGACGCCAAGGAGCTGGCGACCTTCCCGGTCGGCGGTCCTGACAGCGGGATCGTGCTGCGCGTGGGTCGTTACGGCCCTTATCTCGAGGGCCCCGATGACGAGGGCAACCCGACGGGTCGGCGCGCCAACGTGCCCGACGACCTTCCTCCCGACGAGCTGACGCTGGAGAAGGCGCGCGAGCTGTTCGCGACCCCCGCCGGCGAGGAGACGGTGCTGGGACAGCACCCGACGTCCGGCCGCACTGTCGTGGCCAAGAACGGCCGCTATGGGCCCTACGTCACCGAGGTGCTGCCCGACGACGCCAAGAAGTCCGACAAGCCGCGCACCGGCTCGCTGTTCAAGTCGATGTCGATCGACACGATCACCCTCGACGACGCGGTCAAGCTGCTCTCGCTGCCGCGCGTGGTCGGCCATGACGCCGAGGGCGTCGAGATCACCGCCCAGAACGGCCGCTACGGGCCCTATCTCAAGAAGGGCACCGACTCGCGCACCATCGCCTCCGAGGAGCAGCTGCTCACCATCACCGAGGACGAGGCGCTGGCGATCTACGCCCAGCCCAAGCAGCGTGGTCGCGGCGCTGCGACAGCTCCCCTCAAGGAGCTCGGCAACGACCCGGTGTCCAAGCAGCCGGTGGTGGTGAAGTCCGGTCGCTTCGGCGAGTACGTCACCGATGGCGAATACAACGCCACCCTCCGCAAGGACGACACCGTCGAGTCGATCACCCTCGAGCGGGCCGCCGAGCTCCTCGCCGAGCGCCGCGAGCGCGGCCCCGCCAAGAAGACGGCGAAGAAGGCCACGCGCAAGGCGCCCGCCAAGAAGACCGCGAAGAAGAGGGCGACCAAGAAGGCCTAGTCCCCGCCGGTTGAGGCGGTTGCGCCTTCGTTGGTTGAGGAGGTTGCGCCTTCGTTGGTTGAGGAGGTTGCGCCTTCGTTGGTTGAGGAGGTTGCGCTAGCAACCGTCTCGAAACCATCGTCTCAGGCCTGCTTCCCTCTCACCGGGCTTCGAGACGCGTCGCTCGTTCCTCGCAAGCTCGGGCAAGGGGCTACCCCCACCAGAAGGCGGTGGCGATGATGGCGTACAGCGCCACCAGCGTCGCACCCTCCAGCCACGTCGACTCGCCGTCGAGTGCGATCATCGCGGCCAGCAAGACCGACACCACGAGCACGACGACCAGCAGCGGCGAGAAGACGAGGGTCAACGACGCCAGCCCGAAGACCTGACTGATCAACACCAGCAGGGGAGCCAGCACCAGCGCGATCTGGATCGGGCTGTTCAGCACGACCGAGAAGGCGTACTCCGACTGGCCCTTGGCCGCGAGCTGGATGCCGACCACGTTCTCGATCGCGTTGCCCGCGATGGCCACGATCACCAGTCCGGCGAAAGCCTCCGAGATGCCGGCAGACTCCATCGACGGCTCGAGCGCCGCGACGAACCAGTCCGACACGAACGCGGCTGCCGCGCCGGCGACGGCGAGCATCCCGATCGCCAGGAACAGCGGCCAGCGCGGCGCCTCCTTCTCCGGTGCCACCGACTCGGACGTACCGGACGTGTCGCGCCGCAGGGAGAATGGCAAGGACAACGCGAACAGCCCCAGCAGGATGATCGAGACGATCACCGAGAACGTCGCCTCGTGCTGCTCGGCCGGCGTGTGCAGATGGTGCGTCAAGGACGGGATCGTCATCGCGATCACCGAGAGCGTCATCAGGACCACGATGGTGCGGGCGCGTTCGGAGCCGAGCTGCTGGGTGCCGTGGCGCAGGCCGCCGACGAGGAACGCGAGCCCGAGCACGAGCAGGAGGTTGGCCAGGATCGAGCCGATCAGAGCCGCGCGTACGACGTCGACGAGCCCGGCCCTCAACGCGAAGATGCAGATGAACAGCTCGGGCAGGTTCCCCAGCGCCGACTGCAGGACGCCAGTGGCTCCGGGTCCGAACCGATCGCCGAGCTGCTCGACGCACAAGCCCACGAACGCCGCGAGCACGCTCATCGCCGCCGCGGCCAGCACGAACGCAAGCCCACTGGCCCATCCGGCGTAGTGCGCCAGACCGGAGGCGACGATCAGCACCGCGCCGCCGCCCAGCATCAGCTTGTCGGACCTGATCAGAACGGGGTGGGCCGTCGCGGTCGTCACCCGACGCACGGTAGTACGCCGGGCCGATCGGTTCGGAGGATCCCGGCCACCAGGTGGCTGCGATCCTCCGGCGTGATAGACACGTCGGGATATTCGGACCATTCGGGAGGGGAGACCCATGTCCACACCACCGCAACCCACTCGCCGCGCGGTCGTCGCCGGCGCCGCCGGAGTCGCCGCCACGGCAGCCACCACGGCCACCGCTTCTCCCGCGACGGCCGCAGGCAGCCCCGGAAGCAGCAGCCGCACCATCAAGCTGTCGGTGCTCGGCACCACCGACCTCCACGGCAACGTCTTCAACTGGGACTACTACAAGGACACCGAGTTCGACGACTCCGCCCACAACGACATCGGCGTCGCCAAGGTCAAGACCGTCATCGACCGCGAGCGCGCTGCACGTGACCACCCGGTCCTCGTGCTCGACGCAGGCGACACGATCCAGGGCACGCCACTGGCCTACTACTACGCCAAGGTGCAGCCGATCGGGGGGAACGTGATCCACCCGATGGCGCGGGCGATGAACCTCATCGGCTACGACGCTGCGGCTCTCGGCAACCACGAGTTCAACTACGGCATCCCGCTGCTGCGCACCTTCGAGTCGCAGCTGAACTTCCCGCTGCTGGGTGCCAACGCGGTCGACCCGGTGACCAAGCGGCCCGTGTTCGCGCCGTACATCATCAAGCGCATCAAGGTCGACCGCGCCCCCGACCTGGTCGTCGGCATCCTCGGCCTCACCAACCCTGGCATCGCCATCTGGGACCACGCCAACGTCGAGGGGAAGATGGAGTTCCCCGGGCTGGTCGAGCAGGCCAAGAAGTTCGTGCCCGAGCTCAAGGCCAAGGGCTGTGACGTCGTGATCGTCAGCGCCCACTCCGGCCCCAACACGTCCTCGTCGTACGGCGACGCGCTGCCCTACCCCGAGAACGCCGCCACCCTCGTCGCGCAGGAGGTGGCCGGCGTCGACGCGATCCTGGTCGGGCACGCCCACCTCGACGTCCCGACGCGGGTGGTCGACAGCTTGGTGACCGAGGGCAAGCAGGTCGTGCTCTGCGAGCCGCTCTTCTGGGGCAAGAAGGTCGCCGTGTTCGACATGGAGCTCGAACGCCACGGCAGGCGCTGGTCCCTCGTCGGACCGATCACCTCGACGACGCTGCCGACCAACACCGCTGAGCCCGATCCGGATGTCTCCGCTGCGGTGCAGGAGCAGCACGACACGGTCATCGACTACGTCAACTCCGTGGTGGGCACCTCCACGGTCGCGATGTCGGCCGACCGGGCGGTCGTCGAGGACACGCCGATCATCGACTTCGTCAACTACGTGCAGGCGCTCACGGTCAGGGCGGCCCTGACGGGGGCCGACGCGGCCTTGCCGATGCTGTCGATCGCGGCGCCGTTCAACCGTGGGGCGTCGTTCCCCCAGGGAGACGTGACGATCCGCGACGTGGCAGGGCTCTACATCTTCGACAACACGTTGCTGGGCAGCCGGGTGACCGGCGCCCAGGTGAAGGACTACCTGGAGTTCTCGGCCAACTACTTCAAGGCGGTGGACAACGCGGGGCCGGTCGCGATCGACGACGTGATCCGAGCCGTCACGCCGAGCGCGCCCACGGGCACGCCTGACTACAACTACGACATCGTCGCGGGGCTCGAGGACCGCCTGACCTACGACATCGACCTTGCCCAGCCGGTCGGCTCGCGGATCACGAACCTGCAGTACGCCGGAGCCGCACTCGACCCGGCCCAGGAGTTCGTGATGGCGGTCAACAACTACCGCCAAGGTGGCGGTGGCAACTTCCCGCACATCAAGGACGCCCCGGTGGTCTACAACGCGCAGGTCGAGATCCGGCAGCTGCTCATCGACTGGGTGGTCGCCAACGGCGAGATCGACCCGGCGCAGTTCGCGTCGATGGACTGGCGACTGGTGTACGACCAGACGCCCATGACCATCACCTGAGGATCTCCGCGGCGGGCCGTCGGCGCGGCCGGGTAGCGTCTGGCGCACCATGGCTCTGTACTCCGCGCTCGGCGTCTTCGTCTGCTTCGAAGGTGGCGACGGCTCGGGCAAGTCCACGCAGTCCAAGGCGCTGGCTGCGTGGCTGGAGGCCGAGGGCTATGCCGTCTGCCTGACCTTCGAGCCGGGTGACACCCAGGTCGGGCGCACGCTGCGCGACATCGTGCTCAGCCCGTCGACCGGCGAGTTGTCCGACCGCACCGAGTCGCTGCTCTACGCCGCCGACAAGGCCGAGCACATCCGCCAGGTCGTGCAACCAGCCCTCGACCGCGGCGAGGTGGTGATCACCGACCGCTACGTCGACTCGATGATCGCCTACCAAGGGGTGGGCCGCCCGCTCGACCGCGACGAGGTCGAGCACGTCGCGCGCTGGGCCACCCACGACCTGAGGCCGCACCTGACCGTCGTCCTCGACCTGGCGCCCGATCACGGGCTCGGGAGGTTCGCCGAGCGCGACCGGATCGAGGGTGAGTCGGTCGAGTTCCACGAGCGGGTGCGGCAGGCGTTCCTCGACCTGGCAGGTCGCGATCCCGACCACTACCTCGTCCTCGACGCCCGGCTCCCGGTCGACGTCGTCGCGGCAGCGGTGGCCGAGCGGGTCCGACCACTTCTCGAGCAGGCCACGAAGTCATGACGGTGTGGGACGACCTGGTCGGTCAGCCGCACGCCATCGAGGCGATGCGCGAGGCCGCTTCGGGCCACGGCATGAGCCACGCGTGGTTGTTCACCGGACCGCCGGGCTCGGGCCGGTCCAACGCGGCGATCGCGCTGGCGGCCGCACTGCAGTGCGAGCAGGCTGGCTGCGGGCAGTGCCACTCCTGCCACACCGTGCTGGCCGGCACCCACGCCGACATCACCATCGTCCGCACCGAGAAGCTCTCCATCGGGGTCGACGAGGTGCGCGACCTGGTGCGCCGGTCGGCGCTGGCCCCGGTCGGGCGCCGGTGGCAGGTGATGATCGTCGAGGACGCCGACCGGCTGACCGAACACGCCTGCAACGCGCTGCTCAAGGCCATCGAGGAACCCACCGAGCGCACGGTCTGGATGCTGTGCGCCCCCACCGTCGAAGACGTCTTGCCGACCATCCGCTCGCGTTGTCGCCTGCTGACCCTGGCCACGCCGACGGCCGCGGACGTGGCGGCGTTCCTGGTGCGCCGCGACGGCGTCGCCGAGGGACTCGCGGCCTACGCCGCGCGCGCCAGCCAGGGCCACATCGGGCGAGCCAGGGCTCTGGCGAGGGACGAGGCGACCCGCAACCGCCGCCGCGAGGTCGTGACCATCCCCGCCAAGCTGACCTCGCTCGGTGCCTGCATGATCGCCGCCGCCAACCTCGCCGAGGTGACCAAGGAAGAGGCCGACCTCATCACCTCGCGGCTCGACGAGCGTGAGAAGGCCGACCTCGACACCACCTACGGCGTCGTCGAGCGCGGCCGTCGCCCCCGTGACTACGCGCCAGCCGTGGCTGCGCTCGAGCGGGCTCAGAAGACCCGGGCCAAGCGCCGTCACCTCGATGTGGTCGACCGTGGCCTGATGGATCTTGTGTCGGTCTATCGCGACGCCATCTCCGAGGCGACCGGCTCGACGGGCGCACTGGTCAACGAGGAGATCCGAGGCGACATCGTCGAGGTGGTGCGCAGCTCGACGCCCGAGCTCAACCTGCGCCGGATCCGTTGGATCTTCGATGCGCGCGAGCAGATGCTCGAGTTCAACGTCCCCGTCCCACTCGCCCTCGAGAGCATGATGCTCGCCTTGAAGGTGCCCGAGGGCAGCCGGTGAGACGTGCGGTCGCGCTGCTGCTCGTCATCGTGCTTGCGCTCTCCGGCGTCGGCGTCGCGGCGTTCTTCATCGCCCGCAGCGTTGGACCTTCCTATGACCCCGTTCCGATCGCCGTACCCGCCGACGCGCCGCCAGCCCAGCAAGCCCCCGTGGCGTCAATGAGGTCGTACTACGAGCAGCGGGTGGTCTGGCGGCCGTGCGGCGCCGACCAGTGCGCGACCATGGATGTCCCGCTCGACTACGCCCACCCGCAGCAGGAGTCGATCTCCCTCAACCTCGTGCGTCGGCCGGCCGACGACGCCGACCACAAGATCGGCTCGATGCTGGTCAACCCGGGAGGTCCGGGGGCTGCTGGGTCAGGCGTGGCCGCCAACGCGGGCAGCTACTTCGGCAGGGCGTTGCTGCGCGGGTTCGACATCGTCGGCTTCGACCCACGGGGCACCGGGCGCAGCGATCCGGTCGATTGCCTGACCGACGCGGGGCTCGACGACTACTTGTCTGCCGACTCCGAGCCCTCGTCGCCGACCCAGGTCGAGCACTACGCCGAGGAGGTCCGTGGCTTCGGCCGGGGCTGCACGCAGCTGTCCGGCCGGCTGGCCTCCCACATCTCGACCGAGGAGACCGCGCGCGACATGGACGTCCTCCGGGCCGTGCTGGGCGAGCGGGTGATCAGCTACTTCGGCTTCTCCTACGGCACCGAGCTCGGCGCGACCTATGCCGAGCTGTTCCCCGAGAGGGTCGGGCGGTTCGTGCTCGACGGTGGCGTCGACCCGACGTTGAGCGTGCGTGACGCCACCCTGACCCAGGCCAAGGGGTTCGAGACCGCGCTGCGCGCCTACGTCGCCAACTGCCTCGACGTCACCGACTCCTGTTTCCTCGGCGACTCGGTCGACGGGGGCCTGCAACGGATCCGCGACTTCCTCGACGACCTCGACACCCGACCGCTCGACACCGGCACCGACCGGCCGTTGACCCAAGCACTGGCGATCACCGGGATCATCACCCCGCTCTACTCGCGCGAGGCCTGGATCGTGCTCAGCCAAGCCCTGAGGGCAGCGTTCGACGGCAACGGCTCGGCCCTGTTGCTACTGGCCGACCAGTACTCCGGCCGTCAGTCCGACGGCACCTTCGACTCCAACATCATGGAGGCGTTCCCGGCGATCAGCTGCCTCGATGACCCCTCCGGCATCAAGCCGTCCGAGGTGCCCGCCGAGTACCCCGCCTTCGAGAAGGCCTCGCCAACGTTCGGGCGAGCCTTCGCGTGGTCGCTGATCACCTGCCGCGACTGGCCACCGGCTCGCGGCGTCAAGCGTCAACCGCTCGTCATCGACGGCGCCGGAGCGCCCCCCATCGTCGTCGTCGGCACCACGCGCGACCCCGCCACGCCGTTGGAGGAGTCGGTCGCCCTCGCCTCCCAGCTCGAGTCCGGCGTGCTCGTCACCCGTGACGGCGACGGCCACACCGGCTACAACTCCGGCAACGACTGCGTCGACCGCGCCGTCGAGTCCTACCTGGTCGAAGGCACGGTGCCCCGCGACGGGCTCTCCTGCTGATCGCAGCGTCAGAGCGGCTCAGCCACGTCGCGGATCCGCTGCACGGCGAGCTCGATCATCAGCTGGGCGGCGGGGGAGAGCGTGGCGTTGACGCGGTGCACGATCGCGAAGGTCTCGTACTGGCGGGGCCGCAGGCTGGTCCACGAGGCGCCCGGCGCGAGGCGAGGCACCAGCTCCTTGGCCGCGCCCTGGTGCACGACGGTGTCGGCCAGGCCGCGGCCGACCAGCTCGATCGCGGTCTCCACGTCCTCCACCTCGATCCGGGTCTGCGGGTTGTGGCCGGCCTCGTGGAGCATCTTGCGCAGAGCGGTGCGCATCGAGTCGGTCGCCCGGTAGCTGGTGTCGGCCAGCACCAGCCGTGCCTCGGCCAGGCGGCGGGCGGTGACCGGGGTCGCCGTACGACTCGCGTCCATCGAGACGTAGACCATCTCGTCGCGCGCGACGGGCAGCACCTCGAGACCTTCGCTGGTGGGCGGCGCGGCGATCAGTGCGGCCTCGATCTGTCCCCGTCGCAGGTCGTCCATCACCTCGGAGGAGTTCAGGCCGATGATCTCGACGCGCACCCCTGGATAGCGCTCCAGCACGTCGGTGACCAGTCCGGCGCTGACGTAGAGCCGGGCGCTGCCGAACATCCCGAACCTGATCGTGCCGGTCTCGAAGGCCTTCACGCGCTGGACCGCTCGCCGCGCCTCCTCGGCAGCCGCGATGGTGGCCTCGGCATGCGGTCGCAAGGTGTCGGCGACCGTGGTCGGTACGACGCCTCGGCCGACGCGCCTGAACAGCTGAACCCCGAGCGACTTCTCCAGGGATCTGACCTGCTCGGAGATCGATGGCTGCGCGTAGCCGAGCTCGTCGGCTGCTGCCGTCAGCGAGCCCAGCTCGTAGACCGTCAGGAAGCAGCGCAACTGATGCAGTGAAAGCATAGGAACTCCCTTGAGGATCTCTTGGAAAGAGAGGCTACCCCTATGGAGCGAGGTCGGTGAGACTGGTGATCACGGCATCGTCGATGACCTGAAGGAGGTCACCCCATGTTCGACCGTCACTGCGCGACCTGCGACCGCACGCAGCTCATCTTCCCGAGCCAGATCACGGGTGTGACCAACACCGACCACGGCATCCTCGTCAGCTACGTCTGCTGGTGTGGCTCCGAGCAGACCTGGCTCACCGGTGCTGCCGGCCACGTCGACGAGACCCCTCTCGTCGCTGCCTGAGCGCCCCTGGCTGGTCGACGAGGTCGCGTAGCGACCGTCTCGAGACCTCCGCCCGTTGGTCGAGGAGGTCGCGCAGCGACCGTCTCGAGACCCGGCGAGCGTTGGGGCCACCGTGATTCGGCGGGCCACATCCAGGTCCGTTATCCTCGGCGGGTTGCCCGGACCCAGGTCCGGGCAGCACGCCGCCTTAGCTCAGTCGGTAGAGCGATTCACTCGTAATGAATAGGTCGTCGGTTCGATTCCGACAGGCGGCTCAGCTCCAAGCCCCAGGCCAGAGGCCCTGCACCTCTCCTGGGGCTTCCGCATTCCCCGGCACCGACTGGCTGTGGTGCTCCTGTGGTGCAGCCGACCGTCTCTGTTGCTGCCCAGAATTGTGGCCGGAGAGGTGCCCGTAGAGGGTCCATCGTCATCGCGGCGGACGCGTGTCCCAAGATCCGGTGCCCGACCTTGGGGTCCACGCCGGCACCGAGCCACAGCGAGGCACAGGTGTGCCTCAGGTCGTGCACTCGAAACGTCGGTCGGTCGATCGCCGGCACGCTGCCGTCCACCCGACCGAGCGCATCCGGTTCGACTCGCTGCCAGGCACGCCGGCTCGGTTCCTGCTTGACAGGGTTCGGCCAGGTGCTTGACGGTGGCTCATGCCCAGCACCGAGGAGCTCCAGGCCCAGATCGAAGCCCTGCGCAGCGAGGTCGCCACTCTACGAGGCCAGCTCGGAGGGCAACGTCCGGCGCACCCCGAGACGCGGGCGGTCTCACACGATATCGACGCCAAGCGCAGTCGCCGCAATGTCCTCAAGCTCACCGTCGCCGGTCTCGGTGGAGCGGGGCTCGCGCAGATGGCGGTCTCGCCGGCCTCAGCCGCCAACGGTGACGCTCTCCTCATCGGCAACGCCGGGGGCCAAACCGCAACCCTGCCGACGGGTGTCGCCGTGACCGGCAGCAGTGCGGGCTACGGGCTGGCCTTCACCGACAACGGCCTCAACAGCGTGCCGCTTCCGTCCGCGGTCGTGGGCCACGCGCGCGGGCTGGGCATCGGCAACTGGACCACCGGCGTCCTCGGGGTCGCTGTGCAGGACTCGTTCTACGGAGTCGTCGGCGACTCGGTCCGCTGCGGCCTCTACGGCATCGCCCGCGGCCCGGCCGACAACGGTTGGCCCGCGGTGCTCGGCGAGGGCAACGGCGACGGCATGCAAGGCAGAGGCAAGGTCGGGCTGCGCGGCCGTGCCAAGGACGCCGACGGTGCCGGCGTCATCGGAGAAACCGACGACACGGACGCTCCGGCACTCTGGGCGTCGGGAGACTCCGGGCTCCTTGCGCTGAACGGCGTCCAGGCGGCCCCACCGTCCACGGGCACGTTCCGGCGCGGGGACGTGCTCAACGACGCCAACGGCAGCGGCGTCTGGATCTGCGTCGAGCCGGGATCGCCGGGAGTGTGGCGCAAGGTGGCCGGCGCCAAGAGTGCTGGTTCCTTCCACGTGGTCGACGGCTTCCGCGCCTTCGACTCCCGCAAGACCGGCGGCAAGCTCGCCGCCGGCCAGACGCGGACGGTCACCATCTCTGGCTCGACCATCCCCTCGAAGGCGACGGCGGTGCACCACGTGCTCACCGCACTCTCGACGTCCGGCAAGGGCAGCCTCGTGGCCTTCCCTGCGACGCGGCGGAGGCCGGCGATCTCCTCGCTGGTCTGGTACGGCGCCAACCAGAAGCACGCCGTCGGCCTGACCACGGGACTCAGCGCGACGCGTCAGCTGAAGATCTATGCCACCGGAGGGTCCACGCACTTCCTCGTCGACGTACTCGGCTACTACCTCTGAGCGGAAGGACGAGCTGGCGGGCTAATCCGGCCGACGCGCCGACTAGGGTGCGCGCATGTCTCTCGGTCGCCGACAGATCGTCGTCCTCATCGCTCTCGCGCTGCTGCTCGCCGCCGGTGGCTACTACCTCGGGGTCAGGGGCGCCGAGCGGGCCAACTGGCACACGGCCACGGTGAACCTGTCGGGAGTCGCGGCCGATGAGACCGGTCCGCACCGGCTGCTCAGCTTCCGGGTCGACGGATGGACCTATGCCGTCGAAGACAGCGTCCGCTGGGTCGACCCGCAGGGTACGACGCACGAGAGCGGTTGGCCGGAGTGCCTCGAGCCGGCGCATCCCGGGTTCTCCTCCCGCAACGACGAGGAGGTGACCTTCCGCTTCGCTGAACTGACCGCGGACACGGGCTACCTCGGATGGCGTCCGGTGCTGATGGTCGAGTGCCCCGGAGCCTGAGCTGACGTGACGAACGAGGTCGCACCCGGCGCAGTAGTCGAGGTCAACCAGCCACGACCAGTGCGAAGGTCGGTGATCTTCGAGAGCGTGGCCTGCCTCCTCGCCGCTGCGGCCCTGGGCATCCTGGGCGACGAGGGGCTGCGGTGGGGGTCGTTCGGCGTCTGCCTGTTCACCGCGGCCACGCTGTGGCTCGCGCTGTCGTTCGGTGCCGGCCGGCTCGGCGGCCGGTGGTGGCTGTCGGCAGTGCTGGGCTCGGGCGCCCTGGTCGCCAGCCTGGCGTCCTACTACCTGTGGCTCGGGGTCGTGCACGACGTGCCGTGGTCGACCCTCATGGACGGCGGCTACCGCGGCCGGACCTTCCTGGCCGCCGGCGCCGCGATCGGAGCCATCTCCGGGATCCTGGGCGGCGTCTCCGGAGGATCATCGCGGCTGGCCGCCGACATGGCATGGTGCGGACTGGTCGCCGTGCCCGTGGTCGACGGCCTCCTCCAGTACCGCTACAGCGGACGCGACGACGAGCTGGTCGTCGTGGCCGTCTTCGTCGCACTCGTCGCGGTCGCGGTCGCGTGGGCGCTGCGCTCGGGTGCGCGGGCGTGGGCGTTGCTGCTCGGGGTCCCCGTCGCGAGCGCCGTGCTGTACGCCGGGGAGCTCGTCGTGCTCCGTGAGGTGTTCGGCCGCTTCACCTGGCTGTAGGGGCAGTGGGCAGACTGTCGGTCGTGAACGACGACTTCGTGATCCCACCCGGCACCTTCGTGGAGTACCTCGGTCTCGACCTCACCGAGGTGAGCGGGCAGCGGGTGGAGGCGCACTGGACTGCGGGTGCCAAGCACCACCAGCCGTACGGCATCGTCCACGGCGGCGTGCACTGCAGCGTCGTCGAGACGCTCGGCAGTCTCGGTGGCGCGCACTGGGCGCTGGCTCGCGACCCCGGGGCGAAGGTCGTCGGGGTCAACAACAACACCGACTTCTTCCGGGCTGTGAGCGAGGGGGAGCTCACGTCGGTCGGCGTGCCGCTGCACCAGGGGCGCCTCCAGCAGCTCTGGCTCGTCGAGACCCGCTCCGACTCCGACGGCCGGCTGGTCTCCCGCGGGCAGGTGCGGCTGCAGAACCTCTACCCCGAAAGTCGTTAGCCGCTCCGGAGCACCCGGCGTACCGTCCGCGCCATGGCCGAGACGAGCTTGCGGAAGAACCTGGCGATCCTGGTCCACGACGACGTCGAGGTGCTCGACTTCTGCGGACCCTTCGAGGCGTTCGGGGTCACAGGCGAGGCGGGGGAGGCGTACTTCAACGTCTTCACGGTCGCCGAGCAGGCGCGGCCGGTCCGCGCCAACACCGGCATGATCGTGCAGCCCAACTACTCCTTCGACGACTGCCCGCCCCTGTTCATGCTGCTCGTCCCAGGTGGGCGCACCAGCGTGCTCACTGACAACCCGAAGGCGATGGCCTGGGTCGCCGAGCAGGACCAGCAGGTCGAGCACCTGGTCTCGGTGTGCACCGGCGCCTACGTGCTGGCCCAGCTCGGACTGCTCGACGGACTCGAGGCGACCACGCACTACTCGGGCTACGACAGGCTCCAGGAGATGGCGCCGGGTGCGACCGTACGCCGCGACGTCCGCGTCGCGGACAACGGCCACATCGTCACCGGCGCGGGTGTGTCAGCCGGCATCGACCTGGCCCTGCACATGATCGCCCGCTTGCACGGGCTTCAAGAGGCCGACGACGTGGCGGAGTACATGATGTACCGCTGGGCCGAGGAGGACCGGGCTCGAGCCGCTGCTCTTGTCACGGTCTGACCTGACGCACAGCCGTGTCGCGGCGCGCACCGGCATCGTGATCGGAGCCGACGGCCTGATCGTCACCAACCATCACGTGGTGAGTACCGGTGCGACGGACCAGGCCGAGGTGCGGTGCTGGCCGGCGACGCGTTGGGCACGGTCACCCTCGGCCGCGCTCCGGTCGCCGGAAACGGGATAGTCCGGTACGAACCGAACCCTCGTACGCGCTTGCCAGGGTTCGGTTCGTACCGGACTATCCCCACGTCAGGCCGCAGGAGGCAGCACGACGCCAAACCCGGCGACGGCGAGGCGGAGGAGTACCTGGCCGGGGGCGAGGAGATCGGCGACCTTGGCTGCGCTGAGGAGCTCGAGCTCACCGAGACGGACGTCGTACGGCGCGGGGCCGGCGAGGCGTGCCACCTGGAGCTCGTGGGTGTTGTGCCAGACCTTCTGGCGGGCCTCGCGCAGGAAGCGCTTGGACGAGACCCGGTTGAGGGGCTGGAGGACGCGGTCGACCAGGGACTTGCCGCCGGTTGCGGTCAGCTCGTCGTCCTCGGCCGCGACCCGCGAGGCGAGGACCCCGTCGATGGCCTCATGGTCGCGCTTGCGCTTGCCCAGCAGCACGGGATCGGCGAAGTCGGCGTCGGAGATCACGCCAAGCAGTGCCTGTGGCAGGTCGTAGTTGACGTGGGCGTTGATGCCCAGGAGTACCTTCCGCAGCGAGGGCAGGTCGGCCGGCGCATCGAACGCGATCCGCCATGGTCGCGGCACGTGACCGCCGTCGATGTGGGCGTCGTACGCACGTACGTAGAGCTGGGCGAACACCACGTCCCACTCCTCGACCCACTCGCCGTCGGCGAACACCCCGTCGGTGATCGCCTGACCGACCGCGGTCGTGGTGCGCTGGTAGGTGCTCAGGAAGTCGCGCAGCGGAGAGTCGCCCGGCATCGCGTCGAGTCGGTCCTGCATCTCTCGGACGACGGCGGCGACACCGGCGGGTACGGCCATGGCAGGAGTCTGGCCGGGACGTCGCTCCATGGCCACCGGGACTTTCGGCTCCCCCCGACGAGGTGCGCTGCGCGATGCCCGCGCGTGCCTTCTAGTCGTCGCTGACCGGTCGGTGCAGCACCACGCGAGCGGACGTGCACACCTGGTCGTCCACGACACCGTCGACGTCGACGACGGTGAGCGACCGGCCCGCGTGACGCATGTTCGGACGCCACAGCACCGACGAGCCGATCGGGATGACGCGCGTGTAGACGATGTGGATCGACGCGGTGACCAGCTCGGGCGCCAGGGCGCCGGCGACCAGGTCGGAGGCGAACATCGCCACCCCGCCGTGGAGGTTGTCGGCCTCGTTGGCCAGCACGTCGGTAGTCGGCATGGGTACGTCGGCGCGCACCGCCAGCAACCTCTCCAGGTCGCCCGGACGTGGGGGACCGCCCCACGCGCCCTCCTCCACCAGGCCCTCCGGCGCACGGATGTAGCGACCGCGCTGCGAGCAGACGGCGAGCAGCCGACCGGACTCGTCCTTGACGCTGCCCGAGGCGAACCCACCCTGGTCGTCGGAGTCGACCAGGTGGACCTTGACGAAGACGCGCCCTGATGTGGGCAGCGGACGCAGCACGTCGATCGAGATCTCGGTGCTGACCGACCAGCGTCCGCTCGGCAGACCCTCGGTGATCGCGTAGGCGAGGAGGTCGTCGACGAGTACGGCGAGCGCACCGGCTGGTGTGCGTCTGCGGACCGCGAGCCACGGCCCGAGCGGCATCGCGCCGCGGTAGACCCCGTCCTCGAGGGTCAGCTCACCCATCCGCAGCAACGCCTCGGGGCCGGTGCCGACGACCGGCAGGACCACGCTCCGCGCCGCTGCGCTCACGGCCGCGCCGTGTGGTCGGGGTTGCCGCGGGTGCGCCGGGCTTCCTTCATCTCCGCCTCGAACAGGTGTCGCCGGCCGAGCACGAGCTGGTCGCGGGCCTTGGCCTCCAGCTCCTTGAACAGCCGGTAGTAGCCGTCGTCGTACTCCTCGACGACCTGGAAGGTCCAGCGCCCCTCGATCACGTTGCGTCCGACGAGGCGCGACTGGAGCTCGCCGGCGAGCGAGTCATGGCCGGCCTCGCGCAGCAGGTCGACCGCCTCTCCGAGCGCGAGGTCGCCCATGCCGGTGAGGCGGTGGAAGGCGTAGAGGTAGCCGCGCGCGTTCTCGATGACTTCGAGAGCCTCGGACAGCTTGCCCAGGGCCTCGACGGTCACGTCATCGACGCCCTCGGGGCGGCGGTGTTCGGGTGCGGGCTGGTCGACGTCGCTCACCTCGTCACGTCACGTCGGCTCGGGGAACACGCAGAACTCGTTGCCCTCGGGGTCGGCGAGCACCGTCCACCGCGGTCGGTCCCACAGATGGGTGGCGCCGCGGTCGAGGAACTCCTCGACGGTGCCGACGACGTCCCAGTGGATGCGGTTCTTGACGGTCTTGGGCTCGGGGACGGGCACGAAGTCCATGGTCAGCACGGGATCCTCGGTGGCACCGAGGACCGTCGACCAGCCGCCGCCGTGCTCCTCGTTGTCGGAGACCCGGGCGTCAAGGGCCTCGGCCCACCAGCGGGCGATCGAGGCCGGGTCGGCGCTGTCGACGACGATGCCGTGGATGCGGTAGGCAGGCAGCTCGGGACGCAGGAACGCGCAGAACTCATTGCCCTCGGGATCGCGCATCACCGTCCAGCTGAAGCCGCTCTCCTCGGCCGGCTGCTCGACCTCCGCCCCGAGGGCCGTGAGGTCGTCGATGGAGCTGGCGTAGATGTCGAGGTGGACGCGGTTCTTGACGGTCTTGGGCTCCGGCACCGGACAGATGGAGATGCCGTGCTGCTCGTGGTCGCCGACCACGTCAGCGGGCCCGCGGGACGTCGGCGGCGTCGTACGTCCTCCGGACACGGCTGCCCAGAAGATCGCGATGTCGCTGGCCGGGTTGGCGGTATCGAGGCAGAGCTCGAGGAATCGGGCCATGCGGCCGACGTTAACCCAGGCCTCGGGCAGGCTGCTGGGGACTATCGCGACTCGGCGCGCCTGAGCAGCAACCTACGTTCGGCGTCGTTGTGGGTCAGGGAGGCGGCGGTGCGGAACTCGGCGGCGGCTTCGGGGAGGCGGCCGGCGCGGGAGAGCAGGTCGGCGCGGACGGCGTGCCACTGGTGGGCCGTCTGGTCAAGGGGCGCGACGGCGTCGAGTACGGCGAGCCCTGCGGCTGGTCCGAAGGCCCGGCCGTGCGCGACCGCGCGGTTGACCTCTACAGCGGGGTTGTCACCCGCCCTGGACAGCACGTCGTAGAGCGCGGCGATGCGCACCCAGTCGGTGTCGGCCGCACGTCGGGCCCGGGCATGACAGGCGGCGATGGCGGCTTGCACCGTGTAGACGCCCACCGGGCCATCCGCGGACTCGGCCCGCGACAGGGCCGCGAGGCCGCGGCGGATCAGCAGGTGGTCCCAGCGGGCGCGGTCCTGGTCCTCGAGCAGGACCGGCTCTCCGGACGGCGAGATCCGCGCGTGGAGACGGGAGGCCTGCAGCTCCAGCAGAGCCTGGAGGCCGTGCACATCGGGCTCGGCGGGGGCCAGGGCCGCGAGCATCCTGGAGAGGCGGAGCGCCTCGAGGCACAGGTCGGTCCGCATCCAGGAGGATCCGGACGTCGCGGCGTACCCCTCGTTGAAGACCAGGTAGACCACGGCCATCACGTCGTCGAGCCGTTCGACGCGCTCGGCGCCCGAGGGCATCTCGAGCGTGGCGCCGGCCTCGGCCAGCGTGCGCTTGGCCCGGGAGATGCGTTGGCCGATAGCGGTCTCCTTGACCATGAACCCACGCGCGATCTCCTCCACGCTCAGCCCGCCGACGAGCCGCAACGTCAGCACCGTCCGCGACTCCGGGGTCAGCGCCGGGTGGCAGGTCAAGAACATGAGTCGCAGCACGTCGTCCTCGACGTAGTCGACCTGGTCGACGAGCTCTGCCATGTCCTCCTCCGTCAGTTCGTGGCCGAGCCGCGCGACCTCCGCACGGTGCCGATCCGCTCTGCGGAACGTGTCGATCGCCCGGCGCTTGGCAACGGTCATCAGCCAGGCACCGGGGTTGGCCGGGATGCCGTCGCGCGGCCAGGTCTCCAGCGCGGAGACGAGCGCATCCTGCGCGAGGTCCTCGGCGAGCTCGAGATCGCGCGTCATCCGCACAAGGCCCGCCACGATCCGGGGCGACTCCAGCTGCCAGACCGCGACGACGGTCTCGTGTGTCGGTTCGTGCGTGGTCGTCACGTGGGCGGTGGACCCTCCTCGGGGCCGGCGATCCGGCGTACGTCGGCGGCGCCCTCCCAGCCGGGCCAATGTTCCAGGTGCACCTGCATCATGCGGCGCGCTGCCTCGACGGCCTCCTCGTGCGAACGCACGTCGAGCACGGCGTACCCGCCGACAACCTCCTTCGCCTCGGCGTACGGTCCGTCGGTGCGTGACAGCGCGCCCGAGCGCAGCGTGAAGGTCGTCTGCTGGTCGTCCATCAGCCCGCCCGCGTCGATCATCAGACCACTGCCGAAGGCCTCGCTCATCGCCGTGCCCATCGCCGACACCAGCCCAGGTGGGGGCGGTCCCACGTCGGACCTCATCGAGAGCATCACCATGTAGCGCATCAGTGCTCCTCCGTTTCGCTGGTCGAGCTTGTCGAGACCTGACGATGCGTCGAGCGCGATCAGCAGCTTTCGACATCCTGCCCCGACGTGATCCTGGAAGCCCCGTGGACCCGCTCCCGAGGACGAGCTGTTGCTCGCGGGGTACGGTGGGGATGACCCCGATGCGCTGGACCGGGCCGCTCGGATCACGTTGGTCCCGTTGACCGCATGGACCTATCGGCTGGCACAGCAGAGACCGGAGTTTGCCGGGGCCGTGCGCAAGCGGCTCGATCGGGCGCTGGCGGGTCTGCGATCACGCCCGACAGGGTGAATCGTCGGTCGGCAGCCCGTGACACAGTCGAGGGCCCGACCGGCCGGAGGGAGCTGATCAGGTCGTGTCCATCGACACCGTCGTTCTCGACGTGGACGGCACTCTCGTCGACAGCGTCTACGCCCGCACCCTCGCGTGGAAGGCAGCCTTCCGCGAGGTGGGGATCGAGGTCCCGAGCCACCGCATCCACCGCGCCATCGGCATGGGTGGCGACCGGGTCGTCGCGCACCTGGCGGGAGACGCCGTTGCGCACGGCGTTGGCGACGAGGTGCGTCGCCGGCACCGCGAGTACTTCGAGCGGCTGCTACCCGACATCACCGCCACCGACGGTGCAGCCGAGCTGCTGGAGCACCTGCGCCAGTACCAGTTCCAGGTCGTCGTCGCCAGCTCGGGTGAGCCCGACCTGACCTCGCGCCTGCTCGAGCTGGTCGACGGTGGACCCGCTCTGGTGCAGCGCATCGTGTGGAGTTCGCCCTCGATCGCCACCAAGCCCGCGCCCGATCTGTTCCAGGCTGCTCTCCAGCAGGTCGGTGGCACCGAGGCGATCGTGATCGGCGACAGCGTCTGGGACACCCAGGCCGCGCGCGCCGCAGGTCTGGCGTGCCTGGCCGTGCGCACGGGCGGCTTCGACGACGCCGAGCTGCTCGCCAACGGCGCGACGGCGGTCTACGAGGACCCGCGCGAGCTGCTCAAGGCGCCAGAGCTTTCCGTCTGACACTCACACGACCCGAGAGCTCCGCGACTACGACAGGAACCGCAACGTCTGTCGCATGGCCACGCGCGCCTCGCGGAGGAACGGCAGCACCGGGTAGGCGTGGATCAGGCCTTGCTGCTCGACGTACGTCAGTGACCAGCCGGCCTCGGACGCCCGCCGTGCAAGCAGCCTGCAGCCGGGCAGCAGCAGGTCGCGAGTGCCGCAGAACATCAGCCCTGGCGGGAGACCGGCGAGGTCGGCGAGTGCGGGGCTGACCTCAGGACGACCGAGGTCCGCGGATCCGCCGGCCCACCACAGCGCGTAGGCCCGGAGCTTGCCGACGAACAGCCACGGGTCGACCTCGTCGTAGGCCTCCGTCTCGGGTGTGCTCGTGGTCAGGTCCACCCACGGTGCGTGCAGCACGACGTGCGTGGCCTGGGCGTGGCCCCGGTCGCGCAGGCTGATGGCGATCGCGAGCGCGTAGCCGCCGCCCGACGAGTCACCGACGAGCGCGATGCCGCCGGGCTCCCGGGAGTAGCGCGCGGCCAGCTCGACGATCGCGTCGTGGCTGTCGCGCCAGGTGTGCTCCGGCGCCAGCGGGTAGTCGGGCATCACCACCCGCACCCCGCCCGACGAGCTCCCGAGCGCTGTTGCCAACCGGGTGATGTAGCGGACCTGGAACGGGTCGATCGGCGCCATGTACCCGCCGCCGTGGAGGTAGAACAGCGTGCGGGTCGGGGCTGCGTGGCGAGGCGTGACGACGTAGGCCGGGAACGTCACGCCGCCTTGCGTCAACTCCTCGCGCACGACACGGAACTTGCGGTGGAAGCCCGGCACCGCCCGCGTGGGAAAGCTGCGGTCCAGGGTGAGGTGCCACCGCACCACCCGGTCGCGCTCCTCCGGCTCCGGGCCGCCCATCTCCTCGGCCTTGCGCACCCTCGGTACGACGCGTGCGTACACCTGGTGCAGGCGGGAGGGCATGTGGGAACGCTATTGCCTCGGCGGTCGAGCTTGTCGAGAGCACCTGGTCGGTCGGCCCCCTGCGCGCAGGTTGAGTCCGCCGTCCGGTGGATGTGAGGGGCAGGCCTAGGATGGCTGGAGTTCCTACCCAAGACAGGGGAGCACGTCGTCTCCGGACCACCGGAGGCCGCGGGCTGAGAGTGCGGACAGCCGCAGACCCTCGAACCTGCTCCGGTTAGCACCGGCGAAGGGAGTCAGATCGATGACCCGTGCATGTCGGCTGTACAGCTCGGCCCTCCTCACCGCTGCCCTGCTTGCGTTGACAGCCTGCTCGCTTGTCGGCGGGGGCGACAGCTCTGCCGGCGAGCCCGATGCCGAAGGGCAGCCGACCAAGGTCGTGCTCGTCACCCACGAGTCGTTCGCGCTGCCGGACAAGCTGGTCAAGCAGTTCGAGCAGGACACCGGGCTCGACCTGGTGATCCGGGCGAGCGGCGATGCCGGCACCTTGACCAACAAGCTGGTGCTGAGCGCCGGGAACCCGCAAGGCGATGTCGCGTTCGGCGTCGACAACACCTTCGCCTCGCGAGCCCTGGACAACGACGTGTTCGCGCCCTACGCGGCAGCGATGCCTGCAGGCGCCGATGCCTACGCACTCCCGGGCGACGACGATCACCGGCTCGCGCCGGTCGACAACGCCAGCGTGTGCGTGAACGTCGACACGACGTGGTTCGACAAGCAAGGACTCGCGCCGCCCAAGAGTCTCGACGACCTGACGGACCCGGCGTACCAGGATCTCTTCGTCCTCCCCGGCGCCGCCACCAGCTCGACGGGCATGGCCTTCCTGCTCGCGACGATCGCTGAGTACGGCGATGCGTGGCCCGACTACTGGACCCGCCTGATGGACAACGGCGCCAAGCTGACCGCCGGCTGGTCCGACGCCTACGAGGTCGACTTCACCCAGGGCGGCGGCAAGGGCGACCGTCCGATCGTGCTGTCCTACGACTCCTCGCCGGCGTTCACCATCGGCGGTGACACCAGCACCACCCGGGCACTGCTCGACACCTGCTTCCGGCAGGTCGAGTACGCCGGCGTGCTCGCCGGTGCCGACAACCCGGACGGCGCGCAGCAGGTCATCGACTGGCTGCTCTCGCCCGAAGTGCAGCAGCAGCTGCCGACGAGCATGTACGTCTTCCCGGTCGACTCCTCGGTCACCTTGCCCGCCGAGTGGGCCAAGTACGCCGTGCCGCCCGCTGACCCGTTGACGGTCGACCCGGCCGAGATCGCGAAGAACCGCGACGAGTGGCTGACGACCTGGAGCGATGTCACCAGCCGTTAGCCGGATCGCGCGGCTGCTCGGCGTGGCTGCGATCCCGCTGGCGATCCTCGGCGTCTTCTTCGCGCTGCCTGTGGTCGGGATGGTCTCCCGCGGCTTCTGGGCTGATGGCACCTTCGACCCGGGTGCTGTCCTCGGCGTGCTGGGGCGGCCACGCGTGCACCGCGTCCTGTGGTTCACGCTCTGGAGCGCGAGCCTGGGCACCTTGCTGTCCCTGGCTCTCGGGCTGCCGGCGGCACATGTGCTCTACCGGCGCCGGTTTCCCGGGGTGAGCGTGCTGCGCGCCGCGCTGCTGGCGCCGTTCGTGCTGCCGACCGTGGTGGTCGGCGTCGCGTTCCGGCAGCTGGTGGGGGAGAGCGGGCCGCTGGGATTCCTCGGCATCGACGGCAGCCCGATCGCGATCATCGCCGGGCTGGTGTTCTTCAACGCGTCCGTCGTGATCCGCATCGTGGGCGGAGCCTGGGAGTCGCTGGACCCGCGCGCGGGTGAGGCGGCGGCGGCGCTGGGGGCAGGTCCCTGGCAGGTGCTGCGCACCGTCACATTGCCGGCGCTGAGGCCCTCGCTCGTGTCTGCGGCCAGCGTCGTGTTCCTGTTCTGCGCGACCGCCTTCGGTGTCGTCCTGACCCTCGGCGGGCTGGCCTACAGCTCGGTCGAGACGGAGATCTACCTGCTGACCGCCAACCTCCTCGACCTGCAGGCGGCGGCTGCGTTGTCGGTGCTCCAGCTCGTGGTGGTGACCGGTCTCCTGCTCGCAGCCGCCCGTGCACGTCGTACGCCGGACCCTGCGCTCTCCAGGATCCTGGCGCGACCGCGTCGCCTCTCCAGTGGCGACCTCCCGGCGCTGGGCGGTACGGCGCTGCTGGGCCTGCTCGTCGCCGGGCCGATCCTGGCGCTGGTCGCCGGCTCGCTGCGACACGACGACGCCTGGACCCTGGCCAACTACCGCGCCTTGGCGACGACCGGCGAGCAGCAGGCGCTGATCGCCCCGGTGACCGATGCCCTGGTGACGTCGCTGCGCACGGCGTTCGACGCCACCTGGATGTCGCTGCTGCTCGGGCTCACCGTGGCCGTCGTGGTCACCCGTCGGTCCCGATCGGTGTCCGAGCGCCGGGTGCGATCGGTGCTCGACGGCGTCTTCATGCTCCCGCTGGGAGTGTCAGCGGTGACGCTCGGCTTCGGGTTCCTGATCACTCTCGACCGGCCACCGCTGGACCTGCGGGACTCGCCGCTGCTGGTGCCGATCGCCCAAGCGCTGGTAGCGCTGCCGCTCGTCGTACGCACCTTAGTCCCGGTCCTCGCCGGCGTCGACGACCGGCTGCGCCAAGCCGCCGCCACCCTGGGCGCCGCGCCGTGGCGAGCCTCGCTCACGGTGGACCTGCCGGTGGTCGCTCGGCCTCTGCTCGCCGCTGCCGGCTTCGCCTTCGCCGTCTCTCTCGGGGAGTTCGGTGCGACGTCGTTCCTCGCCCGCGACGAGCACCCGACGCTGCCCGTGGTCATCTTCGGGCTGATCGGACACCCTGGCCCGATGAACTACGGCATGGCCCTGGCCGCCTCGGTCGTGCTCGCCTCCACGACGGCCGCGGTGATGCTGGCCGTCGAGCGGCTGCACGTGCCCGTCGGGTCGTTCTGATGCTGTCGCTGCGCGACGTCTCGGTGTCCTACGACGGGGTCCCTGCGGTCGTCGACGTCGACCTCGAGCTGCCCGACGGGGAGGTGCTGGCCGTGCTCGGGCCGTCCGGATGCGGCAAGTCGACCCTGCTGCGAGCCGTGGCCGGGCTCGAGCCGCTCACGTCGGGATCGGTCAGCTGGGACGGCGCCGACCTACGCGGGGTACCGACCCACAGGCGCGGGTTCGCGCTGCTCTTCCAAGACGGTCAGCTCTTCGGTCACCTCACCGTCGCGCGCAACGTCGGGTACGCGCTGCGGCTGCGTCGCGCACCGAACGTGCGCGAACGCGTGGCCGAGCTGCTCGAGCTGGTCGGCCTGGCGGGGTACGGCGACCGGCTCCCGGCGACCCTGTCCGGCGGCGAGCGGCAACGGGTGGCGCTGGCCAGAGCACTCGCGGCCGAGCCCCGGCTGCTGCTCCTCGACGAGCCGTTGTCGGCGCTCGACGCGGGTCTGCGCGAGCGGCTGGCCGCGGACCTGCGCACGATCCTGCGCGGCGCCGGCACCACGGCGCTGATGGTGACCCACGACCACGAGGAGGCCTTCACCGTCGCCGACCGCTTGGCGGTGATGCGGGCCGGCGGGGTCGTCCAGGACGGCCCGATCGCCGAGGTGTGGCGCGAGCCCGTGGATCCCGAGACCGCGCTGTTCCTCGGCTACGCGCGGGTCTTCCGCGACGATGCGGCCGCGGCCATCCTCGCCGCGGCAGGTCGACCGCCGGCGCCGGCCGTCGCCGTACGCCGATCCGCGCTGACCGTGGACGCCCACGGGCAGCTGACCGGCGTGGTGCTCTCCTCACGAGCGACGCCGGAGCAGATCCGGCTCGTGGTCGATGTGCCCGGTGTCGGGGAGGCCGACGCCGTGGCGCCGCTCGACTCGCACCCAGCCGTCGGGCAGCCGGCGCGGCTGGCCGTCGACAGCGGGCGTCTTGCCGTCTGGGTGACGGCACCGGCACCTCTCTAGACTGACGGCCGTGTACCGCCGCGCCTACGCCTTGCTCGTAGGCCTCGCCGTCGTCATGGGCGGCCTGGCGGTCACGGCGGCGGTCGCGCTCGGCAAGGGACTGATCGACCCCGAGGGCTTCCTCGGACCCTCGTGGTTGCGGCTGCCGCTGCTGGTCGGCAGTGCGCTGCTGCTCGACCTGCTGCCGCGCACGCTGTGGCAGTCGAGGTTCAAGCCGGGCGCGATGCTCGCCATCGCCAAGAACCGGCTGCGCACCCACTGGACCCGCGAGCGCTGGACCCTTGTGGTGACCGGTCTTGTGTGCTTCTACGTCACCTACGTGTCCTACCGCAACCTCAAGTCGTTCCTGCCGCTGGTCATGGGCACCGACAAGTACGACCGCTCGCTCCACCTGGTCGACCGGATGCTGATGTTCGGCCACGAGCCCGCCGTGCTGCTGCACGACGTGCTGGGCACCGGCATCTCCGCCTACGTGCTGTCCTACGTCTACCTGTGGTTCCTGCCGCTGGTGCCGCTGGCCCTGACGGCGTGGCTGATCTGGTCGAGGAACATCACCTACGGCTACTGGTTCGCGACCTCGCAGAGCATCGCCTGGAGTCTGGGCACGCTCTCCTACTACATGCTCCCGACCGTCGGCCCCGGCCTGCAGTACGTGCAGATCTACACCGACCTGCCCGACACCCCGACCAAGGACCTGATGGACGCGCTGTGGAACCAGCGCCAAGACGTCATCACCGAGGGTCTCGAGGGCGCCGTCCAGTCGGTCGCCGGCTTCGCCAGCCTCCACTGCGCCATCACCCTGCTCGTCGCCCTGATGGTGCAGTTCACGCTCCGGAACCGGATCGTGAAGATCGCCTTCTGGGTCAACTTCGGACTCACGATCCTGGCCACCATCTACTTCGGGTGGCACTACATCGCCGACGACATCGCCGGCATCGCGATCGCCCTGATCGCCTTCTACGTCGGTGGGGTCGCCAGCGGCCAGAAGTTCGAACGCCACGGCCTGGCCTCCCACCCCACCGCCGACTCGGCGAAGGTCCCGGTTCTCGAGGACTGAGCCGTTTGGCTCGCTCCGCTCGCATGTCTGCTCGCTATGACCCTCGGTCTTCCTCCTCCTCACATCGCTGCGCTCGTTCGTCGTCGTGCAGACCGAGGGACGCTCGCAGACGTCCTGGTGGCCTTACGAACAGAACTGGGGAAATTACATTCGTGTAGTTCGTCAAGGCGACACGCCGGGGACTGGTGAGAAAATTGAGGAAAATGTTCCCTCTGTGACGAAATCGCACTAGCGTGCACGAAGTGCCTCGGGCGATGGGGAAGTCGCCCGAGGTGCTTCCACGAGTGGGTCCACCGGGGCTTGCGGGGACGTGAGGAGTACACGGAAGTGCGCAGGCCCGCTGTCGCAGCCGTTATCAGCGTGACCCTGCTCGCCGGGCTGGCCACGGCCCCGGGTTGGGTCGCGGTCGCCGACGAGGACGGACCGCCGAGCCAGGCCGACGTACGCGCCGCCCGCCAGGCCGCCGACGACAAGGCCAGCGACGTGGCCGCCGTACAGACCCGGCTCATCAACGCCCAGGCCCGGCTCCAGGACTCGATGGTCGAGGTGGCCCAGGCCGAGGAGGCCTTCAACCAGGCCCGCTGGCTGTTCCGGGAGGCGCGCCGCAAGCAGCACGAGGCCGAGCAGGTCGAGGAAACCTCGCAGGGACAGCTCAGCTCTCTTCGCGAGCAGTACGCCGACGTCGTGGTCTCCTCCTACGAGATGTCGCCGTCGCTCAACGCCGTATCGGCGATCCTGCGCGCCGACGGTATCGGCGAGGTCGTGGACACCACGACCACGATGCAGAACGCGCAGGCCGCGATGGACCAGGCCTACGACGACTACGACGCCGCCGCACTCCTCGCCGGCGTCGCGACCGACCAGGCGACCAAGGCTCGCGCAGCGGCCGACCAGCTGCGTGAGCAGACCGAGCGCGCGCGTGACAAGGCGCGCGCCACCCAGCAGTCCGCGGCAGCAGAGGCCGACGCCATCGCCGCCGAGCGGGTCGACCTGATCGCCGACCTGGCTCGCCTCCAGGGCATCAGTGTCGCGCTGGCCGAGGAGCGCCAGGAGTGGCTCGAGGAGCAGGCCAAGCCCGACCCCGTCCCGGTCCCCGACCCGACCGACGGCCCGACGCCGCACCCGACTCCCGGCCCCACCGACGGGCCGACTGACGAGCCGACTGACGAGCCCACGGACGGGCCGACCGGCGGGCCGACCGGCGGGCCGACTGACGGGCCGACTGACGGGCCGACCTCGGGCGAGCCGGATCCCACGCAGGAGCCGACGCCCACCGATACTCCGACCACACCGCCGCCCGCACCTGCCGGTGGAGCCTCAGCAGCCATCGCCTTCGCCCAGGCCCAGATCGGCGACCCCTACCAGTGGGGCGCCGCCGGCCCCGACCGCTGGGACTGCTCGGGCCTGACCATGAAGGCCTGGCAGGCCGGTGGCGTCTCGCTGCCGCACTACTCCGTCGGCCAGTACACCGCCAGCACGCCGATCTCGCGGGCCGACCTGCGTCCCGGTGACTTGCTGTTCTGGGGTTCGAGCAGCAGTCCGTCGTCGATCTACCACGTCGCGCTGTACGTCGGCGGCGGCATGATGATCCACGCCCCTCGCACCGGCCAGGACGTCAAGAAGGC
Source organism: Nocardioides agariphilus (assembly GCF_015352445.1). GTDB lineage: Bacteria > Actinomycetota > Actinomycetes > Propionibacteriales > Nocardioidaceae > Nocardioides > Nocardioides agariphilus. Next base: position 157,155 of record NZ_JADKPO010000009.1, read on the forward strand.
GTCGATCGACTACTGGATCGCGCCGAACTTCTTCGCCAGACCCTGAGCACGCCGGTTGAGGAAGGCGCGCCAGCGCCTGTCTCGAGACCCGGTGAGGTGCCTGCGATCGTGGCCATGGTTTCGAGACGCTTGCTGCGCAAGCTCCTCAACCAACGACCACCCACGGTGGT
>NZ_JADKPO010000010.1 GCF_015352445.1 Nocardioides agariphilus
GGTAACCAACCCGCGCATATCAGCCTGACCGCGCGTCGCCAGACACGCTCACCCACCGCCACGAACGACGAAGCACGAGGCGCCCGCCCCGAGCGATCGAGACGGGCGCCTCACCCTGCCACTTGACAGGAATCGCCTACATATCAGTTGCGGTTCGCCTGCCGCGCGACCGTGAGCCCGACGAGGCGGGCGATCACCAACGCGACGTAGAGCACTCCCGCGACCTGCTCGATCATCACGAAGGACCGTGCGTGGCCCATGGTCGGCAGGATGTCGGAGAGTCCGACGCTCGTCAGGTTGGTGAACGACAAGAACAGCAGGTCGAAGAACCGCAGCTGGTCGCCTCCGAACGAACCCGGCCAGATGATCTGGCAGGCCACGAAGACGTAGGCGAACCCCCAGGCCACGACAGTGAACGCGGCGCCGGTCGCATAGAGCTCGTCGGTCGTGACGCGGTCGTCGTGGAAGAGGTAGCGGATCATCCCGTAGGACACGTAGAAGTAGAACGGCGCGTGCAGCAGCGCCGAGGTCAGCACCACCGCGTCCTTGTCGACGAACGCCTCGAGGATGCTGAACACCATCGCAGGCCCGCCCAGCAGCACCGCGATCCAGCCCAGGGCCGGCGTACGCCGCACCGCCCAGAGCGCGATCAGCACCACGCCGGTGCCCATCGCGCCGAGGAAGGCCCGACCCACGGTGCTGCCGTCGGCGAACGGGTAGGCGAGCACCGCGAGCAGCTGGGCGGTCAACAGCACGGCCGAGGGGTGCCGCCGGACGGCGTCGAGGATCCTTCGCGAGGAGTCACTGGGGGGATCGAGGGCCGTCGGCACGGTTCGCATCCTAGGCAGTGCTGAGACGGGGGCACCGCCTACGATGCGCGGGTGAGGGAGGCCCGGGAGGGGCCGAACGCCGTGCTGTGGGTTCTCGTCGGGCTGCTGACGTTGGCCTGCGCGGCGGGCGGCATGCAGGTGGCGCACGTCCGTGACGCGCGCGCCGAGGACGGTGTCCAGCACGGGCGGTACGGCGCGGCACTCGCCGCCGCCAAGGCGGAGGCCACCGCCTTCGCCAACGTCGACCACGCCTCCGCGGACGAGGACCTCGCAGCCATCGCCGCTGGTGCCACCGGGCCGCTCAAGGAGCGCTACACCACGGACGCCGATCGGATCGCGGCCAGTCTGACCACGAACGAGGTCGTCACCGAGGGCACGGTCTTGTGGGCCGGCGTGGTGAGGGTCGACGCGTCGGGCGCGACGGTGCTGGTGGCTACCACGGGCACCCGCAGCGACCGTCGTACGCGGGAGCCGATCGCGCGCGACCTGCGACTGCGCCTGCGACTGGTGGCGGTCGATGGCACCTGGCTGACCTCGGCGATCGAGCAGGTGGACTGATGACGGGACGGCGGGTGCTCGGTGCGGTCGCCCTCGTGCTGGCGGCCGTGCTCGGGGTCGAGGTCTACTACCTCCTGGCTGGGACGCCGACCGTGACCGACGAGCGGCCGGTGGTGGTGGGCGACCTGACCGCGCGGTCCGCGGTCGACGCAGCTGCGCAGGACCTGGCCGAGATCGCGTCCACCAGCTACCGCAACTACGACCAGCAGGTCGAGCAGGCCACGACCCTGATGACGCCGGAGTTCGCGGCGCAGTACCGCGCGACGACCGCGTCGCTGGCGCCGACCTTCCGGGAGCGTGAGCGCGAGGTCGCGGCGCAGGTGGTGGCCTCGGCGGTCGTGCGCGCGACCGACCATGAGGTGCAAGCGTTGGTCTTCCTCGACTCGCGGGTCAGCGAGCAAGGCGGCGAGCCGGTACTGCTGCCGTACCGGACGCTGGTGACGATGACCAAGGCCGACCACGGCTGGCTGGTGTCGGACATCAAGACCCAGTAGGCCGTGACCTCCTAGGATCGGGTCGTGCTCAACGACTCCGCTGTCGACCGGGGGCCCCTGCCGTGACCGACGTCGAGACCGACCTGCTCATCATCGGCGCCGGGCCAAGCGGCCTCTACGCCACCTACTACGCGGGTTTCCGCGGCTTGCGGGTGGCCCTGGTCGACTCGCTGCCGGAGCTGGGTGGCCAGGTGACCGCGATGTACCCCGAGAAGCAGATCTTCGACGTGGCCGGCTTCCCGTCGGTCAAGGGCCGTGATCTCGTCGCGGGGCTGGTCGAGCAGGCGGCCACCGCTCACCCCGAGTACTTCCTCGACCGCACCGCAGTCGCCCTCAAGCACGAGGACGACGCCGTCACCATCGAGCTCGACGACGGCACCCGGATCCGCGCCGGCGCGGTGATCATCACGGCTGGCATCGGCAAGTTCAGCCCCCGGCCCTTGCCTGCCGGCGACGGCTGGCTGGGCCGCGGCATGGAGTTCTTCGTCCCCTCGTTCGCTCCCTACGCCGGCAAGGACGTGGTCATCGTGGGCGGCGGAGACAGCGCCTTCGACTGGGCACTCCACCTCGAGCCCGTCGCACGGTCGGTCGCTCTCGTGCACCGCCGCGACGCCTTCCGCGCGCACCAGCGCACGGTCGAGCAGGTCAAGGCGTCCTCGGTCGAGATCATCACCAAGGCACAGGTCACGGCGCTGTATGACGGCGCTTCCGGCACCGGCGTGGTCGAGGAGGTCGAGATCAGCGTCGACGGCGCCGAGCCCGTGCGCCGACCGGCCCAGGCGGTCGTCGCGGCTCTCGGGTTCATCGCCGACCTCGGTCCGCTCCAGGAGTGGGGGATCGAGGTCCAGAAGCGACACATCGTCGTCGACGCCTCGATGCGCACCAGCCTGCACCGCGTCTTCGCAGCGGGTGACGTGACCGAGTACCCCGGCAAGGTACGCCTGATCGCCGTCGGCTTCGGCGAGGCCGCCACCGCGGTCAACAACGCCGCCGTGGTGATCGACCCGACGGCGCACGTGTTCCCGGGGCACAGCAGCGAGGGCAGCTGACCCGATCGCTCGATGATGGGGCTGTACCTCAACCAGCGGGATCCAACAGCAGCCTCACGGCCGTCTCAAGCGAACGCGACACGTCCGCGGCCGTCGTGCGGCCGGTCACCCAGCCGACCAGTGCGGCCAGCCAGACGTCGCGGATGACAGCGGCGGCAGCGAGGTCGTCGGACGTGGGGTCCGCGTCCGGGCGGATCGCCCGGACCAGCATGCCGACCAGCAGCCGGCTGACCGACCGGATCTCGTCGCGAGCGGCCGCATCGGCGAACATGAACGCTCGCGTGAGTGCCTCGGTGAGCAGCGGCTCCCTCTGCATCCGCGCGGTGGTCGCAGCAAGCAGCGCGGTCACGCGCTCGCCTGCGGAGTCCCCGAGCGGCGGCTGGTGCCGGCTGAGCTCCTCGGCGGTGGTCAGGTCGCGGGCCAGGGCCGACACCAGCAGGTGCACCTTGGAGGGGAAGTAGCGGTAGAGCGTGCCCAGCGCGACCTCCGCACGCTCGGCCACGGTGCGCATCTGCACGGCGTCGAAGCCGCCCTCCGCGGCGAGCGCGACGGTCGCGTCGAGGATGCGCGCTCGGCGCTCACGCTGCTGCCTGGGTTCGCCGGCCGGAGGGACGGCCGAGGTCCTGACGCTCACCGGGCTCATGATAAGAACACGTTCTATGTCGTTGCGGGTGGCCTTGCTGTCGTACCGGAGCAAGCCGCACTGCGGGGGGCAAGGCGTCTACGTGCGGCACCTGAGCCGCGAGCTGGTCGCTCTCGGTCACCAGGTCGAGGTGTTCTCCGGTCCGCCCTACCCCGAGCTCGACCCAGGCGTGGGCCTGACCGAGGTGCCCGGTCTCGACCTCTATCGCGAGCCGGACCCGTTCCGTCGCCCGGCGCTGGGTGAGTTCCGCGACCGCCTCGACGTCGAGGAGTTCCTCACCATGTGCGTGGCGGGCTTTCCCGAGCCGAAGGTCTTCGGCACTCGGGTGGCTCGGGTGCTCGGTGAGCGCCTGGGCGACTTCGATGTCGTGCACGACAACCAGACGCTCGCGCCCGGAGTGCTGCGGATCGAGCAGCTCGGGCTGCCGGTGGTCACCACCATCCACCACCCGATCACCGTCGACCGCAGACTCGACCTCGCGGCTGCGACCACCTGGCAGCGTCGGCTGTCGCTGCGCCGCTGGTACGGCTTCCTCCGGATGCAGCGTCGGGTCGCCCAGAGGTCGAGCACGGTGCTCACGCCGTCGGAGTCCTCCAAGCGCGACATCGTCCGCGACTTCGGGGTGGACCCAGCCCGGGTGCGGGTGATCCCTCTCGGGGTCGACGAGGGCTTCCGACCACCGACGGCCCCACGCGTCCCCGGTCGCATCGTCGCGATGGCCAGCGCCGATGCCCCGATGAAGGGCATCGCCACCTTGTTGGAGGCCTTCGCCAAGCTACGCACCGAACGCGACCACCTCGAGCTGCTCCTGGTCTCCAAGCCGCGACCCGGGGGCGAGACCGAGCGCATCGTCGACCGGCTCGCGATCGGGCGGCACGTGCGGTTCGTCCACGGTCTCAGCGACCTCGAGCTGGTCGAGGTGATGGGCTCGGCCGAGGTGGCGTGCGTGCCCTCGCTCTACGAAGGCTTCTCGCTGCCCACGGCCGAGCTGATGGCCTGCGGCACTGCCTTGGTGGTCAGCGACGCCGGAGGCATCCCCGAGGTGGTCGGACCGGACGGACTGTGTGCCGACCTGGTGCCGCCGGGCGACGTCGAACGCCTCGCCACCGCCCTGGCGGGTCTGCTCGACGACCCGCAGCGTCGGGCGAGGTACGGCGCTGCCGGACGTGCGCGCGTCGACGAGCTGTTCAGCTGGCGCGCCGCGGCAGCGGCGACGGTGGCTGCCTACCAAGAAGCCATGGCCTCGGCACGCGCGACCAACGGGGGTGCTCGTGCTCACCGTTGACTTCGACCGGCTCGGACTGCGACCGGGTGACCGTGCGCTCGACCTGGGCTGTGGAGCGGGTCGCCACGCCTTCGAGATGTACCGCCGCGGCGCCGACGTGATCGCGTTCGACCAGGACGTCGACGAGCTGGCCAAGGTGCGCGACATGTTCGCCGCGATGCGAGCCGAGGGTCAGGTGCCCGAGGGCGCGGAGGCCGACGTCAAGGAGGGCGACGCCTTGTCACTGCCCTTCGCCGACGGCGAGTTCGACCGCATCGTCGCCGCCGAGATCCTCGAGCACGTCCCCGCCGACATCCAGGCGATCCAGGAGCTGGCGCGCGTACTCCGACCGGGCGGCACCGTGGCGGTCACGGTGCCGCGGTGGTTTCCCGAGGTCGTGTGCTGGCAGCTCTCCGAGGACTATCACCAGACCCCGGGCGGTCACATCCGCATCTACACCGACAAGGAGCTCGCGACCAAGGTCCAGAACGCCGGCTTGGAGCTGCTCGGCAAGGGTTACGCCCACGGCCTGCACTCGCCGTACTGGTGGTTGAAGTGCGCGGTGGGCGTCGACAACGACACCAACCCGCTCGTGAAGGCCTATCACCGCCTCCTGGTCTGGGACATCATGAAGCGACCGCGGACGACCCGCGTCGCCGAGCGGTTGCTGGACCCGGTCATCGGCAAGAGCCTGGTTCTCTACTTCCGCAAGCCGGGTCGGTGACATGACCCGCAGTGCCTCGGGCCTGAGCTCGGTCGACGTCGCCCTGACGGCCGCCTCCATCCTGGCCGTGCAGGAGCCGGACGGAGGCATCCCGTGGAGCCGCGGCTCGCACGCGGACGTGTGGAACCACCTCGAGGCAGCGATGGCACTGACCGTCGCCGGTCACGAGCGTGCCGCGCGGCGGGCCTTCGACTGGGTGCTCGACCGGCAGCGTCCCGACGGCTCCTGGCCGATGAAGCTTGTGGCTGGCGAGGTCGAGGACGCCAGCGGCGAGACCAACATGTCGGCCTACCTCGCGGTGGCGCTGTGGCACCACTGGCTGGTGCACCGCGACCCGGCCTTCGTCGCGAGATGCTGGCCCGCCGTGCGCCGCGGGCTCGACTGGGTGGCCTCGATGCAGCTGCCCTTCGGCGGCATCGCCTGGGCCCAGGAGTGGCTCCAGGAGCGCGACGGTCATCGCCCGGGCCGGATCCACCAGGATGCGCTGCTCGCGGCATCGTCGAGCGTCTATCAGGCGCTGCGGGCGGGAGTCTCGCTCGCCGACCTGCTCGACGAGCCGCAGCCCGAGTGGGAGGTGACAGGCGGACGCCTGCGTCACGCCTTGCGCGAGCACAGGGACCTGTTCCTCGACAAGTCCACGTTCTCGATGGACTGGTACTACCCGGTGCTCGGCGGAGCCGTGCGAGGAGACGAGGCCTCTGCCGTCATCGCCGCGCGATGGGAGGAGTTCGTGGTGCCGGGCCTCGGGGTGCGCTGCGTCTCGACCAACCCGTGGGTGACCGGGGCAGAGACCAGCGAGCTCGTCCTCGCGCTGGAGGCGATGGGTGAGCGCGGACGAGCAGCTCGCCTGTTCGCCGAGATCCAGCATCTGCGGCTCGCCGACGGCTCGTACTGGACCGGCTACGTCTATCCCGACGAGGCCCACTGGCCCGTCGAGCAGTCGACCTTCACGGCCGCGGCCGTGGTGCTCGCAGCCGACGCGCTCGACGACCTGACGCCCGGCGCCGACATCATGCGCGGGCACACGATGGTGCCCCAGCTCGTCCCCGTCGCGCTGGAGTGCGGCTGTGTGTCACCCGAGCGGTTCTCCGATCACCTGTCCGGCCGTCCCGCGCGCTCGGCGTAGCACGCGCAACGAGCCGACAGCCTCGCGCTCCTCGAAGGCACCGCTCGAGAGCGCGCGCAGGTAGATCTCGTACGGCGGCCGCCCACCGTCGTGAGGGTCGGGGAACACGTCGTGGATGGCGAGCAGCCCACCGATCGCCAGCCACCTCGCCCACCCGTCGTAGTCGTCGTGGGCCGGCCGTTCGCCGTGCCCGCCGTCGATGAACAGCAGTGACAGCGGCGTACGCCAGTGGGCGCTGACCACCAGCGACGGGCCGACGATCGCGACCACGTGATCCTCGAGCCCGGCTCGCTCGATGTTGCTCCGGAAGATCGGGAGGGTGTCGATCCGACCGGACTCGACGTCGACCAGTGAGGCGTCGTGGTGCTCCCACCCCACCTGGTTCTCCTCCGAGCCGCGGTGGTGGTCGACGGTGAAGACCGTGCCGCCGACCTCACTCGCGGCCGCACCCAGGTAGATCGCCGACTTGCCGCAGTACGTGCCGACCTCCAGCGCCGGACCGTGTGGCAGCCGCTCGAGGGCGAGCCGGTGCAGCGCCAGGCCCTCGTCGTCGGGCATGAAGCCCTTCGCCGCGCGGGCGTGGGTGAGCCACCCGGACGAGTCAGGGTTCACAGGTCGGCGACATCGACCACGGTGCCGACGACACTGCGGATGTGGTCGATCGCGTCCCAGTCGTTGACATGCATGCCGGCCACCACGCGTCCGCCGCGCAGCCACCAGGCGGTGAACTGGCCCCCGTCGTGGTCTCCGGTGCGTCCGCGGACAACCACCTGGTCGAAGCCTTCGGGCCCCGGGTTGCCGACGTACTCCATGCCGAGGTCGTACTGGTCGGTGAAGAAATAGGGGAGGGCCTCGTGCTCGGTGTCGTTGCCGAGCAGGTTCTGGGCGACCACCTTGGCGTGCTGGATCGCGGTGTCCCAGTGCTCGACGCGCAGGGCGCGCCCGAGCACCGGGTGGTCGGCGTTGGCGATGTCGCCGATCGCCCACACGCCGTCGGCGCTGGTGCGGAGCCGGGAGTCGGTGCGCACGCCACCTGACTGCTTGTCGACCGTCAGCCCGGCGGCCTCGGCGAGGGACACGTCGGGAACGGCGCCGATGCCGACCAGGAGTCGGTCGACGGTCACGGTCTCACCGTCGACGTCGACCTCGGTGCTGTCGCCGGTCGAGCGGATGCCGCCGATCTTCACCCCTGTGCGCACGTCGACCCCGTGGGCGCGGTGCAGGTCGGCGAACAGTGAGGCGACCTCGTCGCCCAGCACCGCGTGCAGCGGCTGGGGTGCCATCTCCAGGATCACGACCTCGACCCCGTGGCTACGGGCCGCGCTCGCGACCTCGAGCCCGATCCAGCCGCCGCCGATGATGGCGAGACGTGAGCCCTCGGTGAGTGCCGCGCGCAGGCGCTCGGCGTCGCCCCACTGCCGCAGGTAGTGGACCTCCGCACCGCTGTCATCGGCCAGCGGCAGGTGCCGCGCGCGGGAGCCGGTGGCCAGCACCAGCTGCGAGTACGACGTGGTGTCGCCGGCGGCCGTGAGCTGGTGGTGAGCAGGGTCGATGGCCGTGACCGGCGTGGAGGTGTGGAGGTCGACCCGATGCTCGGCGTACCAGTCCTGGGGGTGCACCAAGGCGTTGCTCAGGGGGCCCTTGTCGAGCAGGAAGTCCTTGGAGAGCGGGGGACGTTCGTAGGGCGGGTGGGCTTCGTCGGTGTAGACCGCGAGCGGTCCGTCGTACCCGCCCTCCCGAAGCTCGGTGACCAACGTGCCGGCGGCGAGCCCGCCTCCGACGACGACGATGGGTGCGCTCTTGGTCGAGTCAGGGGCCATGGCCTCAGCCTGCCACGGCCCCCTGCGCGGCCTCGCGGAGCTCGAAGAAGTCACGTGTCCGGAAGCCGAACGCTGCGGCAACCACGTTGGAGGGGAACGTGCGCACCCGGGTGTTGTAGGCCCGCACGTTGCCGTTGTAGAAGCGCCGGCTCGCCGCGATCCGGTCCTCGGTGTTGGTCAGCTCCTCCTGCAGGGCCAGGAAGCTCTGGCTGGCCTTGAGGTCCGGGTAGGCCTCGACGCGGGCCAGGACGTGGTGGAGCGCGCCGGCGAGGGTGTCCTCGTAGGCCTGGCGGTGCGCAGGCGAGTCGCCATGGTGAGCGGTGGCGGCCTCGCGAGCCTCGACCAGGCGCGACAGCACGGCCTGCTCGTGGGCGGCGTACCCCTTGACGGTGTCGACCAGCTGCGGGATGAGGTCGTGGCGGCGGGTCAGCTCGACGTCGATGCCGCCCCACGACTCGTCGACGAGGGTGCGCTGGCGGACGAACCGGTTGTACATCACCAGCAGGCTGAGCAGCACAAGGGCAGCGATCGCTACGGTCACCCAGGCGGCGGGACTCACTGGCCGCGCACCTCCTGCCACACGAAGTCGGGCACGTTGTCGAGGATGGTGTCGAGGGCTGCCAGCTTGGCGTCGATCTCCTGGACGTCGTGGCTGCCGGGGCGTACGGCGAGCAGCGAGTCGGCGTCGAAGCGCCAGGCCAGCTCGGGCCACTGGAGCAGCAGCTGCATCATCCGTGGGTGCAGCACGTCGGAGGCGAAGCGGCGGTTGGGGCAGGTGACCCGGAAGGCCCGGTTGAACTCTTCGGACTCCAGCTCGATGTCGCTGTTGGTGAGCCGGCCGATGAGTCTCGAGATCATCCCCTCCGGTGCTACCGAGAGAGCCGGCATCACGACGCCGATGTTCACCACGACCACGGAGAACGGGTGGGTGTGGCGCTCGGTATGGCTGTGGCCGTTGGCATCGGTCGAGGTGCTGGTGGTGACGTAGCTGTAGTCGAAGGCCACCATCGGCCGGTCGTGTGCCGAGCCTCGGATGACGTTGACGGCCTCGCGGTCCTGGCCGACGCCGAAGGGCTCGCCCTCGAACCTGTCGAGCAGCGAGTCGTCGCTCTCGGCATAGGTCCACCCGCGGCTCGCGGCGAAGGCGGCCATGCCCTCGCGGCGCTTCTTGGCCTGGAAGTAGCCGAAGACGACCGCTCCGACGATCACCACGACGAACAGGACGAAGATCAGCGGGATCACCGAGCTGGCCACGCGCCCAGGATAGAGATGCGGCTCACGTGTTCCCGTGCTCGGCGGTCAGCCACGCCGCGGCATAGGGCCCCAGCGCGATCGAGTCGCCGTCGAACCGCGGCCGGTCGCCGGTGAGGTGGTCGACGAGCTCGCCACCGGCCATCCCGAGCCAGTAGAAGACCTCGCTGGGCACGTGGGCAGCCCGGTCGGTCATGTTGGCGGCGGCCAGGAGCGGACCGTGCGGAGACCGGCGTACGACGAGCAGGACACCGGGGTCGCGGGGGTCCCAGACCTCGGTGGGCGAGGCCGCGTGGAGGTGGGGGAGCGAGGCGCGCACGTGCAGGAGGTGGTCGAGTCCCTCGCGGATGCCGTCGGTGTCCTCGGGCACCGGCCACGGCATCCGCGGCCGGTGTGCCCAGCGGTTGTCGGCCGCGTGAGCTGGGTCGTCGGCCCAGCCCAGGTCGTTGAGGAGGCCGACCTCGTCGCCCATCCAGATGACGGGAAGGCCGCCGAAGCTCAAGATCACCGAGTGCGCGAGCAGGATCCGTGCGGTGGCCGCCGGGTCGTCGGCCTGGCGGCCGGCGAGTGACGCGAGAGAGCCGCTGATCCGTCGGTCCCCTGTCTGGTGGTTCTCCTGGAACACCAGCCCCCGCGCCCACGAGCCCGGGAACGAGCCGGCGTACCAGTCGGCCAGGAAGCGCCGGTGGGCGTGCCCGTTGAGGCCGGCCCGCCACGCGTCGGTGTCGTCGATGGCCCAGCCGATGTCGTCGTGGCAGCGCAGGTAGGTGATCCACGACGTCGTCGGGGGTGGCTGCGGGAGGTTCTGCAGTGCCAGCGCGGCGAGCCCCACCTCCCCGGAGGCGAGCATCGACCAGACCTGCACCATCAGGCTGTTGTGGTAGGCGAGGTCGCAGACCTTGCCGGCGTGGGCTCCTGTGCCGAGGTAGGCCGCGAGGTCGGCCGGGCCGACGATCGCCTCTGCCTTGAACAGCACTGCAGGTGCGGCGATCCGGGCGACCGTGCGCAGGGCCTGGGTGAGGTGGTGGACCTCGGGCTGGTTCTGGCAGTTGGTCCCCATCCGCTTCCAGAGGAAGGCGATCGCGTCGAGCCGGAACACCTCGATGCCGGCGTTGGCCCAGCCCAGCAGGATCTCCGCGAACTCGCAGAGCACCGACGGGTTCGCCCAGTTGAGGTCCCACTGGTAGTCGTTGAAGGTCGTCCAGACCCAGGCCTCGAGCTCGTCGTCCCAGGTGAAGTTGCCGGGGGCGAAGTCGGGGAAGACCTCGGGCAGCGACTGTTCGTACTGGTCGGGCAGGTGCCGGTCGGGGTAGACGAGGTAGTAGTCGCGCTTCTCCGCGTCGCCGGCGCGGGCGGCGGCCGCCCACGCGTGCTCGCGGGCGGTGTGGTTGAGCACCAGGTCGATGCAGAGGCTGATGCCGCGCTCCCTCAACGCAGCGGCGAGGTCACGCAGGTCCTCGTTGCTGCCGAGGTCCTCGCGCACCGTCGTGTAGTCGGCGACGGCGTACCCGCCGTCGTTGGGCGCGGGCCGGGGTGTGAGCAGTGGCATCAGGTGCAGGTAGGTGACCCCGAGCCCGCTGAGGTGGTCGAGATGCTCGGCAACACCCTTCAAGGTTGCGCCGAAGCGGTCGACGTACGCCGCGTAGCCGAGTGCGCTGCTGCGCTGGAACCAGTCCGGCTCGTCGAGCCGTCGCTGGTCGAGGTCGTGGAGCTCGTCGGGCCTGGCGTCGTAGGCGTTTCGCGCGATGGCGAGCAGGCGCTGGGCGACATCGACGGGGTCGTCGTACAGCCGTTCCAAGGAGCCGACCAGGTCGTGACGCCAGCGTTCGACCCTGGTCTCGAACTCGCTCGGGGGGCGCACGGAGGACAGTATGTCGGGCTGTTCCGCTGGTTGAGGAGGGTCGAAGTCCCGTCTCGAAACCCGCGGTGCTGCCTAGGATCCCGAGCCATGGTCGAGTACGCCGCCCGCAAGGGCAACCTGCCCCCGCGGCCCCACGTGGTGTGGGACGACCTCGCCGAGCGGCGTCGTACGGGCGTGCGGGCCTGGGTGCGGCTCTACCCGGGTGAGGTCGCGCCGTGCCTGGTGTCCGGGGACAGGCCCATCACGCTGGTGTGGTCCTCGCTGTGGCCGGACCGTCCCGACGACCTTGTCGAGTTCACTCTCAGACCCCATGGGATGGGCACTCGGGTCGAGGTCGTGATGACCGGGGCCGAGGAGCCGCAGCCTGAGCAGGCGTCGTACTTCCGGCGTCGCCTCGGGGAACTGGTCTACGGAGAGCTGCGGCTGGCCTACGACCAGTGAGTGCTCACGAGAGGGGCCACGTGACCCGCGTCTCCAAACGCTGTGGGTCGTTGTCGACCTGGTCGGGTGCGACCTCGTAGGTCTCCCATGGGGCGCCGGCAGGGGAGCGGCCGTTGGCCTGTAGCCACGTCTCGATGGCTTGGTAGGCGTTCCCGAGCTCGGGGTAGGGGCCGACGTGGAGGTACGACGCGGCCTCGCCGCCCGGGAGTTCGGTCGCGCCGAGCTCGTCGTCGGGCTGCAGCGGCGCCATGCCGTCGGGAGTCGACCTGATCGGGACGCCGACCTCGACGTCGGCACGCTCGGGTCCGAACTCGGCGTACCTCGCGTAGGGCGCTGCGGCGGGGGACAGGCCCTGCTCGTCGAGGTACGGGAAGAGGCGCCCCATGGCCGCCCCGAAGGTCTCTCCCACGTCCAGCTGGTCCATGGGCACCACGACGCGCACGGCGACGGCTGGTTGCGGCTGGAGGGTGACGACCTCGACGTCGGGGCTCATGCGCTCACGCTCCCACTGGCCAGTGGTCGACGTCGACCATGGGGAAGTCCTTCGGGTTGCCGGTGCACAGCCGCGCTCCATGTCGTTCGGCGGCCGCGGCAATGAGGCAGTCGGCCTGCCACAGGGTCTTGCCCTTGGCGGCGAACTCGCGTCGCCAGCCTCCGGCTGTCCTGGCCGCCGCCTCGTCGATCGGCAGCACCACGAGTCCGGCGACGAGTGCGTCGACGGCCCGCTGCTCACGGGGTCGGAGCCCCCGCACGATCTCCTCGATGTTGATCGCCGTCGTGGCCGCAACGTCTCCCTGGAGCCGCAGCGTGGCCACACGCGTCACGGCTGGTCGCCCGCGCAGGAAGTCGATCAGGACAGTTGAGTCCAGGACTGCCAGCAACCGTCAGCCCGCCCGGCGCCGGTCACCCCGGCGCTGTCCACGCACCCAGCCCGCCGTGTCGCCGTCCCAGTCATGTTCCGACTCCGCCAGAGCACCGGCAGCCTCGTCCAATGCCCGCCATCGCTTCTCCTGCTCCAGAGCACGCTCGATGGCCACCCGGACGAACGCGCTGCGGCCGCGAGGCCCGGTGACAGCGTCGAGCTCCTCCACCAACGTGTCGTCGAGCTCTATGTGCATACGCATGTGCTGATGATGACACATTTGACGTCAGCATCTGCTCGGCACACGAAGGCGAGCGACCGAGCGACTACCAGCCTCGCTCGCGCCACTCGGCGACCGAACCGCGCTCCGCGCCGAGCGTGGAGTCGTTGCCGTGGCCGGGGTAGAACCAGGTCTCGTCGGGCAGCGTGCCGAAGAGCTTGCTCTCGACGTCGTCGATGAGGGTGCGGAAGTTGTCGGCGTTGCCGCGGGTGTTGCCGACGCCACCGGGGAAGAGCGAGTCGCCGGTGAACAGGTGGGGCTGGCCGGAGCCGTCGTCGTAGACCAGGGCGATCGACCCCGGCGTGTGACCCGTGAGGCGGATGACCCTCAGCGAGCACGAGCCGACAGGGATCGTGTCGCCATCGCCGACGCTGATGGTGACGGGTACGCCGGTCTGCTCGGTGATCGCCTCCGCGTCGGGCTCGCCGGCGACGACCTCTGCTCCCGTCGCCGCGACGACAGCCGGCAGGGCCCGGTGGTGGTCCCAGTGCTGGTGGGTGGTGACGACATGGGTCAGGCCCGCGTCGCCGATCAGGGCGAGCAGGGTCTCGGGCTCGTCCGCAGCGTCGATCAGCACCTGGTCGCCGGTGGACCGGCAGCGCAGCAGGTAGCAGTTGTTGGACGTCTCGGGGTCGACCGCGACCTTGGTGATGACCAGGTCTCCGGCTTCGCGGGAGTCTGCGGGACCGCCAGGGGCGACTTCTCCGGTGTAGGGCATGCTCACCACGCTTTCACGGGAGGGAGCGCGCCGGTAGTCGAGGTCAGCGAGTCGGCGGGCGGACGGCCCGTGAGCCACCAAGCCAGGTCCCCGGCGGGGCCCGAGACCGCGGTGCCGGTCTCGTCGGGGTCGTCGCCGATGACCCACGTCGTGGCCAGGTCGGTGGCCAGGACGCGGAACGACTCGTGCGACGGGGCGCGCTTGACCATGGCGTCGATGAGGTGGGCCGCGAAGGCGTCGGACCAGCCCGTGGGCGAGAAGCCCGCGTCCAGGTCGACGTGGTGGATCTCGACCTCGCGCAGCCGCATGCCGGGGATTGCCGCGAACCGGATCCTCCGGCCCCCCGGTGTGCGCTCGAACGTCTCGGTCCAGAACTCGTCGGGCAGCCTGTCCACGGCATCAGGGACCAGCGTGGTGCCGGCCAGGAAGCGCTCGCGAAGCTCTGCTCGCTCGGCGACCGCGAGCTCCTCGATGTCGGCGGCACGGCGCTCGTCGGAGACGTACATCGTGGTGGGCTCTCCCGCGATCCGTCCGCGCAGCACTCCCGTCATGGCCTCGGCATTGAGGGCCAGGTGGGCGACGACGTGGGCGCGGGACCAGTCGGGGAGCCCGCTGGGCCCGTCGAGGTCGTCGTCGTCGAGCGAGTCCACGGTGCGGACCAGCCGCTGGGTGGCCTCGGCGAGGAGCGCGAACTGGGCCTGCGGATCGAGGTCGTCCATGCGCCTATCCTGCCCCGAAGGGTGAACGATCGGAGGACTGTCGGAGCCCCGTCATAGGGTGGCGCACGTGGCAGATCAGCTCATCATCAGAGGCGCTCGCGAGCACAACCTCAAGGACGTCTCCCTCGATCTCCCGCGTGACTCGCTGATCGTGTTCACGGGTCTCTCGGGATCGGGCAAGTCGTCCCTGGCCTTCGACACGATCTTCGCCGAGGGCCAGCGGCGTTACGTCGAGTCGTTGTCTGCCTACGCGCGCCAGTTCCTGGGTCAGATGGACAAGCCCGACGTCGACTTCATCGAGGGCCTCTCCCCAGCGGTGTCGATCGACCAGAAGTCCACCTCCAAGAACCCCCGCTCCACGGTCGGCACCATCACCGAGGTCTACGACTACCTCCGCCTGCTCTACGCCCGCGCCGGCCGACCCCACTGCCCGACCTGTGGCTCGCCCATCGAGCGCCAGACCCCTCAGCAGATCGTCGACCGGGTGCTCGCGATGCAGGAGGGCGCGCGCTTCCAGGTGCTGGCGCCGGTGATCCGGGGCCGCAAGGGCGAATACGTCGAGCTGTTCCGGCAGCTGCAGACCCAGGGGTTCTCGCGAGCCAGGGTCGACGGCGACACCTACTCACTCGACAGCCCACCGACCCTCGACAAGCAGCGCAAGCACACGATCGAGGTGGTGATCGACAGGCTGGCGGTCAAGCCGTCCTCCAAGCGCCGGCTCACCGACTCCGTCGAGACGGCGCTCAACCTGGCGGCGGGGCTGGTGGTCTTCGACTTCGTCGACCTCGACCCCAAGGACCCGGGGCGAGAGCAGAAGTTCTCCGAGAAGATGTCGTGCCCCAACGACCACCCGATCGACACCGACGAGCTCGAGCCTCGGTCGTTCTCGTTCAACTCGCCGTTCGGCGCCTGTCCCGAGTGCCACGGTCTGGGCACCCGCATGGAAGTCGACCCCGAGCTGGTCGTGCCCGACCCGCAGGCGACCCTGGGGGAGGGCGCGATCCAACCGTGGAGCCAGGCCCACGTCGCCGACTACTTCCTCAAGCTGATGGACGCCCTCGGCAAGGAGCTCGGCTTCGACCTCAACACGCCGTGGGAGGACATCTCGGCCAAGGGGCAGAAGTCCCTGCTGTTCGGCCACCCGACCAAGGTGCACGTGGTCTCCCGCAACCGCTACGGCCGTGAGCGGGCCTACTACGCCGAGTTCGAGGGCGTCCAGCGCTACATCGAGCGCCGCCACCGCGAGGCCGAGTCCGACGTGAGCCGCGACCGCTTCGAAGGCTTCATGCGCGAGGTGCCGTGCCCGGTCTGCGAGGGCACCCGCCTCAAGCCGGTCTCGGTCGCGGTCACCCTCGGTGACAAGCAGAGCGGCGGCAAGAACATCGCCGAGGTCTGCGCCCTGCCGATCAGCGACTGCGCCGACTACCTGCGCACCATCGAGCTGTCCGCCCGAGAGCGCCAGATCGGCGAGCGGGTGCTCAAGGAGATCCTCGAGCGGCTCAACTTCCTGCTCGACGTCGGTCTCGACTACCTCTCCCTCGACCGACCCTCGGGCTCGCTGTCGGGCGGTGAGGCCCAGCGGATCCGACTGGCCACCCAGATTGGCGCCGGTCTCGTCGGCGTCCTCTACGTCCTCGACGAGCCGTCCATCGGGCTGCACCAGCGCGACAACCAGCGCCTCATCGAGACCCTGGTCCGGCTCAAGGACCTCGGCAACACCCTGATCGTGGTCGAGCACGACGAGGACACGATCCGCCACGCCGACTGGGTCGTCGACATCGGCCCGGGCGCCGGCGAGCACGGCGGCCAGGTCGTGCACTCGGGCTCGGTCCAGGGCCTTCTCGACCACGCCGACTCGCTGACCGGCCACTACCTCTCCGGTCGCCGCGAGATCCCCGTCCCGGCCGTGCGCCGACCCCGCACGCCCGGCCGTGAGCTCGTCGTCAAGGGCGCCAAGGCCAACAACCTGCGCAACATCGACGTGTCGTTCCCGCTCGGCGTGTTCGTGTCGGTGACCGGGGTGTCCGGCTCCGGCAAGTCCTCACTGGTCAACGACATCCTCTACACCTCGCTGGCCAAGCAGATCTACAACTCCCGGGCCGTCCCCGGGCGGCACCAGACGATCACCGGCGTCGAGCACGTCGACAAGGTGATCCACGTCGACCAGTCGCCGATCGGCCGCACGCCGCGGTCCAACCCGGCGACCTACACCGGGGTCTTCGACCACGTGCGCAAGCTGTTCGCCTCGACGCCCGAGGCCAAGATGCGCGGCTACCAGCAGGGCCGGTTCTCCTTCAACGTCAAGGGTGGCCGCTGCGAGGCCTGCTCCGGAGACGGCACGATCAAGATCGAGATGAACTTCCTGCCCGACGTCTACGTCCCGTGCGAGGTGTGCCACGGCGCTCGCTACAACCGCGAGACCCTCGAGGTCCACTACAAGGGCAAGACGATCGCCGAGATCCTCGACATGCCGATCGAGGAGGCCGTCGAGTTCTTCGCCGCGATCCCCGCCATCGCCAGGCACATGAAGACACTCGTCGAGGTCGGCCTCGGCTATGTCCGCCTCGGCCAGCCGGCCACCACGCTGTCCGGGGGCGAGGCCCAGCGCGTCAAGCTGTCCTCCGAGCTGCAGAAGCGGTCGACCGGCCGCACGGTCTACGTCCTCGACGAGCCGACGACGGGTCTGCACTTCGAGGACATCCGCAAGCTGCTGCTGGTGCTCGGCCGGCTCGTCGACCAGGGCAACTCCGTGCTGGTCATCGAGCACAACCTCGACGTCATCAAGACCTCCGACTGGATCGTTGACATGGGCCCGGAGGGCGGCTCCCGCGGCGGCATCGTGATCGCCGAGGGCACGCCCGAGGATGTCGCGGCCAACGCGAACTCCTACACCGGCGCGTTCCTGCGACCCCTGCTCGAGGGCCGCGAGGCCCGTCAACCCCGGGTCGCCAAGCGGGCGCCGGCCAAGAAGGCCGTCGCCGCCAAGGTCACCACCAAGAAGGCACCGGTCAAGAAGACAGCGGCCAAGCGCGCCTCGGCGAAGAAGTCCGCCTGAGGGCCTACGGCCCCATCACGAATCATCCGTCGGCCCTCGTGCTCCGTCGTATCCGCTGAAGCCTGTGGATCACCTGTGAGTTCGGCGCTAGTACCACCGGACACTGGGGCCGACCCGCGCGCCCCCGTACGTTGGCTGTGTCTTGACTAGTGCCCCGCCTCGGGTATCCGGCCCTCCGACGAAGGACTCCCTGCGCCATGACCGCCCCTGATCATCACCCCCTGCTGCGCCGGCGCACGCTCGCCGGCGCCGTGACCGCCGGCCTCGCCCTCCCCGCCCTGGCCGCCTGCAGCGGCGACGGCGGCACTCAGGTGGCCACCGACCCCAACACGCCGGGCGGGTCGACGAGCAGGACGCCCGGCGGCAACACCGACGCCTTCGCCCAGACCTCCGACATCGAGGTGGGCGGCGGCACCATCTACCCCGACGCCCAGGTGGTGATCACCCAGCCGACCGAGGGCGACTTCAAGTGCTTCACGGCCGTGTGCACCCACCAGGGCTGCATCGTCAGCTCGGTGTCCGACGGCAGCATCCACTGCGACTGCCACGGCAGCGCGTTCTCGATCAAGGACGGCTCCGTGGTCAACGGGCCCGCAACCCAGCCCCTGGCCGCCGAGGACTTCTCCGTCGACGGAGACGCGATCACCCTGGGCTGACGGCGGCCGGGCCGGACGTCGGTGGCCGACCGTAGGGTTGAGGAGTGCCCATCCCGAAGGCCCGGTTCCAGGTCCAGCGCGCCGCTGACCGCCCGGGCTATCGACCCGAGCCGGGGTCTATCCCTACCCAGCCGGGTGTCTACCGGTTCCGCGACGCCAAGGGCCGCGTGATCTACGTCGGCAAGGCCAAGAACCTGCGGGCCCGTCTCTCGTCCTACTTCCAAGACCCCATCAACCTGCACCAGCGCACGGCCGCCATGGTGGCGAGTGGCGCCAGCGTGGAGTGGACGGTCGTCAAGACCGAGGTCGAGGCGCTCCAGCTGGAATACTCCTGGATCAAGGAGTTCGACCCCCGCTTCAACGTCAAGTACCGCGATGACAAGTCCTACCCGTGGCTGGCCGTCACGGTCGGTGAGGACTTCCCGCGGGTGATGGTGGGCCGAGGAGCCAAGCGCAAGGGCACGAAGTACTTCGGCCCCTACAGCCACGCCTGGGCGATCCGCGAGACGGTCGACCAGCTGTTGCGGGTCTTCCCGATGCGTTCGTGCAGCAACGGCGTGTTCAAGCGATCGGGCCAGATCGGGCGGCCCTGCCTGCTCGGCTACATCGACAAGTGCTCCGCACCCTGCGTGGGCAACATCAGCCCTGAGGAGCACCGGGCGATCGTCGAGGACTTCTGCGACTTCATCGGCGGCAACACCGGCGCGTTCATCAAGCGCGTGCGCACCGAGATGTACGCCGCGTCCGACGCGCTCGACTTCGAGAAGGCCGCTCGGTTGCGCGACGACCTCGGCGCCATGGAGAAGGCCCTGGAGAAGCAGGCGGTCGTCTTCGGCGACGGGACCAGCGCCGACGTGGTCGCGCTCGCCGAGGACCCCCTCGAGGTCGCGGTTCAGATCTTCTACGTCCGCGGCGGGCGGATCCGCGGTCAGCGGGGCTGGGTCGCCGACCGCGTCGAGGAAGGCGGCACCGCCGAGCTCGTCGAGGACTTCTTGCTCCAGCTCTACGCCGGGGCCGACGGCGACGACATCCCGCGCGAGATCCTGGTGCCCCACCTGCCGCCCGACCCCGAGACCATCGAGGCGCTCCTCGGCGACATCCGCGGCAGCAGGGTGCGCATCCGCGTCCCCCAGCGCGGGGACAAGCGCAGTCTCCAGGAGACGGTCGCCCGCAACGCCGGCCAGGCCCTGGTGATGCACAAGACCAAGCGGGCCTCCGATCTCACTGCCCGCAACCAGGCGCTCGAGGAGATTCAGGTGGCCCTGGGGCTCGACGAGGCCCCGCTGCGCATCGAGTGCTACGACATCTCCAACCTCCAGGGTACCGAGGTCGTCGCCTCCATGGTGGTCTTCGAGGACGGCCTCGCGCGCAAGAGCGAGTACCGCCGCTTCGTGATCAAGGGCGATGGGGGAGAGGTCGGGCAGAACGACGTGGCTCACATGCACCAGGTCATCACGCGAAGGTTCCGGCGGCTGCTCGACGAGCAGGCCAGGTCCACGGAGGTGGTGACCGAGAGCGGGCCGATGCTGGTCGACCCCGAGACCGGCCGGCCGCGCAAGTTCGCCTATGCCCCGGGGCTGGTGGTCGTCGACGGCGGTCCACCCCAGGTCGCCGCCGCGCAGCGCGCGCTCGACGAGCTGGGCATCGACGACATCCCGGTGTGCGGGCTGGCCAAGCGGCTCGAGGAGGTCTGGCTGCCGGGCGTCGAGGATCCGGTGATCCTCAACCGCTCGAGCGAGGCGCTCTACCTGCTCCAACGGGTGCGCGACGAGGCCCATCGATTCGCGATCACCCACCACCGCTCCCGGCGCAGCAAGACGATGGTCGAGAGCCTCCTCGACGACGTGCCCGGACTGGGCGAGGTCCGGCGCAAGACTCTCCTCAAGCACTTCGGCTCGCTGCGCAAGCTCCGCGCGGCCACGGTCGAGGACATCGCCTGCGTGCCGGGCATCGGCCGACGCACCGCACTGGCGATAAAGGCCGCGGTCGACCAGCCCAGCCGCAAGACTGTCTCCGTGAACACCGCCACCGGCGAGATCGACGAGGGCTAGCCGTGCCGACCGAGGAGGCCCGTCTCGAGGGTCAGCTCGACGGCCTGGCCGGCGAGCTGGTCGTCGTCACCGGCATGACCGGGGCCGGCCGCAGCACCGCGGCCAAGGAGCTGGAGGACCTCGGCTTCTACGTCATCGACAACCTGCCGCCGGGGCTGCTGCGCCAGGTCGTGGGGCTGGTCGACGAGTCGCGGGGCACCGAGCAGCCGATCGCCGTCGTGGTCGACGTACGCTCCGGCTCGTTCTTCGAGTCCCTGCACGCCAACCTGGCCCAAGGCGCGACGGGCCGGCACACCACGTTGTTGTTCCTCGACGCCAACGACGACGTGCTCGTACGCCGGCAGGAGGCCGCCCGGCGACCTCATCCGCTCCAGGGCACGGGTCGGCTGCTCGACGGGCTCGTCCGCGAACGCGCCGTGCTCGCCGAGTTGCGCAGCGACGCCGACCTGGTGATCGACACCTCCAACCTCAACGTGCACCAGCTCACCTCGCGCATCCGCGAGTCCTTCGGCGACCCCGACGCCACCCGGCTCCAGATCAACGTGATCAGCTTCGGCTTCAAGTACGGCATCCCGATCGATGCCGACTACGTCGCCGACATGAGGTTCCTGCCCAACCCCTACTGGCAGCCCAAGCTGCGTCCCAAGAGCGGCCTGGACCCTGACGTCGCCGACTACGTCAAGAGCCAGCCGGGTGCGGTGCAGTTCCTGGCCGCCTACCTGCCGGTGCTCGAAGGCGTCGCACTGGGCTACCTGGCAGAGGGAAAGCGCTTCATGACGGTGGCCATCGGCTGCACGGGCGGGAAGCACCGCAGCGTGTCGATGGCCCAGGAGATCTCGCGTCGGCTGGCCGACGTGGGCTACGACGTGGCCACCATCCATCGCGATCTCGGGCGGGAGTGACCCAGGAGTGACTACCGCGGCTGTCGTCGCGCTCGGGGGTGGCCACGGCTTGCATGCGTCCCTGTCGGCGCTGCGCCACGTCGTCGACGACCTGACGGCTGTGGTGACCGTCGCCGACGACGGAGGCTCGTCCGGCCGCTTGCGTGAGGAGTTCGGGGTGCTGCCGCCCGGGGACCTGCGGATGGCCCTGGCGGCCTTGTGCGGCGACGACGAGTGGGGACAGACCTGGGCCCAGGTGCTGCAGCACAGGTTCGCCGGCCAGGGCGACATGCGCGGTCACGTCACGGGCAACCTGCTGATCGTCTCGCTGTGGGAGCAGCTCGGGGACCACGTCGCGGCGCTCGACTGGGTGGGTCGACTGCTCGGCGCCGCTGGTCGCGTGCTGCCCATGGCTCTGACGCCGCTGGTGATGACGGCGCAGGTCAAAGGCGCGGAGCCCGACCGTCCCGACGACGTGACCACCGTGCGCGGGCAGGTGGCCGTGGCGACCAGTGGCGGGCAGATCCTGTCGGTGGCCCTCGACCCACCCGACCCCACCCCCTGCGTCGAGGCGGTGGCCGCCGTTCGCGACGCCGACTGGGTGGTGCTCGGCCCTGGTTCGTGGTTCACCTCGGTCATCGCGCACCTGTTGGTGCCCGAGCTGTGCCGGGCCCTGGTCGAGACGAGGGCGCGGGTGGTCGTGGTGCTCAACCTGGCACCGCAAGACGGTGAGACTCCTGGGTTCGACCAGGCCGACCACCTCGCTGCCCTGCTCGAGCATGCGCCCGAGCTGCAGATCCACACCGTGCTCGCCGACGTACGCAGCGTTCGAGACCATGACGTCCTCCGCGCGGCCGTGGAGAGTGCCGGTGCCCGCCTCGTGGTCGCCGACGTCGCCGCCGACGACGGCGCCCCTCGCCACGATCCCTCCAAGCTCGCCGCCGCCTACTCCGTGGTCATGGGCCCCCCTGAACATCCGGGCATCCATCCCCGTGGCCCGCAAGGGTGATTGACGCGCGTGGCAGGATTCGCCGCATGGCGATGACGGCACAGGTGAAGGCCGAGCTGGCCAACACCCAGATCACCAAGACCTGCTGCCGGAAGGCCGAGGTGGCCACCATGCTGAGGTTCGCGGGTGGTCTTCACATCGTCGCCGGGAAGATCGTGGTCGAGGCCGAGCTCGACACCGGGGCTGCTGCGCGACGGCTGCGCAAGGACATCGCCGAGGTCTACGGGCACCAGGCCGAGTTCGCGATGGTGCAGGGCAACGGCATCCGCAAGGGCTCTCGCTACCTGGTCCGGGTGGTCAAGGACGGTGAGGCCTTGGCGCGCCAGACCGGTCTCCTCGACCAGCGTGGCCGGCCCGTACGCGGCTTGCCACCGGCGGTCGTCTCCGGTGGAGGCTGCGACTCGGTGGCTGCGTGGCGAGGGGCGTTCCTCGCCCATGGCTCGCTGACCGAGCCCGGCCGCTCGTCATCTCTGGAGGTCACCTGCCCGGGCCCGGAGGCCGCGCTGGCCCTGGTGGGAGTCGCACGGCGGCTCGGCATCCAGGCCAAGGCCCGCGAAGTACGCGGTGTCGACCGGGTGGTCATCCGCGACGGCGATGCGATCGGCGAGCTGCTGACGCGGTTGGGTGCCCACGAGTCGCTGATGGCCTGGGAAGAGCGCCGGATGCGCCGAGAGGTGCGGGCGACCGCCAACCGGCTGGCCAACTTCGACGACGCCAACCTGCGTCGCTCGGCTCGCGCTGCCGTCGCCGCCGGAGCCCGGGTCGAGCGGGCCCTGGAGATCCTCGCCGAGGAAGTACCCGACCATCTGCGCCTGGCCGGCGACCTCCGCCTCAAGCACAAGCAGGCCTCGCTCGAGGAGCTCGGTCAGCTGCACGACCCGGTGCTGACCAAGGACGCGATCGCCGGCCGTATCCGTCGCCTCCTGGCGATGGCCGACAAGCGCGCCGAGGAGCTGGGCATCCCCGACACCGAGTCGTCCCTCACGCCTGAGATGCTCGCCGAGGAAGGCTGAGCCGGAGTCCGGGTGCCGGGACGTACGTCGGACGCCCTCGATGTGCCGTACGGGTTTCGCTAGGTTGTTGATCGTTAAAAATCCACCACGAGGAGCACTGCTGTGACTGTTCGCGTCGGCATCAACGGATTCGGCCGCATCGGCCGCAACTTCTTCCGCGCGGTCCGTGCGTCGGGGGCTGACATCGAGATCGTCGGGGTCAACGACCTCACCGACAACAAGGTGCTGGCCCACCTGCTCAAGTACGACACCATCCTGGGCCGTCTCGACGCCGACGTGAGCTCGACCGAGACTGCGATCAAGGTCGGTGACCGGGAGATCGCGGCCTTCGCCGAGCGCGACCCCAGCCAGCTCAAGTGGGGCGACATCGGTGCGGACGTGGTCGTCGAGTCCACGGGCTTCTTCACCGACGCCACCAAGGCGCACGCGCACGTCGATGCCGGCGCCAAGAAGGTCATCATCTCTGCGCCCGCCTCCAACGAGGACATCACGATCGTGATGGGCGTCAACCATGAGCTCTACGACGCCGACAAGCACACCGTCATCTCCAATGCGTCGTGCACGACCAACTGCCTGGCACCGATGGCGAAGGCGCTCAACGACGAGTTCGGCATCGTCAAGGGCCTGATGACCACCATCCACGCCTACACCGCCGACCAGAACCTCCAGGACAACATCCACAAGGACCTGCGTCGCGCCCGCGCTGCCGCCCTCAACATCGTGCCGACCTCGACCGGTGCTGCGAAGGCCATCGGCCTGGTGCTGCCGGAGCTCAAGGGCAAGCTCGACGGCTACGCCCTGCGCGTGCCCGTGCCGACCGGCTCCGCCACCGACCTGACCTTCGAGGCCGGTCGCGAGACCTCGGTCGACGAGGTCAACGCGGCGGTCGAGAAGGTCGCCGACGGCCGTTACCTCAAGTACTCCACCGACCCGATCGTGTCCTCCGACATCGTCACCGACCCCGCGTCGTGCATCTTCGACTCGCCGCTGACCAAGGTGATCGGCAACCAGGTCAAGGTCGTCGGCTGGTACGACAACGAGTGGGGCTACTCCAACCGGCTCGCGGACCTGATCACCTACGTCGGCGAAACCCTCTGACGGTGCCCGGTCACTCAGCAGGCATCGACTCCCTGGGCGAGGTCCGGGGCAAGCGGGTCCTGGTCCGATCGGATCTCAACGTCCCCCTCGACGGCGACACCATCACCGACGAGGGCCGGATCAAGGCGAGCGTGCCCACGATCAAGGCGCTCGCGGACCGGGGGGCGCGCGTCATCGTGACCGCGCACCTCGGGCGACCCAAGGGCGAGCCCGACCCGAAGTACTCCCTGCGCCCGGTGGCCGCGCGCCTCGGTGAGCTCCTCGGCCAGGACGTGGCCTTCGCCACCGACACGGTGGGGGAGAGCGCCCAGGCGACGGTGGCCGCGCTCGAGGACGGTCAGGTCGTGGTGCTGGAGAACGTCCGGTTCAACGCGGGCGAGACCAGCAAGGACGACGAGTCGCGCTCGGCGTTCGCCGCGCAGCTCGCCAACCTGGCTGACGCCTTCGTCTCCGACGGCTTCGGCGTCGTGCACCGCAAGCAGGCGTCGGTCTACGACGTCGCGCTGCGGCTGCCCTCGGCGATGGGCGGTCTGGTGGCCGCGGAGATCGACGTGCTGCGCAGGCTGACCGTCGATCCGGCCCGTCCCTACGTCGTGGTGCTCGGCGGGTCGAAGGTCTCCGACAAGCTGGGCGTCATCGACAACCTGCTCGGCAAGGCCGACAAGCTGCTCATCGGCGGCGGCATGGTGTTCACCTTCCTCAAGGCCCAGGGCCACGAGGTCGGCAAGAGCCTGCTCGAGGAGGACCAGCTCGACAGGGTCCGCTCCTACCTCGCGCGTGCCGAGGAGTCGGGCGTGGAGATCCTCCTGCCGACCGACATCGTGGTCGACTCGGAGTTCCCCTCCGGTGACCGCGAACCCGAGCCCCGCGTCGTACCCGCCGACGAGATCCCCGCCGACGGCCTCGGGCTCGACATCGGGCCCGAGTCGGGCAAGGCGTTCGCGGCAGCCCTCGCCGACGCCCAGACAGTCTTCTGGAACGGGCCGATGGGCGTCTTCGAGACCCCGGCGTTCGCCGAGGGCACCCGGGCGGTGGCCGAGGCGCTCACCAAGGTGCCAGGCCTCTCGGTCGTGGGCGGCGGCGACTCCGCGGCTGCCGTGCGCAAGCTCGGCTTCGACGAGGCGGCGTTCGGCCACATCTCCACCGGCGGTGGCGCCAGCCTGGAGTTCCTGGAGGGCAAGGAGCTCCCGGGGATCGCCGTACTCGAAAGGTAGACCCATGTCTCGCACCCCCCTGATGGCCGGCAACTGGAAGATGAACCTCAACCACCAGGAGGCAGTCGTCCTGGTCCAGAAGCTGGCCTGGACGCTCAACGACAAGAAGCACGACTACGCCAAGGCCGAGGTCGTCGTCGTGCCGCCGTTCACCGACATCCGGACCGTGCAGACCCTCGTGGACGGCGACCAGCTCTCGATCGCGTACGGCGCGCAAGACGTCTCCGCGCACGAGTCGGGCGCCTACACCGGCGAGGTCTCAGCAGGGATGCTGGCCAAGCTCGGCTGCAGCTATGTAGTGGTCGGCCACAGCGAGCGGCGCGAGTACCACCAGGAGTCCGATGCGCTGGTCAACGCCAAGGCCAAGGCCGCGCTCGGCGCGGGCATGACGCCCATCGTGTGCGTCGGCGAGCCACTTCCGGTCCGCCAGGAGGGCCAGCAGGTCACCTACACCCTGGCGCAGCTCGACGGGTCGCTGGCGGGGTTCTCCGCCGAGCAGGTGGGCGGTCTGGTGGTGGCCTACGAGCCCGTGTGGGCGATCGGCACCGGCGAGGTCGCCACTCCCGACGACGCGCAGGAGGTGTGCGCCGCCATCCGCGGACGTGTCCGCGAGGTGCACGGCGACGCCGCGGCGGACGCCGTGCGCGTTCTCTACGGCGGTTCGGTCAAGGCCGCCAACGTGGGCGGCATCATGGCCAAGGCCGACGTCGACGGGTGCCTGGTCGGCGGTGCCAGCCTCCAGGCCGACGAGTTCGGCGGGATCTGCCGGTTCTACGACATGCCGGTCTTGTGACTGGCGTAGTCGTGTCGCACCGTCGGCGTCCGATGTCTGGACCGGTGGTGCCGTTGCGGGCCGTCACCTCCTCGTGACGTAGGCTTTCCCCTCGTGACACTCGTCTTCACCATCCTGCTCATGCTTACGAGCTTCCTGCTGATCGGCTTGGTGCTGTTGCACAAGGGCCGCGGCGGAGGCATGTCGGACATGTTCGGCGGCGGCGTCTCCAGCTCGCTGGGTGGCTCGTCGGTGGCGGAGAAGAACCTCGACCGCATGACCATCGGGATCGGCATCATCTGGTTCGCCTGCATCGTGGCCCTCGGGCTGCTCCTGGCCTACCAAGGCTGAACGGCACGACGCTCCTCAACTGAACAACCAAGGCTCTAGACAAGGGGTCAAGAAGTGGCTGGTGGTGGCAACGCAATCCGTGGGTCCCGAGTCGGGGCGGGTCCCATGGGTGAGGCCGAGCGGGGCGAAGCAGCACCGCGTCAGGCCGTGACGTACTTCTGCTCTCACGGGCACCGTTCGGTGGTGACCTTCGCCATCGAGGCGCAGGTCCCCGACTCGTGGGACTGCCCCAAGTGCGGGCTTCCCGCCTCGCTCGACTCCGACAACCCGCCTCCGGCGCCGCGGATCGAGCCCTACAAGACCCACCTGGCCTACGTGAAGGAGCGTCGCTCCGACGCCGAGGCCAAGGACATCCTCGAAGAGGCACTCAGCCTGCTGCGCTCGCGCCGCAAGGCCGGCGACATCGTCTTCTGAGCGCGATCAGGCGCCCAGCGGGTTTCGAGACAGGCGCGCTGGACTTCGCGCTGGTTGCGGAGGGACGAAGTCCCGTCTCGAAACCGCGGAACAGGTCGATGATCCGCTCGTCTGGTTTCGAGACAGGCGCTCGCGCGCCTTCCTCAACCGACGGGTTTCGAGACAGGCGCGCTGGACTTCGCGCTGGTTGCGGAGGGACGAAGTCCCGTCTCGAAACCGCGGAACAGGTCGATGATCCGCTCGTCTGGTTTCGTGACGGGCGCTAGCGCGCCTTCCTCAACCGACGGGTTTCGAGACAGGCGCGCTGGACTTCGCGCTGGTTGAGGACGGACGAAGTCCCGTCTGGAAACCGCGGAACAGGTCGATGATCCGCTCGTCTGGTTTCGAGACAGGCGCTAGCGCGCCTTCCTCAACCGACGGGTTTCGAGACAGGCGCTAGCGCGCCTTCCTCAACCGACGGTGGGGCTACAGCTGGGCAGCCGACTCCCGGTCGAGGAACCAGATGGTCTCCAGCTCTCCCGTGACGCCGGCGGCAGGTACGTCGTGGAGGTCGGCGCCGACGGCGAGGGCACGCGCGACGGCGGAGGCCTTCTGCTCGCCGCTGACCAGGAACCACACCGACCGGCTCCGGTTCAGAGCAGCGAACGTGAGCGAGACTCGCTCAGGGGGTGGCTTGGGGGAGTCGGTGACGGCGACGGTGACCCGGTCGTCGACGTCGAGCTGGGCCGAGCCGGGGAACAGCGAGGCGACGTGGCCGTCAGGGCCCACACCGAGCATCAACACCTCGAACGAGCCCGCTGCGTGGGCGCGCAGGTCGGCGGCGTAGCGATCGGCGGCCTCGGTCACCGATGCGGCGTCGTCCGTGGACGGCACCTGGTGGACCTTGCTGGGATCGAGGGGCAGCCGGTCTCCGAACGCGGCGAGCGCCTGGCCCGCGTTGCGTTCGGGCGAGGCCGCCGCGACGTAGCGCTCGTCGCCCCACCACACCACCACCCGCGACCAGTCGACCTCCGAGTCCGGTGCCATCCGCGCCAGCTCTCGGTGCACGTGCTCGGCGATGGTGCCGCCGGTCAGCCCGATCTGGGGTTCCTCACCGCGCGCCTGGGCGTCCTCGATGCGGGAGATGAGCTCGCCTGCGACGGCGGTGGCGAGGTCGGCTGCGTCGACGTGGACCTCGATGCGCGGCGGCGCGGGGTGCCCCGCGGTCGCATCGGTCATGACAGCCGCTTCTTCGCGAAGGCCTTGGCCACCGCGGCGTAGACGTCGTCCTCGTCGAGACGTCGCAGCTCCTCGGCCAGCAGGGCCGGGATCTCCAGCCGCTTGAGCGCGATGGGTCGATCCGGCTGGCCGGGCGAGGAGATGGTGGCCAGCTTGCCGTCGAGCCGACTGATGCGGATCGGCCCCTGCTTGGTCTCGAGGACGACCTCGGTGATCCCCGGACCCTTCGAGCTCTGCCGGCTCACGCCTACCTTGAGCCGGTCGGTCAGCCAGGTGACCAGCAGTTCGGCGCTGGGGCTGATCCTCTCGGCCGTCACCGACGCCGAGGTGACGCTGGTGTGGTACTGGTCCAGGCTCGAGGCGAGCAGCGCACGCCACGGCGTCAGCCGGGTCCAGGCCAGGTCGGTGTTGCCCGGGGCGTACGTCGTGCACAGGGCGTGCATGGCCCGCTGCTTGCCGCGCCTGACGTCGGCGGCGTCGGTGATGCGGCGCTGGGCGAGCGAGCCGAGCGGGTCTGCGGCAGGATCCATCGGCGGGTCGCAGGCCCACCAGATGGCGACGGGGGAGTCGGGCAGCAGCAGGGGCAAGACGACCGAGTCGGCGTGCTTGACCACCTCGCCCTGGAGCCGGATCAACGCCGTCTCACCCGTCCAGCCCGCCAACGTGCCGACCTGGGCGTGCACGTGGGAGGCGCCGCGGGCATCGCCGAGGATGACTCCGAGCGTGCGGGCGGGGTGCTCGTGGGCGGCCATCCGCGCCGAGGTCATCGCGTCCTCGGCGTTGTCCTCGTCGGTCACCACGATCAGCGTGAGCACCATGCCCATCGCCGGACTGCCGGCCTTGATCCGGTCCTTGATGAAAGCCGAGGAGATCTCCGAGGCGGTGGTGTCGGTCAGCTCGATCATTTCCCGGGGTCCCTGCGAAGGCGTGAGTGGGGGAGCGAAGCGGAGGAGGGAACGGCTTCGTGGGGTGGGGTCATGGTCAGGGCCTCCTCCAGACGCGGCCGTCACGGCGCAGCATCGCATCGGCGGACTCCGGTCCCCAGCCACCGGAGGCGTACTGCTCGGGTCGATGACCCTTGCGCTGCCAGTAGTCGAGGATCGGGTCGAGGATCCGCCAGGACTGCTCCACCTCCTCGTGACGGGGGAACAACGGCGGGTCGCCCAGGAGCACGTCGAGGATCAGCCGCTCGTAGGCCTCCGGGCTGGCCTCGACGAACGAGCCGCCGTAGGCGAAGTCCATGTTGACGTCGCGGATCTCCATCTGGGTGCCGGGCACCTTGGCGCCGAACCGCATGGTGATGCCCTCGTCGGGCTGCACCCGGATGACGAGCGCGTTGTGGGTGAGTTCCTCGGTGGCGTTCGCGGAGAAGGGGAGGTGTGGGGCCGGCTTGAAGACGATGGCCACCTCGGTGACCCGCCGGCCCAGACGCTTGCCGGTGCGCAGGTAGAACGGCACGCCTGCCCACCTACGGTTGTCGATGTTGAGCTTGATGGCGGCGTACGTCTCAGTGGTCGACCGAGGTCTGATGGCCTCCTCCTGGAGGAAGCCCGGCACCTTCACGCCGCCAGACCATCCCTCGGCGTACTGGCCACGGGCCGTCGTCAGGTCGAGGCGGCGCGGCAAGGTGATGCTCTGGAGCACCTTGAGCTTCTCGGCGCGAAGGTTGGGCGCGTCGAAGGAGATCGGCTCCTCCATGGCCACCAGGGCCAGCAGCTGCAGCAGGTGGTTCTGGATGACGTCGCGGGCAGCACCGATGCCGTCGTAGTAGCCCGCGCGCCCCCCGATGCCGATGTCCTCGGCCATCGTGATCTGTACGTGGTCGACGTAGTTGGCGTTCCAGATCGGCTCGAACATCTCGTTGGCGAACCGCAGGGCCAAGATGTTCTGGACGGTCTCCTTGCCCAGGTAGTGGTCGATCCGGAAGATCGAGTCGGTCGGGAAGGCCTCCGACAGCGTCTTCTGCAGCTCCTTGGCTGACGCCAGGTCATGACCGAAGGGCTTCTCGATGACCACCCGTCGCCACGCGTCGGGCCGCTTGTCGACCATGTCGTGCTCCTTGAGCTGGTCGACGACCATGCCGAAGAAGCCCGGCGGGATGGCGAGGTAGAACGCGTGGTTGCCGCCGGTGCCGCGCACGACGTCGAGCTCGTCGAGGGTGCGCGCCAGGTTGGCGAAGGCGACATCGTCGTCGAAGTTGCCCGGCACGAACCGGAAGCCCTCGGCCAGCTGCTTCCAGACCTCCTCGCGGAACTCGGTGCGGGCGTGCTGCTTGACCGAGTCGTGCACGATCTTGGCGAAGTCCTGGTTGGCCCAGTCACGTCGCGCGAAGCCGACCAGGCTGAATCCCGGTGGCAGCAGACCGCGGTTGGCCAGGTCGTAGATCGCCGGCATCACCTTCTTGCGCGACAGGTCGCCGGTCACCCCGAACAGCACCATGCCGCACGGTCCGGCGATCCGAGGCAGTCTGCGGTCCTCGACGTCGCGCAGCGGGTTGGTCCACCCCACGACGTCCGGAGATGACGTCACTGGAGCGCCTGGCGTACGGCGTCGAGGTGCGCCGGGCTGTCCAGGTGCAGGCGCAGGACCGGCCGGCCCTTGTCGGCCAGCACCTGCCCGTCGCCCACGGCCTGGGCGATGAGGAACTCGTGGAAGGTGAAGGGCCGGTCTGGGACGGCGAGATCGCGCTCGGGGTGGCTGGTGATCTGCAGGTAGACGCCGGTCGACGGTCCGCCCTTGTGGTACTGGCCCGTGGAGTGGAGGAAGCGCGGCCCCCAGCCGAAGGTGACCGGGCGCTCGGTGGCGGCAGCGATGGTCGCGCGTACGTCGGCGAGGGCAGCGTCGCGGTGCCGGTCGAGGTAGGCCTGCACGGCGACGTAGCCATGGGCGTGATCGAGCCCCGCCAGCAGCTCGGTGATGGCGTCGTGGACGTTGCTGACCCCGTCGGAGAGCCAGCCGGGGGAGGCGTAGACCGTGATCGCCCCGTCGCTGAAGCGCGGCTGGGGCTGCGCACCGCCGCCGTCGAGGAGTCCGCGTGCAGCGGCCTTGGCGCTCTCGACGTCCGGTTGGTCGAACGGGTTGATGCCGATGATCGCGCCGCAGACCACGGTGGCGTGCTCCCACAGCAGCATCTGGGCACCCAGGGAGGCATCGACGCTCACGCCCCATCCCGACTTGGTGCGGACGTCGTCGAACAGCCAGCCGGGCCCGAAGCTCCCGAGCACCTCGTCGGCCGAGCTGGGCGAGAAGTTGGGGGCGGTCGCGGACTCCACGATCACCGGCAGCACGCCCTTGCCGTCCTTGCCCGTCGACTCGGCGATCAGCTGCTCGGCCCAGTCACCGAAGCCGCCGTAGGCCGCCTCGGCGTTGCACAGCACGAGCTTGTCGACCCCGGCCAGGTTGGCCACGCCCATCAGCGCTCCGAGACGGAGTCCGGGGTTGTCCACCGAGTCCTTCGCGAGCTCGCCACGGATCGACTCCGCCTCGGCGAGCAGTGCACCGATGTCGGCGCCGGCCAGCCCGCTGGGCACCAGCCCGAAGGCGGTCAGGGCCGAGAACCGGCCGCCGACGGTCGGATCCGCGCGGAAGATGCGGTAGCCGGCCTCGGAGGCGGACTGGTCGAGTGGTGATCCCGGGTCGGTGACCACGACGATCCGTTCGCGTGGGTCGATGCCCGCATCGGCGAAGGCCTTCTCGTAGGCCCGGCGCTGGCTGTCGGTCTCGACGGTGCCCCCCGACTTCGAGGACACCACCACGACGGTGTGGGCCAGGTCGTTGTCGATGGCCGCTCGCACGAAGTCGGGGTCGGAGGAGTCGAGGACGTCGAGGGCCACGCCAGCAGCCCCGCAGATGACCTCAGGCGCCAGGGATGAGCCGCCCATGCCGCAGAGCACGACCCTGGTCAGGCCCTTGCCGTGCAGCTCGTCGCGCAGAGCGGTGATCGCCTTGACGAGTGGCACCGACGTGTGTGACAGGTCGACCCAACCGAGCCGCTTGGCCGACTCCTCCTCCGCAGCCTGGCCCCACAGGGTGTGGTCCTTGGCGGCCAGCCGGCTCGCGAAGCGCATGTCGACGAGCTGTTGGACCTGCGCGGCGAAGGCAGCCTCGTCGCGGTATCCGAAGAACAGCTCGTAGTGAGCGCCATCTGCGTCGAGGGGGTCGCCAGCCACGGTGTTCCAGGCGGTGCCTGGCTGCGCTCCCGGGTCGCCGGCCGTCACCGCTCGGCCTTCTCGAGCTGCCCCTTGATGGTGTCGACCAGCTCCTGCCAGGACTTCTCGAACTTCTCGACGCCTTCCCTCTCGAGCACGGCGAGCACGTCGTCGAAGTCGATGCCCACGGACTCGAGTCGCGCGAAGACCTGCTCCGCCTCCTGGGCCTTGCCGGTGACAGCGTCGCCCTCGACCTCGCCGTGGTCGGCGAAGGCCTCCAGTGTCTTCTCGGGCATGGTGTTGACCGTGTCGGACACGACGAGGTCGGTGACGTACTTCGTGTCGGGGTAGCGCGCATCCTTGACCCCGGTCGAAGCCCACAGCGGGCGCTGCGCGTGGGCGCCCGCGACCGTCAGGGTCTGCCAGCGGTCGCCGGAGAAGACCTCCTGGAAGGCCGCGTAGGCCAGCCGCGCGTTGGCGACCGCGGCCTCGCCGCGCAGGGCGTCGGCCTCGGCGGTGCCGATGGCGTCGAGACGCTTGTCGACCTCGGTGTCGACGCGGGAGACGAAGAACGACGCGACCGAGTGGATGGTGGACAGGTCGATGCCGGCGTCCTTGGCGTCCTCGAGCCCGGCGAGGTAGGCGTCCATCACCTTGCGATAGCGCTCGAGGCTGAAGATCAGTGTGACGTTGACGCTGATGCCCTCGGCGGTCGCCCGCCGGATCGCGGGCAGACCCTCGTCGGTGGCCGGGATCTTGATGAGCACGTTCGGCCGGTCGACGGCCCGCCACAGGTCCTGGGCGGACTTCACGGTGCCCTCGGTGTCGTGGGCGAGGAAGGGGTCGACCTCGATCGAGACCCGGCCGTCCTTATGGTTCTCGTCGTAGGTGGGCCGCATGATGTCGCAGGCGTTGCGGACGTCCTCGGTGGTCAGCTCAAAGGTTGCCCGCGACACGTCGGCGCCCTCGGCTGCGAGCCGGCGGACCTGGTCGTCGTACCGCTCGCCGTCGGCCAGCGCCGTGGCGAAGATCGTCGGGTTGGTCGTGACACCCACCACGTGGCGGTCCTTGACCAGGTCGGTCAGGTTGCCGCTCTCGATGCGCTCGCGCGACAGGTCGTCGAGCCAGATGGAGACGCCGGCGCTACTGAGCGTCTGGAGTCGGTCGGTCATGGTGGTTCCTCCTGGTGTCGGGGGTCAGCTGGTGGCGACTCGGATGCTGTCCTCCGCGGCGTCCGCGACGGCTTGTGCCGTGACGCCGAACTCGCGGAAGATGCGGGCGAAGTCGGCCGAGGCGCCGTAGTGGTCGATCGAGACGATGCGGCCGTGGTCACCGACGACCTCGCGCCAGCCCTGGGCCACGCCGGCCTCGACCGAGACCCGGGCCTTCACGGTCGGCGGGATGACGGTCTCGCGATAGGACGCCTCCTGCTCGTCGAACCACTCGCGGCACGGCATCGAGACCACGCGGGCGCGGACGCCCTTCTCCGCGAGGATCGAGCGCGCCTCGACGGCGAGCTGGACCTCCGAACCGGTGCCGATGAGCACCACGTCTGGTGGCCCATCGCCGTCCTCTGTTCCTGGGGCGTCGATCAGGACGTATGCGCCCTTGGCGACGTCGCCGGTGTCATTGAAGCCGTCATCGCCGCGTGGGAATGTCGGGACGTTCTGCCGGGTGAGCGCCAGGCCGGCGGGTCGGTCGTTGTGCTCGAGGATCGCCTGCCAGCAGGCCGCGGTCTCGTTGGCGTCGGCCGGCCGGACCACGTCGAGGCCGGGAATGGCTCGCAGCGCGGCGAGGTGCTCGATCGGCTGGTGGGTCGGGCCGTCCTCGCCGAGGCCGATGGAGTCGTGGGTCCAGACGTAGGTGACCGGCAGCTGCATCAGCGCCGCCAGCCGGACGGCGCCTCGCATGTAGTCGGAGAACGTCAAGAACGTGCCGCCGAAGACGCGGGTGCCGCCATGGACGGCGATGCCGTTCATGATCGCGCCCATGGCGTGCTCGCGGATGCCGAAGTGGAGCACCCGGCCGGCGAGCGGGTCGGCCTTCCACAGCTTGGTCGAGCGGTCGCCCGGGATGAACGAGGGCGCCCCTTCGATGGTGGTGTTGTTGGACTCGGCCAGGTCGGCCGAGCCACCCCACAGCTCGGGGATCTCGCCGGCGATCGCGTTGATGACCGAGCCGCTGGCCTTGCGCGTGGCCATGCCTTTCTCGTCGGCCGGGAAGGTCGGCAGCTTGTCGGCCCAGCCACTCGGGAGGGTGCGCGTCTGCAGCCGCTCGTAGAGGTCGAGGTCAGCGGACGGCTTGCGCGCCCACGCGTCGAAGGCCGTCTGCCACTCGGCGCGCGCCGCCTGCCCGCGCGCCACCGCCTGGCGGGTGTGCTCGATGACAGCGGGAGGCACCTCGAAGCTCAGCTCCGGGTCCCAGCCGAGGATCTTCTTGGTGGCTGCCACCTCCTCGGGACCCAGGGCGTTGCCATGGGCCTTGAAGGTGTTCTGGAGGTTGGGAGCCGGCCAGCCGATGATCGTGCGCAGCTGGATGAAGCTCGGCTTGTCGGTGACCCGCTGCGCCTCGAGGATCGCGTCGTACAGGGCTGGGACGTCCTCGCGGTACTGCCCACCGCCATGCGTCCAGTCGACCGTCTGCACGTGCCAGCCGTAGGCCTCGTAGCGCTGGGCGACGTCCTCGTTGAAGGCGATGTCGGTGTTGTCCTCGATCGAGATCTTGTTGTCGTCGTAGATCAGGAT
Source organism: Nocardioides agariphilus (assembly GCF_015352445.1). Classification (GTDB taxonomy): domain Bacteria; phylum Actinomycetota; class Actinomycetes; order Propionibacteriales; family Nocardioidaceae; genus Nocardioides; species Nocardioides agariphilus. The sequence continues at coordinate 35,265 of NZ_JADKPO010000010.1, forward strand.
CAGGTTGCCCAGCTGCTGGGTGCCGGCGATGGAGGAGGCCTCGCTGCTGACGCCCTCCTCGAGGTCACCGTCGGAGCAGAGGGCGTAGATGTAGTGGTCGAACAGCGAGTCGCCGAGGGCGACGTTGGGGTCGAGCAGGCCGTGCTCACGGCGGGCGGCCATCGCCATGCCGACCGCGTTGCCGACGCCTTGTCCCAGCGGGCCGGTGGTGGTCTCGACTCCGGCGGTGTGGCCGTACTCCGGGTGGCCGGGTGTCTTGCTGCCCCACGTGCGCAGGCTCTTGAGGTCCTCGAGCTCGAGGCCCCAGCCGCCGAGGTAGAGCTGGATGTAGAGGGTCACGCTCGAGTGGCCGCACGACAGCACGAACCGGTCGCGGCCCGGCCAGTGCGGGTCGGACGGGTCGTGGCGCATCACCTTCTGGAACAGAAGGTAAGCCGCGGGCGCCAGGCTCATGGCGGTGCCGGGGTGGCCGTTGCCGACCTTCTGCACCGAGTCCATGGCCAGCACCCGCACGGTGTCCACGGCCAGGTCGTCGGTCTCGCTCCACTCCAGATTCGCCACAGGCTTCCTCTCCATCTGTTGCAGTCATGTGGCCAGGTCATCGGCGGTGAGCCGCCCCTGGGGAGTACCCGCTCGGGCCTTTCCGAGCCTACTCATGCCCGGGTCTAGACTCGACCCCGCCGCTACCGTCCGAGATACCGCGTGATCCCCGCGCCCGAGGAGCCCCGTGACCCACGTCGAGCAGCCTGTCGAGGCTGCTGCCGGGCCGGCACCCGACGCGAGGAGCCAGCCGGCCACGTGGCGCGACATCGCGGCTGCCTACGTCGGTCTCACCAAGCCGAGGGTCATCGAGCTGCTGTTGCTGACCACGGTTCCGGTGATGTTCTTCGCCGCCCGTGGTGTGCCGCCCCTGGGCCTGGTCGTCGCCACGGTCGTCGGTGGCGCGTTGTCGGCCGGCTCGGCCTCCGCGCTCAACTGCGTCTACGACCGCGACATCGATGAGCAGATGCGCCGCACTCGCCGCCGGGCCCTGCCGCGCCACATCGTGTCTCCGGCTGCTGCGACGGTCTTCGGGATCACCCTCGGCGTGTTGGCCACCGTTGTGCTGCTGGTCTTTGTCAACGCGCTGTCCGCTGGCCTGGCGCTGCTGGCCGAGGCCTTCTACCTCATCGTCTACACCATGCTGCTCAAGCGCCGCACGACCCAGAACATCGTCTGGGGTGGGCTGGCCGGCTGCTTCCCGGCACTCATCGGTTGGACCGCAGTGACGGACTCGCTGTCGTGGGCGCCCGTCGTGCTGTTCTTGGTGGTGTTCCTCTGGACGCCGCCCCACACCTGGGCGCTCGCGCTGCGCTACCGCGAGGACTACGCCGGGGTCGACGTCCCGATGCTCCCGGTCGTCGCGCCGGCCGCCGAGGTCGGGCGCCAGATCGTCATCTACTCCGTGGCCATGGTCGCTGTCTCGCTCCTGCTCTGGCCGGTCGCTGCGACCGGCTGGCTCTACCCGGTGGCGGCCACGGTGCTCGGCGCTGTCTTCGTCGCCCAGGCCGTGCTGATGTGGCGGCGCTCGGTCGGCACCGAAGAGCTGTCCCGCATCCGGCCGATGGAGCTGTTCCACTCCTCCAACCTCTACCTCTCGCTGCTCTTCGTCGCGGTCGCCCTGGACCCACTGGTCACGCGCTAGCCGGTGCGGCACACCAGCACGCTCCACGAGGAGTAGAGCGTCTCGGCGCACTGGTCGCTGTACGCGCGGGCGTCGGGGGAGCCGCGTTCGAGCAGGGCACGCACGGCGGTCATCACCTGCACCGTGGGCGGGGAGGCGCCGGGCGTCGTGGACGGCGGCACGTCGGTGAGCACCTGGAACTCGGGGATGGTCCACCAACCCGCCATGGGCAGGCTCGGCGTGCCCGACTCCTCGATGACCCGCGCGGCCGCCCGCTGCTGCTCGAGCATGTCGTGGGAGTCGCTACCCACGGCGATGCGCACCCCGGAGTAGACGACCACGCCGACGAGCCCGACGCCGACCACCACGCAAGCAACCCGGGCGGTGCTGTCGCGGCCCCCTGCACGGAGCAGGACGCTGGTCACGACTGCCGCGAGCACCGGCAGGCAGAGCAGTGCCGTGGGCAGGCCCTGCCGCAGGCTCGGCTGGATCGACCGGAACAGCCACAGCAGCCCCAGGACGCAGCCGGCGCCGAACACGGCCGCTGCCAGCGCCACCTCGACGCGCTCCTGCGCGTCGCGAGCATGCGGCGCGACGCGGGCCCGGCGTCGCCGCAGCTCGACCACCGCAGCGAGGAGGCACGCACCGACCAGCAGCCAGATGCCAGGCCCGGACAGCAGCTCGGGGAACGTCTTGAGACGCGCGCCGGAGGCCCGAAAAGGGGGTGACTGGGCCTGCGAGGACACGAAGGCTCGCAGAGCCTCGATGTTGGCGGCGTAGCCGTCGCCCAGGACGTGGCGGCGGTAGAGCTCGAAGGCGGTTGTCGGCAGTGCCGCGGCCATGCCGACCAGCAACCAGCGTCCGAGGCGCAGGCGACGAGCAGCGACGTACTCGGCGATCAGCCACACCAGGCCGATGACCGCGGCGGCGGTCACGAAGCTGAGCTTGGTCTGGATCGCGAGCCCGGCGCACAAGCCGCCCAGCACCGCTACCGTCGTACGACGGTGCGCAAGCAGCACGGCCGCGGCCATCAGCAGGGCACACGCCGGCAGCTCACCGACGAACCGTCCCGGCACCAGCGACAGCGTGGTCAGGTCCCTGACCCCGACGACGAGCAGAAGCGGTGACGCGAGCGCTGCCAGGCCACCTACGTGACCGGCCAGTCGCCGTCCGAGGATCCACGAGGCCGCGAGGTAGAGGCAGAAGTAGGCAAGGGGCACAAGTCGGGTGACCGCGAGTGACCCGGTGAGGCCCCATGCCGCGGCGGCAGGCACCAGCAACGCCGGTCCGGTCGACACGAAGGGGTCGAACAGCAACAGGCCGGTGCCTTGCACCGACCCGTTCGAGGCGTAGCCACGACCCTCCGCGAGGTTGCGGACGACCTCGAGGTTGTAGGACTCGTCGAACTCCAGGCCGCTGCCCAGCTCGCGCCAGCAGAGGATGGCGTAGACGACGAGGAGCATCAGCGCGAAAGCCCTCGGCGCCGTGACGCGAGTGGCCGGCACTCGCGGAAGGCTACCAACCGGCCGTCGCCTCGATTGTCCTACGACAGCGGCGCGTGGGTACCTTGCCGTGGTGGTCGAAGTCGTCGTCGTGATGCCTGCCTACAACGAGGGGGCGGGCATCGCGGAGTTCCTCGAGGAGGTCTGCGCGGCCTTCGCCGACGTCGACTACGAGATCCTCGTCCAGGATGACGGCTCCACCGACGACACCGCGGCCCGCGTGGTCGAGCTGAGCCGGTCCGGCTTGCCGATCCGCCTGCTCGAGTCAGCGCGAAACCGCGGGCACGGCCCCTCGACGCTCGCCGTCCTGCGCGAGGGTGTCGCGACAGGGGCCCGACAGGTGGTCGCCGTCGACAGCGACGGACAGTTCCTCGGGGTTGACCTCGCCCGCTTGGCCCGCGTCGGCGCCGAGCACGACTACGACGTGGTCGAGGGAGTGCGGTCCGGTCGCAAGGAGCCCGTCTACCGCGCGATCGTCTCGGCCGGCACCCGGCTGCTGGTCTGGGCGCGTTGTCGCCGCCTGCCGCGCGACGCGAACACCCCGTTGAGGGTCTACCGGGCGGCCACGCTGAGCTGGCTGCTCGGGCAGGTACCGGAGTCCTCGCCGACGCCCAACCTCCACATCTGCGCGGTCACCCGGTCGAGCGGACTTCGTTACGCCGAGGTGCCGGTGGAGTGGCTGGTCCGGCGTGGTGGCCACACGGGATCGTCGGGGTTCGGCGCCCGACTCCTGCCCTCGGGCCGCTTCGTGGTCTTCGTGGCGCGTGCCCTGCGTCAATGGGCGCGCACTGCTACCTCCGCATCTCGCGCAAACCCGCCCGACGAGGCCGCCGCGGACGCGGTGGGCGTGTCGCGCACCGGCTAGAGCTCCACCCGTCTCTCACGAAAGGTCTCGGGACCGTGAGCATCCGAAGCACCGTGTTCGCAGCCGGCATCGCCGGCGGCGCGAGTCTCTCCCACGAGGACGACGCAGGCCCTCTCCAACCACTGGCCGTGCCGCATCCGGTGGACCGCTACGCCTACGTGCGCGAGAGCTGCCAGGGACGCAGGGTGCTCGACCTCAGCGCCTACGACGAGACGGAGGTCGACCGGCGGCAGGACGACTCGTGGCGCTGGCTGCACGCCGAGATCGCGGACGTGGCCCGCGACGTGCTCGGTGTCGACGCCTCCGAGAAGGTCCGCAAGACCGGTGGCATCGACACCGACCTGGGCACCCGGATCGTCTATGGGCGGGTCGAGGAGCTCGACGACATCGTGCAGGACTTCAAGCCCGACCTGGTCGTTGCCGGCGAGCTGATCGAGCACACCCACGACACCATCGGCTGGCTCAACGGCCTGGCCCACGCGGCACCGGGGACACGGCTGCTGGCCACGACGCCCAACACGACCTCGATCATCAACGTGGTCCTGGCCCTCCTGCGCCGAGAGAACGCCCATCCAGACCACATCCACGTCTACTCGTTCCGCACCCTGGTCACCCTCGCCGGGCGCATCCCGCTGCGCGAGGTGAGGATCACGCCGTACTACTACGACCCACACCTGTTCGTCAGCAGGCTCTCCGGCCGCGCGAAGCCGACCGTCGGGATGCTCAACCGGATCCTCCGACTGTTCCAGTACGTGTTCCCGCTGACGTCGTCCGGCCTCATCCTCGAGGGCACTCTGGGTGACCCGTCGGACGACCCGTCTCGCGTTCAGTCGGACGAGGGAGAGGTCAACCGAGGGGCTCTCGCAGGCTGACCAGCACCCAGGTCACCGCTGCCGACACGAGTGCGGCACCGAGCATGTGGAACCCGACCAGCACGATCGGCAGGTCGGTGAAGTACTGGACGAAGCCGATGGCGCCCTGCGCGAGGATCACTCCCACCAGGACGTGCAGCGGTCGTGCGGTCGCTCCCGAGGCCCGCACGGCGAAGTACAGCCCGACGGTCAGGCCGAGGAACAAGAACACCGAGTCGGCGTGCAGCTGGCTGACCTGGAGCGGGTCGAGCCCGTTGCGAGGGGCCTTCTCGTCGCCTGCGTGAGGGCCCGAGCCGGTCACCACCGTGCCGAGGTAGAGCACCACCCACGCCGATGCGAACGTCACCCAGGCCAGCGTGACCACCGCACCCCGTGCGACAGGTCTCGGATCGGGTGTGGCCAGCCGGTGCAAGAAGAGGACTGCCAGCCCGATGATGGCCAGCGAGCAGAGCAGGTGGAAGGACACCACCCACGGGTTCAGGTGGGTGCGCACCGTGATGCCGCCGATCACCGCCTGGGCGGGGATGCCCAGGGCCAGCACCAGGGCGATCATGCGGACGTCACGGCGTCGGCTGGCCCAGGCAGCCAGGAGCGTCGCGACAGCGACCGCGACGAGCACGAACGTCAGCATCCGGTTGCCGAACTCGATCGCGGAGTGCAGGTCGAGCTCGCGGTGGGGCGTGAACGACGAGTCGGTGCAGCGGGGCCAGGTAGGGCAGCCGAGGCCGGAGTCGGTCAGTCGGACCGCTCCGCCCGTCACGACCAGCACCACGTTGGCGACCAGCGTCGCCCACGCGAACAGGCGCACTCGCGGAGCCAGCGCCGCGATGATCGCCCCGATCACTCCCACTTGAACGTCCGGGCTGTCAGGAGCCCTGCGGCCGCAGCCCAGAGAAACAGGCAGACCAGGGCCCGTCCGTCGAGGGCACCGTCGAGGAACGCCCGGCGCACGGCGTCGCCCAACGCCCCGGAGGGTAGCCACCGGGCCACCTCGCCGAACCCGCCGTAGGACGAGCTCGGCAGGACGACGGCGCCCCCGGCGAGCAGCAACAAGTAGATGAGGTTGGCCGCCGCCAACGTCGCCTCGGCTCTCAGCGTGCCGGCAAGCAGGAGTCCCAGGGACACGAACGCGGCCGTCCCGGCCACGGCGGCCAGCACGAACGCGAGCACGCCGACCACCCCCGGCGTGGGCGACCAGCCCAGGAGGAGGGCCACGCACGAGAGCACCACCACCTGGATCGCCTCGACCACGAGCAGCGCGACCACCTTGGCGGCGAGCAGGCCGGCGCGTGGCAGGGGAGTGGCGCCCAGGCGCTTCAAGACGCCGTAGCGGCGCTCGAACCCGGTGGCGATCGCGACAGACGTGAAGGACGTCGACAAGATGGCCAGCGCCAGCACGCCCGGGGTCAGCTCGTCGACGGCTCGGTGGGCCAGGTCGAGCCCGATCCGGTCGGCGCCGACGACTCCCGCGACCAGCACCAGCACGGGGATCACCACGGCGAGCAGCAGCTGCTCACCGTTGCGCAGCAGCAGGCGCAGCTCCATCGCCGCCTGGGCCCTGACTTGGGTCGCGAGCGGTGCCGCACCCGGTGCGGGGGAGAGGTCCAAGTGACCGGCCAGGCTCATGCGAGGGGCCTCCCGGTGTTGTCGAGGAAGACATCCTCCAGCCGGCGTACGCCGTTGCCGGTGAGCTCGGCAGGCGTGCCGCTCACGACCAGCCGTCCGCGGTCGATGATGTGGACGCGGTCGGCCAGTCGCTCGGCCTCCTCGATGTAGTGGGTCGTCAGCACCACGGTGACCCCGGACGTCCGCAGCTCGCGGAGCAGGTCCCAGGTGGTGCGTCGGGCCTGCGGGTCCAAGCCGGCGGTCGGCTCGTCGACGAAGACCAGCTCCGGGCGGCCGACGACGGCCATGGCCAGGCCGAGGCGCTGCTGCTGGCCTCCCGAGAGCCGTCGGTAAGGGGTCTTCCCGCAGTCACCGAGCCCGAGTCGCTCTCCGAGGAGGTCGACGTCCAGCGGATGGGAGTGCAGGGCCGCCACGTGGCGCAGCATCTCCATGGCGTGCACCCCGCTCCACGCGCCGCCTTGCTGGAGCATCACCCCGATCCGGGGGAGCAGCTCGCGACGCTGGGTGACCGGGTCGAGACCGAGCACGCGGACCGAACCGGCCTGTGGGCGTCGGTAGCCCTCGCAGGTCTCCAGCGTCGTGGTCTTGCCGGCTCCGTTGGGACCGAGGACCGCGGTGATCGTGCCTGTGTCGATGGTCAGGTCGAGCCCGTCGACGGCCGTCACGGCGCCGTAGCGCATCGCGAGCCCGCGGACGTCGACGGCAGGAGAAGGCGCGGGCACGCCCGAAGTCTAGGAAGGCACCCCCGAGGCGGCCGACGCGGCCACGATCTCGGCGTCCTCGCCGACCCCGAACAGCAACGATGACGCGCGCTTGCGCACGAAGTGCACGCCGCAGAGGAAGCGACGCTCACGCCGCAGATGGGACTCCTGCCACGACCGGGTGGCCACGGCCCGGGGGCCTCAGGCCTCGACGTACGCCGGCTCGTCGTCGCCTGCAGGATCCTCGCCGAACACCTCGGGCGGCTCCCGCCACAGGGGAGGCGCCAGCCCGTTGATGGCGCGCCAGACCCGCTCGGGCGTGCAGGGCAGGTCGACGTGGCGCACACCGAGGTGGCTCAGCGCGTCGACGACGGCGTTCTGCACGGCCGGCGTCGCCCCGATCGTCGCGGACTCGCCGATGCCCTTGGCGCCGAGTGGGTTGACCGGCGTGGGCGTCTCGGTGTTGCTGGTCTCCATCGTGATGGCATCGGCCGCCGTCGGGAGCACGTAGTCGGCGAACGTCGAGGTCAGCGGCGTGCCGTGGTCGTCGTAGACCATCGCCTCCCACAGGGCTTGGGAGATGCCCTGCACGGCGCCGCCGTGCTGCTGGCCGGCGACGAGGAGGGGGTTGAGGATGCGGCCGCAGTCGTCGACCGCGATGTGCCGCAGGGTCACCACCAGGCCGGTGTCGAGGTCCACCTCGACCACCGACACGTGCGCACCGAAGGGGTACGTCGCGCTCGGAAGCCGGTAGTCGGTGGCGACCGTCAGCCCGCCCTCGTGCTCGTGGGCATAGGCGGCCAGCTGCTGCCAGGTGACGCCGGCGCCGGGCACGCCGGCGACCGTGAACTCGCCGTCGTCGAGCACGACGTCCGCGGGCGCCGCCTCGAGCATGCGCGCTGCCAGCTCGAGCGCCTTCTCGCGGAGCTCCTCGGCTGCCTTGGCGACGGCGTTGCCGCCCAGCTGCAGCGATCGTGAGCCGCCAGTGCCGCCGCCAGTCGGGATCAGCGCGGTGTCGGACTGCTCGTAGGTGATCGCCGAGAGCGGGATGCCCAGCCTGTCGGCGGCGAGCATCGAGAAGCTGGTGGCGTGGCCCTGTCCGTGCGCCGAGGTGCCGGACCTGACGGTGGCGGTGCCGTCGGCGTGCACCACGACCTGGCCGTACTCGGTGCCGCCGAACCCGGTGATCTCGACGTACGTCGCCAAGCCGATGCCGAGTACCTTGCGCTCTCCCGCGTCGAGGCGTCGCTGCTGCTCCTCGCGCAGCTTGCCGACATCGGCGACGCGGAGGGCCTCGGAGAGCACGAGGTCGTAGTCGCCCACGTCGTAGGTCGCGCCCGTGCGGGTCTCGTAGGGAAAAGCGTCGCGCCCGATGAAGTTGCGCCGGCGGATCTCCTCGGGGGCGATGCCCAGCTCGTCGGCCGCGACGTCGATGAGGCGCTCGATGCAGGCGGCGGCCTCCGGACGGCCGGCCCCCCTGAACGCCCCCACGGGCGAGGTGTTGGTGAGCACGCCGACGCCGTCGAAGCGCAGCTCGGGGATGTCGTAGACGCCTTGGGCCATCCGGTAGGTCGGACCGACCGCCAGCGCGCCGCCGAACCCGGCGTAGGCGCCGCAGTCGCCGAGCACGCGGATCCGAAGCCCCACGATGCGGCCTTCGCTGGTCAGCCCGAGCTCGGCGTACTGGACCTGCCCACGGCCGTGCATGGAGAGCATCGCCTCGCTGCGGGTCTCGGTCCACTTGACCTGGCGGCCGAGCTTCACCGCGGCGAGCGCGACGGCCGCGTGGTCGGTGCCGATGCCCGCCTTGCCGCCGAAGGCGCCGCCCACGTGGGGTGCGACGACGCGCACGGCCTCCTTGTCGAGGCCGAGCGCGTCGGCCAGCAGGTCGCGCGACATGTGGGGGTGCTGGGTGGAGACCCAGGCCGTGACCTGCTCGGGCCCCTCCTCTCGAGGCGTCGGGTCGACGAGGATCGCGTGGCCCTCGATGGGCGCCACCGCGATGCGCTGGTTGACCATCCGCACGCGCACGACGTGGTCGGCGGTGACGAACGGGTCCGAGCGGTCCTTGTCCTGGCGGCGGATGGCGACGTTGGTGCCGAGGTCCTCGAACTGCAGCGGTGCGCCCGGGGCCACCGCGGCCTCGAGGTCGGTGACGGCCGGCAGGTCGTCGTAGTCGACGTCGACGAGCTCGGCGGCGTCGACGGCCTGAGCCCGGGTCTCGGCGACCACCAGGGCGACGGCTTCGCCGACGAAGCGCACTTTGGCGGTCGCGAGGGCGCCCCGCGGACAGTCCTCTTTCACGTCGGCGAACGACTTCAGCGGCCCGTCACCGAGGTCGGCGGCGACGTAGACCGCGAGCACGCCGGGTGCTCGCAGAGCCTCGGTGGTGTCGATCCCCGTGATCGTGGCGTGGGCGTAGGGGCTGCGCACGAAGATCGCGTGGGTCAGGCCCGGTCTGCGGTCGTTGTCGACGAACGTGCCTCGGCCCAGCAGCAGCTCGCGGTCTTCGACGCGGCGGACCTGGGTGCCCAACAACGACGTTCCACCTGGCATACGCGTCAGCCTACGGCCGGAGCGGAGGCGGCCTCCGTACGGGCGGGCCGCACGTCGTTGGGCCGGTGTCGGCGCAGCCGCATACCCTCCTGCAGGTGAGCTCGCGACCGGCCATCGAGGCCGACAACCTCGTCAAGCGCTTCGGCGACACCCTGGCTGTCGACGGCGTCAGCCTGTCGGTGCCGGAGGGCAGCGTTCTGGGCCTGCTCGGCCCCAACGGCGCAGGCAAGACCACGACCGTGCGGATGATGACCACGCTCACCACGCCCACCAGCGGCACCGCGCGCGTCGCGGGCTACGACGTGATCGAGCAGCCCGACATGGTCCGCAAGAGCATGGGTCTGACGGGCCAGGCGGCGACGGTCGACGAGCTGCTGACCGGCCGGGAGAACCTCCATCTCATCGGCTCCCTCTACGGCCTGACCTCCGTCTACGTGCGCCAGGCTGCCGGCGACCTGTTGGAGCGGTTCTCGCTCAGCGACGCGGGCGACCGCGTCGTCAAGACCTACTCCGGCGGCATGCGGCGTCGTCTCGACCTGGCGGTGAGCCTGATCGCGACGCCCCCGGTGCTGTTCCTCGACGAGCCGACCACCGGCCTCGACCCGCGCAGTCGCGTCGAGCTGTGGGACGTGCTGCGCGGCCTGGTCAGCGACGGCACGACGCTGCTGCTGACGACCCAATACCTCGAGGAGGCCGACCAGCTGGCCGATCGCATCGCGGTCATCGACCGGGGCCACGTCATCGCCGAGGGCACGCCGTTGGAGCTCAAGGACCAGTCCGGCAAGGCCGCCCTCGTCGTCACCGTCTCCCACGCCGACGACCTCGGCGAGGCCGAGAGGCTGCTGCGCACCCTGGTCGAGGAGGTGCACGTGGAGGCCAACGCCCGGCAGCTGACTGCTCCGGCCAACGGGCTCGCCGACGTCACGCGCATCGCCGGCGCCTTCGACGGCTCCGGCATCGAGCTCGACGACCTCGGCCTGAAGCGGCCCAGCCTCGACGACGTGTTCCTCCACCTCACCGGCCATCGTGCCGAGGAGGCCGCAGAGCCTCCTGACGACGGCCGGGCCGACGACGCCGACAACCTCAGTGGGGTCTCCACATGACGACCACCCAGTCCCAGAGCATCTCGCGACCCGAGATCCGCGACACCGGACTGCTCCGCCAGTCCCTGGTCATCACCCGTCGCAACCTGATCCACATCAAGCGGATGCCCGAGATGCTGCTCGACGTGACCATCCAGCCGGTCATGTTCGTGCTGCTGTTCGCGTTCGTGTTCGGCGGCTCCATCGCCATCAGCGGCGGCGACCCTCGCGAATACCGCGACTGGCTGATGGCCGGCATCATGAGCCAGACCATCGCCTTCGCCTCCTTCATCGTCGCGGTCGGCCTCACCGCCGATATCGACAAGGGCATCGTCGATCGGCTCCGGTCGCTGCCGATCCACCCGGCTGCGGTCCTGGTGGGCCGCAGCATCTCCAGCCTGCTCCACTCCAGCATCGGCATCGTGATCATGTCGCTGACCGGACTCACGATCGGCTGGCGCATCCACGACGGCTTCTTCGAGGCCGTGCTCGCCTACGTGCTGCTGCTGGCCTGGGGCTTCGCGATGATCTGGGTGGGCATCCTGGTCGGCTCGTCGATGCGGTCGGTCGAGGCGGTCAACGGGCTGATGTTCGCCACGATGTTCCCCATCACCTTCTTGGCCAACACCTTCGCCCCCGCCGAGAACATGCCGACGGTGTTGCGGTGGTTCGCCGAGTGGAACCCCATCTCCTCGCTGGTGCTGGCCGTGCGTGAGCTGTGGGGGACCCCGCTGCCCCCCGCCAAGCACGAGCTGGCACTACCCCTCCAGCACCCCGTGCTGTCGACGATCATCTGGGTCGTCGTCATCACGGCGGTGTGCGCGCCGCTGGCGCTGCGCGCGTTCCGGCGGCGCACCCAGGGGTGAGCGTGAGGGGGGCCAGTCGGGCAGCGCCTTGAGGGTGAAGGGCTATTCCTCGATCTTGGTGGTCGAGTCGACGCTTGTCGCCATCATGCTGCGGTTGTCCAACGCGGTGTCCTGTCCGCGGCAGAGCAGCGAGACGACGGTGGGCTCCTCGACCGTGATGACTCCCTGCGTCACCAGCATGTTGCGGCGGGAGGTCTCATCTTGGTCTGTGCTGGAGATGTCCACCGTGATCAGGTCCGGTCCCTGGGTGTAGACCAGATCGCAGTCGAGGTAGGACTCGAGGCTCGTGGTGCCGTAGTCGGTCGCCTGCACCTTGGCGCTGAGGGCGTAGGACCCGGCGTCCAGTGGCAGATCGAGCACGCTCTCGGCGGTGCCTTCCGGTGCTGTGGTGGACCCGCTGATGGTGGCCGAGAAGGCCCGGGCCGTGCCCCTCGGACCTGCCGGACCGACCTCACCCTGGTCGCCCTGCGGGCCGGTGGGGCCGACGTCGCCCTTGAGGCCGTCGCGGGCGGTGGCCGAGAAGTCCTGCAGTTGCAGGTTGTTGTCCTTGATGTCGGCAGTCGTCACCGTGCCGTCGGCGATGCTGTCGCCGGTGACCTTGGCGGCGGCATAGGACGTCCCGCCCAGGGCGATGACCAGGGCCAGGGTCGAGGTGACGACCGAGTAGCGGTTGCCGTTGATGATGCGCATGAGTTACCCCCAAGTAGTGATGTCGCGCGGACCTTAAGGTGGGCAAGGACCGTCGACGCAGCGAAGTGGTGGCACTCGGGCAAGTTGGTGGCAGCGGGCGTCGGGTAAGGCGAGCCTTACTTGAATCGGTCGAATCAATAACGGCACACTGACGTTGTGGAATTCGAGACGCCCGACGATCTCGGGGAGCTGGGTCAGCCGACCCGCGAGCGCGTGGCCCGATCGATCCTCGAGCAGGGTCCATCGACCGCGGCTGCTCTCGCCGCCCGTCTCGACCTCACTCCGGCCGCTGTCCGCCGCCACCTCGATCACCTCGTGGCCGACGGCGCGCTCGAAGCCCGCGAGCCGAGACCCCACGACGGCCGGGGTCGCGGTCGCCCGGCCAAGGTCTTCGCGATCACCGAAGCCGGACGAGACCGGTTCGACCAGCAGTACGACGACCTGGCCGTCCAGGCGATCCGCTTCCTGGCCGAGACGGGGGGCGACGACGCCGTCCGGGCCTTCGCCGAGCGACGCATGTCGTTCATCGAGGAGCGCTTCGCAGCCGTGCTGGCCGCGGACCCGGGGCTCACGCCGGCCGAGGCGCTGGCCCAGGTCTTCACCGACCAGGGCTACGTCGCCGGGGTGCGCGAGCTTCCGCTGATGGGTCACCTGGGCGGCGAGCAGCTGTGCCAGCAGCACTGCCCCGTCTCCCACGTCGCCCACGAGTTCCCCCAGCTGTGCGAGGCCGAGACGGCGGCGATCAGCCGGGTCCTGGGCCGCCACGTGCAGCGGCTGGCGACCATCGCCCACGGCGACGGGGTGTGCACCACGAGCATCCCCGCGCCGAGAGATGTGGTCGCGACAGGCTCGGCCACCGACAACGCAGGCTCGACCAACCAGAAGAGAGAGAAGGTCACGACGTGACGTCGATCGAAGACCTCAACCCCGAGCTCAAGAACTTCAAGGGCTACGAGTTCGGCTGGTCCGACAGCGATGAGGCGGGGTCGATCGCCAAGCGCGGCCTCAACGAGGACGTCGTGCGCGACATCTCCTCGAAGAAGAGCGAGCCGCAGTGGATGCTCGACCTGCGCCTGAAGGGCCTCAAGCTCTTCCACCGCAAGCCGATGCCGACGTGGGGCTCGGACCTGTCGGGCATCGACTTCGACAACATCAAGTACTTCGTCCGCTCGAGCGAGAAGCAGGCGACGTCCTGGGAGGAGCTCCCCGAGGACATCAAGAACACCTACGACAAGCTGGGCATCCCCGAGGCCGAGAAGCAGCGCCTGGTCGCCGGCGTCGCCGCGCAGTACGAATCGGAGGTCGTCTACCACTCGATCCGCGAGGACCTCGAGGAGCAGGGCGTCATCTTCGTCGACACCGACACCGCTCTCAAGCAGCACGAGGAGCTCTTCAAGGAGTACTTCGCGACCGTCATCCCGGTCGGTGACAACAAGTTCGCAGCGCTCAACACCTCCGTGTGGTCGGGCGGCTCGTTCATCTACGTGCCGAAGGGCGTGCAGGTCGACATCCCGCTGCAGGCCTACTTCCGGATCAACACCGAGAACATGGGTCAGTTCGAGCGGACGCTGATCATCGTCGACGAGGGCGCCTACGTGCACTACGTCGAGGGCTGCACCGCCCCGATCTACTCCTCCGACTCGCTCCACTCCGCGGTCGTGGAGATCATCGTCAAGAAGGGCGGCCGCTGCCGCTACACGACCATCCAGAACTGGTCCAACAACGTCTACAACCTGGTCACCAAGCGCGCCACCTGCGAGGCCGGCGCGACCATGGAGTGGGTCGACGGCAACATCGGCTCCAAGGTGACGATGAAGTACCCCGCCATCTACCTGATGGGCGAGCACGCCAAGGGCGAAACGCTGTCGATCGCGTTCGCGGGCGAGGGCCAGCACCAGGACGCCGGGGCCAAGATGGTGCACGCCGCGCCCCACACCTCCAGCTCGATCCTGAGCAAGTCGGTGGCACGCGGCGGCGGGCGCACGTCCTACCGCGGGCTGATCCAGATCAACGAGGGTGCCTACGGCTCGAAGTCCAACGTGCTGTGCGACGCGCTGCTCGTCGACCAGATCAGCCGGTCGGACACCTACCCCTATGTCGACATCCGCGAGGACGATGTCTCGATGGGCCACGAGGCGTCGGTCTCGAAGGTCTCCGAGGACCAGCTGTTCTACCTGATGTCGCGTGGCATGGCCGAGGACGAGGCGATGGCGATGATCGTGCGCGGCTTCGTCGAGCCGATCGCCAAGGAGCTCCCCATGGAGTACGCCCTCGAGCTCAACCGCCTCATCGAGCTGCAGATGGAAGGGGCCGTCGGCTGATGGGTCTGGACGTCTCCTCCCACCTGCACCCGGTGGGCTCCTTCGACCTTGCCGACCACCCGGTGCCCACCGGCCGCGAGGAGGTGTGGCGGTTCACGCCGCTCAAGCGCCTGCGCGGCCTGCACGACTCCGCACCCCTGACCGGGTCCGAGTACGACGTGAAGACGGAGGCGCCCGAGGGCGTCGCTGTCGGCTACCGTCCGGTGGCCCACTCGGACCGAGGACTCAGCGGGCTGGTGCCGACCGACCGCATCAGCGCGCGCGTGTGGCAAGACACCACGCGGGTCCTGACAGTCGAGGTGCCCGCCGAGGCCGAGGTGGCCGAACCGGTCTTCATCAACTTCACCGGGACCGGCGTCGCCGAGGCCGCCTCCGGTCACCTGCTGGTCAAGGTCGGGGCGCACGCCACGGCAACGGTCGTGGTGCGCTTCCAGGGTTCGACAACCTTGGCCGAGAACGTCGAGGTCGCTGTGGGCGACGGCGCCCGGCTGACGTTCGTCACCCTCCAGGACTGGTCCGACGACGCCGTCCACCACTCCACCCAGCACGCCTTGGTGGGTCGCGACGCCTCGCTCAAGCACGTCGCCGTGACCTTCGGCGGTGACGTGGTCCGCCACGACGTCACCGCGACCTACTCCGGCCCGGGCGGCGACATCGAGATGCTCGGCCTCTACTTCGCCGACGCCGGCCAGCACATCGAGCACCGCCTGTTCGTCGACCACAACGCCCCCAAGACCCGCAGCCACGTGACCTACAAGGGCGCGCTGCAGGGCCAGGGCGCGCACACCGTGTGGATCGGCAACGTGCTGATCCGCAAGGAGGCCGAGGGCATCGAGACCTACGAGGAGAACCGCAACCTCGTGCTCACCGACGGCTGCCAGGCCGACTCGGTGCCCAACCTGGAGATCGAGACCGGCGAGATCGCGGGCGCGGGTCACGCTTCGGCGACCGGCCGGTTCGACGACGAGCAGCTGTTCTACCTGCGCTCGCGCGGCATCGAGGAGAAGGAGGCACGGCGTCTGGTCGTGCACGGCTTCTTCAACGACCTGATCCGCCGCATCGCGGTGCCCGAGCTCGAGGAGCAGCTGGCCGCCACGGTGGAGGCAGAGCTCTCCAAGAACGTCTTGAAGGAGGACTGATGGCCTTCCTCCGCGCCTGCGCCCTCTCAGACATCAAGGACGACGCCGCCCTCGGCGTCACCGTCGACGGCCAGGACGTCGCGCTCGCGCGCCACCACGACGAGGTCCTCGCGATCGAGGACATGTGCAGCCACGCCAGCATCGCGCTCAGCGAGGGCGACTTCGAGATCACCGACGAGGACTGCACCGTCGAGTGCTGGCTGCACGGGTCGCGCTTCGACCTGCGCACCGGCAAGCCCACCGGACTACCGGCGACGGAGCCGGTTGCCACCTTCCCCGTCGACGTACGCCCCAACGAGGACGGCACCGCAGACGTCTACGTGGACGTCGAGACCTTCCTGAACGGAGTAACCCCGAGATGAGCACCCTCGAGATCAACGACCTGCACGTGTCGGTGAAGACCGACGACGGGGACAAGGAGATCCTCAAGGGGGTCACGCTGACCGTGAAGGACGGCGAGACCCACGCGATCATGGGCCCCAACGGGTCCGGCAAGTCGACCCTGGCCTACTCGATCGCCGGTCACCCGAAGTACGACATCACCTCCGGCACCGTGACCCTCGACGGCAACGACGTGCTGGCCATGACCGTCGACGAGCGGGCACGCGCCGGGCTGTTCCTGGCGATGCAGTACCCCGTCGAGGTGCCGGGCGTGTCGGTCTCCAACTTCCTGCGCACGGCCAAGACCGCCATCGACGGCGAGGCTCCCAAGCTGCGCACGTGGGTCAAGGAGGTCAACGCCACGCTGGCCAACCTCAACCTGGATGCGACCTTCGGCCAGCGCTCGGTCAACGAGGGCTTCTCCGGCGGCGAGAAGAAGCGCCACGAGATCGCCCAGATGGAGCTGCTCGACCCCGGCATGGCGATCCTCGACGAGACCGACTCCGGACTCGACATCGACGCGCTGAAGATCGTCTCCGAGGGTGTCAACCGGTTCCGCGCCAAGGACGCCAAGGCGGTTCTGCTGATCACCCACTACACGCGGATCCTGCGCTACATCCAGCCTGACTTCGTGCACGTGTTCGTCGACGGCCGGATCGCCGACCAGGGCGGCCCCGAGCTGGCCGAGGAGCTGGAGGCCAACGGCTACGACAAGTACGTCAAGGCCGCCGTCACCGCTGGTTGAGAAGGTTGCGCTAGCAACCGTCGCGAAAACCCCGTAAGCCGAAAGGAGTCCTGATGGAAGGCCTCTTGCCCGACCTCGACATCATCCGCAAGGACTTCCCGATCCTGGCGCGAACGGTTGCGGACGGGCAGCCGCTGGTCTACCTGGACTCGGCGAACACCAGCCAGAAGCCGCAGGTCGTCATCGACACGATGGTCGACCACCTGGAGCGCCACAACGCCAACATCGCGCGAGCCATGCACACCTTGGGCGCCGAGTCGACCGAGGCGTTCGAGGCGGCTCGCGACAAGGTGGCGGCCTTCATCGGCGCGCCCGAGCGCGAGGGCGTGGTGTTCACCAAGAACATCACCGAGGCACTCAACCTGCTCAGCAACACCTTCGCCTGGGCCGAGGGTGACCTGCGGGTCGGGCCCGGCGACGAGATCGTCATCACCGAGATGGAGCACCACTCCAACATCGTCCCGTGGCAGCTGCTCACCGAGCGCACCGGCGCGACCCTGCGCTGGTTCGGGCTGACCGACGACGGCCGACTCGACCTGTCCGACATCGACGAGCTGATCAACGAGCGCACCAAGGTCGTCTCCCTGACCTGGGTCTCCAACATGCTCGGCACGGTCAACCCGGTCCGCGAGATCGCCGACAAGGCCCACGCCGTCGGCGCCGTGGTCATCGTCGATGCCGCCCAGGCAGTGCCGCAGCTTCCGGTGGACGTCATCGCATCGGGCGCGGACTTCTTGGGGTTCACCGGTCACAAGGCCGTCGGCCCGACGGGCATCGGCGTCCTGTGGGGCAAGCCGGAGCTGCTCAACGCTCTTCCGCCCTTCCACGGCGGCGGCGAGATGATCGAGACCGTCACCATGGAGCGGTCGACCTACGCCAAGGCGCCGCACCGCTTCGAGGCCGGCACGCCACCGATCGTCGAGGCGGTCGGGCTCGGCGCGGCCGTCGACTACCTGGGGCACCTCGGCATGGAGGCCGTGCACGCGCACGAGCAGGCGATCACGGGCTACGCGCTCGAGGGCCTCGCCTCCGTCGCCGGACTCACCGTCTTGGGCCCGCTCGATGCCGCGTCGCGCGGGGGAGCGATCTCCTTCGAGCTCGCCGGCGTGCACCCCCACGACGTGGCTCAGGTGCTCGACTCGCGGGGGGTGGCCATTCGGGCGGGCCACCACTGCGCCAAGCCGGCCCACGCGAGGTTCGGCGTGCAGGCATCCTGCCGGATGTCGTCCTACCTCTACACGACCCCTGGCGAGATCGACGCCCTGGTCGACGCGCTGGAATACACCCGTTCGTACTTCAGGTTGGGCTGATCGATGTCTACCGAGCTCGACGCGCTGTACCAGGAGATCATCCTGGACCACTACAAGAACCCTCATCACAAGGGCCTGCGCGACCCCTTCGAGGCCGAGGTGCACCACGTGAACCCGACCTGTGGTGACGAGGTGACGCTGCGCGTCCACCTGTCCGACGGCCCGGACGGTCAGCTCGTGGAGGACGTGTCCTACGACGCGCTCGGCTGCTCGATCTCGCAGGCGTCGGCGTCCGTGCTCACCGATCTGGTGATCGGCAAGCCGGTCGCCGACGCGATGGAGATCCACCAGGAGTTCCTGACCCTCATGCAGGGCAAGGGCACCGTCGAGCCCGACGAGGAGACGCTGGAGGACGGCATCGCCTTCGCCGGCGTCGCCAAGTTCCCCGCGCGCGTCAAGTGCGCGCTGCTGTCGTGGATGGCCTGGAAAGACGCCACCGCACAAGCACTCGAGACCACCGGAGGCAAGGTATGACCCCCGACCCCCAGATCGACCACAGCGATCTCCCTGACGTACCCGAGGCTGGACAGGGCGGTGCAGGCACGACCACCATCGACGACGTCACCGAGGCGATGAAGGACGTCGTCGACCCTGAGCTCGGCATCAACGTCGTCGACCTCGGCCTGGTCTACGGCATCCACCTCGACGAGGACACCAACGCGGTCATCGACATGACGCTGACCTCGGCGGCCTGCCCGCTGACCGACGTCATCCAGGACCAGACCAACACCGCTCTCGAGGGACTGGTCAACGACGTGTTGATCAACTGGGTCTGGATGCCCCCGTGGGGCCCCGACAAGATCACCGACGACGGTCGCGACCAGCTGCGGGCGCTCGGCTTCAACGTCTGACGCCGGCCGCCTCGGCACCCGTGCTGAGGATGTTCACCCGTCGACCGAGAGCGAAGGGGCCTTCACGAACTCCACGAGGTCAGCAATCGAGTCGACGACCCGGGTGGCCCGGTAGGGGAAGTGCTCGATGTCCTCGGGGCGCGTCGAGCCGGTCGTGACCAACACCGTGCGCAGCCCTGCTTCGAGGCCGCTGATGATGTCGGTCTCCATGCGGTCACCGATCATCACGGTGGTCTCGGAGTGCGCCTCCAGCCGGTTGAGGGCGCTGCGCATCATCAGCGGGTTGGGCTTGCCGATGAAGTACGGCGACCGGCCGGTCGCCGTCCGGATCAGGGCGGCCACGGACCCGGTTGCCGGGAGCTTGCCGGCGTGGCTCGGCCCGCTCGCGTCGGGGTTGGTGGCGATGAACCGCGCGCCGTCGTCGATGAGACGGATCGCGCGGGTGATCGACTCGAAGGAATAGGTGCGGGTCTCGCCCAGGACCACGTAGTCGGGGTTGCGGTCGGTCATTACGTAGCCGATGTCGTGCAGTGCCGTGGTCAGACCAGCCTCGCCCACGACGTAGGCCGAGCCGTGCGGACGCTGGTCGGCAAGGAACTGCGCGGTGGCCAGGGCGGAGGTCCAGATCGCCTCCTCGGGCACGTCGATGCCGCTGGCCAGGAGGCGTGCACGCAGGTCGCGTGGCGTGAAGATCGAGTTGTTGGTCAGCACCAGGAAGCGGAGCCCCGACTCCTTGAGCGCCTCGATGAACTCCGTCGCCCCCGGGATCGGGACCTCCTCGTGGACCAAGACGCCGTCCATGTCGGTCAGCCAGGTCTCGACCGGGCGGGGGGAGCCGTCGTCACGTGCGGACATGGGCACCATCCTGGCAGCCGCCGCGCAGTGCCAGCGCCGGCACGTGCCAGGGGCCCTGTAGAACGGACCTCGTGGACAACGTGACGGTCTCGGTGCCGGCCGAGCGCCTCGTGCGCTGGGCGGCGAACTTCGAGGCCAGGCACGGAGCGACCGTCTGCGCGGTTGACGGCGGTGGGCTGCGAGGTACGGCGGCCGACGGCTCCACCTTCACCGCGCGGCTGCCCTTCGATGCGGAGTACGACGGGCCGGCCGAGCCTGCGTCGTTCGCGCAGGCAGTCGTGGCGCCCGCTGAGTGGGGGATCCTGCTCGTGCGCAAGGGCGGCTTCGCCGTGGCCCGCCTGTGTGGCATGGAGCTGGCCGAGCACAAGATCGGCCAACGTCACGTGCAGGGACGAACCAAGGCCGGCGGCCAGAGCCAGCAGCGGTTCGCCCGGCGTCGGGGCAACCAGGCCCGTCAGGCCTTCGAGGCCGCCGCCGAGCACGCAGCCCGCATCCTGCGCCCCGGCCCCGTGGTCACCGGAGGCGACCGTGCCGCGGTCGACGAGGTGCTGGCCGACCCGCGGCTGTCCGGCCTGGTGGTCCTCGCCCCGTGGCTGTCGGTGCCGGACCCCAAGCGGGCGGTGCTGGACCAGGCGGTGCGCGACGCGGCATCGGTGCGGGTGCTCGTCGTGAACCGCTGATCCCGGCCAGGCGGCCTCGGCCCGATCAGTCCTGGGGAGGTACGAAGACCTCCGACGTCGCCGGCGGCTCCGCATCGACGGGTGAGTCCCACTCGGTGAAGGTCGTGTCACCGGATCCGCTTTCGTCGCCGCCGGACATGCGGAGCAGGTAGTGCGGCTCCTCGGTGGCGATGACGCGCCCGGATGCTAGGAGCTGCGGTGCCGCTGGATCTGGTCGCGGAGCCTGCGGACGTTCTCGGTGGCCGCCGTCATCCGTGCCTCGAGGTCCCACACCCAGGCGTGCGGGTCCTTGTCCTCCTCGAGCACGGCCTCGATCTCGGCACGCAGCCGCATCGGGTCGGTGACAGCGACCTCGCCGCCCGCAGGCGCCTCGGGCTGAGGCGCTGGCGAAGCCTCGGAGACGGCCTCCTCGGCGCGCGTTGCTCGACCGTCCGGCCAACGGTGCACGGGTGAACGCAGGTTGGGCAGCGGCACCGAGCCGACACGGACATCGCTCGCGGCCATCGCCACGCCGAAGGAGATCTGGTCTCTGCGTGAGTAGCGCAGGACGTGCTCCCACCAGGTCTGCATCGCGGCATCGACCTCGGGAGTACGCCGGCGCGCGAGCAGTGCGGTCCAGTGCGGGTTGGCCTCGACTGCTGTGGGCCAGGCCCGCAGATAGTGGGCCAGCTGCTCGAAGACTCGCAGGTGGTCGTCCTTGCCGCGCTCGACGCTGGCCTCGGCCTCCTCGAGCAGGCTTCGGTAGAACGTGTGCACCGGAGCGGCAACGTCCGCGTCCTCCAGCCAGTCGTCGACGAAGGACTCGGGGGGCGCCTGCAGCTCGACCGCGTTGTCGACCCAGAGGCTGCGGTCGTATCCCTCGAGCACCGGGTGACCGACGATCTTGAGGAAGCGCTCGCTGCGCACGGGATCGGTGGGCATGCGCAGGTCGACCGGCACGACCTGCCAGGTATCGCTGCGCAGGGTGGGGTCGTTGGTCAGGCAGACGAAGTCGGCGTCGGACTCCGCAGCGACCGGGGCTTCGCGCAGCGGCTGCTTCTCGTCGAGGACGGCGGTGAAGACGACCATGCGGCTGGCGTGACGCGGGCGCGGCCGGGCGTGCTTGGGCGTCTCGGCCGAGTGCTGTGACTGGCTTCGGGCGACGTGCTCGGCCACCAGCTCAGCCACCTGCTCCGCCACGTGTTGCGACACGTTCCGGGCCACGTGCTGGGCCATGGGGCGACTCCTAGGTTGCACAGCCCGAGTCGCGGTGTTGACCGCTCGATCGCAACGTACCGGGAGCAGGCCGTCAGGTCAGTGCGCCACGTCGAAGCTGCCCGGCGTGTCGTGCGGCACGTCCTCCTCGAGCTCGCGGCGTCTCAGCTGCCAACGCTCGGCAAGGCCGTCCATCTCAGCGTCGACGAACGCCAGGAACTCGCGCATCAGCCACAGCCGGTGAGCCGCGGGGTCCTTCTCGCCGAGGCCTTCGAGGGCGTTGTCGAGGGCTGCCATCAACGGCGCGTAGGTCTGGTCCTTGCGCATCATCGCGCCCAGCCAGGCGTCGTCGTCGACGACGTAGACGTCCTTGCGGGAGCCGCGCTCGCGCTCGCGGTGCAAGAACCCGATCTGGCCGAGGAAGTTCACCGCCCCCGAGACTGCGGCAGGGCTGACGGCCAGCGTTGTCGCCAGCTCGGCTGCTGTCATCTTGCCGTCCTCGTCGACGACCAGAGCTGCGAAGACCCGCGAGGGGAGACGAGGAAGCCCTGCATCGGTCAGCGCTCCGCCCATGCGTTCGACGAAGGTGGCCGCCACCGTGGCCTGTGACCGGTCAGGCACGAACCGGAGTGTAACAAGATTCAACAAATACTGAATGATATGTAGGCTCAGGCCGTGACCGAACCTGTCATCGCCGTCCACGGCCTGGTCAAGGACTTCGGCGGCACTCGGGCCCTGGACAGCCTCGACCTCTCCGTCGCGCGCGGTCAGGTGCACGGCTTCCTCGGACCCAACGGTGCCGGCAAGTCGACCACGATCCGGGCGCTCCTGGGCCTGCTGCGGGTCGACGCTGGCACGGCAACCGTGTTCGGGCTGGACCCGTGGGCCGATGGCGTGGCGATCCACCGGCGGCTGGCATATGTGCCCGGTGACGTCGCGTTGTGGCCGAACCTCTCCGGCGGCGAGACCATCGACATGCTGCTGCGGATGCGTGGCGTGGAGCCGGCCAGCACGGCTCGTGGGGCGTTGCTCGAGCGCTTCGACCTCGACCCGACCAAGCGTGGCCGGGCCTACTCCAAGGGCAACAGGCAGAAGGTCGCGCTCGTCGCGGCCCTGGCCGCTGAGGTCGACCTGCTCGTGCTCGACGAGCCGACCTCGGGCCTGGATCCCCTGATGGAGCAGGTCTTCGCCGACTGCCTGGCCGAGCGCGTCGAGGCCGGCACCACCGTTCTGCTGTCCAGCCACATCCTCAGCGAGGTCGAACGGCTCGCCGACCGCGTCACGATCATCCGATCCGGCCGCGCCGTCGAGTCCGGCACCTTGGCTGAGCTGCGTCACCTCAGGCGTAGCAGGGTCGTCGCCGAGGTCGCGGGGACACCTCCGGACCTGTCGCTGCTGGCGGGCGTGACCGACGTACGCGTGGAGGGCCAGACCCTCACCTGCTCGGTGGCCCCAGAGGCGATGAGCGATGTTCTCGCCGCACTGACAGCGGCCGGGGTCCGGTCGCTGACGAGTGCGCCACCGACCCTCGAGGAGCTGTTCCTCGAGGCCTACCGGCCGGAGGCGACGGTCACTCGATGAACGCCTACGCCGGCACGTGGCCGCTCACGCGGGCGGCCCTGCGGCGCGACCGCGTGTTCGTGACCGTCTGGGTGCTGCTCCTGGTCGTGGTGGTCTATGCCTCGGCTTCGGCGACCGTGAGCATCTACCCGACGGCGGCCGACCGGGTCCAGGCGGCCGAGGCGATCAACAGCAGCCCGGCGATAGTCGCGCTCTACGGCCCGATCCTCGACGTGAGGAGCGAGGGCGAGCTGGCCATGACCAAGCTCACCGTCCTCTACGCCGCGTTCGTCGCGCTGCTCTTCCTCGTGCTGGTCCGCAGGCACACCCGCACCGAGGAGGAGTCGGGGCGGGCCGAGCTGCTGGGTGCCACGGCAGTCGGGCGCGACGCCCAGCTGGCGGCCGCGGTCCTCGAGTCCGGATCGGTGGCCGCGGCGCTCGGGATCCTGGCGGCCGTCGCCTGTGTGGTCGGTGGCCTGCCCGTGGTCGGCTCGATCGGGTTCGCGGCTTCTTGGGTGGGCGTGTCGTGGGTGGCCATCGGCCTGACCGCCGTGGCGTGCCAGCTCTCGGCGAGTGCTCGGACGTGCGCGGCACTCGCGGGCGCCGGGATCGCGGTGCTGTTCGGCTTGCGGGTGGTGGGCGACACCGGACCCGAGTGGGTGTCGTGGCTGTCGCCGTTCGGGTGGAGCACCCGGCTGCGCGCGTGGTCCGAGCCTCGCTGGTGGGTCCTCCTGCTGTACGCCGTTCTCGGCGCCGGCCTGGTGGTGTCGGCACGGATGCTCCAGCACGGTCGCGACCTGGGCTCCGGGGTGCTTGCGGCTCGGCCGGGTCCAGCACACGGTTCACCCAGGCTCGCCGACGCCTTCGCTCTCACCTGGCGGGTGCACCGGACGATGGTGTCGTCCTGGACGGTCGGTGTGGCAGCGCTCGGACTGGTGATGGGCGCCATCGCACCAGGAGTCGGTGACCTGCTGGACACCGATGCGGGTCGCCAGGTGATCGAGAGTCTCGGTGGTGTGGGAGCCCTGCAGGATGCGCTCGTCGCCGCCGTGCTCTCCATCGCTGCCGTCGTGGTGACGTGCTTCGCGATCGCCGTCGTCGGTCACGGCGCCGGTGACGAGCGCGACGGGCGCACCGAGCAGGTGCTCGCCACCGCCGTCACTCGCTCGCGCACCTTCGTCGCCACCGCGGTCATCTCCCTCGGTGGCGCGAGCTGGCTGTTGCTGGTCACCGGCGCCGGGGCGGCGCTGGGGCTCGGCATGCAGGCCGGTGGAGGCGCAGGCGACCTCGGCAGGTTCGCCGGCGCGGCGCTGGCACAGTCGCCGGCCGTGTGGGTGGTGGCGGCCGCGGCTCTGCTGCTGCACGCCTTCGGCAGCAGACTCGCCGTGGTCGCCTGGGCGCTGCTCGCCTCCTGCTTCGCGATCGGCCAGGTGGGCGAGCTGCTCAAGCTGCCGGACGCCGTCACCGGCCTCTCGCCCTACACACACCTGCCCGCGATGCCGGTCGAGTCCTTCGCGGCGACACCGACCATCTGGCTCACAGCCATCGCGGCCGCGCTGACGGTCACTGCGTGGTGGCGCTACCGGGAGCGCGACATCGGTTAGCGTGCGCCACATGACCTGGGAGCCGCAGCCGGGGTGGGTCTCAGTGCCCGCTGGCGCCGGCTCTTCCACGGTCGGCGTGTGGCGCACGGAGCGGGGCGGCCAGCCGCTCGCGATCAAGCGCCTGGCCAGGCCCCAGCCCGGGGACCCTCCCGAGCTGCAGGACCCGACCCACTTCGCCTACTGGCGGCGTGAGGCCGACGTCGCCGACACCGGCCTCAATCGGGCCACTCCCGGAGTCGTGGGTCCGGTGAGCGGGGTGGAGGAGGACGACGCCGGCATCACGCTCACCTCGGAGTGGGTAGAGGACGCCGGCATCAACGGCTTGTTCGTGGCACACGCGCTCGGCAGGTTCGCCGCCGCGGACCTCGGGGAGCGACCGTGGCTGGCGCGCGGGCTGCTGCGCTCCCGGCTGGCGAGGGTGGAGCGCCGGGGCGGCTGGCCGACCTTGGCCCGCACCAGTGCCGCCGATCTGGCCGACAGCCTCTGGCACCGCCGCGAGCATTTCCTCGGCCTGTACGACGCGCTGCCCGCCGTCGCGCACCACGGCGACGTCGGCGCCGGAAACCTGCGCGGTCGTGACGGTGAGCTGGTCGTGGCCATCGACTGGCAGGCCCTGGGCATCGGTCCTGTCGGCACCGACCTCGGGCTGCACATGGCCGGTGCCCGTGAGGCTCCGGAGCCGCTGCTGGACGCCTACGTGCTGGGCATGGCCGAGTCGGGTCGCGAGGTCGCCACCGTCGACCAGGTGCGGCTCGGCGCCCGCATCGTCGCGTCGTACACCGCCGTCAGCCGCGCCGAGTGGGCCCTGGCCCGGGTCGCGGGCGGCGAGGGCGCGCTGGCGGCCAAGTTCCGCCACCCCAGCGTCGCGCCGTACCTCCGGGCCCTCGAGCGGGTGGCCGACGAGCTCGAGGCGCTGCTCGCCTGAGGGTCTACTCGACGGTGGCGGGGGAGAAGGTGTCGCAGGCTTGCAGGGTGCCCTTGGAGTAGCCGACCTGGAACCACTTGACCCGGGCGGCGGCAGAGCCGTGGGTCCACTGCTCCTGGTTGACGCGGCCGGTCGTCTGCTGCTGGATGCGGTCGTCGCCCACGGACTTGGCCGCCTCGATGGCCTGCTGGATGTCCTGCTGGGTCAGACCCAGGATCAGCGCCTCGCCCGAGGCGTCACCGGTCGTCGTGGCGTTCTTGGCCCACATGCCGGCGTAGCAGTCGGCCTGCAGCTCCAGGCGCACGGCGTCGCTGTTGGGGCCGCGCTGGGTCTGGACCTGGCCCATGGTGCCCAGGAGGTTCTGGATGTGGTGGCCGTACTCGTGGGCCAGGACGTAGGGCTCCACGAAGTCACCGGCCGGACCGTTGAGCTGGCCTTGGAGCACCTGCTCGAAGAACGTCGTGTCGAGGTAGATCGTGCTGTCGGTCGGGCAGTAGAACGGCCCGACCTCGGCGGTGGCGTCGCCGCAGCCGGTCGAGGTGCCTCCGCTGAAGGTCTGCATCGCGCTGATCGGCTGGAAGGCGGTGTCGCTCTGGTCCGGCAGCGCCTTGGACCAGAAGTCGGTCAGGGAGTTCTCGACGGCCACGCGGGCGCAGTCGGGGCTGTCCTGGGCGTCCTGTCCGGTCTTGCAGTTGGCGTAGCGCCCCGTGTCGGTGCCGGCCATCCGCGAGGTGTCGAGGCCGGTGTCGGGCAGCGAGGTGCCGCCCGTGCCGCCGCCCACGCACTGGGTCAGCACCAGGAACAAGATGATGATGAGCACGCCACCGATGCCGCCGCCGGCCTTGGTGCCGCCGGGGATCGGGATCCGCATCCCGCCACCGCCCATGCCGCCGCCGCCACCACCGGATCGGCCGACATCGCGCATCCGGGAGGTATCGAGCCGGGCCTTGGGGTTGAAGCGCATCGTCGCTCTCCTGTCCGGCTGTGACCGCGTCCACCGGCCGCCTGAGTCGCCGGTGTGGACCGCCCATACACTAGCCAGCCTGATGATCACCGCCCAACACCTCGAGGTGCGTGCCGGGGCGAGGCTGTTGATGCAGGACGTCACCTTCCGGGTCGCTCCGGGCGACAAGGTCGGCCTGGTCGGCCGCAACGGTGCCGGCAAGACCACCCTCACCAAGATCCTCGCCGGCGAGGGCCAGCCGGCGTCCGGGTCGGTCACGGCATCCGGCTCGGTCGGCTACCTGCCGCAGGACCCGCGCACCGGTGATCCCGAGGTGCTCGCGCGCGAGCGGATCCTCTCGGCGCGCGGCCTCGACGACGTCGTCCGACGGCTGCGTCAGTCCGAGACCGAGATGGGCAGCGACGACCCGTCGGTCCGCGAGCGGGCGATGCGCCGCTACGAGCGAGCAGACGCCGAGCTGCACGCCGGTGGCGGTTACGCCGCGGAGTCCGAGGCCGCGCAGATCGCCCACAGCCTGGGCATCGAGGACCGTGTGCTCGGCCAGCCGCTGCGCACGCTCTCGGGCGGCCAGCGCCGACGGGTGGAGCTGGCCCGCATCCTCTTCAGCGGTGCGGAGACCTTGCTGCTCGACGAGCCGACCAACCACCTCGACGCCGACTCGGTCGTGTGGTTGCGGGAGTTCCTCAAGGCCCACAAGGGCGGCCTCGTGGTGATCAGCCACGACACGGCGCTGCTGGAGTCGACGGTCAACAAGGTGCTGCACCTCGACGCCAACCGCGGTGAGATCGACGTCTACAACATGGGGTGGTCGGCCTACCTCTCGCAGCGCGAGACCGATGAGAGGCGACGCAAGCGCGAGCGGCTCAACGCCGAGCGCAAGGCCGACGCGCTCATGGACCAGGCCAACAAGATGCGGGCCAAGGCGACCAAGGCGCAGGCGGCGCAGTCGATGATGCGCCGCGCCGAGCGCTTGATGGCCGGTGTCGAGGGCGAGCGGCGAGCCGACCGCGTCGCCCGGATCAAGTTCCCGTCGCCCGCGCCGTGCGGCAAGACCCCGCTGACCGCCAGCGAGCTGTCGAAGTCCTATGGCTCGCTCGAGGTGTTCACCGACGTCGACCTGGCCATCGACAAGGGCTCTCGTGTGGTGGTGCTCGGACTCAACGGCGCCGGCAAGACCACGCTGTTGCGCATCCTGGCGGGCATCGACCAGGCCGACACCGGCGAGGTGGTGCCCGGCCACGGCCTGAGGCTCGGCTACTACGCCCAGGAGCACGAGACCCTCGACACCTCGCAGACGGTGCTCGCGAACCTCCACTCCGCGGCGCCCCAGCTCACCGACACCGAGGCGCGGTCGGTGCTCGGCTCGTTCCTCTTCAGCGGCGACGACGCCGAGAAGCCCGCGCGCGTGTTGTCGGGTGGCGAGAAGACCCGCCTGGCGCTGGCCATCCTGGTCGTCTCGAGCGCCAACGTGCTGCTGCTCGACGAGCCGACCAACAACCTCGACCCGGCCTCGCGCGAAGAGGTGCTGGCTGCTATCCGCACCTACACCGGGGCCATCGTGCTCGTCACCCACGACGAAGGCGCGGTGCACGCCCTCGAGCCCGACCGCGTGCTGATCCTGCCCGACGGCGTCGAGGACCTCTGGAACCCGTCGTACGCCGACCTCGTGTCCCTGGCCTAGAAGCCCGCTTCGTCAGCGGTCGTGCGGGTGCACCCAGCGGAGGGCGTGCTGACGAATCGGGGATACTCGCGCCCATGACGCCCGAGGAGCTCGCCGCCGCCGGACTCGCCTACGACGTCCGCGACGGCGTCGCGACGGTCACCCTCGACCGGCCAGAGGTGCGCAACGCCCAGACACCGCAGATGTGGCGCGCGCTGGCCGCGATCGGCGAGCAGGTACCCGACGACGTCCGCGTCGTCGTCGTGCGGGGGAGCGGGTCGTCGTTCTCGGCCGGACTCGACCGGGCGATGCTCGATCCCGGCGCGGCCGGTGAGGGCGAGACGGTGGCCGGGCTGCTCGCTCTCGACGACGAGGAGGCCGCGTCGCGGGTCGCGGACTTCCAGCGCGGGTTCACCTGGCTTCGTGACCCGCGGTTCGTGTCGATCGCCGCTGTCCAGGGCTACGCCATCGGTGCCGGCTTCCAGCTCGCCTTGTCGTGCGACCTGCGGGTGCTCACCGATGACGCCCAGCTGTGCATGAAGGAGTCCGCTCTGGGCCTGGTGCCGGACCTGACCGGGACCAAGCCGCTCGTGGCGGCCGTCGGCTATGCCCGGGCGCTCGAGATCTGCGCCACGGCCCGGATGGTCTCCGCGGCCGAGGCCGCGGGGATCGGGCTGGCCAACGTGGTGGTGCCGGCGGCCGAGCTCGACGCCACGGTGGCCGATCTCGTGGCCGCCCTGACCGCGGCCATGCCCGGCGCCGTACGCGAGACCAAGGCGTTGCTGCTGGCTGCCGGTGGTCGCTCCCTCGACGAGCAACGGAGGTTCGAGCGCGAGGCGCAGGTACGCCGGTTCCGCGATCTCGCCGCGATGCTTCGCTAGAGCAGGATCCCTCTGCTCGTCAGCTCGACCGACCGGCTCAGGCCCTCCCGGAAGAGGCGGTCGAGGCGCTCGTTGGCAGACAGCTCCCAGAGCACCTCGGATGTCCTCCAGGCCGCCGCCCGGGCGACGTGGATGCCGAAGGTGGCGAAGCCGTCGTCGACCCGGCCTCCGAGGCGGTCGATGGTCGCGATCACTCCGGTGGAGAACCAGTCCTTGATCTTCTCCTGGGCATCCGCGAGCACCTCGTTGGTGCGGGTGAAGTCGTGGTGCTCCGGGCAGTCCTCGACCGGCTGGCGGTCCAGCTCGGCGCAGGTGGCGACGACGGCGTGGGGGAGGTCGTGGGAGATGTGGGCGTTCATGCCGGCCAGGGCGAACTGGATCGGCAGCGTGCGGTCCCTCCCGCGCGACTCGAAGAGCGGCGCCCAGGCCGGGCTCACCGTCGTGCCATCGGCATCGGCGGCGTAGGCCGCGAAGTACAGGTTGGCGAAGTGCACGTCGAGGCGGGCCAGGAACTCCCCGGCCTCGAAGGTGCTCGCGTCCACTGCTGCGTCGACGAGCTTGGTGACCTCCCAGTACATCCGGTTGAAGTACGCCACGCCGTCGTGACGTGGGAGTGCCGCGTCGATGGCCGCCATCCGCTCGAGGACGTCGTCGATGGACGCCGCCTGGTCCCAGCCGGTGATGGGCATTGGCTCAGCGTAGGCGGAACCACGGCTGTCAGAGGATGTTCGCCGTAGCACCGTGGGCCCGATCTGCTGCGCCGTGCCCGGAATCGGCTTGCCCGCCAGCTCAGCCGACCTCGTAGCGAACGTGGGTGGCCAACGGTGAGTGGCCGACCTCGACCGGAGTGAGCCGGACGTCCCGGACACCGTCGAGCAGCCGCTCGCCAGCTCCGAGAAGAACAGGGGAGATGTCGAGGAAGATCTCGTCGAGCACGCCGGCCGCGAAGGCCTGCCTGATGGTGCTGGCACCGCCGGCGATGAGCACCTCCTGGTCCCCGGCCGCATCGGTTGCCATGGCGTACGCCGCAGCGAAGCCGTCGGTCACGAAGTGGAACGTCGTACCTCCGGCCATCTCGATCGGCTCGCGCTCATGGTGGGTGAGCACGAACACGGGTGCGTGGTAGGGCGGCTCCTCGCCCCACCAGCCGCGCCACTCGCCGTCCCAGGTCTCCCACCCGCCCCGGACGGGGCCGAACATGTTGCGGCCCATCACGTAGGCGCCGCGTGGCTTGGCCAGGTGCTCGCGCGCCGCCACGTCACCAGGCTGGAGCGGCGCGCCGTCCGGAGGGAACATCCAGGCGTGCATGTCCTCCGCGCCGATCCCGAGTGGCTTCTCCAGCGTCTGGTCGGGCCCGGCGAGGTAGCCGTCGAGCGAGATGGTCACGTGGCAGGTGGTGCGGCTCATGTACCTCAGACTGCCCGGCCGGCCTCGACTCATCGACTCCAGGGTGGCTGGCGGACGTGCTGGCCGGGAGGTCCGTTCTGGCTCCAGGGTCAGCTCCCGGATGCGACAGACGACCTAGGCTCTCGCACCGTGGGCGACCAGGGGACCAACGCGGTCGTCGCTCTGCTTCTCGGCTCCGTCGTCGCGGTGCTGCTGTTCATCCCGGTGGCGGCCGTCCAGTACCGACGCGACGGCCGTCTCGGACCGGGCGACCTCGCCGTCCTGGTCGGCGCCGCGGTCTACGGCGTGGCGCTGTGGACCTACACGCTGCTGCCACTGCCCGACGTCGGCGACTACGCCTGCCAGCATGCCCAGACCCGGCTGATGGCCTTCGCCGACGACATCCGTCGGGCAGCAGAGCAAGCTGGCTACGGCGGTCTCGGGACGCCAGGTGAGCTGCTCCGCAACCAAGCCTTCTTGCAGGTCGTGCTGAACGTCGTGCTCTTCCTCCCGTTCGGCCCGTTCGTGCGACTGATCACCCACCGCGGTGTGGCGGTGGCGACCGGCCTGGGCCTGGCGGTCTCCCTCCTCATCGAGGTCACGCAGCTGACCGGCGTGTGGGGCGTCTACCCGTGCGCCTACCGGCTCTTCGACGTCGACGACCTGCTCACCAACACCCTCGGAGCCTTCCTCGGTGCGGTCGTGTCCTATCCGTACGCCGCCCGCAGGCACCGCCGTCTGGGCACCGCTCGCCGTGCGTTGCCGGCGACGGTGTCGGTGGGGCGACGGCTTGCCGCGACGGTCAGCGATGTTCTCTTCGTCGTGCTGGGCGGCACGGCAGCAGCGGCGCTCTGGCGCGGATACGGGGTGTTCGTGCTCGACGAGCACCCGGCGACCGACTCCGGCTCGATGGTCGCCCTGCGGGCGGGCGTGCCGTTCCTGGTCGAGGCGCTGATGGTGCTGATCGCCGGGAAGACGCTCGGGGAGCTGGTGGTGGACCTGCGGACGACGCCGGCGTCGTATGCCCGTCGTCTCGTCAAGCTGCTGACCGGCGTCGCGCCCCTCGTGGTGCTCGCGGTGGTGACCGTGACGGCTGCTCAGGTGGTGCTCGGGGTGCTGGCCGTCGCCTCGGGTGCCGGCGCCTACCTCACCCGTCGCCACCGCGGTCTGTCCAACGCCGTGGCCGGGCTGGAGCTCGAGATCGACGACGGGTGATGTCGCTCGACGATGCGGGCGCCCAGTCAGAGTCCACCCTTCTCATCGCGCGCGGAGGGGCTGTCGGCAGCATCACACACGCGCCACTTTGGATCGATCCAATTTGTCCGGGACACTGGTGGCATGACCCGACTTGTCGATCGAATCGATGCTCTGCATGCGCGCTACGTCGATGGGGTCAACGCGGCCGTCGCTGCCGATGACCTCACCCGCGCCGAGAGCCTGGCCACGGCCTACGACGTCGAGGTGACGCAGCTGGTGGCCGAGCACGAGGGCCTGACCCACCTCCTGCCGCTGCAGCGCCAGGGCCGCCCGGACTCGCGGTTGCGCGCCCGGCTGCGGCGTCTGACCCAGCACCGCGCCGCCTGATCGTCGCTGTTGGCAGGGCGCTGTCGGTGCCCCGCGGAACAATGTCCCTCGCTGCTGGCGTTGGGCCAGCAAGAGCGAGGGGCACGACTTGTCAGGCATCAGCGGCTACGGCCAGGTGTGGCGTCACATGCGCACCGATCGCAAGGACGTCCCCAACCGGGTCGATCGAGGCACGGTGCGCCGGGTGCTCGGGTTCGCCCGGCCCCACCGCAGACTGATCTCGGTCTTCTTGGCACTGACCGTCGTCGATGCCAGCCTGGTCGTCGTCTCGCCACTGCTGGTCCAGCGCATCGTCGACCACGGCATCCTGCAGAAGGACGTCTCGCTCGTCGTCGAGCTGGCGCTCCTGATGGCGGCCACCTCGATGTTCGGGGCGGTCTTGGCGGTGATCGGCGGTTGGCTGTCCTCCCGCATCGGCGAGGGCCTGATCTACGACCTCCGCACCCAGGTGTTCGCCCACGTCCAGCGCCAGTCGCTCGCGTTCTTCACCCGCACCCAGACCGGAGCGCTCGTCTCCCGGCTCAACAACGACGTGATCGGCGCCCAGCGGGCGTTCACCTCGACGCTGTCGGGCACGGTCTCCAACGCGATCTCGGTCGTCGTGGTCGGCGTCGCGATGATCGCGTTGAGCTGGCAGGTGACGCTGGCCTGCCTCCTGCTCTTTCCCTTGCTGTTCCTCACCTCGCGCATGGTCAGCGCCAAGCTCGCCGGCCTGACCCGGGAGCAGATGGACGGCAATGCCGACATGGGCAACGTGATGACCGAGCGGTTCAACGTCGGCGGCGCGATGCTGCTGCGCCTGTTCGGACGGCGTGCCGACGAGGACGCCCTGTTCGCCGGCAAGGCCGCCCGCGTTCGCGACCTCGGCATCCGCATCTCCTTGATCACGCGCATCTTCGGCGCCGCGATGATGACGGTGCCGTCCCTGGCGACCGCGATGGTCTACGGCGTGGGCGGCTACCTCGCCATCCAGGGCGAGCTCACGGTCGGCACCCTGCTGGCCCTGACCACCTTGTTGCTGCGGCTCCTCGGGCCGCTCCAGGGCCTCTCCAACGTCCGCATCGACGTCATGACCGCGCTGGTCAGCTTCGAGCGGGTCTTCGAGGTGCTCGACCTGCCGTCCTCGATCAAGGAGAAGCCCGACGCCGTGGAGCTTCCGGCCACCGCCTCCCGGGTCGAGTTCGACCACGTGTCCTTCCGCTACCCACGAGCCGAGGAGATCTCCTTGGCCTCCTTGGAGGCTGTGGCCCGCACCGAGTCGGCCGACACGGGCGAGGTGCTGCGCGAGGTCAGCTTCGTCGCCGAGCCGGGCCAGATGGTGGCACTCGTCGGTCCCTCAGGCGCGGGCAAGACGACGATCACCCACCTGGTCGCGCGCCTCTACGACGTCGCGTCGGGGGCCGTCCGCGTCGGCGACCACGACGTCCGCGACGTCACCTTGGAGTCGCTCGAGGACGTCGTCGGCTATGTCACCCAAGACGCCCACATGTTCCACGACACCATCCGCGCCAACCTGCTCTACGCACGTCCCGAGGCTGACGACCGCGACATCTGGGCCGCGCTCGAGGCTGCCCAGGTGGCCTGGCTGGTCCGGTCCCTGCCCGAGGGCCTCGACACCGTGGTGGGCGACCGGGGCTACCGCCTCTCCGGCGGCGAGCGTCAGCGCCTGGCCATCGCTCGGCTCCTCCTCAAGGCGCCGTCGGTCGTCGTCCTCGACGAGGCGACCGCCCACCTCGACTCCGAGTCCGAGCAGGCCGTACAGCGCGCGCTGGTGGCCGCGCTCTCCGGACGCACCAGCCTGGTGATCGCCCACCGGCTCTCGACCATTCGCCAGGCCGACCAGATCCTGGTCGTCGACCAGGGTCGGGTCGTCCAGCGCGGCACCCACGCTGAGCTGCTCGCCGAGGGCGGCCTCTACTCCGACCTCTACCGCACCCAGTTCCTCGACGACCTCGTCTCCTGACCGACCCATCGGCCGCGTTAGGGTCGAGCGCATGGATCTCGACCTCGCTGACCGGGTCTACATCGTGACCGGGGGAGCCCGCGGGCTGGGTCGAGCGACCGCAGACGTGCTGGTCGCGGGAGGCGCCAAGGTCGTCATCTCGGGTCGGAGCGAGGAGTCCCTGGCCGAGGCGGCGGGAGCGCTGGGCGAGTCCGCCGTGACGGTCGCCTCTGACAACGCTGACCCGGCGACGCCGGCGCGACTCATCAGTGCGGCTCGAGAGTCGTTCGGCCGGCTCGACGGAGTACTGATCTCCGTGGGTGGTCCGCCGGTCGGCACGGTGACCAGCACGTCCGACGCCGACTGGTCGCGAGCCTTCGAGTCGGTCTTCCTGGGCGCCGTACGCGTGGCGCGTGAGGTGTGCGCTGAGCTGGAGCCGGGCGGGTCGGTTGCCTTCGTACTGTCGT
Organism: Nocardioides agariphilus; assembly: GCF_015352445.1. Taxonomy (GTDB): domain Bacteria; phylum Actinomycetota; class Actinomycetes; order Propionibacteriales; family Nocardioidaceae; genus Nocardioides; species Nocardioides agariphilus. Next base: position 70,137 of record NZ_JADKPO010000010.1, read on the forward strand.
CGTCGGTCCGCTCGCCGCTGCCCGGGCTGGCCATCTCCAACGGCTTGCGGCCGGGCCTGGCGATGGTCGCCAAGACGCTGGCAGACGAGCAGGGACCTCGCGGGGTGCGCGTCAACGGGCTGCTGCCCGGCCGGCTTGCAACCGCCCGCGTCGCCGAGCTGGATGCCTCGACCGGCGACGCGGAGGCCGCCCGTGCCCAGTCCGAGGCGCAGATCCCGCTGGGTCGCTACGGCGAGCCGGAGGAGTTCGGGCGTGCGGCGGCCTTCTTGCTCTCACCCGCGGCGTCGTACGTCTCGGGTGTGATGCTGCCGGTCGACGGCGGGCTGCTGCGCACGCTCTGACGCGCCCGCGGACCTCGCGTCGGGCCTCCGCGCCACTCGTCGTAGGCCAGGTAGAAGAACCCGAAGACCGCCAAAACCCCGAAGAACCACCACTGCAGGCCGTAGAAGAAGTGCGGGCCGTTACCGAGGTCGGGCAGCTCGGCCAGCTCCAACGGTGTCGCGGCGGCCGGGTCCTCGGTTGCGAGGTCGACGAACCCGCCGTACACCTCCCGGTCGATCGCCGGCCCGATCTGCTCGCTCGAGATCGAGCGGGTCGACCCGTCGCTCACGCGTGCGGAGCTTCCGGTGGCGTCGACGCGGACGTATCCGGTGACGGTGACCTGACCGGTCGGGGGAGGAGGTACGTCCTCGGGTACGGCGCCGCTGTTCTGGGTCGCCAGCCAGCCCCGGTCGACCAGGAGGGCCGGCCCGGCGTTGGTCTGGAGCGGCACGACCACGTCGACGCCGGAGGAGCCGTCGCGGGTGCGGTATCGCACGATGACGGTCTCGTCGGGAAGGTAGGTCCCGGTCGCCGTGACCGTGCGCCACTCGTCGTCGGCGTCCACCTCGCGGCCGGGCGCGAGCACCTCGGCGACCGGCGCGGGGTCGGCGTGCTCGTTGCGCTCGACCACCGCGTTGTCGTGCTTGCGGTCGTCGAGCCGATGGAACTGCCAGCGGCCCAGCCACCACGTGGCATAGGCCAGCGCGACGACGACCAGGAAGAAGACCAGCCAGCGTCTGCTCACCAGGAACCGGAGCGATCGCACGCCGCGAGGCTATCCGGGGCCGCCACCTAGACTGGCCGGGTGCCACATACCTTGGGCGACCGCTTCGGTCGCGTCGCGACGGACCTGCGGGTCTCGCTGACCGACCGATGCAACCTCCGGTGCTCCTACTGCATGCCTGCGGAGGGCCTCGAGTGGCTGCCTGACGAGAGCGTGCTCACCGATACCGAGATCGTCCGGCTGATCGACATCGGGGTCCGGCTGCTCGGCATCCGAGAGGTTCGCTTCACCGGTGGCGAGCCTCTCGTGCGCCGCGGCCTCGTCGACATCGTGGCCGGCACCCGGGCCGTCTCGCCCGACCTCGAGATCTCGATGACCACCAACGCGCTGGGCCTGGCCCGCACCGCTCACGCGCTCAGGCAGGCCGGACTCGACCGGATCAACGTCAGCCTCGACAGCGTCCGGCCCGAGTCGTTCCACGCCGTGACCCGCCGCGACAGGCTGCACGACGTCGTCGAGGGTCTGGCGGCCGCCGCCGAGGCGGGCCTGGGCCCGATCAAGATCAACGCCGTGTTGCTGCGCGGGCTCAACGACGCGGAGGGCCCCGAGCTGCTGCGCTGGTGCCTCGACCACGGCTACGAGCTGCGCTTCATCGAGCAGATGCCCCTCGATGCGCAGCACAGCTGGAGCAGGCTCGAGATGGTCACCGCCGAGGAGATCCTCACCAGCCTCGAGAAGGAGTTCGTGCTGTCGCCGGCGGTCGAGCCCCGTGGGAGTGCGCCAGCCGAGCTGTTCCTGGTCGACGGCGGTCCGGCGACCGTCGGCGTCATCGCCTCGGTGACGCGACCCTTCTGCGGCGACTGCGACCGGGTGCGTCTCACGGCCGACGGGCAGGTGCGCAACTGCTTGTTCGCGCGGGAGGAGTCCGACCTGCGCGGGGCGCTGCGCGCCGGCGCCACCGACGAGGAGATCGCCGATCGTTGGGTGGCGGCGATGGCGACCAAGCGCGCGGGCCACGGCATCGACGACCCGACGTTCCTCCAGCCCGACCGGCCCATGTCTGCCATCGGCGGCTGACCCCGGTCGCCTCGGACACTGACTCGTCGGTCAGGAAGGCCCGGGGTCGTCGGGTGCCTCAGCGACCGGCACGACCTCGCGCAAGAACTGCCGGGCACCGAGGAAGGACGCCAGCTGCTCGCGGTGCCCGTCGCACGCGAGCCAGGACTTGCGTCGGTCGGCGGTGTGCAGCTTGGGGTTGTTCCAGACCAGCGCCCAGACGGCGCTTTCCTGGCAGCCCTTCGCGGAGCAGACGGGGGTGCTCACGCGGTCTGACCTCCTGGCAAGAGAGCAAGAAGTGCCGGACAGCCACGGGGGAAGCTGTCCGGCACTTCGGGAGAAGTCTCGCACGCTTTGGCCACTTGTCAAAGGTGGTCCGGACCGGAATCGGCGGCCGATCCCGGCCCTTCTGGGAGCTCGCGCGCAGTCGATGCGCCGTGGACCAGCCCGATCTCCTCGGATTTCGAAGCGCCGGCGTTGGCCATCACCACGGCGATGTAGGGCAGCACCAATGCGGCGACGATGAGGAGCACGCGCAGCCAGGTGATCGTCACGACGATGGCGGCCACGAAGCACACCGTGCGAATGCCCATCGCGAGGAGGTAGCGCTTCTGTCGGGCTGCGATGTCCTCCGCACGGCTCGCGCCGACCGTGGTGATGCGAACTGCCTCACCGGTGTGGTGCCGAGCCACGGGATGCCGGCCTGGGTGCCGGGCCATTCCTCCACTGTACGTCGGTAGCCTGGGCGCTCCACGCCTGGCCCGAGCGGCCGGGCCTGCCCCGGGAGGTCCCTTGTCCAACCGCACCTACCGCGTGACCGAGATCGTCGGCACCTCACCCGATGGGATCGACCAGGCGGTGCGCAACGCCATCGAGCGGGCCGCACGCACCCTGAGGCATGTCGACTGGTTCGAGGTGACCCAGGTGCGTGGCCAGGTCAAGGACGGCGCGGTCGAGCACTTCCAGGTCGGCATGAAGGTCGGCTTCCGGCTCGAGGACGACTGACGCTAGCGTCAGGCGCGTGAGCGACCCAGAGGAGACGTCCGGACGTTCGGTCCTCGTCACCGGCGGAAACCGGGGCATCGGCCGGGCCATCGCCGAGGCGTTTGTGGCCCTCGGCGACCGGGTCGCCGTGACGACCCGCAGTGGGGGAGCTCCCGACGGCTGTCTCGACGTACGTTGCGACATCACCGACCCCGAGGCCGTCGAGGCGGCGTTCGCGGAGGTGGAGGCGGCCCATGGTCCCGTCGAGGTGCTCGTCGCCAACGCCGGGATCACCGCCGACACGCTGCTGGTCCGGATGTCGGAGGACGACTGGTCCTCGGTGATCGACACGAACCTGACCGGTTCCTACCGACTGGCCAAGCGTGCGGTGTCGAAGATGATGCGCGCCCGGCGCGGGCGGATCGTCTTCATCTCCTCGGTCGTGGGCCTGCTCGGCTCGGGGGGCCAGGTCAACTACGCGGCATCCAAGGCCGGCCTGGTCGGGATGGCACGCTCGATCGCCCGCGAGTACGGCGGCCGCGGTATCACCGCCAACGTCGTCGCCCCGGGCTTCGTGGAGACGGACATGACCGATGCGCTGAGCGAGGAGCTCAAGGCGCAGTACAAGGCGCAGGTCCCGCTGGGTCGTTACGGCTCGACCGACGAGATCGCTGCGACGGTCACCTGGCTGGCGTCAGACGGCGCGGCCTACATCACCGGGGCAGTGATCCCGGTCGACGGTGGACTCGGAATGGGGCACTGAACCATGGGCATTCTCGAAGGCAAGCGGATCCTCGTCACGGGCGTCACGATGGACAGCTCGATCGGGTTCTCGGTCGCACGCGTCGCGCAGGAGGAGGGCGCGACGGTGCTGATCTCCAACTTCGGCCGAGCACTCGGGATCACCAAGCGGATCGCCAAGAGGCTGCCGAGCGAGCCCCCGGTGCTCGAGCTCGACGTCACCGACGACGAGCATCTGGCCGGCCTCGCCGACGCCGTGCGCGAGCACGTCGACGGCCTCGACGGCGTCGTCCACTCGATCGCCTACGGCAACCCCGAGACGATCTTGGGCGGCAAGTTCCTCGACGGACCCTGGCCCGACGTCGCCCAGGCGGTGCAGGTCTCGGCGTACTCGTTGAAGTCGCTGGCCACCGCGTGCCGTCCGCTGATGTCGAGCGGGTCCTCGATCGTGGGGCTGACCTTCGACGCGACGATCGCGTGGCCGGCCTACGACTGGATGGGCGTGGCCAAGGCGGCGCTGGAGTCGACCAACCGCTACCTGGCCCGCGACCTCGGCCCCGAGGGGATCCGCGCGAACCTTGTGTCGGCCGGCCCCATCAAGAGCCTGGCCGCCAAGGCCATCCCCGGCTTCGAGAACCTCGAGTCGATGTGGAAGGAGCGCGCGCCACTGGGGTGGGACGAGACGGACCAGACACCCACCGCCCGGGCGGTCGTGGCCCTGCTCTCCGACTTCTTCCCCGCCACGACGGGCGAGATCGTGCACGTGGACGGCGGCTTCCACGCGATGGGTGCCTGAGGTCCGTTCGGCCTCGCCGCCCGTCCGGAGGCTCCGCTAGCGTGCCGGGCGTGACGTCCCTCGTCGAGCTGCGGGTCCTCGAAGGGCCCAACCTGTACTTCCCGCGAGCGGCGATCAAGCTGACCCTCGACATCTCGGGCCTGGCCGACGTGCCGACCGACAAGGCGAGACGGTTCGCCGCTCGGATCGGGCTGCGCAACGCTCGGCCGGGGGAGCCGGGCAGCGGATTCCGCCAGCGGTTCGCTGCCCGTGCCGTGTCCCGGCTGGTGCGTTCGGTGGCTCATGAGTCGGGGACCAGCCGGCTCGCCGTACGCGTGCGGACAACGAGCGACCCGCACCAGCTCGTCGTCGCCTACCCCTGGCGTCACCGCGAGCGGGCCCAGGAGATGGGGCGGGCGGTGGCGGAGGTCCTCGACGAGCTTCCCGGCGCCGAGGTGGACGAGGTCGTCGGGCGAGCGGCCCAGCGGGTGGCCGACAGCCCCGACGGCTCGGGCCCGACGACGATCACCCCCAAGATCCCCGTCGTCGCGGTCACCGGCACCAACGGCAAGACCACGACGAGCCGGATGATCGCGCACATCGCGCGCACGTGGGGCAAGCACGTGGGCTGGTCCAACACTGACGGCATCTACATCGACGGCGTGCAGGTCGAGGCCGGCGACTACTCCGGTCCGAGCGGCGCCGGGCGGGTGCTGGCCCATCCCGGCATCGAGCTCGCCGTCACCGAGACGGCGCGGGGCGGGATCCTGCTCAAGGGCATCGGCCTGACCCGCAACGACGTCTCGGTCGTCACCAACGTCAGCGCCGACCACCTCGGGCTGCAGGGGATCGACACCCTCGACCAGCTCGCGGAGGTCAAGGCGGTCGTGCCCCACATCACCCGCAAGAGCGGCTGGGCCGTGCTCAACGCCGACGACCCGCGGGTCTTCGCGATGCGCCAGGTGATCCGCGCCCGCCCGTGGGTGTTCTCCCGTGACCCCGACTCACCGGCCGTCCGAGAGATCCTCAATCATGGCGGCCGGGCCACCAGCGTCATCGACGGCTGGGTCTCGGTGCTCACCCCGCATTCCGACGCACTGCCGGTCGTCGAGCTGGTCGACGTACCGATGACACTCGCGGGGCTCTCGCGGTTCAACGTCGAGAACACGCTCGCCGCGACGTCCGCGGCCCTGGCCATCGGCATCCCGGTCGAGGCGGTGGTGGAGGGGCTGAGGACGTTCAGGCCGGATGCCGAGCACAACCCGGGCCGGATGAACTTCTTCTCCGTGAACAACCCCGCCGGCACGTTCTCCGTGGTGATGGACCTGGCCCACAACGAGGCTGGGCTCGAGGCGATGTTCGAGATCATGAACGGCGTACGTCGGCCCGGTGCGCGCATCCTGCTCGGCCTGGGTGCCGTGGGAGACCGGCAGGACGAGCTGCTCGAGCGGCTCGGCGAGATCGCGGGCATGGGCGCCGACGTCGTGGCCATCGGCCACAAGCAGAAGTACCTGCGGGGCCGCGACCAGCAGGAGATGGACGGCCTGTTCCGGGCTGGCCTGGAGCGGGTGGGCATGACCGACGTGGCGTCCTACGACACCGAGGTCGAGTCGCTGGCGGCACTGGTCGAGCAGGCACGGTCCGGCGACGTCGTCGGCCTGATGTGTCACGCCGAGCGTCAGGAGGCCTACGACTGGATCGCCGCCCGAGGTGGCACGGCCGACGACCCGGCGACACTGGCTGCCAAAGTTCGGGCGGCGCGCGGCGACTGATCCCGGGAGAGACACACTGGAGCCCATGACCGACCTGCTCGAGCTCAGCACCGGCTACCCCGAGACCACGTTGGCCCAAGGCGAGGTCCTCGTCGAGGAGGGTGCGGCGCCGGGACCCATCTTCGTGCTGGTGTCGGGCGAGCTCCAGATCGAGCACGACGGCGTCCCCTTCGCCCGGGTCGACTCGCCTGGGGCGGTCTTCGGCGAGATGTCAGCGGTTCTCCAGCGACCTGCGACGGCGACCGTGCGCGCCATCGGTGAGGTCACCGTGCGGCGGATAGCCGACCCTCTCACCTTCCTCACCCAGCAGTCAGGTGCGGCGCTGGCCGTGCTGCGCACGACGGCCTCGAGGCTGGACGGCCTGACGCAGTACCTGGTCGACGTGAAGCAGCAGTTCGCCGATGCCGGCGGTCACCTGGCCATGGTCGACGCGATCCTCGACCAGCTGGTGCACCACCAGGGGCCCAAGCCACAGACGGGCTCGGCTCGCGACCCCGAGGGCGACCACACCCACTGACCCGGCCGGGGCGCAGCCTGAGGCGAGGACCAGGCTGTCGCGGTCGGTGATGCCGAACCAGTCGGCCGTGCCGGCGTCGGTGTCGAGGGTGATGTGAGCCGGCGTGTTGCCGATCATCTTGCCGGGGTTGAAGACCCAGGTCCTCCCGATCTGCGCGTTCCAGGAGCCGTCCGTCGCCCAGGGAGACTGGTGGATGTGCCCGCACATCACGTAGTCGGGCTGGTGCTGCCCGATCCACTCGGCAAGCTCGTGGTCGGGGAACGTACGTCGGCCGTCGTGGCAGAGCGGGGTGCCGGCGGGAGGTGCGTGGTAGATCCAGACCCAGTGGGCCGGGCGTGTGCGGGCCGCCTCGGCCAGCTGGACGCCGACCTCGTCGCGGGTGATCGGGCCGTCCCACCAGGGGCACACCGTGAACCTGGTGTCGCCGACGTCGACCGAGGCGCCGTCGACGTGGAGGTCGCCGTGACCGATGCGGCGCAGCCACGTGGCCATCTGCTCGCCGTGCCAGCCGGGGCCGTCGAGGTCGTGGTTGCCCGAGGCCACCAGCAAGGTCGTGTGCTCCGCGATCCGCCGCAGGTACTTGGCGATCACGACGGTCTGCACGTCGTGGGGCACCGGGCTGACCACGTCGGCGAGGTCGCCCGCGATCACGACCACGTCGGCCCGGGCTGCGTTGTCCACGAGCCAGTCGAAGTGGGGCAGCCGGTAGTGGAGGTCCGACACGACCAGGATGCGCATGCGCCGATCCTCCCTCACGCGTCGCGCGGGTAGGACGGGTTTCATACCCGGGGAGCCACTCGTCCTGAGGAGAACAGCTGAGGACGTCCGTCGGGCAGGGTCGCGAAGGCGATCCGCCACCAGGCCTCGGTCGGGGCAGGACGCCCGGCGAACCGGTCGCCGGACGCGTCGGTCGGCAGCATGGTCACCGTCTCGACCTCGTCGAGGCCGCCGATCCCGAAGTGCGGCCGGATGGTGACCCGCAGCCCGGCGCCCTGCTCGGCGTCACCCCGCTCGGCGTCCTGCTCGACGTCGAAGTCGACACCTCGCCGCGAGTAGCGACCTACGTGCCGCTCCAGGCCACTCACCTCGATGGCGGGGTCCGGGACCGGCAGGTCTGGCGCCGTGACGCCGGCCAGCTCGGCAAGGACCTCGGGGAGCAGCCGCTCGGCCAGGGCCTCGCCGTTGTCGGAGTTGGTCAGCAGGCAGAGGGCGAAGCCGCGGTCCGGGAGCAGCCGCAGCTTGGCGATCTGGCCGACCGTGCCGCCGTCGTGAGCCAACACGCGCTCGCCGTTCCAGGATGCGACGCGCCACGAGAGCCCGATCCCACCGAGCTGCTCGGGGATCGGCAGCTGCTGCTCCCACATCTGGAGGACGGCGGTCTCGCTGAGCAGGCCGGCACCACGGTCGAGGTGCAGACGGGCATAGGCCAGCAGGTCGGCGGCCGAGCAGGTGATCAGGCCGGCGGGGCCGATCGCCCTCGGGAGGGTCCAGGTGCTGTGCGGCACGACGTCTGGCGGTCCGTGGTGCCCGATCGCAGCGGATCGGAGGATCGCTTCCTCCGGGAGGGTCACGGTGTTGGTCAGGCCGAGCGGCCTCACCAGCCGCTCGCGCAGGGACTCCTCCCACGTGCGTCCGTCGAGCACCTCGATGATCCGGCCGAGCAGCACGAAGCCGCTGTTGCAGTAGGAGTAGGCCGCACCCGGCTCGAAGGTCCGCTCCACGTCGGCCAGCAGCTCGACGTAGCGCTCCACGGCGTCGTCGCCGCGCCCGGTGTCGTCGAACACGTCGCCGTCCAGCCCACTGCTGTGGGTGAGCAGGTGCCGGATCGTGATGCGGTCCGAGGCGTCGTCCCTCCCGGTGCGCACACCAGGAAGCAGGTCCGCGACCGGCGCGTCGTAGGACAGCCACCCCTCTTCCACGAGCTGGGCCACCATCGTGGCGGTCCAGGTCTTGGTGATCGACCCGATCTGGAAGACGCTGTCGGCCGACGTCGGCTGGCCGGTGCGCGTGCTGACCACGCCGTACGGCGTGATGGTCGCTTCGCTGCCGTCCCAGACGCCGAGCACGGCGCCGGGGACCGACGCTTCCTGCGCGAGCTCCCCGAGGCGCTGCTCGATCACGACGAGGTCGTCTCCGCCGGCACGTAGTCGGGGTCGGCGGTGGGTGCGTCGGGAGAGGCGCCGGCGCCGGCGTAGGCCTGCTGCGACCAGTTCTCCAGCTCCGCCATCACCGCTGGGTGCTTGTCGACGCAGAAGACGACGAGGTCCCCGACGTTGGCGCGGGCCATCGCATGACGCACGGCCTTGATCTCGTCGTGCACCTCCTCGACCTGCTTGCACCGGGCGCCGTCGACCATGCCCCTCTTGACGCCCTCGACGACCAGGCCGGCAACCTCGCCGGCCTTGCGGCCGCGGCGGTTCTGGTCCTCGCGCACGATCACGACGTCGAAGTGGCGCGAGGCGATGTCGCCGAGCTCGCGCATGTCCTCGTCGCGACGGTCGCCCGCGGTGGCGATGACGCCGATGCGGGAGGGCCGGGCCAGGTCGTGCGAGAGAGACTCGCCGACGCGGTCCACGAAGTCGCCCAGCATCTTCATGCCCGGGGCGTTGTGGCAGTAGTCGACGATCACGTTGACGCCGTTGACATCGACCTCGTTGAGGCGTCCGGGGGCCAGGTAGTAGTTGGTGGAGAAGGTGCGCAGGCCCTGGCGGATGTCGTGGAGCGGCGCACCTGCGGCAAAGGCGGCTGCCGCGGCGGCCAAGGCGTTCTGGACGTTCATCCGGGCCCGCCCGCTGAACGTCGCGGGGAGCAGGTGTGTCCACGCCAACTGCATCTCGCGCCGGCCGTGCTTGACCACGATCATCTCGCCGCGGTCCGAAGGGTTGAGGACCAGCGCCTTCCCGCCTCGGCGGCAGTGGGCCTCGATCATCTCGCGGGCCGGCGAGCCCGGCTCCTCCATCGAGAACCAGACGACCTGGCCCGAGCAGCGACGACGCATCTCGCGCACGAGCGGATCGTCGGCGTTGAGCACGGCGTGCCCGTCACGTGGGACCGCCTCGACCAGCACCGCCTTCACATCGGCGAGCTGCTCGACGGTGTCGATGCCGCGCAGGCCGAGGTGGTCGGGCTGCACGTTGAGCACGACGGCGACGTCGTTGCGCTCGTAGCCGAGACCCTCGCGCAGGATGCCGCCACGCGCGACCTCGAAGACCGCGAAGTCGACGCGTGGGTTCTGCAGGACCATCTTGGCGCTGCGCGGCCCGGAGGCGTCGGCGCGGATCAGCAGGCGCTCGTCGATGACCACGCCGTCGGTCGAGGTCATCCCGACCTTGCGGCCCATGCCCTTGAAGATGTGGGCGACCATCCGGCTGGTCGTGGTCTTCCCGTTGGTGCCGGTGACCGCGATGATCGGGATCCTGCTCGGCGCCCCAGGCGGGAAGAGCATGTCGACCACGGGCTTGGCGATGAACTGCGGCTCGCCGATGGTCGGGTGGGTGTGCATCCGGAAGCCGGGCGCGGCGTTGACCTCGCAGATCGCACCACCGGTCTCGCGCACGGGCTCGGTGATGTCGGGGCAGATGAAGTCGATGCCCGCGATGTCGAGGCCGACCATGCGGGCGGCCTCCTCGGCGATCTCGACGTTCTCGGGGTGCGCCTCGAAGGTGCGGTCGATCGAGATGCCACCGGTCGACATGTTGCCGGTCAGGGCGAGCTTGACCATCTCGCCGTTGTCGGGCACCGACTCGAGGGTGTGGCCCTGGGCGGCGAGCACCTCCTTGGCACCAGCGTCGACCTTGATGCGGGTGAGCACCTTCTCGTGGCCCACACCACGTCGCGGGTCGGCGTTGGTGAGCTCGACGAGCTGCTCGACATTCGACGTACCGTCGCCCACGACATGGGCGGGGACGCGCTCGGCGATCGCGACCATGCGGCCGTCGACGATCAGGCAGCGGTAGTCCTTGCCCGTCACGAACGTCTCGACGATCACGGTGCCGCGCCGGCTCTGCTCCTTGGCGACGAGGTAGGCCTCGCGGACGGCGTCCTCATCTCGCAGGTCCAGGCACACGCCACGACCGTGGTTGCCGTCGAGGGGCTTGACCACGACGGGGAACCCGATCCGCTTCGCCGCAGCCACGGCGCCCTCAACGCTGCGCACGGACTCCTGCTTGGGCACGGGGAGCCCAGCGGCGCCGAGCAGCCGCGTGGTGAGGTCCTTGTCGGAGGCGACGTCGACGGCGATCGCCGAGGTCGCGCTCGTCATGGTGGCCCGGATCCGCTTGGCATGGACGCCCTGGCCGAGCTGGACCAGGGAGTACTGGTTGAGCCGGATCCAAGGGATGTCGCGCGACACGGCCTCGTCGAGGATCGCCTGGGTCGAGGGCCCGAACGCCGTGCGCTCGGCACGCAGGATGAAGCTCTCGAGCTCGGCTTCCCAGTCGAACTCCGGGTCGGACTGCACGAGATGGTTGAGCAGGCGTACGGCGAGGCGCCCGGCCGCGAGACCCACCTGCTCGTCGGCGTAGCCGTAGACGACGTTGTAGACGCCCGTGCGTCCCTTGACCTGCCGGGTCTTGCCGCGGCGGATGTCGTGGCCCACGACCTGCTGGAGTGCCAGAGCACAGTGCTCGGCGACGTGGCCCAGCCAGGTGCCCTCGTTGAGACGCTCGACGAAGCCTCCCCTGCGACCGCGCGAGCAGGAGTGGTTGGTCAGTCCCGGGAGCATCTCCAGCAGGTGCTCGGTGAAGCCGGGCAGCGTGTTGGTCGGGTGGTCCTCCAGCCGACCGAGGTCGACCACGAGGTGGATGGCCTGCTCGTAGGACCAGATGTTGGCCCCGCGGTAGACCCGCGTCTCGAGGATGGTCAGGTCCGGCGTGGGGCGTTCGGTCACGAGGCGGGTCCCTCCAGGGGGTCGGCGTTGGGTCCGATCTTGGTGCGAGTGCGGGCCAGTCGTCTACGCAGAGCAGCCGGACTCGCGTCGCCGGCGGCGATGTCGCGCGCCAGCTGGCGCATGTCGTGCTGGGCCTCGGCGATCTCGGCGGCGTCCTCCGGGTCGATCATGGGGGCCTGGGGGACGAGGTTGCGGCTGCTCAGGTCGAACGACGATCCGGCCGGCAGCACGTGGAGCACGACGCCGCTCGCCAGCAGCGGCGAGGAGCGCTTGGCCTCGTAGGCGTTGGAGACGATGCGAGCAGGGTCGAGGATCGTCACGCAGCCGCGGCCGATGACGCTGAGCACCTCACGTGGCGAGCCGTCGATGTCGTCGTGTCTGATCACCGCGCAGGTGTCCTCGTCGACGCCGATGCCCAGCAGCTGCGGCGACTGGGCCACGATCATCAAGAGGCGGCCGTAGCGGTTGCGCTGGTCGAAGTGCTGGTCGATGACGGCGTTCTGCACCAGCCCGAGCCCGGCGGCGACCTGGGTCATCCGCTGCTTGGGGGTGGCACCACCGACACCGAACGCGACCATGTGCGAGGACTGGATGCTGGCTCCCGCGGACGTGCCCGCCACCACCGCGCCCCTGAGGTGTGCCTCCACGATCGCTTCGCCGAGCGGGGTGCCGCAGATGACGGCCGACAGCTTGAGCTGGTTGCCGCCGGTCATGAAGATCCCGGTCGCCTCGCCCACGGCCTTGACCAGGTCGGGATCGTGGGCCTCCTCGCGGCTGTCCGGCCGCACCGGAACCACCTCGCCGGCACCCAGCCGCCGGAACAACGCGTCGTAGACCTCGACGACCTCGTCGCCGAGCGACGACGCGGTCGGGATCAGGGCGATCCGTGCGTCCGCGCCCCCGGAGGCGGCGACGAACTCCTTGAGGATGGTTCGCTTGCGCAGCTTGTCCTCGGCTCCGCCGATGACGAGGAGCGGTCCGGGCCCGGACGAGTGGCTGGACGCGCCAAAGGCCCGGTTGTCGGCCCGGTTGTCGGCCCGGCTGTCGGTCGGCGGCATGACACCGCAGGCTAGCCGGTGCGAGAGTGGACGGGTGCAGGACGAGGGGAGTGCGGACGGTCCCGCCGGAGCGCCGAGGCGCCGTCGCATCGCGGTGATGCGCCACGGCAAGGCCGAACCCTCCGGTCGCACCGACTTCGAGCGCGAGATCGCAGAGCGCGGCCGCCACGACTCCGCCGACACCGGCTCCTGGCTGGCCGAGCAGGGGTTCGTGCCCGACCTGGCGCTGGTGTCGGCCGCGCATCGCACGGTCGGCACCTGGCGCAGCGTGGCGGCGGCCGGCGGCTACGACCTCGAGCCGCGACTGTCCCAGGTCCTCTACGGAGCCGGGCCGGAGACCGCCCTCGACCTGCTGCGGGAGTCGGCCGCCGAGGCGAGCGCGATCCTCGTCGTCGGCCACAACCCGACGATGGCCTACCTCGCCTCTCTGCTCGACAACGGAGAGGGCGATCCCGAGGTCGCCTCGGAGATGATGTCCGGCTACCCGACCAGCGCCGTCGCGCTCTTCGCCTACGAGGGACAGTGGCGCGACCTCGACGAGGCCAGCGCGACATTGGTCGGCTACTACGTCGGGCGCGGCTGACGCGACCCCCGCTCAGACGGGCGGGGCCGGAGTCACGACGCCATCGGCGGCGTCGGCGGCCTCGATCTCCTCGCGGGAGATGCCGAGGATGTACATGATCGCGTCGAGGTAGGGGACGTTGACCGCCGTGTCGGCGGCCTGCTGGAGGACGGGCTTGGCGTTGTAGGCGATGCCGAGGCCCGCGGCGTTGAGCATGTCGAGGTCGTTGGCACCGTCGCCGATCGCCACGACGGCCGAGAGGGGCACGCCGACGTCGGCGGCAAACTGGCGCAGCGCGGCCGCCTTGCCCGCACGATCGACGACGTCGCCCACGATGCGACCGGTGAGTCGCCCGTCGACGATCTCGAGCTCGTTGGCCCGTGAGTAGTGGATCCCGAGGTCGTCGGCCAACCGGTCGGTGATCTGGGTGAAGCCACCGGACACGATCGCGAACCGGTAGCCGAGCCGGCGCAAGGTCCGCACCATCGTGCGCACCCCCGGGGTGAGCACGATCGACTCGTAGACCTCGTCGAGGACCGTCGCCTCGAGGCCCGCCAGCTTGGCGACGCGCTCGACGAGGGCAGCCTCGAAGTCGAGGTCGCCGCGCATCGCCGCATCCGTCACGGCCGCGACCTCGCGCTCGACCCCGGCGTGAGCGGCGATCATCTCGATCACCTCGCCCTGGATCAGGGTGGAGTCGACGTCGAGCACGATCAGCCGCATGCCGTGCCGGCTGAGGTTGGCCGGCTGCACGGCGATGTCGAGACCGTGGGTGGCGGCCTCCACCGACAGCACCGAGCGCAGGGTCTCGGTGTGGGCGCCCGAGACGTGGAGGTCGATCGCGGTCACCGGGTATCGAGCCATCCGCTCGATGCGGTCGATGTTGGCGCCCGTGTCGGCGATCCTGCCGGCCACGGCGGAGAACGCGCGGGCCTTGAGCGGCGCCCCGATCACGGTCACGTGTGAACGCCCGTCGAGACGTTGCCGGTTGTCGCCGGTGCCGCGGTCGACGTCGACGGTCATGCCGAGCGCGCTCGCGGTGGCCTCCACCTTGTCGCGCAACCTCTTCCAGTCCCGCGGGGCGGTCACCAGGACTCCGAGGATCAGCCGGCGACGCAGCACGATCTGCTCGATGTCGACGACCTCGACCCCGGACTCGGCCAGCACCGAGAAGATCGCCGAGGTCACGCCCGGACGGTCCTTGCCGACGAGCGTGATCAGCAGGGTCTCGGGTAGCTGTGTCTCCGCGGGAGGTACGTCGGTCATCTCGGCACGAGGCTAGTGCCCGCCGGGTGCGCGGCCCCGGTGGTGTCTCAGCCAGGAGGCCAGACCTCGGGCGAGCACGCCGCGACCAGGGCGTGCCGCGCGGCTCTGGCGAGGTCGCGCAACGCCGTACGTCGTGCTGTTGCGTCCGCGGCGCTCACCGAGCCGCCGTCGTCGTCGAGGGCGAGCTCGACGATCGCGGCAGCCTGGAGGGCGCGGGCCGCGAGCTCGACGCACCGCGGTGGTGTGCCTGGTGGCGCGTCGAGCCGGGGTGTGTGGCGCAGGTTCATCAGCTCGTCGGCGACCTCGGGCCGCCAGCGGGCCACGTCGAGGGCGGCGAGCCGCTCGGCCGCCGCGAGCAGGTCACGGCGCAGACGGCGGTCGGCCTCGCCGACGTCGTCGAGCTGGCGCGGGCGGGCGTCGTACTCCAGCCAGAAGATGACGGCGCCCTCTCGGCGGGGCACGAGTGCGCGCTCGCCGGCCACGACGGCCTCTCCGGCCTCCAGGGCGGCGTGGTTCAGCTCGCGCGGACCGCCGAGGCCTGCCAGGTCACCCTCGGAGGGCAGGGCGAGGCCGAGGTGCTCGACCCCGGAGGACCGAAGCCCGCCGAGGGCCGTCGCGAGGCCTTCGGGGCTCTGGTCGCCGCCGTGTCCGACGACGCGGTGCGTGGCGTCGTCCCCGATGATCGCGTCCACGGCCAGGTCGGCGACGACCTTGCCGCGCAGCCACGCGGTGCCCCACCACGCGAGTCGCCCGGATGCAGGCAGAGTCGTCGGGTGAGGGGTGGTGGTCACGGGCGGCGAGGATACGCCGTTGCCGGACGTCGCCTTCGCTACGGTTGGCCGCATGTCCGCCGCCGTCCTCGAGTTCGCCGATGTGACGGTGAGGCGGGGACAGGCCACTCTGCTCGACTCGATCTCCTGGCGGGTCGAGGAGCCGGATCGCTGGGTGATCCTTGGTCCCAACGGCGCCGGCAAGACGACGCTGCTCCAGGTCGCGTCCGCCATGATCCATCCGACCGACGGGGTGGTCGGCATCTTGGGAGAGGTGCTCGGCACCGTCGACGTCTTCGAGCTGCGACCGCGCATCGGCGTGACCAGCGCAGCCCTCGCCGAACGCATCCCTCGCCACGAGAAGGTGCTCGACGTCGTGGTGTCGGCCGGCTACGGCATCGTGGGTCGCTGGCGAGAGACCTACGACGACCTCGACTACGAGCGCGCTGACGAGCTGCTGCACGAGGTGGGGGCCCAGCGGCTGGGCGACCGCACGTTCGGGACGTTGAGCGAGGGCGAGCGCAAACGCGTGCAGATCGCGCGCGCGCTGATGACCGACCCGGAGCTGCTGCTCCTCGACGAGCCGGCGGCCGGACTCGACCTCGGCGGACGAGAGGACCTGGTCTCGACGCTCTCGCTGCTGGCCAGTGCCCGGTCGTCGCCGGCGACGGTGCTGGTCTCCCACCACGTCGAGGAGATCCCGCCCAACTTCTCCCACGCCATGCTGCTGCGTGACGGGCAGGTGGTCGCCGCCGGCCCGATGGACGAGGTGATCACCGAGGCCAACCTGACCGCCACGTTCCGGATGCCACTCGTGCTCACCCACGAGGCCGGTCGGTACGCCGCCCGGCGCCGCGCCCGACGCCATCGTGCCTAGCCCCCCGCCGGATAGGGTTGCCGCATGGAGTGGCTGGGAGACCACCTGTGGGCCGGATGGCTCGCGCTGGCGATCGCTCTGGGCGCGGCGGAGCTCGCCAGCCTCGACCTGATCCTCCTGATGCTCGCCGTGGGCGCGATCACCGGCGCGATCACCGCCGGGATCGGCCTCCCGATCGTGCTCCAGATCCTCATCGCGGGCGGCGCGTCCGTCGCGATGCTGGCCCTCGTGCGGCCCAACCTCGTCAAGAAGCTGCACGGCGGTCCCGACCTCCAGCTCGGCCACGGCAAGCTGGTCGGTCGCCAGGCCATGGTCACCGAGGACGTCACCAGCCTGGCGCCCGGACGGGTCAAGCTCGCCGGTGAGATCTGGACGGCCCAGCCCTACGACGACTCGTTGACCATCAAGGCCGGGGAGACTGTGGAGGTCTACGCCATCAAGGGCGCGACCGTCTTCGTCCATCCGGTGAACCCCGAGCTACCAGGGAGCCTCACATGAACCCGATCCTGCTGGGCTTTCTCGTCGTCTTCGTCCTGTTCGTCATCTTGGTGCTGGCCAGGACGGTGCGGATCGTCCCGCAGGCGCGCGCGGGTGTCGTGGAGCGCTTCGGCAAGTACAAGGAGACGCTCAACGCCGGCCTCAACATCGTGGTGCCGTTCGTCGACAAGGTCCGCTACCTCATCGACCTGCGCGAGCAGGTGGTCAGCTTCCCGCCGCAGCCGGTGATCACCGAGGACAACCTGGTGGTCTCGATCGACACCGTCATCTACTTCCAGGTGACCGACCCGATCGCAGCGACCTACGAGATCGCCAACTACATCCAGGCCATCGAGCAGCTCACCATGACCACCCTGCGCAACATCGTGGGTGGCATGGACCTCGAGGAGACGCTGACCAGTCGTGACCAGATCAACTCCGGCCTTCGCGGCGTGCTCGACGAGGCCACCGGGAAGTGGGGCATCCGCGTCAACCGGGTCGAGCTCAAGGGCATCGACCCGCCGCCGTCGATCAAGGACTCGATGGAGAAGCAGATGCGCGCCGACCGTGAGAAGCGCGCCGTCATCCTGACCGCCGAGGGCCAGCGGCAGGCCGCGATCCTCACCGCCGAGGGCAACAAGCAGTCCATGATCCTCAACGCCGAGGGCGACCGCGAGTCGGTGATCCTCCGAGCCCAGGCCAACCGGGAGTCGGCGATCCTGCGGGCCCAAGGCGAGGCGCAGGCCATCACCAACGTGTTCCAGGCGATCCACGACGGACAGCCCGACCAGTCACTGCTGGCCTACCAGTACCTCCAGATGCTGCCGAAGATCGCGGAGGGCGACGCCAACAAGGTGTGGGTGATCCCCAGCGAGATCACCAAGGCTCTCGAGGGGCTGGGCTCCGCGGTTCACGAGGTCGCCGGCATCCCGCTCAAGTCCGAGGGCGTGCGCCACCGGGTGGCCGACTACGGCTCCGAAGAGCGGCTCGCCACCGGCGCTGACCGCGAGCTGGCCGGCACCAACAAGGCCGTCGAGGAGGCCATCGCCGAGGCAGAGCACGCCGCGCACCCGGGCTCGACTCCTGCGCCGGGCGACATCGTCGACAGCGAGTCCCCGGAGCAGCCACCACCGCCGCCGGCGCCGCCTGCCCAGTGACGCAGTCCCGAGGCTCGCAAGCTCGCAGCTCGCCCGGCGAAGGTCGCCAGTGACCCCGTTCGAGATCGTGGCGATCCTGCTCGCAGGGGTCGCCGCGGGCGGCATCAACGCCGTCGTCGGGTCGGGCACGCTGATCACCTTCCCGACGCTGCTGGCCTTCGGCGTACCCCCGGTGACCGCCAACGTGTCCAACACCATCGGCTTGGTGCCCGGCACGTTGTCGGGCGTCCTGGGATACCGAGCCGAGCTCGCCGGGCAGCGCTCCCGGGTGGTGCGGCTGTCCTCGGCGTCGTTGATCGGTGCGGCCGTCGGCGCCGGGTTGTTGCTGTGGCTGCCCAGCGAGGCCTTCGACGCCATCGTCCCGGCGCTGGTCGGGCTCGGCGTGCTGCTGGTCATCATCGGGCCGCGGGTCCAGCGCTGGGTCGCGGCGCGAGCCGAGGACCGCGGCGGGCTGCCCGACCACGGCGCGGCGTGGCTGTGGCCGGCGATCCTGCTGCTGGGCGTGTACGGCGGCTACTTCGGCGCCGCGCAGGGCGTGCTGCTCGTGGCGGTGCTGGGGATCGGGGTGGTCGACACCCTGCAGCGGCACAACGCCACCAAGAACGCGCTCTCACTGGTGGTCAACACCGTTGCCGCCGTGGTGTTCATCGCGGTCGCCGATGTCGACTGGGCGGTCGCCGGGCTGATCGCCGTCGGTTCGGTGATCGGTGGTCAGCTCGGTGCGACCGTGGGGCGACGACTGCCGGCCACCGTCTTGCGGGGTGTCATCGTCGCGGTCGGCCTCACCGCCCTGGTCACCCTGCTCTGGCCCTGAGCGTCACTCCGCGCCGCGAACGATGTCCTTCAGGTCCGTCAGGGCCTCGATCCGATGCCTCGCCCGGGAGAAGTCCTGCGTCCGGGTGAACTCGTGACGGACGATTGCGCAGTCGATGCCCGCCGCCACGGCGGAGGCCAGACCGTACTGCTCCTGGTCCAGGGTCAGACCGATGTCGGCCAGGGCGCGCTGGCCGGCTCTGAAGTACTAGAGCTCGGTGTCCACGAGCACGCCGTCGTGGTCGAGCAGGACGTAGTGCTTCACGGGTGGTCGACGTAGGCATCCAGCCAACGTCCGAGCTCGCTGTACGCACGCGCGCGGATGGGGGGACGCGAGAGGAAGACGTCGTGCATGGCGCCGTCGATGCCGGTGTAGGTGACATGTCGGCCGAGCGCGGTGGACCAACGCCGGATCTGGGCGACGTCGACCACGATGTCGTTGCCGTGCACCTCCTCGCCCAGCGCCCGGACGTCGACAGTGGCGCCCGAGCTCTGCACGAGCACCGGGCAGTCGATGTCGAGGCCGGCGTGCACCTCGGCGTGGGCGTTGCGAATGGCTCGCAGCCATCCGGCGTACACCGGCCACGACTCGAGGGTCTTGAGCTTGAGGTCGTAGTCCCACTCACCGGCATGGTCGCGGTGCAGGCTCTCGCCGTAGATCGTCGTGATCTCACGCCGGATCTCGCGCATCGGCTGGCGCCCGCCCAGCTGCTTGACCAGGACCGTAGCGGCGGTGCGCAGCCAGAGGGAGCCGCGCATGTCGAGCCAGGGGGCGTTGAGCGCGACGCCCGCGAGATGCGGCGCCCCCTCGTCCGCCCACAGCGCCAGGGTCAGCCCGCCGGTCGAGTGGGCCGTCGCGACCACGTGGTCGTGGGCGTCGCGCTCGGTGATCCGGGCCCAGGCCGCGTCGAGGTCGTCGAAGTACTCGCGGATGTCGGTGACGAAGTTGGGCGTCTGCCACTCGCGCAGGCTCCTGCCGTAGCGACGCAGGTCGATCGCGTAGAAGTCGTAGCCGCGAGCCACCCACCAGTCGGCGTACTCCTTGTTGAAGAAGTAGTCGTTGAAGCCATGGACGTAGACGACGGCCTTCGACGTCGCAGATCCGGCGGCACGGCGCACCAGGGTGGTGACGACCGGACCCTGGTCGTCGTCGGCGAAGGCAATCGTCTCGGCCGTGTACGGCGGCCCGAGGAGCTCGTCGACGGGTGCGGTCTCGTCTCGACGGCTCATGTCCCCAGTCTGCCGCCGGGGCGCCACGATTCAGAGCAGGCCTCGCGGCGACCGCTGCATCGGCCGCAGCACGGCTTCGTCGCGAGGGGTCGCCACCTCGGCGACGACGCTGAATCCGTGCCGCTCGTAGAAGCTGACGTTGCGTCCGTTGGTGGAGGTCAGCGCGCAGGGGAGGCCGTCACGGTCGGCTGCCGCCAGCTGCGGGGCCAGTGCGGCCGCGCCGAGACCGCGACCAGTCGCGCGGCCGCGGATGCCGACGTACTGCAGCGTCCAGTGGGGGGCCTCCGGCTCGTAGGTCCGGGAGTCGACGATGGCGGCGAGTGCCAGGTCGGCAACCTCCTCTCCTGCGTGGGAGGCGATGAGCGATCGCCCCCGCTCGAAGGCGTCCGGCCCGGCCAGGGTGATGTCGGGCGGGATCCACGCGATGGCTACGTCGCCGCCGAGATAGGTGTGACCGCGCTCGAAGCACAGGTCGCTCACCAAGGTCATCCAACCTGGACCGAAGGCGCGCCAGTCGGCCTCGTCGGGTGCGATCCAGCGGAAGAACGGGTCGCTCCCGAAGGCGTCGACCCAGATGTCGACCACGATCGGCAAGTCCCTGCGCAAGGCCTGGCGAAGCATGCCGACATTGTGTCGCTCGCTCGTGCCGATGAACCGAGCGCCGGCTGGGTCGTGTGCCTGAGGGAGCGCTAGAGCGCTCCTTGGGGCACACGACCCGAGGAAGCGGCGTCCACCAACGCGCTGAACAAGGCGATGTCGCGACCCATCTCCGGGTGCCACTGGACGCCCATGTAGAACCGGTCGCCCGGCGCCTCCATGGCCTCCACGATCTCGTCGGGTGACCACGCCGTGGCCCGGAACCCGGGGTGGGAGCGCACCGACTGGTGGTGGTGGCACAGTGCCTCCACCGACTCGCCCTCGGCGTCGCGCACGCGCGATCCCTCGAGCGTGCGGACCTTCAGCCGCCCGAACACGTCGGCGCCGGGGGAGTGCTCCTCGTGACCGACGACGTCGGGGGTGTGCTGGTCGAGCGCTCCGCCGGCTGCCACGGCCATCAGCTGCATGCCCCGGCACACGCCCAGCACGGGAAGCTGGATCTCGTCGGCGGCCGACAGCAGGGCGAGCTCCCACGCGTCGCGGTCCTCGCGCCACGCCGTCGTGCGCTCGTGCGGCTCGTCGCCGTACCTCAAGGGGTCCACGTCGGCACCGCCCGAGATGACCAGGCCGTCGAGCCGCGAGACGACGGCGCGAGCCGACGCCAACGAACCGGACGCGGGCGGGAGCAGGACGGGAACACCGCCTGCGGCGACGATCGCATCGGCGTACTCGGCGTGCAGCACGTCGGCGCGCTGGCGCCACACGCCCCAGGCGGCCTCCTCGCGATAGGTGCTCAGCCCGATGACGGGGCGGGTGCCCGGGGCGCCGGGGTCAGAGTGGAGTGACATAGGCCCCGGAGATCCCACCGTCGACGAGGAAGGTGCTGGCCGTCATGAACGACGACTCGTCGGAGGCCAGGAACAGCACGGCGTTCGCCATCTCCTCCGGCTCGCCGAAGCGCCCCATCGGGACGTGCACGAGCCGTCGCGCCGCGCGCTCCGCGTCCTTGGCGAACAGCTCCTTGAGCAGGGGAGTGTTCACGGGTCCGGGGCAGAGCGCGTTGACCCTGATGCCTTCGCGCGCGAACTGCACGCCGAGCTCGCGCGTCATCGACAAGACGCCGCCCTTGGAGGCGGAGTAGGAGATCTGGGAGGTGGCCGCGCCCATCACTGCCACGAAGGAAGCGGTGTTGATGATCGAGCCGGACTTCTGCTCGAGCATGTAGGGCAGGGCCGCCTTGCAGCACAGGTAGACGCTGGTGAGGTTGACGCGCTGCACGAGGTCCCACGCGTCGAGGTCGGTGTCGAGGATGGAGTCGTCCTGCGGCGGGCTGATGCCGGCGTTGTTGAAGGCGATGTCGACCGAGCCATAGGTGTCCTTGGCCGTCTTGAACAGCGCGTCGACCTGGTCCTTGTCGGTGACGTCGACCTGCACGAAGGTCGCCACGTCCGGCCCGCCGAGCTCGTCGACGACCTCGGCGCCCCGGTCGGTGTTGATGTCGCCGATGACGACCTTCGCGCCCTCCTCGACGAAGCGGCGTGAGGTCGCCAGCCCGATCCCGGAGCAGCCTCCGGTGACGACGGCAACCTTGCCCTCGATACGTCCTGCCATCTGTTCCTCTTTCAGTTCCTGGGTCTCGACAAGCTCGACCGACGGTCAGTCATCGCTGAAGAAGACGTTCTTCTCCTCGGTGAAGGCGTTGGGGGCGTCGGGGCCGAGCTCGCGTCCGAGGCCCGACTGCTTGAACCCGCCGAACGGCGTCCAGTAGCGGACGCTCGAGTGGGAGTTCACGCTGAGGTTGCCGGACTCGATCGCCCGCGAGACGCGCAGGGCCCGCCCGAGGTCGCGGGTGTAGATCGAGCCGGACAGCCCGTACTCGGTGTCGTTGGCCAGCGCGACCGCCTGCTCCTCGTCGTCGAAGGCCATCACGGCCACGACTGGCCCGAAGACCTCCTCGCGCCAGACCGGCTCGTCGGTGGCCTTCGACTCGACCACCGTCGGCGGCAGCCAGAACCCGTCGCCCCCGGGCGAGGTGCCCTGGAAGGCGATCGTCGCGCCGTCGATGTAGCCCTGCACGGCGTCGCGCTGCCGGGCCGAGACCATCGGTCCCATCTCGCTCTCGTCGAGCGAGGGGTCGACGACCTTCATCTGCTGGACGGCCGTCTCCAGACGGCCGACGAACTCGTCGTACGCCGAACGCTCGACCAGGATCCGCGAGCGGGCGCAGCAGTCCTGACCGGCGTTGTCGAACACGGCGTACGGCGCCGTGGCAGCCGCCTTGGCGATGTCGGCGTCGGCGAAGACGACGTTGGCGCTCTTGCCGCCGAGCTCGAGCGTCACCCGCTTCACCTGGTCGGCACAGCCGGCCATGATCTGCTTGCCGACCTCGGTCGAGCCGGTGAAGCACACCTTGCGCACGAGCGGGTGGCTCACGAAGCGCTGGCCCACGACGGAGCCCTGGCCGGGCAGCACGGTGAAGACGCCCTGGGGGATCCCGGCCTCGATCGCGAGCTCAGCGATCCGCATGGCGGTGAGCGGCGTGATCTCGGCTGGCTTGAGCACGACCGTGTTGCCGGCGGCCAGCGCGGGTGCGAAACCCCAGCCGGCGATGGGCATCGGGAAGTTCCAGGGCACGATGATCCCCACGACACCCAGCGGCTCGCGGAACGTCACGTCGACGCCGCCGGCGACCGGGATCTGTCGGCCGAACAGCCGCTCGGGTGCGGCCGAGTAGTAGTTGAGGCAGTCGCGGACGTTGCCGGCCTCCCAGCGGGCGTTGCCGATGGTGTGGCCGGAGTTCTCGACCTCGAGCCTGGCCAGCTCCTCGTTGTGGGCGTCGACGATCGCGGCGAACGAGCGGAGCAGCCGCGCACGCTCGCCCGGCGCGAGCGCTCGCCAGGAGACGAACGCCTCCTGGGCCCGCTCGATGGCTGTGTCGGTGTCGTCGAGAGACGCGGACGGGACCTCCCGCAGTGCGGCTCCGGTCGTCGGGTTGATCAGTGTCGTCATGTCACATCCGCTCGAAGGTGCGGGCCAGCTCCCAGTCCGTCACGTGCGCGTCGAAGGCCGCGAGCTCGACGTCGGCCATGTTGACGTAGTGGTCGACGACCTCGTCGCCGAACGCCGAACGGGCGACATCGGACGCCGCGAACCGGTCGCGAGCGTGGCGCAGGGTGTGCGGGACGTGCGGCTTGTCGGACTCGTAGGCGTTGCCGACGAGAGCGTCCTCGAGTGGCAGCTCGTTCTCGATGCCGTGCAGTCCGCCCGCGAGCATCGCGGCAAGTGCGAGGTAGGGGTTGACGTCTCCGCCGGGCAGCCGGTTCTCCATCCGGGCACTCTTGCCGTGGCCGACGAGCCGGACCGCGCAACTGCGGTTGTCCAGACCCCACGCCACGGCGGTGGGGGCGAAGGAGCCGGCGGCGAAGCGCTTGTAAGAGTTGATGTTGGGCGCGTAGAGGAGCGTGAAGTCCTCCAAGGTCGCGAGCACGCCGGCGATGAACTGGTCGTAGAGCGGGGTGCGCTTGCCGTCTTCCCAGAAGACCACGTCGCCGTTCTCGCCGCGCAGGGAGAGGTGGATGTGGCAGGAGTTGCCCTCACGCTGGTTGTACTTGGCCATGAAGGTGATCGACTGCCCGCGTTGGGCGGCTATCTCCTTGGCGGCGGTCTTGTAGACGCTGTGGTTGTCGGCGGTCGTCAGGGCGTCGGCGTAGAGGAAGCCGATCTCGTGCTGGCCGAGGTTGCACTCACCCTTGGCGCCCTCGACATCCAGCCCGGCGGCGTACATGTGGTTGCGGATGTCGCGCAGCAGTGGCTCGACGCGACTGGTGCCGAGGATGGAGTAGTCGATGTTGTACTGGTTGGCGGGCGTGAGGTCGCGCCAGCCGAGGTCGTGCGCCTCCTCGTAGGAGGTGTCGAAGGCGATGAACTCCAGCTCCGTACCGGCGAGCGCGACCAGGCCTCTGCCGGCGACGCGCTCGAGCTGGTGCTTGAGCACCGTGCGCGGGGACTGGAGCACCGGGGCGTGGTCGAGCCACACCAGGTCGCACTGCACCATGGCGGTCTTCGGGTGGTGGGTCAGCTGCCGCAGGGTCGCCCAGTCCGGCACGAACTCGAAGTCGCCGTACCCGCGCTCCCACGACGAGATGGCGTAGCCGCCGACGGTGTTCATGTCGATGTCGACGGCCAGCAGGTAGTTGCAGCCCTCGGTGCCGCTTTCGAGCGCGACGTCGAGGAAGTAGCGGCCGTGCAACCTCTTGCCCTGCAGTCGCCCCTGCATGTCGGTGAAGGCCATGATCACGGTGTCGATGTCGTCTTCGTCGATCATCCGGCGGAGTCGCTCGAGCGTCAGGAAGCGGTCGTTGGGTGGGGTCATCTCTCTCCTAGCCCAGCAGGCCGCGCAACAGCGCGGCGGTGTCGTCGCAGTGCTCCTCCATGACCGCGCGAGCACGGTCGTGGTTCCCCCTCCTGATCGCCCGCACGAGCGAGGCGTGCTGTCGGTCGGAGTGGTGGATGTTGGCCTCCAGCACCGGGATCGCCAGCAGCATCTCGTGCAGCGTCGCCTGGACACTGGTGACGGCCTCGACCATCCGATGAGAGCCGGTGAGGGCGGCGATCGTGAGGTGGAAGCGGGAGTCGGCCTGCCGGTGTTCCGCGGGCCGTCGGGCGCGTGCCACGTCCTCGTGTGCCTCGTCCAGCTGGGCAAGCGCGCCCTCGTCGAGCGTGGCCCGGGCAGCCAGGCTCGCTGCTCCCGGCTCGACGATGCGACGGAACACCAGGGAGTCCAGCCAGTCCTGGCGCTTGCCCTCGGTGATGCGGGCGGCGGCGCGGGCAGACGGCGTGCGCGGCTTCAACGTGACGACCGTGCCCCCGCCGCGACCACGCCGCGTCTCGACGAGGCCGGCCTCCCGCAGCGCGGCCATCGCCTCGCGCAAGGTCGAGCGGGACACCTTGAGCCGCTCGGAGAGCTCGCGCTCGCTGGGCAGGGTGCTTCCCAAGGGGTAGACGCCGAGGCGGATCGTCGCGGCCAGCTGCTCGACGCAGGCCTCGAACGCGTGATAGCCGCGAGCCGGACGCAAGACGGCCTCGGTGAGGTCGTGACCGGTCGTGGGACCGGCCCCCGGCGAGGGCAGCACGGGGCGAGTCTGGCACTACGCCGAAGCATGCGACAGTGGGTAAAGGTCTGAGTTCATACCAATTCGCCGGAACTTGCCCGGGGATCTTCACAAGCAGAGGACCGCAGGTCTAGCCTCCCAACGTCTCGGTCCGTCCGTCTTGTGCGCGCAGAGAAGGTGCCCGATGCCAGAAGCCCACGAACCGCTCGATCACCCGGATGCCCGGGTGCTGACCGAGGACGAGAAACACCTCGCCAAGCTCGGCTACAGCCAGGACCTGCACCGCTCGTGGTCAGGATTCTCCAACTTCGCGATCTCGTTCTCGATCATCTCGATCCTCGCCGGCTGCTTCACCAACTTCGGGGCCGGATTCAACAACGGCGGCCCGATCTCGATCTCGTGGTCGTGGCCGATCCTCGGTGTCTTCATCCTGATCATCGGGTTCACCATGTCCGAGCTCGTCTCGGCCTACCCGACATCCGGTGGCATCTACTGGTGGGCGGCCAAGCTGGGCGGGCCCCGTGCCGGCTTCTTCACCGGATGGCTGAACCTCATCGGCCTGATCGCGGTGACCGCCGGTGTGTCCTACGGCTGCGCGACATTCATCGACCTCACCATCAGCACCTGGTCGACCGGCTGGGCCGACGGCTACTCACTGCAGCGGGTCTTCTGGATCTTCCTGCTGGTGCTCGCCGGCGCCGCCGTGCTGAACATCTTCAGCAGCCACCTGATGGCGATCATGAACAACGTCTCGGTGTGGTGGCACGTCGTCGGCGCGAGCGTCATCGTGCTGATCCTGATCTTCATCCCCGACCAGCACCAGTCGTTCAGCTACGTCTTCACCGAGCGCTTCAACAACTCGGGATTCAGCGACGGCGCAACGAACAACTTCGCGTTCTGGTTCGCGATCGTGCCCTTCGGCTTCCTGCTGACCCAGTACACGATCACCGGGTTCGACGCCTCGGCCCACCTGTCCGAGGAGACCGCGTCGGCGTCCAAGGCCGCGGCCAAGGGCATCTGGCGCTCGATCCTCTACTCCGTGGTCGGCGGCTACATCCTGCTGCTCTGCGTGGTCTTCGCGATCCCGAACGACGGCAGCGGGAACCCGGACAACGCCGGAGTCGGTGCGGGCGGCGTGGCGTACATCTTCAACACCGCGATGGGCACCAACTGGGGCGGCTTCGTGCTGTTCATCTCGGCGTCGGCGCAGTTCTTCTGCGCGACCTCGTGCATGACGTCGGCCTCGCGGATGACCTACGCCTTCAGCCGGGACGGGGCCATCCCGGGCTCGAAGCGGTGGGCGGCGCTGAACGCCAACCGCACGCCGGCCAACGCGGTGATGTTCGTGGCCGTCTGGGCGGCGATCGTGACCCTGCCGGCGCTCATCGAGGTGAACATCGGCACCGCGGACGCACCGCTGATCATCCCGATCGCGTTCTACGCCGTCACCTCGATCGCGGTGATCGGCCTCTACCTGGCCTTCGCGATCCCGATCTGGCTGCGCTTCACCCACGGCGAGAAGTTCGAGGTCGGCTCGTGGAACAACGGGGCCAAGTACAGGTGGATGAACCCCATCGCGGTGGCCGAGATCATCATCGTCTCCCTCTACCTGATGATGCCGTTCGTGCCCGGAGCGGTGCCGTTCAGCGACGACTTCTCGTGGAAGTTCGTCAACTACGCCCCGATCGTCACCGTCGGTGCCCTGATCGCACTGGTCATCTGGTGGAACGTCTCTGCCAAGAACTGGTTCACCGGTCCCAAGCAGACGGTCGACCAGGCCGTCCTCGACTCGATCGAGTGACGGACGACGTCGAGAGCCTGCTCGACCAGGTCCCCGTCCTGGCAGGTCCGCGCACCGTCGTGGACCTGCCGGGCGGGCTGACCAACCGGAACGTGCGCGTGACGACGAGTACAGGGGACTACGTCGTCAGGCTCACCCAGAGCGACGCCGGGCTCCTCGGCATCGACCGCGACGCAGAGCATGCGAACACCCGGTCGGCCGCGGAGGCCGGC
This sequence comes from Nocardioides agariphilus, assembly GCF_015352445.1. Taxonomy (GTDB): domain Bacteria; phylum Actinomycetota; class Actinomycetes; order Propionibacteriales; family Nocardioidaceae; genus Nocardioides; species Nocardioides agariphilus. The sequence continues at coordinate 97,846 of NZ_JADKPO010000010.1, forward strand.
GTCGGCGCGCAGGTCGTGGACTACCGGCCTGACCTGGGCATGCTGGTCATCACGTTCCTGCCGGGGGGCGCGCTGACCAACGAGACGATCTGCGGACCCGGCGTCATCGCCCGGGCGGCCGATGCGATCCGTCGTCTCCAGGCAGGGCCGAGGTTCGTCAACGACTTCGACATGTTCACGCGGCAGGCCGGGTACCTGGCGCTGGTGCGCCAGCACGGGTTCGCGCTGCCGGACGAGTACGACGCGTTCGCGCCGCAGTGGGATCGCGTACGCCGCGCGCTCGCCGCACGTCCCGCGGTCACGGTGCCCTGCAACAACGACCTGCTCGCCGGCAACTACATCGACGACGGTGAGCAGGTGTGGCTCATCGACTACGAGTACTCCGGCAACAACGACCCCGCCTTCGAGCTCGGCAACACGGCTACCGAGTGCGACCTTGCGCGCGAGCAGATCGACGAGCTGGTCGCCGCCTGGGCAGGGGAGGATCCCGATCCCGCGCTGCGCGCCCGGGTCGACGCGCAGTCGCTGTGCTCGGAGTACGGCTGGGCGCTGTGGGGCTTCATCCAGTCGGCTACCAGCCCTCTCGACTTCGACTTCCACGGCTGGGGCATGGAGAGGTTCGAGAAGGCCGCGCGCCGGTTCACCAGCGACGGCTTCGAAGTCCTGCTCGACAGGGTGGCCGAACCCTCGCCGGTCGAGCTTGTCGAGGCCTCTGATGAGTGAGGGCTCGACCGGCCTCGCGGACCGCGCGCAGGTCGTGATCATCGGCGGCGGGGTGATCGGCTGCTCGACGGCCTACCACCTGGCCAAGCTCGGCTGGACCGACGTCGTGCTGCTGGAGCAGGGCACCTTGTCGTGCGGCACGACCTGGCATGCCGCCGGCCTGGTGGGGCTGCTGCGTGCCAGCGAGAGTGGCACCAAGCTGGTGCAGTACTCGACCGAGCTCTATGCAGGACTCGAGGCCGAGACGGGACTCTCGACCGGGTACCGGCAGTGCGGCGGCCTGATCGTGGCGCGCACCGAGGACCGGATGGTGCAGCTGAGGCGCACGGTCGCGACTGCTGCTGCCTTCGACCTGGAAGCCGAGATGCTCACGCCCGAGCAGGCCCAGGAGAAGTGGCCGGCCATCGCGATCGACGACCTGCGGGGCGCGATCTGGCTTCCCCAGGACGGCCGGGCGAACCCGACCGACCTGACCCTCGCCCTGGCCAAGGGAGCCCGGTCGGCCGGGGTGCGTATCCGCGAGCACGTGCGCGTGCTTGGCGTCGACATCGAGGAGACCGCCCGTGGGCGTCGGGTGACTGGCGTGCGCACCGACGCCGGCGACATCCGGGCGGACGTCGTCGTCAACTGCGCGGGCCAGTGGGCCAAGGCGCTGGGCGACCAGGTCGGTGTGACCGTGCCGCTGCACTCAGCCGAGCACTTCTACGTCGTCACCGACCAGGTCGACGGCGTGCATCCGGACCTGCCGATCCTGCGCGACCCCGACGGCTACATCTACGTCAAGGAGGAGGTGGGCGGGCTCGTCGTGGGCGGGTTCGAGCCCGTCGCCAAGCCGTGGGTGTCCCCTTCGCAGATCCCGTACCCCTTCGAGTTCCAGCTGCTGGAGGAGGACTGGGAGCACTTCTCGGTGCTGATGGACTCGGCCCTCGAGCGGATCCCGGCCCTCGAGCACACCGGCGTCCGGAAGTTCTACAACGGACCCGAGAGCTTCACGCCCGACAACCAGTTCCTGCTCGGTGAGGCGCCCGGCCTGCGCGGGTACTTCGTCGGGGCAGGCTTCAACTCCGTCGGCATCGCGAGCGCAGGCGGTGCCGGTCGCGCCCTCGCCGAGTGGATCGTCGAGGGCGCCCCGTCGATGGACCTGACGAGCGTCGACGTACGCCGCTTCTCGCCGTACGCCTCCGACGAGACCTGGCTGCGGAGCCGGGTCGCTGAGATCCTCGGCCTCCACTACGCCGTGCCGTGGCCCAACCGCGAGCCCGAGACCGCACGCGACGTGCGGCTCTCCCCGCTCCACGAGCGGACCACCGCCGCGGGGGCGACCTTCGGCACGCGGAACGGCTGGGAGCGACCGCTCTACTTCGGCCCGCCGCTCGACTACAGCTGGTCGAAGCCGGCGTGGGTCGAGCAGAGCAACGCCGAGCAGGTCGCCTGCCGCACGGCTGTCGCGGTCTTCGACCAGACCTCGTTCAGCAAGTACGCCGTCAGCGGCGCAGGCGCGTTGAGCACGCTCCAGCGGATCTGCGCGAACGACGTGGACGTGGCTGTGGGCCAGGCCGTCTACACACCATGGCTCAACGAGAGGGGCAGTTACGAGTCGGACGTGACGGTGACCAGGACAGCGGACGACGAGTTCCTGGTCGTCTCGAGTGCCGCGACGACCGTCCGCGACCTGGCGTGGCTCGAGGAGCACGTCGAGGACGGCGCCGAGGTGCATGTCGACGACCTGTCGGGTGACTTCGCCGTGCTGGGCGTGATGGGTCCGCGCTCCCGTGAGCTGCTGGGCCGACTCACCGACGCAGACCTCTCGGAGGACGGGTTCGGCTTCGCGACGAGCCAGACGTTCCGTCTCGCCGGCGCCCGGGTCCGCGGTACGCGGATGACCTATGTCGGCGAGCTCGGCTGGGAGCTGCTGGTCCGCAACGACGACGCGGTGGGGGTGTACGACGCGCTGCACCAGCACGGCGCCGCGCTCGGGCTCGCCGATGCGGGCTACTCGGCCATCGAGTCGCTGCGTCTGGAGAAGGGATTCCGCGCCTTCGGCCGGGAGCTGACCCCCGACTACACGCCGATCGAGGCCGGGCTGCTGTTCGCCACGGGTCTCGACAGGCTCGACCGGCACGGACGCCCCCAGGACTTCTTGGGCCGCGCGGCCCTGGAGGAGCGCCGCGAGCGCCTCCGCCGGCCCGGTCCACGGCGCCGCCTCGTCTCGTTCGTCGTCGCGGACCCGGAGGCCATGCTGTGGGGCGGCGAGCTGGTGCTCCGCCACGGCGAGCCGGTCGGCCAGGTCACCAGCGCGGCGTACGGCGCCACCGTCGGCTCCTGCGTCGGCCTGGCCTACCTCCGCCGCGACGAGCCCGTCACCGCCTCCTGGCTCGCCGAAGGCGGCTTCGAGGTCGACCTCGCGGGCGTACGTCTGCCCATCTCCGCGACCCTCAAGGCGCCGCTCTAGCGGTGTACTCCCGTGCAGTTGACGGGTCAAAGTCGCCGAGAGACCCGTCAAACGCACGGGAGTACGCCGGCAGGGATGTTTGGATAGGGCCGCGATGGCCCGCTGGACCGAGGCGCAGGTGACGAAGGTCGCGCCGGACGACTCCTCGATGACGGCTGCCCGCAAGCTGCTCAACCCGGCACTGTGGTCGGAGACCGGGAGCACGGACATCCTGGTGTGGGGCAAGTGCCAGGGGAGCGGCAAGTCGCCCTACCAGGTCAGCGTGGACCTCGCCGGGCCCGCATACCGGTGCTCGTGCCCCAGCAGGAAGTTCCCGTGCAAGCACGCGCTGGCGCTGCTGCTGCTGTGGGTCAGGGGCTCGGGTGACGTCGCCGAGGTCGGCAAGGCGGCCGGGTTCGCACAGGAGTGGGTCGAAGAGCGCGCTGCCCGCGCCGAGCGCACCGAGACCCGCAAGGCGAGCGAGGAGAGATCCCCCGACCCGGTGGCCCGGGCCAAGCGCCTCGACGAGCGACTTGCCCTGATGACCGCCGGGCTCGACGACTTCGGACGCTGGCTGCTCGACCTCGTCCGGGCAGGGACGGCGGCAGCGAGGCAGCAGCCCTACTCCTGGTGGGACACGGCTGCCGCGCGCCTGGTCGACGCCCAGCTGCCCGGGCTGGCGCAGCAGGTGCGCGACATGGGCTCGGAGGTGCACCGTCGCGGCGACTGGGCAGACCACCTGCTGGCCGCCTGTGGACGGTGGTGGACCGCCACCCGGGCCTGGACGATCCGCGACTCGCTCGATGCCGACGCGATGGCCGACCTCCGCGCCTACCTCGGGTGGGCGCAGCCGACGGCGGAGGTGAGGGCGGCCGACAGCCTCTCGGGCACCTTCTTGGTCCTCGGCGGGCACCGCACCGACGATGGCAGGCTCCGCCAGCAGCGCACCTGGCTGCGCGACGAGGCGAGTGGAGAGCTGCTGGTGGTACTCGACTTCGCGGCCGGGCCGACCCCGATGGCGACGCCCCAGCTGGCGGGCACCGTCGTGTCGGCAACGGTCAGTCGATACCCGGGCACGACGCCGCGTCGGGCCCTGTTCGCCGAGGACCCCGTCGTGACCAGGTCCGACTCAGTGCTGCCTGACCCGGTTGCCGTCCAGGCAGCCCAGGCGTCGCGTGCCGAGCGGCTGGCCGGCACGCCGTGGATCGACCATGTCCCCGTCGTCCTGGCGGACATCGCTGCGATGGCCGGGGACCGGCCCTGCGTCGTCGACCGCACCGGACACCGACTCGACCTGGTGGACGACGACACCTCGCTCTGGCCGCTCCTCGCGATCACCGGCGGCCACCCGGCAGACGTTTTCGGGGAGCTGTCGGGCGGGCGGTTCCGGCCGCTGACCTTGCGCGTCGACGACCGGCTGGTCGCCTTGTGAGCGCGCCGGGCGTCGAGCAGTGGTGGGAGACCGTGCGCGCGGCCGCCCTGGTCGGCACCGCGCGCCGGGAGGTCCCCGCCCTCCCCGCCGAGCTGGCAGCCTTCTCCGCTCCTCGCACCGGCCGTGAGCAGGGCCTGCTCGAGGCCGCCGCCCTGGGTGACGCCGTACGCCGCGCGGGTGCGGTGGCGGTGCACGAACCGGAGGTGGACGAGCCCGCGCCGGAGGAGACCTTGGCGCCCGCCCCGTCGCCGGCTGTGCAGATCCTGGAGCTGCTGCTGACGCAGGTGCCTGTGGGTGCTGCCGCGCGTGACCTGCTGCTGGTCCACTGGCTCGAAGCGGCTGCGAAGGTCGACCGGGTGGTGCCCCCACGCCTGCTGCCCGCGCTCTTGGAGGTGGGCGGTGCCCGCCCGTCGGCCGTACGTCTCGCCATCGCCGGGGCCGTGGGGGAGCGCGGTGCCTGGCTGGCCGTGCGGAACCCGGACTGGCGGTGGCTGGGGGCCGGGCCGGAGCGGCGGGAGGGACCCGACGGCATTCGGGCTCGTATCGCCGAGACCTGGGACACCGACGGTGCGCAGGACCGCGCGGCTGCCGTCTCTCGACTGGTCGTCGGGCTCGGACCCGACGACGAGCCGTTCTTGGAACGGTGCCTCGACGACCGGGCCAAGGCGGTGCGGGAGGAGGCCCAGCGACTGCTTGACCGGCTGCCCGGGTCTGCCCGTGCTGCGCGGATGGGTGAGCGGCTTCGCCCCCTGCTGACGTACTCCGGAGGTCTGCGCAAGCGCCTCGACATCCTCCTGCCTGACGATCCCGACCCTGCGGCGGTCCGCGACGGACTCGTGGAGCTGCGCGGGCAGGGGTCGAAGCGCGCCCGCTGGCGCGACCAGGTCGTCAGGGGTGCCCCCTTGAGTGTGTGGACCGAGATCGTGGGAGGCGGCCCGGCCAAGGTCGTCTCGCTGCTCAAGGGCTTCGAGGAGTCGCTCGTGATCGCCTTGAGCGATGCTGCGGCCGGTCGCGGCAACGTCGAGTGGGCGCGGGCACTGCTCGACCTCCGGCACGACACGCGGCTGATGGCGGTGCTGCCCGAGGTCGAGCGCGACGAGCGGATGGCGGCTCGCCTGGGCCACAGGTCGCTGGTGACGACGGCGCACGAGGTCCAGCAGCTGCCGCGGCCATGGGGCCCGCGCACGAGCAGCGCGGTGCTCGCCGCCATGGGTCGCGAGAAGGACGCAGGCCATGCCGTCCGGATGCTCCGCGACACCCTGCCGGTCGCGCTCCACCCCGACTCGATGCCGGCCGTCGAGCGCACCATGAAGCAGGGTGACGACAGGCAGCTGCACACCGCCCTGCGCGACGTGCTCCAGTACCACTCCCTCCACCGATCGATCAGCGAGGCCCTCCGATGAGCGACCCGTCCACCGCGACCAGCCCCGACGTACTCCGGGCGCATGCGGAGCAGCAGTACGCCGCCGAGCTGGCCGCACTCGACGTCGCTGACGACCGGCCGCGTCCGCCCAGCTGGCGGCTGTCCCCGTGGGCGGTGTCGCTCTACGTGCTCGGCGGACAGCTGCCCGACGGCACGGCCATCGAGCCGAAGTACATCGGGTCGCGCCGGCTCGTCGAGATCGCGATCGCGACGCTCGCCACCGACCGTGCACTGCTCCTGCTCGGGGTGCCGGGTACGGCCAAGACCTGGTTGGGCGAGCACCTCGCTGCCGCCATCAGCGGGTCCTCGACCCTGGTCGTGCAGGGCACGGCCGGCACCGCCGAGGAGGCGCTCCGCTACGGGTGGAACTACGCGCGCCTGCTGGCCGATGGCCCCAGCCGTGCGGCGATGGTGCCGAGCCCGGTGATGCGCGCGATGGAGACCGGCGCGCTGGTCCGGGTCGAGGAGCTGACCCGCATCCCCGCCGACGTGCAGGACGCGCTGATCTCCATCCTCTCCGAGAAGAGCCTGTCGGTTCCCGAGCTCGACGAGCAGGTCCAGGCCAAGCCCGGCTTCAACGTGATCGCCACCGCCAACAACCGCGACAAGGGCGTCAACGAGCTCTCGTCCGCCCTGCGGCGGCGCGTCAACACCGTCGTGCTGCCGCTGCCGGACACGTTGGAGGAGGAGGTCGAGATCGTGCGCGGCCGGGTCTCGGCGATCGGCGCGAGCCTGTCGCTGCCCCCTGATCTCGAGTCGCTCTCCGAGGTGCAGCGAGTGGTGCAGGTCTTCCGCGAGCTGCGCAGCGGTGTCACGACCGACCGGCGCACCACCGTCAAGTCGCCCACCGCGACGTTGTCGACTGCCGAGGCGATCTCGGTGCTGACCAACGGCGTGGCACTGGCCGCCCACTTCGGGGACGGCACGGTCCGGGCCGCCGATGTGGCCGCAGGGCTGCTCGGGGCAGTCGTGAAGGACCCCGTGCAGGACCGCATCGTCTGGCAGGAGTACCTCGAGACGGTGGTCCGCGACCGGCGCGAGTGGAACGACCTCTACCGGGCGTGCCGCGAGCTCGGCTGACCCATGCCCGTCCAGCAGTCGGTGTGGCCACTCGGCATCCGCCATCACGGGCCCGGCTCGGCCCGGTCGGTGGCGCACGCGCTCGACGAGCTGGGTCCTGACCTGGTGCTCGTGGAGGGGGCACCCGAGCTGGACCAGGTCGTCGGCCTGCTCGGCGACCCGGAGATGCGACCGCCCGTCGCGGGGCTGGTGTACGCCGTCGACGAGCCGAGGCGCTCGCTGTTCTACCCGCTGGCCTCCTTCTCGCCCGAGTGGGTCGCGGTGCGCTGGGCGCTGGCGCACGACGTACCGGTCCGGTTCGCCGACCTGCCGGTGACCCACCAGCTCGCTGATCCGCCCGAGGGGGACCAGACCGCACCCGGTCACGGCCCGCGCCCCGACCCGATCGGGCTGCTGGCCGCAGCGGCCGGCTACGACGACCCCGAGCGGTGGTGGGAGGACGCCGTCGAGCACCGCAGCTCGTCCTCGCTCGAGCGCTTCGCTGCAGTGAGCGAGGCGATGGCCGCCGTGCGTGAGACCGATGACCGACCGCCCGACGACGGCGACGTGGTCGAGAACGCCCGGCGCGAGGCCGCGATGCGTCGCGCCGTACGCACGGCACTCAAGGAGGGCTTCGAGCGGGTCGCCTTCGTGTGCGGGGCCTACCATGCGCCGGCGCTCGACCCCGCGACGTACCCTCCCGTGGCCCGCGACACCGACCTGCTCAAGAACCTGCCACGCACCAAGGTCGCCGCGACCTGGGCGCCGTGGACCTCCGGACGGCTGGCGCTGAGCAGCGGGTACGGCGCCGGGGTGACCTCACCAGGCTGGTACCAGCATCTCTTCGACCACTGGAGCCGTGACGAGGACCCCGGATCGCCCGACGACTCCCTGGCGACGACCTGGCTGGTGCGGGTCGCGCGCGAGCTACGCGGCCAGCAGCTCGACGCGTCGACCGCATCGATCGTCGAGGCATCGCGGCTGGCCACGACCCTGGCGGCCGTCCGCGGTCGGCCCTCGGTGGGACTCTCCGAGCTCGATGACGCCGCGGAGTCCGTGTTGTGCGAGGGGTCGCGTGTGCCCCTGCGACTGGTCCACGACTCGCTGGTCGTCGGACACGAGCTGGGCGCCGTCCCCGACGGGGCGCCGATGGTGCCGCTGGCCGCTGACCTGGCGCGCCAGCAGCGCTCCGTCCGCCTCAAGCCCGAGGCCAGCAGCCAGATGGTGGTGCTCGACCTGCGTCGACCCGGCCAGCTCGCGCGCTCGGTGCTGCTGCACCGGCTGCGATTGCTCGGGGTCGACTGGGGGGCGGGGGCCGATGCCGGCGGCACGACCGGCACGTTCAAGGAGGCCTGGGACCTCGAGTGGAGGCCGGAGCTGGCCGTGTCGGTGATCGAGGCGGGGCTGTACGGCACGACCATCCAGAGTGCTGCGTCGGCCAAGGTCGCCGAGCAGGCGGAGAGGTCCGAGGACCTGGCCACATTGGCCCGGCTGGTCGGAGCCTGCCTGGTGGCCGATCTGCCCGATGGTCTGGTGCCGGTCGTCGCGAGCCTCGAGGAGCGCACGGCTCAGCAGCACGACGTGCTCGCGATGCTCAACGCGGTCGAGCCGCTGGCTCGCACGATCCGCTACGGCGACGTGCGCGGCGTAGACGTCGCCGGAGTGGCGTCGGTGCTCAGGGCGCTGGTCGTGCGAGCCGCAGTTGGCCTGCCCGCAGCCTGCAACGCGCTCGACGACGACGCCGCGAGCGCCGTACGCACGGGCATCGAGGGCGCCGACCGCGGGGTGTCGCTGCTCGACGACGAGCAGCTGCGAGAGCGCTGGACCGCGGGGCTGGTGGCGGTGGCCGCGCGCGACGGTGTGCACGGCTCGGTCGCCGGCCGGGTCGACCGCCTGCTGCTCGACGCCGGTCGCCTCGACCAGTCAGATGCAGCGGCGCGGATGAGCCGAAGGCTCTCCGTCGGCGCCCCTGCCGCCGACGGCGCGGCGTGGCTGGACGGGTTCCTCGCCGGCGAGTCCGTGCTGCTGATCCACGACCCGGCGCTGCTGCCGATCGTCGATGCCTGGGTGGCCGGCATCGCCGAGCACGTCTTCGAGGACCTGCTGCCGCTGCTGCGCCGCACGTTCTCGCGCCACCAGCCGCCCGAGCGCCGCTCGATCGCCGAGCAGGTACGCCGCCTCAGTGGCGGCTCGGGTCCGGTTCGAGCAGAGGAGAGCGCCTACGACCTGGAGCTGGCGATGCCGGCCGTCGAGCGCGTCGCTGCCCTGCTGGGGTGGGGGGTGACGCGTGACTGAGGATGCGCGCGAGGACGACGCGTCGCGCGACCGGCTCACCCGCTGGCGGCTGGTGCTCGGCAGCCAGGTCGAGGAGCAGCTCGGGTCGGCGGAGGCGGGCCGCGGCTCGGGCCTCAGCGGTGACGACCAGAAGCGTGATGCCGCGCTCGAGGCGCTCTACGACGGGGAGCGTCGGGCCGGGCTCGGCGGGTCCGCGCCCAGGGTCTCGCGCTGGCTCGGTGACATCCGCGGCTACTTCCCGACCAGCGTGGTGCAGGTGATGCAGGTCGACGCCATGGAGCGGCTCGGGTTGCGACAGCTGCTGCTCGAGCCCGAGATGATGCGGTCGGTGGTGCCCGACGTCGCCATGGTCACGACCCTCGTCGGACTGGGTCGCGCGATCCCCGAGCGGTCGCGTGAGACTGCGCGCCAGGTCGTGCGCGCCGTCACCGACCAGCTCGAGGAGCGACTCCGGTCGCGCACGGTTCAGGCCGTGACCGGCGCGCTCGACCGGTCGGCGCGCACCAGCCGGCCCAAGCTGCGCGACGTGGACTGGCGGCGCACGATCGCGGCCAACCTGCGGCACTACCAGCCCGAGCACCGCACCGTCGTACCCGAGCGGCTCGTCGGGTACGCCCGCCGCACGCATCAGGTCGAGCGCGACATCATCTTGTGCATCGACCAGTCCGGCTCGATGGCCGAGTCGGTGGTGTTCTCCAGCGTGTTCGGAGCGGTGCTCGCCTCGCTGAGGTCGGTGCGCACGCGGCTGGTGGTCTTCGACACCGAGGTGGTCGACCTGACCGACGAGATCGAGGACCCGGTCGACGTGCTGTTCGGGGTGCAGCTCGGGGGAGGTACGGACATCAACCGCGCCCTGGCCTACTGCGAGTCTCTCGTCGAGCGTCCCGCCGACACCGTGCTGGTCCTGATCAGCGACCTGTTCGAGGGCGGCATCGCCGAGGAGATGCTGCGGCGCTCGGCGTCGCTCGCCGACTCCGGCGTGACGATGGTGGCGCTGCTGGCGTTGAGCGACTCCGGACGGCCGGCCTACGACGCCGAGCACGCGGCCGCCCTGGCCGGCATCGGCATCCCCGCGTTCGCCTGCACCCCCGACCTCTTCCCCGACCTGATGGCCGCCGCCATCGAACGCCGCGACATCTCGGCCTGGGCCGCATCAAACGATCTGGTTGTCGGGTGATCGCGGCACGGTGCCATTTGGCTCGCTCCGCTCGCATGTCTGCGTGCTATGACCCTTGGTCTTCCTCCTCCTCACATCGCTTCGCTCGTTCGATCGTCGTGCAGACCAAGGGACGCGCGCAGACGGAACCTGTGGTTACCGTCCGTAGAGCTGCCTGATCACGTGATCTTGGCTCGCTCCGCTCGCATGTCTGCGCGTCGTCGTGCAGACCAAGGGACGCGCGCAGACGGAACCTGTGGTCACCGTCCGCAGAGCTGCCTGATCACGTGATCTTGGCTCGCTCCGCTCGCATGTCTGCGCGCTATGACCCGGACGGATCCATCGCTCACCGCTGATATATCTCTCGGATGACGTCCTCGATGTCGGGTTCTTGGATGGAGAGGTCCGCGACGTCGTACGCCGCGGCGACGGCGGCGACGATCGGTGCGGCACTGGCGTCGGCGGGGAAGGAGAGCCACTGACGCGGGCCCTCGACGCGGCGGGTGACGGCTCCGGGCACGGAGATGGCGGGGGCCTCGTCGACGAGGTCGACGACGAGGGTGCGCGTGGAGCCACCCTGGGTGTGCAGGTCGGCGAGCGGGCCGTCGAAGACCGCGGTGCCGTGGTCGATCACGATCACGCGGTCGCAGAGGGCCTCGATGTCCTGCAGGTCGTGGGTGGTGAGCATCAGGGTGGTCCGCCGCTCGGCGTTGAGGGTGCGCAGGAACTCCCGCAGGCGGCCTTTGCTGATCACGTCGAGCCCGATGGTCGGCTCGTCGAGGAAGAGGATCTCGGGGTCGTGCAGGAGGGCCGCGACGATGTCGCCGCGCATCCGCTGGCCCAGGCTGAGCTGGCGCACGGGGGTGTCGAGCAGGTCGCCGAGGTCGAGCAGCTCGACGTACTCGGCGAGGTTGGCGCGGTGCCGCTCGGGGGAGGTCCGGTAGATCTTCTGCAGCACCGCGAACGAGTCGCGCAGCGGCAGGTCCCACCACAGGGTCGTGCGCTGTCCGAAGACGACGCCGAGGTGCCGGGCCAGCTCGGTGCGCTGCCTGCTGGGGTCCAGGCCGGCGACGCTCAGCGAGCCATCGGTCGGCACCAGGATCCCGGTCAGCATCTTGATGGTCGTCGACTTGCCCGCGCCGTTGGGGCCGATGTAGCCGACCATCTCGCCCACCTCGACCGAGAAGGTCAGGTCGTGCACCGCGACGACCTCGTCGCGCACGCCTCGGAACCGGCTGGTCTTGCGGCGCACCGTGAACGTGCGGTGGAGGTCGCGGACCTGGATCAGGCTGCCGTCGGCCGAGCTCGTCGAGGTCATCAGCTTCCTGTCGAGGTGTAGTGGCGAACGCCGGTCCGCCAGACCAGCAGAGCCAGTGCCATCAGCACCACGGCGGCGAGCGGCGATGCGAACCGCAGCCAGTCCGGGAATCCGTAGGGATCCGGTTTGCCGATCACGTAGAGCGCTGGGTACCAGTTCACGAACGCGAGCGGCACCACGAGCGTCAGCCCGGTCACGACCTCGCGAGGGTAGATGCTCAGCGGGTACTGCGTGACCGCGTTGCCGCCGTAGGTGAAGGCGTTGGCGACCTCGTTGGCGTCGATCGTCCAGAACTGGATGCACGCGAACGCGACGAAGATCGCCAGGTAGATCACCGAGCTGGACGCGATCATCGAGAGCGTCACCAGGACCTTGACCGGCGACCAGGCCACGAAGGTGCAGGCGACGCCGAGCACGACCACGCTCTGCAGGATCCGCGACAGGCGCCGCAGGGCGAACTCGTCGGCGCACACCTGCAGCAGGAGGGGCAACGGCTTGAGGAACATCGCGTCGAGACGGCCCGTGCGGATCAGGTCGCCGAGGCGCTCGACGCGTCCGACGAGCATGTCGGCGAACGCCAGACCGAAGCCGCTGGCGCCGTAGAGGAACGCGATCTCGCGCAGGTTCCACTCACCGAGCGAGTCGACGGTGTGGAACATGATCCAGATCCCGACGAAGTCGAGCCCGCCGACGACGAAGCCGCTGAACGCCATCATCCAGAACGACGCCGGGTAGGCCATGGCGGCCCGCGTCCACATCAGGCCGATGTCGCGGTAGGCGCGCACGTTGGCAGCCGCGGCACCGGCGAGCGTCTCAGCCACCTTGCACCACCACCTTGGCTGTGGCCCGTCGGAGTACGAAGGCACACACCAGCAGCAGTACGCCGGCCCAGGCAGCGCCCAGGACCAGACCTTCGACGGCGTGCCAGCCGCTGCGTTGGCCCAGCCAGATGTCGGCGGGGATCTGGATGAAGGTCGCCCACGGCAGCGTCAGCACCACGTCGCGGGTCCAGCCCGGGAACAGCACGAGCGGGACGGTGAGACCACTGAGGAAGGCGGCGGTGATCCAGGCGACCGTGGCCGGGCCCGAGGAGTCGAGCAGCCAGAACGCCGTGCTGGCCACGAGGAAGCGGATCGCGAAGCTGACCAGCACGGCCAGCGGGAGGCTGACGGCGAACGCCAGCCAAGCGCCGAGGGATCCGGGCCACCGGATGTCGAACAGCAGCGCCCCGAGAAGCGTCGGGCCGATCCCACGGGCCAGCAGGTGGTAGGCGGCCCGGCCCAGGTCCTGCGCGGCGTACCAGCCGATCAGCGGCACCGGACGGTAGAGGTCCAGGGCGACGTCGCCGGTGCGGATCCGGTTGGCGAGGTCGTTGGTGGGCCCACCGCCCCACACCAGGACGGTCATGATCATCGCCTGGCCGAGCCACACGTAGGTGATGGCCTCCTTGACGTCGTACCCGCCGGCATGCGGCTTGAGGCTCCAGAGCTCCTGGTAGACGAAGCACAAGATGATGCCGAAGACGCAGTTGGTGAACATCCCGGCCAGCGTCGCCGCGGTGTAGGTCGAGTAGCGCCGGAAGGCGCGCGTCGCCACCGAGAGGTAGAGGCCGGCCACGGGGGCGCGTCAGTGCCGGTAGGTGCCGTGCACGATGGCGCGGCCCAGCGTCTTGAACGCGAGGTTGAAGGAGACCTGTGCCGGCGTCGCGTCGGCGTCGACACCGAGGGAGTCCTCGCCGACGGCGTGGACGACGAAGTAGTAGCGGTGCACCTGGTCGCCTTGCGGCGGCGCTGCGCCCATGAACGCGTGCTGGCCGCCGTCGTTGCGCAGCATGAACGCGTTGCCCGGCAGGCTCGCGCCCTCGGCGCCAGCCCCCGCCTCGAGTGACGTGATGTCAGCCGGCAGGTCCACCAGCACCCAGTGCCAGAAGCCGCACGGTGTGGGGGCGTCGGGGTCGAAGCAGGTGACGGTGAAGCTCTTGGTGCCCTCAGGTGCATCGCTCCACGACAGGTGGGGCGAGGTGTTGCCCTTGTCGGCGACCTGGTCGTCCTTGAGGGGCGCACCGTCGCTGACGTCGTCGCTGCTGACGGGGAAGGTGCCGACGGTCGGGAGCAGGGGATAGGGGTCTGGGGTGACGGGTCGATCTAGGCTCACCCGGTCAACCTAGTCCGGCGGTTGGTCCCGACGCGCGGGTCCCGCCGACGCATCGGCGACGATAGGCCCGTGGACGCGCATCCCCCGTACCCCTCGGGCCTGAGGCTGACCGGTCGGCGAGTGCTGATGGTCGGTGGCGGGCACGTCGCCCAGCGCCGGGTGCCGGCGCTGCTGGCCTCGGGTGCGGTCGTGACGGTGGTGTCCCCCGAGGTGACGCCGGCCATCGAGGCGCTGGCCGACTCCGGCGAGATCGCCTGGCAGCAGCGCGCGTTCGAGGACTCCGACGTCGACGGCACCTGGTACGTCATCGCGGCGACCGACGACCACGACGCGAACCAAGCGGTGAGCATGGCCTCCGAGTCCCGACGCGTCTTCTGCGTGCGTGCCGACGACGCGACTGCCGCGTCGGCGTGGACGCCTGCGGTCGGGCGGTCCTCCGGGGTGACCGTCGCAGTGCTGAGCAACGAGGAGAGCAACCGCGATCCCCAGCGATCCGCGGCGATCCGCGACGAGATCCTCGAGGGCCTGCGCGAGGGTGCCATCGCGGCGCCCCACCATCGCGACAGGACGCCCGGCGTGGTGCTGGTCGGCGGCGGACCGGGCGACCCGGAGCTGGTGTCGGTGGCGGGCAGGAAGGCCCTCATGCAGGCCGATGTCGTCGTGGCCGACCGCCTAGCGCCACGTGAGCTGCTGGGTGAGCTGCCGTCGACGACCGAGCTGGTCGACGTGGCGAAGATCCCTCGCGGACGCTTCACCGCCCAGGAGGCGATCAACGAGCTGATCGTGGCGCGGGCCCTCGAGGGCAAGCGCGTGGTGCGCTTCAAGGGTGGTGACAGCTTCGTGTTCGGCCGCGGCTACGAGGAGGTGCTGGCCTGTCGCGCGGCCGGGGTGCCGGTGACGGTGGTGCCCGGGCTGACCAGCCCTGTCGCCGTACCCGCCCTGGCCGGCATCCCCATCACCCACCGGGGCATCACCCACGAGTTCACGGTGGTCTCGGGGCACGTGCCGCCGGATCACCACGACTCCCTGGTCGACTACGAGGCAGTCGCGAGGCTGACCGGCACCTTGGTGCTGATGATGGCCGTCGAGAACGCCGCCGCCATCGCCGAGGCGCTGGTCAGGGGTGGCCGCGACACCGCGACCCCGGTGGCCGTCGTGTGCGACGGCTCGATGCCCGCGGAGCGGACCGTGCTCGCCACGCTCGGCACGCTCGGCGAGCAGATCGCGGCCGAACGCGTCCGAGCGCCCGCCATCATCGTCGTCGGCGAGGTGGTGCGGGTGGCCCATCCCGAGTACTTCGCGCCGCATGGCTGACCTGGTCGAGGTCTCCGACCCCACCGACCCGCGGCTGGCCGACTACCGCGACCTGCGCGACGTCAACCTGCGCAAGCACCTCGAGGCCGAGCACGGCCTGTTCCTGGCGGAGGGGGAGAAGGTCGTACGCCGTGCGGTCGAGGCCGGCTTCGCGCCGCGCTCGTTCCTGATGGCACCCCGATGGCTCGACGGACTCGCCGACGTGCTGGCCGCCTCGGACGCCCCCTGCTACGTGGTGAGCGAGGAGCTCGCCGAGCGAGTGACCGGGTTCCACGTGCACCGCGGCGCGCTCGCCTCGCTGCGACGTACGCCGCTGCGTACCGTCGAGGAGGTGCTCGCCGGCGCGCGTTCGGTGCTGGTGCTCGAGGACATCGTC
Organism: Nocardioides agariphilus; assembly: GCF_015352445.1. Taxonomy (GTDB): domain Bacteria; phylum Actinomycetota; class Actinomycetes; order Propionibacteriales; family Nocardioidaceae; genus Nocardioides; species Nocardioides agariphilus. The sequence goes on from NZ_JADKPO010000010.1 coordinate 113,527, forward strand.
GACCACACCAACGTCGGTGCGATCTTTCGTTCGGGTGCGGCCCTGGGCTTCGACGCCGTGCTGCTCTCGCCACGGTGTGCGGACCCGCTCTACCGGCGCTCGATCAAGGTCGCCATGGGCGCGGTGTTCGCGCTGCCGTGGACCCGCCTGCCGTCCTGGGAGTCCGCCCTCCCGTCGCTGTCGGATGCGGGCTTCACGACCGTCGCGCTGACCCTGGCCCCGGACGCGGTGCCGATCGAGGACGCCGTGGTGGGCCTCGACAAGGTGGCGCTCGTGCTCGGGGGCGAGGGTCATGGCCTGTCGGCGCGCTGGGAGGGTCAGGCCGACCGTCGAGCGATCATCGCGATGACCGCCGGCATCGACTCGCTCAACGTTGCGGCTGCGACCGCAGTCGCCTGCTACGTCACGTCGCGGCGCTGAGCGTCGCGATCTCGAAGATCAGCTCCAGGCCGTCCTCCTCGTCCCACTGCTCGCCGTTGCGCTCGAGCCCGAACGACGCCACCAGGTTGAGCGACGGCTCGTTGTCGGGCGAGATCGAGGCTCGCAGTACGCGCACGGACGGCTCCGCGATCGCCCGGTCGAGCAACGCCTGCATCGCCGCGCGGGCATAGCCGCGGCGTCGGTAGTCGGGGTCCACCGTGTAGCCCACCTCCACCATGCCGTCGGCGTCGGGTGAGCCATGGAAGCCGGCCTTGCCGACCGCCACGCCGAGGTCCTCGTCCCAGATGATCCCGGTGACCCAGGGCTCGTCCTCGGGATGGTCGATGAGCTGCTGGGCCCGGATCCCGAACGTCGACCGGAACGACTCGGTCACGAAGATCGGCCCCAGAGGTACGGGCGAGAGGCGGTTGGCCTCGTCGAGGTCGCCCGCGGCGATGGCCGCGTGGGTCGGCTGCGAGAGATGGACGATGCGGACGCGAGGGCTCACGGGGCCGAGGTTAGGGGGCCCGCGTGACGTCTTCACCTGGGTTTCGCCCGGGTGCTCGGGACTTGTGACCCCGGAGGCCGCCGCTATCCCTTGCTTGGGCGGCCGTGGGGGTCGCCAGTGGCGGAATCCCCGGACATCCGGGGAATCCGACAAGGGCGAGTCACCCCGCCGGCCAGTCCGGCGGGAAGTCGTCGGCGACCTTCTCCTGGGCCTTGGCCAGCTTCTTGCGGGCCTTGGCGGAGATCCGGTCGGCGAACACGGTGCCGTGGGTGTGGTCGGTCTCGTGCTGGAGGCAGCGGGCGAGCAGGCCCTCCCCGTCGAACGTCACGGGCGAGCCGTCGAGGCCCGTGCCGGTGACTCGCGCGGTGGCAGGACGGGCGCAGTCGACGAAGGCCCCAGGGAACGACAGGCAGCCCTCCTCAGCCTCGTCGAGCCGGCGGTCCTTGCCCTCGGGCAAGGTGACCACCGGGTTGCAGACCACCCCGACGGTGCGGTCGCCCGAGTCGTCGGGGCAGTCGAAGACGAACACCCGTAGGTCGACCCCTACCTGGCACGCCGCGAGGCCGACGCCGTCGGCGGCGTACATGGTTGCGGTCATGTCGGCGACGAGCGCACGCAAGGACTCGTCGTAGGCCGTCACGTGGGCCTGCGGTCGGTGCATCACGGGGGTGCCCCACCGGGTCATCGGGCGGACGGTGCCGCCCTCGGGGAGGGGGCCGTACGGCGCGTGGACGACGTCGGAGGCCATGGGCCGCAAGCCTAGGGGAGGGGTGATCGGGTTGTGAGCAGAGCCACGGGGCGAGGTGCTGACGGGCAACTGTAACTCGGAGTTACAGTAAGTCGCATGAGCCCTCATGGCGTCTCGTCCCGCGACAGCAGGGACCCCATCGGCTACGCCGTCGCCGCGGTCAACCGCCTGGCGCAGAGCGAGCTGCTCGACCGCCTCGGCATCCGGAGGCGGGCCGAGAAGGCGGTCTTCACCATCACCCGCAGCGGCTTCCGTACGGCGACCACAGCCGGCCGCGCGTTCGCCAAGGCCGGTCAGCGCGGGCGCGCTGGTGCCAGACCAGGTGCCTCGTCCACCCACGGGGTCTTCGACCTCACCCCCTCCGAGGACGAGCAGATGCTGGTCGACGTCGTCTCCGAGCTGGCCGCAGAGGTGGTCCGTCCGGCTGCCGCCGAGGCCGACGCCGCCTGCGCCACGCCGGAGGTGGTCTTGAAGGCCGGCAATGAGCTCGGCCTGACCATCCTCGGCGTGCCCGAGTCGCTCGGCGGACTGTCCGAGGAGCGCACGGCCGTCGCCGGCACCCTGGTCGCGGAGGCGCTGGCCAAGGGCGACCTCGGCATCGCGGTCGCAGCCCTGGCTCCGGGTTCGGTGGCCACCGCGATCTCGCTGTGGGGCACCGACGAGCAGCAGGCGACGTACCTCCCGGCGTTCACGGGAGACGACCCGGCTGCGGCAGCGATCGCGCTGACCGAGCCCACCGTCTTGTTCGACGCCCTCGAGCCGGCGACGACGGCGCGGCGCACCGCCCAGGGCTACGTGCTCGACGGTGTGAAGTCGCTCGTGCCTCGCGGGGCGGACGCCGACCTGTTCCTCGTGGGTGCTCGCCTCGAGGACGGCAACTGCGCGCTCTTCCTCATCGAGGCAGGCACATCCGGTCTCGAGGTCGAGGCCGAGCCGGCGATGGGGGTCCGCGCCGCATCCTTGACCCGGCTGTCGCTCGACGGCGTCGAGGTCTCCGAGGCAGCCCTCCTGGGGGAGGGCGACGGCACGACGTACGTCGAGTGCGTGCGGCTCTCCCGCCTCGCCTGGTGTGCGCTGGCCGTCGGCACCGCTCAGGCGGTCCTCGACCACGTGGTGCCCTACGTCAAGGAGCGCGAGGCGTTCGGCGAGCCGGTGGCCCACCGCCAGTCGGTCGCCTTCCTCGTCGCCGACATGGCCATCGAGCTGCAGGCGATGCGCCTGTTGACCTACAAGGCAGCAGCGCGGGTGGCGGCCGGCAAGGACGCGAGCCGTGAGATCGGCCTGGCCCGTCAGCTCTGTGCGAGCAAGGGGATGAGGATCGGGCTCGACGGCGTGCAGCTGCTCGGCGGCCACGGGTTCGTCAAGGAGCACCCGGTGGAGCGGTGGTACCGCGACCTGAGAGCCATCGGCCTGATGGAAGGCGGTGTCCTCGTATGACCATCTGGCTCGACGACCCCAAGAAGCTGGTTCCGCTGCGCGACCAGGCCCACCAGGTCGCGATGAACATGCTGCGGCCGATCTCCCGCAAGTACGACGCGGCGGAGCACGAGTACCCCAAGGAGCTCGACCTGCTCGCGGCGATGATCGACGGCCTCTCGGAGTCCGGCGCCAGCAACGGCGCGGGCGCCGCCGGAGTCAGGCGCGACGAGAAGGAGAAGCCCGAGGCAGGCGTCAAGAACGGCACCAACCTCGCCTCCGTGCTCGGCATCGCCGAGATGTGCTGGGGCGACGTCGGACTGCTGCTGTCGCTGCCGCGGCAAGGACTTGGCAACTCGGCCATCGCGTCGGTCGCCAGCCCGGAGCAGCAGGAGCGGTTCGCGGGCGTGTGGGCGGCGATGGCGATCACGGAGCCCGGCACCGGCTCCGACTCGGCCAACATCGCGACGACCGCGGTGCGCGACGGCGACGAGTACGTCCTGAACGGCGAGAAGATCTTCGTCACCTCAGGTGAGCGTGCCGACGCCGTCGTGGTGTGGGCAACGCTCGACAAGACGCAGGGCCGGGCGGCGATCAAGAGCTTCGTGGTGCCCAAGGGCACGCCTGGCATGACCGTCGAGCGGCTCGAGCACAAGCTCGGCATCAAGGCCTCCGACACCGCCACGATCCGCTTCGAGGACTGCCGCGTGCCGGCCGAGAACCTGCTCGGCTCGGCCGACATCGACGCCGGCACGTCGGGGCAGGGCTTCGGTGGTGCGATGGCGACCTTCGACAACACCCGTCCCCTGGTGGCGGCGATGGCGGTCGGCTGCGCTCGCGCCGCCCTCGACCTCACGCGGGACCTGCTGGAGCAGGCCGGGGTGAGCATCGACTACGACCGCCCGGCTCAGGTGCAGTCGGCCGCCGCCGCGAAGTACGTGCAGATGGAGGCCGACTGGGAGGGTTCTCGCCTGCTCATGCTCCAGGCCGCCTGGATGGCCGACAACGGCAAGCCCAACTCGCTGGAGGCGTCCATGGCCAAGGCGAAGGCCGGTCGGGTCGGTTCGGACATCACGCTCTCGTGCGTCGAGCTGTGCGGCAGCGTGGGCTACGCCGAGAGCGAGCTACTGGAGAAGTGGAGCCGCGACTCCAAGATCCTCGACATCTTCGAGGGCACCCAGCAGATCCAGCAGCTGATCGTGGCCCGCCGGGTCCTCGGGCTGACCAGCGCCGAGCTGAGGTAGCCCGCTCAGCGGGGGCGCACCGGGTCCTCGACCGAGTAGGGGATGTCGACGCCGACCTGCAGTGGTATCCGGAAGTGGTGCACGCGGGCCCGCTCGGGGTCGAGGGTCTGCTGGCGTCCGGTGCTGATCTTGTGGACGGTGCTGGTCAGCCGCGCGCACCTGTAGCGCACGATCGACTTGGGTCGGTTGGCCCAGCGCTGGTCCTCGAGCGCCAGCAGGTCCTCGCGGGCCCAGCGGCGGGTGTGCTGCTCCAGCACCGGGCGGGCCGGGTCGTGGCCGGTCGTGTCGACGTTGAAGTTGAGGAACCGCAGGCGCGGAGCCTCGGCCTCCTGGGTGACCTGGCGGATGCCGGAGTAGCCCCGAAGCACGATGTACTCGTCGACGTCGATGAACGCCAGCCAGCCCCGCCCGCGCTCTCCGGCGGCGTAGGGCGCCATGATCTCGGGGATGCGCTGGTGCTGGCGCCACGACAGGGGATCGTGCCCGCGGATCTGCTTGGCGGCGATCTGCTCGGCGTGCTGGCGCTGCCACTCGGCACGCAGCAGCTGGTACTGGCCCGGGGTCAGGCCGTCGGCGTAGATGCCGATCTCGGGTCGCGGGTGCACCGTAACGACGGCGGGTACCTCGAGCGACCTCAGGGTCGCCTCGGTGCCGTCGACGTCGCCGTCGAGCACGATCTGGAAGTCGTCGAAGCCGAGCTCCGCGTGGTAGTCGACCCACTCGCCGATCTTGTGGGCGTCGCCGCGGGTCATGGTCACGATCGTGTGCGGCACACGGCGACCTTAGTCGGGCCTCACCCGTCCAGAGAGGTGACCTCGGGGCCGGCGTAGGCGAGCAGCGACTCGCGTCCGTCGAGCCCGAAGTACGCCGCCAGCGCGATCGCCTCAGCCCGTGACGGGTCGGCGCGCATCCGCTCGAGGTCGAGCACGATCGGACCTGCTGCGAGAGCCCGCGTGGCAAACGGGTGCCGGGCGTTGAGCACCCGCCTCAGCTCTCCGGCGGCGTCCGGCGTGAGCCGGTCAGCCGCTCGTCGCCAGACCAGGGCTGCCGGCTCGTCGGAGAGGTGGGCTCCCACGGCGCGGCCGTCCAGGTCGACGTCGGCGAGCTCGGCGGCGTCCTCCGCACCACGGTCGTCGTCACCGGCGAGCAGCACGACACGGCGTACGTCGCGCAGCAGGTCCGGCAGGGCCAGCGGGTTGTCAGGGTCCACGAGGACGTGGACATCGCCCACGGAGACGCTGGTCGCGACTGCGGCCGACGCACGGACAGGCGGGTACGGCGGGTGAGGGGCCTGCTGTCGGGCGCGCGCGGCCTCCACGAAGGGCGCCGCCCGCTTCACCCAGGCGTCGTGCACCTCCTCGGGGCTGGCGCCGGCGAGGATGCGGCCGAAGACGTCGGAGAGCAGCTCGCGAAGGCCGTCGCGCATCGCGGTGAAGTCGGGGGAGTCGGGGGTGAGGCCGATCAGTCCCGTGAAGCGCGCATCGCCCGGCACGTTGGGTCGGAAGTCGACGGGCAGACCGAGGCTGGTGGCGGGGAGGTAGGCATGCAGCCGACTGGTGACCACGCGCTCCAGCCGCCGCTGGTAGGTCTCGAGCAGCTCGACCGCGGCGCGGATGCCGGTGACCAGCTCGAGGTCGCGGTTGACGGCCTGGGCGTTCTCGAACCGCTCGACGGGCCGGCCGGGGGGTAGGCCCTCGGGGTCCTCCAGGTCGACGACCCCGACGGCTCGAGCGTCACTGCGGTCCAGCGAGTCGAGCGCCGGGAAGACCGCGTCGACGGTCGTGGTCACGCAGCCGGTGAAGAAGGCGTCCACGCCGGCGCTGAGCAGCACGTCGACCGTCGCCCAGTCGCGGCACCCGACCGGACCGTTGTCCCGGAGGTAGGCCAGCGTCGGCTCGTCGAGTGCGTCGAGCGCGTGCAGGTGGAAGGAGAAGAACAACGGCCGCAGCGCGGCGTTGTAGGGCAGGCCGTAGCGCAGCCCGAACGAGGTGTGCAGGTGCCATCCGAACGCCGGCAGCCAGGTGCCGTCGTCGACGGGGTCGCCCTGGCTGAAGTCTCGGCTGACCGGCACCAGGTGCACCCGTCGCGGCTCGGTGCGGATCCGGAGCTCGGGGCGCACCCGGGCCTGGAGGTCGCTCGCGAGCTCTCCGAGCCCGTCGACGCCGCTGAACTCCACGTCGCTGAACCGCGCGAGGTTGCCGAGCAATGCCAGCGTCTGCACGTAGTCGCCGATGTTCTTCGAACCCCGGGGCCGGTCGGGCTGGCGGTAGTGGAAGACGCCCACCTGGATCGCGTCAGCCGGGGGCTCAGGCCACGCGACCGGGTGTGTCCAGGCGCGCAGGTGGTCGAGCCGGCGCCGTTTGCCGCCCTCGAGCTCGGCGGGGTCGCGGCGCTCGGCTGCCTCCACCAGGTCGCGGGCGACATCGGGGTGGCCGGTCACGATGAACCGCCCGGCCAGCCGGATCAGGTCAGCGGTGGGCAAGGACGCCGGCCGGCGCCCGATCGCCACCGCCTTGGCGACCGACTCGGGGGTGTTGCGCCGCAGCGCGCGCTCGGCCCGGTTGAACGCCCCGTGCCTGGCCCCGTCCTTGTTCTCGCGACCGGAGGGCTCCTCGCCCACCGACGGGAGCCTCTCGACCACGGTCACCGGTCGCCCCTCGAACCAGCTGGCCACGGTCTCCTTGCTGGCGTCGCCGCTGCGGGCCGAGGTGTAGGCCTTGCCGCTCTTGCCCCCGTGGTGCACGAGCACGTCCTCGTAGTCGCGGACCGCCGCGACCCGGTAGCCCTCGCGCAGGAGACGTGCCTCGAGTCCCGTGACCGACCACCACCACTGGTAGGTCTCGTCCAGCCCGGCGCCCCACACGTGACGATCCACCAAGAAGCAGAACCCGTCGGCCCGCGACCACGCACCGCCGGTGATGTAGCGCAGGCCCGTCGCGCCTTCCTCGTGGGCGGCGAGCATCCGGGTCAGCCAGTCGGGGTCGAGCACCTCGCAGTCGGTGTTGAGGAGCAGGACATGCGTGGCGTCGCGAGGAGCCATGGCGACGCCGATGTTGCAGCCCTCGGCGAAGAAGGTGTTGCGGTCGAGCAGCGCCAGCCGGTTGATCCGGCCCCGGAACCGCTGCGCGGTCCACCACAGCTTGGTCGCCCGGGAGCTGTTGTTGTCGACGACGACGATCTCGTAGTCCACCCCGCGGGTGCGCCGCACGGACGCCAGCATCTTCTTGGCGTAGTCGAGCGCGTTGTAGCTGACCACGACGATGGCCACCTTGGTGGCCACCTCCGGCGCGTTGTCCATGCGCCAGAGGCTACGGATGGGCGGGGTCAGAGGGCCAAACCGGACAGCGCGAGGACGTCCTCGGGCCCGTCCAGGTCGGGGGTGGAGACGAAGACGGTGCCGACCCCCCGCTCGACGAGGCCGGCCCAGCGGTCGCGCTGTTGGGCGACCGTACCGGCGTGCTTGCGCGCCGCGTACGCCGCGGCCGGCGTGCGCCCGCGGTGCTGCTCCACCCGGGCCCAGACCTCCTCGCGGTCGCGGCCGACGACCGGCAGGTCGAGGACGGTGATCTCGAGGTCGTGGCGCGCCCGCCCGATCCGGTCGAGGTGCTCGTTCAGCACGGCGAGCTTGTGGTCGAGGCGCTCGACATCCGAGGGCAGGTTGCAGGCATCGCCGAGCCGGGCCGCGATCGCCAGGGCGCGCCGCTCGCCGTTGCCGCCCACGATGACCGGGATAGGGCCATCCGGCCGCGGGTAGCTCGTCGTCTCCGGCAGTGAGACCCGCTCGCCGGCGTACGCCTTGGTCCCCGGGGCCCACAGCGCCCTCATGGTCTCGATCGCCCCCTCCAGGGAGTCGAGACGCTCGCGCGGCGGCGGGAACGGCAGACCGTACGCCGCGTGCTCGCGGTCCCACCACCCGGCACCGACGCCGACGAAGGCCCGCCCGCCGGTCAGCGCGTGCAGGGTCGCCGCGGCCTTGGCGGTGATGCCGGGCGGCCGGAAGGTGACGGGCGTGACCAGGGTGCCCAGGCGCAGACGGGTGTCGAGGCCCGCGACGAGACCGAGGGTGACCCACGGTTCGGGGATCGGCGCCCAGGCCCGGTCGACCTGTGGGATCTGGATGAGGTGGTCCATCACGGCCAGTCCGGCGAAGCCGGCCTGGTCGGCGGCCAGCGCCATCGACCGCACCCAGGCCCCGGGGTCCTCGCCCCAGGGGAACCGGGAGAGCTGCAGCATCACCGTGAGCCCCTGCGAGGAGCGCCGGTCGTGGTGCGGCGTCGGCACCGCCGCAGGGGCGGCCGGTGCTGCCTCGGCCAGCTCGGGCGTGACCACGTGGACGTGGTCCCAGCCCTCCTCGGCGACCTCGGCACGCACCCGGCCGAAGCGTTGCAGCTGGCCGGTGAGAGCGGGTGCGGGGACGACATAGGCACGGTCCGCGTTGCGCCGCCGAGTCTCCCCGGGAGGGGTGTCGACCAGCACGACCACGGCGGGGAGCCCAGCACGGCGGGCTGCCGCCAGCCACGCGCGACGCTTGTGCGCGTCGAGGCCGAGGGTGTCGATCACCGTCGTCAGCCCGCGCGACAGGCGACCTGCCACGATCCGCTCGAGGAGCTCGAAGGCCTCGTCGGTGGCCCCGAGGTCGTGCTCACCGCTCCCGAGGACCGACCGCAACTCGTCGGACGACACGATCTCGTGGCGGCGGAAGTGACGTGCTGCCAGATGCGACTTGCCCGACCCCGCGGGTCCGACGAGAACCACGAGCGCGGGATCGGGCAGGCGCAGCACACGACGGAGTGTGTCAGCCGGAAAAGTGAGCAGCCAGCGATCAGGAGGCGACGTTCTTGTAGGGGTCGTGGGTGGCCATCGCCTTCTCGAGGCGGGCCTGGTCGAGCCGGCTGACCACGGCCTCGTCCTCCTGGCGGTCCCGGATGACCTTGGCCAAGGTGAACGACGACGTGACCAGATAGCAGATCGACAGCGCGAAGAACGCCTTGATCCACGGGTCGGCGGGCAGGTAGTAGACGGCGACCATGACGGCGAACAGTGCCAGGCCGAAGGAGACGACCGCCTGCATGTAGAAGGCACCGGTGTTCTTGGGGTTCGAGATCTGCGAGGTGGGCATGACCCCAGCGTGCAGGCAGCGACCGGAGGCCGGCCTCCGCGAAAGTACCCGTGTGCAGGTGAGTACGACTACTCGATCCGGGTAGTCAGCACAGTCCGGCAGCGGCGGAAGGGGTGGCCCGGAGAAACGCGGGGCGGCGGAAGTCACGTGCGTCGAAGGCGGCGTCGACGGCCGCCGTGACCGAGTCGAGAGCATCGAGATATACGACGGCGACCGCGGACCCACCGAAGCCTCCTCCCGTCATCCGGGCACCGACCGCGCCGGCCGTGAGTGCCGCGTCGACGGCGGTGTCGAGCTCGGGGCAGGAGATCTCGAAGTCGTCGCGCATCGAGGCGTGCGAGGCCACGAGCTGCTCGCCCAGGGCGGCCCAGTCGCGATGCTCCAGTGCGTCGACTGCGCGGGCGACCCGGTCGATCTCGGTCACCACATGTCGGGCGCGACGGCGGATCCGGGCGTCGCCGAGGGCCTCGACGCTGTCGATCGTCGCCTCGCGGAGCGAGGGCACGCCCAGCTCGCGGCAGGCGGTCTCGCAGTCGGCGCGGCGGCTGGCGTACCCACCGTCGACGAGGGCGTGCGAGACCCGGGTGTCGACGACCAGCACGGCCAGGCCGGCGTCGTCGAGCGCCAACGGCACTGCTCGTGTCGAGTGGTCCAGGAAGTCGATGAGCAGGGCCGAGCCGGACTCGGCAAGCAACGACACCGTCTGGTCCATGCCCCCCGTGGGAGCGCCGGCCACCTCGGTCTCGGCGCGCATGCAGGCGGCGACGAGCTGGTGGCGGAGGGTCTCCCCGTCGGTCAGCCCCACGACGTCGGCGATCGCCACCGCGACCGAGCACTCCAGCGCAGCCGACGACGAGAGCCCGGCCCCCAGAGGCACGGTGCTGTCCACACAGACGTCGAGCCCGGGTACGTCGACACCCGCTTGGCGCAGCGCCCACGCGACGCCCGCTACGTAGCTGGCCCAGCCGGTCACCTCGCCGGGGCCGATCCCTGCGCCTTGCCACTCGTCGTCGGTCTGCGCGCTGCGCACCCGCACCAGCGAGTCCGTGCGGGCCGACAGTGCGGCGTACGTCGCGTGGGGGAGCGCGACCGGCAGGCAGGTGCCGGCGTTGTAGTCGGTGTGCTCGCCGATCAGGTTGACCCGGCCGGGCGCCCGGGCGATCACGGCCGGGTCGGCGCCATAGGCCGTGCGGAACGCCGCCGCCGTGGAGTCGGCCAGCTCCGAGGCCTCGCCGGGAGACAGGAGGGTCACGGGACTGACCCTAGGGCCGACATCACGGGCGTGGTGCTCAGCGGCTGCTGCGCGCTGAGCGACCGCGTACGACGCCCACGAACCGCTGGGCGCGCTCGTCGTCGCGCTCGACCAACCAGGCCAGGGCGACCGTGGTGGTGGACAGGTCGGTCACGGGCCGGACCACGACGTCCTTGCGGTGGAGCAGGCGTGCCACGGACATGGGCACGATGGCGATACCGGTGCCGGCGGCCACCGTCTCGATGGCGTCGCGCTCGGACATGGGCGGCCACTCCAGCTGCGGGGCGTCCGGGCGCCAGCCCGAACGGTGGGGGAGCACGAGCTGCTCGTCGACGAGGTCCGCGAGGGTGACCTCGTCCGCGGCAGCGACGAGGTGGTCGAGGGAGGCCACGACGACCGGCACTTCGTCGTACAGGGCGATCACATGGAGCCCGTCGCGGTCGACCGGCAGCCTGACCAGTGCCATGTCCAGGGTGCCGTCTGCGAGGAGGGCTCGTTGGTCGGCCTCGGTCACGGGGACGAGCTCGAGGGGCTCGCGCGGGTAGCGCTCACGCCAGACCCCGGCCCACTTGTCCGGCGTCGCGCCGGTCACGAACCCGACGCGGAACGGCTCGACGGTCCTCACCTGGTCGATCCTGTCAGGGTCGGTCGTGGCTACTGGCTGTCGGGAAGGGTGATCTCGACGCGCCGGTTCTTGGCCCGGCCCTGCTCGGTCTTGTTGCTGGCCACCGGGTTGGCCTCGCCGTGGCCGAACGCCTTGATCGTGATCTCGTAGTCGCCGAGAGAGGAGCGCAGGTAGGTCTTGACGGCCTTGGCCCGGTCGAGCGAGAGCACGAGCGCATAGGAGTTGGAGCCGACGTTGTCGGTGTAGCCGTGGACCTCGATGGTGCCCTTGAGCTCCGCGGCGATGATGTCGTCGGCCAGGTCGGCGATCGCTGACTTGGCGGCGCGTGACAGCTTCGAGCTGTTGATGCCGAAGGCCAGGTCGGACTGGAAGGTGACGTCCGGCTTCTCGGTCGGCTGGCCGTTCGGCGTCTTCGTCGGCGTCGCGGCGGGGGAGGTCGGCTTGTTGGTGGGCTTCTTGGTCGTCTGGGTCGGGGTGGGGTCCGTCTGACCAGCAGTCGCGGTGTTGTCGTCGCGTCCGAGCCACCAGGTGCCGGCGGCGATGGCCGCGACCAGCAGCATCACCAGCGGTACGACGAGCAGTGCCCGTCGGCGCCCACCTTTCTCCTCGTCGTCGTCGGGCTCGTCAGGGACGAACGGCGGCGGGGTCCACGAGGTCTTGAGTGCCTCTTCGATCGGGACCGGCTCGGGCTCGGGTTCGGGCTCGGGCTCCGGCTCGGGCTCCGGCTGGGGCTCCGGCTGGGCGACCCGAGCCAGTGGCACCGGCAGCGCGGCGGCGTACTCGGTGTCGACGTGGGGCTTGCTGCCCATCTGGTAGGTCTTGAACCCCGAGCCGGACGGCGCCACGAACGCCGACTGGATCTCGGAGACGGCCATGTCGAGCGGGTCGACGTGCAGCCCCATCGCGGCGCGCAGCAGCGCGCGGGGGTAGCTGGCGATGATCTCGTGGACGGAGGCGTCGTCGTGCAGCACCGTCACGCGGACCGGCATGTTGAGGGTCGTGCCCTCGGTCTTGCCGAAGTCGCGGTCGAGCACCAGCGAACCGCCGCCGGCGGCGACCACCCCCTCGGACGCATCCGGACCGCTGTCGCTGTCGCTGGCCGCGTCGCCGGGCTCGCCGACCGCCGGGGGCGGGGCGCCGATGTCGCGGACCCTGGCCTCCTCGATGACCTGGCCGTAGCCGATGTGGCGTGCGTGGGAGTCGAAGACTAGACCCGGGAACCGCTCGAAGGCCTCCTCCAGCCAGTAGAGGACCTCCTCCTCGCCCTGGATCGACCACGAGCGGTCGTCGGTGCGGACGATCGTGGTCGGCCGGAACTCCAGCAAGAGCCCGTTGAGGTCTCCCCGGCCCAGCGCGTCCAGCAGCCTGGTGGCGGGAGAGTTCGTCTCGAACTGCTCCTGGTCGTCCATACCCGACCCTTCCGGCACCCATGGTGACTCGTCGTCTGGCCGCGTGCCCCCGTGCGCGCAGCCGCGGTGGAAAGTGTGCCTCGCCCACTGGTCCGGACCGCTCACGTCGCGCCCAAGGAGACGACTGGTCCAGACCACTCGGCCCTGGGGTGCGCCCAGCGTCATCGACGTGACACCGGGGGCAGAGGTCCTGTCGGCTCTTGCGCATCGAGCACGATCCTTCTTCAGGATGAAAGTTAGAAAAGGATAATGAGCTATCCTTTTCTAACTTGCTGGCGAAGACAGGGATCGACTGTGACGCGGACGCACGGACTTGCGCTTTCCTGGGACAAGGTCACCTGGGAGCCGACCACACCTGTCCAAGCAATGGATCGCCAGCGATTGTCGGTCAACGGAAGGCCCTATCGCGCGGCAGTACCCACCGTCATCGAGTTCCTGCAGTTCGACATCGACCCAGACGTAGCCGCGCGAGCAGAAGACGCCAGGGCAGCGATCACGCGGTTCGACGCCGAGCTCTCCGCCCTGTTCGACGGGGAGTTTGCCCCGCTGTCCGCGGTCCTGCTTCGGACCGAGTCCGCGTCATCCTCACAGATAGAGAACATCACTGTCGGCGCCAAGGCGTTGTCCCTGGCTGATGTCGGACTGGCCAAGTTCGGGTCGAATGCCAGACTCGTCCAAGCGAACGTCGAGGCCATGAACCGCGCCCTCGAACTCATAGGGCCCCTGACCATTGACCACATCTTGGCCATCCACGAAGCCCTCATGCACGGTCAGGACCGAGCCGCTCCCGGACATTTCCGTGACCAGCAAGTCTGGATCGGCGGGACGGACTACTCACCACATCGGGCGGACTTCGTCCCGCCCCGGCATCACCGGATCGAAGACTCGATCAGAGACCTCTGCGCCTTCTCCGAGCGAACTGACCTCCCGCTACTGGCACACGCGGCCATCGCACATGCCCAGTTCGAAACGATTCACCCCTTCAGCGACGGAAACGGCCGCACCGGCCGCGCACTGGTCCATGTCATGCTTCGAAACGGTGGTGCGACCACCCGCACCACGGTTCCTGTGTCTGCGGGGCTGCTCTCCGACACGACCGCCTACTACGACGCGCTGACCGCCTACCGCGACGGCGACCCCAACCCGATCATCGACGAGTTCAGCCGAGCCGCATTCGCCGCCGTCAGCAACGGCCAGCAGCTCGCCGGCGAGCTGAAGGCATTCCATGACGCTTGGGCGGTCAGCCTCCGCGCCCGCAAGGACGCCGTCGCCTGGCGGGTCCTACCGTTCCTGCTCCGCCAGCCGTCGGTGACCTCCAAGTTGGTCCAGGAGACGATGAACGTCACCCAGCCCGCGGCTGACAACGCGCTGCGCCAACTCCAAGAGGCTGGGGCCCTCTCCAGGCCCACGACCGTCCACGGCGAAGGCCAGAAGAGGAACGTTGTCTGGCAGGCGACCGAAGTTCTCGACGCCCTTGATCGGTTCGGTGAACGCGCCCGCCGGAACCCGAGGAGCGGAACCTCGTCTTCCTCTCCTGCCCCCTGAGAACCTGATCCCGCGGTTCTCGACCGAGCGCACAAGAGTCTGCTGCGGCGGGCTCCGTCCTGCACGCGGACAGCCGAGCTCCGCTCGGCAATTCGATCGTGTGTCCGAGGGGGGACTTGAACCCCCACGCCCGATAAAGGGCACTAGCACCTCAAGCTAGCGCGTCTGCCAATTCCGCCACCCGGACGAGTGCGGCTGGAAGCGTAGCAAAGGCGATCGGGTCTGCCCGCATCGCCAGAGGCGTCTGTCGGGGGTGCTTGGATGAGGCGCATGACGGGCCATCCAGACGACTCCGCGGGTCGCTCTTCGGGCGACAGCTCAGGTCCTTCCTACGACCCCGCCGCCGAGGTCGTCGACATCTGCCGAGACCTGATCCGGATCGACACGTCCAACTACGGCGACCAGGAAGGGCCGGGGGAGCGCAAGGCCGCCGAGCTGGTCGCAGCGTTGCTCGACGAGGTGGGCATCGAGGCCCGGCTCATCGAGGGGGAGCCCGGCCGCACCAACGTCGTGGCGCAGTGGGGCGGCCGATGGGGCGACCCGGCCGGGCAGCGGGGCGGGCAGCAGGGCGGGCTGCTTCTTCACGGCCACCTCGACGTCGTACCTGCCGCAGCCGAGGACTGGCAGGTGCACCCGTTCTCGGGTGAGGTGCGTGACGGCTTCGTGTGGGGCCGAGGCGCCATCGACATGAAGGACTTCGACGCGATGCTCCTCTCGGTGGTGCGCGCCAGGGCCCGCGCCGGCGCCGTGCCCGAGCGGCCCATCACCTTGTGCTTCACCGCTGACGAGGAGGCGGGCGGACACCGCGGCGCCGAGCGGATCGTCGAGGAGCACCCCGACGAGCTGGCGCACTGCACCGAGGCTGTCGGCGAGGTGGGTGGGTTCAGCACCCAGGTGCGCGGCCGTCGGCTCTACCTCATCGAGGCCGCCGAGAAGGGCATGGCGTGGGTTCGGCTCACCGCCCGTGGCCGGGCCGGACACGGGTCGCTGCTCAACCGCGAGAACGCCATCACGGCGCTGGCTGCGGCGGTCGCGCGGATCGGCACCCATGAGTGGCCCGTGCGCCTGACGCCGACGATGCGCACGCTGCTGGCGACCGTGGCCGAGCTGGCCGGCACCGAGGCCACGCCCGACAACAGCGAGGCCCTGGTCGAGGAGTTCGGTGAGGCGGCTCGGATGATCGGCGCCGTCTTGCGCAACACCCTCAACCCGACGATGCTCCAGGCCGGCTACAAGGTCAACGTCATCCCCACCGAGGCCACGGCCCACGTCGACGGACGGTTCCTGCCGGGTTACGAGGACGAGTTCTGGGCGACCTTCGCCGAGCTGTGCGGTGACGACGTCTCCTACGAGGCGCTCTCCCACCAGCCACCGTGGGAGACGCCGTACGACGGGGCACTGGTCGACTCCATGACCCGCGCCCTGGTCGCCGAGGACCCCGACGCGTTGGTGGCCCCCTACCTCCTCAGCGCCGGGACGGACGCCAAGCACTTCCGCACGCTGGGGATGCGGTCCTACGGGTTCGTCCCCCTGAGGATGCCGGAGGACGTCGACTTCTCCTCGCTCTTCCACGCGGTCGACGAGCGGGTGCCCGTCGATGGGCTGGAGTTCGGTGCCCGGGTGCTGGACCGATTCCTCGACCAGGTCTGACCATGGACCCGGTGGGCGTGCTCGACGACCTCGCTGCTTGCTGCGAACCTTTCCGGCGCAGCCCGCATCCGACAGGTGGGTACCTCCTACCAACCCCCTGAGGAGCTCCGGAGACATGTCAGCGCCCCGACGCGCGCCAGCTCGGCGACCCCTGGCGGTCGTGGGCGCCCTGCTGGCTCTGCTCCCGATGGTGGCCGTCTCCTCGGCGGCGACCGCGCGGGGGGCAGCGGAGTGTCACGGCCGGGCGGCAACCGAGGTCGGGTCGGCCGGAGCGACGATGGTCGGCACACCGGGCAACGACGTGTTCATCACCCGGGGCGCCACCCGCGTCGACACGGGTGCGGGCGACGACTCCATCTGCATCACCGGCCGCGGACCCGTCGTGGTCAACGCCGGCCCGGGCGACGACTGGGTGGGCGCGCGCAGGCACATCGGCAAGTCGTTCGTCAGCCTCGGCTTCGGTGATGACGTCTTCCTCGGCGGCAAGGGTGTCGATCGGGTGTGGAGCCAGGAGGCTGCCAACCAGAACTCACCCGACGACCAGGACGCGATCTACACCGGCGAGGGCAACGACTACGTGATCAGCGGCAGCAGTGCGGCTCCCAACATCGACCGGGTCAACCTCGGGCCCGGCAACGACGTCTTGGTGACCTACGGGTTGACGGGCGCGGCATCGCTGAAAGGTGGCACGGGTAACAACACCTACCAGCCCCTGCCAGGCGCGGCGGTCAGCGGTGAGTGGGTCGTCGACAACGTCACCGGACGTGGCGTCCTCGACGGCCTGACCCGGCTGGTGTGGACGGCCTTCCAGCGGTTCGAGCTGCAGGGCCTGCACGGCTCGCAGGTCACCTTCTTGGGCAGTCGCGCCAACGAACGGGTCACGGCTGCCGGAACCTGCCGGGTCGTGCTCAAGGGACGCGCAGGCAACGACCAGCTCTACGTCGGCTCCAACGGCTGCAACAACCTGCCCGCGGGCGACGCCTTGCTGCTCGGCGGCCCCGGCGACGACTTCCTCTTTGGCGCGGCCGGGGACGACGTACTTCGCGGTGGCAGGGGCAGGGACCGCGCCGACGGCGGTCCGGGCGACGACACCTGCTTCGCCGAGCGCAAGATCTCCTGCTGAGCCGACCCCTCAGGCCATCGGCCGAAAGAGCGTCGGGCGGACCCGGATGATCTTGCGCCGCAGCACCACGCGCCGGGTCCCGTCCGGCGAGACCCGCACGCGGTCGAGCTCCCACCCGCCGTGCTCGGCCCGCTCGACCAGCATCTTGGTCACCACTGACCTGGAGAAGTCGCGGGCGATCGTGAGCCGCTCGTACTCCCACTCCACCCCGGGGGAGGGCGGACGCCGGAGTACGCGGCTCACCTCACTCCTCCCCGTTGCCTGCGGGGAACCCGGAGACGTCGTCGAGAGCCCGGGCGATCTCCTCTGGCAGGGCCAGCTCCTCGACCCCGAGAGCCCCCCGTAGCTGCTGGGCGGTGCGAGCGCCGACGATGGGGGCAGTCACACCCGGGCGGTCGCGCACCCAGGTCAGCGCGACCTCCAGCGGGCTCCAGCCCAGACCGTCAGCCGCACGCACGACGGCTTCGACGATGCGCTGCGAGCGCGGGCCCAGGTAGGCCGAGACGAAGCCGGAGAAGTGGGACGTAGCGGCGCGGGAGTCGGCCGGAGTGCCCGAGCGGTACTTGCCGGTGAGGACGCCACGCCCCAGCGGTGACCAGGCGAAGACCCCGAGCCCCAGCGCGCGGGCGGCCGGCAGCACCTCGTCGTCGATGGATCGGTTGAGCAGGGAGTACTCGACCTGGGTCGAGGCCAGCCACGCCCGGCCCGGAACCGCACGCTGCCAGGTCGCCGCCTGCGCCGTCTGCCACCCGGAGTAGTTGGACACGCCGACGTAGGACGCCCGGCCACTGGCCACGGCGGTGTCCAACGCGGAGAGGGTCTCCTCGATCGGCGCGTCGTCGACCCACGTGTGGACCTGCCAGAGGTCGACGTGGTCGACGCCCAGGCGCTTGAGCGAGGCGTCGAGCGAGCTCAGCAGGTGGCCGCGAGAGGCGTCGGTGACCCGGCTGCCCGTGCGGCGCGAGACACCGGCCTTGGTCGCGATCACGATCTCGTCGCGGGCGACCACATCGCCCACCAGACTGCCGATGAGCTCCTCGGACGCGCCGTCGGCGTAGCCCGCCGCGGTGTCGACCAGCGTGCCGCCGGCCTCCGCGAACGCGATCAGCTGGTCGCGCGCCTCGTGCTCGTCGGTGTCGCGGCCCCAGGTCATCGTGCCGAGCCCGAGTCGGGACACCTTGAGGCCGGTGTCACCGACTCGACGCACGTGCATGCGGATAACTTACTGGCAACCCAGCGACCTCTAGGGTGGGACGCGGCCACCTCCCGAACGAACAGGCACGAGCCCACCCATGGACTACCTGGACGCAGTCGTCCTCGGCATCGTCGAGGGGCTCACCGAGTTCCTCCCCGTCTCCAGCACCGGCCACCTGACGATCGCCGAGAAGGCGCTCGGGCTCGACCTGGACGACCCTGCAGTGACGGCCTACACCGCCGTCATCCAGATGGGCGCGATCCTCGCCGTCGTCGTGTACTTCGCCCGCGACATCGCCAGGATCGCGACCGCCTGGGTGCGTGGCCTCTATGACGCCCAGTGGCGCGGTCACCGCGACCATCGCATGGGCTGGTACGTCATCGTGGGCAGCATCCCTGTCGGCGTGGCCGGCCTGCTGGGCAAGGACCTGATCAAGGGCGACCTGCGCTCGCTGTGGGTGGTCGGCGTGGCCCTGGTCGTGTGGAGTGCCGTGATGTGGCTCGCCGAGCGGGTCGCCACCCAGGACCGCACGGAGAAGCAGCTCTCGCTCCAAGACGCCGTGATCGTCGGGATGGCTCAGGTCGTCTCGCTGGTGCCCGGCATCTCGCGGTCCGGTGCGACCATCTCCGCAGGCCTGTTCTTGGGGCTGGACCGTGTCGCGGCCACCCGGCTCAGCTTCTTCCTCTCGATCCCGGCGCTGCTGGCTGCTGGCATCTACGAGCTGCCCGACGCCTTCGACGGCTCGCTGGGCGCGGGACCGATGGTGGTCGGGACCGCGGTCGCCTTCGTGGTCGCCTACGCCAGCGTGGCGTGGCTGCTGAAGTTCGTCGCGAGCCACACGATCGCGTGGTTCGTGCCCTACCGCGTCGTGGTGGGCGTCGCCCTCCTCGTCTTGTTGACCACCGGAGCCATGTCCGCTACTTGACCCCCGCCTTGGCCGCCCGTGTGAGGATGCGCATCATGGCGGACGACTCGGAGAACGGCCCAGGAGCAGACGACGGCATCGGCAGGCAGCCGGCTCGCACTCGCACGGTGCTGACGGGCATCAGCTCGCGAGCGTGGGAGCACCCCGCCGACAAGGGCGCGCTTGTCGCGCTGCGCAGGCTCAAGGGCTTCGACACCCTCCTCAAGACGCTCTCGGGCCTGGTCAACGAGAGATCCATGCGGCTGCTCCTCCTGGGCTCGGCCGTGCGCGCCGACGAGCGCAACTTCGCCCGTCTGCACCGGCTCCTCGCCGACGTCGCGGCCGTCCTCGACTGCCAGGACGTGCCGGAGCTCTACGTCCGCGCGAGCCCCGAGTTCAACGCGTTCACGATCGGCATGAGCAAGCCGATCATCGTGGTAAACTCCGGCCTGGTCGACCTGGTCGGCACGGACGACGACGACGAGATGCGCTTCCTGCTCGGCCACGAGCTCGGCCATGCGATGAGCGGCCACTCGGTCTACCGCACGCTCCTGATGCGGCTCCTGGGCCTGACCGGCGTCCTCTACGCCGTCCCGGGCGGTGCGCTCGGACTGCGTGCCATCACGGCCGCGCTCTACGAGTGGTCGCGCAAGTCCGAGCTGTCGGCTGACAGGGCAGGCCTGCTGGCCGGCCAGAACCCCGCGGCTGCGACGCGCTTCCACATGAAGCTCGCTTCGGGTGGCCACCTCGACGACCTGGACGCGACGTCGTTCTTCGCGCAGGGCAACGAGTACACCGAGACCGAGGACCTGCGCGACTCCGTCCTCAAGCTGCTGCTGATCGAGAACCAGACCCACCCGTTCGCCGTCGTACGCGCCTGCGAGCTTCGTCGCTGGACCGAGTCTGGCGAGTACACGACCATCCTCGGCGGCACCTACCCGCGTCGCGAGGGAGACTCCACGGCCAAGATCAGCGACGCCGCCCAAGAGGCCGCCGCCAGCTACGGCGACGCGTTCCAGCGCACGCAGGACGCGCTAGGCATGTTGCTCCACGACCTCGCGGGCTGGATGGGGCAGGCCAGGCTGTGGCTCGACGAGCGGTTCCGCCAGCAGCCGCCCGACGACGACGCCTAGGGGCCGCAGCGCTCAGAGCCACCCCGACTTCTTGAACAACAGCCACAACGCCCACACGATGACGCCCATCAGCCCGATCGCGTAGGCGTAGCCGAACTGCCAGCGCAGCTCGGGCATGTGGTCGAAGTTCATGCCGTAGACGCCCGCGATCAGGGTGGGCACGGCGGCCAGGGCCACGCCCGCCGAGATCTTGCGCATGTCCTCGTTCTGCTGCACCGAGATGCGCGCCAGGTGTCCCTGGAACGCTGCCGTCAGCAGGTTGTCGAGCCCGTCGATGACCTCGGCGGTGCGGGCCAGGTGGTCGTAGACGTCGGCGAAGAACGGCCGGGCCTCCACGTCGATGTTGTCGACCTGGGCCTCGGCGAACTGACGTATGGGCTCCTTGAGGGGGATCACGGCGCGGCGCATCTCGGCGACCTCGCGCTTGAGCTTGTAGATCCGCACGGCGTCGTCGGTGCGCTCGGGCGAGAACACCGACGACTCGACCTCGTCGACATCCGCCTGCAGCGACGCGGCGACCAGCTCGTAGTCGTCGACGACACGGTCGCACACGGTGTAGACGACGGCAGAGGGCCCGTGACCGAGCACCTTGGCATCGCTCTCAAGGTCGATGCGACGGGTGTGCAGCTCCGAGCCCTCGCCGTGGCGCACTGTGACGACGTACTTCGCGCCGAGGAAGATGTTGATCTCGCCGGTCTCCACGGCGTCGTCCGCGTCGACGTACCACAGGGTGCGCAGCGTCAGGAAGAGGCTGCCCTCGTAGCGGTCGAGCTTCGGCCGCTGGTGCGCGTTGAGGGCGTCCTCGACAGCGAGCGGGTGGAGTCCGAACGCCTTGGCCACCGCGTTGAGCTCGGCCTCGGTGGGATCAGTCACCCCGACCCAGATGAAGTCGTGCTCCTGGTGGGCCTCGGCGAGCATCGCCGCGAAGTCGCGACCGTCGGCAGGGAGGGGGACTCGCTCGCCCTTGCGGTAGAGGGCGCTGTCGACGATCACGTCTCCACGGTAGCCAATCGGCTCCTCGGCTACCGTCAGCTCCGTGGCAACCGTGATCCTCGTCCGACACGGCCGTACCTCCGCCAACGTCGGGGGAGTGCTGGCCGGTCGCACGCCTGGTGTGAGGCTCGACGAGACGGGGCTGCAGCAGGCCGAGCGGACCGCGGCCCGGCTGGCCGACGTCGGTCTCGCGGCACTGGTCTCCAGCCCGCTCGAGAGATGTCGGCAGACCGCCCAGGCGATCGCGCGAGCACAGCGCGCCTCGGGACGCGAGGTACGGCTGGCCACGGACAAGGGACTCACCGAGTGCGACTACGGGCAGTGGCAGGGCCGCCCGCTCAAGGAGCTGGCCAAGGAGCCGCTCTGGAAGGTCGTGCAAGCCCAGCCGTCAGCGGCAACGTTCCCCGGCGGGGAGTCGCTGGGCGCGATGCAGGCCCGGGTCGTCGATGCCGTCCGACGCCGGGATGCGGCGCTCGAGAACAAGCACGGTCCCGGGGCGGTGTGGGTCGCGGTCAGTCACGGCGACCTGGTCAAGGCACTCCTGGCCGACGCCCTCGGCATGCACCTCGACCTGTTCCAGCGGCTGCACGTCGACCCGGCCTCGGTGTCCGTCGTGCGCTACACCGCAAGCCGCCCCTACGTGCTGGCGACCAACACCCACGAGGGCGACCTGTCCTGGCTGTCCCCGCCCGCCAAGAAGGCCGGCAAGAAGGCCGCCAAGGTCCACAGCCGCAGCGGCGCGCGCTCGAGCGACGCGGTGGTCGGCGGCGGCGCCGGGCCCTCGGCTTCCGCCTAGGGCGTCGACATAGGGTTGTCGCCGTGCCTGTGATCCACGAGTTCGACCCCCCCGAGCGCTTCGTCGTCGGCACTGTCGGCGAACCCGGACAGCGCACCTTCTTCCTCCAGGCCCGCAGCGGCACCCGGATGGTCAGCGTGGCGCTGGAGAAGCAGCAGGTCGCCGTGCTGGCCGAACGCGTCGACGAGCTGCTCGACCAGGTCCTCGAGGACGGGCCATCGGGCACCATCGTCCCGGCCCTGGCACCCCACGACCTCGACGACCAGGCACCCCTCGAGCAGCCGATCGAGGAAGAGTTCCGCGCCGGCACGATGACGCTGTCGTGGGATCCGTCGGAGAGCCGGGTCGTGATCGAGGTGTTCCCGATCACCGGCGAGGTCGTGGCCGGCCCAGAGGACGACGAGGAGTACGAGGAGCCCGAGCCCGACGAGGTTCTCCTGGTCCGGATCACACCCGGCGCCGCTCGAGCCTTCGCCCTGAGAGCCGGCCGGGTGGTCGAGGCGGGCCGGCCGAGCTGCCCGTTCTGCGGCGGGCCGGTCGACCCGGAGGGGCATCTGTGCGTCCGGGCCAACGGCTTCCGGCGACGCGAGGCCTGACCTCGGTGAGGGAGCCCACCGCCGAGCTGCTCGTCGGAGAGCTGGTCCTGCACGGCCGGGTGATGCCCGCATCCAACGCGACCTTCGTGGGCGAGGTGTGCGGCACGACCGTGGTCTACAAGCCGGTCGCCGGGGAGCGCCCGCTGTGGGACTTCCCCGACGGCACCCTCGCGGACCGCGAACGCAGTGCCTATCTGGTCTCCGAGGCGCTGGGGTGGAACGTCGTGCCGCTGACCTTCCTGCGCGACGGTCCGCACGGACCTGGGATGGTCCAGGTCTGGCAGGAGCCCGACGACGAGCAGGAGGCGGTCACCGTCGTGCGGTCGCTCGCCGAGCGTCCGGGCTGGCTCCACGTCTTCGACGGCGTCGATGACCGCGACCAGGACGTGTCCCTGGTCCACGAGAGCAGTGCTGCCCTGCGCCGGATGGTCGTCTTCGACGCCATCGTCAACAACGCCGACCGCAAGGGCGGCCACGTGCTGCCGATGGGCGACGGACACCGCTACGGCGTCGACCACGGGGTCAGCTTCCACACCGATCCCAAGCTGCGGACCGTGCTGTGGGGCTGGGCGGGCGAGCCGATGGACGAGCAGGAGCTCGCGGGGTTAGAGCTGGTCGCGGCGGCCCTGTCCGCCGACCTGGGGGAGGCCCTCGGCGCGCACCTCACGCCGTACGAGGTCGAGGCCACCCGCCGCCGCGTCGCCCGCCTGCTGCGGACCGGCGCCTTTCCCTTGCCACGTGGTGACTGGCCCGCGATCCCGTGGCCGCCGTTCTGAGCGGCTCAGGTGCGCCGCGGAGGCTGAGCGGCCGGACGGCTTGCTCCGGCGGCACTGGGGAGCGGTCCAGCACGTCGCCCTTGCGCTGACGTAGGCAGTGGTTCGCGGGCCGGGGTGGCCCGACTACGCTGCCGCCATGCGTTCCTGGCCGGTCCCGGACCTTCCCGCTCTGCCGGTCACCGGGCCTCAGGTTGCTCTGCACGACACCGCCTCGAACGCCCTGGTGACCATCGCGCCGCAGGGTCAGGCCCGTCTCTACGCGTGCGGCATCACGCCCTACGACGCGACCCACATGGGTCATGCGGCGACGTACGTCGCGTGGGACCTGCTCCATCGGGCGTTGCTCAATGCCGGCCACGGGGTCAAGTACGTGCAGAACGTCACCGATGTCGACGACCCGTTGCTGGAGCGCGCGACCTTGGTCGGCGTCGACTGGGTGGAGCTGGCCGAGCGCGAGACCGAGCTGTTCCGCCAGGACATGACGGCCCTGCGGGTGATCCCGCCGGCGGCCTACATCGGCGCGGTCGAGTCGATCCCGCTGGTGATCGCGCTCATCCAGCGGTTGCAGGCCGCGGGGGCGGTCTACCAGGTCGAGGACGACCTCTACTTCTCGGTCACCGCCGACCCGGCGTTCGGGGCCGAGTCGCGGTTGGACCGGGAGGAGATGCTGCGGATCTTCCCCGAGCGCGGGGGAGACCCTGACCGAGCCGGCAAGAAGGACCCGCTGGACTGCGTGGTCTGGCGCGGGGAGCGTGAGGGCGAGCCGTCCTGGGAGAGCCCCTTCGGTCCCGGACGACCCGGCTGGCACATCGAGTGCACCGCGATCGCCCTCGACGAGCTCGGCGAGACCTTCGACGTCCAGGCCGGCGGCTCGGACCTGGTCTTCCCCCATCACGAGATGTGCGCCAACGAGGCACATGTCGCGACCGGCAAGCCCTTCGCCAAGACCTACGCCCACGCAGGGATGGTCGCGCTCGACGGGGAGAAGATGTCGAAGTCGCGCGGCAACCTGGTCTTCGTCTCCCAGCTGCGCAACAGCGATGTGGACCCGATGGCGATCCGGCTGACGCTGCTACGTCACCACTGGCGCAGCGACTGGGAATGGGACGACGCCGAGCTCTGGACCTCGGTCGACACCTTGGCCGACTGGCGCCGGGCCTTCTCCCTGCACGCGGGTGCATCGTCGGGTCCGGTGGTTGCCGACGTGCTGGCCGCGATGGCCGACGACCTCGACGCACCGCGCGCGTGCGCCGCCGTAGATGCCTGGGTCAAGGCCACCCTCGGCGGCGACGAAATGGCCGACACCAGCGACCCCGGCGCGGCCGACGCCGTCAAGACCATCGTCGACGCGGCCCTGGGCATCATCTAGATCCCCGCCCGGTGGTTGAGGAGGTCGCGCAGCGACCGTCTCGAAACCCCGCGAGCGATCAAGCACACCGCCGGGTGGTTGAGGAGGTCGCGCAGCGACCGTCTCGACCGGCACCCGGCTGCTGGTCTGGGCGCGTTGTCGCCGCCTGCCGCGCGACGCGAACACCCCGTTGAGGGTCTACCGGGCGGCCACGCTGA
>NZ_JADKPO010000011.1 GCF_015352445.1 Nocardioides agariphilus
CCGGGTCAAGACCCACGCCCGCTGGACCTACCACCGCCTGCCCGACGACGGCTACCGATGGACGACTCCGTCCGGACGGGTCATCGACACCCCACCACCACGCCGCTGACACCCGGGCGTCCCCTCGACGGCCGAAGCGCGCAAGGAGGGCCGGCGCTGACCGTGTTACCAGGGACTGACGGTGACGCCGCCCCATTCCTCTGGCTCGGTATCGCGCACGGTCTGGGTCAGTTCCCAGCGATGACCGGCTAGGTCCTCAACACTGCATGAGCGCTCGCCGTACGCGTGGCTCGTCGGTTCCTCCATGACTCGCGCCCCTGTCGAGCGGGCTCGGTCGAATGCGGCGTCCACGTCTGGAACCCGAATCTTGATGACGTGCGTGGCGTCCCCCGGAGTCGGAGGGACGTTCTGGCCACGGCTCTCAGCGACGATGACGGCTCCGTCGTGGCCGACGCTCAGCTGAGACCGGTGCCCCTCGCCGATGCGCACTCGCTCCTCGAAGCCGAACGCTGCTTCCAGCCAGGCGACGGCCGCGCGAACATCGGGATAGATGAGCACTGGAGTGACGGTGGTCGGTGGGGCCGAACGGTTGATCCGCACATCCGCCAGGCTAGATGTCGCGGAATAGGCGTTCGCCGCGGGCTGGTTGGACGATGGTGCCGATGTCCAGCGCCCCCGCACCTGCCGCTCTCGATGAGGCGATCCGCCCGCATGCCCGGCACTTCGTGCTGGCATTGCTCGCCCTGGCGGCCGGTGGTTTCACGATCGGCACGACCGAGTTCGTGACGATGGGGCTGCTGCCCCAGATAGCCGAGGGGGTGGGCGTCTCGATCCCGACGGCCGGCCACGTCATCTCGGCCTATGCGGTGGGCGTGGTGATCGGGGCGCCGGTGCTGGCGTTCCTGGGTGCGAGGCTGCCACGCCGTGGGCTGCTCGTCGCCTTGATGTTCGCCTACGCCGTCGGAAACGCAGCCAGCGCGGTGGCGACGTCGTTCGGCCTGCTGACGGTGGCGCGGGTCGCGACCGGCTTCCCGCACGGCGCGTACTTCGGGGTGGCGTCGCTGGTGGCCGCGTCGCTGGCTCCCGAGGGACGCAAGGGCCGCGCGGTGGCGATGGTGATGCTCGGCCTGTCGGTCGCCAACGTCGTGGGCGTGCCGGCCGCGACCTGGCTGGGCCAGAACCTCGGTTGGCGCTCGACGTACTGGGCCGTGACCGGACTCGCGCTGCTGACGGCGGCGCTCGTGCTGACGTTCGTGCCGTCGTGCCCGGGCGACGCCGGTGCGACGGGTCGGCGGGAGCTACGGGCATTCAAGGAGCCGCAGGTCTGGCTGACGCTGATGGCCGGCGCGGTTGGCTTCGGCGGCATGTTCGCGGTCTACTCCTACATCGCGCCCACGGTCACCGAGGTCGGCGGCCTGCCCGACGGCGCCGTGCCCGTGTTCCTGCTCGCGTTCGGCCTCGGGATGGTGGTCGGCACCTGGCTCGCGGGCGAGCTGGCCGACTGGTCGGTGTTCCGCTCGCTGCTGGGCTCCTCGCTCGGCATGGCGGTGGCGCTGCTGGCGTTCTCGGCACTTGCCCCGGCCGGTTGGTGGTTGATCCCGATCGGCTTCCTGATCACCGTGTTGGGCTCGGTTCTCGTCGTCAACCTGCAGCTGCGGTTGATGGACGTCGCCGGAGACGCGCAGACGATCGGCGCCGCCCTCAACCACGCCTCTCTCAACATCGCCAACGCCGCTGGTGCCTGGCTGGGCGGCGTGGTGATCGCGGCCGGCTTCGGCTACCGCTCGACGGGCGTGGTCGGCGCAGCACTGGCGATCGCCGGGTTCGGGGTCCTCGTGGTCTCGGCCTTCCTCGCGCGACGCATGCCTCACATGCCCTCGCTGTCGGCGTGACCGCAGCCACCAACCCGCGAACAGGCCACGACGCCTTAGTCATTTCGGACTAGGCGGGCGGCCCCCTCGACCCTATTTGCCCCAAGATGGTTGAGAATCGAACCGTAACGGCCCGGGCGGAGGTAGTCCCCGGTTACGGTCGTCCTACTCGTTCGCCGCTTCCGAAAGCAGGCACGAGCCCCCCGACTACCCCCCGATGGAGTCTTCGCATGTCTGTACACCAGGTCTCTCGGCGCACCCTTGCCCGTGGGGCTGCATGGTCGGTCCCGATCGTGGCCGTCGGCGTCGCAGCCCCGGCGTTCGCCGTGTCGCCGGGCTCGACGCCGCACCTGGTTCCAGGGGGGAGCTGCAAGTGCCCGGGCTCGGGCGGCAACAACTTCAACTTCAAGGCGGTCATCGCCGTCGCGACCGCCGGCAACGCCGACTGGACGTTCACCATCACCGGGTTCACCTTCGACGGTGTCGCCAGCACGAACCCGGCCCCGATCACCCTGACCGGGGGCGACGGCAACCTGATCTTGGTGAAGAACCTCACCAACAGCGCCGCCAAGCACTTCGTGGCGTTCAACTGGTCGGCGAAGAACGGGACCACCGGCGAGGTCGTCACCGGCTCCTTCCCCTCGACCCAGCTGACCTTCGCGCCGAACTGCGTGTCGCCGATCCTCTGCCCGTGACCTCACTGGCCAGACGAATGGCCAGACGACTGGCTGCGTGACCACTCCCCACGCAGGACGTCGTACAGGACGCAGTCGGCCCGACCGTCGGCCAGCACCGTGCCGAGCCGCTCGAGGCCGTGCTCGGTCATGCCGCTGGCCTCGAGCACGTGGCGCGACGCCGCGTTGTCGACCGCGGCGTAGGCCTTGACGCGCTGCAGACCCAGGACGTCGAACGCGTGCTGCAGGACCAGGCCGACGGCTGTGGTCATCACGCCGCGACCGCGAGCCTCGGGATGGGTCCAGTAGCCGACCTCGCCGTGGGCCAGGTCGTCGGTCAGGTCGAACAGTCCGACCGAGCCGATCACCAGGTCGGTCGCGGGATCCACCACCGCCCAGCTCAGTCCGTCACCGTTGGCTCGCGCCGCGGTCCCCCCGCGGATGAAGGCGAGCGCCTCCTGAACCGTGTACGGCGACGGCAGGCTGCCGAGCCAGCCGCGGGTCCGTTCGTCGAGGCACGCCTCCAGCACCCGCTCGGCGTCTGTGTCGACGAACGCCCGTAGGCGTACGCCCGGCCCGTCCAGCACCACCTCGTCGAGCCAGCGGCGTTGCGGCTCGCGTGGGTCGCCGGAGAGCAGGGTGCCGGTCCAGGCGTCGCGCAGCTCGCCGCGGTGGGGCAGCCACTGGCGCAGCGTCCCCTCGAAGGTGAACCCGAGCTTCCACGCCAGTCGCCGCGAAGCCCAGTTGCCGACGTTGGCCAGCCAGATGACCGTGGCCAGGTCCTTCTCGCGAAAGCCCCAGTCGAGCAGCATGCGCAGCGCGTGCTCCATGTGGCCCGTTCCGCGGACCCACGGGTGCGATCCATAGGCGATCTCGGCGCGGCGGTCACCCTCGTTGCGCAGGCAGATGTGGCCGGCGTACCTGCCCTCGGCCTCGACGACGAACCCCCACTCCTTGTCGGACTCCCACGCCCCGGGTACGAAGCCGAGGATGAAGTCGCGCGCGTCGGCGTGGGAGTAGGGCACCGGCACCGTCGTCCACTGGATCGACAGCGGGTCCTGGCACTGCTCCCACGACCCTTGTACGTCGCTCTCCTGCGGGTGACGCAGGGTCACTGGGCCGTCGGTCAGGGTCGGCGCGGTCACGGGCGGCATAGACCCACTTTGGCAGGCGACTACTCCTCGTTGCCCGGCAATTGCGCCTCGTGCCACGTGCGGCCGTCGTCGTCGGACCAGGACAGGGGGGCGTTCATGAAGCCGTACTGCGTGACGTAGAGACGCTCGCCCGCCAGGAACGCCTGGCCCACCTTGCGGTCCGTCGGCCGGAAGGCGCCATCGGCGCCGAGGAGGTACCAGTCGCCGGTGCTGGCGTCGGTGATCACGGTGGTCCCGGCGGGTGTGATGAGGACCGAGGTCACGCCACCGAGCATCGTGGTCATCCGGGGTTGTACGACCTGGTCGCCGTGCGCGACGACGAGGCCGGTCATCGGGATGCCGCCGTCGGGGTCGTCACCCAGGCCGACCATCGTGACGTCGTCGCCGCGGCCGGCGAGGACGCAGGTCGCGCCGGGCACATTGGGTCCGATCTTGTCGCCGACCGTGAGCGTGACGCCGCCTTGGCCCCTGCCGCACGTGACCAGCTCGCCGTCGGGCGTGACGTAGCCGTCGGCGATGTCCCCGTAGAGGATCGGCATCGTCGACAGCGACCGGTCCGATGGCCGGTAGAGCATGTTGACGCCGTACTCGCCGTGCACGAACACGTCGCCCGGCCGCGCCGGGCGGCTCGGACCCGATCCGCGCACCTGGGCGATGGTCCCGTTGGTGCCGATCGTCGCGACGTATCCACCGTCGACGCCGATCCAGCCGCCGTCCGGTAGCGGGGTCAGGTCGAACGGCTCGTCGAGGCGTCGGCCGTGCACGGTGCCGTCGGCCTCGCGGATCACCAGGGCGAAGGTCGGCCCGGGTTGCTCCAGAGCCCGCCACACGACCGCGATCGCCCCGTCCGTCGACCCCTCGGTCTCGAACGGGTGGGAGTCGGTGCCGTCCACGACCTTGCGCCACAGTCCCTCGTCGGTGTCCGGCAGCGGCGTCTGGCCGGATGTCTGGCCGGATGTCTGGCCAGACGTCTGGCCAGCCGGCTGGCCAGGTGGGCCGGCCGTCGGCGACAGGCTCTGCCAGACGCCGACGCCGCCCACGACGAGCACGGCGGCCGCGATGCCGCCGGTCGCCGTGCGGAGCCGTCGGGCACGCACCCGCCGGGTCACCTCGTCGTACGGCGGGATCACGACGCGCTCGCGGACGTCGCTCGCCAAGTCGTGGAGGTCAGTCAGCTCGGGCATGGTCTTCCTCCTTGGAGGAGTCGGTGAGGACCTCGGCGAGCGCTGCCCGCCCGCGGGCCAGACGCGCCTTGACGGTGCCTTCGGGCACACCGAGGGTGAAGGCGACCTCGGCGACCGGGAGGTCCGCGAGGTGGTGCAGCGCGATGGCCTCGCGCTGGGTGGCCGGTAGCTGGCGGAGTGCGGCCAGCAGGGCCAGGCGCTCCTCGGGGAGATCGGCGTACGACGTGGGCGTCACGAGCTCGGGCAGCACGTGTGCCCAGCGCAGCATCCGTCGCCAGCGGCTGCGCGCGACGTTGACCGCGACCGTGCGCAGCCAGGCCTCGGGGTTGTCGGCATCGTGGAAGGAGCTGCGGCGCGGCACGGCCCGGGCGAACGCCTCCATCACGACGTCCTCGGCCTCCGCGGGGTTTCCGGTCACGCCGACGAGCTGGACGACCAGGCGGGGGTACGCCACGGCATACACCTCCCGCAAGCGGTCGTCGTGCATCACTCCTCCTCCTGGTGCCTCAACTATGCGACCTCTGGGCAGCGGGCGAGGTTGCATCGGACGCCTGACAGAATGCCGCCTGAAATGAGCGCTATCACCGAACCCGAGCTGGCCGTCCCGACCGAGGCCTCCGGAGGGGCCCGTCCCCGGGTGCTGTCAGGAATCCAGCCGACCGCCGACTCCTTCCACTTCGGCAACTACCTCGGCGCCCTGCGCCAGTGGGTCGACCTGCAGCGCGAGCACCAGCCGTTCTTCTTCATCGCCGACCTGCACGCGATCACCGTCGAGCAGGATCCCGCCGTACTCCGCGAGCGGACGCTGCGAGCCGCGGCCCAGCTGCTGGCCATGGGCATCGACCCGGCCCGCTCGGCGATCTTCGTGCAGAGCCAGATCCCGCAGCACGCGCAGCTCTCGTGGGTGCTGCAATGCCTGACGGGGTTCGGCGAGGCGCGACGGATGACGCAGTTCAAGGACAAGTCAGCCAAGGCAGGGGAGGGGGCCGCGAGCGTCGGGCTGTTCACCTACCCGATCCTCCAGGCAGCCGACATCCTGCTCTACCGGCCGCACTACGTGCCGGTGGGCGAGGACCAGCGTCAGCACCTCGAGCTGACCCGCGACCTGGCGCAGCGCTTCAACAGCCGCTACAAGAAGACCTTCCGGCTGCCGGAGCCCTACATCTTGAAGTCGACGGCCAAGATCACCGATCTCCAGGACCCGACGTCCAAGATGTCGAAGTCGGCCTCGTCGCCCAGCGGCATCGTCGAGCTGCTCGACGACCCCAAGGTGAGCGCCAAGAAGATCCGCTCGGCGGTCACCGACTCGGGCTCCGAGGTGCGCTTCGACCCCGAGGAGAAGCCTGGCATCAGCAACCTGCTGACGATCTACTCCTCGCTCACCGACCGCTCCATCGCGGGTCTGGAGGAGGAGTACGCCGGGCGGGGCTACGGCGACTTCAAGAAGGACCTCGCTGAGGTGGTCGTGGAGTTCGTGACGCCGTTCAGGGACCGCACGCTCGAGCTGCTCGAGGACCAGAAGCAGCTCAGCTCCGTG
The DNA here is from genome assembly GCF_015352445.1 of Nocardioides agariphilus. Classification (GTDB taxonomy): domain Bacteria; phylum Actinomycetota; class Actinomycetes; order Propionibacteriales; family Nocardioidaceae; genus Nocardioides; species Nocardioides agariphilus. The sequence continues at coordinate 6,421 of NZ_JADKPO010000011.1, forward strand.
CTCGAGCAGGGCCGTCAGGTGGCCACCGAGGTGGCCGAGGCGACGCTGCGCGACGTATGGCAGCGCGTCGGGTTCGTCGCTCCTGCCCACCCCGGACTCACGGCCGGGTAAAGGCCAGTAAGGTCGTTCGGGTGCCGGTCATCGGAGTCGCCCTCTCGATCCCGGAGCCGTGGGCCAGCCAGCTCCAGGACTACCGCACCAGCATCGACTCGTCGGCGGCGACGATCCCGACGCACATCACGTTGATCCCGCCTACCGAGGTCGGCGACAAGGAGCTCGATGCCGTCGAGGAGCATCTCGCCAAGGTCGCCGACTCGGGCGGGACCTTCGAGGTGCACCTGCGCGGCACCGGCACGTTCCGGCCGGTCTCGCCCGTCGTGTTCGTCAGCCTGGCCAAGGGCATCGGGCAGACCGAGCAGCTGGCCTCGGCCCTACGCTCCGGGCCGCTCGCGGTCGACGTCGAGTTCCCGTTCCACCCGCACGTGACCGTCGCGCATCACCTCCCCGACGACGTCATGGACGAGGTGTTCGAGGAGCTCGCCGGCTTCGAGGCTTCCTTCGAGGTCACCGGCTTCCACCTCTACGTCCACGACGACGTCCACGGGTGGCAGCCGACGCGCGACTTCGCTCTCTCGCGGGTGTGACGGCACGTGTTCAGTGGCCCTTGCGGACCGCCGTACGCAGGTCGCGGTTGAGCTGGGAGATCACGTCGAGCGCACGCCAAGAGGGGAGGGGTGTGTTCGGGGTAGGTGTGAGGAAACCAGTCGCACGTCCCCCGAAATGTGGTGTCAGAACATGTCGGAATCCCCTGTGGAATAAGGGGTTCTGGAGCGATGGATGTCGGTGGTCGATGCTTGGCTTGTCTCATGTCCAGCACCTATGCCGAGCCGTTCGCGCGGATCGCCGAGGCCCTGGATGAGATCGCCGCGATCAACCCGGTGTTCCGCTCGACGACAGAGAAGCAGGATCTGCTGACGGGCCTGGCCGGGCTCATCGCGCGCGCCCAGGCCCAACAGCTACGCGTTCTCGCCGTGGCCGACGATGTCGCCGAGCAGACCGGAGCGAGGTCGACTGCCGCGTGGCTGGCCGACGAGACCCGCGACGCACACGGCCGGATCCGCGCCGATGCCAGGCTGGCTGACCTGCTCGACCAGAGGTGGACCCTGCTGGGCGACGCCTTCGCCAAGGGCCGGGTCAACCTCGCACAGGTGCGCGCCATCTCCGATGCGCTGTCCTCACTTCCCCAGGACCTGGGCGACGACCTACTGGCCAAGGCCGAGGACTTCCTGGTCGACCAGGCCGCACAGCTCGGGCCGCGCGAGCTGGCCAACCTGGGCCGCGGGGTGTTGCAGCACGTCGCGCCAGACATCGCCGACCAGGCCGAGTACCAAGCGCTGCTCGCCGCCGAGGACAGAGCCTCGGCCGCCACCAGGCTCACCATGCGGCGGCGCGGCGATGGCTCCACCGACGGCAGCTTCCGCATCCCTGACGCACTTGCCGGTCGTGTTCGCACCTACCTGCACGCCTACCTGTCCCCGCGCCGTCGCCGTCTCGACACCCCGTTCGGGCCCGTCGAGGACTCCACACCGGACGAGTTCGGCGACCTGCCGATCGCTCGTCGGCAGGGCATCGCCTTCGCAGCCCTGCTCGAGAACATCCCCACCGACACCCTGCCCCGGCACGGCGGCACCGCCACCTCCGTGGTCATAGCCGTCGACTACGACGACCTGGTCGCCGAGGTCCAGGCCGCTGGTGTCGTCGAGACCTCGAGCGGTGATGTCATCACCGGTGGCGAGCTGCGCCGCTTGGCCTGCAATGCCGGCATCCTGCCCGCCGTCATGGGCGGCAAGAGCGAGGTCCTCGACGCCGGTCGGGAGCAACGACTCGTCAAGGGCGCGATGCGCAAGCTCATGAACGTGCGTGACAAGACCTGTACGACGATGGGCTGCACCGTTCCTGCCGCCTTCTGCGATGCCCATCACCCCAAGCCGTGGTCCCAAGGCGGGCGCACCAGCCTGAAGGACTGCAAGCTTCTCTGCCTCTTCCACCACCGACGGGCGCACCACCCCGACTGGCTCACCCATCACCATCCCAACGGCAAGACCAGCTTCACGCGACGCCAATAGGCATTCGGCTGTTGGATCCCTACGTCAGCCGCCGGCGCGATGGCGCAGTCTCAGGTCGGCGAGCGCCTCCGCGAGGTCGGGGTGGCGGAAGTCGAACCCGGCGTCCAGCAGGCGCGCGGGGATGGCGCGCCGCCCCGTGAGCGCCAGCGCCGGGTCCGTGCGCAGGAGCACGGCTCCCAGTCGGACGAGTGCCCGGGGCGTGGGCGGGGCAGCTGGCCGGCCCGCGTCGGCTCGAAGGGCGGCCATCAGGTCCGCGTTGCGCACTGGATGGGGACCGGTCGCGTGGACGACCCCTGACATGGCCGGTCCGGTGGGGAGGAGCATCGCGCGGACGACGGCGAGCCAGTCCTCGATGTGGATCCAGCTGACCCACTGCCGACCCGAGCCGACCCGACCGCCGAGCCCCCAACGCGCCAGGGCGCGCAGCCGGTCGAGGGCGGGTGTGTCGTTGTCCAAGACGATGCCGGTCCGGAGCGTGACCATCCGCTCGGTGTTCGCCTCCCGAGCGGCCAGTTCCCATGCCTTCGCTACCCCCGCCATCTGGGGTGGGCCATCAGCTGGTGGTGCTGACTCGTCGAGCACCTGTTCGCCGGCGTCGCCGTAGATGGCCAGCGTGCTCGACTGCAGCCAGACCGGCACGAGGGATGACAAGGTGGCGCTCGTCTCGACGAGCGCCCGAGTGGGCTCGACCCGCGATCGGGTCAGCAGGTCGAGGTTCGCCGGCGTGGGTCGGCGGTCGACCAGCTCGCCGGCGAGGTTGACGACCGCGCTCCCTTCGAGCTCGGTGCGCCATGACCCGACGGTCCGGCCGTCCCACTCCACCTGCCGGAACGGCCCGGTACGTGAGCGGCGGGTGAGCACGACGACCTCGTGGCCGCGGTTCGCCAAGTCCTCGCAGAGCCGACTTCCGAGCGCCCCCGAACCTCCGGCGACGACGACCTTCACGCGGGGAACCTATCGGAAGGGGATCGTCCGCAATGGGGCGCTCAGTGGCCGATGAGCCGGTGCAGTCGCACGAAGCTGTCGCGGTAGCCCAACCCTCGCCAGGCGCGTGAGGAGAGCAGGTTGGTCTCGCGCCAGTCGGTGACGATGCTGGGGTAGAACTTCTCCCACGCCAGCTGGGAGACCGCCTCACCCAACGCGCGACCGACGCCCATTCCTCGGGCCTCCGGAAGGACGGCCGCGAAGCCCAGGAACGCTGCTCGCTCAGGTGCGGCCGGGCCGGAGTGGCTCGAGGTGACCTCGAGGTCGCAGCCGACCGCGCTGCCGACGAGGCGGCCGCCGTGCTCGACGGCGACGTTCCAGAACTGCGGGTTGTCGAAGTCCTCCTCCCAGTCGGCCACGCGCTCCTCGTAGACGTCGGGCGGCCCGCTGGAGAAGACGGGAGACAGGCCCTGGTGCTCGGGCAGCACCATGTCGAGACGTGCCAGCTGCGGGATCTCGTCGCGGGTCGGCTCGCGCACGACGAGCCCCTCGCGCACCGGACCTGCTTCGGCCGGGACCCGGATCGCGTGCGTGTGCTGCCAGCCGAACGCCAGCCGGAACCAGGCATGCAAGAGGTCGGCATCGTGGCTGGGCAGCAGCGCGAAGTGCGCCGCCCGTCCCTCGTCGACCCATCTGGTGGCGGCCTGGGCATAGAGGCTGCGGGCGAGCTCGGCCTCCTCGACCGCGTGCCCCGCGCTCTCGATCCAGACGTTCGCGCCCCACGCAGCGCCGGGCTTCGGAGCGCCGAGCAGGTAGCCCACCACCCGGCTGCCGTCGACGGCCACCGAACCCGAGGCGTGCTCGGCGGTGTACGCCGACCGGATGGGCTCGATGCACGCCGCCGGGTCGTCGTACGCGGGGGAGAGCAGTGGCTCGGCCTCGCGGTGGCGGCGATGCCTGGCCGCCAACAGCTCCGCTGCCGGCTCGACGTGCTCCTCGGTGAACTCTGCGACCTCTGCTCCTGGCACGGCTGCCATCTTGTCAGCGAGGAAGGCGGATGCGCGCGACAGTTTCGTCGCCCTCGCGAACCAGGTCGATGGTGCCGTTGTGGCGCTCGACGACCACACGGCGGGCGATGTCGAGTCCGAGCCCGGTGCCCTTGCCGACGTCCTTGGTGGTGAAGAAGGCATCGAACGCGCGCGAGGCCACCTCGGGGTCCAGGCCTGGACCCGAGTCGGCGATCTCGATGACGACCGCGTCGTCCTCGGCCCTGGTCGCGACACGCAAGGTGCCGGCCCCGTCCATGGCGTCGACCGCATTGTCGATGAGGTTGGTCCACACCTGGTTGAGCTCGCCGGCGTAGGCGTCGATGCGGGGGAGGTCAGGGGCATACTGCCGGACCACCTCCACGCCCTCCTTGAGCTTGTGCTGCAGCATCACCAGCGTGCTGTCGAGGCCCTCGACGACGTTGACCGGCTGCAGCGAGGCTCGGTCCATCTGGGTGTAGGACCGCACGGCGCCGACCAGCTCGGAGACCCGGCCGGTGGCTTCGCGCAGCTCGGACAGCTGGGCGCCGACCGACAGTGTGCCGGCCACCCACTCGAGCCCGGTGCTGAGCGCGCTCCCGGTCAGCACCTCGGCCGCCCGGTCACACCACTCGACCGAGACGCCCGCCCCGGCCAGCGTGGCTGCCAAGGTCCAGGGGTCCTCGACATCGTGGTCCTCGAGCCACTCGCCGAGCTCGTCCTCGGCGTCGGCGACCTGCATGGCGGTGCGCGCGCCCGTCGGTCCGCCGGCGTCTTGGCGCAACCGGTCGAGCGCCAGGAACTGCTCGGAGGTGATCGCGCCCTCGGCGAGACGCGTGAGCGAGGCGAGCACCTCGTTGAGCGAGTCGGCCAGCGAGGCCACCGTGCGTACGGCGGCCGAGGCGGGGTTGTTGAGCTCGTGCGCGAGCCCGGCCGACAAGGTGCCGAGGGTGATCAGCGCCTCGCGCTGCCGCACGGTCGCCTCGATGGTGCGGGCGGTGCCGAAGACGCCACGGACCAGGTGCACGGCAAGGGGCAGCCACTCGTTCATCAGGTCGCGCAGGTCAGCGGCGGGCACCTTCAGCAGCCGTCCGAACTCCACCCCGCGGCCGGTTGCCAGGTAGACCCCGTCGTCGTCCCAGGCGCGGAAGCCACCGGCCCACCGCCCCGGCACCATCTGGCCGACCCTGGCCTCCTCGCGCCCGACAGTGCGGAACAGGTCGATGGCGCCCTCGACCAGCACCCACCAGTGGTCGGCCGGATCACCCTCGGTGAACAGCTGGAGTCCCGGCTCGATCTCGATGGTGCGTCCGACGGCGAGCAGCTGTTCGAGGCGCTCGTCGCTGACCTTCTCGAAGATCGCCAGCTGCCGCAGCTCGTCGACGCGCATCGATGGCCCCCCGGCTCAGATCGTCGCCAGGTAGCGGTGCACCAGGTGCACGGCCATCGCGCCCTCGCCGACGGCCGACGCGACGCGCTTCATCGAGTCGAACCGCACATCGCCCGCGGCGAACACGCCGGGAACGCTGGTCTCCAGGGCGTATGGCGCCCGGGCCGGCAGTGGCCAGCCCGGCACCCCATCGGCACGGGCCAGGTCCGGTCCCGTGACGACGTAGCCGCGCTCGTCACGGGCCACGTCCTTGCCGAGCCAGTCGGTGCGAGGAGCCGCGCCGATGAAGATGAACAGCCACGTGGCCGCCACGTCGGTGCACGCGCCGGTGTCGCGGTCGAGGATGGTGAGGGCCTCGAGGTGGCCGTCACCGCGGGCGGAGCGGACCTCGCTCATCGTGCGCACCTCGATCGCCGGGTGTGCCTCGATGCGGTCGATGAGGTAGCGCGACATCGAGGCCTCGAGGTCGCCCGCGCGGACCAGCATCACCACGCTCTGTGCGTGCTTGGCCATGTTGAGCGCGGCCTGGCCGGCGGAGTTGGCCGCGCCGACGATGAAGACCTCGTCGCCGGCGACCTGGCGGGCATCGCTGGCGTCAGCGCCGTAGTAGACCCCGCGGCCGGTGAGGTCGTCGAGCCCCTCGGCCCCGAGCCTGCGGTAGGACACGCCGGTCGAGACGATCACGGCCCGGGCCTCGATGACCGATGGGTTGTCGGGATCGCCGTCGAGTACCACGGCCCGCACGGGACCGCGCTGCTCGAGCGAGACCACGTCGCGAGCCAGCACCATCTCGGCGCCGAAGCGCTGCACCTGGGCCATCGCCCGTTGGGTGAGGTCGGCGCCGCTGAGGCCCTTGGGGAAGCCCAGGTAGTTCTCGATGGCCGCACTCGTGCCTGCCTGGCCACCCGGCGCATGGCGCTCGACGACGATGGTCGAGAGCCCCTCGGAGGCGGCGTACACCGCGGAGGCGAGACCCGCAGGACCGCCGCCGACGATGCACACGTCGTAGAGCGGCTGCTCGGCCTGGGTGCGTAGCCCGAGGGCACCGGCGATCTCGACGTTGCTGGGTGCTCGCAGCGGCTCGCCCTCGGCCGGGAGCACGAGCGGGAGGTCGCCCGGCCCGGCGCCCGCCAGCTCGGCGAGCCGTCGACCCTCCTCGTCGGCCTCGACGTCGAACCACCGGTAGGGCACGTGGTTGCGGGCCAGGAACGTCTTGACGTCATGACCGCGGTCGGACCACCGGTGGTCGACGACCCGGACGTCGGAGGTCTGCTCGGGGTTCTCGTTGTGCCAGTCGCCGAGCAGGTCGTCGAGGACGGGGAACAACTGCTCCTCGGGCGGGTCCCACGGCTTCATCAGGTAGTGGTCGAGCCCGATCTCGTTGATGGCCTGGATCGCGACCTCGGTGTCGGCGTAGGCCGTCAGGAGAACCCGCTTGGCGCCGCCTGCGAGGCCGCGCGCATCGGCCTCGGCGAGCACCTCGATGCCGGTCATCCGCGGCATCCGCTGGTCCACGGCGACCAGGGCGACCGGGCGGTCGCGCAGGGCCAGCTCGGCCAGGGCCTCGAGGGCCTCCTCGCCGGAGGACGCGCGCACGATGCGGTAGTCGCGGCCGTAGCGGCGACGCAGGTCGCGGGCGAGTGCGGCCGAGACCTGCTGGTCGTCGTCGACCGTCACGATCGCCGGCCTGGCCACTGACCACCCCCAGAAGACATCGGTCCGAGCTGCCGCCCGGGCTCACGTGAGGATACAAGTGGCGCGGTGGGTAGGCGTGACATAGCCCACATGGGACCCTAGGAGGCGGGTCGTCGCTGGCGCTGCTCATGCGGGCGCGCATAGCCTCGGCAGGCTGGTGCACCCGTTTCGTCGTGTCAGGAGGACCACTGGATGTCCACAGGCGTGACCGGCCCGACCAGGGCCTCGATCCCGGAAAAGACCCTGCGGACCGACCGGTGGTGGCTCTACCCGCTGACCACCTTCGTGGTGTTCACCGCGTTCGTGATCTACGCGACGTGGCGCGCGTTCTCGGGCACTCACTACTTCGTCGAGCCCTACCTCTCGCCGTTCTACTCGCCGTGCCTGGGCGACTGCGTCGAGGGCTCGTCCGACTTCGGGCAGCCGTTCGGCTGGTTCCCGCTCTCTTCGGCCCTGATCATCTTGATCTTCCCGCTGGGCTTCCGGATGTCCTGCTACTACTACCGCAAGGCCTACTACCGGTCGTTCTGGCTGAGCCCGCCGGCATGCGGTGTCGCCGAGCCCCACGGCGGCTACTCCGGTGAGAGCCGGTTCCCCCTGATCCTCAACAACATCCACCGCTACTTCTGGTACGCCGCGGTGGTCGTCGCGCTGATCCTGACCTACGACACCGTCTTGGCCTTCGGGCCGATGCAGGGCGAGTCCGACGGCATCCACATGGGTCTCGGCACGCTGATCTTCCTGGTCAACATCGCCTTCATCTGGCTCTACACCCTGTCGTGCCACTCCTGCCGCCACGTCGTCGGCGGCCGGCTGCGCCACTTCTCCAAGCACCCCGTCCGCTACCGGCTGTGGACCTGGGTGTCCAGGATGAACGGCGACCACTCGAAGTACGCCTGGCTCTCGCTGTTCTCGGTGGCGATCGCCGATCTCTACGTCTACCTGCTCTCCACGGGCGCAATCGAGGATCTGAGGTTCTTCTAGACATGGCACGCCATGAGATGACGGGCAACGAGATGTCCTACTACGCCGAGGGCGGCATCGAGCGCCACCAGTACGACGTCGTGGTCGTCGGCGCCGGCGGTGCGGGCCTGCGCGCGGCGATCGCTGCCCACGAGGCCGGCGCCAACACCGCCATCGTCTGCAAGTCGCTGCTCGGCAAGGCCCACACGGTGATGGCCGAGGGCGGCATCGCCGCAGCCATGGGCAACCGCTGGCCCGAGGACAACTGGGAGGTGCACTTCCGCGACACCATGCGTGGCGGGAAGATGCTCAACAACTGGCGGATGGCCCAGCTGCACGCCCAGGAGGCGCCCGAGCGGGTCCTCGAGCTCGAGGACTGGGGCGCGCTGTTCGACCGCACCGACGACGGGCTGATCAGCCAGCGCGACTTCGGCGGCCACCGCTACGCACGGCTGGCCCACGTCGGCGACCGCACCGGCCTGGAGATGATCCGCACCCTGCAGCAGCGCGCGGTGCAGATCGGCATCGACGTGTTCATGGAGTGCACGGTCACCGACCTGCTGCAAGACAGGTCATCGGGCGAGGGCCGGATGGCCGGCGTCTTCGCCTACTGGCGCGAGACCGGCCGCTTCGTGGTCATCGACGCGCCGGCCGTGATCCTGGCCACCGGCGGCATCGGCAAGTCCTTCAAGGTGACCTCGAACTCCTGGGAGTACACCGGCGACGGCCACGCGCTGGCCCTGCGCGCCGGCGCGAAGCTGATCAACATGGAGTTCGTCCAGTTCCACCCGACCGGCATGGTGTGGCCGCCGTCGGTGAAGGGGCTGCTGGTCACGGAGTCGGTCCGCGGAGACGGCGGCATTCTGAAGAACTCCGAGGGCAAGCGCTTCATGTTCGACTACATCCCCGACTTCTTCAAGGCGGAGACGGCCGACACCGAGGAGGAGGCCGACCGCTGGTACGACGACAAGAAGAACAACCGCCGCCCACCCGAGCTGCTGCCCCGTGACGAGGTCGCCCGGGCCATCAACTCCGAGATCAAGGCGGGCCGCGGCAGCGAGCACGGCGGCATCTACCTCGACATCGCCTCTCGTCGTACTCCCGAGTTCATCCGCAAGCGACTGCCCTCGATGTATCACCAGTTCAAGGAGCTGGCCGATGTCGACATCACCGCGGAGCCGATGGAGATCGGCCCCACCTGCCACTACGTGATGGGCGGCGTCGAGGTCGATGCCGACTCCCAGGAGAGCGCCGTCACCGGCCTCTACGCCGCGGGCGAGGTCTCCGGCGGCATGCACGGCTCCAACCGGCTCGGCGGAAACAGCCTCTCCGACCTCCTGGTGTTCGGCCGCCGCGCGGGCGAGTCCGCAGCGGCGTACGTCGCGGGGCTGGGCGAGGCGCGCCCGGCCGTGTCCGACGAGGACCTGCGCGCCGGGCAGTGGAGTGCGGTAGCCCCGTTCAGCGTCGACGGCGGCGAGAACCCCTACTCGATCCAGCACGACCTCCAGCAGAAGATGAACGACCTGGTCGGCATCATCCGCACGGAGGCCGAGCTGGCACAGGCGCTCGAGGAGATCGAGCAGCTCAAGGTCCGGGCCAAGAGCATGAGCGTCGACGGCCACCGCCAGTACAACCCCGGCTGGCACCTGGCCCTCGACCTGCGCAACATGCTGCTGGTCTCCGAGGCGATCGCGAAGGCGGCGCTCGCGCGACAGGAGTCGCGCGGTGGCCACACGCGAGACGACTTCCCCGGACCCAACCCCGAGTGGGGTGCGAAGAACCTCGTGGTGTCGCTGGCCGATGACGGCGAGTCGGTGATGCTCAACCCACAGCCGTTGCCGCCCATGCCCGACGACCTGAAGAAGTTCTTCGACTAGTCGCTGGTCGAGCCTGTCGAGACCCAGTGAGAAGGAAGTACACGTGGCCTACAACCTCAAGATGCGGCTCTGGCGCGGCGACAAGTCCGGCGGCGAGCTCAAGGACTACGACGTCGAGGTCGAGCGCGGCGAGGTGGTGCTCGACGCGATCCACCGCGTCCAGGCCACCCAGGCCGGCGACCTGGCGGTCCGCTGGAACTGCAAGGCCGGCAAGTGCGGCTCGTGCTCCGCTGAGATCAACGGGCGCCCGCGTCTGATGTGCATGTGCCGGCTCTCGGACTTCGAGGAGTCCGAGACGATCACCGTCACGCCGATGCGCACGTTCCCAGTCATCCGTGACCTGGTCACCGACGTGTCCTTCAACTACAAGAAGGCCCGTCAGCTGCCCAGCGTCGAGCTCCCGGAGCGCAAGCCCGGCGAGAAGCGCACGATGATGCAAGAAGACGTCGAGCGCGGCCAGGAGTTCCGCAAGTGCATCGAGTGCTTCTTGTGCCAGAACGTCTGCCACGTCGTCCGTGACCACGAGGACAACAAGGAGGCGTTCTCGGGGCCGCGGTTCTTCCTCCGGTTCGCCGAGCTCGACATGCACCCGCTCGACACGGCCGACCGCCGCGAGCGCGCCCAGCAGGCCGCTGGCTTGGGGATGTGCAACATCACCAAGTGCTGCACCGAGGTATGTCCGGAGGGCATCCACATCACCGACAACGCGATCATCCCGATGAAGGAGCGCGTGGTCGACAAGAAGTACGACCCGCTGGTGTGGCTCGGCAACAAGATCGGCATCCGCAACAAGGACAACGACGGCCGCACGCCCGTCTGAGGGCCTCAGCCAGCGTCACCTGAGCGCTTGCAGCAGGCGCCGCGGCAGCTGGCTCAGGCGCCGATCTGTTCGCTGGTTGCGGGCCACCCACTCGAGGTCGAGCACGTAGCGGCCCCGCGACAACACGACGCGACCGCCCGCCACCGTGGACGACGACGACAGGTCGTCGAACACGTAGTGGAAGAGCCGTCGCAACACGGTGCCGCGCCACTCGGAGTAGGCGACGTCGTGCAGCTCGCCCTTCCCGCGATCGGCCGGGATGTAGCGCCGGGAGCCGGTCTTGCGGAGGAGGATGTCGTAGTCGCCGTCGTAGCGCCGCAGCTGCTTGGTCAGCCGATCGGCGTACGACGAGGCTCGGGCTGCGGACGGCCATGCCGTCACGATCGTCGTGACGAGCTCGCCCAGGCCGTTGCCTCCCGGCAGCGAGGCTCCGTGGAGCTGGGTGCCGACCAACCACCGGGATCTCTCGGTGCCCTCGCGGCGGCAGGGCGCCGGCCGACGCGTCGGACACACCAGCACCCGCTTGAACCCGGGCACCCGCAGAGAGCGAACGGCGCTGAGCGCATGGAGCCTGTCGATGCGGTAGGGGGCCGCTCGTGGCGAGGGCTCGGTGGCTGGACCACCGGACGGCGCCGCTGGGTCGGCCTGGGCCGAACAGCCAGCGGTGAGCACCACGACGACGAACAGTGCGAGCAAGCGAGACACGGAGATTCCTTTCCCGAGATGACCAGGACGATCCAAAGGCGTGGGCGGCCCTGCTCGCAACGCGCTCTGCGCGACCTGTGGAGAACCAGGCCCAGGGCTCAGTCGGCCACGGGCTCGCGCCCCGGCCGTGGGTGTCGGCGGCGTTCGGTAGAAACGGGGGATGCCGTTTCGCGACGACTTCGACGGGCCCGGTCTCGACACCGACGTCTGGCTGCCGCACTACCTGCCGGCCTGGAGCTCGCGTGCGCAGACCCGGGCCTCCTACCGCCTGGAGGACTCCTGCCTGGTGCTCGAGGTCCCCGGCCACCATCCGGTCTGGCCGCTCCACGAGCCGCCCCTGCGCGTCTCGGCCGTGCAGTCCGGAAGCTGGTCGGGGCCGGTGGGCAGTCCTCGTGGCCAGCAGCGCTTCGGTGAGGGGCTGTTGGTCAACGAGGAGCAGCCGCGCTTCGAGGGTTGGCTACCGGCTTCCGGGCACGTCGAGATCCGCTGCCGGATGACCCTGTCGCCCCGCTCGATGGGCGCGCTGTGGCTCGCCGGGTTCGAGGACGATCCCGAGCAGTTGCGGTGCGGAGAGCTGTGCGTGGTGGAGATCTTCGGCAGGTCGGTCGAGCGATCGGCCCAGGGTGCCTCGTGCGAGGTCGGAGTCGGCATCAAGGCGTTTCGCGACCCGTCGCTGACCCAGGACTTCGCCGCGGCGCGGCTGCCCATCGACGTCGCCGAGTTCCACACCTACGCCGTCGACTGGGATGCCACGGAGGCGTCCTTCTCGGTCGACGGCGGCGAGCTACGTCGCTGCCCGCGTCCGCCGACCTACCCGCTGCAGCTGATGGTCGCGGTCTACGACTTCCCCGAGTGGTCGGTCGGAGGAGACGACCACCTGGTGCCCGAGCTGGTGGTGGACCACATCGCGGGGTGATCCACTAGTGAGGCTGACCGGCCGGCAACGGGGGGTCAGCGCGACCGGTCAGCCCTGGGGGACCCCTGTTTCTGGCGCGGCGCGGGGCACTCCGCCTGGTCACGACGCGACGGGGGTCAGGCGCGCGACCAGCAGCTCTACGGGCCGCGGGCACGCCACGACCGAGTGGGTGACGTGTAGAGGGCCGAGCCTCCACCCTGAGATCACCAGCACTTCTGGGTCTTCGGGCTCACACTTCCGAAGACGTCGCCAAGGGTAAGCAGCCCACGGATCCAGCACCAAATCGGCGGCATACCACACTGTTCGCGTGGTGACGACGACGGGGTCAGTCGTCAGGCGTTCAGGCGACCTGCGACGCACTCGATCCGGGCAGGACCGAGTAGTGCTCGCTCACGAGCTCGTCGACGGCCACCGCCCAGGTGCGCCGGCTGATGCGCGCACGTGCGTGCTGACCCAGCAGGTGCCGATGGGGGTCGGCGACGACAGCCGCGACGGCGTCTGCGAGAGCCAGTGGCGTCTCGGGGTCGTAGAGCACGCCGGTACCGAGGTGCTCGACCACGTCGAGTGCGCCACCGGCTCGTGGTGCCACGACGGGCACTGCGCACGCCGCTGCCTCGCGGAGCGCGTGAGCACACGTCGTCCGCGTCCCGGGCTGCACCAGCACGTCGAGCGAGGCGATGGCCGCGGCGGCCTGCCGGGGCTTGAGCGCGCCGGTGAACCTCACGCTCGCGGGCAGGCGCTCGCGCAGCCACGCCTGCTGGGGGCCGTCGCCGACGACCACGAGCCGGGTGCCGGGCACCGAGGCGACCTCGGCGAGACGGCGGACGCCGTGCCTCTTGCGGAGACTGCCGACGTAGCCGACGGCGACCTGCGTGAGATCGCCGTCGGTCCAGATGGCGCGCAGCGCCGGGTTGCGACGGTCCGGGTGGAAGACGTCGGTGTCCACCCCGGGCGACCAGATCCCGGAGTCCAGTCCGGCGTCCGCGAGGCGGTCGCGCAACCAGGCCGCGGTGACCGTGAGCCGGTCGGTCGCATCGGCGACCTTGTGCTGCCACTGAGGTGGCGCGAACTCAGCGCGCGCCGATGTCTCGGTGACCAACGTCGGGATGCCGAGCCTCGCTGCCTGGCGCAGTGCCTTGGCGCCGACAGGGCCAGGCGTGAACACGTGCACCAGGTCCGGGGCGTAGGCCTCCAGTGCGCGGTGGATCTGGTGGCTGCGTCGCGGCGGACCGAACCTGAGCACCTCCGCCGCGTGGTAGGCCGCGGGTCCCGCGCCAGAGGTCAGCACGCGAACGTCGTACCCGGTCTCGGCCAGCCGGTTCGCGACCTGGCGTACGGTGCCCGCCGTGCCCGACAGGCGCGGGTCGAAGGACTCGGTCACCAGTGCGACTCGCGGGCCTCGAACACCGTCCACGTCGACGAGCGTCGCCGCCAGGCCTGACCTGCCAGTGATCCTGCGTTGAACCTCGGGTGAACGGCTTCCCAATTCTCCCCGGTGCGCAGTTCCTGCCCGCGAGTCTGGCGGGCCTCGTGCGCCAGCGCCAGAAAAGTCACACCGTGTGGCCGGTGGTCTGCATCGCTCCTAGAGTGCGATTCATGAGCCCGGGCAGTGGTCGGTCGGACCCCGTCGAAGGTGGTCTTCCCGAGCCCGCCGAGCTGGAGCCGGTGGCGGGCAGCCTGGCGCTCGACCTGGATGGTCCCGATGGTGCTGCCGCGACGCGGGCGGACTGGGAGAAGGCGGCTGCCGCCGTGCTGCGCAAGAGCAGGCGGATCGGCGAGGGCGATCCCGACGACGTCGTCTGGGCCCGGCTCAGCCGGACCACGCTGGACGGTGTGCAGATCGGGCCGCTCGGCATCCCCGGTGAGGTCGATGACCTGGCCGGCCCTGCACGCCCGACGTCCCCGGGCGGACACGACATCCGCATCGAGCTGCTGGGCGCCGACGAGCGGCGGCTCAACACCGAGGCGCTTGCCGACCTTGAGGGTGGGGCGACCTCGCTGTGGCTGCACGCCGACCGGGCGACCGGCCTGCACGCCGTACTCGATGGGGTGCTGCTGGACCTCGCACCCGTGGTCCTGGACCCCGTTGGTGAGCCCGTGGTGGTTGCCCAGCGGTTCCTCGACAGGCTCGGCGACACCACGCCGGCCGAGGGCACCAACCTCGGCGCGCCCGCCACGGCAGCAGACGAGGAGCTGGTGGCCGTTGCCCACCTGGCCCTCGACGCCGGCGTCCGCGCGGTCGTCGTCGATGGGTCGGCCATCCACGACGGGGGTGCGAGCGACGGCCAGGAGCTCGGTTGGTCGATGGCGGCGGCTGTGCGCGTCCTGCGAGTCCTGGAGTCCGCCGGGGTGGAGCCCGAGCGGGCGGCCGGTCTGATCGAGTTCCGCTACGCCGCCACCGACGAGCAGTTCCCGACCATCGCCAAGATGAGGGCGGCACGTGTGCTGTGGAGCAGGGTGCTGCAGGCCTGCGGGACCGCGCCGGTCGAGCAGCGGCAGCACGCGGTGACGAGCCGCCCGATGATGAGCAGGTACGACCCGTGGGTCAACATGCTGCGCTCCACGGTGGCCGCGTTCTCGGCGACCGTCGGCGGGGCAGATGCGGTGACGGTGCAGCCGTTCGACCGTCCGCTCGGCCGTCCCGACGCCTTCGGCCGCCGCATCGCCCGCAACCAGATGCACCTGCTGCTCTCGGAGTCCCACGTCGGCGCCGTCGCCGACCCCGCGGGTGGCGCATGGGCCGTCGAGCGGCTCACCCACGACCTGGCGGCGGCCGGTTGGCGGCAGCTGCAGGCCTTGGAGGGCGGTGCCTGCATCGATGACGCGATCGCGACCACCGTCTCCGCACGCGATCGCCAGGTGGCACTGCGCACGCGGCCGATCACGGGGCTCACCGAGTTCCCCAACCTCGCGGAGACCTTGCCCGAGCGGGAGGGCGGGCCCGACGCCGTACGACGCCATGGCGCGCCCTTCGAAGCGCTGCGCGACGACCCCGCGAAGGCGTCCGTCTTCCTGGCCACGCTGGGGCCGGTGGCGGCGCACACGGCACGAGCGACGTTCGCCACCAACCTGCTCGCGGCCGGTGGCATCGGCGTCGAGAGCGGGACCTACGACGGGCAGCGCGTCGTCTGCCTCGCCGGGGCGGAGGCGGCCTACGACGGGTCGGGGGAGCAGACCGCTGCCGCGCTCCGCGAGGCCGGAGCGCAGCGAGTCATCGTCGCGGGCAAGCCGCGCGACTGGGCCGACGACTCGTGCGCGATGGGCGTCGACGCGCTGGCGTTCCTGACCCGCACGAGGGAGGCGCTGGCATGAGCATCCCGGAGTCCTTCGCCGACGTGCCGCTCGTCTCACCGGGTTTCGAGACAGGCGCTAGCGCGCCTTCCTCAACCAACGGTGAGAGCTGGCTGAGCCCGGAGGGCATCGAGATCAGGCCGATCTACGACCAGCGCGACCTCGCGGGCCTCGACGCACTCGACACGTGGCCGGGGTTCAGCCCGTTCCTGCGTGGCCCCTACCCCACGATGTACACCACCCAGCCGTGGACGATCCGGCAGTACGCCGGGTTCTCGACCGCCGAGGAGAGCAACGCGTTCTACCGGCGCAACCTGGCGGCCGGACAGAAGGGGCTCAGCGTCGCCTTCGACCTGGCCACCCACCGCGGCTACGACTCCGACCACCCGCGGGTGAGGGGCGATGTCGGCATGGCCGGTGTCGCGATCGACTCGATCTACGACGCGCGCACGCTGTTCGACGGCATCCCGCTCGACCAGATGAGTGTGAGCATGACCATGAACGGCGCGGTGCTGCCGATCATGGCGCTCTACATCGCCGCGGCCGAGGAGCAGGGCGTCAAGCCGGAGCAGCTGAGCGGGACCATCCAAAACGACATCCTCAAGGAGTTCATGGTCCGCAACACCTACATCTACCCGCCGGCGCCGAGCATGCGGATCATCTCCGACATCTTCGCGTTCACCGCCGAGCACATGCCGCGGTTCAACTCCATCTCCATCTCCGGCTACCACATGCAGGAGGCCGGGGCGACGGCCGACCTCGAGCTCGCCTACACGCTGGCCGACGGCATCGAGTACCTCCGCGCCGGCATCGAGGCAGGGCTCGACGTCGACCGGTTCGCCCCGCGGCTGAGCTTCTTCTGGGCGATCGGCATGAACTTCTTCATGGAGGTCGCCAAGATGCGGGCGGCCCGTGCCCTCTGGGCGCGCCTGGTCAGCCAGTTCGACCCGCAGAACCCCAAGTCGCTGAGCCTGCGCACGCACTGCCAGACCAGCGGCTGGTCGCTGACCGCGCAAGACGTGTTCAACAACGTCGGGCGCACATGCATCGAGGCGATGGCCGCGACGCAGGGACACACCCAGTCGTTGCACACCAACGCCCTCGACGAGGCGATCGCCTTGCCGACGGACTTCTCCGCGCGCATCGCGCGCAACACCCAGCTGCTGCTGCAGCAGGAGTCTGGCACGACCGCGACCATCGACCCGTGGGGCGGCAGCTACTACGTCGAGCGCCTGACCCATGACCTCGCCGAGCGCGCGTGGGGCCACATCCAGGAGGCCGAGCGGGTCGGCGGCATGGCCGCCGCCATCGAGCAGGGCATCCCCAAGCTGCGCATCGAGGAGGCTGCCGCGCGCACCCAGGCGCGCATCGACTCCGGCACCCAGGCCGTCATCGGCGTCAACACCTACCGGCTCGAGCAGGAGGAGCCGCTCGACGTGCTCAAGGTCGACAACGACGACGTCTACCGCCAGCAGGTGGCCAAGCTCGAACGACTGCGTGCCGAGCGCGACGACGACGCCGTACGCCGGGCCCTCGATGCCCTGACCGCCTCCGCCGACGACGCCACGGGAGGTGCCGGGAACCTGCTCGCCCTCGCCGTCGACGCGGCCCGGGCCAAGGCGACGGTCGGGGAGATCTCCTCGGCGCTGGAGAAGGTGTGGGGGCGCCACCGCGCCGAGATCCGTACGATCTCGGGGGTGTTCAGGGACGAGGCCGGCAGAGCGGCCGACGGGGCGGGTGACGCACTCGTGCGGCAGGTGCTGGAGGCGACCGAGGAGTTCGAGCACGCCGCCGGCCGGCGTCCGCGCATCCTGGTCGCCAAGATGGGCCAAGACGGCCACGACCGCGGCCAGAAGGTGGTGGTCAGCGCCTTCGCCGACATGGGCTTCGACGTCGACGTCGGTCCGTTGTTCAGCACGCCGGAGGAGGTCGCCCAACAGGCCGTCGACGCCGACGTCCACCTGGTCGGCGTCAGCTCGCTGGCAGCCGGACACCTGACGCTGCTGCCGGCGCTCAAGCGGGCCCTGGCCGACCACGGCCGCCCCGACATCATGGTGGTGATCGGCGGGGTGATCCCGCCCGACGACGTGCCCGTCCTGCAGGAGATGGGCGCTGCGGCGGTGTTCTTGCCGGGCACGGTCATCGCGGAGTCCGCGCTCGACCTGCTCGACAAGCTGCGACAGCAACTACCGGCATGACCAGGCCCGATGTCAGCGCCCTCGTCGAGGGGGTGCGCGCGAGACACCGGGCGTCGGTCTCACAGGCCATCACGCTCGTGGAGTCAAGCAAGCCCGAGCACCGACGCGAGGCGCGCATCCTCCTCGCCGGGCTGGAGGCCGGCCCGGACCAGCCGGACGCCGTACGCGTCGGCATCTCGGGTGTCCCCGGCGTCGGCAAGTCGACCTTCATCGAGGCTCTCGGCAGCCAGCTGACCGCCGCCGGCCATCGCGTCGGCGTGCTCGCCGTCGACCCGAGCAGCACCCGCACGGGCGGGTCGGTGCTGGGTGACAAGACGCGCATGTCGCGCCTGGCGGCCGACCCGTCGGCCTACATCCGGCCCAGCCCGACCGCAGGGACGCTCGGGGGAGTCGCCCGCGCCACCAGCCAGGCCATGCTGGTGCTGGAGGCCGCGGCCTACGACGTCGTACTCGTCGAGACCGTCGGCGTCGGGCAGTCCGAGGTCACCGTCGCCGGCATGGTCGACACGTTCGTGTTCCTGGCGCTCGCGCGGACGGGGGACCAGCTCCAGGGGATCAAGAAGGGCATCCTCGAGATCGCCGACGTGATCGCGGTCAACAAGGCCGACGGGGACCGTCTGGCGGAGGCTCGGTCGGCAGCCCGTGAGCTGGCCGGCGCGCTACGGCTGGTGCACGGACGCGGACCGCTGTCGGGCGACGCGGTGTGGACCCCGCCCGTCGTCACCTGCTCGGGTCTGACCGGCGACGGCGTCGAGGGCGTCTGGCACCAGGTGCTCGCGCATCGTGCGGCGCTCGGTGCCGAGGGCCTGGCCGCCAAACGCGCCGACCAGCGACTGGAGTTCACGTGGGCCCTGGTGCGTGACGAGCTCGAGCAGCGGCTGCGCCGCTCACCCGGGGTCGCCGCCATCCGGGCCGAGGTGCGCGAGGCGGTGCGCTCCGGAGAGCTGGCCCCGACGGCTGCCGCCGATCGCATCCTGGAGGCCTTCGACCGGTAGCCTGGCCCGGATATGTCTGCCGCTGCCCACGACCTGGTCGACGCCGCGGTCGAGGGGCACCGGACCGAGCTCCTCGAGCTGCGCCGCGACCTCCACGCCACCCCGGAGCTCTCCTGGCAGGAGCAGCGCACGACCGAGCTCGTCGCCGAGCGCCTCCAGCGCGCAGGGCTGTCGGTCACCCGGCTGCCCCACACCGGACTGATCGCCGATGTGGGTGATGGCCCGCCGGTCGTCGCCCTGCGCGCCGATCTCGACGCCCTGCCCGTCGAGGACCTGACCACCGACGCCTGGGTCAGCACCCGTCCCGGCGTCGCCCACGCCTGCGGGCACGACGTGCACACCGCGGGGCTCGTCGGCGCGGGGCTCGCGCTGGCTCGGCTGCACGAGCGCGGCCAGCTGCCCGGACGCGTCCGCCTGCTCTTCCAGCCGGCAGAGGAGGTCATGCCGGGCGGTGCCACTGCCCTGATCGACCTCGGTGCGCTCGACCAGGTCGAGCAGATCTTCTGCCTCCACTGCGACCCGACGCTCGACCTCGGCCAGGTCGGCGTGCGCGAGGGGCCGATCACCGGCGCGGCCGACCAGCTCGAAGTACGCCTGACCGGCAGCGGCGGGCACACCTCGCGGCCCCACCTCACCGAGGACCTCACCTTCGCGCTGGCCAAGCTGATCACCGAGCTGCCCGCCGTACTGTCTCGTCGGCTCGACCCGCGCGCCGGCGTCAGCGTCGTCTGGGGGATGGTCCGAGCCGGCGTCGCCCCCAACGTCATCCCGGCGGCCGGCGTGGTCGGCGGCACCGTGCGGATGCTCGACGCGGTCGCCTGGTCGCAGGCCGAACGGATGGTCCGCGAGTTCATCGACGACATCGTGGCCCCCTACGGCGTGAAGGCCGAGGTCGACTACCGCCGCGGCGTGCCACCGGTGGTCAACGACCCGGCGGCCACCCACTTGCTGGCCGGAGCCGTCGAACGCGTCGTCGGTCTCGAGGGCCGGGTCAGCACCACCCAGAGCCTGGGTGGCGAGGACTTCGCCTGGTTCCTCGACGCGGTGCCGGGCGCCATGGGACGGCTCGGCACGCGCACTCGTGGTGGCCCCACCTACGACCTCCACCAGGGCAACCTGCGCGTCGACGAGGGTGCGGCGCTGCTCGCCGCGCGGGTGCTCGCGACCGTCGCGGTCGACGCGCTCTGCGCGCGCTGACCCGATTCGTCAGAGACCGGCTCGCTGCCGCAACCCGCAGGACCGCTGACGAATCGTCAATGGTTGTCGGTGCGGTAGGGGATGCCGTCGGCGGCGGGTGCGCGGGAGCGGCCCACGAGTCCGGCGACGGCGAAGATCGTCACGACGTAGGGCAGCATCAGCATGAACTGGCTGGGCACCGGTGAGCCGATGACCGACAGCACGCCTTGCAGGTTGGAGGCGAAGCCGAACAGCAGCGCGGCGAGGGTCGCGCGGATCGGGTCCCACTTGCCGAAGATGACCGCGGCCAGCGCGATGTAGCCCGCGCCGCCGGTCATCTCCCGGTTGAACTGCGGCACCGAGACCAGGGTGTAGAACGCGCCGCCCATGCCGGCGATCGCACCGCCCAGCAGGATCGTGCGGAACCGGGTGCGGTTGACCTTGATGCCGACGGTGTCGGCGGCCTTGGGGTGCTCGCCGACCGCGCGGACCCGCAGGCCCCACTTCGTGCGGTAGAGCGCCCAGGTGACCAGCGCGACGGCGATGTAGAGCAGGTAGACGATCGGGGTCTGGCGGAAGAAGATCGGGCCGACCAGCGGGATGTCACCCAGCACCGGGATCGCCCACCGCTCGAACCGTGGCGGGTGGTTGAGCGTGGCGGCGTTGGGGGCGAGCACCTGGCTGAACATGAAGCTGGTGATGCCGATGATCAGCACGTTGAGCACCACGCCGACGATCACCTGGTCGACCATGTAGCTGATCGCGAAGACCCCCAGCACGGCGGCGACCAGCAGGCCCGCCACCATCGCGGCGCCCAGGCCCGCCCACGTGGAGCCCGTCAGGGAGCCGATCATCGCGGCCGCGAACGCACCGAAGAGCAGCTGCCCGTCGATGGCGATGTTGACCACGCCCGAGCGCTCGCCGAGGACCCCGCCCATAGCGCCGAACACGAGGGGTACGGCGACGGCGAGCGAGCCGGCGAGGAGTCCGACGACCGGCAAGGTGGCGTCCGCGCCGGCCCATGCCAAGAAGCCGGTCATCCACGCCAGCGCGAAGAGCACGACCAGCCACAGGCGGGTGTTCTGCTTGCGGGTGAGCAGGAAGAACGAGTAGGCCGCGAGAGCGGCGCAGACCAGGACCAGGAGCCACGTGGTCGCCGTCGAGGGGACCGTCACCGTGGGCAGCTCGAAGAAGTCGGTGGGGACCGCCAGCCGGAACGAGGTGTCGCCCTCCTGGGACCCGAACCCGACGATCAGCGCGAGGCCGATGGTGAGGATCGCGAACATCGTGGGCGCCTTGCGGTCGACCACGGTGACGGCGCGCAGCTGGATCTCATGGGCGGGGGAGACGCCGGGTGCCGTCGTCGGGGTGCTCGTCTGCTCGCTCATCAGGCCTCCCTCGCAGGCAGTCGGAAGATGGCTCTGACGAGTGGTGGTGCAGCGATGAACAGCACGATCAGCGACTGGATGACCAGCACGATGTCGACGGGGATGTTCTGGGAGGCCTGCATCGCGAAGCCGCCGGCCTTGAAGGCGCCGAACAGCAGCCCGGCGAACAGGATCCCGACCGGCCGCGAGCGGCCGAGCAGGGCGACCGTGATCGCGTCGAAGCCGATGCCCGCATCGAGGTCGGTGGTGATGCCGCTGGTCACGGTGCCGAGCACCTGGTTGGCGCCTGCCAGACCCACCAGGGCCCCGGCGATCAGCATCACGATCGTGTAGGTGCGGCCCACGTCGATGCCGGCGGTGCGCGCGGCAGCGGGGTTCTCGCCGACGGCTCGGATGCGGAAGCCCAGGGACGAGCGGTTCAGGATCCACCAGACGACCGCGACCGCCACCAGCGCCAGCAGGAACCCCAGGTGCAGGTTGTAGCGGTCGCCGAGCAGCTTGGGCAGCGTGGCCGACTCCTTCATCGGCAGCGACTTGGGGTTGGCGGAGTTGGGCGCCTGCAGCAGGCTCTGCGTCGCGAGGGCGAAGAAGACCAGGTAGAAGCCGACGTAGTTGAGCATGATCGTCACGATCACCTCGTGGGCGCCGGTGCGCGCCTTGAGGAAGCCGGCCAGGCCACCCCAGAGCGCCCCCGCGACCATGCCGGCGATGATCGCGACGGCGAGGTGGATGGGCCACGGCCACTCGAACTGGTAGCCGACCCAGCCGGAGGCCGCTCCCGCCAGCAGCATCTGGCCGCGGCCACCGATGTTGAACATGGAGGCTCGGAAGGCCAGACCGACGCCGAGTCCGGCCGCGATCAGCGGGCCGGCGAACTTCAGCGTCTCGGTCAAGGGGCGGATGGCCGTGGCGAAGTCGTCGGCCTGGTTGTTGTAGACCGAACCGCGAAACAGCGCGCCGTAGGCGCCGGAGATGGCGTCCCACGAGGCGGTGAGGAAGTCCGAGGGCCGCGCGGTGATGTAGCCGAACGTGTCGCGCACCTGCTCGTCGGTGAACATGATCAGCAGGGACCCGACGATCACGGCGAGCAGCACCGAGAAGAACGCGACCGCCGCGTTGCCGGCGACGATGTCGCGCAGGATCCGGTTCCATCGGTCGCCGTCGCGCTCGCCCGGCTTGACCGGCGGCTTCTTGTCCACTGTCGGGGTGCTCATGCCACCGCACCTTCCGGCCGCTCGCCGGTCATCATCAAGCCGAGCACCTCGCGGGGCGTGTCGGGCGGGACGATCCCGACGATGTGACCGCGGTAGAGCACCATGATCCGGTCGGCCAACGCCACCACCTCGTCGAGCTCGGTCGAGACAACCAGCACGGGCACGCCGCTGTCGCGCGTGGCCACGATCTGGGTGTGGATGAACTCGATGGAGCCGACGTCGACTCCGCGAGTCGGCTGCGCCGCGACCAGCAGGCGCAGGTCGCGCGAGAGCTCGCGGGCCACCACGACCTTCTGCTGGTTGCCTCCGGAGAGCTGGCCCGCCGGCGTGGTGATGCCCGGCGCCCGCACGTCGTACTGCTTGAGCAGCTTGGTGGCGAACTTCTCCAGGGTGTCCAGCTGCAGGGTGCCACGTCGGACGAACGGCTCGGTGTGGCTGCGGTCGAGCATGAAGTTCTCGGCGATGGTCATCGGTCCGACCAGGCCGTCGGTCTGGCGGTCCTCGGGGATGAAGCCCACCCCCGCGTCGAGGATCTGCCGCACGCTGCGTCCGACGAGCTGGTGGCCGTCGAGCTCGATCGAGCCGGTCACGTGGTCCTGGAGACCCAGCAGGGCCTCGGTGAGTTCGGTCTGTCCGTTGCCCTGCACCCCGGCCACGGCCAGCACCTCGCCGCGCTTGATGGTGAAGCTGATGTCGTCGACGTGGACGTGTCCGAGGTGGTCGATGACCCGCAGGTCGGTGACGATCAGCGCCTCGTCGCCCAGCTTGGGCGGACCCTTGCGAACCGTCAGCTCCACCGGGCGGCCGACCATCATCGCCGCGAGCTCCTTGTTGCTGGCGGTGGGCTCGGCCTCGCCGACCACCTTGCCCAGCCGGATGACCGTGATCTTGTCGGCGACCTCGCGGACCTCGCGCAGCTTGTGGGTGATGAAGACGATGGCCTTCCCGGCCTCCTTGAGCTGGCGCATGATGCCCATCAGCTCGTCGGTCTCCTGCGGCGTCAGCACGGCGGTGGGCTCGTCGAAGACCAACACCTCGGCGTCGCGTGAGAGGGCCTTGATGATCTCGACCCGCTGCTGGACGCCGACGGGGAGCTCCTCGACCACCGAGTCGGGGTTGACGTGGAAGCCGAAGCGCTCGGAGATCTCGACGACGCGCTGGCGCGAGGCCTCGAGATCGAGGGAGCCCGCGAAGCCGGTCGCCTCGTTGCCGAGCATGACGTTCTCGGCGACGGTGAAGACGGGGATCAGCATGAAGTGCTGGTGCACCATGCCGATGCCGGCCGCCATGGCGTCACCGGGACCGGTGAAGTGCTGGACCTCGTCGTTGAGGACGATCTCGCCCTCGTCTGCCCGGTAGAGGCCGTAGAGCACGTTCATCAAGGTCGACTTGCCGGCGCCGTTCTCGCCCAGCAGGCAGTGGATCTCACCGGGCTCGACGGTCAAGGAGATCCGGTCGTTGGCGGTCAGCGTTCCGAAGCGCTTGGTGATGCCGCGCAGCTCCAGCTTCATGGCCTCGCATCCTAGTGATCGGGGATCTGGGCGAACCTACTGGAAGAAATGCGAACGGGGGAGGCCGGTGATGACCGACCTCCCCCGAACGGAGTCGCTTAGCTCGAGATCACGAACCCGACAGGTAGGAGCTCACCGGGATCGAGCCGTCGATGATGCCGGCCTTGATGGTCTCCAGCTCGCCCGGCAGGTCGGCGGAGACCTTGTCGGAGAAGTTGTGGAAGTCGGCGATGCCGACGCCGTCGTTCTCCAGCGTGCCGATGTAGGGCGAGAAGTCGAAGTCGCCGCCCTGCGAGGCCGACATGATGGCCTCGTAGGTCGAGACCTTCATGTTCTTCAGGATCGAGGTCAACACGACGTCTTGGGTGTTGGGGTCGGTCTCGAAGAAGTCGGCGTCCACACCGATCAGAGCAACGTCCTTGCCGGAGTCGGCGATCGCGGTCAGTGCGCCCTGGTAGATCGGGCCACCGACCGGAAGGATCACGTCGACGTCCTGGTCGAGGAGCTGGCGAGCCGTGTTGGTCGCGGTCTCGTTGGCCTCGAAGCCACCGGTGAACGAGCCGTCCTTGCCGTCCCAACCGACGACCTTGACGTCCTTGCCCTTCTCCTTGGCGTAGTACTCGACGCCCTGCTTGAAGCCGTCCATGAAGATCGTGACGGTCGGGAACGGCAGGCCGCCGTAGGTGCCGACGACACCGGTCTTGGTGTAGTCAGCAGCCGCGTAGCCGGCCAGGAACGCAGCCTGGGCGGTGTCGTAGAGCAGCGGCTTGATGTTGGGCTCGTCGGCCTTGCCGTCGAAGGTCTGGCCGTCGGCGCCGCCGTCGGCAGCGTCGTCGATCAGGACGTACTCGATGTCGGGGTTGGCCTTCGCCGACTCCTTGGTCGCCGAGGCGAGGGCGAAGCCCACGGTCACGATCGTGTTGCAGCCCTGGGAGACCAGAGCGTCGAGGTTGGGGGCGTAGTCGTTCTCGCTGTTGGACTCGACGCCCTTGAACTCCACGCCGAGCTCGTTGGCAGCCTGCTCGACGCCCTCGTAGGACAGCTGGTTGAACGAGTGGTCGTCGAACCCGCCGGCGTCGGAGACGATGCAGGGCAGGTAGTCGAGAGCCGCGGCCGTGGTCTCGCCACCGCTAGTGCTCTCCCCGCCACCCGGTTCTGCCGTGGAGGAGTCCGGAGCGTCTCCACAGGCGGCCAGGACCGCGGTCGCCAGCAGGGCGGTAAGGCCGCTCGCGACGGCCCTCCTCATTCTCATCATGTTCCTCCAGGTATCGGTGCCGCCCCGAGCCGCAAGCAGTCCGGCGGGACTTGTTGTCGTGGTGGGGCAATGTACGTGCGAATGGTGCCTGCTCGGAGGCTCCCCGGGAAGCCCGCCGCGCGAAGGGTTACCTAGTCGCGATCTTTGCTTGCTTGGCGGGGGAATAGGTTACGGCCTCATGGACTGGGAGTTACTCACAGCGGAGGCTGTCGCGGTCGCCGCGCGCGCCTACGCACCATACAGCGGCTTTCCCGTGGGCGCCGCAGCAAGAGTTGACGACGGCAGGCTCGTGGTTGGGTGCAATGTTGAGAACGCTGCCTACGGCGTCGTGCTGTGTGCTGAGTGCGGCGTGGTGAGCCAGCTGCACGCCACCGGAGGAGGTCGGCTGACCCACTTCGTGTGCGTCAACGGGCTGGGTGAGGTGATCATGCCCTGTGGCCGTTGTCGCCAGCTGCTCTACGAGCACGGCGGGAAGGAGCTGGTGCTGATGACTCCGGAAGGACCGATGACCATGGACCAGGTGCTGCCCCAGGCCTTCGGCCCCGACGACCTCAGGCACGTGACCGACAGCCGACAGGCCGGTCGATGAGTCCGGCAGCACCCCACGACGCGGTCGAGGTGATCATCGCCAAGCGCAACCACGGCGAGCTCACCGACAGCCAGATCGACTGGGTGGTCGACGCCTACACCCGCGGCGAGGTGGCAGACGAGCAGATGTCGGCGCTGGCCATGGCGATCCTGCTCAACGGGATGAACCGCCGCGAGATCGCTCGCTGGACCCACGCGATGATCTCCTCCGGGGAGCGGATGGACTTCTCCTCGCTCTCGCGTCCGACGGCCGACAAGCACTCGACGGGCGGGGTCGGCGACAAGATCACCTTGCCCCTGGCGCCCCTGGTGGCAGCCTGCGGCGTCGCCGTCCCCCAGCTCTCGGGCCGGGGTCTGGGCCACACGGGAGGGACCCTCGACAAGCTCGAGTCGATCCCGGGCTGGCGCGCGCTGCTGTCCAACGAGGAGATGTTCGACCAGCTCGAGGACGTCGGCGCGGTGATCTGCGCCGCCGGCGACGGCCTGGCTCCAGCGGACAAGAAGCTCTACGCGCTGCGCGACGTGACCGGCACGGTCGAGGCGATCCCGCTGATCGCGAGCTCGATCATGTCCAAGAAGATCGCCGAGGGGACCGGCGCGCTGGTGCTCGACGTGAAGGTCGGCACGGGCGCGTTCATGAAGTCTCTCGACACCGCCCGGGAGCTGGCCGAGACGATGGTCGCGCTCGGCACCGACGCGGGCGTGCACACCGTCGCGCTGCTCACCGACATGTCGACGCCGCTGGGGCTGACGGCCGGCAACGCCATCGAGGTGGCCGAGTCGGTCGAGGTCCTGGCCGGGGGAGGGCCTGCCGACGTCGTCGAGCTCACCGTGGCCCTGGCTCGCGAGATGCTGACCGGCGCGGGGGTGACCGACGTCGACCCGGCCGACAAGCTCGCCGACGGCTCGGCGATGGACGCGTGGAAGGCGATGATCCGGGCGCAGGGTGGCGATCCCGACGCCGCGCTCCCGGTGGCCCGGGAGTCCCACGTCGTCGCGGCGCCCGCCACGGGCACGCTGACCCGGCTCGACGCGATGGCGGTCGGCATGGCCGCGTGGCGCCTCGGTGCGGGCCGTGCCCGCAAGGAGGACCCCGTGCAGGCCGGGGCCGGCGTGGTGTGGCATGCGCGGCCGGGCGACGACGTCACCCAGGGCCAGCCGCTGTTCACCCTGCTCACCGACGAGCCGGCCCGCTTCGAGCGGGCCCTGGAGTCGCTCGAGGGCGGGTACGACGTCGGTGACGGCTCGTCGTACGAGCCGACGCCCGTGCTCCTGGACCGCGTGGGCTGAGGCTCAGCGCGGCCGGGTAGGTCAGCCGAGCAGAAGTACGACGGTCTCCGCGACGCACGCGGGCTTCGGGGCGTCCTCGATCTCGATCGTCCAGCCGAAGGTGACCTGCTTGCCGGTCGGCAGGTCGCTGACGTCGACGAGTCGGGCGTGCGCACGGATGCGGGAGCCGACCGGAACGGGAGCGGGGAAGCGCACCTTGTTCAGCCCGTAGTTGAGCTTGGCGCCCGGGGTCTCGAGCCGCAGCACCTCGGCGCCGAAGCGCGGAAGTAGCGAGAGCGTGAGGTAGCCGTGCGCGATCGTGCCCCCGAAGGGCCCGGTGGCCGACCTCTCGGTGTCGACGTGGATCCACTGGTGGTCGTCGGTGGCGTCGGCGAAGGCATCGATGCGGGCCTGGTCGATCAGCAGCCACTCGGTCGTGCCGAGCTCCTCGCCAGCTGCGGCTGCGATCTCCTCGAGGCTGGTGAAGGTGCGCACCGGGCGAACCTATCGGGTCTGCGAAGATCCTCAGCATGTCCGTGATCCTCGACGTCGACGCACCTCGCCCCTCGGCCGAGCAGGTCCTGAAGGCGCCGAAGGCGCTCCTCCACGACCACCTCGACGGAGGGCTGCGGCCGCAGACGATCCTGGAGATCGCGCAGGAGATCGGGCACGAGCTGCCCGCCGACGACGCCGAGTCACTGGGCCGCTGGTTCGCCGAGTCGGCCGACTCCGGCTCGCTGGTGAGGTACCTGGAGACCTTCGACCACACCGTCGCCGTCATGCAGCGCGCCGAGGACATCGCGCGGGTCGCCCGCGAGTGCGTGGAGGACCTGGCGGCGGACGGCGTCGTGTACGCCGAGGTGCGCTACGCCCCCGAACAGCACGTCACCGGCGGGCTGACGCTCGACGAGGTGGTCTCCGCGGTCCAGCTCGGCTTCGAGGAGGGCGTGGCCGCGGCCGACGGGAAGATCGTGGTCCGCCAGCTGCTGACCGCGATGCGGCACCAGGCGCGCTCACGGGAGATCGCCGAGCTGTCGGTCGCCTGGCGCGACCGCGGGGTCGCCGGGTTCGACATCGCCGGCGCCGAGGCGGGGTACCCGCCCACCAGGCACCTGGACGCCTTCGAGTACCTCCAGCGCGAGAACTCGCACTTCACCATCCACGCCGGCGAGGCGTTCGGGCTGCCGTCGATCTGGCAGGCCATCCAGTGGTGCGGCGCGGACCGTCTCGGCCACGGCGTCCGCATCATCGACGACATCACGGTGGGTGACGACGGAGCGGTCCAGCTCGGCCGCCTGGCGGCGTACGTGCGGGACATGCGTATCCCGTTGGAGATGTGCCCGCACTCCAACATCCAGACCGGTGCGGCGGCCTCCATCGCCGAGCACCCGATCGGGCTCCTCACGCGGCTGCGCTTCCGGGTCACGGTGAACACCGACAACCGACTGATGAGCCAGACCTCGATGAGCAAGGAGATGGGCGCGCTGGTCGAGGCGTTCGGCTACACGCTCGAGGACCTGCGGTGGTTCACGATCAACGCGATGAAGTCGGCGTTCCTGCCGTTCGACGAGCGGCTGGCGATCATCGACGACGTGATCAAGCCGGGGTACGCCGAGCTCGGCGCTCTGTGACAGCTGCGCCTGCGCTGCGCTTCGGCGCGTGTCCCCTCGTGATCGCGCTGCTCAGCTACGCCAGACCGGCGCGACGTTCTTGGAGTACTCGCGGCCGAAGATGGCGCCGATGATCGTGCGGACCGGCGCCGGGATGGTGGCGTTGATGCTCTCCAGCTCGGCCGGGCCGGCGCCGTCGGTGAGCCACTTGAAGAACACGCCGCCCTCCTTGGGGCCGACCTTGGCGAACTTCTTGCCCATCTCGACGACAGCCGGGTCGTCCTTCTTGGCCTGGTAGACGGGCTCGAGCTCGCGCTCCTCGTGGTCGAGGTGCTCGGTGGTCACGGTGCGCAGCTCGTCGAGCGCCGTGCGTGCGGTCTGGGCATTGGCGGCGCTGGGTGAGCTGCGCAGAGCGGTCATCGCGGCGCGGGCGGCCGAGAGGCGGTCGGCCATGACGTCGTGCTCGGCGTCCATCTGGTCGATGGTCTGCTGGGTGACGCCCACCCGCGCGAGCGCCGGCCAGGCGATCTCGTGCTCGCCCTGGTGATGCTTGGTGAGCTGGAAGTCGAAGTTGTCCCAGGCCCGGCCCAGCTGGTCGGCCCGCCCACGGTCCCCGTCGGCGAACCTGCCGAGCGCGGCGTTGAATCGGTCCAGGTCGCGCCGGAACGCCGCGTGGATCACCTTGTTCATGCTCATCGGGGCCATCGGGCGAGGGTAGGAGCCCGAGCACCTCTTGGGAAGGGTCGCTCGGGCCTCAGTCGGGCGTGACGACCAGCCAGCCGACGTCCCAGCCGGCGATGCCGATGTGGCTCCCGGTGAAGCTGACCTTGTCGAGGGAGTCGACCTGCCCTCGCGCCGGGTCGTAGACGGAGAGCGTGGCGCCCGTGGCACCGACGACGAGAACGACGTGTCGGGGGATCCAGGTGCTGCCGATGAAGATCGCGGCTACGCGGTCGGCCCGAGTGGCGTCCAGCAGCCGCTCGAAGCCCGCGGACGGGCTGGTGCGCGCGAGATGCCAGGAGTACGCCGTGGTGGTGCCGTCGGCACCTGGCGTGGCCGACAGCTGGCGCGCGACCGCCCACGGTGGCGTGCCGAACTTCCTCGGCCAGGGGATCTGCGCCCGTCCGCTGGTGTCGGCCAGCCCGGTGATGCGTTGGTGCATGGCGAGGGTCTCGGACCTGAACCGCTCGTGCAGTGCGCCGTCACCGGCCACGGTACGCGGGCTGGTCAGGCTGCCGCCCTCGAGCTGGCTGCGGTAGGCCGGGTCGCCCAGGAAGCGAGCCACCACCATGCTCGCGGCCCCGCAGGAGCGGGCGTCGGGCTGCACGAACAGTCCCCAGGGCGGATCAGGCATCGGCCGAGCTCCGGCTCACCAGGGCGTGCACCGCGGCGTAGGCCTTGTCCGGGGAGACCGGCTCGCAGCCCAGTGCGACGGCCCGCGCGACGATGCGGCGTTGGTCGCGCATCAGCGCCAGGCCGCGCACCACCGCCATCATGGGTGGCTTCCTCTGCTCGCGCAGGTCTCGGGTCAGTCGACGCCAGAAGGTGACCATCGGGTGCTGGCGCACGCAGTACGCCGCGGCGAGCTGTCCACGGTCGCGCACGGTCGGCACCACGTCCTGCGCGAAGATCCCCTCGGCGATGAAGAACCGGCTTGCGTCGAGCTCGACCGCATGGCTCCCGCACCGCTCGCTGCGCCCGATGTCGTAGACGGGCACGACCGCGCGACCTTCGGTGCACAGCCGCTCGATCGCGGCCAGCGCGTCGTCAGGGAGCCAGGAGTCGGGATGGTCCCAGTCGACCAGCCCACTGTTGGCTCCCGTCGCGATGAGCGGCAGCGTCGGGTCGCCCTCGGACTTGTAGAAGTCGTCGAGCCTCAGCACGGGGAGGCCGAGCCGTTCGGCGAGGCGGGACTTGCCGGCCCCCGATGGACCGGCCAGCACGATCATCCGCGCGCGCACCGGACCATCCTCGCACTCCGAGCTACACCCCGATGGGGTGCCAGACGGTCTTGGTCTCCAAGAAGGTGGTCATCCGGCCGATCCCGGGCTCGAGGGTCCAGTCGGGCTCGGTAGCGGGAGGACGCAGGACCCGCTTGAGGTTGTCGGCCGCCGACTCCTCGAGCGCGGCGGCTTGCGCGCTGTCGCCGGCGAGGCCGGTGAGGTCGATGGCGTTGACGTCCATGTGGGAGGCCAGCGTGGGTGCGGTGTTGGAGTGCTTGCCGGTGAGGATGTTGACGACACCGCCAGGGACGTCGGAGGTCGCGAGCACCTCGGAGAACGTGACGGCCGGCAACGGGCGGCCGGGCGAGGCCAGCACGACCGCGGTGTTGCCGGTCACGACGACCGGGGCCACGACCGAGACCAGGCCCAGCAGGCTGGACTGCTGGGGTGCGACGACTGCGACCACACCGGTCGGCTCGGGGGTCGAGAGGTTGAAGAACGGCCCGGCGACCGGGTTGGCATTGCCGGTGACCTGGGTGATCTTGTCGGCCCACCCGGCGTACCAGACGAGGCGGTCGATGCTGGCGTCGAGGGCCTTGCCCGCCTGCGTGGGTGTGAGGCCCTCGGACTGACGCACCGCCTCCACGAACTGGGGACGGCGGTCCTCCATGATCTCGGCGACGCGATAGAGGATCTGCGCACGGTTGTAGGCGGTCTTGCCGCTCCACCCGCCGAACGCCGCTCGGGCGGCCTGCACAGCGTCTCGGGCGTCCTTGCGGGAGGCGAGCGCGGCGTTGGCGACGAACCTCCCCTTGGCGTCGTCGACGACGTAGGAGTGGCCCGACTCCGAGCGCGGGAACTGCCCGCCGATGTAGAGCTTGTAGGTCTTGCGGACCTCGATCCGACTGTCTGGAGGCGTCACAGGTCCTCCCCCTTCAGGTAGGCCGCGAGTCCGTGGCGGCCGCCCTCGCGGCCGTAGCCCGACTCCTTGTAGCCGCCGAAGGGGCTGGTCGGGTCGAACTTGTTGAACGTGTTGGCCCAGACCACGCCGGCCTTGAGCTTGTTGGCCATGTGGAGGATGCGCGAGCCCTTGTCGGTCCAGACTCCTGCCGACAGGCCGTAAGGAGTGTTGTTGGCCTTCTCGACCGCCTCGGCGGGCGTGCGGAACGTGAGCACCGACAACACGGGCCCGAAGATCTCCTCGCGGGCGATGCGATGGGCCTGGGTGACGTTGGTGAACACAGTCGGCGGGAACCAGAAGCCGTGCTTGGGCAGCTCGCACGGAGGCGACCAGCGGCCGGCTCCCTCGGCCTCGCCGATGTCGGAGAGCTCGCGGATCTTGTCGAGCTGCTCGGCTGAGTTGATCGCGCCGATGTCGGTGTTCTTGTCGAGCGGGTCGCCGAGCCGGAGGGTGGCCATCCGGCGCTTGAGGCGGGCCAGCACCTCGTCGGCGACGGACTCCTGCACGAGCAGGCGCGAACCGGCGCAGCAGACGTGGCCCTGGTTGAAGAAGATGCCGTTGACGATGCCTTCGATGGCCTGGTCGATCGGCGCGTCGTCGAAGACGATGTTGGCTGCCTTGCCGCCGAGCTCGAGGGTCACCTTCTTGTGGGAGCCCGCCACCGACTTGGCGATCGCCCGCCCGACAGCGGTCGAGCCGGTGAAGGCGACCTTGTCGACGTCGGGGTGGGCGACGAGCGCCTGACCGGTGGAGCCGGCACCGGTGATGATGTTGACCACGCCCGCAGGCAGGTCGGCCTGCTGGCAGATCTCGGCGAACAGCAGTGCGGTCAGCGGCGTCGTCTCGGCCGGCTTGAGCACGACGGTGTTGCCACAGGCCAGGGCCGGAGCGATCTTCCAGGCCAGCATCAGCAGCGGGAAGTTCCACGGGATGACCTGACCGGCAACGCCGAGCGGGGTGGTGCCGTAGCCGGCGTAGGCGAGCTTGTCGGCCCAGCCGGCGTAGTAAAAGAAGTGCGCCGCGGCGATCGGCACGTCGACGTCGCGGGTCTCCTTGATCGGCTTGCCGTTGTCGATCGACTCGAGCACCGCGATCTCGCGGCCGCGCTCCTGGATGATGCGGGCGATGCGGTAGAGGTACTTCGCCCGCTCGCTGCCGGGCATCCGCCCCCAGGTCCTGAAGGCCCGCCGCGCGACCTTGACCGCGTTGTCGACGTCGGCCTCGTCGGCCTCGGCGATCTCGGCCAGCACCTCCTCGGTCGACGGGGAGATCGTCTTGAAGGACCTGCCGTGGCCGTCGACGAACTCGCCTCCGACGAACAGGCCGTAGGACGGCTTGATGTCGACGATCGCGCGCGACTCCGGCGCGGGCGCGTAGTCGAACCGGGCCTGTGTGGTCGAGCTTGTCGAGTGCTTGTTGGCTGCCATGTCGATCAGTCCAGGGTGAAGTAGTCGGGACCGGAGTAGACGCCGGTCGTGAGCTTGGTGCGCTGCATCAGCAGGTCGTTGAGCAGCGTGGAGGCGCCGAACCGGAACCAGTCGGGGTCCAGCCAGTCGTCGCCGGCGATCTCGTTGACCATCACGAGGTACTTGATGGCGTCCTTGCTGGTCCTGATGCCGCCGGCGGGCTTCACGCCGATCTGCACGCCGGTCTGCTCGCGGAAGTCGCGCACCGCCTCCAGCATCACCAGCGTGACCGGCAGGGTGGCGGCAGGCTGGACCTTGCCGGTCGAGGTCTTGATGAAGTGGCCGCCGGCCATCATCGCCAGCCAGCTGGCGCGTCGTACGTTGTCGTAGGTCTGCAGTTCGCCGGTCTCGAAGATGACCTTGAGATGCGCGCTGGATCCATCAGGTCTGGCGCACGCCTCACGGACGGCGACGATCTCGTCGTACACCTGCTTGTAGCGGCCCGAGAGGAACGCGCCGCGGTCGATGACCATGTCGACCTCGTCGGCGCCGGCCTGCACTGCGTCTTGGGTGTCGGCGAGCTTGATGTCGAGGGCCGCACGGCCGCTGGGGAACGCAGTGGCGACGGCGGCGACGTTGACCCCACTGTTGCCGAGGACCTCCTTGGCGACGCCGACCATGTCGGGATAGACGCAGACGGCAGCCGTGGCAGGACAGGTCGAGTCGGCGGGGTCGGGGTGCATCGCCTTGGCGGACAGCGCTCGGACCTTGCCGGGGGTGTCTTGCCCCTCGAGCGTGGTCAGGTCGACCATCCGGATCGCGAGGTCGATCGCCCAGGCCTTGGCCGTGGTCTTGATGGAGCGCGTCCCGAGGGAGGCTGCGCGAGCCTCGGCGCCGACCTGGTCGACGCCGGGGAGACCGTGCAGGAAGCGGCGCAGGGTGTCGTCGTTCCGCGTGATGTCTGCGAACTGTGCTGACGGTTGGGTCGACGCTGCTGATGCCATCTTGTTATCGATGGTGGCTGAGCTCGTCACCCGGTCAAGCATAGGGTTGAGCGGCGTACACGGGGGAAACGTCGATCTTCCACAGGAGCCGACATGAAGAAAGACGCGAGCACCGGCAACAGCAGCGGCAACAGTTCGGCCGACTCCGGCTACACCGAGAAGTTCCCGCCCACGAGTGGGCGGGTGCTGGGCGTGATCGCGGTGCTGTTCGCGGCGGCGGTGCTGGTCTACGCCGTCGTCGACGACGAGGGTGGCTTCGAGGCCCCCGTCGCGTGGGGCGCTGCTCTGGCCGGGATCTTGTCCTATGCCGCGCTGCTGCGGCCCGCCGTGCGCGTCGAGTCCGATGCCTTGGTGATGCGCAACATGCTCGACACCAACGTCATCCCGCTGGCCGCGATCGACGAGGTGGCCGTGCGCCAGGTGATGGCCGTGCGTGCCGGCGAGAAGCGTTACGTCTCACCGGCCATCGGCAACTCCTTCTTGCGCACCCTGCGGCCCAAGACCAGCCGTGACGGGATGCCCGAACTGACCTACCCCGAGTACGTCCGCGACCGTGTGCTCCACCTCGCCGACGGTGCTCGCCGACGCTCGGGCGATGCCGAGCCGCCCGCCGTGCGCAGGACCTGGGCGACCTACGAGCTGGCCGGGCTGCTGGTCACGGCCGTCGGGTTCGCCCTCTCGCTGCTCGCCTAGCTCCTCGGGCAGCGATCAGACCTCAGATCCCGAGCGCCCGCTTGAGGTCGGCCTTGATCGCGTCGAGACGGCCGGCGGCCGAGATCCGGGCGGCATCGACGCCGTCGTCGGGGTGGACGGGTACGACGACCTCGAGGTAGCACTTCAGCTTCGGCTCGGTGCCACTCGGGCGCACGATCACGCGGGCTCCCTCGGTGAGCCGGTAGCGCAGGCCGTCGGTCGGCGGCAGCTCGGCCGAGCCCAGCGAGAGGTCGTCGACCGACTCGACGTCGAGACCGCCCATCGAGGTCGGTGGCTGGTCGCGCAGGTTGGCCATCGCCGTGCGGATCAACGAGAGGTCCGAGACTCGGATCGAGAGCTGGTCGGTGGCGTGCAGGCCGTGGTGCTCGGCGATGTGGTCGAGCACGTCGACGAGAGTGCGACCGCGGGCCTTCTCCTTGGCCGCGATCTCGCACAGCAGCAGCAAGGCCGAGACGCCGTCCTTGTCCTTCACATGCTCGGGGTCGACGCAGTAGCCGAGGGCCTCCTCGTAGCCGAACGCGAGACCGGGCACGCGGCTGATCCACTTGAAGCCGGTCAGCGTCTCGACGTAGGGCTGACCGTGCTCGGCTGCCATCTTGCCGAGCAGTGAGGAGGACACGATCGAGCAGGCGTAGGTGCCCTGCTTGCCGTGGTGCAGCAGGTGGTGACCCAGGAGGGCGCCGACCTCGTCGCCGCGCAGCATCCGCCATCCGTGGGGTCCGGGCACCGCGGCCGCACACCGGTCGGCGTCGGGGTCGTTGGCCACGACGAGGTCTGCCCCGCGGGCCTCGGCCAGCGCCATGGCGAGGTCCATCGCACCTGGCTCCTCCGGGTTGGGGAACGCCACCGTCGGGAACTCGGGGTCGGGCTCCTCCTGCTGCGCGACCACCGAGGGGGCATCGAAGCCGGCGGTCTCGAGCACCTGCAGGACCGACGTGCCGCCGACTCCGTGCAGCGGGGTGTAGACGATGCGCAGGTCACGGGGACCGTCGGTTGCGAGATCGGCCACGGTGTCGAGGTAGCGGTCGACGATGTCCTCGTCGAGCACCTTGCCGCTGGTGCCGCGGGGTACGTCGGCCAGGGCGCCGACCGCCTCGATGCGTGCGGCGATCTCGGCGTCGGCCGGCGGCACGATCTGGCTGCCGTCGCCGAGGTAGACCTTGTACCCGTTGTCCTGCGGCGGGTTGTGGCTGGCGGTCACCATCACGCCGGCGAC
The DNA here is from genome assembly GCF_015352445.1 of Nocardioides agariphilus. GTDB lineage: Bacteria > Actinomycetota > Actinomycetes > Propionibacteriales > Nocardioidaceae > Nocardioides > Nocardioides agariphilus. The sequence continues at coordinate 42,601 of NZ_JADKPO010000011.1, forward strand.
GCACCCGAGCTCGCGGATCGCGAACGCCAGCAGGGGGGTCGGCAGCGGCCGCGGCATCACGAGTGCCCGCAACCCTGCCCCGGTCATCACCTCGGCGGTGTCGCGGGCGAACACCTCGGAGTTGTGGCGGGCGTCGTAGCCGATGACGACGGGAGCGCCGGCAGGTGCGCCGTTGTCCTTGAGGTATGCCGCGAGGCCGGCCGCCGCGCGGGTCACCACGACCCGGTTCATCCGGTTGGGACCAGCGCCGAGGGCGCCTCGCAGACCAGCGGTCCCGAACTCCAGCGTGCGGGCGAACCGGTCGGCGAGCTCGGCGCTCTCACCCTCGGCGACGAGGGCCTCCAGCTCCGCACGTGTCGCGGGGTCGGGGTCGTCTGCGGCCCAGGCGCGAGCCCGTTCGATCAGGTCGGTCATGGGCGCAGGCTAGTGCCGTCCGGCCACGGCTGTCGGTCCCGACTGGCATGCTCGGCTCCGTGAGCGAGCTCCCGCTGCCGCGCGACCTGGGGGCGCCGGTGGGCGAGCTGGTCGTCGAGCTGGCGGGCCACCTCGGGATCCGGGCCACGGTCGACCTGTGCGTGGGGCTGCTGAGCGGCGCCGACCGCAACGCCTACCCCGATGCCATGCCCTACCTGACGGGCGTGGTCTTCGACGAGGAGTCGCCGATCTTCTACCCGGCCCAGTGGAAGGACTACTGGGTGCGCACGTGGGGCGCACGCGGTCTGCTCTACGTCTGGGACGACTCGGCCTCACCGGCCGTCGTGGCAGGGCTTGACGACGAGCACTGGCGTCCCGCCGAGATGTGTCTGAAGGTCTCGACCAAGCGCGAGATCGGCGAAGCCGGCCCGGGCGCAGCCAAGCTGGCCGTCGACGGCGAGCTGCCGCGCGTGCGCGTGCAGGCGCTGCGCACGATCGGTGCGGTGGGCGACACCGAGCACGTCGAGGTGGTCACGGGCCTGCTCGACGACCCGGAGCCCGCCGTCCGCCGCCAGGCGGCCAGGTCGCTGACCCGGCTCGCCCGGCGGCTCGGCCTCGACGTGTCGCTCGACTAGCGGTCGATCGTGGACATGTCGGCGTAGCGTGCGCCCTGGACCGCCCCCGCAGGCACCGCCTTGTCGAGGGCGTCGAGGTCGTCCTGGGTGAGCTCGACGGCGGCGGAGGCGACGTTCTCCTCGAGGTACTCGACCCGCTTGGTGCCCGGGATCGGGGCGACGTCGTCGCCTTGGGCGAGCACCCAGGCCAGGGCCAGCTGACCCGACGTCACGCCCTTGCTCTCGGCGAGCTCCTGCACCTTCGCGACCAACTCCAGGTTGGCGTCGTACGCCTCGCCCTGGAACCTCGGGAACCGCTGCCGACGTGCGTCCCCCACCTCGGTGCCGAGGTCGACGCGGCCGGTGAGGATGCCGCGTCCGAGCGGCGAGTACGGCACCAGACCGATGCCCAGCTCGCGCAGGACGGGGAGGATCTCGTCCTCGAGGTCGCGGGTGAACAGGCTGTACTCGGACTGCAGCGCGGTGACCGCGTGCACCGCGTGCGCGCGCCGGATCGTCTCGGCGCTCGCCTCCGAGAGTCCGAGGTGGCGGACCTTGCCCGCCTCCACGAGCTCGGCCATCGCGCCGACGGTCTCCTCGATCGGGACGGCCTTGTCCACGCGGTGCTGGTAGTACAGGTCGAGGTGGTCCACACCGAGCCGCTGCAGGGACGCCTCAGCCGCTGCGCGGACGTACTCCGGTCGGCCGTTGATGCCGACCCAGCTGCCGTCGGGGTTGCGCTCGTTGCCGAACTTGGTCGCCAGCACCACCTCGTCGCGGCGCCCGGCGATGGCCTTGCCGACGAGCCGCTCGTTGGTGAAGGGGCCGTACATGTCGGCCGTGTCGAGGAACGTGACGCCCAGATCGAGGGCGCGGTGGATGGTGGCGACGGCGTCGGCCTCGTCGGCCGTGCCGTAGAACTCCGACATCCCCATGCAGCCGAGTCCGAGCTCGGAGACGGTCAGGGGGCTGTCCTTGCCGAGAGTGCGTTGCTTCAAGGTCATGCCGTCGAGCCAAGACCGGAGAATGTCTCCGGACAACCGCCGTCTCACATACGGAGACAATCTCCGCTATCGGGCAAGCCTGTCCCCGTGTCAGCCCGAGGGTTGACCGGCGAACGCGGCCAGGCGCTCGACGCCCTGGCCGAGGTTGGCCTCGAGGCGGCCCAAGGCATCGTCCAGCTCCGGTGATCCGGGGTAGTCCGCCGGGATCCGCGAGGGGTTGAGCGCGACCCGGTCCGACCACTGCTTGATGTCCGGCTCTGAGCTGAAGGCGGCCGTTGCCCTGAGACCGAGGACGTTCATGGCAGCCCACTCGGCCAGCGTGTTGCCGTAGGACGACGGGGGACACAGCCGGTTCTTGACGTCGTCGTCGTGGCGGGTCGCCTCGACGTACCCGGTGAGCGCGGCTCCGAAGCACGGGAACCCGGCCCGGACCGGCTGCAGGGTGATCGCCTCCTGCTGCCAGATCGGCACCCGCGGTGGGTTCTTGAGCCCGTCGGCGGCGCAGTTGACGACAAGGGCGTCGTCGGCGACGGCGACCGATCCGTCCGCGAAGTCGAGCCGGCCGCGGCCCGCCTTGACGATGTGGCCGCGACGGACCACGTTCTCGACCGAACGCAGCAGCTCGAGCTCCCAGTGGCCGAGTGTGGGTGCCTTGGCCATGGTCGGCATGATCGACCGGTCGATGCGGAGCATGACGCCGGCGTCCTCGAGCCGGAGCATCAGGTCGTCGATGGACGCGGCCGCCGCGGCCGCTTGCAGCAGGTCGGCCACCATCTCGAGGTAGATGGCCGGGTCGGGCTGGATGACCGCGCGGTTCAGCATCCACGGCTCTCGCGGCCGTACCCAACAGATGTCGTCGGGATCCGTGCCCCGTTGCAGCAGCCACACGCAGGCGTCCGTCGCGGTCTTGCCGGAGCCGACCACGACGTACTGGCTCGGACCGTCGCCGTGGGCCGGGAGATCGTTGACCGGGATCACCCGCGCGCCGTCGTCGACTCCGAACTTCGGAGGCGTCTCAGCCGGGATCTCGGGGGAGAGGTAGCGGGCGTCGACGATCCGGCACCGCTCAGGTACCTCGATCCGTTGGCCGGACTCGAGAGAGGCGAGGGTGCGATCGCCGAGGTAGTCGTGGCCGGCCAGGAACTCGACCCGGCCGGAGCCGAGCAGCCGGCCGGACAGGATCTCGTCGTAGTACGCGCAGATCGTCTGCTGGTCGGCCCGTTCGTGCAGGCCGGCCTCCGGGCCGTCAGCCTGGATGCCTCCGCCCAGCACCGTCGAGGCGACACCGTAGAACGTCGAGGCCTGGTGCAGCCGGACGAAGGGGTAGGCCGCGAGCCAGTGCCCGCCCACCCCCTGTCGGCGGTCGGCGATGACCACCCGCACGTCCGGGTTGTCGATCACGGCGTCGGTGAACGCGAGTCCTGTCGCCCCGGCGCCGACCACCAGGTAGTCGGCCTCGATGGAGCGCGTCACCCGACGTCCATTTCAGATCCGGGGCACGATCTGCGAGAGCAATACGCCCATCCGGGAGGCCGCGGCCTTGCCGGCTTCGAGGACCTCATCGTGGTTGAGGGGCTCACCGGACATGCCCGCGGCGAGGTTGGTGACCAGGCTGATGCCGAGGATCTCCATGCCGGCCTCGCGGGCGGCGATCGCCTCGAGCGTGGTGCTCATGCCGGCCAGGTGGCCGCCGATGGCACGGACCATGCCGATCTCGGCCGGGGTCTCGTAGTGGGGACCGGGGAACTGGACGTAGACGCCCTCCTCCAGCGACGGCTCCACCTCGCGGCACATCGCGCGCAGGCGGCTGGAGTAGAGGTCGGTGAGGTCGACGAAGTGGGCTCCCTCGATCGGGGAGCGACCGGTCAGGTTGATGTGGTCGCTGATCAGCACGGGCGTGCCCGGCGTCCAGTGCTCCTTCAGGCCGCCGCACCCGTTGGTCAGCACGATGGCCCGGCAGCCCGCGCGCGCCGCCGTACGTACTCCGTGCACCACGGCCGCGACGCCCTTGCCCTCGTAGTAGTGCGTGCGGCTGAGGAACACCAGCAGCTGCTTGTCGCCGGAGCGGACGCTGCGGATCTTGCCGGAGTGCCCGGCGACGGCCGCCGCGGAGAAGCCGGGCAGGTCGGTCGTCGAGATCTCTGCGGTCGCCTCGCCGAGGGCGTCGACCGCCGGGAGCCAGCCCGAGCCCAGCACGAGGGCCACGTCGTGCCGCTCGATCCCCGTCCGCTCCCTCAAGACAGCGGCCGCCTCGTCGGCGAGCTCGTACGGCGAGGCGGTCGTCGCGGCGTGCGTCATGCGCCGCACCCTAGCCAGTGTCGTGTGGCGGCGCGTGCGCCAGAACGCTCCGTGATGCACACGACTCGTGTTTGATAAGCCTCGTGAACGCCGCCGAGGATGCCCGCAGCGCGCTGAAGGTCGCCCGGGTGGCACTGGCGACCGCCGAGGCCGCTGCGCGTGCGGTGGGGGTCTTCGACGAACCTCGTGTGGTCACTGCCGAGCGCATCAACCTCGTCGGCCCCGACGGCGGGCTGCGGATGGTGATCACGGCCAACACCCACGAGATCTACGCCCGCGGCGAGGTGATCGAGCACCCTGGTGGGCGCGGTGGTCCGGGCCTGATCTTCATCACCCCCGAGGGCACCGAGTGCGGCGGCATCACCTGGGACGTCGACGGCGGCAGCTTCACCATCGACAGCTACGAGCAGGACCAGGCCATCTCGATCATCCACCGTGACGACGACGGGGTGCGCTCGAGCGTCATCGAGTTCATCGACCGGCCGTCGTGGTCACTGCTCGACATGATCACCGGCGGCCACGCGGGCCAAGAGCCCCGGGACGGACCCGTGACGCGGATGCGGCTGGCGCGCGAGGAGGACGGCACCGTCGGCCTGGTCATCAACGATCGCGAGGGCAACAAGCGGCTCTGGCTCGGCGTCGACAAGTACGGCAAGCCCTCCGTCGACCTGTTCGGCCCCAACGGCGGTCCGTCGGGCTCCCTGGGCTGAGTGGTCTCGACAAGCTCGACCACCTCGGGTCGCTCGAAGATCTGGGCGGGCTACAACCCGGTGCTGCGGCAGGGTCGGCGGCGCAGGGCGGCGACGTAGTCGGCGGGCGCGTCGGCGGCCTCGGCCGCGTCGGCGATCACCCCGAGGTAGGACGCGCTGGGCAGGCCGCCCTCGTAGGCGTCGAGCACGTAGGTCCACACCAGCAGCTCGCCGGTCATGGTCGAGACCCGGACCTTGGCCTTGCGGTAGAGGCCGGTCTCGGTGGACTCCCAGCCGTCGAGGCGCTCCTCGTCGTCGCGCGTGACGTCGTAGACGGCCACGAAGACCTGCTCGATCGGGTCCTCGACGATGGTCGACAGCGCGCCGTCCCAGCCGAGGTCCTCACCGCCGAACGTCAGCCGCCAGCCGACCAGCCAGCCGGTCGTGCGCAGCGGGGAGTGCGGACACCGCTGGCCCATCCGGGCCGGGTCGAGGTTCGACGCGTAGGCGGCGTACAGCGTCACGGGGGTGAACTCTAAAGCCTGCGGGCAGCCGTGCCCCGCAACGGCGACAGGGTGGGCCAATAAGGTGTCCTGGTGACTCACTTCAACGTGTTGGTGCTCGGAGCCGGACCCGGCGGCTACGTCGCGGCGATCCGTGCCGCACAGCTCGGCAAGTCGGTGGCAGTCGTCGAGGACAAGTACTGGGGCGGGGTCTGCCTCAACGTCGGCTGCATCCCGTCGAAGGCGTTGCTCAAGAACGCCGAGCTCGCCCACGTCCTCAACCACGAGAAGGACAAGTACGGCATCACCGGCGACGCCTCGATGGCCTTCGGGCCCACCCACGCGCGGTCGCGCCAGGTCAGCGCCGGCATCGTCAAGGGCGTCCACTTCTTGATGAAGAAGAACAAGATCACCGAGATCGACGGCTGGGGCACGATCACCGGCCCCCAGGCGGTCGACGTCAAGGACGCCGAGGGCGGCACCACGTCCTACTCCTTCGACAACCTCATCATCGCCACGGGCGCGACCGTGCGGATGCTGCCGGGCATGCAGGTCAGCCCCAACGTCGTGACCTACGAGGAGCAGATCCTCGACGAGGACCTCCCCGGCTCGATCATCATCGGCGGGTCCGGTGCCATCGGCGTGGAGTTCGCCTACGTGATGAAGAACTTCGGGGTCGACGTGACGATCGTGGAGTTCCTCGACCGGATGGTGCCCACCGAGGACGAGGCGGTCTCCAAGGAGCTGCTCAAGCACTACAAGAAGCTGGGCGTCAACGTGCTCCTGTCGACCAAGGTCGAGAACGTCGAGGACACCGGCTCCGGCGTCCGCGTCACGGTCAGCCCGGCCGCGGGCGGCGACTCCCAGGTGCTGGAGGCCGACAAGATGCTGGCGGCCTTCGGGTTCGCGCCGCGGCTGCAGGGCTACGGCCTCGAGGCGATCGGCGTCGAGACGACCGAGCGCGGCGCGATCGCCATCGACGACTACATGCGCACCAACGTGCCGAACGTCTACGCCATCGGCGACGTGACCGGGAAGTTCATGCTCGCCCACGTGGCCGAGGCGATGGGCATCGTGGCCGCCGAGACGATCGCCGGCGCCGAGACGATGCCGATCAACTTCGACATGGTGCCGCGGGCGACCTACTGCCAGCCCCAGATCGGGTCGTTCGGCTACTCCGAGGCCCAGGCCAAGGAGAAGGGGTACGACGTCAAGACGGCCACCTTCCCGTTCAGCGCCAGCGGCAAGGCACAGGGCATGGGCGACGCAGTCGGGTTCGTCAAGGTCGTGGCCGACGCGAAGTACAACGAGATCCTCGGCGCCCACATGATCGGCCCGGAGGTCACCGAGCTGCTGCCGGTGCTGACGCTGGCCCAGCAGTGGGACCTCACGGCCGACGAGGTCTCGCGCAACGTGTTCGCCCACCCGACGCTCACCGAGGCGGTCAAGGAAGCCGTGCACGGCATCGCCGGCCACATGATCAACCTCTGACATCTCGTTGGTCGAGGAGGTTGCGCCAGCAACCGTCTCGAGACCCCGGAAGGACACTGATGGAGCGGTCCCCGCAGCGGGTGGTCGTCGTCGGCGGTGGGCCAGGAGGATACGAAGCGGCCCTCGTCGCCGCGCAGCTTGGCGCCACCGTCACGGTGGTCGACTCCGACGGCATCGGCGGCTCAGCGGTGCTGACCGACTGCGTGCCCAGCAAGACCCTGATCGCCACGTCGGACCTGATGACCGAGGTGGCGGGTGCGCAGGAGCTCGGCGTGCGGCTCACCGACCCCGACGGCGACGCGGCGACGACGGTCACCGTCGACCTGGGCAAGGTCAACCGCCGCGTCAAGAAGCTCGCGGCCGACCAGTCCGCCGACATCGCGACCCGGCTGGCCAAGGAAGGCGTCGACGTCGTCCAGGGCCTCGGTGAGCTGGCGGGCGCAGACCGTGTCCTCGTGGACACCAGTGGCAAGGAGACCGTGCTGCGGGCCGACGTCGTGCTGGTCGCGACCGGCGCCGCGCCGCGCACCCTGCCCACCGCGCAGCCCGACGGCGAGCGGATCCTCACCTGGGAACAGGTCTACGACCTCGACGAGGTGCCCTCGCACCTGGTCGTCGTCGGGTCCGGTGTGACGGGCGCCGAGCTCGCCTCGGCGTACCTCGCACTCGGCATCCCCGTCACCCTCGTGTCCTCGCGTGACCGCGTGCTGCCCGGCGAGGACGCCGACGCCGCGGCGGTGCTGGAGGACGTGCTGACCCGGCGCGGCATGAGCGTGCTCTCCAGGTCGCGGATGGCGTCGGTCGAGCGCCACGGAGACTCCGTCGTGGTCACGCTCACCGACGGCCGCACGGTCGAGGGCTCCCACTGCATCCTGGCTCTCGGCTCGGTGCCCAAGACATCCGGTATCGGCCTCGAGGAGGCCGGCGTCCACCTCGACGACGGCGGGTTCGTGCAGGTCGACCGCGTCTCCCGCACGACGACGAGGGGCGTCTACTCGGCGGGCGACTGCACCGGTGTGCTCATGCTCGCCTCGGTGGCCGCGATGCAGGGCCGGATCGCCATGTGGCACGCGCTCGGCGACGCCGTCGCTCCGCTCGACCTCGGGCAGGTGTCCTCGAACGTGTTCACCTCGCCGGAGATCGCGACCGTGGGGTGGTCACAGCGGGCCGTCGACGCGGGCGAGGTGCAGGCCGACCAGGTGACCCTCCCGCTCGCGGGCAACGCCCGCGCCAAGATGCAAGGCGTCCAGGACGGCTTCGTGAAGCTCTTCTGCCGGCCCGGCACCGGCGTGATCGAGGGGGGCGTGATCGTCGCTCCCCGCGCGAGCGAGCTGATCCATCCGGTGACCCTCGCGGTGGCCGAACGCCTCACCGCCGACCAGCTCGCCCACGCGTTCACGGTGTACCCGTCGATGAGCGGTTCGGTCGCCGAGGCGGCGAGGCGGATGCACCGGATGTGAGGCCCGAGAACCGGTGAGCAGGAGTCGGCCGGCCCAAACCAACGCTCACTCACCGCGAGTCGGGCTCGCCTCACGCTGGCGATGGCCTCACCATGAAGCGATGAAGCCGGTCAGCAGAGTTGTCACGTCCGCATCGGTGATCTCGCTCGTAGGCGCCCTCCTGGTGCTTCCCGGTGTCCTCGGCGTCGCCGACGCAGCGCCGACTCGTGCCGCGAAGGCGATGAAGTGCAAGGGACGGGTGGCGACCATCGTCGGCACCAACGGTCCCGACGTCATCAAGGGCACCCCGGCCATGGACGTGATCGCGGCCCTCGACGGCGACGACCGCATCCAAGGTGGCGACGGCAACGACATCATCTGCGGAGGCGGCGGCCGCGACTTCATCGACGGCGGCCGCGGCGACGACAAGCTCTTCGGCGGTCTCGACGGACGCTCCGAGACGCGCAACAGCGACGGCGAGCGGCTCGTCGTCGGCGACGTCATCGAGGGCGGCAAGGGCGACGACCTCATCGACCTGGGCTACGACCCGCGCCAGCTGGCCTTCGGGTCGGTCGAGCGCGACCGCCTGTCCTACAAGGGCGCGAAGTTCAAGATGACGATCACCCTCGGCACGCCGCGCCACCGCGGACGAGCCACTGGAGAGGGCAACGACATCCTCGAGAAGCACCCGTACCTCACCGTCCTCGGCTCCGAGCAGGGCGACCGGGTCATCGGCTCCCCGTGGGACGACCAGATCCTCGGCCGCGGTGGCCGCGACGAGATCGACGGCGGTCCGGGACGCGACGTCCTGGTCGACGGGCTGGTCTCCGACACGAGCGTCGACGACATCCTGCGCGGTGGCCTCGGCAACGACGAGTTGATGTCCTACGCCGGTCACGACATGCTCGACGGCGGCCGGGCCGGCGACCTGATCACCTTGGACCGTCCCTCAGCCGGACCGGTGACGCTGCTCGGCGGTCCCGGCGACGACGTGTTCACCCTGACCGACATCACCTCCGCGGCCTGCATCAACCTCGACGGCGGCGTCGGCGCCGACGAGGTCGTGCCGACGGTGAAGAGGTCGGTGCGCATCGGCAAGCTGGACGCCGACCTGCGCAGTGGCGCGTTCGGGTTGCGCAAGGTCAGCGGTGACAGCTGCGGCATCGTCAAGGCCGTCGAGACGCTGACCCTCGACAACGCCTATTCCGCGATCCTGCGGTGGTTCGTGATCGGCACCGCGGCCGCAGAGACCGTGATGATGAGCAACGGCGGCAGCATCGTGGCCACGATGTCCGGCGGCGACGACCGTGTCGTCGCCACGACGGGCGACGACACCCTCAAGGGCGGCCCGGGCGACGACCGGCTCTACGGCGGTCTCGGACAAGACACCGCCGAGGGCGGCCGGGGCACCGACACCTGCCGCCAGGTCGAGGTCGAGAAGAGCTGCGAGCTGCCCGACTGAGTCACGGGGCCCGGCTCCGGGCCGAACTTCGGGGCCCGCTGGCTACTCTCACTCGACATGCCTCGGACCTCACACCTCGTCATCCCACTCGCCCTCCTGAGCTGTACGGCGCTCGCGCTGGGCGCCGTACCCGGTGCAGTCGCTGCTGCGCCGGCCGCCCAAGCGGCCGAGGTCTGGACGATCGGCGCGGGATCGACGATCAAGGTCGACGGCTTCGGCTACGGGCACGGCCGCGGGATGTCGCAGTACGGCTCCGAGGGCGCCGCCCTGCAGGGCCTCACGAGCGCCCAGATCATGGACTTCTACTACCCCGGTACGACGGCGGGTCAGGCCAAGGGCCAGGTCAAGGTCTGGATCTCCGGCGACCGCGACAACGTGCTCACCGTGCTGCGTCGACCGGGCCTCGCGGTGCGCGACCTCGTCACCAAGAAGAAGATCGTGCTGCCGGACAGGAACACCCGTCGCTGGCGGCTCAAGGCCGGCTCGGGCACCAAGACCGTCGTGTCGTTCTACCGCGGCGGCTGGGTCAGGTGGCGCACCCTCGGCGGCGACGCCGAGTTCACCGCCGGGGGCGCTCCGGTGACGCTGGTGCTCGCGACGGGCAACGTTGCCTACCGCGGCGGGCTCGCCTCCCGCGCTCCGAGGCCGGGCAGGGCCAAGCGGATCACCGTCAACCGCGTGCCGTTGGAGAGCTACCTGCGGGGCGTGGTGCCGCGCGAGACCTTCCCGAGCTGGCACCAGGCGGCGCTGGAGGCGCAGGCGATCGCGGCGCGCACCTACGCAGCGTGGGACCGCAGTACGCCGTCCTCGAAGCTCTACCAGATCTGCGACACCACCTCCTGCCAGGTCTATGGCGGCTTCAGCGCCGAGTACGCCTCGACCGACACCGCCATCGCGGCCACGCGCTTCTCCGTGCGGCTCGACGGGGCAGGCAAGCCGGCGTTCACGCAGTTCTCCTCGAGCAACGGTGGCTGGACCGTGGCCGGCTCGCAGCCCTACCTGGTGGCCAAGGCCGACCCGTACGACGGGTGGTCGGGCAACAAGGTCGGCACCTGGCACGACGTGCCGCTGACCGCCGGCAACGTCGAGCGCAACTACCCGGCGATCGGCTCCCTGACCAAGATCTCGATCGACACGCGAGACGGGCACGGCGACCTCGGCGGACGGGTGCTGAAGATGACCCTGACCGGCACCGGCGGCAGCGTGCAGACGACCGGGGAGGACTTCCGTCTGCGGGTGGGGCTCCGGTCGAGCTGGTTCGTCCTCAAGGTGAGCTGAGCGGCTCAGGTCGCGACGGGCCGGCCCGTACCCGGCGTGCTGGTCACCGGACGGCGTTCGTCCGGATCACCCCCTAGCGTGGGAGGCATGACCGAAGGCTTCCAGGACCTGACGGGGTCGAGGTTCGAACGTGCGGACCTGCAGGGCTCGAGTTTCGACATGGTGCTGCTCAACGGCTCACGCATCGACAACGCCGACCTCCACCGGGTGACGATGCGGGGCGTCGAGATCTCCGACACCACGATCAGCGGCGAGATCAAGAACCTGGTGATCAACGGCGTCGACGTGGCACCGCTGGTCGACGCCGAGCTGGACCGGATGTATCCCGACAAGCCGAAGTTCCGCCCGGTCACCGCCGACGGGTTCCGCGACGCGTGGGACATCAACCAGCGCCTCTGGAACCTCACCGTCGACCGGGCCCGTCGGCTCGCGCCAGAGCAGGTGCACGAGTCCGTCGACGGCGAGTGGTCGTTCGTCCAGACGTTGCGGCACCTGGCGTTCGCGACCGAGTCGTGGGTCGGGCGCGGCATCCTCGGTGACCCGAGCCCGTGGCACGCACTCTCGCTGCCGTGGGACCAGATGCGGCCGACCGAGGGCGTGCCACACGACAGGGAGGCCCGTCCGTCGCTCGACCAGGCGCTGGCCCTGCGCCAGGACGCGATGGCACTCGTCCGCCGGGTGGTCGACGACCTGACCGACGAGCGGCTCGGCCAGACCTCCGACCCGCTGGTCGGGCCGGGCTGGCCTCCGGAAGGCGACCGGCTCGAGGTCCGTCAGTGCCTGCTCGTCGTGCTCAACGAGGAGTGGTGGCACCGGATGTACGCCGAGCGGGACCTCGCCGTGATCGAGCAGGGGATCTGAGCGTGCTCGAGCTGAGCTTCACCGGGACCGTCATCGAGTGGCGCGGCCCGGCGCCGTACTACTACCTCCCGCTGACCGAGGAGGCGGCCGAGGATGTGCACGAGGTGCGGCAGGTCGCGACGTACGGCTGGGGCGTGATCCCGGTGACCGCGCGGATCGGCGAGGTGGAGTTCGAGACCTCGCTGTTCCCCAAGGACGGCGGGTACCTGCTGCCGCTCAAGGACGCCGTGCGCCGGCCCGCCGCGATCACGGTCGGCGACGAGATCAGCGTCGAGGTGACGGTGCGGTTCTAGGAACGCAAGGACCGTCGCGACTCCCTGCAACCCGCGGGTGCGTTTCAAGAAGCTGGCGGTGAGGGGGGTTCGGGGAGGGTGGGGGCGTCGGTGGGGTAGAGGCCGGCGACGAAGCCGTAGACCTGGTCGCCGGACCTCGGGATCTGGGCGAACCTGCGGGCGACCTCCTGTACTTCGGCCCAGAAGGCCCGCACGTCCTCGATCGGGATCCGGGCATGCACGAGCGTGCAGCGGAGGTCGTCGGCGTCCTTGGCCCGGCGTGACTCGCCGTAGGCCGTGGCGAGGCCGTCGATGTTGGCGACCATCGCGATGTCCTCGTCGGAGGAGAGCGCGCCGATGTAGATGGTGCGGGCGACCCGGCCGTAGTAGCGCTCCTCGATCGCGCGCACCCGCTGGGTGCGCACCACCTTGAGCAGGCCGGCGTCGACCAGCTGGTTGACGTGGTAGGCGACGGTGCTCTTGGGTCGCTGGACCGCCTCCGCCAGCTCGGTCACCGTCGCCGCCCGCTCGAGCAGCAGCTCGAGCAGCGTGCCACGCAACGCGTCGGCCAGCGCGCGCAGCTGCACGGGCGCCGCGACCACGACCATCTCGTCGAGGTCGTAGTCCGGGATCTGAGGGGGCGGGTTGACCGACATTGTCAGAACATTCTAGATTGTTGGATCATTCGATGACAGTCGTACGACGAGGAGTGTAGGCGTGGCCGAGGTGCTGTTGTTCCACCACATCCAAGGTCTGACCGAGGGCGTCCGGGCGTTCGCCGACCAGCTGCGGGCAGGAGGGCACACCGTGCACACGCCCGACCTCTTCGACGGGCAGATCTTCGACTCGATCGAGTCGGGGTTCGCCTACACCAGGTCACTGGAGGAGGGGGCGATCGACGAGCGCGTCAACGCTGCCGTCGACGACCTGCCCGACGACCTCGTCTACGCCGGCATCTCCTACGGCGTCCCGCCGGCTCTGCAGCTGACCGTCAAGCGCCCGGGAGCCCGGGGCCTGCTGATGCTCGAGTCGGCGATGCCGATCGCCGGCGAGTGGGCGGTCGGTCCCTTCCCCGACGGCGTACCGCTGCAGATCCACGGGGCCGAGGGCGACGAGTACTTCGGGGAGGACCGGCCCTTCGCCGACGAAGCGGTCGCTCTCCTCGGAGCCGAGCGCGCCGAGCTGTTCGTCTACCCGGGCGAGCAGCACCTGTTCACCGACAGCAGCCTCCCGTCGTACGACGCCGAGGCAGCTGCGCTGGTGACCGAACGCACGCTGGCGTTCCTGGATCGCCTGTAAGGCGCTGCGCGACACTTCAGGTCATGGGGCGGTGGGCTCGCGTGGTCTTCGCGGTCGGGCTTGCTGTGCTGGCCGGCGCGGTCGGCCTGTCTCGCTGCTCCAGCGTCGATCACGGGGACGGCGCGGCGCAGGTGCTGGCGACCGGGCTCGAGGTGCCGTGGGGGTTGACGTTCCTGCCCGACGGGGACGCGCTCGTCGGCGAGCGCGAGACTGGCCGGATCTACCGGCTGTCATCCGAGGGCGGCGACCGGACCCTCGTCGGGACCGTCCCGGGTGTCGCGCCTGACGGTGAAGGTGGGCTGCTCGGCCTCGCGTTGGACCCGCTCTTCATCCACTCCGGCCACGCGTTCGTCTACGCCTACCTCACGGCCGAGGCCGACAACCGCATCGTGCGGTTCCACCTCGATCCAGACGGCTCTGGGATCTACGGCCTGCAGGTGATCCTCGACGGCATCGCCAAGGCGAGCAACCACGACGGGGGAGGGCTGGCGTTCGGTCCGGACGGACAGCTGTACGCCGGGGTGGGTGACGCCGGTGTTCCCGCCCGCGCCCAGGACCCCGCGAGCCTGAACGGCAAGATCCTGCGGATGACGACGACGGGTCAGCCGCCGCTCTCGCCGGCCAACCCCGATCCCCACTCGCTCGTCTGGTCGATGGGCCACCGCAACGTGCAGGGCCTGGCCTGGGACGAGAACGGCGGCATGTACGCCACCGAGTTCGGCCAGAACTCCTTCGACGAGGTCAACCTGATCCGGCCAGGAGCCAACTACGGCTGGCCGGAGGTCGAAGGCAAGGGCGGCGAGCCTCAGTACGTCGACCCCTTGCTCACCTGGGCCACCGACGAGGCCAGCCCGTCGGGCCTGGCCTACCTCGACGGCGGCCTGTACGTCGGTGCGCTGAGGGGGCAGCGCCTGTGGCGCGTACCGCTGACCGACGAGGGCGTTGGCAAGCCGGTCGCGCTGCTCGCGGGCGACTACGGACGGCTCCGCAACGTGCAGGTCGCCCCCGACGGCTCGCTGTGGATCACGACCAGCAACCGGGACGGGCGCGGCGAGTTCGACCAGGGCGATGACCGGGTGCTGCGCGTGGTGACCGGATCGCCCTAGCGGCCGAGGACGACCCACCAGCCAAGCGGCTATCCCAGGACCAGCACCAGGTCGCCGCCGTCGACGGTCTGGGTGCCGGCGAAGGCGAGGCGCTCGACCGTGCCCGCGCGGGGGGCGGTGATGGCGGCTTCCATCTTCATCGCCTCGATCGTGGCGATGGTCTGGCCGGCCTCGACCTCCTCGCCCTTCTCGACCACCACCGTGACCGCACCCTGGAACGGCGCAGCGACATGGCCGGGCTCGTGGGGGTCGGCCTTCTCGGCAGCCGCGACGGCCGTCGAGACGTTGCGGTCGCGGATGCTGATCGGGCGCAGCTGGCCGTTGATCAGGGCCATCACCGTGCGGTATCCGCGCTCGTCGGGCTCCGAGATCGCCTGCAGGCCGAGGAAGATCGTCACGCCCTCGTCGAGCTCGACCTGGTGCTCGACGCCTTGGCGCAGGCCGTAGAGGTAGTCGATGGACGACAGCACCGACACGTCGCCGTAGGTCGCCCGCACCTCCTTGAAGTCCTTGGTCGGCCCGGGGAAGAGCAGCTCGTTGAGGGTGTGCCTGCGATCGGCCGCCAGGCCAGCGGTCTGCTCGTCGGTCAGCTCGCCCGACGGCGGCTCCCACGGGCGCCCCTCGATGGCGCGGGTGCGGAACGGCTCCGGCCAGCCACCGGGCGGGTCGCCGAGCTCGCCGTGGAGGAAGCCGATCACCGAGGCGGGGATGTCGAAGCGCTGGGGGTTCTCGGCGAACTCCTCGGGGTCGGCGCCGACCGCCACGAGGTGCAGGGCCAGGTCGCCGACCACCTTGGACGACGGGGTCACCTTCACGATGTGGCCCAGGATGCGGTCGGCCGCGGCGTACATGTCCTCGATCTGCTCGAACTTCTCGCCGAGGCCGAGAGCGATGGCCTGCTGGCGCAGGTTGGAGAGCTGGCCGCCCGGGATCTCATGGGTGTAGACGCGACCCGTGGGCGCGGGCAGGCCCGACTCGAACGGTGCGTAGACGCGGCGCACGGCCTCCCAGTAGGGCTCCAGGTCGCAGACCGCCTGGAGGGACAGTCCTGTCTCGCGTGGCGAGTGGTCGGTCGCCGAGACCAGCGACGAGAGCGCCGGTTGCGACGTCGTGCCGGACATCGACGCGGTCGCGGCGTCGACGGCGTCCACCCCGGCGTCGATCGCCGCGAGGAGGGTGGCGAGCTGGCCACCGGGGGTGTCGTGCGTGTGCAGGTGCACGGGCAGGTCGAACTCCCGGCGCAGGGCCGTCACGAGGGTTCGCGCGGCGGGTGCCCGGAGCACGCCGGCCATGTCCTTGATCGCCAGCACGTGCGCGCCCGAGGCGACGATCCTCTCGGCGAGACCGAGGTAGTAGTCGAGCGTGTAGAGCTTCTCGGCCGGGTCGGACAGGTCGCCGGTGTAGCACAGCGCGACCTCGGCGACCGTCGTGTCGGTCGCGAGCACGGCCTCGATCGCCGGGCGCATCTGCTCGACGTCGTTGAGGGCGTCGAAGATCCGGAAGACGTCGATGCCGGTGGCCGCCGCCTCCTCGACGAAGGCGTCGGTGACGGCTGTGGGGTACGGCGTGTAGCCCACGGTGTTGCGACCGCGCAGCAGCATCTGGAGGCAGATGTTGGGCGTCGCCTGGCGGAGCTTGGCCAGGCGCTCCCACGGGTCCTCGCTCAGGAAGCGCAACGCCACGTCGTACGTCGCCCCGCCCCACGCCTCCAGCGACCACAGTTGCGGGGTGGTGCGGGCGAGGTGTCCGGCGACGGCGAGCAGGTCGCGGGTACGCACGCGGGTGGCCAGCAGCGACTGATGGGCATCGCGGAACGTCGTGTCGGTGACGGCGACGCGGTCCTGGTCGCGCAGTGCCTGGGCGAACGCCTTCGGACCGAGCGAGAGCAGGGCCTGGCGCGTGCCGTCGGGAGCGGGCGCGGCGAGGTCGACGTCGGGCAGCTTGGTGACCGGGTCGATGCTGACCGGCGCCGGGCCGTGGGGCTGGTTGACCGTGACGTCGGCGAGGTAGGTCAAGAGCTTGGTGCCGCGGTCGCCGCTGGCCCGCGCCGTCAGCAGCTCGGGGTGGGTCTCGATGAACGACGTGGTCACGCGGCCGGCGTAGAAGTCCGGCTCGTCGAGCAGCGCCTGCAGGAACGCGATGTTGGTCGAGACGCCGCGGATGCGGAACTCCGCCAGCGCCCGGCGGGCGCGCTCGACGGCCTTGTCGAAGGTGCGGCCGCGACAGGTGAGCTTGGCCAGCATCGAGTCGAAGTGCGGGCTGATCTCGGCGCCGGTGTAGGTCGTGCCGCCGTCGAGCCGGATGCCCGCGCCACCGGGGGAGCGGTAGGTCGTGATGCGACCGGTGTCGGGCCGGAAGTTGTTGGCGGGGTCCTCGGTGGTGATCCGGCACTGCAGCGCGGCGCCGCGGATCTGCACGGTGTCCTGGCTCAGGCCGAGGTCCTCGAGGGTCTCACCCGACGCGATGCGCAGCTGCGACTGCACGAGGTCGACGTCGGTGATCTCCTCGGTGACGGTGTGCTCGACCTGGATCCGCGGGTTCATCTCGATGAAGACGTAGTTGCCCGCCGGGTCCACGAGGAACTCCACGGTGCCGGCGTTCTGGTAACCGATGTGCCGCGCGAATCTCACCGCGTCGGCGCAGATCTGCTCGCGCAGCTCAGGGTCGAAGTTGGGGGCCGGCGCGATCTCGACGACCTTCTGGTGGCGCCGCTGCACCGAGCAGTCGCGCTCGAACAGGTGCATGACGTTGCCCTGCTTGTCGGCGAGGATCTGCACCTCGATGTGGCGAGGGTCCACCACCGCCTGCTCGACGAACACCGTCGGGTCGCCGAAGGCGCCCTCGGCCTCGCGCATGCAGGTCTCGACGGCCTCGCGCAGGTCCTTCGGGTCGTCCACGCGCCGCATGCCGCGGCCGCCGCCGCCCGCGACCGCCTTCACGAACAGCGGGTAGGGCAGTGAGCTCGCCGCCTCGACCACCTCGTCGACGTTCGCACTCGGCGGCACCGAGGCGAGGGTGGGTACGCCGGCCGCCTTGGCCGCCGCGATGGCGCTCGCCTTGTTGCCGGTCAGCGTCAGCACCTCGGCGCTCGGACCCACGAACGTGATGCCGGCGTTGGCGCAGGCCTCGGCGAGACGCGGGTTCTCCGACAGGAAGCCGTAGCCGGGGTAGACCGCGTCGGCTCCCGCGCGCACCGCGACCGCGACGATCGCGTCGGGGTCGAGGTAGGCGCGCACGGGGTGCCCGCGCTGCCCGATCTCGTAGGCCTCGTCGGCCTTCAGCCGGTGCTCGGACCACCTGTCCTCGTTGGGGAACACCGCCACCGTGCGGGCACCCAGCTCGTAGGCAGCCCGGAACGCGCGGATGGCGATCTCGCCCCGGTTGGCCACGAGCACCTTGGAGAACATGGCCCGCAGGCTACCGACGCTGGGTCACGCCGAAGTCTGCGTCCCGCAGGATGAGGAGGCCGCGCTACCGCGACTCCCTCAACCGGTGACGAGGAACTGGTCCACCAGCCCGGGTACGGCGTCGCGCGCCACCGCCGTACCTTCCGCCTCGGGCACGTCGAGCACCTCCACGGCCTGCCGGCCGCCGGCCATGGTGGCGACCAGGGTGGTCAGGCCGACGCGGCGCTGGAACCAGGTCGCGGTCATCGTCCAGCCGATGATCGCGGGCGCCTCGAGCATGACGCGACGCCGCATCAGGCTGCCCGAGCGGGCGACCAGGTGGCCGGGTTGCTGGCGCGGCACGAGGGCGTGCCCGAGGCCGCGTGCCCGGTCGACCCCGAGCCCGGCACCCACCGCCAGCGCGAGCGGCGAGAGCCACAGCACGTCGGCAGGTACGTCGGCCAGCAGCACCAGGGTCACCAGCGCAGCGCTCAGGAGCAGTGGAACGGCGAGGGCCCGCGTGTAGCGGCGGCGTACGGCGGCCCGCCCGTGCTCGACGAGCGGGGCGAGGAGTGGGTCGGTGGTGCCGAGGATCTGGGCGGCGACGTGGTGCGCGACGCCCTCGGGCGCCGGGGGCACGACCGTCGACGAGCCCTGCTGCTCACGGTTGAGACCGGTGACGATCGCCGAGAGGCGAGCGCCGCGGGCCAGCCGAAGCCCGAGGGGCTCGACGAGGTTGACCCCCCGCAAGCGGTTGGCGTCCATGCTGGTCTCGCGCGTGGTGAACAGGCCGCGGCGAAGGTGCCAAGCATGGTCGGATCTGGTGTAGGTGACGGTGAAGCCGAAGTTGGTCACCAGGTAGCCACCCACCGCGAGGACCGAGGCCACGAGCAGCAGTCCGACCGCGATGACGGGGACGAGGACCAGCACCGAGAGTCCGGCCACGTTCTCCGCGGCTGCATCGAGGCGCAAGTGGTCCCAGAGCCCGCTCGCGTCGAGGATCTGGCTGCCACCGCCGAGAACGGCCGCGGCGATGACCAGGCCGGAGCTGGTGAAGGGTGCGTACCACAGCCAACGCGGCTCGAACCCCGCCACGACGACCGCGTTGTCCGGCGAGGTGGCGGCCTGGCGTTCCTCCGGCGAGGCGGTGCGGTGCAGCAGGTCGGTGCGCAACAGCTCGGCGGCGCGGGCTCTGATGCCGTCGAGGGCGAGCTCGTCCTCGCCCTGCTTGGAGGCCGTGCCGGTGCCGATCCGCACCGTGGTCAGCCCGAGGACGCGGTGGATCGGCGACGCGGTGATGTCGACGGTGCGGACGCGGTCGATCGGCGTGGACAGCACGTGCTTGTTGAGCAGGCCGCGCCGCAGCTCGACGCGCCCCTCGGAGATCCGGAAGCTGGTCGTCAGGTACCTCGCGATGCCGAGGGCGACCGGCCCGCCGATGGCCAGCACGTTCCACCACCACTGTCCGCCTCCCGAGGCGGACCCGGCGAGCAGCAGGCCGATCAGGGCCGGCAGGAACCGCAGCACCTCCCTGATCGGGTGGACCAACAGCATCATGGGGTCCAGCCGCTGCCACTCGCGGTGGTCGACCAGGAAGTCGGGCCGCGCGTCGGCGTACGGGTTCGTCGGCTGGACCTCGGGCTGGACCTCGGGTTGGGTCACGTGGCGTCGCCCGGGTTCGCATCGGCCTTGAGGGTCAGCTCGTCGACGAGGCTGCGCGCCCGGTCGCGGTCGAGTCCGGCGATCTCCAGGGCGCCCGCGGCGGATGCGGTCGTGGCGGTGACGGACGCCAGACCGAACAGCCGGGCGATCGCACCCTCGACGTAGTCGACGGTCTGGATGCGCGACATCGGCGCGATCCGGCGCTCACGTCGCCACCATCCGGTCTGGGTGTAGACCGCGGTGTCAGTGACCTCCCAGCGGTGCACGGCATAGCGCCACTGGGGAATCAGGACGGCGGCCGCGAGCGTGACGACGCCGAGCACGACCGGCATCCACCACTGCAGGTCGTACCAGTCGAAGGCGAGCGAGGTGACCAGCAGGACCGCCATCAAGACGACGGCACGGACCACCCCGCCGAGCATCCACATCAACTTGGCCCTCGGGCTGACGCGCTCGCGGGGGTCGCGCAGCCGGGGCGCTGGATCCATGCCACGACCCTACGACGACGCTTGTCCAGCAGCTCCCGTCGAGCTCGGCGCTCAGTCCTTCAGCTCGCAGATCACCGCGCCGTTGGTGACCGTGGCACCGACCTCGGCGGCCAGGCCGGTGACGGTGCCGGCCTTGTGGGCCTTGAGCGGCTGCTCCATCTTCATCGCCTCGAGCACGACGACGACGTCGCCCTCGGCGACGCTTTGGCCCTCCTCGACGGCGACCTTGACGATGGTGCCCTGCATCGGGCTGGTCACGGCGTCGCCGGAGGCCGCGGCGCCCGCCTTCTTGCTCGCCGAGCGCTTCGGCTTGGCGGCGCCTCCACCAGCGGGTGCAGCCAGACCACCCAGGCCGCCCGGTAGCACCACCTCGAGTCGCTTGCCCCCGACCTCGACGGTGACCCGCTGCCGCTCGCCGGGGTCGTCGGCCTCGGCGGTCTCACCGGAGTAGGGCTGGATCTGGTTGTCGAAGTCGGTCTCGATCCAGGTCGTGTAGACCTCGAAGGAGCCCTCCCCACTGGGGTTCGATGCCCCGACGTAGGCCGGGTCGTCGACGACGGCCCGGTGGAAGGGGATGACGGTGGGCATGCCGTCGACCACGAACTCCGCGAGAGCGCGGCGCGAGCGCTCCAGCGCCTGGGTGCGGTCACGGCCGGTGATGATGAGCTTGGCGATCAGGGAGTCGAACGAGCCGGGGATGGTCTCGCCGTTCTCGTAGCCTCCGTCGAGGCGTACGCCGGGGCCGTGCGGCGGCTGCCAGGCCGAGAGCGTGCCGGGGGCCGGCATGAAGTTGCGGCCGCCGTCCTCGGCGTTGATGCGGTACTCGATCGAGTGGCCGCGGATCTCGGGGTCGTCGTAGCCGAGCTCCTCGCCGGCCGCGATGCGGAACATCTCGCGCACCAGGTCGATGCCGGTGACCTCCTCGGACACGCAGTGCTCGACCTGGAGACGGGTGTTGACCTCGAGGAAGGAGATGGTGCCGTCCTTGGCGACGAGGAACTCGCACGTGCCGGCCCCGACGTAGCCCGCCTCGCGCAGGATCGCCTTGCTGGACTCGTAGAGGCGCGCGACCTGGTCGTCGGTGAGGAACGGCGCGGGTGCCTCCTCGACGAGCTTCTGGTGGCGGCGCTGGAGCGAGCAGTCGCGCGTCGAGACGACCACGACGTTGCCGTGCTGGTCGGCCAGGCACTGGGTCTCGACGTGACGCGGACGGTCCAGGAACTTCTCCACCAGGCACTCGCCGCGGCCGAACGCGCCGACCGCCTCGCGCACCGCCGACTCGTAGAGCTCGGGGATCTCCTCCAGCGTGCGCGCGACCTTGAGCCCGCGTCCGCCACCGCCGAAGACCGCCTTGATCGCAACGGGCAGGCCGTTGGCCTTGGCGAACTCGACGACCTCGTCGGCGTCCTTGACAGGGTCCTTGGTGCCGGGCGCCAGCGGGGCGTTGGCCTTCTGGGCGATGTGCTTGGCCTTGGCCTTGTCGCCCAGCGCGTCGATGGCCTCGGGCGACGGCCCGATCCAGGTCAGGCCCGCGTCGATGACGGCCTGCGCGAAGCCGGCGTTCTCGGCGAGGAAGCCGTAGCCCGGGTGCACCGAGTCGGCTCCGGACTTCTCGGCCACCGCGATGATCTTGGCGATGTCGAGGTAGGAGTCGGCCGGTGTCGCACCCGCGAGGCTGTGCGCCTCGTCGGCGAGCCGCACGAACAACGCGTCGCGGTCGGGGTCGGCGTACACCGCGACGGACCCGATCCCGGCGTCCTTGCAGGCACGGATGACGCGCACGGCGATCTCGCCGCGGTTGGCGATCAGGACCTTGTGGAGAGGCTTGATCTCAGGCACCGGGGCAGACTATCGCCCGCCTCGCCTCGTGCCCGGTGACCTCCCGCTCGCTGCACTTGTGACCCTGGCGGACGCCGAACGAGGGCATTCCGGAAGCCGTGGGGGTCACCAGTGACGGGATACCCGGACATCCGGGGATCCCGCCACGGGGGCGGCTCCGCGCTGCTCATCGGTGGAAGTACCGCTTCGGGTGCCCGCGGGCGGAAGATACCGAGATGACCACAGCGGACATCGACGTGCTCACCGATCTCCTGGCCGCCTTCAACGCCCACGACCTCGACCACATCATGACCTTCTTCAGCGAGGACTGCGTGCTGGAGACTCCGCGCGGCGCGAGCGAGTGGGGCACTCGCTTCACCGGTCCGGCCGAGGTGCGCGAGGGGCTGGCCCAGCGCTTTCGTGGACTACCCGACGTGCACTATGGCGAGGACGAGCACTGGATCAGCGGCAACCGCGGTGTCTCGCGCTGGCTGCTCACCGGGACGACGCCCGACGGCGAGCGAGTCAGTGTCCGCGGCTGCGACCTGTTCGACCTGGCCGACGATGGCCGGATCAGGCGCAAGGACTCGTACTGGAAGATCGTCGAGCCGTCGCGCTGACGGCGTCCTTGACCCCACGGCGGCGATCGGCTGGGATCTCACATCGTGCGGGACAGTCCGGGGGAGCGTGGCCGCGCGCTCGTTGCGTTCCTGGGACCCTCCCTACCGGCGTCCGTGGCGCGCCGGATCGTCCCGGATGTCGTCCTGCTGCCACCGGTGTGCCGGGGCGACCTGACCTCCGCGGTGCTCAACCTCTCACCGAGGGCCGTGCTGATCGTCGACGGGGAGTTCTCCCAGGCGCTCTCGGTGTGGCACAAGGAGGTCCTGCACGCGCCAACTCGGCCAGCCCGGGAGCCGCTCGTGCAGCCGTTCTTCCACTACACCTTCGCCGCCGAGGAGCCCGGGTGACCGCGCAGGGGGACCGCGAGACGCGGCGCAACCCGGACTTCGCCGAGCGAGCCCTGGGTGGCTCGGCCAACCCGTTGGACAACATCGACCACGTGTTCCGGCACACGGCGCGGCGTACGTGGCTCGGGGTGCTGGGCCTGGCGGTGCTCCTCGGGGCGGGCGTGCTGTGGACGGCCGTGGCCGAGCAGAAGGTCGTGGTGGACGCCTCGGCCATCGTCGCTCCGCACGACGGCGTCTTCGCCGTCGGCCAGGAGGTCGCTGGACTGGTCACCGAGGTGCTGGTGAGCCAGGGCGAGGAGGTCACGACGGGCCAGGTCCTGGCCGAGGTACAGACCTCCTCGGGCAAGCCTGTGGACGTCTCCAGCCCCGTGGCGGGCCTGGTGATCTCCGTCGACGTGCGCGCGGGTGACATCACCGGCGTCGGCGAGGGCATGGTCCGGATCGCCCCGCCCGGTGAGCAGCTCGCGATCGCGTTCTACCCCGCGGGCGACGTGTCCCGGCTGGCGGTGGGTCAGACGGTCGCGGTCACGGTCAACGGAGTCCTGCCTGACCAGCAGGGCCGCGCGGTGGGTCACGTCGACTCGATCGGCCCGACGCCGGTGACCGACCAGCGACTGCGTCAGATCTCCGGCGACGCCTCCCTGCTGGCGCTCGTGCAGCGGCTCGGTCCGCTGCGGGAGGTGCAGATCAGGTTCGAGAAGGCCGACACCCCCTCCGGCATCGCGTGGGCTGGCGGCCGGGGACCCTCGGCCCCGCTGGCGACCGGCACACTGGCGGTCGCGGCGATCACGGTGGGCCAGCGCACCTTGCTGGACCGGGCCTTCGACTGATGAGCACCACGAGCACGGCACCCGAGAAGCCCGCACATCCGGTGGGCTCCACGACGCGGGTGAGGACGCCGACGTACCTGCAGATGCAGGTGACCGAGTGCGGCGCGGCGTCCCTCGGCATGGTGCTGGCCCACTATGGGCGATGGGTGCCGTTGGAGGAGCTGCGCGAGCGCAGCGGAGCCTCCCGCGACGGCACCACGATGTCGGACCTCGTGAAGACGGCGGAGGCCTACGGGCTGGTCGGCAAGGGCTACCTGCGCGGCGCCAAGCTGCTGCCCGACCTCGGCTTCCCCCTCATCTTGTTCTGGAAGGGCGCCCACTTCCTGGTGCTCGAGGGTCTCGACGAGAAGTACGCCTGGCTCAACGACCCGGCCTCCGGCCCTCGCCGGGTCACCCGCGAGGAGTTCCAGCGCGACTACTCGCGGTTCTGCCTCTCGCTGCGGCCCGGGCCGGACTTCACTCCTGGCGGCTCCCCGCCGGCAAGGCTGACCGGGATCTGGCGGCGCGTGCGACCGGTGCTGTCGGAGGTGCTCGCCGTCGTCGTCATCGGCCTGTTGGCGACCCTGCCGGCCCTCGCGGTCGCGGCCGTGGCGAAGTTCTTCGTCGACGACGTGCTGATCCAGGGGCTCACCGACCGCACCTGGCCGCTCGTCGGCGCCCTGGCTGCGCTGGTGCTCGCCCAGGCAGGGTTGACCTGGTTCCAGCAACGGATCCTGTTGCGCCTGAGCACCCGACTGACCGTCGCCGAGTCCGCTCGGTTCGTCCGACACGCGCTGCGGCTCCCGGAGAGGTACTTCGTGGCGCGGTCGGTCGCCGACCTCGCCCTACGTGCCCAGCACAACCGCGAGGTCGCGAGCCTGCTGACCGGCAAGCTGGCCAGCGCGGGCGTCGGTCTGGTGATGATGCTGGTGTACGGCGTGGCGCTGGTGGCCATCGACCCGTTGCTGGCCGCGATCGCCATCGTCTCGAGCGCAGTGACGCTCGTGGTCCTCCGGCAGGGGCTGGCCCGCCAGCGTCAGCTGTCGCAGGTGCTCTTCCAGGAGCAGGCCATGCTCAACCAGACCACGGCCTACGGCGCGGTGACGATGGAGACCATCAAGGCCGGCGGCCTCGAGAGCGACTACTACGCCCGGTGGGAGGGCGGTGCGGTTCGCGTCAACGAGGCCCGGCAGCGGATGGCCGTCGCCGCCCAGCTGAGCGACTCGGTCCCGGTCCTGCTGAGGTCGCTGGTGGCAGCCGGGGTGCTGTGCGTCGGCGGTCTGCGGGTGATGGACGGCAGCCTGGAGGTGGGCTCCTTGGTGGCCTTCCAGTCGTTGCTCGGCTCGTTCGGTGCTCCCGTGGCCGAGCTGGTCGGGTTCTCGTGGCTGGTGCAGCACCTGCAGAACCTCGTCCGTCGCCTCGACGACGTCTTCGAGGAGCCGGTCGACCCGGCGTGCGACCCGGCCGTGCAGCGGCTCGAGCTGGCCGCTGGCACCCCCGCACGCCTCGACGGTGCCGTGGAGCTGCGTGAGGTCACCTTCGGTTTCAAGCCGACCGTGCCCCCGTTGATCCGTGACTTCTCACTGGCGCTCACGCCGGGCGCACGCGTGGCCGTCGTGGGTCCGTCCGGAAGCGGCAAGTCCACGCTGGTCAGGCTGGTGACGGGGCTCTACGAGCCGTGGGCAGGCACCGTGCTGCTCGACGGCCGGCTCCGTCACGAGATCCCGAGCCCCGTCATCGCGCGCTCGGTGGCCATGGTCGAGCAGCGGATCGCCCTGTTCGCGGGCACGGTGCGCGAGAACCTGACGCTCTGGGACGACGACGTGCGTGACGACGACCTCGCACGCGCGGCGATGGACGCCCAGATCTACGAGGACATCCTGGCCCGTCCTGGCGCCTTCGAGTCCCGCATGGAGGACGGCGGTGCCAACTGGAGCGGCGGTCAGCGGCAGCGCCTGGAGATCGCGCGCGCGCTGGTGCGCAACCCGGCCGTCCTGGTGCTCGACGAGGCCACCAGCGCGCTGGACCCCGACACCGAGGCGGCCGTGGAGGCCGCCTTGAGGCGGAGGGGCTGCACCACCATCGTCGTGGCCCACCGGCTCTCGACCGTGCGGGACGCCGATCTCATCTTGGTGATGGTCAAGGGCGAGGTCGTCGAGCGCGGCACCCACGAGGAGCTGCTGGCGCTCGACGGCCACTACGCGGGGCTGGTGCGCGAGTGACCGGCGTACCGCACCGCTCGACGGGGTCGGTCGTGCCCGCCGAGCTGGTGCTGCCCGATGGTCTGGCGCTGCTGGTGACCGGGGGAGAGGCGACCTTGTTCCTGGTCGACGAGTCGCGCGGCGGCGTCCGGACTCCCGTGGCGACGTTCCCAGAGGGCGGCCTCGTGGTCGCGGCGGAGCCCGTCGCCGGACGCCGCTGGGCGCTGTCGGGCGACCTGGGCAGCAGGCTCGAGGAGCTGGATCTCGGCGCTGGTGAGACCGCGCTCCTGGAGGCAGCGGCCACCAGCGCCACGGTGCTGGGTGACGTCCTGCGTGACATCGAGGGCCCGCCGGCCACCCGCGTTGCCTACCTGACGGGTCTGCCCACCACGCTCACGCCGGGCACCGGCGCCGTCGTGGAGGACGTCTCCTGGGTGTGGGTCTCGTCGGGGCTGGTCACCGTCGGCGGGCAGCGGATCCCGGACTCCGGGACGCTGGTCGCACCGCGCATCACGCTCCAGGTCGGTGAGGAAGCAGCGTTGCGGAGCGCGCCCGTCTCGGAGCCTGACGTCCACGGCCTGCTCGACGGCCTTGCTTGGTTGACCACGACGGTGGCGGCCGCTGTCGCCGCCGCCGCCGACCGACGGCTCATCGGTGAGGCAGCCAGTGCCGCGACGGCGACCGCCCGGGCCGCTGCCGCCGAGCGTCGAGGCGTCGAGCTGCTGGCGCGTGAGCTCCGCGCGGAGCGCGAACCCGTGCTGCCCCAGGACGCCCCGGAGTTCGTGGTCGCAGCTACCCGGGTGCTCGCCGCATCGGGGATGCAGGCCGTGGTCCCACGTGGCGGCCTGGGCGCGCTCGAGGGCATCGAGGCGGTGCGCGCCC
The DNA here is from genome assembly GCF_015352445.1 of Nocardioides agariphilus. Classification (GTDB taxonomy): domain Bacteria; phylum Actinomycetota; class Actinomycetes; order Propionibacteriales; family Nocardioidaceae; genus Nocardioides; species Nocardioides agariphilus. The sequence goes on from NZ_JADKPO010000011.1 coordinate 69,545, forward strand.
TGGCCACCGCGTCCGGCTGCTTCTCACGGCGCATCAGCCTGCGCGGGGACTGGTGGCGCCGGGCCGTGGAGCCGGCACTGGGCTTCCTTCCCGATGGCACGCCCGTGTCACTGCTGCCCGACTCCTCCGGCGGCGTGCTGGCCTACCCGGGCGGTGATGCACCGGTCCTGGTCACCGCTGACGTCGCCCGGGGGCTGCTCGACACCGCGTTCACCTTCTCGCGGCCCCTCGTCGACGGCGAGGTCGACGAGCGCTCGGTGGGACGCAGCGCCTACCAGGGGGCGCGACGCGAGCTCGGTGCCTACCTCGGCTGGGCGGCCGTGCTCGCCGCTGCCGGGTTGGCCGTCCCCTTCGCCTCCGGCGTGGTCTTCGACGAGATCGTCCCGCAAGGAGACCGGAGCCGGCTGTGGTTCCTGCTGGCCACCCTGGTGATGGTGGCGCTCGCGATGCTCCCCGTGCAGGTCGCCCTCGCGTCGGTGCGGACCAGGCTCGAGACGGGCGCGTCCTACGACCTGCTTCGTGGCCTGTGGGGACGGGTGCTGCGCAGCCGCGTCAGCCTGGTCCGCCGGCTCGGCGCCGGCGACGTGACCAACCGCCTGGCCACCATCGAGGGCGCCCGCGACGCTGTCGACCGCTCGATGCTCGCGATGCTTCCGGCCGTGCTCTCCGGCCTGCTCGCCGGACTGGTCCTCCTGCACTACGACGCAGCCCTGGCGGGGTTGGTGCTGGCCTTCGGTGCAGTGATGTTCGTGCTCGCCGTGCTGCTCGCACGGGCGGGCGCCCGGGAGCAGACCGAGGTGGACCGGGCCACGGGTGCGGTCAACGGGTTCTTGTTCCAGGTGCTCGCCGCCATCCCCAAGATCCGGGTGGCCGGGGCGGAGTCGCGTGCGTTCTTGGCGTGGGCGACGAGGTTCGCGCCGGCGGTCGGCCGCCGCCTGGTGCTGCTGACCACGCGCCAGCAGCTGGTGACAGTGCTGCTGCCGACGGTGGGCACGCTGGCCCTGATCGCTGCCGCTGCCGTGGTCGGCCCCGAGCACATCGACGTCGGCACCTTCATCGCCTTCCAGATGACCTACTCGCTGTTCGTGACGGGCATCGCGGCCGTGGTGGGGGCGGCCTCGGCCGCCCTCCAGACCAGGCCCGTGCTCTCGCGCGGCCTCGAGCTCGCCCAGGACCGTCTCGACGGCGACGGCTCGGCCGACCAGGAGCGGCTGCTGGGCGGCGTACGCCTGGTGGACGTCACCTTCCGCTACGGCGGTGACGCCCGGCCGGCCCTCGACGGCATCTCGCTGCGCATCGAGCCCGGCGAGCTGGTCGCCATCGCCGGCCCGAGCGGCAGTGGCAAGTCGACGATCCTGCGGCTGCTGCTCGGCTTCGAGGAGCCCGAGCAGGGCTCGGTGCTCTACGACGACCACCCGCTCGGCTCGCTGGACCTGGGGTCCGTACGCCGCCAGCTCGGCGTCGTGCTGCAAGACGGCCAGCTGCTGCCCGGCAGCATCCACGACAACCTGGGCGGTGTCACCAGCCTCACCGAGCAGGAGGCCTGGGAACTGGCCGAGCTCGTCGCGCTCGCCGACGACATCCGCGCCATGCCGATGAAGCTCAACACCGTGATCACCCTCAACGGCGGTGCGTTCTCGGGCGGTCAGCGACAGCGGTTGCTGATCGCCCGCGCGCTGGCCTCGCGTCCCAAGATCCTGCTTCTCGACGAGGCCACCAGCGCCCTCGACAACGTCACGCAGCGCGTGGTCACCGACAACCTCGCCCAGCTGGGCATGACCCGGATCGTGGTGGCCCACCGTCTCTCCACGATGGTCGATGCCGACCGGATCCTCGTGGTCGAGGACGGGCGGTTGGTGGAGAGCGGCACCTACGCCGACCTGATGGAGCGGGGCGGACGGTTCCACGCCCTGGCCTCACGGCAGGTGCTGTGAGCGACCAGGAGTGGCTGGTGCCCGCGGACCTGGATCGAGGCCCTGCTGGAGCATCTCGCCGGGTCATCATGGGCGGCATGACGAACATCGACGACCTGGTCGCCTCGCTCCCGGAGGGCGTCGTGGTGACCGAGCCGGACGCGATGGAGAAGTACCGCTTCGACTGGTCGCGCGACCAGTCCGCCGGGACGCCGCTGGCCGTCGTACGCGCCGAGGACGCCGGCCAGGTGCAGACCGCGGTCAGGTGGGCCGCCGAGCACGGCATCGGCATCGTGCCCCGCGGGGCAGGCAGCGGGCTCTCAGGTGGGTCCAGCGCCGTCGACGGATGCCTGGTCGTCAGCCTCGAGCGGATGCGTGCGGTCCAGATCGACCCGGCGAGCCAGGTAGCGGTCGCGGAGCCGGGGGCGTTCAACGCCGACGTCAAGCGTGCGGCTGCCGAGCACGACCTCTGGTACCCGCCGGACCCGTCGTCGTTCGAGATCTGCTCGATCGGAGGCAACGTCGCGACCAATGCCGGCGGTCTGTGCTGCGTGAAGTACGGCGTGACGACCGACTACGTGCTCGGCCTGGATGTCGTGCTGGCCGACGGCACGTTGGTCGAGCTCGGCGGGAAGCGGATCAAGGACGTCGCCGGTCTGCCGCTGCTCAAGCTCTTCGTGGGCAGCGAGGGCACGCTCGGCATCGTCACCCGCGTCATCCTGCGGCTGGTGCCGCGCCAAGGTGCCCGCTCGACGCTGGTGGCGAGCTTCGCGACAGTGCGCCAGGCGGCGGACGCCGTGGTCGCGATCCGAGCGGTGCTGCGGCCCTCGATGCTCGAGCTGATGGACCGCGCCACGGTCAACGCCGTCGAGGACTACAAGCCGATGGGGCTGGACCGCACTGCAGGAGCGCTGCTGATCGCGCAGTCGGATGCGCCCGCCGCGGCCCGGTCGGCAGAGATGGCCGCGATGGAGAGCGCCTGCGCGGGCCAGGGCGCCGAGGTGTTCGTGACCGACGACCCCGACGAGGGGGAGCTGTTCGTGCAGGCCCGCCGCTCCGGCTTTCCGGCGCTCGAGCGACGCGGCTCCCTGCTGCTGGAGGACGTCGGGGCACCGGTGCCGCTGCTGCCCGACCTGCTCGACGCGATCGCCGAGATCGCCGAACGACACGGCGTGGAGATCCCCGTCGTCGCCCACGCGGGCGACGGCAACACCCACCCCAACATCGTCTACGACGCCACCGATCCCGACTCCGAGCGCCGTGCTCGGCTCGCCTTCGACCACGTGATGAGCGCAGCCATCGCCCTGGGCGGCACGATCACCGGGGAACACGGCGTCGGCCGAGCCAAGAGGGCCGCGCTGCCCGAGCAGCTGGGGCCCGACGTGATGGCGCTGAACCGTCGCGTCAAGGACGCGCTGGATCCACAGGGCATCCTCAACCCGGGTGCTGCCCTCTGACGGCTGTCTGCTTGTAGCGTCTCCGCGTGACCAACCGCCCAGGCCCCCTGGACCTGTTCGACCTTGACGACCTCGTCGGCGAGGAGGAGCGCGCGATCCAGCAGACCGTGCGCGACGTCGTCGAGCAGCAGATCCGGCCGCACGTCGCGCAGTGGTACGACGAGGGCTCGCTGCCCGCTCGAGAGCTCGCCCTCGAGCTCGGCAAGGTCGGGCTGCTCGGGATGCACCTGACCGGCTACGGGTGCGCGGGCACCAGCGCCACGGCGTACGGGCTGGCGTGTCTCGAGCTCGAGGCCGGTGACTCCGGGGTCCGCTCTCTGGTCTCGGTGCAGGGGTCGCTGGCGATGTACGCGATCTGGAAGCACGGCTCCGCGGAGCAGAAGGACGAGTGGCTGCCACGCATGTCGGCGGGGGAGGCCATCGGCTGCTTCGGCCTCACCGAGCCGGATGCGGGCTCCGACCCGGCGTCGATGCGCACCCGGGCCAGGCGCGACCCCGCGCCTGACGGACGGGGCGACTGGGTGCTCAACGGCTCCAAGATGTGGATCACCAACGGGTCCATCGCCGACGTAGCGGTGGTATGGGCCCAGACGGACGAAGGGATCCGCGGCTTCGTCGTACCGACCGACAGTGCCGGCTTCAGCGCTCCGGAGATCAAGCGCAAGCTCTCGCTGCGGGCATCGGTCACCAGCGAGCTGGTGCTGGACGACGTACGACTGCCGGCCGATGCCGTGCTGCCGGAGGTGACCGGCTTGAAGGGGCCGCTGTCGTGCCTGACCGAGGCGAGGTTCGGCATCGTCTTCGGCTCCATCGGCGCCGCTCGCGACTGCCTCGAGTCCGCGCTGCGCTACTCGGGCGAGCGCGACATCTTCGGGCGCAAGCTGGCCGCGTTCCAGCTGACGCAGGCCAAGCTCGCCGACATGACCATCGAGCTGGGCAAGGCGATGCTGCTGGCCCTGCACCTCGGCCGCCTCAAGGACGCCGGCCGCATCACCGCCGCCCAGGTCAGCCTCGGCAAGCTCAACAACGTGCGCGAGGCGATCGCCATCGCTCGCGAGTGCCGCACGATCCTCGGTGCCGCCGGCATCACGCTCGAGCACCCCGTGCTCCGCCACGCCAACAACCTCGAGTCCGTGCTGACCTACGAAGGCACCACCGAGGTCCACCAGCTGGTCGTGGGCCAGGCGCTGACCGGCGAGTCCGCGTTCCGGTGACCGCCTCCTCTGACCTGCCTCCGACGCGCTGGGAGGGACCGGCGAGCGTCGGGCGCGGTTACGGCGTGCACTTCGCCGAGCTGATCGCCTCCGGCGCCGACGTCGATGGCGAGGCGCGGCTGGCCGATGTCCTGGCGCCGCGCGGCGCTCGCATCCTCGACGCAGGCTCGGGGATGGGACGGGTCGCTGCAAGCCTCAGGGCGCGTGGTCACGAGGCCGTCGGCGTCGATCTCGACGCCTCCCTCATCGAGCAGTCGCGGGCGGCCTACCCCGAGCTCCCTGTCGCCCAGGCCCGGCTCGAGCAGCTCGACGCTGCGTTCATGGCGGCCCACGAGATGCCGGGCGTCTATGACCTGATCGTCTGCGTCGGCAACGTGATGGTGCTGTTGGCCGAGGGCTCCGAGCGCACCGTGCTGGCCAGGTTCCGGGGGCTGCTGGCTCCGGGCGGTCGGATACTGGTCGGCTTCTCCCTGGTGGGCGCCCCGCCGCGGTCGAGGGTGTACCCGGCCGAGGAGTTCGTGGCCGACGCCGCGGCAGCCGGCCTGGTGGTCGAGTCGCGGCATGCGACGTTCGACCTGCGACCCGTCGGCGCGGGCGACGACTTCGCCGTCTGGGTCCTCAAGGTCGCCTGACCAGGCACCGGGGGCGCACAGGTTAGCGATCATTAACCTGACGGGTTAGCATCTGCCGCATGGGCTTCGAGCTGTCACGCGAGCACGCCGAGTTCCGGCAGACGGTCCGCGAGTTCGCGGAGGCGGAGATCGCCCCGCACGCGGCGAAGTGGGACAAGGACCATCACTTCCCGGTCGACGTCGTGCAGAAGATGGGCGGCCTCGGACTGATGGGCCTGACTGCCCCCGAGGAGTACGGCGGCGCGGGCGACGACGGCGACTTCACCAGCCTGTGCGTGGCCATCGAGGAAATCGGCCGCGTCGACCAGTCGCTCGGGATCACCCTCGAGGCCGCGGTCGGGCTCGGCATCAACCCGATCCTCACCTTCGGCACCCAGGAGCAGAAGGACAGGTGGCTTCCCGACCTCGTGGCCGGCCGCACGCTGGCGGGGTTCGGCCTGACCGAGCCCGGCGCGGGCTCCGACGCCGGCGCCACCCGCACCAAGGCCGACCTCGACAACGGCGAATGGGTGCTCAACGGTGCCAAGGCGTTCATCACCAACTCCGGCTCCGAGATCACCTCGCTGGTGACCGTGACGGCGCGCACCGGGGTCCGAGAGGGCGGCAAGCCCGAGATCTCTGCGATCCTCGTACCTTCCGGCACCTCCGGCTTCACCGTCGAGCCGCCCTACGACAAGCTCGGCTGGCACGCCTCGGACACGCACGGACTGAGCTTCGCGGACTGCCGGGTCCCCGAGGACAACCTGGTCGGCGAGCGCGGCCGCGGCTACGCGCAGTTCCTGGCCACCCTCGACGACGGACGCGTCGCCATCGCGGCGCTGGCCGTCGGCTGCATCCAGGCGTGCCTGGACCTCAGCCTGCAGTACGCCGGCGAGCGCCAGACGATGGGCGGACCCATCGGTCGCAAGCAGGGTGTGGCCTTCCAGATCGCCGACCTGCAGGTGATGGCCGAGGCAGCGCGGCTGCTGGTCTACAAGGCCGCGGCGATCAAGGACGCCGCCAGGTCGGGGCGCTTCGACGCCCAGGCGTTCAAGCAGGCGGCCTCGATCGCCAAGCTCTACGCGACCGAGTCGGCCGTGACGGCGACTCGGATCGCGACCCAGGTCTTCGGCGGCTACGGCTTCATGGAGGAGTACCCCGTGGTCCGCTTCTACCGCGACGCCAAGGTGCTGGAGATCGGTGAGGGCACCTCGGAGGTCCAGCGGATGCTGATCGCCCGCGGGTTGGGCCTTCCGGTCGAGTAGCCAGGACCGACACTGTTCGGGTGACCCATCGTCGGCAACGCCTCGTGGCACTGGTCCTCGTCGGTGCGTGCGCTGCTCTCGCGGCGTGCTCCGACGACTCGTCCTCCACGGTCGCCGGCGAGGTGGTCGCCGGGCGGCCGTCGCTGGAGATCATCGGCGACTTCGGGTTCGTGCTGATCCCGACCGGGCGGATCGACGTCGTCGTGGGCGAGGCCCAGACCGGCGATGTCACCCCCGACGAGGCCCGCGACGACGCGACGCACCAGGCCCCCGAGGGCGGCAGCTGGATCCCGGTCCACATCGCCCATGACCCGTTCGGGCACATGGGCATCTCGGTCGGGCTGACCGGAGGGTCGCCGCAACCGGCCCAGGTCGCCCTCGTGGTCGACGGCAAGACGACCAACCTCGGGGCTCCCTACCGCGTGGTCGGCGACGAGGGGACGGCCGACTCGGGGCTCGACAACGTCTGGGTGGCCGTCGACGAGCGACCGGACCAGATCGACTCGGTGCGCGTGGCGGTGACCTATGACGGGCTGACGCAGACCGTAAATCCCAAGACCGGCGCGCGTGAGGCCGGGGCGGCCGAGCCGCTCTACGTCAAGCAGGCCCAGGAGTACCAGGCGCCCTGCGCCCAAGGTGGCATCGAGACCGGCGGCGTCGAGCTCGAGCTCGCGTGCACGATCGGCCCTGCGCAGCGCACGCCGTACCTCCCCGGCGCCGGCTGGGCAGCCGAGGACCATGCGTGGCTCGTCCTGGGTGCGGCGGTCTCCGTCTCGCGGGCAACCGCCGATGCCACGGCCTACGACGTGGTGAGCATGCAACCCGCCCTCACCGTCGACGGCTCGACCCCCCTGCCGCCCGACGGCCGGTTCGGTGAGGTACGCCGCGATCCCCAGCGCGTGTCAGGCACCTGGGCCTTCGACGTGGCAGCCGAAGGAGCGGTCAGCGTCGGTGTGGAGGTCGACCTCCGGCTGCGCAAGAGCGACGACGCAGATCCCGGCCCGGGCACCCGTCGGGCGACCGTTCGGCAGACCGTCGAGCTGGCCGGCGAGTTGGCCGGCGAGTCGGGCTGACGCCATCGAGAGCCGGCGCTCGGTAGTCTTGCCCCCCGTGGGAGAGGGCTGGGACCGCCTGCGGGTCGAGGTCGGGCGCTTTATGGCGGTCGGCGGCATCTCGACGTTCGCTGCGTTCGTGGTCTTCAACTTCTTGGCGCACGGCCTCTACCTCACCAACGACCCGTGGTTGCACGGCCACCCGGTGACGGCGTTCGTGATCGCGAACTTCGTCGGCATGGTGATCAGCTACCGGCTCAGCCGCGCGTGGACGTTCAAGCACCGCCCACCACGGCACGCCGACGGCGGACGTACGGCGTTCTTCGTGATCAACCTGATCACGATGCCGATCCCGATGATCCTGCTGTGGCTCAGCCGCAACTGGCTCGGCCTCGACGACCCCCTCTCCGACAACCTGGCCGGCACCGTGATCGGTCAGCTGCTGGGTCAGGTGGCGAGGTTCTACCTCTTCCGCGAGTACGTCTTCCAGCAGCCGATGCCCCTCGACATCCCGCGCCTGGTGCACTGGGGCGACGTCGAGGACGTCAGGTTCAGCTCGGAGACGGACCCGGAGGTGGCGCAGGGTGTGGCCACAGATCCGTCCACGAGTGGCCGAGCTCAGCCAGGAGCTCCCGCAGCAGGGGAAGGCTGAGTCCCACCACGTTGTGGTGGTCGCCCTCGATGGCCGTCACGAAGGCGCCACCGAGGCCGTCGATGGTGAAGGCTCCCGCCACGTGGAGCGGCTCGCCGGTCGCGACGTAGGCGTCGATCTCGTCATCGGTCACCCCGGCGAAGTGGACGACCGTCGACGCGGTCGCGGCAGCAACCCGGCCGCTCGCGGCGTCGTGGAGGGCGTGGCCGGTGTGCAGGACGCCGGACCTGCCGCGCATCGCCTGCCAGCGGGCGCGGGCCTCGTCCGGGTCAGCGGGCTTGCCGTGGGCCTGGCCGTCGAGCTCCAGGACGGAGTCGCAGCCGAGCACGACGTGGCCTTGCCGGTCTGGGCGCTCCGTCACCGTCCGGGCGACGGCCGAGCACTTCAGCTCGGCGAGCTGGAGCGCGAGCTCCGCGGGTGGCAGGTCGACCACCTGCGACTCGTCGACGCCCGACACGATGACGACGGGCTCGACTCCGGCGGCGCGCAACGTCGCCAGCCGGGCGGGGGAGGCCGAGGCCAGGACGAGGGTGGTCACAGTCGCGCCATCGCCGCTCTGAAGGGGTCGAGGCCCAGGGAGCCGAGGTTGAGCGCCTCGGTGTGGAACTGCTTGAGGTCGAAGGCGGCGCCCCGCCGGGCCTTGACCTCGTCGCGGCACTCGAGCCAGATGCGCTCGCCGACCTTGTAGGACGGCGCCTGGCCGGGCCAGCCGAGGTAGCGCAGCACTTCGTACTTGATGAACTCGTCGTCCATGCTCGAGCGCTCGCGCATGAAGTCCAGGCCCAGCTGGGGGGTCCAGATCTCGCCCGGATGAAACCCGAACGGGTTGTCGCGAGGGATCTCCAGCTCGAGGTGCATGCCGATGTCGACGATCACCCGGGCGGCGCGGAAGGCCTGCATGTCGAGCATGCCGAGCTTGTCACCCGGGTCGGCGAGGTAGCCGAGGTCGTCCATCAGTCGCTCGGAGTAGAGCGCCCATCCTTCACCGTGACCACTGACCCAGCACATCGCCCGCTGCCAGCGGTTGAGGATGTCGTCGCGGTAGAGGGTCTGCGCGCACTGCAGGTGGTGGCCGGGCACGCCCTCGTGGAAGACGGTCGTGGTCTCCTGCCAGGTGGAGAAGGTGTCGATGCCGTCGGGCACCGACCACCACATGCGGCCGGGCCGGCTGAAGTCCTCACTCGGCGGCGTGTAGTAGATGCCGCCGTCGTTGGTCGGGGCCAGCCGGCACTCCAGGCTGCGGATCGGCTCCGGGATGTCGAAGTGCACGTCGGCCATCTCGGCGACGGTGCGGTCGGAGAGCTCCTGCATCCAGTCGCGGAACCGCTCGCGGCCCTCGACCATGCGGGTGGGGTCGGCGTTGAGGGCCGCGATCGCTTCGTCGACCGAACCACCGGGCACGATGCGGTCCGAGGTCGCGACCATCTCGTCGTGGAGCCGTTTGAGCTCTGCCCAGCCCCAGTGATAGGTCTCGTCGAGGTCGACCGTCGCACCGAGGAAGCTGCGGTTGCACAAGGCGTACTCGTCGCGGCCGACGGCCTCGCGGTCGCGGCCGCGCGGGCCCAGCTCCTCGCCGACGAAGCGGCCGAAGTCGGCCATCGCAGCACTGGCCTCAGCAGCGTGCCTGGCCAGCGACTCGGCCATGGCGCCGTCGGCGTCGAGCGAGTCGACGAGCTTGGCGAACACGTCGCCGGTGGTGCCGTCCTGCCCGGTCCAGCGGCGCAGCTGGAGGGCGATCTCGGAGTACTGGCGCTTGGCGGAGACCCGGCCCCTGTCGGCGGACTCGAGGAGGGTGGCCCTGAACCCGGCCAGCGCCTCGGGCACCGCAGCCAGGCGGGCGTCGATGTTGGCGATCGCCTCCTCGCCCTCGGTCGGCATCAGGTCGAACGCGCCGCGGAGGCTGGTGACCGCGCTCGAGGTCACCGAGATCTGGCTGCGCGGGATGCCGGCGTCGGCCATCTCGACCTGGAGAGCGAGCCGCTCGATCATCGCCTCCCGCGCGACCCGTTCGCGTTCGTCGACCGGCGGCGCGTCGCGCAGGTCGGCCAGGGTCTTGCGGGTCAGGCCGTCTCGGGCGTCGTAGCCGTCGGGGGAGAGGTCGGGCAGCCGGTCGTCGTGACCGGCCACGCCGTAGTAGGTCGCCTGCACGGGATGGAGGGCCGCGGCCTGCTCGACGTAGCGCTCGGCGATCGCGTCTACGGTGCGGTCGGGCAGATGGCCTGAAGTCATGCGGGCCACCTTAGGAGCCGCCGCCGACGGCGCGCCTGCGGGTTCTAGGTCCTCACGATCGGCGAGGTGAGCGTCGGCCCACACGCGTGAGCACCGACGGGTCGGCCAGCAGCTCGATCTGCTTGACCTTCCCGTCCACCACGGTGAACGCGAAGACCACCTTGATCTCGCCGAGGTGCTGCCAGCACGATGCGGCACCGCCATCGAGGGTGGCCGGCAGTGCCGCCTTGGCCCGCCCCGCGAAGAACTCCGCGATCTCGCGGCCGCCCTTGATGGAGGTGGCCTGGCCGCCCATGGCGAGGGCGGCCTCGTCGACCCGCACCTCGGCGTCCGGGTCGAGCAGCTCCAGCAGGGCGGCGAACTCGTTGTCGCGCGAGGCGGCCATGAAGGCGTCCACCACCGCAGCGTCGGCGGCGGCGAGGTCCTCCCGCGGCTCCGGCTCCTGCAGCCGGCGCCGGGCCCGGCTGGCGAGCTGACGGGTGGCCACCTCGGAGCGACCGATGATCGGCGCGATCTGGTCGAAGGGCACCGCGAAGACGTCCTTGAGCACGTAGGCCAGTCGCTCGGCCGGCGCGAGCGAGTCGAGCACCACCGTCATCGCCTGCCCGATGGCGTCGGCGAGCTCGACCTGCTCCTCGGGCGTGGGGGCTCGGTCCACGAAGTCCGCGTCGTCGGGCCAGTCGTCCTCGCGTCGCGACGTACGGCTGCGCAGCAGGTCGAGGCAGATCCGCGAGACGACGGTGGTCAGCCAGCCGGCGAGGTTGTCGATCTCCTTGCCCCGCTGGTCGGTGCGGACCAGCCGGATCCACGCCTCTTGTACGGCGTCGTCGGCCGCGGCGTCGTTGCCGAGCATGCGCTGGGCGACCGAGCGGAGACGGGGACGCTCGGTCTCGAACTGCTCGGCCAGCAGTAGTTCGTCGGTCATCGGGTCACATCCTCCTCGGTGGCTGTCCGGAAGGTTGACGACCGACGCGCCACGAACGTGACACGGCGTCGATCGGGGCTGCCCGCGGACGAAGCCTCAGCGCGGCAGACCGGACGCCCGCCAGGTGCCGACACTGTGGCGATGGACCTCGCGATGCCCGCGGGCAGGGTGCGCCCAGGTGCTGCGCGGCTTCGCCTTCGCTGGCGCGATGCCGCCCATCGAGGCGACCACCGCCACCAGTGCGGCGATCTCCTCGGGCGTCGCGTCGCCGCGGACGATCCGGAGGAGGGGCTTGGTCTCGACAGGCTCGACCGACGAGGGGTTCACAGGGGGATGTTCCCGTGCTTCTTGGCCGGCAGCGTCTCGCGCTTGGTGCGCAGCAGGCGCAGTGCACGCACCACCTCGACCCGCGTCTCGTGGGGAGAGATGACGGCGTCGATGTAGCCGCGTTCGGCCGCGATGTAGGGGTTGGCCAGGGTGTCGTCGTACTCGGTCACCAGCTCGGCCCGACGCACCTCGGGATCGTCGGCGGCAGCGAGCTCCTTGCGGTAGAGGATGTTGACGGCACCCTGCGCGCCCATCACCGCGATCTGCGCCGTCGGCCAGGCCAGGTTGATGTCGGCCCCGAGATGCTTGGAGCCCATCACGTCGTAGGCGCCGCCGTAGGCCTTCCGCGTGATGATGGTGACGAGCGGGACGGTGGCCTCGGCGTAGGCGTAGATCAGCTTCGCGCCGCGGCGGATGATGCCGTTCCACTCCTGGTCGGTGCCGGGCAGGAAGCCGGGCACGTCGACGAAGGTCAGTACCGGGATGTTGAAGGCGTCGCAGAAGCGCACGAAGCGCGCGGCCTTCTCGGAGGCGTCGATGTCGAGGGTGCCGGCGAACTGCATCGGCTGGTTGGCCACGACACCGACCGGGTGTCCCTCCACCCGGCCGAAGCCGACGATGATGTTGGGCGCGAACAGCGCCTGCACCTCGAGGAACTCCTCGTCGTCGACTGTCGCGGTGATGACGTCGTGCATGTCGTAGGGCTGGTTGGGCGAGTCCGGGATGAGGGTGTCGAGCGTGCGGTCCAGGTCGCTGAACCCGGTGTCCGCGACCTCGTCGTACGTCGGCGCCGGGTCGAGGTTGTTGGGCGGGAGGTAGGACAGCAACGCCTTGACGTACTCGATGGCGTCCTCCTCGTCGGACCCCATGTAGTGCGCGTTGCCCGACTTGGTGTTGTGGGTGCGCGCGCCGCCGAGCTCCTCCATCGTGACGTCCTCGCCGGTGACGGTCTTGATGACGTCGGGACCGGTGATGAACATGTTGGAGGTGCCGTCGACCATCACGGTGAAGTCGGTGACCGCGGGGGAGTAGACGTGGCCGCCGGCGCAGGAGCCCATGATCATGCTGATCTGGGGGATCACGCCCGAGGCGTGCACGTTGCGCCGGAAGATCTCGCCGTACAGGCCGAGCGAGACGACGCCTTCTTGGATGCGCGCGCCCGCGCCCTCGTTGATGCCGACGATGGGGCAGCCGGTCTTGATGGCCAGGTCCATGACCTTGGTGATCTTCTCGCCGTAGACCTCGCCGAGCGAGCCGCCGAAGATGGTGAAGTCCTGCGAGAACACGCACACCTGACGGCCGTCGACCGTGCCGTATCCGGTGACGACGCCGTCGCCGTAGGGGCGGTTGTGCTGCAGCCCGAACGCCGTCGAACGGTGCTTGGCCAGCTCGTCGAGCTCGACGAACGAACCCTCGTCGAAGAGCATCGCGATCCGCTCCCGGGCGGTCTTGCGGCCCTTGGCGTGCTGCTTCTCGACCGCCTTGGCCGAACCCGCGTGGACGGCCTCGTCGAGCCTGCGATCGAGGTCGGCGAGCTTGCCCGCAGTGGTGTGGATGTCGATGCCGGAACCTTCAGGCGGGACATCCGTTCCCTCGCCGATCGACTGACTGGGGTGCACCGATGCGCTCACCTGGGTCAATCTAGCCATGTGACGACGCACCCGCCGCTCGACCCCGACCGCATCGAGGCACCCGCCGACTGGGTGGTCGAGGTGGTCGAGACCGCGCCTTCGACCAACGCCCTGGTCGCTGACCGGGCCCGTGCGGGCGCGGGCGAAGGGCTGGTCGTGGTGGCTGAGCACCAGACCGCAGGTCGCGGCCGGCTCGACCGCACCTGGGAGACCCCGGCCCGCTCGGCCCTGACGCTCTCGCTGCTGCTGCGACCCCGACTGCCGTCCGGTGACTGGCCGTGGTTCCCGTTGTTGGCCGGGTACGCCACGTCGCTGGCGCTGCGACGGGCCGGCGCCGTCGTCGACCTCAAGTGGCCCAACGACGTGCTGCTCGATGGTCGCAAGCTGGCCGGCATCCTCACCGAGCGGCTCGAGACCCCCACAGGGCCGGCCCTCGTCGTCGGGATCGGCATCAACGTCGGCATGACCGTGGCAGAGCTCCCTCTCGACGAGGCGACCTCGCTGGCCGTCGCGGGTCTCGCCGTCGACCGCACCGATCTGCTCTCGCTGCTCCTGCAGAGCCTGAGGACCGAGTACGACGACCTCCAGCGTCGTGGCCCGGTGCCGCTGCGCTCGGCGTACGCCGCGGCCTGCGTGACCGTCGGCCGGCACGTCCGGGTGAGCCTGCCCTCGGGCGAGACCCTCTCCGGCGAGGCCAGCGCCATCGACCAGGGTGGCCAGCTCATGGTCAGGACCCCGGGTGGCATCGCCAGCGTGTCGGCGGGCGACGTGGTCCACGCGACGATCGAGTAGCAAGCGGCCCGGATCTGGCAGCATGGCGGCCGTGGCCATCTCCAAGAACCTGCTGAACCCGGGCGAGGAGGTCGTCTTCGACGTCCGGACCCACCCCAAGGCACTGATCCTGCCGTTCCTCGCGCTGATCGTGGCCTTGGCGGTGGCGGTCTTCTTGGACCGGGCGATCGACAACTCCACGGTCTCCCTCGTGGTCTGGATCCTGGCCCTTGCCGTGATCCTGTGGCTCGCGGTGTGGCCGTTCCTCAACTGGCTGGTCGCGCACTACACCGTCACCAACAGGCGCCTGATCACCCGATACGGCGTGATCACCCGGCGCGGTCACGACATCCCGCTCTCGCGGATCAGCGACGTCGCCTACGAGAAGGACCTCATCGACCGGCTGCTCGGCTGCGGCACCCTCGTCATCAGCGACGCCAGCACCCACGGACAGGTTCCGCTGCACGACATCCCGCGCGTCGAGGAGCGTCAGCGGGTCCTCAACGAGGTGCTCCACCGCCTCCACGCCGACGGCTCGTCGCAGAGCAATGAAGGACTCTGAGCGGGCGGCAGCACGCCCGAGGCCCGAGGAGCTCGAGCGCGCCATCCTCGGCGAGGACCCGGCGTACACCGCCGCCGACGTCGCGGCCGAGACCGGCGTCACCATCGACCAGGCCCAGCGCCTGTGGCGGGCGCTGGGCTTCCCCGACCGCGGGCTGGAGGTGGCCTTCACCCACGCGGACGTCGAGGCCGTCTCCATCCTGGTCAGGCAGGTCGAGGGCGGCCAGATCGACTTCGACATGGCCGTCACGCTGACCAGGGCCGTTGGTCAGACGATGGCGCGCCTGGCCGACTGGGAGGTCGCCACCCTCGTGCACCGGGTGCAGGAGATCGAGGCCGGCGACAAGGCCACCGGGAGCAGGGCGACCACCGGCCTGCACCTCATCGAGCAGCTCAACGAGCCGTTCGAGCAGCTCCTGGTCTACGTGTGGCGTCGACATCTGGCGGCAGCGGTCGCCCGGGTCGAGGGGCTCGGCGGTGACATGGCTGCGGACACTGCTGACGCGACCGACCTGCGCACCACCCAGATGACGGTGGGATTCGCCGACATCGTCGGTTTCACCGAGCTGTCCAACGAGCTCACCCAGAGCCGGCTCGGCGACCTGGTGGAGCTGTTCGAGTCGCGATGCTCCGACGTCGTGGCCAGCCAGCACGGCCGGGTGATCAAGACGCTCGGCGACGCGGTGCTGTTCGTCAACGACGACCCGATCCGGGCCTTCGACACCGCCGAGGGGATCATCGCGGTGGTGGGGCGCGACGGCCGGATGCCCGACGTACGCGTCGGTCTGGCCTCTGGTTCGGTGGTGCTGCGCCTCGGTGACGTCTTCGGTCCGCCGGTCAACCTGGCCTCCCGGCTGACTGCCGTGGCCCGTCGCAACCGGGTGATCGTGGACCCGACGACAGCGGCCCTGCTGCCTCCTGACCAGTTCGAGACGCGGCCGCTGCCAGCGAGGCCCGTGCGCGGCTTCGGCCTGCTCGAGCCGGTCGCCGTACGCCGCCACTAGCGATCCGGAGGCTCGGACACCGGTCGAGGCCAGTCGCGCCATTTTTGCCGTTTCCCAGCGGTGGGGACTCGATTTTCCTACCGTTTGGCTGTGCTCGAGGTCCAGGACGTCCGCGTGGACCCGCTCGCACGCCGAGTGTGGCGCGCTGAGCGGGAGATCGTGCTGTCGCGCAAGGAGTACGACCTGCTGCACGCCCTGATCTCCCGTCCCGGCGACATCGTCAGCCGCGAAGAGCTGATGCGCGACGTGTGGGGAGCCAACTTCTGGACGTCCTCCAAGACGATCGACGTCCACCTGGGGTGGGTGCGCCGCAAGCTCGGCGACGACTCGCGCAGCCCGAGCCTGATCAGCACGGTGCGCGGTCGCGGTCTGCGGTTCGAGGTGGCCTCGCCCGTCGAGGTCTAGGGGTCCTCAACCGCCAGGACGAGCCGGTGGCGGCACTCCTGCGAAGGAGTCGGGCCGGTGCAGCCAGGTGAAGTGCTGCCAGGGCCACATCAGCACGAAGACCTTGCCGACCACCTGGTCGACGCGGACGTACTCGTCACCAGGCGTGCAGTGGGGGTCGGCGGGTTCACACAGGTGGTACGACGAGTCGGCCGAGTGGCTGCGGTTGTCACCCATCACGAAGATCGAGCCCTCGGGTACGGGCCCGGCGTCCCAGGTGCAGTCGTGCATGGGGCCGTAGCAGGTAGCCCCGTCCTCGCGGGCGTAGCCCTGCTCGTCGAGCGCGACCCTGTTGACCATGATCCGGCCCTGCGGGTCGCAGCAGTGGATCGAGTCGCCGGCGATGCCGATCACCCGCTTCACCAGGTGTCCACCCGACGGGTACAGGCCGACCTTCTCCATCGCCTTGGCGACCGTCCCCGTCGGCCCCGCTGCCTCGTCGGGCGGCAGCCAGTCGCCGGGGTCCTCGAACACCACGACGTCTCCGCGCTGGGGCGAGCCACCGAGCTCGTAGGAGATCTTCTGCACGAGGATGCGGTCGTTGCGAACGAGCCCTGGCTCCATCGACTCCGAGGGGATGTAGAAGGCCTGCAGCAACAGGGACTTCACCAAGAGCGCCGCTCCCACGGCGACGACGGCGACGACGAGGGCCTCTTGCCAGAGCGGACGTCGGGCGACCCGTGGGGCCGGACCGGTCGCCTCCTCGTCGGGAGGTCGGCGGCCGCGGGCCCCGGAGCGCTCGGACGTCACCCGGCGAGCGTAGGTCAGTCCCGTGTGCTGTCCCGCGTACGGCGGCGACTGGTCTGGTCATTACTCTGACGCCCGTGACGTCTCGCGCGCCGGCCGTGGCCGTGATCGGTGGCGGCCAGCTCGCGCGGATGATGGCGGAGCCGGCTGCTGCGCTCGGGATTCCCCTGCGCCTGCTGGCCGAGGGCCCGGATGTCTCGGCCACCCAGGTCATCCCCGACCACCGGGTCGGCGACTATCGCGACCTGCGGACGCTGACCGAGGTGACGGCCGGGTGCGAGGTGGTGACCTTCGACCACGAGCACGTACCCACTGCGCACCTCGAGGCGCTGGCGATGGCCGGGGTGGCCTGCCGGCCGGGTCCTGCCGCGCTGGTGCATGCCCAGGACAAGGCGGTGATGCGAGCCCGCCTCGCCGAGCTCGCGGCTCCCTGCCCGCGCAACGCAGTGGTCACCTCGACCGACGACGTGGAGGCGTTCGGCTTCCCGTGCGTGCTCAAGACGACCAGGGGCGGGTACGACGGCAAGGGTGTGTGGGTGGTCCGCTCGGCCGACGACTGCCTCGAGCCGTTCGCGGTGGCCCAGGAGTCCGGCGTAGGCCTGATCGCCGAGGAGCTCATCGACTTCCGTCGCGAGCTCTCTGCGCTGGTGGTGCGCTCGCCGAGCGGTCAGGCGGCGGCGTACCCCGTCGTGGAGTCGGTGCAGGTCGACGGCATCTGCAAGGAGGTCGTGGCTCCCGCGCCCGGCCTCGACCCCGCCCTGGCCGGCCAAGCACAGCAGCTGGCGCTGATGCTCGCGGGCGAGCTGGACGTGACGGGGGTGCTCGCGGTCGAGCTGTTCGAGACGACCGACGGCCGGGTCCTGGTCAACGAGCTCGCCATGCGTCCCCACAACACCGGCCACTGGAGCCAGGACGGCGCGGTCACCTCGCAGTTCGAGAACCACCTGCGAGCCGTGCTCGACCTCCCCCTCGGCTCGCCCGAGCCACGGGCCAGGTGGACGGTGATGGTCAACATCCTCGGCGGCCCGCACGAGACGGGCAGGCTGTACGACGGGTACCCGCACGCGATGGCGCGCGACCCGAGGCTGCGCGTGCATCTGTACGGCAAGGACTTGCGGCCGGGTCGCAAGGTCGGGCACGTGAACGCCTACGGTGAGGACCTGGACGACTGCCTGGAGCGGGCCAGGCACGCCGCCGCATGGTTCGCCGGTGAGCTGGGAGACGAGAGTGAGTGATCCCCATGGTTGAGGCCAGTGTCGGCATCGTGATGGGGTCCGACTCCGACTGGCCGGTGATGGAGGCGGCGGCGAAGGCGCTGGAGGAGTTCGGCATCCCGTTCGAGGCCGATGTCGTCTCGGCCCACCGGATGCCCGAGGAGATGCTCGCCTACGGCCAGCAGGCCGCCGGCCGCGGTCTGCGGGTGATCATCGCCGGGGCCGGGGGAGCGGCCCACCTGCCGGGCATGCTCGCCTCGGTGACCCCACTGCCCGTCATCGGCGTACCCGTGCCGCTCAAGCAGCTCGATGGTCTCGACTCCCTGCTCTCGATCGTGCAGATGCCCGCCGGTGTGCCGGTCGCGACCGTGGCCGTCGGAGGTGCCCGCAATGCCGGCCTGCTCGCCGTCCGCATCCTGGCTGCAGCCGACGACGGCCTGCGCCAGCAGATGACCGACTTCCAGGGCCGCCTGAAGGCCGAGGCCCACGAGAAGGGCGCCGTCGTACGACGCAACGCCAGCGGATCGAGCAAGCTGGGGTTCTGACCCGCCCGGGGTTGCCAGCCAAATCTCTGGGTTGGCACGGCATGCATTGGCCGACAACCCAGGGATTACCCGGCCGGCCGGGTAATCCCAAGGGGCCGCGCGTCAGACGGTCTCGTCGGTGTAGTCGGCGTCCATGGGCTGGAGGGTGCCGAGCGACTCGGCGACCACGAGGGCGTCGTCGCCGAGCTCGAGTCGGAAGTCGGGGGGTGGGTTGACGAAGGCACGGCCGCCGCGGCCGATGGCGAGCAGGGTGGCGGCATGCTCGGACCGGAGCTTGGCGGAGAGCTCGTCGATCGACAGTCCGATGTACTCGTCGGGCAGGTTGACCCGGTAGAGCTCGGAGCCCTCGCCGCCCGAGACGATGTCGGTGACGAGCTCGGCCAGACCCGGGTAGAGGGAAGACCTCGCGAGCAGCCGCGAGGCGATCCGTGAGGTCACCATGATCTCGTCGGCGTGGGCCCGCTTGAAGTGCTCGACGTGTGCGGGGTTGTTGACCTCGACGACGGTGCGCACCTGCGGAGCGATCGACTCGATCGCCATCACGGTCAGGATCGAGCGCATGTCGGACTCGTTGGAGGCGTCTGCCGGACACACCACGGCGGCCATCGCCTCCTCGATGCCCGCGCGACGCAGGTCGTCGGCACTGGTCACGTCGCCCTGGACGAAGTACACGCCGCTGCCGCCGGGGTTCTTGTCGGCATCGTGGATCAGCACGATCTTGCGGTCGTAGTCATCGCCGTCGAGCTCGGCGATCAGCTCGCGAGCCGTCGAGTTCCACCCGCAGACCACGATGTGGTCGCGGTATCCGCTCGCACCCATGCCTTGACCCTCCTTGAGCAAGAAGTCGATGAGGAAGCCGACCAGCGCACCGGTGATGGTCGCGACGATCGCGACCCCGAACAGCACCAGCAGCCAGCTGATGATGAACCCGACCAGCGAGTCGACGTGCGACGCGTCGCCGGATCCCATCACCGTGGTGACGCCCCAGTAGAAGTTGCGACCGAGGTCCTTGAACCAGTCGGCCACGCTGTCGCGGCTGCCCTCGGCCGCGTTGACGGCGAAGGCCGCGACCAGGACGACGATGAACAGCCCGCCGAAGAGCCGGAGGAAGAACGTCTTGTCGACGTTCCTGGTCATCACGCTGACGTGGTAGCCGATGCGGCGCAGCAGTGGCGCCGAGAAGATGGAGGCCACGAACGTCCTGGCGCGCAAACGCAATGCATCCCCCTGACTTCAGCTAACGCCACATCTTGTCAGAGGAGCACCGTGCGCGTCATGAGATACGCGGTGGTCCCACGGGCCGTCGTCGCCACTCGATCGCCGGGCAGGTGTCCATCACCATCGGGGTGCCGGTCGCAACGGTGCGCGCGAAGGCGTCCTCGTCGATCACGCCGAGCTGGAACCAGACCCCTCGGGCCCCGATCTCGACGGCCTGGTCGGCGAACTCGCCGGCAGCCGAGGACCGCCGGAACACGTCGACCACGTCGATCGCGAACGGCACCTCGGCCAAGCAGGCGTAGCCCCGCTCGCCGAGCACGGGCTCGCCTCCAGGCCCGCACAGTGGATGGATGGGCACGATCCGCTTGCCGTTGCGCTGCAGCAGCTCAGCGATCGAGTACGCCGTGCGGCGGGGGTCGCGCAAGCCGATGATCGCCCACGTCTCGCACTCGTCGAGCATCAGGTCGACCCACTCCTGCCGCTGCCAGTCGCTCATCTTCCTGAGCCTAGGCTTGGGTCCATGGGAGACCTGCCGTTGTTCGCGTTGTCGGAGGAGCACCAGGCCATTCGCGAGGCGGTGCGGGAGCTGTGCGCGGCGAAGGTCGAGCCGTTCGCCGCCGCAGTCGACGAGGAGGCGCGCTACCCCGAGGAGGCCGCCGCGGCGCTGCAGGCGGCCGACTTCCATGCCCCCCACGTGCCGGAGGAGTACGGCGGGGCGGGGGCCGACGCGCTGGCCACGGTGCTGGTGATCGAGGAGATCGCCCGCGTGTGCGTGGCGTCGTCGCTGATCCCTGCGGTCAACAAGCTGGGGTCGATGCCGTTGCTGCTGTCCGGTTCGGCGGAGCTGAAGCAGACCTACCTGAGCAAGCTTGCTGCCGGTGAGGGTGGCTTCTCCTACTGCCTGTCCGAGCCGGATGCCGGCTCCGATGCGGCGGCGATGAAGACGCGGGCCGTGCGTGACGGGGACGACTGGGTCTTGAGCGGGGTGAAGAGGTGGATCACCAACGCCGGGGTCTCGGAGTACTACACCGTGATGGCCGTGACCGATCCCACCGTGTCAACGGGCGGCAAGGCCAAGGGGATCTCGGCCTTCGTGGTCGAGAAGTCCGACGAGGGCGTCTCGTTCGGGGCGCCGGAGAAGAAGCTCGGCATCAAGGGCAGCCCGACCCGCGAGGTCTACCTCGACAACGTCCGCATCCCCGGCGACCGCATCATCGGCGAGGAGGGCACCGGCTTCGAGACCGCGATGCGAACCTTGGACCACACCCGGGTCACCATCGCCGCCCAGGCGGTCGGGGTCGCCCAGGGCGCCTTGGACTATGCCTTGGGCTACTCCCAGGAGCGCCAGCAGTTCGGCAAGCGCATCGCCGACTTCCAGGGGCTGCAGTTCCTCCTTGCCGACATGGGCATGAAGATCGAGGCCGCCCGCCAGCTCACCTACGCCGCCGCCGGCCGCTCCGAGCGCGGCGACAAGGACCTGACCTTCTTCGGTGCCGCCGCCAAGTGCTTCGCCTCCGACGTGGCCATGGAGGTCACCACCAACGCCGTCCAGGTCCTCGGCGGCTACGGCTACACCCGCGACTACCCGGTCGAACGCATGATGCGCGACGCCAAGATCACCCAGATCTACGAAGGCACCAACCAGGTCCAGCGCATCGTCATCGCCCGCCAGCTCCTGGCCGGCATCCAGTCCCAGCTGTAGCGCTGGTCGAGGAGGTTTCGCTAGGAACCGTCTGGAAACCACGCATAGCCTGGCCTGGTGACGACGACGATCGAGATCCCCGTTGCCGACGGCACGGCCGAGGCGTACGTCGCCGGGCCCGATGACCGAACCGCCCCGGGCGTGTTGTTCTACGTGGACGCCTACGGGCTGCGGCCGCAGATCGCGGACATGGTGGATCGCGTCGCGAGCTGGGGCTACTCGGTTCTGGCTCCCCACGTGTTCTACCGTCACGGCCGGGTCGCCGACCTCGCGGCGGACCGCGAGCACGCGATCGAGCGTGTCCGCGGTCTCGCACCGGACCAGGTGCTCGGCGACGCCACGGCGTACCTCGCCGCCCTCCGCGCTCGATGTGCTGACGGTCCGGTCGGCACCACCGGCTACTGCATGGGTGCCCGGCTGGCCGTCCGCACCGCCAACGCCCACCCCGACGACGTCGCAGCGGTGGGCGGGTTCCACGGCGGGGGGCTCGCGACCGACGACGACGACAGCCCTCACCGGGGTATCGCCCATGCCCGGGCCGAGTTCGTCTTCGGTCACGCCGACAACGACCGGTCCATGCCGCCGGAGGCCGTGGCGCTGCTCGGTGAGACGCTCTCGAACGCCGGCTTGGTGTTCATCAACGACGTGTACGCCGGGGCGTCGCACGGCTACACCATGAACGACTCGCCGGCGTACCACGCGGAGTCGGCCGAGCGTCACTACCGGGTGCTCGAAGAGCTGTTGGCACGGACCTTGCGATGACGGGCGAGACTGCCCAGGAGGTTGCCCAGGACGTTGCCCAGCGGTCGGCGGCCGCGATGTGGGCAGATGACCGGGCCAGCCAGGCGCTCGGCATGGAGATCCTCGAGATAGGCCCGGGCCGGGCGGTACTGCGGATGACGGTGCGCGAGGACATGGTCAACGGGCACGCGATCGGCCACGGCGGCCTGACCTTCACCCTCGCCGACTCCGCGTTCGCGTTCGCGTGCAACAGCTACGACCGGCGCACTGTCGCGGCCGGCGCGGAGATCCGGTTCCTGGCCCCCACGCGGCTCGGGGACGTGCTGGTCGCCACCGCGGTCGAGCGCAGTCGTGAGGCGCGGACCGGCGTGTACGACGTCGAGGTCAGCTGCGACGACCGGCTCGTGGCGACCTTCGTCGGTCGCAGCCACGAGATCGGCGGCTCGTTGGTCTAACCCGCCAGGCCCGACGGGGTGCAGAGGTCCTTGCCGATCGAGGACGTGTCGTCCTGCTTGATCAGGCGGAACATCCTCTTCGAGCGCGCGTCGTCCCAGTGCACCTCCAGGTCGGAGATGGGCACGCCACAGGTCAGGCCGTCGGCGCCGCCGACCTTGGTCATCGCGATCGCCAGGCGGGCTGCGCTGATCGGGCTGCTCTGGTCGTCGATGGCCACGAAGTCGGCTGCGGACATGTTGAGGTTCCAGTAGCGCAGCGGGTTGATGATCGACCAGGGCTCGATGGCCTTCTTGCCGACCTTGGAGACGACCTCGCGCTGGTGGGCCGCTCGGTCCAGGTCGCCGAGCTGCTGGGTCTTGCGCGAGCGCGCGTAGGCCAAGGCGACCTTGCCGTCGACGTCTTGGCAGCCCTTCTTGATCCGCAGCCCCGCATCGGGATCGACCATGTCCTGGTCGGGACAGATCTCGATGCCGCCCACGGCGTCGACGAGGCCCACGAACCCGCCGAAGCCGATCTCGACGTAGCTGTCGATGCGGATGCCGGTGTTCAACTCGATCGTGCGGACCATCAGCTTCGGCCCGCCGAACGCCGTCGCGGCGTTGATCTTCGTCGTGCCGTGACCGGGGATCGGGACCAGCGAGTCACGCGGGATGGACATCAGCAGGTTGGGGCCGGACCCGGTGTGCAGCAGCATGATCGTGTCGGCACGTTGGCCGCTCGCGCCGCCGGTGCTCAGGTCCTTGCGCTCCTCGGGCGACAGGCCGGCGCGGGAGTCGCTGCCCACGAGGAGGTAGGTCGTGCCCGGCTGGTCAGCCGGTCGCTTGCCACCGGGCATCGCGTCGATCTTGTCCACCTTGTTCCAGGCGACCAGAGGAACCAGGACCAGGTAGATGATCCAGAGAAGCAGCAGCAAGAAGATGTAGCGGAACTTCAGCCGGAAGCCGCCGCCAGAAAAGCTGCGACCGGGCGTCGGCGCGAGGGGCGGCGGTGTCGGTCGGCTGCTGCGCTCGGAGCTCTGACGTTCCTGGTCGCGCTTGAGCTGCTCGCGTCGCTCACGGGCGCTCATCGGCACGCGCGACTGCGACGGCGGGAGGATCTCCATGACCTGGGTGTCCTCGGGACGCTCGCGCGGTGGCTGTCCAGGCGGTTGGCGGGGCTGCTCGCTGCGCAGGTGCTCGATCCGGAAGACCTCGTGGGGGTTGGTCTGGCCCGGAGGCAGCTGGCCCTGCTGTTGGCCCTGCTGCTGGACCTGCCGCTGATCGGGCCGGGCGGTCGGCAGCCCGGGTTGGCGTGGAGTCTGGGTTGGCGGCGTCGTGGGTTGAGCTGTCGGGAGGCCCGGTTGGCGGGGAGTCGCCTGCTCGGGACGCGGCTGCTGCGGCACGGGTCGCGTGTCGTCGGGGCCGCGATGCCGCCCGGTCCCCATCGACCCGGTGCGAGGGAAGCCGGGGCGGGTCTCGACCGGTTCGTCCGCCTTGTCCTCGGGGTCGCTCTTCTTGCCGCCGTAGAGCCACTCGAACTCCGGTGTGCCCTCGAGGGGGGCACCGTCGCCGGGCGTCCGCCCGGGCGGAGTGGCTGTCATAGCCGTGAACTTACCTTCTGAACGCCTCAGTCCGGCGTCGGCGCGTCGATCCCGGCTGCGACGGGTGTGACTGGTGATACTGACCTTCGACGGCTCCAGCAGTCTCACGCTCCTTCCCCAGCAAGAGAGGCGCCACCCGATGCCGCCCGCACCGGACCCCTTCGCCACGTCCCCACGCGCGAGCATTCGCGAGCGGGCCGCCCGCGTCCGCTACCGCCGAGCGCTGATGCTGATGGCGATGACGCTGGTCGTCCCGGGCTCCGCCCAGCTGGCTGCGGGCAACCGCCAGGTCGGCCGGGTCGCGATGCGGATCTGGCTGGCCCTGGTGACCTTCGGCGTGGCCAGCGTGATGATCGGCTTCCTCTCCCACGAGTACGTCTTCTGGCTCGCCTCCGACACGGCACTGCTCCAGCTCCTGCGATTCGTGCTGATGGGCCTGGCTGTCGGCTGGGCCTACCTGCTCGTGGACGCGTGGCGGCTCGGCCAGCCGCTGTCGTTGAGCCTGACCCACCGCCGCGCCGTCGTCGGTCTCAACGGGGTGCTGTGCCTCTCCGTCGCCGGCACGTTGCTGTTCGGCGCGCACCTCGTCGGCGTCCAGCGCGACTTCATCTTGACCATGTTCGCGGGCGACCACGTCAGCTCGGCCAACCACGGCCGTTTCAACGTCCTGCTCCTCGGTGGCGACTCGGGCGCGGGCCGCTGGGGTCTGCGTCCGGACTCGATGACCATCGCCAGCATCGATGAGGAGACCGGTCGCACGGTCCTGGTCGGTCTGCCGCGCAACATGGCGAACTTCCCGTTCGCCAAGGGCTCGGTGATGGCCAAGCAGTTCCCGAAGGGCTTCGACTGCGACGGCTGCTACCTCAACGGTGTCAGCACCTGGGCCGAGGACCACACCGGTCTGTTCGGCAAGTCCAAGCACCCCGGCGTGGACGCCACCATCATGGCCATCGAGGGGATCACCGGCCTCAGGATCAACTACTGGGCGATGGTCAACCTGCAGGGCTTCCGGGACCTGGTCGACGCGGTCGGTGGGGTGACCCTCAACGTGCGCCAGCCGATCCCCGTCGGTGGACTCGGCAGTGACGTCACCGGCTACATCAAGCCCGGCAAGCGCAAGCTCGACGGTCACGACGTGCTGTGGTTCGCCCGGTCCCGCGAGGGCTCCGACGACTACTCGCGGATGGCGCGGCAGAAGTGCGTGATGTCAGCGATGCTCTCGCAGGTCAGTCCGCAGACGGCGGTCACCAACTTCGAGGCGATCGCCAACGCGTCCTCGGCCATGATCTCGACCAACATCCCCGCCAGCGAGGTCGACCGGTTCATCTCCTTGGCGCTGCAGGCCCGCGGGCAGAAGATCTCGACCGTCTCGCTGGTTCCCCCGATGGTGATCACGGCGCATCCCGACATCAAGACCGTGCGCAAGATGGTCAACGGCGCCATCGCCCGCGCCGAGGGACGCAAGCCCTCGGCCCAGCCGAAGCCCGATGCCAGCGATGCATCAGGCACTCCAGCCGAGTCGCCCACACCGCCCGCCGTCGTCACCGGCGGCTCGGTCGGGACTCTGTCGGACGGCTATGCCGCCAACCAGAGCGATGACCTGGGCGCCAGCTGCTGACGGAGTGCAGGTGGGTGCGGCACTCCGGCTCCCCTCTGGGTCAACCGGCGGGCTGGAGCGACCTCTTTCGGGTGGAGGTGGACGGGCGTAGCGTCGTTGCCGCGGGTCCGGGAAGTGGCTGAGCCGACGTGTCGATAGGCGGGTGGAAGTCGACCGCGCTGGATATGAGTGACGCCCCGCATTGCCCTGCGCGCGAGCGGCAGGCAGCCCGGCATGGTCTAGCCCGCGAGCAAGCGGGCAAACCCAGCGTGGAGCTCGTGAACGCGTACCACCCCACTGCCCAGCAGAACTGCCTTCTGCCGCAGCTGCTCAACGAGCGCGGCGTCCGGATGGCCATACACGTCGATCGCCAGCATGTTGATGAACTCACCAATTGGCGCGAACTTGGGACCGGCCACCTTCATGTGGAACTCGAGCGACGCCGAGTCGGGATTGATGTGCAGGACGGTCATCCGAGCCCCGTCCTCACTGAAGTACACCTGGTAGGCAAGCAGCCGTGGCTCGCTGGCTTCCACAAACTCAGCCAAGTCGTTCATCGCCACCTTGAGCTCCTCCAGCCTCCCTTCCCGAACCCCGGACGTATCCACGTACACAATGGGCTGAGACTTGCCCGACATCGTCCTCATGCGGCGATGGTGCTGCGGAGGCTGCAACAACGCACCATCATCGGGCAGGAGCGACATCAATGTCGGTGGTCTCTGTTTGACTTCTGGCTATGGATCTCGGGGGTCTGGATGGCATGTCGGGTGGTGAGCTGCTCGACCATGTCGATGCTCTGGCCCGCGTCCAGCGGGAGACCGATGTCGCGATCTTGCAGGCGGCCTACCAGCACGCCGTGATCCACGACGCGGACTCGATCCCGTCCTGGCAGCTAAGGGCGCCCGGTGGTGAGCGACCGCGGAGGTTCGGTGGGGTGGGGACGCCGCTGGTGGCGGAGTTCTCTCCCGCCACCCTGGGCGGACGCCTCGGCATCAGCACGCACGCCGCGCGAGCGTTGATGGCCGACGCGGTTGACATACGTCACCGTCTGTCCCGGATCCAGGCTCGCGTGGTCACCGGACAGGCCAAGGTCTCCTACGCCCGGTTCGTCGCCCGCAAGACCCGCGACCTCACCGTTGAGCAGGCCGACTACGTCGACGAGCGGGTCGAGGAGTCGGTGGACGGGCGGTTGCCGTGGACCCGGTTCGTGACCCTGGTCGAGGCCGCGATCAAGGCCTCCGACCCCGACGCCGCTGCCGCGAGGGAAGACGCCGAAGCCAGGCGACAGTTCGCCACACCGACGCACTCGACCGAGGACGGCATGCGCGGCTTCTATGTGCGTGCCCCGTTCCCGGTGATCAGCAAGCTCGACGCCGCGGTCGCGTTCTTCGCGATGGTGCTCGCGCACCTCGGCGACGCCCGCAGCGAGGACGAACGCCGGGTCACTGCGGTCCTGGTCCTGGCCAACCCCGTTCATGCCATGGACCTGCTGCGGCGCTACCAGCACTGGGTGGCAGCCCAGCATCCCGAGGCTGGCAAGCCGACGGTTGACCTGGCAGACCTGATGCCTGCGGTGGTCGTCTACGTCCACATGTACGCCGGCACCGACTCCGACCTCGTCGCGCGCGTCGAGGACCACGGCCCTCAGACCGAGACCTGGATCCGCCAGCACCTCGGACCCCACGCCAGGTTCACCGTTCAACCGGTGCTCGCCATCGAAGGACAAGCACCCGTCGACGGCTACGAGGCCCCGGACCGACAACGCCAGGCCGTGCACCTGATGGGGCCGGCCGACTCCTTCCCACACTCCCCGAGCCTGAGCAGGGGCCAACAGCTCGACCACACCATCGCCTACCGCAAGGGCAAGGCGGCCAAGGGCGCGGGGCAGACCCGCATCGGCAACCTCGGCAAGCTCACCGTCCTTCATCACCGGATCAAGACCTTCGCCGGGTGGCAGGTCCAGCAACCCTTCCCTGGGATCCACGTGTGGCGGGACCCCTTCGGCGCCCTCTACCTCGTCGACCACACCGGCACCCGGAGGCTGGGAGAGCACGACCGGGCTGCCTGACAGACTGGCCCGCGTGACCGACGTACCTGCCACCCGCATCGTCGCGGTCGTGGTCACCTTCAACCGCTTGGCGCTGCTTCAACGACTGGTGTCCCGGCTCCTCGAGGTCGGGGGACTTGCCGAGATCCTGGTCGTCGACAACGCCTCGACCGACGGCACGGCGGAGTGGCTGGCAGCCCAGGCTGCGCCGGTCAGCACGCTCTCGCTGCCCGACAACCGCGGCGGCGCGGGCGGTTTCGACGTGGGCGTCCGTGCCGCCTATGACGGTGGTGCCGACCTGATCTGGCTGATGGACGACGACGGGATCCCGGAGCCCGACTGCCTGAAGATCCTGCTCGACCACGACGAGTACGACTTCTGGGGTCCGGCGGTGCTGGCCGAGCAGGACCCCTCGCGTCTGTGCTTCCCGATCCGGCTACCGGGCCGGGCGGCGGTCGTGCACCGGATGTCGGAGGTCGAGCTGGCGGCTCGCGACGGCGTCATCGCCGACGTGGTGATCCCCTTCAACGGCGTGCTCGTCACCCGTGAGCTCGTCGGCAGGATCGGCACCCCTCGAGCGGAGTTCTTCATCTGGGGCGACGACGTCGAGTACCTCTGGCGCGCCCGCAAGGCAGGAGCCCGCACGGGGACCGTCGTCGCCGCGCGGTTCCTGCATCCCGCCACCGACGACCTCGGCACGCCGATGGCGTTCGGCCGCACGACCTACAACCACAGCCCCAGCGACCTCAAGCACTACTGCATGGCGCGCAACAACCTGGTCAACCTGCGCGACTACCGCGGCTGGCCGGCCGCGCTGGCGTTCGTGGCCAAGACCGTCTGGTTCTACGCCTTCACGCGCCCCGACCCGGGCCGCCTCCTGATGAGCGCCAAGGCCATGTACGCCGGAGTGCGCGGCGACTTCACCGGTCACAGGAAGTACCTACGTGGCTGACGCGCGCGAGACCGTCGCGGTCGTCGTGGTCACCTACAACCGCGCCGACCTGCTCGGCCTGATGCTCGACGGGCTGGTCGCCCAGACCTGGCAGCCGGACGCGGTGATCGTCGTCGACAACGCCAGCGCCGACCACACGGCAGAAGTCCTCCGACGCGCCGACCTGCCGTTGCGCGTGATCACGAGCGAGCAGAACCTCGGCGGCGCCGGCGGGTTCCGGATGGGCATGGAGACGGCGTACGCCGGGGGCTGGGACCGCATCTGGCTGATGGACGACGACGTGGTGCCGGCACCCGACTGCCTCGCCACGTTGATGGCGATCGACGAACCCGCGTTGATGTGCGTGCGTGAGGACCTCGAGGGCCGGCTGGTGGAGAAGAGCGCGACCACGTTCGACCTTCGCAACCCCCTGGCGATCAAGCCGAAGACGGCGAGCATCGAGACGACGTACGCCACCCGGTCGGCGATGCCGGCGCTCGTCGAGATCCAGGTCGTGGCCTTCGAGGGGCTGCTCGTGCGCCGCGAGGTGGTCACGGCCGTCGGGCTGCCCGACGCGGACTTCTTCATCTTCTACGACGACGCCGACTTCGCCTTGCGCGCGCGCAAGGCGGGCTTTCGGATCTGGGCCGTGCGCGACGCGGTGCTGGTCCGGCAGCTGGCGTTCTCCCAGCAGCACGCACTGGAGTCGTGGAAGGGCTACTACATGTACCGCAACCTGTTCGTCGTGCACTTCCGGCACGGCGAGAACGCCCTCGTGCGCGTCAAGCCCTACGCCATCGCCGCCGCCGTCACGACGCTCAGCCCGCTACGCGGAGGGCGCGCCGAGGCACGCAACGTGATCCGCGCCATCCGCGACGCCCGGACCATGCGCAAGCCGCGCGCGGAATCGGGCCAGGCACCCACCCGTCGCTAGACTCGGCAGGGTTATCCAGTCGTTATTCATCGCCTAGTGAAATGTTCAGGGGTTTCTCTGTGCCCGACCTCCCGGACCTCCTCGTCGTCGGCAGCGGGTTCTTCGGCCTCACCGTCGCCGAGCGCTGCGCCAGCGAGCTGGACCTCAAGGTCCTGGTCCTCGACCGGCGCCACCACCTCGGTGGCAACGCCTACTCCGAGAAGGAGCCGACGACCGGCATCGAGGTGCACAAGTACGGCGCGCACCTGTTCCACACCTCCAACCAGAAGGTCTGGGACTACGTCACCCGGTTCACCACCTTCACCGGCTACCAGCACCGCGTCTTCGCGCGCTACCAGGGCCAGGTCTACTCCTTCCCGATGAACCTCGGGCTGATCAACCAGTTCTTCGGCAAGGCCCACACGCCCGAGGAGGCCCGCGAGCTGATCGCCAAGCAGGCCAGCGAGTTCGACACCGAGACCGCGGCCAACCTCGAGGAGAAGGCGATCAGCCTGATCGGCCGGCCGCTCTACGAGGCGTTCGTCAAGGGCTACACCGCCAAGCAGTGGCAGACCGACCCCACCGAGCTGAGCCCCGACATCATCACCCGCCTGCCGGTCCGCTACACCTACGACAACCGCTACTTCAACGACACCTACGAGGGTCTGCCCACCGACGGCTACACCGCGTGGCTGACCCGGATGGCCGACCACCCCAACATCGAGGTGCGCCTCGAGACGGACTTCTTCGACCAGTCGAACGGGGTGGCCGAGCAGTTCAAGGGCAAGGTCCCGATCGTCTACACCGGCCCCATCGACGAGTACTTCGGCAACTCCGAGGGGCGACTGTCGTGGCGCACCGTCGACCTCGAGCAGAGCGTCGTCGACGTCGATGACTTCCAGGGCACCTCCGTGGTCAACGCCAACGACGAGGACCTTCCCTACACCCGGATCCTGGAGTTCAAGCACTTCCACCCCGAGCGCGTGAAGACCCATCTTCCGGGCAAGACCGTGATCGTCCACGAGTACAGCCGCTTTGCCGAGGAGGGCGACGAGCCCTACTACCCGATCAACACCGCCGAGGACCGCGAGAAGCTGCTCAAGTACCGCGAGCTGGCCAAGCTGGAACCGATGGTCCTCTTCGGTGGGCGACTCGGCACCTACAAGTACCTCGACATGCACATGGCCATCGGCTCGGCCCTGTCGATGTACGAGAACAAGCTCAGGCCGCACTTCGCCGACGGTGCCGAGCTCAAGTCCGGGGGAGTGGACGAGTAGATGACGACCACCGCAGAGACCGTCGACCAGGGCGCGCCGACCGTACGCCGGCTGCTCCAGCGCCAGATCCTGCCGATCGACCGCGACACCGACGTGTTCGCGCTCTACGTCGACCCGGAGGAGCCGAAGCTCGACGCGGACCGCTACGACATCGGCGGCAACCGGGCGGCCAAGGACCTCAACAACGCCGCCATCCGCCAGTCGACCTCCACCGGCCGCGCTGTGCACCCCGACCAGATCGAGTCGCGCACGGCCTTCCGGGTCCGACAGGGCAGCAAGATCTCGTTCGGCACCTACTTCAACGGCTTCCCGGCGTCCTACTGGCGGCGCTGGTCGGTGGTCAGCGAGGTCCGGCTGAGCGTCACCGTCGCGGGCAAGGGCGCGAGCGTCACGGTCTACAAGTCGATGGCCAACGGCCGCTCGCAGCGCGTCGACGCCGCCACCGTCGAGGGTGACCGTGCGACGTTCGAGTTCGACCTGACACTCACCCCGTTCGTCGACGGCGGGTGGTACTGGTACGACGTCGTGGCCGGCGACTCCGACGCCGTGGTCGAGAGCGCCGAATGGACCGCCGAGGTGCCCGCCGATCGCGGAGCGGACCAGCACGGCACGGTCGACATCGTCATCACCACCGTCAACAAGCCGGACTTCTGCGCGAAGCTGCTCACCCAGATCGGTGACGACGAGACGCTGCGCCCCTACCTCGACACGGTGTTCGTCTCCGAGCAGGGCACCAAGAAGGTCGCTGACCACGAGCTGTTCCCGGGCGCCCAGAAGGCGCTCGGCGACCTGCTCGTCATCAACGAGCAGGGCAACCTCGGTGGCTCCGGCGGCTATGCGCGCGGCCAGCTCGAGTCGGTCCGCAAGGGCACGGCGACCTACGCGATGATGATGGACGACGACGTCGTCTGCGAGCCCGAGGGCATCGTCCGTGCCATCACCTTCGGCGACCTCGCCCGCCGGCCGACCATCGTCGGCGGCCACATGTTCTCGCTGTTCTCCAGGTCCCGCCTGCACTCGTTCGGTGAGATCGTGCAGCCCTGGAAGTTCTGGTGGCAGACGCCGCTCGACGGCTACTCCGACTGGGACCTCGCCGCGCGCAACATCCGATCGGCGCGATGGCTGCACAAGCGGGTCGACGCCGACTTCAACGGCTGGTTCATGTGCCTGATCCCGCGGGTCGTGCTCGAGCGCGTCGGCCTGTCCCTGCCGATCTTCATCAAGTGGGACGACCTGGAGTACGGCCTGCGCGCCAAGGCGGCCGGCTTCCCGACGGTGGTGTTCCCGGGCGCCGCGGTCTGGCACGTCCCGTGGACCGACAAGAACGACGCGGTCGACTGGCAGGCCTACTTCCACCACCGCAACCGGCTGATCGCCGCACTGCTCCACTCCGACTACCCCTACGGCGGCCGGCTGCTCCGCGAGAGCCTCAACCACCAGATCAAGCACCTGGTCTCGCTCCAATACTCCACCGTCGAGCTGCGCCACAAGGCGATCCAAGACGTGCTCGCCGGCCCCTACGGGCTGCACGAGACGCTGCCGACGGCCCTGGCCGAGGTCAACGCCTTCCGCAAGCAGTGGACGGATGCCCAGCTGCACCAGGACCCGGACGCGTTCCCGCCGATCCGACGTACCAAGCTGCCCCGCAAGGGGAAGGGACCAGGCTCGGAGATCCCCGGCCGGCTCTCGCAGCTGATCACCGCGGGGCTTGCCCCGATCCGGCAGCTGCGGCCGGTGCGCGAGATGTCCAAGCAGTTCCCCGAGGCCGAGCTGACCGCGATGGACGCCAAGTGGTATCGCCTGGCGACCTACGACTCGGCCATCGTCTCGATGAACGACGGCACGTCCGCGGCTCTCTACCGTCGCGATCCCGCTCACTACCGCGAGCTGCTGGGCAAGACTCTCGCCATCCACGCCGAGCTGCGACGCGAGTGGCCGCGCCTGGTCGAGGAGTACCGCGCCGCGCTGGGCGACATCACCTCTCCGGAGGCCTGGGAGAAGACCCTGGCTCCGTGGATGAGCGGCTCCGAGGCGGGCGATGACTGACACCATCAAGTCCGACGGCGCGGCCTGGGATCCCGAGGAGCACGCCCGCAACGCGGCGACGCGCTCGGCCGCCCTGGCCGACGTACCCCTCGCATCACCCGCACCGCGCGGCGGGATCCGCGGGGTGCTCGAGCACCGCTACCTGCTGACCCTGCTGGTCAAGCGCGAGGTGACCGCCCGCTACACCGGGTCGTTCCTCGGCATGGTGTGGTCCTACATCACGCCGCTGACGCAGTTCTTCATGTACATCTTCATCTTCGCGCTGCTGCTCGGACGCGGTAAGGCCATCGAGCACTTCGCCATCCACGTGTTCGCGGCGCTGATGGTGGTGACGCTGTTCACCGAGACCATCCAGGCCGGCACCCGCTCGATCACCCGCAACTCCTCCCTGCTGCAGAAGAGCGCGATGCCGCGCGAGATGTTCCCGGTGGCCTCGCTGCTGGTCTCGATCTACCACCTGTGGCCGGAGTTCGTGATCCTGGCCATCGCGCTCGTCTACACCGGCTGGTCACCCGACCTCACGGCCGTCGCTGCCGGCGTCCTGGGCTACGCCGTGATCATCGTCTTCTCTCTCGCACTGGGCCTGATGCTGAGCGTGAGCCAGGTCTTCCTGCGCGACACCAGCCAGATGGTCAACGTGATCAACAACTTCATCCGGTTCGGCGTGCCGATGATGTACCCCTACAGCCTGGTCGCGTCGCGGTTCCACGGTCACACCGATCTCTACCTGGCCAACCCGATCGCCGACGCGGTGCTCCTGGTGCAGCGGTGCTTCTGGGTGCCGACCACCAGCGACCAGCAGGAGACCATCGCGCTGCACATGCCCGACCACCTGTTCACCCGTGGGCTCATCGCGCTGGCCGCCGCGCTGGTTCTGCTCGTGGTCGCGCAGAAGGTCTTCGCCCGGTTCGAGAACAAGATCCCCGAAAGACTGTGATGTCCGACTCGATCATCGTCGAGAACGTCTCGAAGCGCTTCACCAAGC
Source organism: Nocardioides agariphilus (assembly GCF_015352445.1). Taxonomy (GTDB): domain Bacteria; phylum Actinomycetota; class Actinomycetes; order Propionibacteriales; family Nocardioidaceae; genus Nocardioides; species Nocardioides agariphilus. The sequence continues at coordinate 103,599 of NZ_JADKPO010000011.1, forward strand.
ACTACCACCGCACCCTCAAGCAGGTGACGGTGGCGATGGCGCGTCGTCAGCCGGTGACCAACACCTTCCTGGCGCTCGACGACGTGTCCTTCCGCGTGCAGCAGGGTGAGGCGATCGGCCTGATGGGTCTCAACGGCTCGGGCAAGAGCACCTTGCTCAAGCTCGTGCAGGGCGTGATGCACCCCGACGCGGGCAGCGTGCGCACGCGCGGCCGCATCTCCGGACTCATCGCCACCGGCGCCGGCTTCCATCCCCAGCTGACCGGACGCGAGAACATCTACCTCAACGCCGCGATCCTCGGCATGAGCGAGGCCGAGACCAAGCGCAAGTTCGACGCGATCACCGACTTCGCCGCCCTCGACGACTTCCTCGACTCCCCGGTCGGTCACTACTCCTCGGGCATGTACGCCCGCCTCGGCTTCGCCATCGCCATCCACGTCGACGCCGACATCTTCTTGGCCGACGAGGCCCTGTCGGTGGGCGACAAGCCCTTCAAGGTCAAGTGCATGGCCAAGCTCAAGGAGATCCGCGAGAGCGGCGTGACGATCTTCTACGTCAGCCACGCGGCCGGCTCCGTGCGCCGGATCTGCAACCGGGTCCTCGTGCTCGAGAAGGGCGTGCTCGGCTTCGACGGCGACGTTGACGCCGGCATCAAGTACGTCAAGTACGACGACGACTCCGAGGGCACCGACGACGAGCTCGGTTCGGAGGTCTGAGGTCCGCGACCCGGGCTCCCTGGGGGCACACTGCACGCATGTCGTCGCCGCTGGACCGTGAACCGGACGCTCGCGGCGTCCTGCCCCCGGACATCCACGACTACGTGGCCACGGGCGCAGGCGACGAGGAGACCGTCGCGGCCAACCGGGACGCCTGGGGCCGCTGGTGGCTGCGACCGCGGGTACTCACCGGCGTCTCGGACGTGGACCTGACCACGACCATGCTCGGGACCACGGTCTCGTCCCCTGTGCTCGTCGCGCCGACCGGATACCAGCGACAGGTCCATCGCGAGGGCGAGGTCGGCACCGCTCGCGCGGCCGCCGAGGCCGGCGCCCTGTTCGTGCTGTCGACGCGGGCGTCGTGCCGGCTCGACGACGTAGCTGCGGTCGCCGGCCCGTGGTGGCTGCAGGTCTACGTACTGCGCGACCGCGGCATCACCGAGGAGGTCGTACGCCGATCGGTCGCGGCCGGCGCCAGGGCCCTGGTGCTGACCGGTGACACCCCGGTCGTCAGCACCCGGTCGCGGCGCAGCAGCTTCGACCCTGCTCACGCGGCAACCATGGCCCGCGACCTCACGGATGTGCGCGACGACTCGGCCTACGAGCAGGCACCCGACGTGACCTACGCCGACATCGGCTGGCTGCGCGAGGTCAGCGGTGGCTTGCCGGTCGTGGTCAAGGGCGTGCTGCGTGCGGACGACGCACGAGCATGTGTCGCGGCCGGCGCAGCGGCCGTGTGGGTCTCCAACCACGGCGGCCGCCAGCTCGACGGTGTGGTCCCGACCGCGGTTGCGCTGCCGGAGGTGGCCGATGCCGTGGGGTCCGACGCCGAGGTGTTCGTCGACGGAGGGGTGCGCCACGGCCGCGACGTGGTGCGTGCGCTCGCTCTGGGCGCCAGGGGAGTGGGCCTCGGTCGGGCCGTGCTCTGGGCGCTGGCGGCTGACGGCAGCGCCGGTGTCGCCGACCTGTTGGCGGCGTACGAAGCGAACCTCACCGAGACGATGCAGCTGGTGGGCGCTCGCTCTCCCTCCGGCGTCACGCGCGACCTGGTCACCTGGCGCTGAGCGCCCACCCCAGGCGCGGCGGGGGAGCGGGGCGAGGCAGTCGCAGGGCGGACGGCACCGGCCATCGCCCTCTTGTGACCCTGACGGCTGCCTCATCGTGCGTATCGAGCGGCCAGGAGGGTCACTTGTCAGGAATTCCCCGGTCAGCCGGGTAATCCGCCACGCGCCAGCCCCGATCGTGCTGCAATCTCCTGGACGAATTGCCGGTCACTCGGCGTGTCGACTGGAAATTACACGATTGTAGTTACTCAGAACCTCTACCGGGGCCACTGTGACTCGTGTGAAAGTTGCTACTCGTGTGACCTTCCCCCGCACTTGGAGTAGCCCCTCATGTCCCCTGGTCCGACGCCTTTCCAGGCCCGTTTCGTCACTGCGACCCAGCAGCTGCTGGCGCTCGCGGTCGTGTGCGCGGGGCTGACGCCGGCGCTGGGAGTGGTCAGCCTCGACGTGGTGGCCCAGGAGCCGGGGACGAGCGCGGCGGCCACCGCGAAGGTCTTGCTGTCGGCCTACGGCGAGGAGGCGCAGCAGGCCTCGAGGCTGCCGAGCGGGCCGGTGTCGGCCAAGGTGCGTGAGGTCCAGCTGACGCAGCCGGCCAGCGCCGCCACCACCGGCAGGACCTTCGGGCGCATCGCGCCCCGCACCGCCAACGCCCGCGTCGCGGCGACGCCGGGCAGCACCAGGCTCACCAGCCTGCCGCAGCGGGTCACCGGCTACGGCTCGATCGGCGTCACCTGGGCGCATGGCGTCACGGTGCCCGACACCGACCTCTCCTTCCAGGTCCGCACCCGCACCGACGGTGCGTGGTCGAGCTGGACCACGCTGGACTACCACGACGACCACGGCCCCGATCCCGACAGTGCGGAGGGGCGGCACGCGCGGCCCGGCACCGAGCCGCTGCTGGTGGGCAACGTCGACGACGTGCAGGTGCGCGCCGACACCACGACGATCCTCCCGGCCGACATGCAGCTCGCGGTGATCGCTCCCGGCAAGCCGGCCAGCACGGTGACCGCGCGCGCGGCGATCGACACCAGCACCATGGACGGCAACCACGGCGCGCACTCGGCCTACGACGCGGCGGCTCTCGGCGCTGCCGAGCAGGAGGCCGGCAACGGCGACCTCGCCCTGGCTGCCGCGACCTACACCCCGAAGCCGGTGATCTACTCGCGGGCGCAGTGGGGCGCCAACGAGAACATGCGCGAGAAGAGCGCGCTGCACTACTACGAGGTGCACGCCGGCTTCGTGCACCACACGGTCAACGCCAACGACTACACGCCGTCCGAGGTGCCGGGGATCCTGCGCAGCATCTACGCGTACCACACGCAGAGCCGCGGCTGGAGCGACATCGGCTACAACTTCCTGGTCGACCGCTTCGGCCGGATCTGGGAGGGCCGGTACGGCGGCGTCGACCGCCCCGTCGTCGGCGCCCACACGCTCAACTACAACGAGAACTCCTTCGCGATGTCCGCGATCGGCAACTTCGAGCTGGTGCGTCCGTCCGCGGCCATGCTGCAGGCCTACGGCGTGCTGTTCGCGTGGAAGCTCAGCCTGCACGGCGTGGACGCCTCGTCGACCAAGCAGTGGGTGGGCTCGAAGTACTTCCAGGCGATCAACGGTCACCGCGATGCGGCCGCGACTGCCTGCCCCGGCAAGTACCTCTACGCCAAGATCCCGTTGATCCGTGAGTACGCCGCCGCGGCGCAGCAGGGTTGGGCGGGCCGCGAGCTGGAGTCGAGCATCGCCGGTTCGCCGTACCCCGACCTGCTGGTGCGCAGGGCCTCCGACAAGCAGGTGTACGTCGTGCCCACCGGTGGCATGACCCGCTTCTCGGCCCCGATCGCGATCGGCGGCAACTGGTCCGGCAGCGACATGACCATGCTGGTGCCCGACGTGACGGGCGACGGCAAGGCGGACCTCCTGGCCCGATCCGCCGCCGACGGCTCCACCCAGGTGCGGCCGGGCAACGGCCAGGGCGGGTTCGGGCAGCCGGCCGCCACCTTCACCAGCCTCGCCGGCCGTGACCTCGTCGCGGCAGTCGGTGACCTCAACGGCGACGGGCACGCGGACCTCGTCGCCCGTGATCCCGGTTCCGGCCGCCTCGATGCCTATCTGGGCAATGGCCGGGCCGGGTTCACGGTCAAGCGCACCGACGGCGACTGGAGCAAGTACGACCTCATCTCGGGTCCTGGCGACGTCGACGGCGACGGTCACGACGACCTCGTGGCCCGCGGAATCGGTGGCGCGTTCTACCTGCTGCCAGGTCTGGGCGGCATCAGGTTCGGCGACGCTCAGCAGATCCGCGGCAGCTGGCGGCTCTACGACACCATCACCGGCCATGGCGACTTCACCGGCGACGGCAGGCCCGACCTCCTGGTGCGCCCGGCCGGCTCGTCCCAGCTCTACGTCCGGCCCAACCGCGGTCACCTCCGGTTCGGCCACCCGCTGGGCCCGGTCAACGGCCCGGCGGGAGCCACGGGAATCAGCGCCGGCGCCTCGGCCTACGGCAGCGCCGCACCCGACCTGCTCGCCCGTAGCGGCGACTCGCTGGTGCTGCTACGCAACGCCGGCACGACCGAGACCGGCGCGATGATCCCGACCGGTGTCTTCCTGCCGACCGCGGTGGCGATGCTCAACGCGGGTGACTGGGACCGTGACGGGTACGCGGACATGATCGTGCGCAACGCGGGCTCGGGAACTCTGTGGCTTTACCGCGGCAACGGCAAGGGCGGCTTCGCGGCGCCGCTGCAGCTGGCCACCGGCTTTGCGGGAGTCCGCCTGCTGGCGGCGGTCGGCGACATGACCGGCGACGGCTACCCGGACCTGACCGGTCAGCCGAGGAACAGCGCGATGCGGATCTACCCGGGCAACGGCACCAGCGGCCTGAAGGCGTCCTACGTCGCCTACGGCGCGATCTCGGCCACCAGCCAGGTGCCCGTGGGGCGGTGGGACTCCGACGGTGCGCCCGACAGCCTGTTCCGGTCGGGCGGCAGGCTGACCTTCTACGCCGGCAACGGACCTGGAGGGTTCACCGGCGCGAAGGCTCTCAGGACCGGGGTGACGAAGTACGACTGGATGGTGGGCGTCGCCGACATGGGGGTCAACGGTCACAGCGGTGTCGTCGTACGTGAGACCGAGACCGGCTACCTCTGGCTGCTGACCGCGACCACCAGGGGCTTCTCGAAGCGGATCTTCCTGGCGCAGGGGTTCAAGGCCTATGACCTGGCAGGGTGACCCGCTCGACCTCGGCGATCCGGGCCAGATCCTCCGGGGCGCCTGACCCCGCGACGAGCACGAGAGAGCCGCCACCCCCCAGCGGCTCGGTGAAGGCGGCCAGACCGGACGGGGAAGCCGGGTTGGCCGTCGAGAGGACCCGGCCGCCGCCGGGGTGAGAGGTCCCGGCGGCGGCCAGGCCCCACAGCTGTGTCTGCGACAGCTCGCGGCCCTCCCAGTCGACCGCCGCGTCACCGGGTCCTGGCGGGTCCCATGCCACGAAGCTGTCGGGCTGGCCCCAGACCTCGAGGCCCACGTCGTGCACGCCGGCAGGCAGGGGCTCGGCGAAGCGCACGCCCAGCGGGAGTAGCGAGCAGGCGAGCACGGGCCGCCGATCGGCGTACGGCGCCCAGTGCTCGAGCGCTGCCGGCCCACACACCACGGCGTCGGGCTCGTCGTCGTCGGTCACCACCAGCCCGACCATCCAGGCGGCGCCGAGGAAGACCGGACCGAGCCAGTGGGTCGGCAGGTCGACTCGCAGGCGCTGCCCGCGCTCGAGGCCGTGCTCCTCGGACATGAGGGAGGCCGTCTTGGCCACCCAGTTGGCGTACGTCGTGACCGAGAGCTCCACTCGTTCGCCCGTGCCGAGGTCGTAGTAGGTGACCAGGGGGCGGCCGGGTCCACTCCCGGGGTCATCCCGGATACGACGGGTCAGCACGTCGGTGAAGGTGGTCACCGGGGCAGGCTAGACCGCCGATCCCGTCCGGTCGGCGGTGCGGGCTAGCATCCCCGGCACGGGTGAGGTGAAGCGAGAGGGCAGGTTGATGCTGACGTGGGCGAGGGCCACGGCCACGGTGATCCTGGTGGCCGCGTCGCTGGCGGGGCTGGCGGGATGCGCAGGCTCCTCGAGCAGTGACGCCACCGACAGGCTCACCGACCCGGCCAGCTCCAGCAGTCCGACCCCGACGCAGTCCACCCCGGTCGACCCGTCGGGCGACCCATCGGACACCGCCGAGGGCTGCCCCTACCTGACCAACGACCAGGTGTCCGCAGCGGTCGGGATGCCCACCTCCGAGACGGCCGGCTCGGTCCACGCCTGCTTCTTCGACCCGGTCGGCGGTGTCGGCCCGACCGTGATGGTGAGCCGGGTCGACGTCCAGATCGACCCGGTCGACTACGCCGCCCAGACCAAGGCGCTGTGCCTGGGAGAGGTGACCGACCTCGATCTGGGGGATGAGTCCTTCGCGTGCGTGATGGGGTTGGGGCCGCAGGGCCAGCTCTACGTCGGCAAGGTGCTGATCACGGTCAACGTCGAGGACGCCGTCGACGACGACACCGGCATCTCGATGGCCGCAGCCATGCTGCGTGAGGTGACGGTCCCGCCCACGACCTAGCTCTGCGATGCGGCGCCCAGGGCCACCACAGCGCACCACTCGGACGCGCGCCCGGTGACATCAGGTGCATCAGCGGCGGCCAAGGTCAGCGAGCAGGTCAACCAGGCATCGCCGAAGAGTCCTCCGATGCGCACCTCCTGCTGGCCCTTCGCGGGCTGCCACGAGCACGAGGTGGAGGGCTCCCCGAACGCGGGCACCTTCGTGGCCTCCCGGCACGTCGACCTGCTCAACGCCTGCACGATCGCCTCGGCCCGCTGCGGCGTCACCGGTGGGGCGAACACCCACGCCTGCGCCGTGTTGTCGCCGGCGCTCCACCGGCAGCCGAACTCGTGGACCACGTCGGCGACATCGGCGCTGATCCTGACCCGCTGCCCGCTGCGGTGGGCAGCGGCATCCGTCGGCTCCGCGCCCAGCGCACGCGTGATCGCAGCGGGGGCGATCCGGTCGCAGAACGGCGTCCGTGGCACCACGAGCGACGTCGTGTCGACCTCCTCGAGAGGCGTGGCGGTCTCGGTCGCCTGCGAGCCTGCCGAGGTCGGACGCGGTGCCGAGGAGTCGGAGCCGGAGCAGCCGCTGAGCACGATCACCGCCGACACGAGCAGCCCCAGGAGCCTTCCGAAGGTGACTCGGGACACACCGATCACCGCCGGGACCGTCGTACGCGCGACATGCAGGGCAGCCTAGAGTCCGAGGTTTCCAGAACCTCTGCCCCTCTCGTCTAACCTCGATCCGGTGATCCGCTTCGAGAAGGTCTCCAAGACCTACCCCGGCCAGGGCCACTCTGCCCTCGACAACGTCTCCATCGACGTCGAGAAGGGCGAGTTCGTGTTCTTGGTCGGTGCTTCAGGCTCGGGCAAGTCCACGGCTTTGCGACTGGTGCTGCGCGAGGCACGGCCCACCGAGGGACGGGTCTACGTCGCGGGCAAGGAGATCAACCGCCTGGCCGGCTGGAAGGTGCCGCGGCTGCGTCGCCAGATCGGCACGGTGTTCCAGGACTTCCGGCTGCTGCCCAACAAGACCGTCACCGAGAACGTCGCGTTCGCCCTGCAGGTGATCGGCAAGTCGCGCTCGGAGATCGTCAAGGTCGTGCCCGAGACCCTCGAGCTGGTGGGACTGGAGGGCAAGGGGGAGCGGATGCCCGACGAGCTCTCCGGGGGCGAGCAGCAGCGCGTGGCGATCGCGCGCGCCTTCGTCAACCGGCCGATGATCCTGATCGCCGACGAGCCCACGGGCAACCTCGACCCCGCCACGTCCGTGGGGATCATGAAGCTGCTCGACCGCATCAACCGCACGGGGACCACGGTGGTGATGGCCACCCACGACCACGGCGTGGTCGACCAGATGCGCAAGCGGGTGGTGGAGCTGTCCGCCGGGCAGGTCGTGCGCGACCAGGCCCAGGGCGGGTACGGCTTCTCCCACTGACCGACCAGCACCACCCTGCGAGAGAGAGACCCCTGTGCGTTACACCTTCACCGAGCTCGGCCAGGGCCTGCGCCGCAACATCTCGATGCACCTGGCCGTCGTTCTCACCCTGTTCGTCTCGCTGACCCTGGTCGGCATGGGCGTGCTGCTCAACCAGCAGGCCACCAAGGCGGCCGACCACTGGGGCAGCGAGCTGCAGATCACCGTCTGGCTCTGCAAGGACCGCGACCAGAACGCCGCCTGCGTCGGCGAGGTCACCGACGCCCAGAAGCAGGCCATCACCGATGTCGTCGAGGAGAACCCCGAGGTGGCGGGCTACCACTTCGAGAGCAAGCAGGAGGCCTTCGACAAGCTGAAGGAGACCTACGCGCCCGGCAAGTTCGACGGACCCAACTCCGTGATCACCGCCGACGACATGCCTGAGTCGTTGTGGATCCAGCTCAAGGACCCCGAGAAGTACGAGGGCATCACCAGTGCCGTCATCGGTCTCGACGGCGTCTCCGGCATCCGTGACATGCGAGACACGCTGGCGCCCATCTACGGCGCCATCAACGCCTTGCAGTGGGGTGCCCTCGGAACCGCGTTGTTCCTCGTCGTAGCAGCCCTCCTGCTCGTGGCCAACACCATCCGGCTGGCGGCCTTCGCGCGGCGTCGCGAGATCGGCATCATGCGGCTGGTCGGCGCCTCGACGATCTACATCACCTTGCCGTTCCTGCTGGAGGCCCTCGTCACCGCAGTCCTCGGCGTGGCGCTCGCGGCGGGAGCGCTGGCGGCCTTCGAGAAGTTCGGCATCCAGGACCGGATCCAGGGCGAGCTGACGTTCGTGCCGTGGATCGGCTGGCCGGAGGTCCAGTACGCCGCGGTCGCGATCGCCATCCTCGGTCCACTGCTGACTTTGGTCCCGACACTCGTGTTGACGCGCAAATACCTCAAAGTGTGATCCCGCTCGGTTAGCGTCGTCGGTGTTCACTTCCCCGAACACCCAAAGGCGAACAGGTGCGTTCCTTCCCCCGCATCGGTTGTCGGCGGGCGTCTGCGGCACTTGTGGTGCTGGCGCTCGGCGTCGGACTGTTGAGCGTCCTCACCGGACCCCAGGCCACGGCTGGCGAGCTTCACGACCGCAAACAGGCGGTCCAGAAGCAGATCGAGAAGGCCAACCACGAGTTCGACGAGTCGAGCGCGCGGCTGCGCCGGGCCACGCAGGCCCTCTCCCACGCACGCGAGCAGCTCACGCAGGCGCGAGCCGAGCTGGGCGACGTACGTGCCCGTCTCGCGCTCGCCCGCCAGCGAGACGAGGAGATGAAGGCGGCGCTCGCCGAAGCCGAGGCCAGGCTCGACCAGGCCCGCACCGACGTCGCCAACGGCAAGCAGGCCTTGCAGGACCAGCGTGACCTGGTGGTCGACACGATCACCTCGATCTACCAGCAAGGTGACCCGAGCCTGATGGCGTTCACCTCGATCCTCAACGCCCAGACCCCCGCCGACCTCACCCGGCAGCAGGAGGCCAACAGTTCGTTGGTGGACCGGCAGGACAACGCCTACGACGACCTGCGCGCCGCCGAGGTGCTCCTCAAGGTCCACGAGGACGAGGTCGCCGACGCAACCGCCGAGGTCGCCGAGAAGCGGCAGGAGGCCGCCGAGCACCTCGTCGAGATGGAGCAGCTCACCGACGAGGCCCTGTCGGCCAAGCAGCGCGTGCAGGCCATGGTCGGCCAGCGCAAGGACGCCGAGTCCGCGGCCTTCCGGGCCAGGCAGAAGGACCGCAAGGCGCTGGCCGCACTGAAGAGGCAAGAGGACCGGATCGACAAGCTGATCCAGGAGGCCATCCGCAAGGCCCGCGCCAAGGCCGCGGCAAACGCCAAGAAGCACGGACGCCCCGTCGACACCAACGGTCTGCTGATGCATCCCGTCAACGGCCCGGTCACCTCGCCGTTCGGCTACCGCATCCACCCGATCTACCACTACTGGGGCCTGCACGACGGCGTCGACTTCGGTGCCGGCTGCGGTGCGAACCTCTATGCCTCCCACGGCGGCAAGGTGCTCAGCGAGTACTACTCCTCGGTCTGGGGCAACCGTCTCTACCTCAACGTCGGCATGATCAACGGCAAGTTCATCACCTTGATCTACAACCACCTCTCGCGCTACCGCGTCGGCGTCGGCACGACGGTGAGTCGCGGCGAGGTGGTCGGGTACGTCGGCACGACCGGCTGGTCCACCGGCTGCCACCTCCACTTCACGGTCATGGAGAACGGCAAGCCCGTCGACCCGCAGAAGTACTTCTAGACCTCCTCGACCAGCGGTTGGCTGCGTTTGGGAGGATGCTCGGGTGCCACGGGAAAAGGGTCAGAAGGTCGTCGCGTCGAACCGTCGCGCGCGCCACGACTACCATCTCGAGGACACCTACGAGGCGGGGCTGGTGCTGGTCGGCACCGAGGTGAAGTCGCTGCGGCAAGGACGAGCCTCCCTGGTCGACGGGTTCGTCGACATCGAGGATCACGAGGCCTGGCTGCACGGCGTGCACATCCCGGAGTACACCCAAGGCACCTGGACCAACCACTCCGCGCGTCGCAAGCGCAAGCTGCTGCTCAACCGCGACGAGCTGGAGAAGATCGAGCGCAAGGTCAACGAGAAGGGCTTCACGATCGTGCCCGTCTCCTTGTACTTCAAGGACGGCCGGGCCAAGGTCGAGATCGCGCTCGCCAAGGGCAAGAAGACCTGGGACAAGCGCCACGCGCTGGCCGAGCGCCAGGCCGACCGCGAGAAGGAGCAGGCGCTCGGTCGCCGGCTCAAGGGCATGGATTGATCGACGAGCCCGTCGAGGCCACCCGGGCCTTCTGGCACCGGCTCGGGCTCCCGGGTCTGGTCGACGTGCACGTGCACTTCCTGCCCGACAACATCCAGCGCGCCGTCTGGGCGCAGTTCGACCTGGCCGGCCCGGCGATCGGGCGGGAGTGGCCGATCCGCTACCGCGGCAGTGTCGAGGAGCGCGTCGCGTTGCTGCGCGACCTCGGCGTGCGCCGGTTCTCGGCGCTGCCCTACGCGCACAAGCCGGGCGTGGCGAGGTACCTCAACGACTGGGCGGCCCGGTTCGCCCACGACGTCCCCGAGTCGATCTGGTCGGCGACCTTCTATCCCGAGCCCGACGCCGCGACCTACGTCGGCGAGCTGGTCGCGGCTGGCGTCGAGGTGTTCAAGGTCCATGTGCAGGTCGGTGATTTCCGCCTCGACGACCCGCTGCTCGACGACGTGTGGGCGGTGCTCGAGCACAGCGGCACGCCGATCGTGGTGCATGCCGGCTCCGGTCCGGTGCCCAACGAGTTCACCGGGCCGGGCTCGCTGGCCCGGGTGCTGCGTCGCTGGCCGCGGTTGTGCCTGGTGGTCGCGCACCTGGGCGCCCCGGAGTACGCCGAGTTCCTGACGCTCGCCGAGACCTACGAGCACGTCCATCTCGACACCACGATGGTGTTCACCGACTTCTTCGAGCAGATGTCGCTCTATCCCAGGGAGCTGTTGCCGCGGTTGGTGGACCTGCAGGACAAGGTGCTGCTCGGCACCGACTTCCCCTCGATCCCCTACGCCTACGTGCACCAGCTGGAGTCGCTGGAGCGGCTGGGCCTGGGGGAATCCTGGCTTCGTGCGGTGTGTTGGGACAACGGTGTTCGTCTCTTCGGTTCGTCGGCTCGCCGCCTAGCCCCTTAGACTGACTACTTCACAACTCAAGAGGGGCTGATCGGTTTCGACTTGGGACGTTAGTTCCAGGGGAAGCGGGTCGAGGAGCCAGCGTCATCTCGTAAACGACCGCTGGAAACCAATAACTGCCAACGCTAAGCGCAGTAACTTCGCTCTCGCCGCCTGAGCGGTGATCGAAGGGTCAGACCGGGCATCTGTCTCCGTCCCGGATCCTGGCCTCATCTAGGAGACTTGCTGGTCACGAGCTGTCAGGAGACGTGACCGGGACTTTTTCCTGACTGGGCCTGTCGGCGACGCGTCAGCGCGAGCGCCGGGGCCGAGAAAACGCCAACGCTGACTGCACCCGGAGAAGACCTGGTTCGACGCTCGAGGACGCGGGTTCGATTCCCGCCAGCTCCACCATGCTCCCTCGGGGTAGGTACCGTTTGGCCGTGCTCAGGTGGCTGGCGACTCTTGTGGCGGTCGCCTGCGCCCTGGCCCTGGCCTCCTGCAGAGCAGCGGACTCCAGCACCGACGGTCGCGATGACACCGTCGTGCTGGGCTGGACACAGATCAAGCCCAGGCACGTGCAGCTGCCCCTCGGCGACCCGATCCCGACAACGGGAGCCACGCTCAGCACCACCGACGGGGTGGTACTGGTCAACATCTGGGCGAGCTACTGCGTGCCGTGCAAGAAGGAGCTTTCGTTGCTCCAGTCGGTCAGTGCGGCCGGCACCACCGTCGTCGGGATCTCACGCGATGCTCGCGCATCGTTCGCGGAGGACAGCCTGCAGACGGCGGGCGTGACCTACCCGAACTACCTGGACTCCGCAGCTGACCTGATGGTCGCCCTGGACGGGGCCATCCCGATGAACCAGGTGCCGTCGTCGGTCATCCTGGTCGACGGTGACGCCGTCGCCGTGCACGTCGGGCCGTTCGAGACGGCGGACGACATCGACACGGGCCTGCGACTGGCGCGGACCACATCGTGATGCTGCGCCGCCCGATCACTGTGGCTCCACTGCTGGTGGTGGTGCTCGTGCTGACGTCCGGTTGCGGTGGACCCAGCTCGTCAGCGGCATTCACCGGCACCCGGGTCGATCCGCCCTTCACGGCTTCGAGCACGCCGTTGACCGACGAGGACGGTCAGCCGTTCTCGTTGCACGATGACCTCGACACGCGCCTGACGCTCGTCTTCTTCGGCTACACCCACTGTCCGGACATCTGCCCGACGGTGCTGGCATCGGTGGCCTCCGCGTTGCAGCGCCTCGACCCTGATGAACGCGCCCAGGTGAAGCTGGAGTTCGTCACCTCGGATCCCGAACGTGACTCTCCTGCGGTGATGCGGCGCTACCTGGACCACTTCGACGAGTCGTTCGCGGGGCTGACCGGAAGCCTCACCGATATCGCGGAGGTCGCCAAGTCGTTGGGGGTCTTCGTCGACGTCGGCTCCGCCGACCCCGATGGCCGGGTCGATCCCAACTCCCACGGCACCTATGTCATCGGCCTGGACCGCGACGGTACGGCGCCGGTGTTCTGGGGTCAGGAGACCTCCCCGCACGAGTTCGCGACCGACTTCGCGACGCTGCTCGGGTGATCACCGATGCGACCAGAGATATCCCAGCATCACGATCCCGCTGCCCACGGCCACGGCCGAGGCCAGGGCAGCAATCAGACCGACGCCGTCGCCCGCGCTAGCGCCGATGGCCACGGCGATGCACAGCATGGCTGCGCTGCCGGCCAGCATGCGTCGCATGGGTGCGCTCATCGCCATCAGGCCACGCAGCCCTGAACGGCTGGTGTCGGGAAGTATCGCCACTTCAATCTCGGCTTGCTCTTAGGGCACGCGCCACCGCGGTTGCTCAGCCACTGGAGTACGGCCGCGACCAGCCCGGCTGCGGCGGCGCAGCCCAGCAGGGCAGTCACCCCGCAGATCACCGTCACGATCGCGGCGCCACCGCCGGCCAGGATGATCAGCTGCTCGCTGCGACTGAAGTAGAGGCACCGTTGCAGGAAGCCGCAGCCTCCCTCGGAGAGCTTCGGCACGAGGCGAGCCTGACAGCGTGCGACAGCCTCGCGGGAAGTCGCCGCGGCGCATGACGGCGCGACGGGATCGATCGATGCCCGCGGCGCCGGGGCGGGAGCGGTGCGCTGCTGACCTGCCTCGGCAGAAGCAGGACTGCTGCCTGCGAACATCAACGAGAGCGCGAGGCTCACGATGAGTGTCCCGAGCCAGACCCGTGATGCTGCTGGTCGTTGATGACGGTGCAAAGAACTCTCCTTGGGTGATAGGTGATGGGGCCTCACGAGGCATGCCCTCCCGCACGGGCGAGCAGCTCGGAAGGTGTGGTGCCGAGCCAGGCGGCGATGCGCTCGACCTCGACGAGGTCGAGCGCGATCTCACCGTCGAGGCGCTTGCGAACGGTGGGCTCGGTGACCCCGAGGACCTCGGCGAGCGCAGCGGGCGTCAAGCGTCGAGCAGCCATCTCGGCCCCGATGACGACCGCGACCCTCGTTGACCATGTCCCGGGATCCATGTTCATGGATGGACCATATATCCAGGAATGTGGACTAGTGCAAGTAGGTGCACCAGTCTCAGGCTGTGTACGCTCCACCCCTGTGAGAGCCGGCCCCCGCTCCGAGCAGACTCCGCTGAGCCTGGCGGTCGTCGACGTGCTCAACAGCCACCTCGCCAGCTCGCCCGTCCGGTCGGTGCACGGGCTCGCGAAGGCGATTCCCACCATCTCGCGAAGTCAGCTCTACCTGCTGCTGCGCGGCCAGGCCGTCATCGACCTGGCCGAGCTGTTCGCGATCTGCGAGGCGCTGCGGATCCGGCCGCGAGAGGTCATGGGGGAGGCGGAGGACCGCGTCGGTGACCTCGGCCTTGCCCTGGCGGCCTACGACGAGCCGCACCCCATCGAGGCCGAGCAGGGCCTTGCCGAGAACGCCTGACTCACGACCGCCTGTCGGCGGGGCGTGACACGCTCTGCCACCTGATGGCCAGCACCCGGGATCGTCTCGACGAGCTCTTCCAGCACTGCGCCGATCTGGGCGTCCAGGTCGAGTGGCGCGACCTCGGTGAGACGCGGCGAGGGGAGTTCCGGCGGCTCACCAACACGATCGTGCTCAACTCACGCCTCACCGGGACCCAGGCCCTGGCGTGCCTGGCCCACGAGCTCGGTCACGCCTTCCTCGGCCACAGCTGCTCGACTCCGGCCAACGAGCAGCGTGCCTGGGAGTACGCCGCGGCCCTGCTCATCACTCCCGCCGACTACTCCGCGGCCGAGGCACGCGTCGGACCCGAGACCGCAGCCCTGGCGATCGAGCTCGCGGTCACGCCGCGCCTCATCGAGGGCTGGCGCCGGTGGTGGCTCAAGCGCGGGGAGCCACCCGGGTCCGTCGCATGAGAGGTTCGAGGGGTCATGTCGAGGATCAACGCACGGCTCCGTCCCTTCACAGACAGCGCCAACCGGCGCCCCGACGAAAGTGAGATGACATGCCCAAGTACCTCCTCGGCACGACGTTCGAGCCCGGCGTCGACCCGACCCCCATGGAGGAGTGGACCGAGGCCGAGGTGACCGCTCACCTCGATTACTACGGCGTGCTGATGCGTCAGCTCGTCGCCAGCGGTGAGCTGGTCGAGTCGACCATCTTGGTGGGTCCCGACCGGGCCAAGCTCGTGCGCGGCGACGGCGCCGGTGCGCCCGTCGTGACCGACGGTCCCTTCCAGGAGTTCAAGGAGTGGCTGGCCGGCTTCCAGGTCGTCGAGGTCGCCGACGAGGCCCGCGCCCTCGAGATCGCCGCCCTGATCTCTGCCGTGCCGGGCAAGGGCGGCGTGCCGACCCAGCAGCCGATCCACGTCCGCCAGGTGATGGACGAGGGCCCCGGCGACGCGGCGGGGATGCTCGACTACCTCGACTCGGCTCGGGGCGTGTGAGCCAGGGCCATGACCTCGGTGAGCCAAGCCCGCTTCGAGGACCTGCTGCGCAGCCTGGCGCCGCAGGTCCTCGGCGTGCTCGGACGTCGCTACGACGACTTCGACGGCGCCGAGGACGCCGTCCAGGAAGCCTTGGTCGCGGCCTACCTCCACTGGCCGGCCGAGGGCATCCCAGCCAACCCTCGGGCCTGGCTGCTGCAGACCGCGTCGCGCAAGCTCATCGACTCCTACCGCAGTGAGTCCTCCCGTCGTGCGCGGCAACAGCGCGTAGCCCTGGAGGAGTCCGACGACCGTGAGGTCTCGGGCCACGACGACAGCCTTGCCTTGCTGTTCTTGGCCTGCCACGAGTCCTTGACGCCAGTCAGCGCCATTGCCCTCACCCTGCGCGCCGTCGGCGGCCTGACCACCGCCGAGATCGCGGCCGCCTTCTTGGTGACCGAGGCGACGATGGCCCAGCGCATCTCACGTGCCAAGCAGACGATCCGGCGGGCAGGTGCCCGCTTCGAGATCCCTGGCCCCGAGGAGCAGGCTGCCCGGCTCCCGACCGTGCTCCGGGTGCTCTACCTGATGTTCAACGAGGGCTACTCCGGCGCCGCGCGCGACGACGCCCAGCGCGCGGAGCTCTCGCGCGAGGCCATCCGTCTCGCGCGGCTGGTGCACGGCGCTGTCCCCACCCACGCCGAGGCCTCCGGCCTGCTGGCCCTGATGCTGCTGGTCGAGGCACGCCGACCGTCGCGCATCGACGACGAGGGTCGGTTCGTCTCGCTGGCCGACCAGGACCGCTCCCGATGGGACCGCGCCGCAGTGGCCGAGGGCACGACCCTGCTCGACGGCGTGGTCGGCACCGGGCCGGTCGGCGACTACCAGCTGCAAGCAGCCATCGCCGCACTGCACGACCGCGCCGAGACCGCCGCCCAGACCAACTGGCTGCACATCGCCGCCCTCTACGACCTGCTCGAGAAGGTGACCGGCAACCCGCTCGTCACCCTCAACCGGGCGGTCGCTGTCGGCATGGCTGAGGGACCGGCGGCTGGGCTCGAGGTCGTGGCCGAGGTCGAGGCCGGGCTCGCAGACCATCCGCGACTGCTCGCCGTACGCGCCCACCTGCGCGAGCTCGCCGGTGACCTGGCCGGCGCACGCGACGATCTCCGCACCGCGGCGCGCCTCACCTCCGACCTGCGCGAGCGAGACCACCTGTCGCGAGAGCTCGCTCGGCTCACCCACCCCGCTGGCTAGCGTGGCCACCGTGACCTGCCTGTTCTGCTCGATCGCCTCAGGTGAGACCGAGAGCGCACGAGTGCTCGAGGACGACGACTTCGTCGGGTTCCTCGACATCCGGCCGGTCTTCAAGGGCCACGTGCTCCTGGTCCCGCGCGAGCACGTGGTCACGCTGCCCGACCTGCCGGCTCCGCTACGAGATGGGTTCGTGGCCCACGCCCAGCGGCTGGCCACGGCGATGGTGAACGGGCTGGGCGCCCAGGGCTCGTTCGTGGCGATGAACAACGTGGTCAGCCAGTCCGTCGCCCATCTCCACCTTCACGTCGTCCCGCGCACCAAGGGCGATGGCTTGCGCGGGTTCTTCTGGCCCCGCACGAAGTACGTCGACGACGCCGAGTTGGCTGACTACGCCCACAGGGTGCGCGCAGCCCTGCCTTGATCTCAGCCGAGACCGAACCTCTCGTGGTGCACCTGGGCACGCGGCACTCCGAGCTCTCGCAGGGCATCCACCACGGCCTGTGTCATGGGTGGGGGACCACAGACGTAGACGTCGCGATCGACGACGTCGGGCACCATCGCCGCCAGGCTGGCCGCGTCGAAGCGGGGGATCGGTGGGTCGCCCTCGCCCGACGGTCCCGCCAGCAGCCGCAGGTCGGTCCCTCGCTCGGCCGACAGCTCGCGCAGCTCGCCGAGCAGGACGGCGTCGGCGGCACTGCTGACCCGATAGATGAGGATGACGTCGCCGGAGAGCTCCTCGAGGAGCGCGCGGAGCGGCGTGATGCCGATGCCGCCGGCGATCAGCAGCACCTTGCCCGTCACCTGCTGGAGTCGCGTGAACGCGCCGTACGGTCCCTCGATGAACACGCGCGTGCCGATCGGTAGCTGACGCAGTCCGGCACTGGTGGCTCCCACGGCCTTGGCAGTCAGGCGCAGACGCCGACCGTCGGGCGCAGCAGACAGCGAGAAGGGGTTCGCCTGCCACCACCCGAAGTGACCGGGGAACCGCCAGATGCCGAACTGGCCCGCCTGTCCCGGTAGCAGGTGGAGGTCACTGCCGGTCACGAACACCGAGACGACGTCGTCGGACTCCGGCCTCACCTCGGCGACACGGAAGCGGTGGCGCAGGTTGCGACGGACCGGCACAACCGCCCGGAAGTACAGCAGGGACCCGAGCACCAGGGTCCACATCGTCCACCAGTACGCCGCCGCGAGCGGCGCGTCGAACGACGTGCCCTCCAGTGCCTGGTGGACCAGCGCGAGCCCGATCGCGACGTACAGCAGCAGGTGCACGTAGCGGAAGACCTCGTAGGGCAACCGCGCCCGAGCCCACCTGGTGGAGACCAGCACCACGACGACGACGGTCGCGGCGGCGCACATGCCGAGAAGAGATGCGGTCACGCCCGCCAGGCTCCAGAACGTCGCAGGCACCGTCGCGTCATCGAGACGGGCGAAGCCCAGCAGCACGAACGTCGCGTGGCAGGCGATCATCCAGGCCAGGGCGATGCCCACCCAGCGGTGCCAGGCGGTGAGTCGGTCCATGCCCAGCCGGCGGTCCAGCCATGGCAGCCTGGCGACCAGGGCCACCTGCACCATCATCACGGCGGCCACGTGGAGCCCGAAGAACTCGGCGAGCGTGAGGAGGTCGTTGCGGCCGCTTCCTGCCGAGAAGAAGATGATCTCGACCAACACCAGATGTGCTGCCACTGCGACCACGAGGACGCGCTCTGCCATCAGCG
This sequence comes from Nocardioides agariphilus, assembly GCF_015352445.1. Taxonomy (GTDB): domain Bacteria; phylum Actinomycetota; class Actinomycetes; order Propionibacteriales; family Nocardioidaceae; genus Nocardioides; species Nocardioides agariphilus. The sequence continues at coordinate 121,962 of NZ_JADKPO010000011.1, forward strand.
CCGGTCGCATGGGCGCACTCTGCCAGGATCGCTCTGCCAATATCGACGGGTCATGCCTACGTCTCTCAGGTCCGGCCGGTCCTCGCGTCTGGTGCCACACGCCGGCCTCCTCCAGATCTGTGTCGCCGGCGTGCTCTGGGGCACCGGCGGTCTCGCCGTCCAGGTGATCCGCGACCACGCAGATCTGTCGGCCACCACCATCAGCGCCTACCGGACCACCATCGCCGCGATCGTCCTCGTCGTCGCGTGCGTGCTGACCCGCCAGCTGGCCGCCGTACGCCGTCTGCTCGCCGCCCGTCCGGGACCGACGGTCTTCGTCGGGCTGGCCACCGCTGCCTACCAGGCGCTCTACTTCGCCTCCGTCGTCTGGGTCGGCGTCACCGTGTCGACCGTCGTCAGCCTCGGGGTCGCACCACTCGCCCTCACGATCCGCGACGCCGTCCAGAGGCGCCGGGGGCCGGACCTGGTCGAGGCCCTCACGGTGTTCGCGGCACTCGCGGGGTTGGTCCTGGTCACCGGCACGGCCGGGCTGGGGGAGACCGGGCCGCACCCCGTGCTGGGCGTGCTGGCTGCGCTCGCCTCGGGATCGGCGTACGCCATCGCCACCGCGGTCGGCGAGCCGCTCGCCCGCTCCACCGCCCCGCTCGTGCTGACCACGGCAGCGACGTCCGTCGGGGCCTGCGGACTCGTGCCGGTGGCGCTGCTGACGGGTGGCCCGCTGACCACGTCCGACCCGGTGGCGTTGCTGACCTTGCTCTACCTCGGCGCCCTCACCTTCGCTCTCGCCTACGCGCTGCTGTACGCCGGTCTGCGCACGACGAGCAGCAGCGCGGCCGTGGTGGCCACGTTGTGCGAGCCGGTGACCGCTGCGGTCGCCGCTGCGGCCTTCTTGGGGGAGCGGCTGACGGCGCTGGGCGTGCTCGGCATCGTCCTGGTCGTGGCCGCGATCGCAGGCACCGCCCGCGAGAGGCACCCTGTGGGTGCTGGGCCCGTGGCCGACCCGGACCCTGGCCGTCCTAGAGTGGCGGGCTGAGACGGGGGCCAGCGAACGGAAGGCAGGACGAGATGGGCCGGTTCGACGGACGGGTCGCGGTGGTCACCGGAGCAGCCCGTGGCATCGGCTTCGCGACCGCGCAGCGCTTCGCCGAGGAGGGCGCCAAGGTCGCCGTCCTCGACCTCGACGAGACCGCGGCGCGAGACGCCGCCGGCCGGCTCGGCGAAGGGCACCTGGGCCTGTCGTGCGATGTCGGCAACACCGAGTCCGCCGACTCCGCGGTCGCGCGCGTCGTCGAGGAGCTCGGCGGCCTGCACGTGCTGGTCAACAACGCCGGTGTGACGCGCGACAACCTGCTGTTCAAGATGACTGACGACGACTGGGACACCGTCATGAACGTCCACCTGCGAGGTGCGTTCTTGATGAGCCGGGCCGCGCAGCGGGTCTTCGTCGGGCAGAAGCTCGGCAAGATCGTCAACCTGTCCAGCGTCAGCGCTCTCGGCAACCGCGGCCAGGCCAACTACGCGGCGGCCAAGATGGGCATCCAGGGCTTCACCCGCACGCTCGCCATCGAGCTCGGCCCCTACGGCGTCAACGTCAACGCGGTCGCCCCCGGCTTCATCGCGACCGACATGACCGACGCCACCGCAGCTCGGGTCGGCATGAGCGTGGAGGACTTCCGCCAAGCGGCCGCCGACCGCAATCCGGTGCGTCGGGTCGGCTTCCCGGAGGACATCGCTGCCGTCGCGGCGTTCTTGTGCAGCGACGAGGCGTCGTACGTCACCGGACAGGTGCTGTACGTCGACGGCGGCGCCACGCTCGTCTGAGCCCTGTTCCTCCGCGGCCCGTCAGAGCCCTCGACGGTGCTCGACGCGCCGAGGCGGCGCTCCTGCGCGGTTCCGTTTTGAAAGACAACCACAATGGAGCAGATTCGCAGATCTGCCCCTGATCGGAGTACCCCCTGTGCGTCCTCTCCACCTCCGCAGAGTCCCGCGCCCCCTTGCCCTGCTCGTGGTGGCGACCCTCACCGCCGCGAGCCTGACTTCGTGCGGTGGCGGCGGCGACAAGTCCGACGCTCCGCAGGCCGATCCCAGCGAGGCGTTCACGCCTGCCGAGCAGGAAGAAGAGGTCGTCCCTGACACCTGGCCGCTGACCGGCATCCAGGTGGCCGACGGTGAGACCGCCGCCAAGAAGCACCCGATCCTGGTCACCAAGATCGACAACACGGTGTCCGCCTCGCCCCAGGCCGGGCTGGGCGAGGCCGACCTGGTGGTGGAGGAGCTCGTCGAGGGCGGACTGACCCGCCTGGCGGTGTTCTTCTACTCCCAGATCCCCGACAACGCCGGACCCGTGCGGTCGATGCGCGCCAGCGACATCGGCATCGTGCCGAGCGAGCACGCGACGGTCGTGACCAGCGGCGCCGCGGATGTCACGATCCGGCGGATCAGCGACGCCGGCATCCCGTTCATCCAGGAGGGCGGTCCGGGGATGTACCGCGACAGCTCCCGGAATGCTCCCTACAACCTGATGGTGCACCTCAACGACACCGCCAAGTCCTTCAAGCAGAAGGCTGTGCGTCCGGCCGACTACCTCCCGTGGGGCGACGGCAGCGACCTGCCGAAGGGCAAGAAGGCCACGACGCTCGCGGCGTCCTTCTCCGGTGGTCACTCGACCCAGTGGGAGTTCGACGGCGACCACTACGTCAACACCAACTCCAACGCCGCTCCCGACGACCAGTTCCCCGCCGACACCGTGCTCGCGCTGCAGGTCCAGGTCGGAGACGCCGGCTACCTCGACCCGGCCGGCAACAAGGTGCCCGAGACCAAGTTCGAAGGACAGGGTCAGGCCTGGCTGTTCCACAACGGCCGCGTCATCCGGGCCACGTGGCACAAGGACTCCCTGACCTCGACGCTCAGCCTCGACTTCAAGGGCCAGACCTTGACGCTTCCGGCCGGCCACACCTGGATCGAGCTGGTCCCGGCCGGGCCGCGCAACGTCACCTGGCAGAAGTAGCCGGCCGGTCTTCTGCCACCTCCTCCCGGCGGACCCATGAGGCAGACTTGGCCGCATGGCTGATCTGCGGGCGGGGCAGCTCCTGGTGGCGACCCCGGTCCTGCTCGACCCGAACTTCGCAGAGACGGTCGTCCTGCTCCTCGACGCCGACGAGAACGGCGCCCTCGGCGTGGTGCTCAACCGGCCCTCGACCGTGCCGGTCGCCGAGGTGCTCGAGGCGTGGGCCGACGTGGTCGCCGAGCCCGAGGTGCTCTTCGAGGGAGGCCCGGTGTCGACCGAGGGTGCCCTGGCCGTCGGACGCCTGCGCTCGGTCGACGACGCACCGGTCGGGTTCCGAGAGGTGGCTGACGACCTGGGCGTGATCGACCTCGACACCCCGGTCGAGCTGGTCGACGGCAGCCTGGAGGGCCTGCGGATCTACGCCGGGTACGCCGGCTGGGGCTCGGGTCAGCTCGAGAGCGAGGTGGAGGAGGGCAGCTGGTACGTCGTCCCCTCGATCCCGCCCGACTGCTTCCGCGGCGACACCGACGGCCTGTGGCGCGACGTGCTCCGCCGCCAGCCGGGCGAGCTCGCCTGGCACTCCACCCGTCCTGTCGACCCCGACCTCAACTGAGGACGTCATACGAAGTGGTCGCTATGGCGACCACTTCGTATGACGTCCTGGGTGGCGATGCGGCGAGAGTCCCGGCTGCGGACGTAGGGTGAACCGGTGACCACGATCGGCTTCTCGACCTCCACGTCCGTCGAGGAGGACCGCCGTACCGTCCCCACCGACGAGGGCGACCACGAGCGCTTCTCCCACTACGTCGAGAAGGACAAGCTCACCGAGGCCATGGTCATGGGCACCCCCGTGGTGGCCCTGTGCGGCAAGGTCTGGGTGCCCAGCCGGGCACCGGAGAAGTTCCCGGTCTGCCCCGACTGCAAGGAGATCTGGGAGTCCCTCAACGACGACGGGCCCGGCAGCCCGGGTGGGGGTGGCTCCACAGAGTGACCTCGCTCGGACCCGCCTGGCCCGAGCGAGCAGCGTGGGGGACCGCGACGTCCCTGCGTGCCTGGCAGACGGCCGCCATGGCCGACTACTTCGCCCGGTCTCCCAAGGACTACCTCGCTGTCGCCACGCCCGGCGCCGGGAAGACGACCTTCGCGCTCTCGGTCGCCGCCGAGCTGCTCGGTCGACGCATCGTCGACCGCATCACGATCGTCGCTCCCACCGAGCACCTCAAGCGCCAGTGGGCCGAGGCGGCCGCGCGTGCGGGCATCCCCGTCGACCCGACGTACGCCGCCGGCAAGGGCAAGACCTCCAAGGACTACGTCGGCATCGCGGTGACCTACGCCGGGGTGGCGGTCAACCCACTGGCGATGCGGATCCGCACCGACAACTTCAAGACCCTGGTCATTCTCGACGAGGTGCACCATGCGGGCGACGCCCTGTCGTGGGGTGAGGGCGTCCGTGAGGCGTTCCAGCCGGCGACCCGGCGGCTGGGCCTGACCGGCACGCCGTTTCGATCTGATGTCAACCCGATCCCTTTCGTGACCTACGACCCCGGGGACGACGGCGTACCCAGGTCGCGAGCCGACTTCACCTACGGCTACGAGCACGCCCTGGCCGACCACGTCGTACGACCGGTGCTGTTCATGGCGTACTCCGGCGAGATGCAGTGGCGCACGCGCGCCGGCGACGAGATCGCGGCCCGGCTCGGCGAACCGCTGACCAACGACCTCAACGCGCAGGCACTGCGCACCGCGCTCGACCCGGCGGGTGCCTGGATGCCCGCCGTCTTGGCGGCGGCCGACAAGCGGCTCTCAGAGGTACGCCGGCACGTGCCCGACGCGGGCGGCCTGGTGATCGCCACCGACCAGGACTCTGCCCGCGCCTACGCGGCCCTGCTCAAGAAGATCGCGCGGGAGGCCCCCGTCGTGGTGCTCTCGGACGAGAAGCTCGCGTCATCGAAGATCTCGAAGTTCGCCGACTCCGATGCCCGGTGGATGGTCGCGGTCCGGATGGTCTCCGAGGGCGTCGACGTCCCCCGCCTCGCGGTCGGCGTCTATGCGACCACGACCTCGACGCCACTGTTCTTCGCCCAGGCGGTCGGACGCTTCGTCCGCGCGCGCAACCGTGGGGAGACCGCGTCGGTCTTCTTGCCCTCGGTGCCCACTCTGCTGGGCTTCGCGGCCGAGCTGGAGCGCCAGCGCGACCACGTGCTGGGCCGGCGCATCGAGTCCGACGAGGACCTGATGGACGCCGAGGCCGCGCTGCTCGCGCGCGCGGAGGCGGGCGAGGGTGCCTCCGACGACCTGGCAGACGGTCGGGGCTCCTTCGAGGCGCTGGGGTCACAGGCACGCTTCGACCAGGTGCTCTTCGACGGCGCGACGTTCGGGCACGAGGGGGAGGTGCACGTCGGCTCCGAGGAGGAGATGGACTTCCTCGGCATCCCGGGACTGCTCGAGCCCGACCAGGTACGCGCCCTGCTGCACCAGCGCCAGGCCTCCCGGCGTCCGGTCGCGGCCGACGAGGGTGGCGCGGAGCAGGTGACGGCCTACGAGCAGCTCGCCGTGCTCCGCCGTGAGCTCAACGGCCTGGTCGCCGCATGGCACCACCGCACCGGCCAGCCCCACGGCGTCACCCACGCCGAGCTGCGCAAGGAGTGCGGCGGCCCGGCCGCCGCGGTCGCCACCGCGGCCCAGCTACGTGATCGCATCGACCGCCTGCGCGAGATGGCTGCTCGCCGCACGTCCTGAGCGCGAGTCGCCATCTCGCTCAGGCGGGAGTGAGGATCGCACCAGCGGGAGCATGCGGAACGGGATCTGGGTGGCGAGGGCGATGACGGTCGTCGACCGCTCGATGCCCTCATGGCCGAGCACCTGGTCGATGACGCGCTGGAGGTCGGCGTTGGAGCGAGCGACGACGCGAGCCCACATGTCGCCGACGCCGGTGATGGTGAACGCCTCGAGTACTTCGGGGATCGCCGCCAGGTGAGCCGCCACGGTCTCGTGGCCCGCGCCCTGGCGGATCTCGAGGGTCAAGAACGCCGTGACGGGGTAGCCGAGCGCCTCGGGGGACAGGTCGGGTCCCCAGCCCGTGACGACGCCGGAGGTCGCGAGCTTGTCGAGGCGGGCCTGCACGGTTCCCCGAGCGACGCCGAGGCGACGGGAGGCCTCGAGCACGCCGATGCGCGGCTCGGAGGCGAACACGTCGATCACCTTGACATCGAGAGCGTCCATGATGACCTCCGTCAGTAGACAAGTTGCCTAGAGTTTCGTCGTACTGTTGCACACTCTGCACTGTGCAGGGGAGGGTGGGCGGCATGACAACGACCCACGAGACGCCCAGCACGGGAGGCGCCCTCACCGAGGACGAGCTCAAGGCCGACTTGACCGTCGACCAGCTCAAGCAGCTGGTCGGCCTGGTCGAGTACGACGAGGACGGCGATGTCTTCCCGGTCACCGGCTGGGACGCCATCGTGTTCTGCGTCGGCAACGCCACCCAGGCCGCCCACTACTACCAGTCGGCGTGGGGCATGCGGCTCGAGGCCTACAGCGGTCCGGAGCACGGCAACCGCGACCACAAGTCGTTCGTGCTGCGCTCGGGCTCGATCCGATTCGTCCTCAACGGCGCCGTCGACCCCGACAGCCCGCTGGTCGAGCATCACCGCAAGCACGGCGACGGCGTCACCGACATCGCCCTCGAGGTGCCTGACGTCGACCGCTGCATCGCCCAGGCCCGCAAGGCCGGAGCGCGCGTCGTGCGCGAGGCAGAGGACGTCACCGACGAGCACGGCACCGTGCGGATCGCCGCCATCGCGACCTACGGCGAGACCATCCACACCCTGGTCGACCGCAGCCGGTACGACGGCCCCTACCTGCCCGGGTACGTCGCGGTCAGCTCCACCTACGAGGCCAGGCCCGGTCAGCCCAAGCGGCTCTTCCAGGCGCTCGACCACATCGTCGGCAACGTCGAGCTCGGTCACATGGACGAGTGGGTCGGCTTCTACAACCGGGTGATGGGCTTCGTGAACATGGCGGAGTTCATCGGGGACGACATCGCCACTGACTACTCCGCGCTGATGAGCAAGGTCGTCGCCAACGGCAACCATCGCGTGAAGTTCCCGCTCAACGAGCCGGCGATCGCGAAGCGGAAGTCGCAGATCGACGAGTACCTCGAGTTCTACCGAGGCGCCGGCGCCCAGCACCTCGCCGTCGCGACCAACGACATCCTCGCCTCGGTCGACGCGCTGCGCGCCAATGGCGTGGAGTTCCTCAACACCCCCGACTCCTACTACGAGGACCCCGAGCTGAGGGCCCGCATCGGCAACGTGCGCGTGCCGATCGAGGAGCTGCAGAAGCGCGGGATCCTGGTGGACCGCGACGAGGACGGCTACCTCCTGCAGATCTTCACCAAGCCGCTGGGCGACCGCCCCACCGTGTTCTTCGAGCTGATCGAGCGGCACGGCTCGCTCGGTTTCGGCAAGGGCAACTTCAAGGCCCTGTTCGAGGCGATCGAGCGTGAGCAGGACCTCCGCGGCAACCTGTGAGCCTCCGCCGGTGCCGCCGGGCAAGATGTGACGGTGCCCACGTACGTCGCCTTCCTGCGCGCCATCAACCTCGGCCCGACCCGCAAGTTCTCGAAGGCCAAGATCGTGGAGGCCGTCGAAGACTGCGGCTTCACCGACGTCGAGACCTACATCAACACCGGCAACGTGCGCTTCGACTCGTCACTGCGCTCCCGGGCCAAGGTCGAGGACGCGTTGGAGAAGGCGTTCCGCAAGCACGCGGGGTTCGAGGTGCCGACGATCGTGATGACCCCCAGCGAGCTCAAGCAGATCGCCGCCGACGCGGACGAGGTGGCCAAGCGGCATCACGGCACCGGTGCTCACTACGTCTCGCTGCTCAAGGAGACGCCGAGGGCGGATGATGTGAAGAGGCTCCACGAGCTCGACCACGGAGAGGACCTGGCCGCGGTCCGCGGTCGCGGCGCCCATCTGCTGGTCGTCACGCCGTCAGCAAGGAGCAAGCTCAACAACGCCACCGTCGAGAAGCTGCTGGGAGTGGCGACCAACCGCAACCTCAACGTCGTCCGGACACTCGCGGACAAGTGGGGCAAATAGCCGCCGCACGAGCCGTGGCAGGGCACACTGCCCTTCTGCGGTCGAGTTCGAGGGGATGAGAGCAGTGACACCTGAGGTCTTCCAGGCGGCGCTGGAGCGCGGCGACGTGCAGACGGCCGGCCAGATGCTCGCCGACGACGTCGTGTTCCGCAGCCCGGCGGTGTTCGAGCCCTACCAGGGCAAGCGCGCCACGATGGTGCTGCTCACGGCTGTCTCCCGGGTCTTCCAGGACTTCCGCTACCAGCGCACCTTCATCGAGGAGAGCGGGCGCGGCATGGTGATGCTCTTCGAGGCCAAGGTCGGGAACCGCCAGGTCGAGGGCGTCGACATCCTCCGGCTCGACGAGCACGGTCTGGTCGACGACTTCCGCGTCATGGTGCGCCCACACTCGGCCCTGGAGGCCTTGATGAGCGCGATGGTGCCGATGATCGAGCTGGTCCTCGCCGACGAGGGCAACAGCGACAGCGTCAGCTGACTGCCGTCGGTAACCTCACTCGACGGTGACGCCGGCCGTTCGCATCTGCTCCAGCGCCGCGGCCGTCGTCTCGGGGGCGACGCCGGCGCACAGGTCGAGCAGGACCGACGTGGTGAAGCCCTCTGCGACCGCATCGATCGCGGAGGCGCGCACGCAGTGGTCGGTCGCGATGCCGCAGATGTCGACCTCCTCGATCTCGTGGGCACGCAGCCACTCGCCCAGGCCGGTCCCGCCGGTCGTGCGTCCCTCGAACGCCGAGTAGGCCGCCTGGTGCTCGCCCTTGAGGAAGATCGCGTCGAAGGGCTGCGGATCGAGGTTGGGGTGGAACGCCTCGCCGTCGCTGCCGACCTTGCAGTGCACCGGCCAGCTGTCGACGTAGTCGGGCTCGTGGGCCCAGTGCTCGCCCGGGTCGAGGTGATGGTCCTTGGAGGCCACCACCACGTCGTACGCCGGGGAGTCGGGCGTCTTGTCCAGCCAGCGCTGCAGGAGCCTTGCGATGTCATGGGCCACCTCGGCGCCGCCGGCGACCGGCAGCGAGCCGCCTTCGCAGAAGTCGTTCTGCACGTCGACGACCAGCAGGGCCCGTTTCATGGGCCGAGGGTATCTACTGGCCTATCGACCGAGCATCCACGCGATCACCTGGGGCAGCAGGTCGTCCCACAGCTGCCAGACGTGCTCGCCCGGACGGAAGTCACTCGTGACGTCGGCACCCTTGGACAGGAGGTCAGCGGCGAAGCGGCGGTTCCCCTCGACCAGGGCGGGCGCGTCCTCGGTGCCCGTCGAGACGTGGATCCGGGGGAGCGACGCGGCATCGGCCCGGTCGAGGAGCTTGAAGAGGTCGGCGTCGTCGGGGATGGAGGCGCCGAAGATCCGGTGGAACATCTCGACCCGGTCGGGCCGCGACGAGAGCTCGTCGAGGTCGAGGGCTCCGGAGAGGGTGGCCGCCGCCGCGAAGCGGTCGGGATGGGTCAGGGCCAGCTTCATGGCGCCGTACCCGCCCATGCTCAGCCCGGCGACGTAGGTCTGGGCAGGGTCCTGCGAGACACGGAAGAAGTTGCCCACGATCTGTGGCAGCTCCTCGGCGACGTAGTCCCAGTAGCGCCCGCCGTTGCGCTCGTTGGCGTAGAAGCTGCGGTTGACGGCCGGCATCACGACGGCCAGGCCAGCGGCGGCGGCATACCGCTCCAGGGACGTGTAGCGCACCCACGCGGTGTGGTCGTCGGACAGCCCGTGCAGCAGGTAGAGCACGGGGAAGTCGGTGCGGGGGATCGCCTCTTCACCGGGGGAGCCCTCGACCCCGATCTGCTCCTCCGTGGGCTGCGGGAGCACGACGGTCATCGAGCAGCCGACCTCGAGGACCTCGGAGAAGAAGTCGCAGGTGATCAGAGCCATGTCACTCAGCCTCGCACGGGGCCTTCCACGTTGCCGACGTGGACCGTCGGGATGACAGGCTCTCCCTTCGACATCTGCTGGACCGACCAGGGCAGCTCGGCGCGCACGGCGGCGTGCCGGGAGCGGGCCTCGGCCAGCGGCTCGCGTCCGACGACCGCGCCGTCGCGCACCAGCTCCACGAGCAGGGAGCGGTCGTTGCCGTCGTTGTCCGGCGGGGTCCCGACGCCGACGACCTCGGCCTCGGCGACACCGTGCGCGTCGAGGCGGCGCATCGCGAACTTGCGGCCCCCGATCGAGATCTTGTCGACGCTCTTCTTGGCCACCGAGACCATCTGCCCCCCGTCGTCCTCGCGGGCCACGAGCTTGTAGACGAACCCGCACGTGGGGTGCCCGCTGCCGGTGACCAGCTGGGTGCCGACGCCGAAGCCGTCGACGGGGGCTGCGGCGAGGGCCGCGATGGCGTACTCGTCGAGGTCGCTGGTCACCAGGATCCGGGTCTTGGTGGCGCCGAGGTCGTCGAGCTGCTTGCGCACGCGGTGAGCGAGCACGCCGAGGTCTCCCGAGTCGAGCCGGACCGCGCCGAGACCAGGGCCGGCGATCTCGACAGCCGCCTGCACGGCCTCCCGGACGTCGTAGGTGTCGACGAGCAGCGTGGTGCCGCTGCCCAGCGAGGTCACCTGGGCGCGGAAGGCATCAGCCTCGGTGTCGTGCAGCAGCGTGAAGCTGTGAGCGCTGGTGCCCGCGCTCGGCACGCCGTACCTCTGTCGAGCAGCGAGGTTGGAGGTGCTGGCGAAGCCAGCGAGGTACGCCGCCCGCGCGCTCGCCACGGCTGCTTCCTCGTGCGTGCGGCGCGAGCCCATCTCGATGCACGGGCGATCCCCGGCGGCCATCGTCATCCGTGAGGCCGCCGAGGCGATCGCGGAGTCGTGGTTGTAGATCGAGAGCAGCAGGGTCTCGAGGACGACCGCCTCGGCGAAGGTGCCCTCCACGATGACGAGTGGCGAGTAGGGGAAGTAGGCCTCGCCCTCGGGGTAGCCCCACACGTCACCGGAGAAGCGGTAGGACGCGAGGAAGTCCCGCGTCTGGTCGTTGACCACGCCGTCGAGCAGGGCGATCGCCGCATCGTCGAAGCGGAACTGCTCGATGGCGTCGAGAGCCCGGCCGACCCCTGCCACCACGCCGTACCGACGTCCCTCGGGCAGCCGGCGGGGGAACAGCTCGAAGACCGAGCGGCGGTGGGCGGTCCCGCTGCCCAGCGCTGCCTGGACCATGGTCAGCTCGTAGTGGTCGGTGAGCAGCGCCGTGGACGTCACGGTACGAGGGTAGGACCGCTGGTGTGCCAACATGGAGAACGTGTCGGCAGCAAGTCCGGTCGAGGTCGACCCCACCGTCTCCCCCGAGAGCGACGACATCACGCTGCTGGCCACTCCGTGGGTGACGATCGTGTGGAACGACCCGGTGAACCTGATGTCCTACGTCACCTACGTGTTCACCACGTACTTCGGCTACGAGAAGAAGAAGGCCGAGAAGCTGATGCTCGAGGTTCACAACGACGGCAAGTCGGTGGTCAGCCACGGGTCTCGCGAGGAGATGGAGCGCGACGTCCAGGCGATGCACGAGTACGGCCTGTGGGCGACCATGGAGAGGCAGTGATGTCAGGGTTCGCCCGTCATCGCAAGAGCCGCCTGGTCATCGCCAACTTCTCCGGGTTCGAGGCCGACCTGCTGCGCTCGCTGGCCTCGCAGCTCGTCGAGCTGCTCCGTAACGAGCGGGCGATGCCCCAACAGACCAGCGACCCCCTCGAGGCGCTGCTCGACTTCTCCGGGCCGACCGAGGTGCCCGACGACCCGGTGCTCGCCAGGCTCTTCCCGTCGGCATACACCGACGACGACGAGGCTGCCGGCGACTTCAGGAGGTTCACCGAGGCCACCTTGCGCGACGGCAAGGCCGAGGCCGCGATCGCGATCATCGACGGGCTCGAGGACGCGGGGCTGCCGCCGGAGCTGACCGAGGAGGGCCTGGTCATCGACGTCGAGCTCGACGAGGCGACCGCCGAGACCTGGATGCGTTCCTTCACCGACATCCGGCTGGCGCTCGCCACCCGGCTCGAGGTCCAGGAGGGCGACGAGGGCTACTGGGCCTCGCTGCCCGACGAGGATCCGCGTGGGCAGGCCCACGACATCTACCTCTGGGTGGGCTACTTGCAGGAGACCCTGGTCGACGCGCTGTCGACGTAGGGTGACGCGGTGGACGTGGCTCGCGGTCCGGAGAGCAGGCCGCGAGGTTCGTGTCCTGACACCGCCCGTAGGCTGAGCGGGCCATGCTCACCATCGACCAGACGACCTACGACGCGATCATCGCCCACGCCAAGAAGGACCACCCCGACGAGGCCTGCGGCATCGTCGCCGGACCCGAGGGCAGCGACCGGCCCGAGCGGTTGGTCGAGATGGTCAACGCAGCCGGCAGCCCGACCTTCTACGAGTTCGACTCGACCGAGCTGCTCGCGCTCTATAAGGACATGTGGGCGCGAGACGAGGAACCGGTCGTCGTCTACCACTCCCACACCGCGACCGAGGCCTACCCGAGCCGCACCGACATCGGGCTGGCCAGCGAGCCACAAGCCCACTACGTGCTCGTCAGCACCCGTGAGCACGGGAATAACGAGGGTCCTGTCGAGTTCAGGTCGTTCAGGATCGTCGACGGCCAGGTGTCCGAGGAGGACGTCGTCGTGGTCCCCCAGCTCGCGTGACACCTTCCCCCTGACAAGGAGTTCATCCATGGCCGTCGAGGTCCGGATCCCCACCATCTTGCGCACCTACACCGGTGAGCAGAAGGCCGTCACCGCCGACGGCGCCACCCTGGCGGCCGTCATCGACGACCTCGAGGCCCACCACCCCGGCATCAAGGACCGGCTGACCGAGGCCGGGCCCGACAACCAGGTCGGTCTGCGCAGGTTCGTCAACGTCTACCTCAACGACGAGGACGTGCGCTTCCTCGGCGGCCTCGCCGCCGAGGTCACTGACGGCGACCAGGTCGTGGTCCTCCCTGCGGTCGCCGGAGGCTGAGCATGCCCGGCGGGCGCCGTACCTTCGTCGTCATCGACGGCGAGAACATCGACGCCACCCTCGGCACCTCGATCCTCCAGCGCCGGCCCAACCCCGAGGAGCGGCCGCGTTGGGACCGGGTCACCGAGTTCGCCGCCGACCTGTGGGACCAGCCCGTCACCGGGCTCTTCTTCATCAACGCCTCTCAGGGCTACCTGCCGCTCCCGTTCGTGCAGGCCCTGCTGGCGCTCGACTACCGCGTCATCCCGCTGTCCGGCGATCCGGGGCAGAAGGTCGTCGACGTCGGCATCCAGCGCACGCTCGAGGCCCTGGCCGGGCACGACGACGCGGACGTGCTGCTCCTCAGCCACGACGCCGACTTCGCCGACCACATGGCCCGGCTCCAGGTCGGGGATCGTCGGCTCGGCCTGATCGCCTTCCCGGAGTTCACCAGCGGGCAGTTCACCGAGCTCGGCATCCGGATCCACGACCTCGAGACCGAGGTCGGCGCCTTCAACACCACCCTGCCCCGCGTGCGGATCATCCCGCTCGACGAGTTCGACCCCGAGAGCTTCCTGCGATGACGCGCTACGACGACCTCCTCGCGTCGGTCGGCAACACCCCGCTGGTCGGGCTGCCGACGCTCTCGCCGAGCCCCGACGTGCGCCTGTGGGCCAAGCTCGAGGACCGCAACCCGACCGGCTCGATCAAGGACCGCGCCGCGCTGGCGATGGTCATCGATGCCGAGAGGCAGGGGCTGCTGCGACCCGGTTGCACGATCCTCGAGCCGACCTCGGGCAACACCGGCATCTCGCTGGCGATGGCCGCCAAGCTGCGCGGCTACCGCCTGGTGTGCGTGATGCCCGAGAACACCTCCGAGGAGCGGCGCCAGCTGCTGCGCATGTGGGGCGCCGAGATCATCTCCTCACCTGCCGCGGGAGGATCCAACGAGGCCGTGCGACAGGCCAAGGACATCTCCGTGGCCCATCCCGACTGGGTGATGCTCTACCAGTACGGCAACCAGGCCAACGCCCGCGCCCACTACGAGGGCACCGGCCCCGAGATCCTCGCCGACCTGCCGTCGGTGACCCACTTCGTCGGCGGGCTCGGCACGACGGGGACGCTGATGGGCGTCGGCCGGTTCTTCCGTGAACATCAGCCCTCGGTGCGCATCGTCGCCGCCGAGCCCCGCTACGGCGAGCTGGTCTACGGCCTGCGCAACCTCGAGGAGGGGTTCGTGCCCGAGCTCTACGACGAGACGCTCATCGACGCACGGTTCTCGGTCGGCCCGCGTGACGCCGTACGCCGGGTGCGCGAGCTGCTGGAGGTCGAGGGCATCTTCGCCGGCGTCTCGACCGGCGCGATCCTCCACGCCGCGCTCGCCCAGGCCGCCAAGGCGGTCAAGGCCCGGGAGCGGGCCGACATCGCGTTCGTCGTCTGCGACGGCGGCTGGAAGTACCTCTCCACCGGTGCCTACGAGGGCACCATCGACGAGGCCGAGGAAGCCCTGGAGGGCCAGCTCTGGGCGTAGTGATGGGCTCGCTCCGCGCGGCCGGACCTTAGGGTTGCGGGGTGTTGTTGCGATGGATGTTCTCGGCCATGGTCCTCGCCGTCCTTCTCGTGCCCGTGCCGGCCGAGGCCCGCGAGCCGCTGGTCAGCCTGACGCCGCCGTCGGTGAGCGGCGACCCGGTGTACGGCGAGGCGGTGCAGGTCGACCCGGGCACCTGGAGCGCCGAGCCGGTCGGCTACACCTACCAGTGGCTGCGAGCCGGCGTCGCGATCGACGGGGCGACGAGCCAGAGCTACGTGCCGACGCTCGCTGACATCGACCATCCCCTGTCGGTGCAGGTCACGGCAACCGACGCGGCGTCCGACACCGGCACGGCAACGACCGCTGAGACCGCGCCGACACGGCGAGCCGAGCTGCGGCTCCTGCACGGCGTACGCATCTCGGGCGTCCTGCGCTGGGGCCACACCCTCAAGGTCTCCCGGGGCACCTGGAACGAGGAGCCGACGCGCTACCGCTACCAGTGGTACCGCGGCCAGGTCGCGATCCCCGGCGCGACGAGCCAGACCTACCGGACCGCCGTCGCCGACGTGGGACGGCGGCTCAAGGCCCGGGTCTATGTCAAGAAGCGCGGGTACGAGCTGGCCTGGGCCACCGACGTCGCCGACCACCGCATCGGCTACCGGGTGCCGGTGCGCCGTACCGTCACCTACCGGATCGAGACCCGCGGCCACATCACCGCCAGCGTCGCGACCTTTGCGCGCCTCGCGGCGCAGACGTACGCCGACCCGCGCGGTTGGCGCAATGCGGGCGTCGCCTTCAAGCGCGTCAAGGGCCCCTCGGACTTCTCGCTGGTGCTGGCCGAGGCGAGCACCCTGCCGGGCTTCTCCAGCGTGTGCAGCGTCGAGTGGAGCTGTCGCGCAGGTCGGTACGTGGTGATCAACCAGACCAGGTGGCTGCACGCCTCCACCTCCTGGAACGCCGCGAGCAAGAGCCTGCGCGACTACCGGAACATGGTGGTCAACCACGAGACCGGGCACTGGCTCGGCCACGGCCACCTCGGCTGCCCCGGGCCCGGGAAGCTCGCCCCGGTGATGATGCAGCAGTCCAAGGGCCTCGACGGCTGCCGCCACAACCCGTGGCCACTGGGCAGCGAGCTCTGGTTCAGGTGAGGTTCCTGCCTGCTTGAGCACGTTGCGGCTGGTTGAGTCGTGAGCGCAGCCCTGCCGCTGGTTGAGGTGCGAGCGGAAGCCCCGTCGCTGGTTGAGGCGTGAGCGCAAGCCCTGCCGCTGGTTGAGGTGTGAGCGGCAGCCCTGTCGCTGGTTGAGGAGGTTGCGCTAGCAACCTCACTCGTTACCAGGCCGGGCGTGCCGGTAGCCCGCCCGTGGTGGTTCTTGGGCGGGTACGGCGGTCGAGGGGTCAGGCTGGTGGTCTCAGGCTGCTGGTGGTGGGTGTCGGCGTGGGTGGCGGCGGCGTTGTTTGTCGGTGGACACATCGGTGGTGCCGGTGTGGTCGCGTAGGTAGTGGTAGCCGTGGGGGCTGGTCCATAGGTAGCTGCCGGGGGTGAGGATCAGGTATCGCCAGTGGCCGT
>NZ_JADKPO010000012.1 GCF_015352445.1 Nocardioides agariphilus
GACCCGGTGAGGTGCCTGCGATCGTGGCCATGGTTTCGAGACGCTTGCTGCGCAAGCTCCTCAACCAACGACCACCCACGGTGGTTGAGGAAGGCGCGCTAGCGCCTGTCTCGAGACCCGGTGAGGTGCCTGCGATCGTGGCCATGGTTTCGAGACGCTTGCTGCGCAAGCTCCTCAACCAACGACCACCCACGGTGGTTGAGGAAGGCGCGCCAGCGCCTGTCTCGAAACCCGGTGAGGCGCCTGCGATCGTCGCCATGGTTTCGAGACGCTTGCTGCGCAAGCTCCTCAACCAACGACCACGCACGGTGGTTGAGGAAGGCGCGCCAGCGCCTGTCTCGAGACCCGGTGAGGTGCCTGCGATCGTCGCCATGGTTTCGAGACGCTTGCTGCGCAAGCTCCTCAACCAACGACCACGCACGGTGGTTGAGGAAGGCGCGCAGCGCCTGTCTCGAAACCCGGTGAGGCGCCTGCGATCGTCGCCATGGTTTCGAGACGCTTGCTGCGCAAGCTCCTCAACCAACCAACGTGCTAGCCGGCCTTGACCGCTCTTTGCGGTGAGCTGCCCGACGGTTCGACCCGGGCGGCGAAGCGTTCGGCGAGGTCGGCGGGAGACATGCGGCCGGAGAGGATCCGGGAGGTCGGCCAGGCGTCGATGTCGAGCTCGGACAGCGCCTGGAACTGCGCCAGGTCGTCGGCGTAGAGCTGGACGAGAGCGGCCAGGTCGGCCGCCGTCGGTGCGGTGCCGACGACCTTCGCGGGACCGCTCATCAGCTGGCCGGCCTCCGGCGGGTGCGCGAAGCGGTGGAGGCCGAGGAAGTCGGTGAGCTGGCCCATGGCGGCAGGGAAGTCGGCCAGCATCGACCGGAACTCCAGCCATAGCCACTGCTCGCGCGGGAAGATCGTCAGCCCGCGCTGCAGCTGCTCGCCGTAGTAGCCACGGGCGACCCCCGAACGCTGCTTGAACGTGATGAGGGGTACCTCGGGCAGGTCGGTCGGTGTCGAGGACGGACGGAACTGGGTGATGAACTCCGGCCAGTCCGGCGCCGAGGTCCAGCGTCCACGCAGCATCGTCCAGTGCGAGAACAAGCGCTCCAGCGGATCGCGGAAGACCGCGATCAGGCGCAGGTCCGGGTTGTAGTCGTGCATCCGCTCCAACGCGTGTGGCCAGAACAGGTACGCCGGGGTGGCGTCGCCAGCGATCAGGTGCTGCGGCTTGCGACGGGGCGCGTGGTACTCGCTGTAGTCGGGTCGCGACCAGTCCATGTCCTCACGGGTGAAGAACTGCAGCTCCTTGCGGGGGGCGCGTGCCACCTGGGGATGCCGGTCCAAGGCGCCCGACAGCGTGGAGGTGCCGCTCTTCTGCGCCCCGACGATGGAGAAGGTGTAGGGCAGCCAGTCCTGGACGTCGTCCAGGCCGTGTTGGGTGCGCCGGCCGCCCCGGTCGATCGGCGCGGACTCGCCGGACCCGCTGGACTCGCTCGACATCCATCCCCACCCTTGGTCGACGGCGAATGTACCAAGGGAGGGCTCACGGATCGGCCCGGTAGCGTGAAAACCATGGCCGCGGAGACCTCAGCCCCGGACCCGATCCTGGACCCGGCGCCGGCATCCCCACCACCACCGCCCGAGGTCGACGTACCCGCGCTCACCGCGCTCCTCGACGGCCGCTACGCAGACGTTCGCGATCTGGTGCGCCGCAACCTGGCGACGTACGCATCGGTGCTCGAGGAGGCCGAGACGCTGTCGCTCGACGACTACCGCGACCGGGTGCGCGACCTGGTCGTCGAGATGGCGGCGAGCGGGCAGACAGGGATGGGGTTCCCGGAGGAGTACGGCGGTGGTGGCGACATCGGGGCGTCGGTTGCGGCCTTCGAGACCTTGGCGTACGGCGACCTGTCGGTGTTGGTGAAGGTAGGCGTGCAGTTCGGCTTGTTCGGCGGTGCGATCCTCCAGCTCGGCACGCGTCGCCACCACGACGCCTACCTCCACGACCTGGTGACCGGGAGGCTGATGGGCAGCTTCGCCATGACCGAGACGGGACACGGCAGCAACGTCCAGGCGCTCGGCACGGCCGCGACCTACGACGTCGCGACCGGTGAGTTCGTCATCACCACTCCCGACGACGCCGCGCGCAAGGACTACATCGGCAACGCGGCTCGGCATGCTCAGGTGGCGGTGGTGTTCGCCCAGCTGGTGACGGCGGATGGGTCCCACGGGGTGCATGCCTTCGTGGTGCCGATCCGTGACGAGGGCTTGGCGCCGATGCCCGGCGTACGCATGGAGGACGACGGGCTCAAGCTCGGTCTCAACGGCGTCGACAACGGCCGGCTCTGGTTCGACGGCGTGCGGGTGCCGCGGGAGGCGCTGCTCGACAGGTTCGCGTCGGTGGCCGAGGACGGCACCTATGCCAGCGCGATCGACAACCCCAACCGCCGCTTCTTCACCATGCTCGGCACCCTCGTCCAAGGCCGGGTGTGTGTCGGCGGTGCCGGCATCAACGCCGCCAAGGTGGCCGTGGCGATCGCGGTGAAGTACGCCGTGCGCCGGCGCCAGTTCGAGACGGGTCAGGAAGGTGACGCCGCCGAGGAGCAGCTTCTCCTCGACTACGGGATGCACCAGCGCCGGCTGTTCCCGCTGTTGGCACGCACCTACGCGCTGCACTTCGCCCAGGAGGTCGTCGCCCTCCAGCTGCACGAGGTCTTCTCGGGCGTCGCCGACGACGAGAAGACCCGGCGCGAGCTCGAGTCGCGAGCAGCCGGCACGAAGGCGCTCGGCACCTGGCACGCGACGCGCACGATCCAGGAGTGCCGGGAGGCGTGCGGCGGTGCGGGCTACCTCGCGGTCAACCGGTTCGCGGCGCTCAAGGCAGACACCGATGTCTTCACCACGTTCGAGGGCGACAACCACGTCTTGCTGCAGCTGGTCGCCAAGGGCCTGCTGACCGACTACGCCAGCGACTTCGGCGATCTCGACCAGCTCGGCATGGTCCGGTTCGTCGCCTCGATGGCGGTCGAGACCGTGGTCGAGCGGACCAGCGCGCACAAGCTGCTCGAGCGCATCAAGGACGTGCTCCCCGGTGGCGAACGCTGGGACGACGAGGCAGGGATCCTCGAGACCGACTACCACCTCGCGATGCTGCGGTTCCGCGAGGAGCACATGCTGGCCGGGGTCGCGCGCCGCCTCAAACGCGGTATCGACGGCGGCCGTGCTCCGGGCGAGGTGTTCTCGCGCGTGCAGGATCACGTCATCGCTGCTGCCCGGGCACACGTCGAACGCCTGGTCCTGGAGGCCTTCGTCACGAAGGTCAACTCCATTGACGATTCGGACAACCGTCGCGCGCTCGCACTGCTGTGCGACTTGCACGCACTGTCGGTGATCGAGGCTGACCGGGCCTGGTTCATGGAGCACGGCCGGCTCACCGTCGCCCGCTCGAAGGCCATCAGTCGCGAGGTCAACCGTCTGTGCCGTCGGGTGCGGCCGATCGCGGTCGACCTCGTGGACGCGTTCGCCATCCCGCCCGAGATGCTGCGCTCACCGGCGCTGGTCGGATGAAGGTGCCCATCGGTCCCTGGGCCGACGACCCGCTGTGGGCGACCGTCTACGACTGGACCGTCGAGCACCCGGGCGTGGGTGGCCTCGGGTGGCGACTCGGCCTGGGCAGCGACCTGACCCTGCTGTACGACGCCGCGGCAGAGATCGGCACGCTGCAGGCGGGCTCGGTCGTGCTCGACGTACCTTGCGGTGGCGGGGTTGCCCTGCGCGGGCTGCGTCCCGGGCAGGGTCTGACCTACCTCGCCGTCGACATCGCCCAGGCCATGCTCGACCGGACCCTCGCCGCGGCCAGGCGGCGCGGAGTGGCCGACCAGGTGGTGCCGAGGCTGGCCGACGTGGGTGCGCTGCCGCGGCAGACCGGCTCCGTCGACCTGGTCGTGACCTTCACCGGACTGCACTGCTTCCCCTCACCGCGGCAGGCGGTGACGGAGATGGCGCGGGTACTGCGATCGGGTGGCGCGGTGACCGGCAGCATGCTCGCCACCGACACGGGTCGCCGCTACGAGCCGGTGCGCCGCGTCGGCAGGCGAGCCCAGGTGCTCGGCCCGATGTGCTCGCGCGCCGAAGTGGTCGCGTGGTTCGCCGAGCATGGCGTCCCCGACCTGGAGGTCGCCACGAGCGGGGCGATCGCGTACTTCCGCGGTGTGAAGTCGTGAGCCGGCCTCAGTGCCTGTTCTCGCCCAGCGAGTCGTCGGCGATGTTCTCGACGTCGGAGCCGTGGCCCTCGGTCTTGGCCCGCTCGAAGGACGCCTGGACCTCCTTCTCGGCGTCGTCGCGGCCGACCCAGTTGGCGCCCTCGACGGACTTGCCGGGCTCGAGGTCCTTGTAGACCTGGAAGAAGTGCTCGATCTCGAGGCGGTCGAACTTCGGCAGGTGGTTGATGTCGCGCAGGTGCTCCAGGCGCGGGTCGGAGACGGGCACGCAGAGCACCTTGTCGTCGCCGCCGGCCTCGTCGGTCATCCGGTACATCCCGATCGCCCGCGACTTGATCAGGCAGCCGGGGAACGTCGGCTCACCGATGAGCAGCACCAGGGCGTCGAGAGGGTCGCCGTCGAGGCCGAGAGTGTTCTCGATGTAGCCGTAGTCGGCGGGGTACTGGGTCGAGGTGAACAGCGTCCGGTCCAGCCGGATGCGCCCGGTCTCGTGGTCGACCTCGTACTTGTTGCGGCTTCCCTTGGGGATCTCCACCAGCACGTCGAACTCCATACGGCTTCCTCCACGATGGCCGACCGTCACCGGCCCGATCGGGCCGTCGCGGCCAGTCTCGCGCACAATGGCGGCCATGCGACAGGCGGGCTGGCGGAGTGGACGCCTGTTGACCACCTGGCTGCCCGTCGCGCTGGTGCTCGGCTTGCTGGCGAGCGGGTTCGCGGTCTATCGCTGGGATCTCGACGAGCGCTGGTTCGGGGCCTCGTCATCGAGCACCCCGCCGGATCCCGGCACCGAGCCGGCCGCCGTACCTCCCCCCGCTGGCGTCACCCTTCCGGCGCCGACCGCTCCGGCGGCCGTGGCCTCGCCCGGCGCCGACGTGGGCCGACCAGCGCCCCGCAAGCTGGCCCGCCTGCTGGATCCCCTCCTGGCCGACCCCGACCTCGGCGCCAACGTCGTGGCGGCAGTCGCCGACCTGTCCACGGGCCGGCTCGTCTACAGCAAGGGCGCCAAGGCCCGGCCGGCCTCGACGACCAAGCTCCTGACCGCGCTGGCGGCGCTCCACGTGCTCGGCCCCGACCACCGGTTCGTCACGCGGGTCGTCCTCGACGGCACCGGCAAGCAGCGGCGGCTGGTGCTCGTCGGTGGAGGCGACCCCTACCTCGCCGGCAAGCCCGCTCCCCCCGACGAGCCCGTCTACCCGCACCGCGCCGACCTGAGGACGCTCGCCCGGAAGACGGCCGAAGCCCTGACGGCTTCAGGTGTCTCAGCGACCCGGCTGGCCTACGACGACAGCCTTTTCACCGGTCCCGACGCCAGCCCCCAGTGGGAGCCGTCGTACGTTCCGACCGGGGTGGTCTCCCGGATCCGGGCATTGTGGGCCGACGAGGGTCGTCCCGAGTCCGGGTCAGGTCGGGTCAGCGATCCGTCACTGACCGCGGCGACGTACTTCGCCCGCGAGCTGCGTGCGGCCGGTGTGCTGGTGCGCGGTCCTCTCGCACGCCGGGTGGCGGGCGACGGCGCCGAGCCCGTCGCCGAGGTCGAGAGCGCACCGCTGTCCGAGATCGTCGAGAGGATGCTCACGGTCTCCGACAACGAGGCCGCCGAGGTGCTCGCGCACCAGGTGGGTCTCGCGGCGGTGGGGGAGGGCTCCTTCGCCGGCGGTGTCCGCGGGGTGCGGCAGGCGCTCACGGAGCTCGGGGTGCCGGTCGGGCCCGACGACGTCTGGTACGACGGGAGCGGGCTCTCGCGTGCCGACGTGCTGACGCCGGGGCTGCTGCTGGGCGTGCTGCGCGCCGCCGCCGCGGCCGACCGGCCGGACCTGCGGGCGGTCCTCGCCGGCCTCCCGGTGGCCGGCTTCACCGGCTCGCTCGAGTACCGCTTCGAGTCGACCCCTCCCGACGCCCGTGGCCATGTCCGCGCCAAGACCGGCACCCTGCGCGGCACCCGTAGCCTCGCGGGCATCGCCACCGACCTCGACGGCACGACGGTGGCCTTCGTGCTGATGGCCGACCGGGTGCGCTTCGCGAGGTCCACGGTCGCCCAGGAGGCACTCGACGCGGCAGCAGCGGCCATCGGCGGCTGCCACTGCTCGGTAGGTGCCGGTCGGTAGGTTCGCCCCATGACAGCCGCCTCGATGATCGACTGGGAGCTGGCGATCAGCGTGGGCTCCCGGATCGCCGGACCCGGCCCGCAGGTGTCCGCCGCCGAGGCGGGTCAGGTCGTCGCCGAGCTACGCGAGGGTGCGACCCGTGCCACCCCCCTCGTCGCCGACTTCACGGGTCTGGTCGCCGAGGCGGCCACGGCGCCCCTGCTCGTCGTCGACCGGCCTGGCTGGATCCGGGCCAACGCCGAGAGCTTCGACGTGCTGCTCTCCCCCTTCGTCGACAAGGTCACCGACAAGAAGGGCGCGCCCACGGGGATCAGCCGGGCGGTCGGCTCGAGAGTCACCGGAGCCGAGGTCGGCACCGTGCTCGGCTTCCTGGGCGGCAAGGTGCTCGGCCAGTTCGACCCCTTCCACGGAGCTCGAGGCCGCCTCCTGCTCGTCGCTCCCAACATCGTGCACGTGGAGCGCGAGCTCGGCGCCGACCCCACCGACTTCAGGCTCTGGGTCTGCCTCCACGAGGAGACCCACCGGGTCCAGTTCACCGCCGTGCCGTGGATGCGCGACCACCTGGCCCAGCAGATCGAGAGGCTCTCCGACACCGTCGAGCCGACCAAGCTGTTCGACGACGGGTTCAAGCGGATCGCCGAGTCGCTCAAGGGGGGCCAAGGGTCTGGTCAGTCCGGCCAGCGCGGGAGCTTCCTGGAGCTGCTCAGCACACCCGAGCAACGCGGGATCATGGACCACCTCACGGGCGTCATGTCGCTGCTGGAGGGTCACGCCGACGTCGTGATGGATGGCGTCGGACCCACGGTCATCCCGTCGGTCAAGGAGATCCGCAAGAAGTTCACGCGCCGCCGCCAAGGTCTCGGCGTCCTCGACAAGCTGCTGCGCCGGGCTCTCGGGCTCGACGCGAAGATGGCCCAGTACCGCGACGGCGCGAAGTTCGTGCGCGGCGTCGTCGACAAGGTCGGCATGGCCGACTTCAACGCCGTCTGGCAAGAGCCTGCCCACCTGCCCACCAAGGCCGAGATCGCCGATCCGGCAGCGTGGGTGTCGCGGGTGCTGTGAGCCCAGGTGTGAGTCGAGCATGAGCGGGCCCGACCCCGCCGTGGCGGCGACGCGGGTCGCCGTACGCCGGGTGCTCGCGGCTGCCGGGCCGGGCTCGGCGCCCGTGCTCGTCGCCTGCTCCGGGGGTGCGGACTCCCTGGCCCTGCTGACAGCAACCCTCTTCGAGGCACGCGATGCGCCCTGGCGCGTCGTCGGAGTGACCGTCGACCACGGCCTGCACGACACCTCGGCCGAGGTGGCCACCCAGGTCGTCGGCCAGATGGCGGCTCTCGGCGCCGACGAGACGGCCTCGATCCGCGTCAGCGTCGAGGGCGCGGGCCAGGGTCTCGAGGCAGCGGCGCGCCAGGCCAGGTACGCCGTCTTGGAGGAGCTCGCCGAGCGCTACGCGGCCGGCGTCGTACTGCTCGGTCACACCCGCGACGACCAGGCCGAGACCGTACTTCTCGGGCTGGCGCGGGGCAGCGGAGCGCGGTCGTTGGCCGGGATGCGGCGGGAGTTCGGCGTCTTCCGGCGGCCTCTCCTCGACCTGACCCGGGCCCAGACCGAGCAGGCGTGCCGGGCGCAGGGCATCGAGTGGTGGGACGACCCGGCCAACGACGACCCGCGCTTCACCCGCTCGCGGGTCCGGCACACCGTGCTGCCGCTGCTGGAGTCCGAGCTCGGCCCGGGCGTGGCGGCGACCCTGGCTCGCACTGCCGACCTGTTGCGCGCCGACGTCGAGCTGCTCGACGAGCTGGCCCGGTCGTCGTACTCCGCTCTCGACGGCCGGCTGGCCGTCGAGGCGCTGACTGCGCTGGCGCCTGCGCTGCGCACCCGGGTGCTGCGGCTGGCTGCCGTGTCGGCGGGGGCCCGTGACGCCGAGCTGTTCCTCGAGCACGTGCGCGCCCTCGACGCCTTGCTGACCGACTGGCACGGCCAGGGTCCGGTCGACCTGCCCGGCCACGTGCGTGGCCTCCGCCGAGACGGGGTGCTGGTGTTCGAGCGGGCCTGAGCCCGGCTAGGGTCGCGCACATGGACGCCAGTCACGTCGATCAGGACCTCGTCAACGTGCTGTTCACCGAGAAGCAGATCCAGGACCGGTTGGCCGAGCTCGCGCGCGAGGTCGAGCGCGACTACGCCGACCAGGACCTGCTGATCGTCGGCATCCTGCGCGGCGCGGTGATGGTGATGGCCGACCTCGCCCGGTCGCTCGAGCGTCATGTCGAGATGGACTGGATGGCGATCTCGTCCTACGGCTCCGGCACCAAGTCCAGTGGTGTCGTGCGGATCCTCAAGGACCTCGACACCGACATCACCGGCCGTCACGTCCTGATCGTGGACGAGATCATCGACACGGGCCTCACGCTCTCGTGGCTGACCTCCAACCTCTCCTCGCGCGAGCCCGCCAGCGTCGAGATCCTCACCCTGCTGCGCAAGCCCGAGGCTCTGCAGATGCCCGTCGAGGTCAAGTACGTCGGCTGGGACATCCCCAACGAGTTCGTCGTCGGCTACGGCCTCGACTACCGCGAGCGCTACCGCAACCTGCGCGACATCGGGACCTTGGCGCCCCACGTCTACTCGTAGTCGCGTCTACTCGTCGTCGGCGCACCTCGGCTGGTACGCACCGCGCCTCCCGGCGAACCCGGAACCCGTCTCCGGTGAGCGGGAACGTTCGGTTACCTCGTGGGCGTTGAGCCTGAGACAATGGCCCCCGAAGACAGATCGTCGGTGAGGGCGGGTTCGCCGTAGGCCTGTACCGTCGTCCCCTCATACAAGTGCCGCTGCAGGCAATCTGGAAAGAGTCTCGTGAAGCGTTTGCTCAAGGGTCCCTGGCTGTGGATCGTGGTCGCCGTCGTGGGCGTGCTCGTAGCACTGCAGTACCTCACACCCAGTGATGGTCACGACGAGGTCACCACCTCCCAGATGGAGGCCTTCATCACCTCGGGGCAGGTCAAGGAGATCACCTTCGTCGACGGTGACCAGCTCATCAAGGCCACCCTCGACGACAACGTCAAGCGTGATGGCGGCCGCGAGGTGCAGGCGCACTACATCCTCGGGCAGCAGGAGGGCATCCTCGAGGAGGTCAAGACGGCGATCGCCGACAAGACCATCGAGAAGTCCAACTCCGAGAACCCCCAGCCCAGCCTGCTCGGCTCGATCCTGGCGACGCTCCTGCCGTTCGCGCTGATCGTCTTCTTGTTCATCTTCTTGATGAACCAGGTCCAAGGCGGCGGCGGCCGGGGCATCATGCAGTTCGCCCGCTCCAAAGCCAAGCT
Organism: Nocardioides agariphilus; assembly: GCF_015352445.1. Lineage (GTDB taxonomy): Bacteria > Actinomycetota > Actinomycetes > Propionibacteriales > Nocardioidaceae > Nocardioides > Nocardioides agariphilus. Next base: position 9,634 of record NZ_JADKPO010000012.1, read on the forward strand.
GATCACCAAGGACATGCCCAAGACGACCTTCAGTGACGTCGCGGGCTGCGAAGAGGCCATCGAGGAGCTCGGCGAGATCAAGGAGTTCCTCCAGGAGCCCGCCAAGTTCCAGGCCGTCGGCGCCAAGATCCCCAAGGGCGTGCTGCTCTACGGCCCGCCCGGCACCGGCAAGACGCTGCTGGCTCGTGCGGTGGCCGGCGAGGCGGGCGTCCCGTTCTACTCGATCTCCGGCTCCGACTTCGTCGAGATGTTCGTCGGTGTCGGTGCCAGCCGCGTGCGCGACCTGTTCGAGCAGGCCAAGGAGAACGCCCCCGCCATTGTCTTCATCGACGAGATCGACGCGGTCGGTCGCCACCGCGGCGCGGGCATGGGCGGCGGCCACGACGAGCGCGAGCAGACCCTCAACCAGCTGCTGGTCGAGATGGACGGCTTCGACGTGCGCGGCGGCGTCATCCTGATCGCGGCCACCAACCGGCCCGACGTGCTCGACCCCGCCCTGCTCCGCCCGGGCCGCTTCGACCGCCAGATCGCGGTCGACGCCCCCGACCTCAACGGCCGTCACCAGATCCTCCAGGTGCACTCCCGCGGCAAGCCGATGGCTCCCGACATCGACCTGCTCTCGGTCGCCCGCCGCACTCCGGGCTTCACCGGCGCCGACCTGGCCAACGTCCTCAACGAGGCCGCCCTGCTGACCGCGCGCGCCAACCTCAAGCTGATCAACAACGAGTCGCTCGACGAGGCCATCGACCGCGTGATCGCCGGACCTCAGCGACGCACCCGCCTGATGAGCGAGCAGGAAGTCCTCATCACCGCCTACCACGAGGGTGGCCACGCGCTCGTGGCCGCAGCGCTGCCCGGCACCGACCCGGTGCACAAGGTGACGATCCTGCCGCGCGGACGCGCCCTCGGATACACGATGGTGCTGCCCGACCAGGACAAGTACTCCACGACGCGCTCGGAGATCCTCGACAAGCTGGCCTACATGATGGGTGGCCGCGCGGCCGAGGAGATGGTCTTCCACGACCCGACCACCGGGGCCAGCAACGACATCGAGAAGGCCACCGCTCTGGCCCGCGCGATGGTGACCCAGTACGGCATGACCGAGCGCCTCGGTGCGATCCAGCTCGGCAAGGACAACAGCGAGCCCTTCCTCGGTCGCGACATGGGCCACAGCCGCAACTACTCCGAGGAGGTCGCCGCCGTGGTCGACGAGGAGACCAAGAAGCTGCTGGCCAACGCCCACCAGGAGGCCTTCGACATCCTCGTGGACAACCGAGACGTCCTCGATGCGCTCGTGCTCGCGCTGCTCGACCGCGAGACCCTCGACAAGGAGGAGGTCGCCGAGATCTTCGTGCCGCTGCGGCGTCGCTCGGCCCGGCCCGCGTGGACCGGCTCGCCGGACCGGATCCCCTCGACGATCCCGCCGATCGAGATCCCGCAGGAGATCCGCGACCGCGCCAAGATCAACGGCACCAACCAGCAGGACCGCTCCGCCCCTGTGCTGACTCCGCCTGGTTCGGGCGGCGACGTGCACGGCGACCCGGGCGTGCAACCGCCCAGCAACAGCGGGACCCAACTCCCCACATGAGCCGGTCCTCATGAACAGCCCCGAGGTCGACCGCGTCAGCTGCCCCGACCGGTCGCCTGCAGACGTGCCAGCGTTCGACCACGCCCGCGCCGAGGCCGCCGTACGCGAACTGCTGATCGCCATCGGCGAGGACCCCACGCGCGAGGGTCTGCACGACACCCCCGCTCGCGTCGCCCGCGCCTACGCCGAGCTCACCGCCGGCCTGCGGATGGTGCCCGAGGACGTGCTCACCACGACCTTCGACATCGGGCACGACGAGATGGTGCTGGTTCGCGACATCGAGCTCTGGTCGATGTGCGAGCACCACCTGGTGCCGTTCACGGGCGTGGCCCACGTCGGCTACATCCCGGCGGAGTCCGGCAAGATCACCGGGCTGTCCAAGCTCGCCCGGCTCGTCGACGTCTACGCGAAGCGACCCCAGGTCCAGGAGCGGCTGGTCACGCAGATCGCCGACGCCCTGATGCGGATCCTCGAGGCGCGGGGCGTGATCGTGGTGATCGAGGCCGAGCACCTCTGCATGACGATGCGCGGGGTCCGCAAGGCCGGCGCCCGCACCATCACCTCCGCGGTGCGCGGGCAGATGCACAACGCCGCCACCCGCTCGGAAGCGATGGCCCTGATCCACAGCAGACGCTGATGCACCCGGCGGCCCTGGCCCGCGCGGACCGCCCGGTCCTGATGGGAGTCGTCAACGTCACTCCCGACTCCTTCTCCGATGGTGGTCGCTGGGCCACACCCGAGGCAGCCATCGCCCACGGCCGTGAGCTGCTCGTCGCCGGGGCTGACATCCTCGACGTGGGTGGTGAGTCCACCCGCCCGGGCGCCACCCGGCCATTGGTCGAAGACGAGCTGGCCCGCGTGGTGCCGGTCATCGAGGCGCTGGCCGCCGAAGGTGCCACCGTGTCGGTCGACACGATGCGCAGCGAGGTCGCGCTCGCCGCGGTCCGCGCAGGCGCCGTCATCGTCAACGACGTCTCCGGCGGGCTCGCCGATCCCGAGATGGCTGCCGCAGTCGCCAGCACCGATGCGGCCTACGTCGCGATGCACTGGCGCGCCCACAGCGACACGATGCAGCAGCACGCGTCGTACGACGGACCCGGAGGCGTGGTGGCCGCCGTGCGCGACGAGCTGGCCGAGCGGGTCGATGCGATCCTCGCGGCCGGCGTGCCGCGCGACCGGATCGTCGTGGACCCCGGCCTGGGGTTCGCCAAGACGGCCGACCACAACTGGGCGCTGCTGCGCGGGCTGGCACCGATTGCCGAACTCGGCTTCCCGGTGCTGGTGGGCGCGTCGCGCAAGTCGTTCCTCGGCAGCCTGCTGGCCGGACCCGACGGTGTCGCCCGTGGGGTCGAGGAGCGCGAGCACGCCAGCTCCGCCCTGCACGTGCTGCTGGCGCAGCACGGAGTGTGGGGGTTGCGCACCCACGACGTGCGCGCCGCCCACGACGCGCTCCGCGCCCTGGCGCGCTGGAACCAGACGCCTGTCACACCGGTCACTCCCACTGCCACGGGAGTCTCATGAGCGATCAGCTGAGTGTCACCGGGATCGAGTGCTACGGCTACCACGGGGTCTTCGAGCACGAGCGGCGCGAGGGTCAAGTGTTCGTGGTGGATCTCACCCTCGGCCTCGACACCGCGCCTGCGGCGGCCAGTGACGACTTGCGCCACACCGTCGACTACGGGAGTCTCGTGGCGGCAGTGAAGGCTGCCGTGGAGGCCGACCCGGTCGACCTCATCGAGACCCTGGCCCAGCGAATCGCGGACGTCTGCCTCAGGGAGCGTCGTGTTGAATGGGCCCGGGTCACGGTGCACAAGCCGGACGCCCCGATCGAGGCGCCCTTCGGCGATGTGACGCTCACAATCACCCGCAGCCGCCCGACCTAGAGCCCCACTGAGAGCCCCACTGAGAGCCCGGACCGAGGGTCCGAGCAACCGCCAGACCAAGCCCCCGGAAGGCGAGGCCCCCATGACGGAGACGCCCAACCCCCACATCGTCGACTCCGACACGCTCACGGGCGAGATGCGGCCGATCCGCCGGGCGGTGCTGTCCCTGGGCGCCAACCTCGGTGAGCGCCTGCCCAGCCTGCAGGGCGCGGTGAACGCGCTTGCTGACACCCCGGACGTCTGGGTCACGGGGATCTCCCCGGTCTACGAGACCGAGCCGGTCGGCTGCCCGCCCGGGTCCGACAACTTCTTCAACGCCGTCGTCCTGCTCGACACGACGCTGGCGGCCAGCCGGCTGCTCGACCGTGCCCACGCCATCGAGGATGCCTTCGGGCGCGAGCGTGGTGACGGGGTCGAGACCAACGCACCGCGCACCCTCGACGTCGACGTCATCGTGGTCGGCGACCGCCGCGCCGACGACGACAACCTCAAGCTGCCTCACCCCCGGGCCCACGAGCGCGCGTTCGTGCTGCAGCCCTGGTACGACATCGAGCCCGACGCCGTGCTGCCCGACCACGGCCCCATCGTCGAGCTGCTCGAAGCCACCGACCGCAGCGGGCTGAAGCTGCGCGAGGACGCCTCGCTCCAGATCCAGTGACCGGCCCGACGACGCACCAAGGATGATCGACCCGCCCCCCGAGCCGCCCGAGGACCAGCGCAGTCCTGAGGGGACCTTGCGACCCACCTCTCCTCAGGCGCTCACCGTCTGGGGTCTGGTCGGGCTGGTGGGGGGCTGGCTGTTCCACGCCTACTCCGTCCGTCAGATGACCGCGGCGCCCCTGGTCACCTGGGCCCAGCCACTCGCCTTGTTCCTGGTCGCCGCCATCCTCGTGGTGACCGCCCGGGCGACCTGGCGGACGGTCCACCAGCGAGGCGAGCGGCTCCAACCTCACCAGGCCGTCAACCGTCTGGTGCTCGCGCGGGCCTGTGCCTACGTCGGTGTCCTGGCCGTCGGCGCCTACCTGGGCTACGCGCTCAGCTGGCTCGGCGACTCCGCAGAGCTGGCCGAGCAGCGCGCCGTACGATCGCTGATCGCTGCGCTTGGTGGGGCTTGTGTGACTGTTGGGGCGCTTGTGCTCGAGCGAGCGTGTCGCGTCCGGAATGACCAGGACGGCCCCTAGCCTGACCACATGTCTTCCCCAAAGGCTCGTCGGCGTCAGCGTTCCATGAGACTCACCGTGGCTGTCGTCCTGGTCATCGTTGCGGCGGCCGCCGTCCTCGGCGCCGTCCTCGCGGGTTCGTGGGCGCTGCTCACGGCTACCGCCTTCCTCGGTGTCGCGCTCGGCGCGATCGCCGTCCGCATCACCCACTCCGAGCTGTTGCAGGCCCGTCGCGACGGCAACCGCGACCGGGCCGAGCAGGCGCAGGCCTACCGAGTGCTCGCCTCCGAGCGGGCCGAGGAGCATGCCGGCTTCGTCGCGGGCATCGAGCACAAGCTCACCGCTCACCAGACCACCATCGAGGAGCTCGAGGTCGCCTTGACCTCTGCTCAGCGGCGCGCCGCCGACGCTTCGCGCAAACGCTCCGCCGAGGCCAAGCGTGCCGACCTGGCCGAGGCCGGTGCCGAGCTCACCTCGCGCCGTCTCGACGAGGCCGAGACCCGCGCCGCCGAGGCGATCTTGCGCGTCGCCGAGCTCGAGGCAGAGCTGGACGTCGCCAAGGCCGAGCTCGACGCGGTGCGTGCCGAGCTGGCCCCCTGGGAGAGTCAACCCGTCGCCAAGCGCGCCTGAACGCTCGACCCCATTCTCACGAGCCGATCACGATTGGCACCCGCTCACTCCGGCGTGATGGGGTGAGCGGGTGAGAAGGCACGCATTCCTGCGCGGACTGCACGACGTGCTGCAACCACGCACGTACTTCGAGATCGGCGTGCGCGACGGCATGAGCCTGACCCACTCCCGCGTGCCCAGTGTCGCGGTCGACCCTGCCTTCGCGATCACCCGTGAGATCGAGTGCGACGTCCACCTGGTGCGCACGACCAGCGACGAGTTCTTCGCTCGGGCGCACCCGTTCGCCCACTTCGCCGAACCCGTCGTCGACCTGGCCTTCATCGACGGCATGCACCTGGCCGAGTACGCCCTGCGCGACCTCATCAACACCGAGCACTGGTGCCGCCCGGGCAGTGTCGTGCTGCTCGACGACATGCTGCCGCGCACCGTGGAAGAGGCCGGACGTGCCCGCACCGGTGCCGCCGAGCTCGGCGCTTGGGCGGGCGACGTCTACAAGATCACCGCAGCCCTGCGCCGGCTGCGCCCCGACCTGCTGGTCGTCGAGGTCGACACCGAGCCGACCGGCACGGTCCTGGTGCTGCTGTCGGACCCTGCCGACCGCACGCTGTTGCGGGCCTACGACGCCTTGGCCCGCGCGTTCGTGACCTCCGACCCCCAGGAGGTGCCGTCGGAGGTCATCGAGCGCCGGCACGCTCTGGACCCGGAGGTGGTGCTCGCGTCGTCGGCGTGGGCGCGCGTGAGAAGGCTGCGAGACGCCGGCCGCGACAGTCGCGACGCCGTGGTCGAGGCCTATCGGGCAGGTGGTCTGCTGTGACGGCTCTGGAGGTCGGATTCCTCGACAGCGTGGCGTGGCGAGTCGACGCCCAGCTGCACCTGGCGCTGCACCTGCCGGAGGTCGCTCCGGTCGCTGCCGACACCCCGGTCGAGGTCAGGTTCCGTGACGCCGATCGGCGAGCGCGCGTGCCGGGGCGGATCGCGCCGGCCGCGAGCGGCTCGATGATCGAGGCGGAGGTGCTCGCTCGGCGCCTTGCCGGTGGGCTGTGGCGGATCGACGTGCGCATCGGCGACGCCGATGAGTTCACCCGGGTGGAGGCTCGCTTGCTGGTCACCCGTGGCCAGCCGGTCGCGCTGCTGCCCGGGCGCGCGCCGCGCACGCGCCTGCCCGAGCCCGAGCCGCGACGGTCGCCGTCGAGGTCGGCGTCGGTGCGTTCGATGGCCGGGCGAGTGCTGCGCAAGGTGCGCTCGTCTCGCTGAGGCGCGGGCGGGCCGGGGTCAGCGCAGGGACTCGCGCAACTGTCGGTGGATGCCCGCGGGAGTGAGCACTCCCACGAACTGGCTACCGTCCTTGACGCCGACCACCGGCTTGTCGTCGCGCAACATCGCTGCCAAGGCCTCCTCGAGCGTGGCGTCGACGTCGATAGCACTGCCGAGATCGCCGGTGGTCACCCCCTCGAGCGGCTCCAGGTGGTCGCGGTCGATCGGGGTCACGGTCAGGCGGCGCAGCCCGCGCGTCGCGCCCACGAAGTCCTCGACGAACTCGTCGGCGGGGTGGGCCAGCAGCTCTGCCGGCGTGCCGAACTGGGCCAGTCGGCCCCCGGTGGCGAACACCGCCACCCGGTCGCCCATCTTGACGGCCTCGTCGATGTCGTGGGTGACGAGCACGACCGTCTTGCCGAGGTCGCGCTGGAGGCGCAGGAACTCCTCCTGGAGGCGGATCCGGACCACCGGGTCCACTGCCCCGAAGGGCTCGTCCATCAGCAGCACCGGCGGATCGGCGGCCAGGGCTCGTGCCACACCCACCCGCTGTTGCTGGCCTCCCGACAGCTCGTGGGGGTAGCGCTCGCCGTAGGTCGCCGGGTCGAGCCCGACGAGGTCCATCAGCTCGCTCGCGCGCTGCTTGGCCGTGGCGGTGGACTCGCCGTAGAGCAAGGGCACGGTCATCACATTGCGCAGGATCTTCTGGTGGGGGAACAGCCCGATCTGCTGGATGACGTAGCCGATGCCGCGACGCAGGTGCACGGGGTCGACCGTGGTCACGTCGCTTCCGTCGATGAAGATGTGACCCGTCGTGGGCTCGATGAGCCGGTTGATCATCTTGAGCGTCGTGGACTTGCCGCAGCCCGAGGGCCCGACCAGCACCACGAGCTCACCCGCAGCGACGTCGAGGTCGAGCTCGTGGACGGCCACGGTGCCGTCCTCGTAGGTCTTGCCGACGCCGGCGAGGCGAATCATCGGGTGATCATCCGCCCCGCCGCTCACCGGTCGCTCGGTCGATGTCAGAGCAGGCCCTTGTCGGAGAGGAACTTCGCGGCCACGTCTTCGGGCTTTTGCCGCTCGACGTCGACGGCGAGGTTCATCGCGGCGAGGTCATCGGTGGTCAGCGCTGCCGACAGCGCGTTGAAGACGTCTTCGAGGTCGGGGTTGGCCGCCAGGAAGTCGGCGTTGACCGCCGGCGTGAGGTTCTGGGCGGGCTGGATGCCCTTGTCGTCCTCGAGCAGCACCAGGCCCATGCCGGAGAGGCTGCCGTCGGTGGTGCCGGTCTCACCCATGTCGACCTCGCCCTTGGTGACGGCGTCCTTGACCTGGGCGCTGCCGAAGTCGAGCGGCACGATCTCGGAGATCGTGAACCCGTAGGTCTCGGTCAGACCGCCCTCGCAGTCGGCACGGCCCTCGCAGTCGGGCGGAGCGCCCAGCTTGATCGGCTTGCCGAGGCCGGCGAAGTCGGACAGCGTCGTCAGCGAGTTGGCCTCGGCGAACTCCTTGGTCACGAAGAACGCGTTCTGGTCGGTGGCGTCGGAGGGCGGCAGGATCGAGATGCCCTTCTCCTCGGCCAGCGGCTTGAGCGCCTCGAGGGTCGCGTCGGCGTCGTTGCTCGACACCAGGGGCGCGTCGGCGCCGTTCTTCTCGGTGTTGAGGTAGTCGGTGATGCCGGCCAGGTAGTCGGGGACGATGTCGACCCCGCCGTTGCTCAGCTCGGGCAGGTAGACGTCGCGGGTGGTCACCAGCTTGGTCTCGACGGAGTAGCCCTCGTTCTCGAGGATCTTGGCGTAGATCGCGGCCAGCACCTGGCTCTCGGTGAAGTCCTGACCGCCGACGACCACGCTGCCCTTGTCGGCGTTGCCGGTGTCACCGCCGTTGTCGCTGCCCGAGCTCTCGAGGGAGTCCCCGCCGCACGCGGCAGTCGCGAGCAGGAGGAGTGATGCTGCAGCGAGGCCAAGGGCGCGAGACATGCGCCCAGGCAGAAGCCGCCCGGAAGAGTTATGCACGGTGGTGCACCACCTTCTGTGTCCCGTGGAGACCAGCTCCACGCGTGTCCGATGGGCACCGCTCGGTACCCGTCTGAAGACCCTAGACCGTGCCACCGACAACACGTAGTGACGCTTTGATGACGAAACTCATTCAGACGACTGCATCAGGTAACAATTCGTCTGGTCGAACGGTGGTCGGCCCGTTGCCGCGTGCGGACCTCGCCCTGCGCATCGGGTCGGCGTAGCGCTCGGCGAGGACCATCAGCCCTTCGAGCACCAGTGCCCCGATCGCGACGAGCAAGGCGCCTGCGACCACGACCGAAGTGCTCTGGTTGGCGAAACCGCGGGTGATGATGCGGCCCAGGCCGGGGCCGGCGACCAGGGCAGCGATGGTCGCGGTGGCCCAGACCTGCACGAGCGCCAGGCGCACGCCGGTCATGATCACGGGCATCGCGAGGGGGAGCTCGACCGAGGAGAACACCTTGCCCTCGCTCATCCCCATGCCGCGGGAAGCTTCGACGATGTCGCGGTCGACCTCGGTGATGCCGACGTGGGCGTTGGTGATCAGGGGCGGCAGGGCGAACAGCACCAGCGAGATCAGGGTCGCCAGGCCGGCGCGGCCGTAGGGCCCGAACGTCTCGGAGCCGACCGGTCCGAGGGAGAGCACCAGGAGCACCGCGAACACCGGCACCGCGCGGCCCACGTTGGAGACGTTGATGGCCAAGAACCCGTAGCGGTGCCGGTGGCCGGCCCACAGCGCCAGCGGGAGCCCGAGAAGCATGGCGGCGGCGAGCGCCGTGATCGTCAGCAGCAACTGCTGGATCGCGAACGTGCCGATGCCGGCCGGCCCGGACCAGTTGTCAGCGTCGAAGAGGTAGGCGAGTGCGTCACCGAGCATGGCGGGTCCAGGGGGTCAGGAGTCGTTGGGCGACGACGAGCACGAGGTCGAGTGCGACAGCCAGCAGGATGCACAGCACGCTCGCAGCGAAGATCTGCGCCTTGAACTGGTTGCCCACCGCTTGCAGCAGGAGGTTGCCGAGCCCGCCGTAGGACACGATCGCGCCGATCGTGGCCAGAGCGACCGTGGAGACGGTGGCCACGCGCAGCCCCGCCATGATCACCGGCAGGGCGAGCGGCAGCTCCACTCGGGTGAGCAGCCGGGTGTTGGAGTAGCCCACACCGCGCGCCGACTCGACGACGTCTGCCGGGACGGCACGAAGACCTGCCAGCACGTTGCGCACGAGGATCGTCAGGGAGTAGAGCGCCAGGCCGATGATCACCGTCGTCGGGGAGAGGCCCGTGAACGGCAGGAGCAGGGAGAACAACGCCAGCGACGGGATCGTGTAGATGATCGTGGTGCTGCCCACCACGATCGACTCGATGGTCGGGTTGCGACGGGCGATCAACGCCAGCGGCACCGCGATCGCCAGCCCGACGAGCACCGACACCACGGTGATCCAGAGGTGCTCGATGGTCGCGTCGGTGAGCTCGGGCCGGTAGTCGGACCAGTACTGCCCGCAGATCCAGGAGTTGTCGACGTAGCACTGGGCCACCGAGGGAGCCGCGTCGGCCGAGAGCGTCACCAGCCAGACGTTAGCCGAAACCGTTGGTTGAGGAGGTTGCGCGGCAACCGTCTCGAAACCTGCGGCCGATCAGACTCACCGGGTTTCGAGACGGGCGCTAGCGCGCCCTCCTCAACCAGCGTCAGGAGAGCTCGTGGTCACGCAGCGTCAGGGCCGCCGGGTCGACGGTGGCCGTGTCGAGGACCTCGGGAGGTACGGCGAGCCGGTCGCCCGCACGAGGAGCAGCGCCGCCCAGGGAGGCGAGCCAGCGCACCACCGATGCGGCGTCTTCACGGCGGTCCTGTTCGACCAGCCAGCCGACGAGGCGATGGACGGGAAGCAGCCCGCTGTGCACGAGGGAGTGCTCGCCCCAGAGGTCACCGATTCCCTGTCGCAGCAGCAGCCACCACTCGTCGGACGCGTCGGGGATCTCGACGAAGTAGCGGTGCAGGTCCCCGGCCATCACGCGGTCGACGAAGTACGCCGAGGTGCCCGGGTCGTCGTACTCCTGCACGGCGTCCAGTGCCATCCGCTTGGTCAGTAGTCGGTCCGAGAGGTCGGCGAGAGACGCGCGCTGCTGGGTGATCGACGTGCCGTCGCGGCGGATCCGCCAGTGGTAGACCACCTCTGAGATCACGTCGAAGGTGCCGGCGAGGTAGGCGCGCGTGGTGGTCGGCTGGTCCTCGTACCTCACGCCCTCGGGCCACTCGAGGCCCTGCTGTCGCCAGAACGACAGTCTGTACAGCTTGTTCCAGGCGAACACGTCGCCGAGAACCTCCGGGTGCTCGCGGGCCTCGATGCGCGTACGACGCTCGCGGTGCAGCCGGCGCATCCACGGGGGCTCGTCGAGCCGGCCGTCCTCCCAGCGCACGATCGACCCCGTCACGAAGTCGGAGCCGGACGCGACGAGCGAGGAGGCCAGTGTGGACAGGGCTTCTGACGGAAGTACGTCGTCGGAGTCGAGGAACGCCAGGTAGTCGCCGGTCACCAGCTCGGTGCCGACGTTGCGCGCCGCACCCAGGCCGCCATTGGTCACGTGCAGCACCCGGACGCGGTCGTCGCGCGCAGCGTAGGCGTCGGCGATCTCGCCCGAGCGGTCCGGCGATCCGTCGTCGACCACGACCACCTCGAGGTCCACGCCCTGCTGGGCGAGCACGCTGTCGAGGGACTCGGCGAGGTAGTCCTCCACGCCGTACGCCGGCACTACGACCGAGACCCTCGGCAGCTCGCGCGGTCGTCGGCGCAGGAACGTCACGAAGCGAGGCTATCGAGCGTCAACGGCTAGGCTTCCGTGCCGTGACGAGCCCCAGCACCGACACGCCCCAGGACACTCGGGGTGGCAGTGCGCCGGGCGATCTCGACCCGGCCGACTACCCCCGCAAGGTGCTGTTCGTCGCCGGTGCCGGACGCAGCGGCACCAGCACCCTGGCCGGGCTGATGCAGCTGCTGGGGCTGCACGTCCCCCAGCCCGAGGTGGCCGCCGACGAGACCAACCCCAAGGGGTTCGGCGAGCCGGCCTGGGTCGTTGAGCACCACGACCGGTTGCTCAAGGAGGCCGGGGTCCAGGTCAGCGACGCCCGTCCCGAGGCGTGGTTCGAGGCCGGTCGCATCGCGACGCGCGAGCCCGAGCGGATCCTCACGGCGGAGTGGCTTGCCGGACACTTCTGCGAGGGCAACGAGCTGGTCGTCAAGGACCCGCGCCTGTCCTGGTTCCTCGGACTCTGGCGGGTCGCGGCCATTCGTGACGGCGCCGTCCCGGTGTTCGCCACGATGCTGCGTCCACCTGCCGAGGTCGTCGGCAGCAAGCAGAAGTACTACGCCAACCGGCTGGGCTCAGCACACCTCGCGGCCAGCTGGCTCAACATGCTCCTGCACACCGAGCGCGCCACCCGCGGGTCCGTGGCCGACGGTGGTCGCGTCTTCGTGCGCTACGGCGACCTGCTCGACGACTGGGTCAAGACCGTGTCCCACGTCGGTGAGCACCTCCAGCTGCAGAACGTCCTGCACGCCAAGAGTGAGCAGATCCGCGACGGCCACCGCTTCGTCGACCCCGGACTCCGCCGCGTGACGCAGAGCCTGGCCGACCTCCAGCTGCCGCCCAAGCTGCACGACCTGACCGAGCAGACCTGGGCCGAGCTCAACAAGCTCGCCGACCCCGGTGGCGACACCGGCGAGGTGCACGCGACCCTCGACCAGCTGCGGGAGGCCTACGTCGACCTCTACGCCGAGGCGGAGGCGATCTCGCGGTCCTCGGTGGTCGCGGCGGAGCAACGGCTCAAGAGAGGCCGAGTCGCCGACGCTCCTGCTGGTGTCGGGCAACGGGGCATCGCCGACCGCATCCCGCACGGCTTGCGCGCCGCGATCCCGCCCGGCGTACGCCGGGGCATGCGCAAGGTGCTCGGACGCACGCGGTGAGCTTCCCCGCCTCCGGCGACGGACTGCGCAACCTCGAGGGCCACGGCGACTTCGACATCGTCTGGCCGTGGGCCCGCCCCGGGCGGCTCCGTCCCGGCACGACGGCCGTGCTCCGGGTCAAGAACGAGGCGCCCTCCCTGCCCTGGGTGCTGCCGCCGTTGCTGCGGGCCTGTGACGAGGTGCTGCTGGTCGACAACGGCTCGACCGACAGCACCCCGGAGGTCGCGGCCTCGACCGTCGCCGCGACAGGGCTGGCCCACAAGTTCCGCCAGACGACGTACCCCTTCGATGTCGCGCGCGCCGGGGCCGAGCACCTTGCCCAGCACGAGCTCTCGGTGCACTCGCTGGCCTACTTCTACAACTGGTGCTTCGCGCAGGTCCGCACCCGCTACTCCTACAAGTGGGACGGCGACATGGTGCTGACCACCGAGGGCGAGGTGTCGATCGCCGACTTCGGCTGGCAGGTCGGCGACGTGCCCTCGATCCTGCGGGTGCCGCGGCACGGCCTCTACCTCGCCGACGACCGTCACGGCTATCTCGACCTCGGGCTGCGCAACGCCGAGGAGTGGGGCTACCCGATCGGTCCGGAGTTCGTGTTCACCAAGGCCTTCGAATGGGAGATCCGTACGACGCCGGTCGGCGTCCGCTCGATCGGCCTGCCCCATGGGCTGTGCGTGGAGCTGAAGTACCTCGACGGCGACGAGTTCGCCCACTGGACCGACCCGGAGTCGTTCGCGACGTCCTACCGCAACAAGCGCAAGCGCCGCGAGTGGGAGGTGTTCAACTCCCTCAAGCAGGGAGTCGTCCCGACCGGCGTCCATGACATCGTCGCGCCGGATGGTAGGCACATCGTCGACTACGTGACCAAGCAGTGGCTGCCGCGGGTGCCGCGGCCCCTCGCGGTCGGCTGAGTCCCCACTCCTCATCGTGCGGGCGTGGCCTTCGTCACGCCCGGTTCCGGTATGCGCGCGGAAGGCCTCGCCGTACCCTCGGTGTTGCAAGCAACCAAGAGCGATCGTCTGGTACCTGACCGGCCTCCCCACAACCGAGGGGAGCGTGGGCGGCGGGACCGAAACGAGAGGTTCGAGGAAACCCATGACCCCCATGCGTGTGGGTGTGATCGGTGCCGGCCGTGTCGGCGCCGTCCTGGCCGCCGGTCTTCGCCGCGCGGGCCACGAGATCGTCGCCGTCGCAGGTGAGTCCGACGCCTCGCGTCGGCGCGCCGCCGACCTGCTGCCCGGCGTACCCGTGCTCAAGCCCACTGCCGTCGCGCGTGCGGCCGACGCCGTGCTGCTGACCGTTCCCGACGACATGCTCGACAACGTCGCGACGATGCTGAGCGCCGCCGGAGCGATCCGCAAGGGCCAGGTGGTCATCCACACCAGCGGCCGTCACGGCCTCGCGGTGCTGACACCTGCCATCGCCGTCGGGGCGCGAGCGATCGCGATGCACCCAGCGATGACCTTCACCGGCACCGAGCTCGACCTGCCCCGCCTGCGCGGTTGTGTCTTCGGCGTGACCACAGGCCCGGCCGAGCGCGAGCTGGCCGAGAGTCTCGTCGGCGACCTGGGCGGCCTGCCGATGTTCGTGCCCGAGAGCAGGCGCACGCTCTACCACGCGGGTCTGGCCCACGGCGCCAACCACCTGGTCACGCTCGTCTCACAGGCGATGGAGCTGCTCGGCGCGGCCGGCGCCGACGACCCTGCGGCGACGTTGCGGCCGCTCCTCAACGCGGCCCTCGACAACGCGCTGGCCCACGGCGACGCGGCCTTGACCGGTCCGATCGTGCGAGGAGATGCCGGCACGGTGCGCGGCCACCTGGGCGAGATCGCGGCCAACGCCCCTCACACGCTGCCGTCCTACGTGGCGATGGCACGCGCCACCCTCGACCGGGTCGTCACCGACGGGCGGGTGCTGCCGATCCGGGCCAACCGGATTCGCCAGGTGCTCGACGAGGCGCTCGCGGCTGTTGACGTCATGGTCGAGCCCGGCCAGTCGATCGACGACCGGATCTGAGCCCCCCTGTGCCCCTGGTGCTCGCGAGCACCCGCGCCGACCTGTCCGCGCTGCTCGCTCCTCGCCGCGCCCGCGACGAGCGGGTCGGCCTGGTCTGCACGATGGGAGCGATGCACGAGGGCCACGCGAGCCTGATGCGCCGTACTCGGGCCGAGATCGGCGCGGATGCCCCACTCGTGGTGTCGCTGTTCGTGAACCCGCTCCAGTTCGGTCCGGCTGAGGACCTCGATCGCTACCCGCGGACGTTCGAGACCGACCGCGAGCTCTGCGCGAGCGAAGGCGTCGACGTGTTGTTCGCACCCTCGGTCGAGGAGGTCTACCCCGGTGGCACTCCTCAGGTCACCGTCGATCCCGGGCCGCTCGGCTCGGTGCTGGAGGGCAAGACCCGCCCCGGGCACTACGCCGGCGTGCTCACCGTCGTCGCCAAGCTGTTCGGCCTCGTGCGCCCTGACGTGACGGTGTTCGGCGAGAAGGACTACCAGCAGCTCACGCTCGTGCGCCGGATGAGCGAGGACCTGTGCCTCGGCGTCGAGGTGCTCGGTGGCGAGACCGTGCGCGAGCCGGACGGACTGGCCCTCTCGAGTCGCAACCGCTACCTCGACGAGGAGCAGCGCGTCACGGCGACGGCCTTGAGCCGCGCCCTGCGCGCGGCCCAGGCAGCGTCGTCCGACGGGTACGCCGCAGCCCTCGCCGCCGCTCACGAGGAGCTCGGTCGCTCACCCGGTGTCGACCTCGACTACCTCGTGATCCGCGCCCCCGACCTGTCCGAGCTCGCGCCCGACGAGTCCGCCGTACCTCCCCGCACCCACGCCGGCACCCACGCCCGCGCCCTCGTCGCCGCCAAGGTCGGCACCACCCGCCTCATCGACAACCTGCCTCTCGTCCTCGGCGCCCAGGCGGGGTAGTCCCGTGCAGTTGACGGGTCAAAAGGCCGTTTGTACCCGTCAACCGCACGGGACTACCCGCCCGCGGGCGGTCCACCACACCGGGCACTAGCCTCTCGTCATGCTTCCCGGCCGGCTGCTGGCTCCCGCACCTGGGTGGACGACGACGTGCGATGTCGTGGTCGTGGGCTCGGGCATCGCCGGGCTGACGGCGGCGCTGCGGCTCAAGGACCGGGTGGGCAGGGTCTTGGTGGTCACCAAGGACGTGCTCAACGCCGGGTCGACGCAGTGGGCCCAGGGTGGCATCGCGGCCGCACTCGGACCTGGCGACACCCCCGAGCAGCACGAGCGCGACACCCTGGTCGCGGGGGCCGGCGCGTGCGACGAGGAGGCCGTACGCGTGCTGGTCACCGATGGTCCGGCCGCCGTACGTGAGCTGATCGGCCTCGGCACCAACTTCGACCACGACTCCGCCGGTGACCTGAGCCTGACCCGCGAGGGCGGCCATCGCCGCGACCGCATCGCCCACGCGGGCGGCGACGCCACGGGAGCCGAGATCCAGCGGGCCTTGATCGCGGCCGTCCAGGCGGCGCCCGAGATCGAGGTCATCGAGCATGCCCTGGCGGTCGACCTCCTCCTCGATGCCAAGGGTGCGGTCGCCGGCTTGACCCTCCATGTGATGGGCGAGGGCCAGCGCGACGGCGTCGGCGGGGTC
The DNA here is from genome assembly GCF_015352445.1 of Nocardioides agariphilus. GTDB lineage: Bacteria > Actinomycetota > Actinomycetes > Propionibacteriales > Nocardioidaceae > Nocardioides > Nocardioides agariphilus. Next base: position 25,735 of record NZ_JADKPO010000012.1, read on the forward strand.
CAGGCCCGCGCTGTGGTGCTCGCCAGCGGCGGCCTCGGACAGGTGTTCTCGCAGACCACCAACCCAGCCGTGGCCACGGGCGACGGCACGGCACTCGCACTCCGCGCTGGTGCCGTCGTACGCGACCTGGAGTTCGTGCAGTTCCACCCGACCGTGATGTACCTCGGGCCCGACTCGCGCGGCCAGCAGCCGCTGATCTCCGAGGCGGTGCGCGGCGAGGGCGGCTTCCTGGTCGACTTCGAGGGCAACCGCTTCATGCAGGGCGTCCACGAGCTGGCCGACCTCGCCCCTCGTGACGTGGTCGCCAAGGCGATCACGCGGCGGATGCACGAGACCGGCCATCCGCACATGTGGCTCGACGCGCGCCACCTGGGTCTGGACTTCTGGGAGAAGCGGTTCCCCAACATCCTGGCCACCTGCCGCCACTACGGCGTCGACCCCGTCACCGACCTGATCCCGGTCGCGCCGGCCTGCCACTACGCCTCGGGCGGCGTGGCCACGGACCTCTGGGGACGTACGTCGGTGCCTGGGCTCTACGCGACCGGCGAGGTCGCCTGCTCGGGCGTACACGGCGCCAACCGGCTGGCGTCCAACTCGCTGCTCGAGGGTCTGGTGTTCTCCCGGCGCATCTCCGACGTTCTGCCCGATGAGCTGCCGGTGCAACGGATCCCGGCCCCCGACCGCCGTACGCCGGGGCTGGTCAGCGGCGACCTGCGCGACTCGCTCGAGGCCCTGATGACCGAGCGCGTGGGCGTGCTGCGCTCCGCCGCCGGGCTGGCCGAGGCCGGCGAGCGCCTCGAGGAGCTGGCCGCGCACACCACCGACCAGGCCGACCAGGCCGCCTGGGAGCTGACCAACCTCCTGACGATCAGCATCGCGATGTGCCAGGCCGCCGCGCTGCGCGAGGAGACCCGGGGCTCGCACTGGCGCGACGACTTCCCCGAGCGCGACGACGAGCACTTCGCCGGCCACCTCGACTCGGTCCTGGTGCGGGGCCGGGTGGAGGTCGGGTTCCAGCCGGCACCGCAGACAGACCCCTCCCTGGCGGCGACATGATCGACTTCGAGGACCTCCCGGTCTCGCTGCGAGCTGAGCTCGGCTCGGCCGGTCTCGACGCCGGCGACGTCTACCGCCACGTGGTCGAGGCGCTCGAGGAGGACCTGCCGACCGGCGTCGACGTCACGAGTGAGGCCACCATCGCAGCCGGGGCGCGTGCGGTCGCCGACTTCGGCGCCCGCAGCGCCGGTGTCGTCGCCGGCCTCGGAGTCGCCGAGCTGGCTCTCCGCGTGGTCGTGGGCGACGACCTGACCGTCGAGCACCGTGTCGCCGACGGCAGCCGCGTCGCCGCGGGAGAAGTGGTGATGCGAGTCGCCGGTCCGACCCGCGGCCTGCTGACCGCCGAGCGCACCGCGCTCAACCTGGCCTGCCACCTCTCCGGAGTCGCGACCGCGACCGCCTTGTGGGTCGAGGCGCTGGAGGGCACCCGTGCCCGCGTGCTCGACACCCGCAAGACGCTGCCCGGACTCCGCGCACTGCAGAAGTACGCCGTGCGGTGCGGCGGCGGGGTCAACCACAGGTTCTCGCTGGGTGACATGGCGATGGTCAAGGACAACCACGTCGTCGCGGCGGGTGGGGTGGTGCCGGCCTTCCACGCCGTGCGTGCCGCCTATCCCGACATCCCCGTCGAGGTCGAGGTGACCGATCTCGACCAGCTACGTGACCTCCTCGACGCCGGATGCGATCGGATCCTGCTCGACAACATGGACTCTGCGACGATGGCCGAGGCCGTGCGGATCACGGCCGGGCGCGCGAGCCTGGAGGCGTCCGGCGGACTGACCCTCGAGCGCGCCCGGGAGGTGGCCGTCACGGGCGTCGACTTCATCTCGGTCGGTGCGCTGACCCATTCGGTCACGGTCTTCGACATCGGCATGGATCTGCAGGATCTCTGATGACCCTGCTGGCCGCCGACATCGGTAACAGCTACACGGTGCTGGGGCTGGTAGCCGACGGCGATGTCAGCCACGACTGGCGCATTGCGACCGCGGCTCATCGCACCGCGGACGAATGGGCGGTGTTGTTGCGCGGTCTGCTCGGCGAGACGCTCGCCGATGTCGATGGCATCGCTGTCTGCGCGACCGTGCCGACCGTGCTCGCCGAATGGCGCACGATGTTGGCCAGCCATTTCTCCGACATCCCGCATGTCATCGTGCAATCGGGGGTGCGCACCGGTATCCCCGTGCTGACCGACAATCCACGTGAGGTCGGCAGCGACCGCATTGTCAACGCGCTCGCGGCGCTCACGACGTACGGCGGTCCCGCAATCGTGGTGGATTTCGGTGGCACGGCGACGACATTCGATGTCGTCAACCGCAACGGCCAGTACGTCGGTGGGGCCATCGCGCCCGGAATCGAGATCTCGCTCGACGCGCTGGCTCGCCAAGGTGCCCAGCTGCGGATGGTCGAGCTCGTCCGGCCCCGGTCCGTCATTGCCAAGAACACTGTCGAAGCCCTGCAGTCCGGAATGCTCTTCGGTGTCGCCAGCCAGGTCGAGGGCATCGTCGCGCGGATGATCGAGGAGCTCGGCGAAAGGCCGGCTGACGTGACCGTCATTGCCACCGGTTACCTCGCACCCGTGGTCGTCGAGGAGTGCAGGTGCTTCACCGAAAACGACAACTGGTTGACCATTCGCGGACTCGAACTGGTGTTTCGCCGAAACGCCTGAATTCATGCAGGAAACGGCCGAGGGAGTTGGCGGAATTGACCAGGACCGGGCTAATGTTCTCGTTTACGGGGACCAATCTGCCAATCCAGACATATTGAGGGAGCTCCACGCATGGCGCAAAAGGTCCACATCGTCCTCGAAGACGATCTTGACGGCAGTGCCGCCACCGAGACCGTTTCCTTCGGGCTCGACGGAAAGACCTATGAGATCGACCTGAACGACAAGAACGCCGCCAAGCTGCGCGACGCTCTGGCCGCCTATGTGGCCGCCGGTCGTTCGACGGGCGGTCGCCGCGGCGGCCGCAAGGCCACGACCACCAACCTGGGCCCGAGTGCCCGCGAGGTCCGCGACTGGGCCCGTTCCAACGGCCACGACGTTCCCGACCGAGGCCGGATCCCGGCCGACGTACGCGCTGCGTTCGAAGCTGCTCACTGATCCACCGACGAACACGGGGTCCCGACCGGGACCCCGTGTTCGTCATGTGGTGTCCGTCCGTTCCGGGTGAAGGCGTCCAGTCGCTGGGCCGGCTCCACGACGGTCGATCATCCTCACCCCTCACGACGGGTCGAGCCGGCCCGATGTGTCATCGCGACCCGACTTTGTTCGCTGTCAGCGGACCGACGTTTCTCGCAACGGGGAACGCGTAGGCTGTCAGCGGGGTTAGCAACCCCGTAGCCCCCGAGCTCCGGCGAAAAGACAGCCGGGGGTCGGGCCCGAGAGTTTCAGGGATTTTCAGGAGCGATGAGCATGTTCGAGCGGTTCACAGACCGAGCTCGCCGGGTGGTCGTGCTGGCCCAGGAAGAGGCCCGCATGCTCTCCCACAACTACATCGGCACCGAGCACATCCTGCTCGGTCTCATCCATGAGGGCGAGGGGGTCGCCGCCAAGGCGCTCGAGAGCCTCGACATCTCGCTGGAGGCCGTCCGCGCCCAGGTCGAGGAGATCATCGGCCAGGGGCAACAGGCGCCGAGCGGCCACATCCCGTTCACCCCGCGCGCCAAGAAGGTCCTCGAGCTGTCGCTGCGCGAGGCGCTGCAGCTGGGCCACTCCTACATCGGCACCGAGCACATCCTGCTCGGCCTGATCCGCGAGGGTGAAGGCGTCGCCGCACAGGTGCTGCAGAAGCTCGGCGCCGACCTCAACCGCGTGCGCCAGCAGGTCATCCAGCTGCTGTCGGGCTTCCAGGGCAAGGAGTCGGCGTCCTCTGGCGCGGCCGCCTCGGGTGCGGGCGGCGACGCGCCGTCGTCGTCGCTGGTGCTCGACCAGTTCGGCCGCAACCTCACGCAGGAGGCGCGAGAGTCCAAGCTCGACCCGGTCATCGGGCGTGAGCAGGAGATGGAACGCGTCATGCAGATCCTCTCCCGCCGCACGAAGAACAACCCGGTCCTGATCGGCGAGCCCGGCGTCGGCAAGACGACCATCGTCGAGGGCCTGGCCCAAGACATCGTGCGCGGCAACGTGCCCGAGACGCTCAAGGACAAGCAGATCTACACCCTCGATCTCGGCGCGCTGGTGGCCGGCAGCCGCTACCGCGGCGACTTCGAGGAGCGCTTGAAGAAGGTGCTCAAGGAGATTCGCAGCCGCGGCGACATCGTGCTGTTCATCGACGAGATCCACACCCTCGTCGGCGCGGGTGCCGCAGAGGGCGCCATCGACGCCGCCAGCATCCTCAAGCCGATGCTCGCCCGTGGCGAGCTCCAGACGATCGGTGCGACCACGCTCGACGAGTACCGCAAGTACCTCGAGAAGGACGCCGCTCTCGAGCGTCGCTTCCAGCCCATCCAGGTCGCCGAGCCGTCGATCGCCCACACCATCGAGATGCTCAAGGGTCTGCGCGACCGCTACGAGGCCCACCACCGCGTCACGATCACCGACGAGGCGCTGGTCTCCGCAGCCACGCTGGCCGACCGCTACATCTCCGACCGGTTCCTGCCCGACAAGGCCATCGACCTGATCGACGAGGCCGGCTCGCGGCTGCGCATCCGCCGGATGACCGCACCCGCCGACCTGCGCGAGTACGACGACAAGATCAGCGACGTCCGCCAGCGCAAGGAGGCCGCGATCGACGGCCAGGACTTCGAGGCGGCTGCGCGTCTGCGTGACGAGGAGAAGCAGCTGATCCTCAAGAAGGCCGACCGCGAGAAGCAGTGGCGCGCGGGCGACATGGACGAGGTGGCCGAGGTCGACGAGGAGTTGATCGCCGAGGTGCTCGCCGTGGCGACCGGCATCCCGATCGTCAAGCTCAGCGAGGAGGAGTCGACCCGTCTGCTCAAGATGGAGGACGAGCTCCACAAGCGCGTGATCGGCCAGGAGGAGGCCGTCAAGGCGCTCAGCCGGGCCATCCGTCGTACTCGTGCCGGCCTGAAGGACCCCAAGCGACCCGGCGGCTCGTTCATCTTCGCCGGTCCCTCCGGCGTCGGTAAGACCTGGCTGTCCAAGACGCTGGCGGAGTTCTTGTTCGGCGACGAGGACGCGCTCATCCAGCTCGACATGTCGGAGTTCAGCGAGAAGCACACCGTCTCGCGGCTCTTCGGCTCACCTCCCGGCTACGTCGGCTACGAAGAGGGCGGGCAGCTCACCGAGAAGGTGCGTCGCAAGCCGTTCTCCGTGGTGCTGTTCGACGAGGTCGAGAAGGCCCACCCCGACATCTTCAACAGCTTGTTGCAGATCCTCGAAGAGGGCCGGCTCACCGACTCCCAGGGTCGGGTCGTCGACTTCAAGAACACGGTGATCATCATGACCACCAACCTCGGCACCAAGGACATCTCCAAGGGCGTCAGCCTGGGCTTCAACCAGGGCAGCGACACCGCTGGGTCCTATGACCGGATGAAGGCCAAGGTCCAGGAGGAGCTCAAGCAGCACTTCCGGCCCGAGTTCCTCAACCGTGTCGACGAGATCATCGTGTTCCCGCCGCTGTCGCGTGAGCAGATCATCGCGATGGTCGACAACATGATCGCGGGCGTCGAGCTTCGCCTGAAGGACCGTGACATGAGCCTCGAGCTCACCCAGGCCGCCAAGGACCTGCTTGCCGAGCGTGGCTTCGACCCGGTGCTCGGTGCTCGCCCGCTGCGGCGCACGATCCAGCGCGAGATCGAGGACGTGCTCGCCGAGAAGATGCTCTACGGCGAGGTCGGCCCCGGCCAGATCGTGCTCGTGGACGCCGAGGGTGAGGGTCCGACCGGGACGTTCACGTTCAAGGGTCAGAAGGTCGGCGTGCTGCCGGACCTGCCGCCGTTCGAGACGGCCGACGTGGTGGCCGACCCCAGCCACGACGACCCGATCCGCGGCGAGGGCGAGGACGCCACTCCCGGCCCGACCGACATCGAGAAGTCGACCGGCACTGACTAGGGTCACTGCATGACATCACGCGAGGCCCCCGCTCGATGAGCGGGGGCCTCGTCGTTCTGGCCAGCACCGTCAAGGACACGCTGGCCAACGTCCAGCGCTATGTCGAGGGCAACCTGGCCGGTGGCGCCGACCACGTGGTGGTCTTCCTCGACGCGCCCGAGGACCCCGCGACGCCGGACATCCGTGCCTACCTCGCCGCTCACCCACACGCCACCGACGTGCTGTGCGACTCCTCGTGGTGGGTCGACAAGCGTCCCGAGCAGCTCAACACCCGCCAGCGGATCAACGCCAACGTGGTCAAGGCGCTGCTCTCGACGGTCTCCTGGGCAGACTGGGTCTTCCACGTCGACGGCGACGAGGTCGTGCAGATCTCGCGGCCGGCCCTGTCCTCCGTGCCGGCCTCGCAGCTGGCGGTGAACCTGGCGCCGCTCGAGGCGGTGTCCCGCAAGCAGTGGGACGGCGACCCGACCTGGTTCAAACGGCTGCTCGAGCCCGAGGACCTGACCCTGCTCAAGACCCTCGGCGCGATCGAGCGACCGGCCAACGGCGCGCTGTTCCACGGCCACGTCGAGGGGAAGTCGGGACTGCGGCCCACCACCGATCTCTGGCTGGCGCTGCACCACGTGGTCGACGCCGACAAGCACGAGGTCGCGCCGTTCACGCACCCCGGCCTGCGCGTGCTGCACTACGAGTCGTACTCCGGTGAGGACTTCGTGCGGAAGTGGACCTCGATCCTGGCTGCCGGTCCGACTCCCGCCTTCCGGCCGGCCCGCGAGCCCACGGCCGTCGCCCTCCAAGCGCTGATCGGCAAGGGCCTGACACCCGAGCAGGCAGAGCCCTACTTGATGCGCATCTTCGAGCGCACCACCGAGGACGACTTCGACACCCTGCGCGACCTCGGCCTCCTCGAGCACATCGACCCCCGCGCGGGCACCCACCAGCCCGCCGACCTGCCCGACGGGTCCTTGGCGACCTTGCTCGACGCCGTACGCCCCGAGCCCAAGCGCCCCTTCCACCACGGCACCCCCGCCGACAAGGTACGCCGGATCCTCGACCGCATCGCCCCTGGTTCTGGCGGCCGCCGCGGCCTCCTTCGGCGCTGACCCGGGGTACTCCCGTGCGGTTAGCGGGTGAAATCGGCGATCTGACCCGTCAACTGCACGGGACTATCCCGGCAGCGCGTAACCCACGGCGGTCTCGACCAGGAGCCCGTCGGTCAGCAGGGACGTCAGGCAGCGAGCACGCTGGGCGTCGTCCGACCAGGCACGGTCCAGGCGCGAGCTGGGCACCGGATCAGGCGACTCACGTACGACGGCCATCAGGCGGCCTCGGCACTGACGATCCGTACCTGCCCAGGTCTGCGCCTTGCGGGGCGCACCGTCGTACGCCGGGTAGCCGGCGGCGCGCCACGCACACTGGTCGGCGACGGGGCAGCCGCTGCACGTCGGCTTGGCGGCCGTGCAGACCAGGGCCCCGAGCTCCATCAGTGCGATCGACCAGGTGGCGGCTTCGGCATCGTCCTGCGGGAGCAGGTCCTCCGCGCGCCGGCGCTCTGCTGAGGTGACGGCAACGGGTGGGAGCTCGTCGCCGACGACGAGGCGGGCGAGCACGCGCCGTACGTTCGTGTCGAGTACTGCGTGGCGCTCGCCGTACCCGAACACCGCGATCGCGGCGGCGGTGTACGGACCGACACCGGGCAAGCCGACCAGGTCGTCGTACGACGAGGGCACCTGGCCGTCGTACGCCTCGACGATCACGGTGGCGGCCGCGTGCAGCCGCAGGGCGCGGCGTGGGTAGCCGAGGCGACCCCACGCTCGGACGGCCTCACCACTGGGTGCGGCGGCGAGGGCCGCGGGCGTCGGCCACGATTCCATCCAGAGGCGGTGGACCGGCTCGACCCGGGCCACGGGCGTCTGCTGGAGCATGAACTCCGAGACCATCACCGACCACGGCGTCGCGTGCTCGCCGCGCCAGGGCAGCTCGCGGGCGTGGGCGTCGTACCACGCGAGCATGGGGGCAACCAGGTCGTTCATCGTCGGCGATCGTAGGTGGGCCGGTGTGGCAACCCGGCGCGAGCCCCCCGGCTGTCTAGCGTCGTCGCATGGTCCAGCCGCGCCGACCTCGGCGTCCGCCTGCGCGGGTGTTCTGGGTACGCCGCGTCGCGGTCCTGGGCACCGCCTCCTTGATGGTGTTCGCCCTCGGGCGGCTCCTGGTGGGATCCAGCGACGGCGCGGACTCGGGCCCGGCAGGTGCTGGCGCGGTGCAGGCAGCCGCTACGCAGACGGCCCCGGCCAGCTCGAGCGGGCCTGAGATCCAGCTGCCGCGAGGTACGAAGAAGCCGCGCAAGTCACGCGTGCCGAAGCCGTCGGTGACGCCCCTGGCCCAGCCCGATGGCCCGTGCGTGCCCGAGGACGTGGTCGTCACCCCGGAGGTACGTGACCCGATCGGCGGCGGCGACGTCGTGATCGCGCTCCTGCTGCGAACCCTGCAGTCCCCGGCGTGCACCTTCGACGTGTCGGCACGTAGCGTGACGCTGACCATCAGCTCCGGCAACGACTTCATCTGGGCGAGCCGTCAGTGCCCGGGCGCGGTGCCGACCACCAGCGTCGTCGCCCGCAAGGACGTGGCGACCTACGTCTACGTCACCTGGAACGCCAAGCGCTCGGACGAGAGCTGCTCGCGGCTGACCGAGTGGGCGATGCCCGGCTGGTACCACGTGCGCGTCGCAGTCCTCGGCGGCGAACCCGCCGACGAGCAGTTCGAGCTGGCCGCTCCCACTCCGGCAACCATCACCAAGACCGTCACCCCCAAGCCCTCCCCGACCCCCACCAAGCAGACCAAGAAGCCGAAGCCCGACCTGCGGTAGGCCCGGTTGGTTTCCCCGGACATCCGGGGAAACCGACGCAGGTCAGGGAGAACTTCACCTGACATGCGACAGGAAGGCCTGACCGCTCTAGACGTACCGCTCCAGGATCGTCGACTCCGCCAGGCGTGAGAGACCCTCGCGTACGGAGCGGGCACGCAGCTCACCGACGCCGTCGACAGCCTGCAGGTCATCGACGCCGGCCGAGAGCAGCTTCTGCAGGGTCGAGAAGTGCTCGACCAGCCGGTCGACCACGGGCGTGGGCAGTCGGGGCACCTTGGCCAGCAGGCGGTAGCCGCGGGGTGCGACCGCGCCGTCGAGGTGCTCGCCGAGGCCCAGCGCCTTGGCGACGGCCAGCGGGTCGACGAGGTCGGTGGGCGACAGCGACTCCAGCAGCGCGAGCAACGCCTCGGGGCTGCGCGCGCGACGCCCGGTCGGCACGTAGTCGCGGATGACCAGCTCGCGGTCGGCGTCGACCCCGGTGACCAGCTCCTCGAGCTGGAGGGAGAGCAGGCGACCGTCGGTGCCGAGCTCGAGCACGTAGTCCTCGATCTCGCGGGCGATCCGGATCACCATCTCGAGCCGCTGGGCGACGACGGCGACGTCTCGCACGGTGACGAGGTCCTCGATCTCGAGGGCCGACAACGTGCTGGAGACCTCGTCGAGCCGCAGCTTGTAGCGCTCGAGCGTTGCCAACGCCTGGTTGGCGCGGGAGAGGATCTGGCCGGAGTCCTCGAGCACGTGGCGGGTGTCGCCGACGTAGGCCGCGATGATCTGCATTGACTGCGACACCGAGATGACCGGGTAGCCGGTCTGCTTGGCAACGCGGTCGGCGGTGCGGTGGCGCGTGCCGGTCTCCTCGGAGGGGATCCGCTGGTCGGGCATCAGGTGTACGGCGGCGCGCAGGATCCGGGTGAGGTCCTTGTCGACGATGATCGCGCCGTCCATCTTGGCCAGCTCGCGCAGACCGGTCGCGGTGAACGGGACGTCGAGCACGAACCCGCCCGTCGCGATCGACTCGACGGTGCGGTCGTTGCCCAGCACGATCAGCGCGCCGGTGCGGCCGCGCAGGATGCGTTCGAGTCCGTCACGCAGGGGAGTGCCGGGAGCGATCAGCGCCAGCGCCGTGCGCAAGCGCAGGACGTCGTCGGTGCGTTCGATGCCGGCCACGGCGGGAGTCTAGGGCGAAGGCGGAGGTCAGACCGCTTCTGCGGTGGTGTCGCGGATGACACCGAGCAACCGGAGGGCCGAGGCCACGTCGGACACCTCGATCACCCGCATGCCGTCGACGACGCGTGGGACGGCGCTGACCGGCCGCTCGGCATCCTCGCGCCGCTCGGCAGGCACGACGGCGACGGCGAACCCGAGCCGGGCGGCCTCGGCGATGCGCTGCGGCAGGTCACGGACGCGTCGTAGCTCCCCCGCGAGCCCGATCTCGCCCATCGCGACCACGCCGAGCGGGGCCGGCATGTCGCGGGTGGCCGAGGCCAGCGCCACCGCCACAGCGAGGTCGCTGGCCGGCTCGGTCACCCGGGCGCCCCCCACGGTCGAGGCGAACACGTCATGGCTGTGGAGCCGCACGCCGCAGTGCTGGGCCAGCACAGCCAGCACCATGGCGACCCGGGAACCGTCGAGCCCCGACGTCGTGCGTCGCGGGCGCTCAGCGGCCGAGTGCGTCACCAGCCCCTGCACCTCGGCCAGCATCGGGCGCCGCCCCTCCATCGTCACCGCGACGCAGGTGCCGGCCACCTGGCGCCCGTGGTGCTCGACGAACAGGCCCGTGGGGTCGGTGACCGCCACGATGCCGGTGGCCGAGAGGTCGAAGCAGCCGACCTCGTCGACCGGACCGAAGCGGTTCTTCATCGCGCGCACCATGCGAAAGCGCGAGTTGCGGTCGCCCTCGAAGTGGAGCACCACGTCCACGACGTGCTCCAGGACCCGGGGCCCGGCGATGGTGCCGTCCTTGGTGACGTGGCCGACGATGACCGTGGTGATGTTGCGGGTCTTGGCGACCCGGATCAGCGCGGCGGCCACCTCCTTGACGTGACTCACGCCGCCGGGGGCCGAGTCGAGGCCGGGCGCCGAGATGGTCTGGATCGAGTCGACGACCAGCAGGGCCGGCCGGACCTCCTCGATGTGGGTCAGCACGGCCCCGAGGTCGGTCTCGGCGGCGAGGTAGAGCTCGTCGTGGACGCCGCCGGTGCGATCGGCCCGCAAGCGGACCTGGGACGCGGACTCCTCGCCGGTGACGTAGAGAGTGCGGCGGTGCACCCGTGCGGTCTGGGCCGCCACCTCGAGGAGCAGGGTGCTCTTGCCGACTCCGGGCTCGCCGGCCAGCAGGATCGCGGCTCCTGGGACCAGGCCGCCGCCGAGCACCCGGTCGAGCTCGGGCACCCCGCTGGACCTGAACGTCGACTCGCTGACGTCGACCTGGCCGATGGGCACCGCAGGAGTGGTGACGGCTGTCGCGGTCGCCCTCATCGTCGGCGCCGAGGCCTCCACGATCGATCCCCACGCCTGGCACTCACCGCAGCGACCGACCCACTTGGCGGTCTCCCAGCCGCACTCGGTGCAGCGGTGGGCGGGTCGGGGGCTCTTCGACATGACGGTCACGCTAGGCGAGGCCGCCGACATCGCCCGGCCGCCGCGCTGCAGCCTGTGGAGGAGGTGGCACCGCGCGTCGCCGTACCCCTCACTTATGCTGACCCCGCGCACTTGGATCGATCAATGCGGGCCATGCCGTGGGGAGGTGCGAGGTGACCATCCGTTATCCCGTCGCCCCGCCGACCCTGGCCGATGTCGCCGAGCGGGCGGGGGTCTCGCGCCAGACGGTCTCCAACGCGATCAACAACCCCGACCTCCTGCGGGCCGACACCCTGGCCCGCGTGCAGGAGGCCATCGAGGAGCTGGGCTACTCGCCCAACCGCGCAGCGCGCAACCTCCGCACGCGCTCCTCCCACCTGATCGGCCTGAAGTTCCAGCCGGCCCAGGAGGGCACGGCCAACGCGGCCATGGACCGCTTCGTCCACTCGCTCGTCGAGACAGCGGGGGGCGCCGGCTACCACATCCTGCTGTTCGCCGTCGGTGAGGACGAGGACCACCTGCGTGGGTACGACGACCTGCTGCGGGCCACGGCCGTCGACGCCTTCATCGTGACCGACACCTACCTCGGCAACCCGCAGGCCGCGTGGCTGCGGCAGCGTCGTGCGCCGTTCGTGTCGTTCGGCCGACCGTGGGACGACGATGCCGCCGACCACCCGTGGGTCGACGTCGACGGGGCGGCCGGCGTCGACCTGGCCACGACCCACCTACTCGACCGTGGCCACCAGCGGATCGCCTGGATCGGCTGGCACAAGGATTCGCGCATCGGCGAGGACCGTCGCTCCGGCTGGACGCGTGCCATGCACGGCCGCAACCTGTCCACCACGGGCCTCGCCTCACGCACCGAGGACACCGTCTCGTCGGGCCACGACGCCGCCGCCGTGCTCCTCGACGAGGCGCAGCCCTCGGCCTTCGTCTGCGCGTCCGACACCTTGGCCATGGGGGTCCTGCACACCCTGCGCGACCGTGGACTCACCCCGGGTCACGACGTCTCGGTCATCGGCTTCGACGACTCCCAGGTCGCCCAGGTCATCAACCCGGGCCTGACCTCCGTGCGTCAGCCCCTCGAGGAGGTCGCGGTCGAGATCGTGCGCGCGCTCGAAGGCCTCCTGAGCACTCCCGCCGTCGTCTCGCCTGGTGTCCTGCTGACCCCGACCCTTGCGGTTCGCGAGACGGGCTGAACGCAACGTCATACGTTCTGGTCGCTATGGCGACCACTTCGGATGACGTCCGGCGAGGCCTACCAGTCGCGCGACCAGACGTTGACGGCGTAGTCGACCTCGGTGCCGCCACCGTTGGCACGGTGGTCGGCCAGCACCTTCTCGGCCGTCTCCGGGTCGAACTCGATCCGCACCACGGACTCCAGGTCGGACTCGGTGCCGAACGACCAGCGGGTCGTGACCGGGGTGCGGGTCCAGCCGTGGCGCGCCCAGAACCTCTCGACCGCAGCCGCGTCGATCTTGGGGTAGCCCCACCCGAACCACCTGCCGAACGTAGAGGCGCTGGCGTCGTTGTCGATCACGAAGGCCGTTGCGCCCCGACGTACGACGCGGTCGAGTTCGCGCAGTCCGGGCTCTGAGCCGGGCCCGAAGAAGTAGGCCCAGCGCACGTGGACGACGTCGACCGACGCGTCGGGGAGCGGGAGCTGCTGCGCGGTGCCGGCGAGCACCGAGATCTGCGAGAGCGCAGAGGTACGTCGGCGGGCCAGCGTCACCAGCCTGGGATGAGGTTCGACGCCGACGACGCGCGACGCCGTACGTGCGAAGTACGGCAGGTGGTACCCGGAGCCGCACCCGAGGTCGAGCACGACGCGATCCGCCCAGGAAGCCTTTGCTGCCATGGCCGCGAACACCAACCCGTCGGGGTCGAACGCGTGGTTCTCGACCTCGTAGGTGGCGGGGTGCTCCCAGATGTTCGGGCTGGGGACGACTCCGCGAGGGAGCTTCAGATGCGCACCAGACCGTTGGCCGTCTGGAACTGCGCCGCCATGATCCCCGGAGTGCCGTTGGGCGCGGCCCACTCGACCTTGACGTCCTCGAGGGGCGCCTCGACGGTCTCGCCGAGCCACTCACTGACCCGCTGCGGGTCGCCGGCGATCTCCAGGCAGGCAAGTGAGAGGTCGCCGTCGGCACCGGTGGAGGGGTGCAGGGAGTCGGGAATCGACCACTCGATGAAGAACGGCAGCTGCGGGTCGGAGATCAGGCCGTTGACGCCGATCTGCTTCCAGGTCAGCTCGGTGCCGTCGGGGAGGTAGCGGTTGCCGAGGGCCGACTCACGCCCCAGGCGGCGCTCGACGGTCTCGATGTCGTCGACCGCCACGACCCAGCCGAGCCAGCCGCCGCCGAGCGCCGAACGAGCCCGCACGGCCTGGCCGAACGGGGCCTTGTCGGACGCCGGGTGGTCGAGTACCTCGACGACCTCGAGGTAGGTGTGGTCGGCCAGCGGCAGGATCATGTTGCGAGTCCCGAACCGCGGGTGCATGCCCCCATCGGTGAACGACTTCCCGAGTAGTCCCCCGATGCGCTGGGCTGTTCCGGCGAGGCCGTCGGGTCCGGCGGCATACGAGAGGTGGTCCAAGCGCATGCCGGTCATTCTCACCTCTGGCCACATCGCGCCGGACACGGGGTCGGGTTCTCTTGATGTCGAGCCATCGGTTGGTTGATCCTCACAACCGCTCAACAGAGCCTGAACCCGGCCTTGTCAAGCCTGTCAGTGACGCGCGTCAGCCAGGGTCAGCGAGGGTCAGCCGGGTGGATCGCCAGCGCCGACCGCGAGCGCAGGTGGGCCTCGCAGTGCCGCACCAGCTCGGCGTACGCCGCGCTTCCCATCAGCTCGGTCAGCTCCGGTGCGTTGGTGACGTAGAGCGGCTCGACCCCGACATGGGCCTCGGTGTTTCCCGAGCAGTACCAGTCGAGGTCGTGGCCCCCCGGGCCCCAGCCGCGCCTGTCGTACTCGCCGATGCTGATCTCGGTGTAGGACGTCTCGTCCTGTCGCTCGACGGTGCGGAAGGTACGTCGGATCGGCAGCTGCCAGCACACGTCGGGCTTGGTCTCCAGGGGATGCCGCCCCTGCTGGAGTGCCAGTGCGTGCAGGGCGCAGCCGGCGCCGAGGGGGAAGTCGCGCCTGTTGTGGAAGATGCACGCCGACTGGCCGTCGACCTCGATCACCGGAGTCTTGTTGGCGCCGTCGTCGTCCTTGGTGATCCAGTGCTTCTTGCGCACCTTGCCCCCGGGGTGGAACTGCCACACCTGCGGCGTCAGCTGGTCGACGTACGCCTCGACGCGCTTCTCGTCCTCCTTGTCGGCGAAGTGCGCACCCAGCGTGCAGCAGCCCGTGTCGGGCGACTCCTGGTAGATGCCCTGGCAGCCTTGACCGAAGATGCACAAGAAGTTGGAGGTCAGCCAGGTCAGGTCGCACTTGAAGACCTGGTCGGCGTCGGCCGGGTCGACGAACTCGACGAAAGCTCGCGGAAACACCAGATCGACCTCGGGCACTGGCCAAGCCTACGAGGCGCCCCCCGACCTGCCCGAGGGCGCTCTATCGTTGGGGCCATGCGGCTGGGCGTCCTCGACATCGGCTCGAACACGGGGCATCTGTTGGTGTTCGACGCGCACGCCGGTGCCGCCCCGCTTCCCGCCTACTCCCACAAGGAGCCGCTGCGGCTGGCCGAGCACCTCGGCCACGACGGCAACATCACCGAGGAAGGTCGCGACAAGCTCACGGCGTTCGTCGAGTCGTCCGTGACCGTGGCCGAGGACAAGGGGTGCGAGGAGATCGTCGGGTTCGCCACGTCGGCGGTCCGCGATGCCGGCAACAGCCAGCAGGTACTCGACCACGTCGACGAGAAGTCCGGCGTCCGCATCGAGGTGCTGTCGGGCGAGGACGAGGCGAGGCTGACGTTCCTGGCCGTACGCCGGTGGTTCGGCTGGTCGGCCGGGCGTCTGTCGGTCTTCGACATCGGCGGCGGCTCGCTCGAGCTCGCGGGTGGCGCCGACGAGGCCCCCGACGTGGCGTACTCCGTGCCGCTGGGCGCCGCACGTCTGGCCCGCGAGTACTTCGCCAACGGCCATCCGGGGGAGGAGGACCTTCGCCTGCTGCGCAAGAGGATCCGCGCCGAGATCGCGCGCGACGCAGGCCAGCTCATCCGAGCAGGCCGGCCCGACAAGGCGGCCGCGACGTCCAAGACGTTCCGTTCGCTGGCCCGCATCTGCGGCGCGGCGGCCGCCGGGGACGGGGCGCTGGTTCCGCGGATCCTGCCGATGAAGGAGCTGGTCTACTGGATCCCGCTGCTGGTCTCGATGGACCGCGAGGAGCTGTCCGTCCTGCCTGGCGTGTCCCCGTCGCGCACCCACCAGATCGTCCCGGGTGCCCTCGTCGCCGAGGCGTGCATGGACATCTTCGGGCTCGACGAGCTCGAGATCTGCCCCTGGGCCTTGCGCGAGGGCGTCATCCTCGAGCGCATCGACAAGATCGCGCTCGTCGACGGATCCCTTACGGGCAGCGCCTCCTGAGCCTCGTGACCAGCACATCGGTGTCCATCGCCCTCTCCACCGCCTCCGTCTACCCGGAGTCGACGGCGCACGCCTTCGCCTACGGATCCAAGCTGGGCTACGACGGCATCGAGGTGATGGTCGGCATCGACGCCCTCAGCCAGCAGGTCTCCGCCGTCAAGCAGCTCAGCAACCACCACGAGCTGCCCATCGTCGCCGTCCACTCGCCGTGCCTGCTGTTCACGCAACGGGTCTGGGGCACCGAGCCCTGGGGGAAGCTCCAGCGCTCGGCCGACATGGCTCTGGAGGTCGGCGCCGAGGTGGTCGTCGTACACCCGCCATTTCGTTGGCAGCGCGAGTACGCCGCGACCTTCGTCGAGGGCATCGCCTCCCTGGAGCAGGAGACAGGGATCGCCTTCGCCGTCGAGAACATGTACCCCTGGCGGGCCTCCTCGCGCCGCCGGGCCGACCGCGGCGTGGAGATGTACGTGCCCGGCTGGGATCCCTCCGAGGAGTCCTACGCCAACCAGACGATCGACCTCTCCCATGCCGCGATCGCGCGCTCGGACGTGGTCGAGATGGCCCAGCGCATGGGCTCGCGGCTGCGTCACGTGCACCTGACCGACGGGTCGGGCTCGGCCAAGGACGAGCACCTCGTGCCCGGTCGGGGCGCGATGGATGCGGCGGGGTTCCTCCACCATGTGGCGGCTGCCGGCTTCGGTGGCCACATCGTGCTCGAGATCAACACCCGCAAGAGCGCCAACCGCGAGGAGCGCGAGCGCGACCTCGTCGAGTCGCTGGAGTTCGCGCGCGAGCACTTCGTCGTACCCTCCGCCCATGGCTGAGCAGGCAGCCCCCGGCTCCCCGCGCGGTCGCCGCAAGGGATCCCCGGACACCCGCTCCGCCATCCTCGCGGCGGCCCGCTCATCGTTCGCCGAGTTGGGCTTCGCGGGTACGACGATCCGCGCCGTCGCCGCGTCGGCCGGCGTCGACGCGGCGTTGGTACACCACTACTTCGGCACCAAGGACGAGCTCTTCCTCGCGGCGCTCGAGCTGCCCGTCGACCCGCGCAAGCTGATGGGCCCGGCCATCGCTGGTCCGATCGAGCAGGCAGCAGAGCGGTTCCTGGGGATCTTCCTGTCCGTCTGGGACGACCCCGACCTGAGCCCCTCGTTGATCGCCGTCGCACGCGGGATCATGGACCCCGCTGGCAGCCGCCTCCTGACCGAGGGTGTGCTGCCCGTCGTCATCGAGCCCATCGGGGCGGCTCTCGGCATCGATGACCCGCAACGCCGGATGTCACTGGTCGCCTCGCAGGTGATCGGGCTGATCCTGATGAGGTACGTGCTCGCCGTCGAGCCGCTCGCGTCGATGTCGCGCGAGCAGCTGATCACGATCTACGCGCCGACGCTGCAGCGGTACCTCACCGGCGACCTGCCGTAACCATCTGCGACCGCACGCAACCAGACCAGCGATCGCGGCGTCGTACGGGCATGACGGCGCTCGCAGGGGGTGCCATCGAGACGGGGGGTTCCCGTGAAATCCGTACGCATTCTCGCCGCTGCCGCATCCTTGGCTGCCTTGAGCCTGGTGGGGGTTGCGCCCGCTCAGGCCGCCGCGCCAGCCAATGACACGGCTGCCGGGGCAACCGCGATCAACGCGCTGCCGGCGACGTTCGAGCAGGACACCACCGAGGCCACGACCGACGTACTCGACGAGTCGCTGAACGCCGACTGCGGTGCTCCGTTCACCAACGCGAGCGTCTGGTTCACCTACACCGACACGGCCGGCACCGGCTTCGTGGCCGACATGTCGGCGTCCGACTACACCGGCGGCTTCATCGTCACCGAGGGCGATCCGGCCAACGGCACCGTGGTCGCCTGCGGGCCGACCTCCGTCGGCGTCCTGGGCGCGCCCGGTACGACGTACTACATCGTGGCCTTCTCCGACTCCGAGGTCGTGGGCGGCAACCTGTCGGTCACGTTCTCCGAGCTGCCACCCCCGCCCGAGTCCTCGCTGACGATCAACCCCAAGGGCAAGGCGTTCAAGGACGGGTCCGCGCTGCTGAGCGGGACCTACTCGTGCGTGAACGCCGATGGCTTCAACAGCGACATCGAGGGCTCGCTCGTCCAGAAGGTCGGGCGCGTGAAGATCACCGGCTACTTCTTCGCCTACCCGCTGGAGTGCGACGGCGACGTCCACACCTGGGAGGCCCTGGTCACCTCTGACAACGGCTTCTTCAGCGGTGGCAAGGCAGCCAACGTCAGCCTGATCTTTGCCTGCGGTCTCTTCGACTGCTCGGTCAACGAGGTGGACGCGACGGTTCAGCTGCGCCGGGGCTGATCTGACTGCTGAACGAATCGGAGGATCGCAGTCACCTGGTGGCTGCGATCCTCCGATTTGTCAGCCGACCAGGTGTGGGGTGGCGGTCAGGACCTGGAGCTGGGTCGGTGTGCCGGCGACGGTGAGGGTCTCGGGGATGTCTTGCCATTGGCCGCCGTTGACGCGGAAGCGGCCGTGGTACGTGACGTCGACGCTTGGCCGCACGGTGACCTCGGCCTTGCGGTAGGTGTGGGTGACGTCGAGGTTCGGGTACGGCGCCCCGGGGTCCGCGCCGCTCTGCTTCTCACCGTCTCCGAAGTGCCAGGTGTAGCTCACCGGGCTCGCCTCGATCTCCACCCGTTGGCCCAGCAGCGTGATGGTCTGGGTGTCCGGCTCGGTGGTGGTGGTGAAGAAGTTGGTTTTGAAGTTCACCAGCGTTCGGCCATCGGGTGGCTGGATGGAGAGGGTGGCTGCTGGCCAGGTCATCCGCTTCATCTCGTGGAGGACGCGGCCTGGGGTGATGACTTCGAAGCCGCCAGCGTCGCCGAGACATGTGGAAGCAACGGGCTCGAACGGTCCTTCGCCGATGCTGCGGAAGACCCAGTACCTGAAGGAATCCGGCGGGTTGAGGCAGGAGACCTGGCGAGTGGCGCAGATTTCCTCAGGGTGATCGGGTGCGGAGGCACAGATCGGACGCAGCATGTACTTCACGTTTGCAGGCGCAGACGCCCAAATGGCCCGCAACTCGTCACCCGCGACGAAGCAGCCAAGATAGCTTCCGTGCATGTCGGCGCCTCCCAGACAACCTGAGCTCGCCGATGCCGGTTGGCTCCAGCCCCATAGGATCGGGATGCTCATGGTGGAAAGCGTCATGAAGATGAGTAGACGCCTCATCTGGCGACCTGCTCCGCGTTGGTGATCGCCCATGAATCACCATCGCCACGCATCGAGATTAAGTAGGTAAGACGTCCGCCTGGCAGGGTCGTCGGCTGACTTTCCCTGTTCTCCTTGTACCGAGTGCGGGTCGACTTGACGTCGATCGTGACTTGCGTTCGGCCCTCGTCATCAGACCTTGCGTCTCGAACGCGCAGAATCATCCAGCCGCGCGTCCTCACATAACCGCCGGCTGCGTAAATGTCCCGGATCCGATCCGCGTATTCGACGCAACCGGAGCACTTCGCCGACATCGCCCGATACTCAGTGCCATCGCCGGTGTTCTGCATGTGCGTGTCTGCCTCCACCCACCGCCGAACGAACTCCTCCGGCGTCTCCCGCTCGGGCGTCGGGGTCGACGTGGGCGCGGAAGAGGTCGGGACTGAGGGAGTGGGTCCGGCGGTGGAGGAGGCGTCGCCGCTGCAGCCCGATACCCACAGCGACGCGATGCACGACAGCACCAGCAACAGACGAGTCACGACGAGTTGCCCTCCCGAGACGAGGTGACCGACGGCGGGACGCTAGCGAAATCTGGACGCCTCGAACGGGCTGGTCTCGCGATTGTGGATGAACTTGCCGATTTGGTGTCACGACTCGGTGGCTTGACCCGGGGTACCCGCGGTCCCCATAATTCATCACATGATGAAAAACGCGGTTGAGGTCGCGGACCTCGTCGTGCGGCGCGGTGGCCGTGAGGTGCTCAGGAGCATCGGCTTCACCATCGAGCGGGGCAGTGTCACCGGTCTGCTCGGTCCCAGTGGCTGCGGCAAGTCGACGCTCATGCGCTCGCTGGTCGGCGTACAGCAGCTCACCAGCGGCACCGTGAAAGCGTTCGGCGAGGAGGCGGGCGCCAAGGCGCTACGCAGCCGGATCGGCTACGTCACCCAGGCCGCGAGCGTCTACGACGACCTCACCGTGACCGAGAACCTGAACTTCTTCGCCAAGGTCCTCGGCGTCAACAAGGGCGAGGTCGCCGAGGCGATCGACGCCGTCGACCTGCGCAGCCACGCGGACGTCGTCGTCGGCCAGCTCAGCGGCGGGCAGCGCAGTCGAGCCAGTCTCGCCGTCGCTCTGCTCGGCGACCCCGACCTGCTGGTGCTCGACGAGCCGACCGTCGGCCTGGACCCCGTGCTCCGGCGCGACCTGTGGGAGCTGTTCCACCGCATCGCCGCCCGCGGCGCTGCCGTCTTCGTCAGCAGCCACGTGATGGACGAGGCCGACCGTTGCGACCGCTTGATGCTGATGCGCGACGGCGTGATCATCGCCGACGACACGCCTCTGCGGATCTGCGAGAAGACCCGCACCGACGACATCGAGAGCGCGTTCCTGGCGCTCGTGGAAGGCGCTGGAGACCAGTCATGAACCCGCGCATCACCTTCGCGGTCGCCACCCGCGTACTCACCCAGGTACGCCGCGACCACCGGACCGCGGCCATGTTGCTGGTCCTGCCGTGCCTGCTGATGACCTTGCTGTGGTGGATGTTCGAGGAGAGCGGCGCGGTGTTCGACCGGCTCGGTCCCGGACTGCTGGCGATGTTCCCGTTCATCATCATGTTCTTGGTGACGAGCGTGACCACACTGCGCGAGCGCAGTTCCGGGACCCTCGAACGGCTCCTCGCGATGCCGATGGGCAAGCTCGACTTCCTGGTGGGCTATGCGATCGCGTTCGGCGTGGTCGCCGCCGTGCAGTCGGCGCTGGCTGTCGCGCTGTCGGTCGGACTGCTCGACCTCGACGTGCAGGGACCGGTCTGGCTCCTGACTGTCGTGGCGATCGCCGACGCCGTGCTCGGCAGTGCGCTCGGTCTGTTCGTCAGCGCGTTCGCGACGACGGAGTTCCAGGCGGTCCAGTTCATGCCGGCGTTCGTGGTGCCGCAGATCCTGCTGTGCGGGCTGTTCGTGCCTCGCGACCAGATGCCGACGGTGCTGGAGAAGATCAGCGACGTGCTGCCGCTGTCCTACGCGACCGACGCGATGCAGACCCTGACGCGCACCGCCGCCACGGGCGATGTCTGGCAGGACGTACTCGTGGTCGCAGCCTTCGCGATCGCGGCGCTCGGCCTCGGTGCGGCGACCTTGCGGCGCCGTACGCCCTGAATGCGACGGGCGGCGCTCGGCGTAATCTGACGGCCATGGCTCTCCTGCGCGAACCGCTGCTCCTCCTGTCACGCAGCGGCGTGGTCAAGAAGCTGGTGAGCACGATGCCTGTCTCGGCCGGCATCGTGAAGAGCTACGTGCCGGGCGAGACGACGGCGACGGCGGTCGAGGCGACCCGCGGACTGGTTGATGACGACCTCAAGGTCACCCTCGACTTCCTCGGCGAGGACACCCTCGACGTCGAGCACGCCGACGCAACCGTGGCGGCGTACGTCGAGCTGCTCAGGGAGCTCTCCTCCCAGGGCCTGAGCCGCAGCGCCGAGGTCTCGGTCAAGCTGTCGGCGATCGGTCAGGCGCTGCAGGACGTGGGCCACAAGACCGCACTCGAGAACGCGCGCACCATCTGCCGTGCGGCCCGCAACGCCGGTACGACGGTCACGCTCGACATGGAGGACCACACCACCACCGACTCGACGCTGACGATCCTGCGCGAGCTGCGCAAGGACTTCCC
The DNA here is from genome assembly GCF_015352445.1 of Nocardioides agariphilus. Taxonomy (GTDB): domain Bacteria; phylum Actinomycetota; class Actinomycetes; order Propionibacteriales; family Nocardioidaceae; genus Nocardioides; species Nocardioides agariphilus. The sequence goes on from NZ_JADKPO010000012.1 coordinate 47,618, forward strand.
CGAGACGGGGGCCGTGTTGCAGGCCTACCTGCACCGCACCGAGGCCGACTGTCGCGCACTCGCCTACGAGGGCTCGCGGGTGCGACTGTGCAAGGGCGCCTACAACGAGCCGGAGGAGGTCGCCTACCAGAGCCGCATCGACGTCGACCGGTCCTACGTGCGCTGCCTGAAGGTCCTGCTGGCCGGCCAGGGCTATCCGATGATCGCCAGTCACGACCCGCGGATCGTCGAGATCGCGTCGTCGCTGGCGAGCCGGTTCGGTCGGGCCCAGGGGTCCTACGAGTTCCAGATGCTCTACGGCATCCGCCCCGACGAGCAGCGCCGCCTGGCGAGGGCGGGGGAGACCGTGCGGGTCTACATCCCCTACGGGCAGGAGTGGTACGGGTATCTGATGAGACGCCTCGCGGAGCGACCGCAGAACCTGTCATTCTTCCTGAAGTCCCTCATCTCGAAGTCGTAGTTCTCCAAGAAACAAAGGGAAAAGTCGATGCCCCAGACCGCCATCATCGGCGCCGGCGTGATGGGCGAGGCCCTGCTCTCCGGGCTCGTCCGGGCGGGTCGCCGCGTCGATGACCTCATGGTCGGCGAGAAGCGTGCCGACCGTGCCAAGGAGCTCGAGGAGCGATACGGCGTCACGGTCGTCTCCAACGCCGAGGCCGCGCGCAAGGCCGACACCATCGCCCTCGTGGTCAAGCCGCAGGACATGAACGACGTCCTCGAGGAGATCGCTCCCGAACTGCGACCGGGCCAGCTGCTGGTCTCGATCGCAGCCGGCATCACGACGTCCTACATCGAGTCGCGAGTGCCCGACGGTGTCGCCGTCGTACGTGTCATGCCCAACACCCCGGCGCTCGTCGACGAGGGCATGACCGCGATCGCCCCCGGCTCCCACTGCGACGACAGCCACCTGGCCGAGGCCGAGGGGCTGATGGGCTCGACCGGTCGGGTCCTGCGGGTGCCCGAGCGTCAGATGGACGCCGTGACGGCGATCAGCGGCTCCGGCCCGGCGTACATCTTCTTCGTCGTCGAGTCGATGATCGAGGCGGGTGTGCACCTGGGCCTGCCACGCGCGACCGCGACCGACCTCGTCATCCAGACCGTGGTGGGCTCGGCCAAGATGCTGCGCGAGACCGGCACCCACCCGGTGGTGCTGCGCGAGCAGGTCACCTCGCCTGGCGGCACGACAGCGGCCGCCTTGCGCGAGCTGGAGACCCACCGCGTGCGTGCGGCGTTCCTGGCTGCGATGGAGGCAGCTCGCGATCGGTCGCGGGCGCTGGCCGAGGGCACCTGACCCTGGCGCCGCGCGTCGGAAGTTCTTGTGCGCTTCGCGCACCCATGGCGCGCACTTCCCGGCGTTGCCGTCGCTCGCGAGACGACCGGGTATGGCTTCGCTCCGGCGCCTTGCGACGCACACACCCTGAGCACGCCAACCGTTCAACAACTCCCGACGCGCGGCACTAGTCGGTTCGCGCGACCGACGGCGGCCAGCCCGGCGCGCCGAGCTCGCGCGAGACGTTGCGGGCGGCCTCGCGCAGGAGCGTGAGCACGGTCTCGGGGATCGGCGAGTCGCTGGCCGGCATCACGACCGCGATCGCAGCGACTGCCTCGCCGTCGCGGTCGGCGACGGGTACGGCGATCGAGGACTCGCCGAGCACGGCCTCCTCGTCCTCGAGCGCCCAGCCCGTCGCCAGTACTTCGGAGAGTGCCTTGTCGAGCTCGTCGACGTCGGTGATCGTCTCGGCGGTGAGGCTGCGCAGGGGTCCCTTGGCCACCACGGAGTCCTTGAACGCCGGGTGGTAGGCCAGCAGCACCTTGCCCAGCGCCGATGCGTGGGCCGGGATCGTCAGGCCGGTCTCGGGCATCTGTCGGGTGCCGTCCGGGCGCGGCTCGTGGTGGATCACGATGACCTCGGAGAAGAACTCCACGCCCATCCGCACGGCCAGTCCGGTGCGTTCGGCGAGGTCACCGGTCCAGCGCATGGCGCGGGCGCGTACGTCGAGGGTGTCGAGATAGACGTTGGACAGCTGGAGCAACGTCGGACCGAGCATGTAGCGCTGTCCGTGCGGCTCCTTGACCACCAGGCCGTGTGCCTGCAGGGACTTCACGATGCCGTGGACGGTCGACGGCGGCAGGTCGAGGACCGCGCCGAGGTCGCTGATGCCGAGGTGCCGTGAGCCCTGGAGGGCAGCGAGGATCTTGGCCGCACGGTCGATGGCTTGGATCATCGCGCACCTCCTTCCGGCCGCCCATGGGTCACCGACGCCGTGGTGGGGCGCCTCACCTCTGACGCCCGAAGCATGGCACGAACCCGACGATTTTCGCGAACCTCTTGACTTGGTGCCCAGTTTCTGTGAACTATTCGACATTGTCGAAAGTGGTTCGCATCACACGGAAGGGCACTGAGATGGATGAAAACACGCGGTGGCAGAAGCTCGCGGCAGAGTTCCTGGGTACCGCCTTCCTGGTCTTCGTGGGTGTCGGCTCGGTCCCGGCTCTGCTGATCGTCAACGACGCCAACGGCTCCACCTTCAGTGGCTCCGACCTGGGGATCATCTCGCTGGCGTTCGCCACGATCGTGATCGTCACGGTGTACGTCTTCGGCTACATCAGCGGCAACCACATCAACCCGGCGGTCACCTTCGGCCTGGCGGCGACCGGCAAGTTCCCGTGGTCCGAGGTGCCGGCGTACGTCGTGGCCCAGGTGGCTGGTGCCATCGCGGGCGCCTTCACGATCGTGGGCGTGCTCGGTGACAAGGCGAGCGACGTGGGGCTCGGCGTCGCGGCGTACGGCGAGACGATCGCGTGGTACCAGGCGGCGTTCGCCGAGTTCATCGGTACGTTCTTGCTGGTGTTCGCGGTCTTCGGCGTGATCTACCGCAAGGCAGCGCCAGGCTGGGCCGGTCTGGCCATCGGCATGGTCGTCTTCGCTGCGATCATCCCCGTCGCGCCGACCACCGGCGCCTCGATCAACCCGGCCCGCACGACCGGCCCGATGATCGTCCAGCAGCTCCTCGGCGGTGACATCTCGTGGGAGCAGTGGCCGGTGTACGTCGGCGCCGAGCTCCTCGCGGGTGTCGCAGCAGCACTGGCGTTCGGTTTCATTGCCCACACGCGTCAGGACACCGCGCCCGCCAGCGAGCGGGCCACTGTCCCCGCGGCCGTCCCAGCGGAGGTCTGAGTCATGAAGAAGCTGATCAACAAGCCCGAGGATGTCCTCGCCGACGCGCTCAAGGGAGTCTCCGAGGCTCACCCCGAGCTCCGCGTCGACCACCAGCACCGCGTGATCTACCGGGCGCAGCCCAAGGACCACGGCAAGGTCGCGCTGATCTCCGGCGGCGGCTCCGGCCACGAGCCACTGCACGGCGGGTTCGTCGGGGTCGGGATGCTCGACGCGGCGTGCTGCGGGGAGGTGTTCACCTCGCCCACGCCCGACCAGATGGTCGAGGCCACCACCGTCGTCGACCAGGGCGCCGGCGTGCTGCACATCGTGAAGAACTACACGGGCGACGTGATGAACTTCGAGATGGCGGGCGAGATGGCGGCCGCCGACTCCGGCGTACGCGTGGAGACCGTCGTCACCGATGACGACGTCGCCGTGCAGGACTCCACGTGGACCGCAGGACGCCGCGGCGTCGGCGTCACGGTGCTCCTGGAGAAGATCGTCGGTGCCGCAGCCGAGGAAGGGCGCGACCTCGACGCCGTCCTTGACCTCTCGAAGCGGATCAACGCGCAGGGGCGCTCGATGGGCATGGCGCTGACGTCGTGCACCGTGCCTGCCGCCGGCAAGCCGACGTTCGACCTGCCCGAGGACCAGATGGAGATGGGCGTCGGCATCCACGGTGAGCCCGGGCGCAAGCGCGTGCCGCTCGCCGGCGCGGCCGAGATCGCCGAGCAGCTCGTCGACCCGATCCTGTCCGACCTCGACTTCCAAGGCGGCCCGAGCATCGTCATGCTCAGCGGTCTGGGTGGCACGCCGCTCATCGAGCTCTACCTGCTGTACGGCGAGGTCGCGGTGCTGCTCGAGAAGGCCGGCGTCCAGGTGGCCCGGACGCTGGTGGGCGACTACATCACCTCGCTCGACATGGCCGGCGCCTCGGTGACCGTGCTCAAGGCCGACGACGAGATCCTTCGCCTGTGGGATGCTCCGGTGAAGACAGCGGGCCTGCGATGGGGACTCTGACAGGAACTGTGGCCGTGACCGAATCCGTATCCGTTGCGACGCTGGTCGACTGGCTGTCGTCGTTCCGGGACGCGGTCCACGAGCAGGGCACGTACCTCACCGAGCTCGACTCCGCGATCGGCGACGCCGACCACGGTGCCAACCTGATCCGCGGCATGGACGCGGTGATGGGGGCAGTCGCGGGCGAGGTGTCGACTGTTGGGTCGGCGGGCGACCTGCTCAAGAAGGTCGGCATGACGCTGGTGACCTCGGTCGGGGGTGCGAGCGGGCCGCTGTACGGCACGTTCTTCCTGCGCGCCGCGACAGCGACAGGTGATGCGACCTCGCTCGACGCTGCTGCGGTGCTGGCGATGCTGCGGGCAGGGCTCGAGGGGATCGTGGCGCGCGGCAAGGCCGAGGCGGGCGACAAGACGATGTACGACGCGCTCGCACCTGGCCTGGACGCCTTCGCGTCGGCCCTCGAGTCGGGTCGCGATGTCCTCGGTGCCGCGGAGGCGGCCGCCGATGCGGCTGCTGACGGTCGCGACGCCACCGAGCCGCTGATCGCTCTCAAGGGGCGGGCGTCGTACCTCGGCGAGCGCAGCGTCGGCCACATCGACCCGGGCGCTGCGTCGTCGGCACTGTTGCTCCGCGCGCTCGCGGACGCCCTGGCTGCTGCGGGCTGAGGAGGACGACGTGATCGGGATCGTCGTGGTCTCCCACAGTGCTGCCCTTGCGGCAGCAGCCGTGGCACTGGCCGAGGAGATGGTGCACGGATCGGGACCCGTCGTCGCGGTGGCGGCAGGGGCCGCGGGCGGCTTCGGCACCGACGCCACCGAGGTATCGGCCGCACTCGCCCGTGCGGCCTCGCCGGACGGCGTACTGGTCCTCATGGACCTCGGGTCCGCGGTCTTGAGCTCCGAGCTGGCCCTGGAGCTCTCGTCTCCCACCCATCCCGTGCGACTCAGCTCCGCGCCCCTCGTGGAGGGCCTGGTCGCTGCCGTGGTCCGGGCTGCGGGGGGCGCGGACCTCGAGACCGTGGCGCGCGAGGCCGAGGCGGCGCTGCTGCCGAAGGCCACCGCCCTTGCCGAGCACGGCCTGTCAGCGGCTCCCGCGCCCGCACTGGTCGCCGTACCGGGCGCGTCCGTGCGGCTCACCCTGGTCAACCCGCAGGGGCTGCACGCGCGGCCGGCCGCCCAGATCGCCACGGCGGTGGGGGCCCTGGCTGCCGAGGTCGCGGTCGAGGCCGGGGGACGGCGGGCCGACGCGGCCAGCTCCCTGGAGCTGATGACGCTGGCGGCCGGGCAGGGTACGGAGATCACCGTCTCCGCTACCGGGGCCGACGCCGAGCAGGCGATCGCCACGGTGAGCGAGCTGGTACTGGCGGGGTTCGGGGAGCTCGAGGCGAGCTGAAGGTCAGGCTGTCTTGTCGGCACCCACCGCCTCCAGCACCGCGAACGGGGTGCCGGTGTCGAGGACGCGGGTGAGGTGGAGGCCGGCGCGGTCGAAGAGGTCGGCGTAGGCGGCCTCGGTGCGTTCGCGGCCGCCCAGCTGCACCATCATGTTGAGGTCCATGAAGGCGGCCAGGCGGGCGTGGCCGGGGCGGTCGAGCACCATCTCCACGACGAGCACGACGCCGCCGAGGGCGAGGGACTCGCGGCACCTGCTGAGGATCGTCACGCACTCGTCGTCGTCCCAGTCGTGCAGGATCCACTTGAGCAGGTAGCAGTCGGCCGGCGGCACCCTCTCGAAGAAGGACCCTGCGGTGCCGGTCCATCGGCCGGCGAGGTCGGCAGGCCCGGCGGCAGCCACGACATGCTGCTGGTCGAGCACCTCGCCGGTGAGGTGAGCGTTGCGTCGCAGGACCGCTGCGACCAGGGTCCCCTGGCCGCCGCCGACGTCGACGACGTGTGAGCGTCCGGCGAAGTCGTAGGCCGCCGCGACGGCGTCGACGGCCGTCGCGCTGATCGCCGTCATCAGGTCGTCGAAGTTGCGGCTGTGCTCGGGGTGCGCGAGGCGGTGGCTCCACAGGTCGGTCCCGTGCAGGTCCTCGAACGCGCTGTCGCCCGTCCGCACGCTGTGGGCAAGGTGGCCCCATGCCGACCACACGGCCGGATCGAGGTTGAGCCGGGCCTGGGGGGCCACCGACCCGGGAGCGTCGGAGAGCAGCGGCCTGCCGAAGTCGGTCAGCCCGTAGTCGCCGTCGACCTCCTCGAGCACCCCGATCGTGGCCAGCGCCCGGAACAGCCGGTGCGTCGCATCGGGGTCGGTCGCCGACTCGGCGGCCACATCCTCGGCGGACCGAGGGCCGTCAGCCAGCCCGTCGATCAGCCCCAGGGCCACCGCCGCGGACACCGCCGCGGTTGCTCGATGTGCGGTCAACAGCCACTGGAGATCCTCGCGATCGCTCACGTGGCGATCCTCCCAGGTCACAGGCCGATCGCGGCCTCGGCCGCAGCCAGCACGGGCGCGGTGACCTCGCGGCAACGGGCAGAGCCCGCGTCGAAGACTTGCGCTACGTACGCCGGGTCGCCGGCCAGGTCGGCGTACCTCTTCTGGATCGGCTCGAGCACCGAGACCGCCGCGTCCGTGACGGCGGCCTTGAGGGCGCCGTACGTCGTGATGCCCTCGGCCGAGCCGCCGCAGGCAGCCAGCACGTCGAGGAGGTTGGTGACACCGGCCTTGTGGCCGGCCGAGCGTACGGCGTCGGGTCCGGTGTCCGAGTCGGTCACCGCCCGGGCGACCTTGCGACGCACGACATCGGGCGGGTCGAGCAGCCGGATCACGCCGCCATCCGCGCCGGGTGCTGCGGACTTACTCATCTTCCGCGCGGGTTCCTGCAGGTCCATCACCCGCGCGCCGGCGGCGGGCGTCACGATCTCGGGGACCGTGAACACCGCGCCGTAGGCGTTGTTGAAGCGCGTCGCCAGGTCGCGCGTCAGCTCGACGTGCTGGCGCTGGTCGTTGCCGACCGGCACCCGCGTGGGCCGGTAGAGCAGGATGTCGGCCGCCATCAGCACGGGGTAGGTGTAGAGCGAGACCCGCGTCGAGGGCTGGCCCTTGCCCTTCTCCTTGTACTGGATCATCCGGACCAGCTCGCCGGTGTACGCCGTGCACTCCAGCAGGTAGGCCAGCTCGCGGTGTGCTGGCACGGCGGACTGCCGGAACAGCACGGCCCGGTCAGGGTCGAGGCCGACCGCGAGGAAGACCGTCATCACCTCGGCGATCGTGTCGCGCAGTACCCGCGGGTCGTGCGCCGTGGTCATCGCGTGCAGGTCCGAGACGCCGTAGAAGCAGTCAGCCCTGTCGATGGCAGGGTCCTGCGAGGCGACCATCCCGCGGAACGCGCCGAGGTAGTTGCCGAGGGTCAGCCGACCCGACGGGGTGACGAGAGAGAGGTTGCGGTTCATCGGTGCTCCTTGTCGTGTGGAGCCTCCGGGGGTCTCGCTCGACCAGCGGCAGATGGTCTCGACAAGCTCGACCAACGACAACGGCCGCCCGGAGGCGGCCGTGGGTTGAGGTGTGCGTCAACGATGGGTCCGCCTAGGAGGCGGACCACCAGGTGACCGAAGCGGTGATCGGGAGAGCCATGTGACGCACGGCACCACACTAGCCGGTACGTTCGGCCTCATGGAGTGCGCCGGCCCGGCCTCGGTCGTCTTCGACCCGTCGCTGACCGACTACAGCTTCGGTCCCTCCCACCCGATGTCGCCGATCCGCGTCGATCTCACCATCAGGCTGGCCCGCGAGCTCGGGGTGCTCGACCGGCTCCGGATGGTTGCGGCGCCCTTCGCCGACGACGCCCAGATCGCGACCGTGCACGGCGCGGGGCTCATCGATGCGGTGACGCGCGCGGGCAAGGACCCCGGCTCGATCGAGTACGACGACCACGGCCTGGCCACCGACGACAACCCGGTGTTCGCCGACATGCACCGGGCTGCGGCCCACGTGGTCGGCGCCAGCCTCGAGGCCTTCCGGCAGGTGCAGTCCGGTGAGAGCCTGCACAGCGCCAACATCGCGGGCGGCCTCCACCACGCGATGCGCGACCGGTCGAGCGGGTTCTGCATCTACAACGACGTGGCGATCGGCATCCAGTGGCTGCTCGACCAGGGCGCCCAGCGCGTCGCCTACGTCGACGTCGACGTCCATCACGGTGACGGGGTCGAGGCGATCTTCTACGACGACCCGCGCGTGCTCACGATCTCCTTGCACGAGACCGGGCAGATGCTGTTCCCGGGCACGGGGTTCGCGACCGACAGCGGCGGCGTCGGTGCGGAGGGTACGGCGGTCAACGTGGCCCTGCCGCCGGGCACGGCCGACGCGGGCTGGCTGCGTGCGTTCCACGCGATCGTGCCTCCCGTCGTACGCGCCTTCGCCCCCGAGTTCCTCGTCACCCAGCACGGCTGCGACTCCCACATGGAGGACCCGCTCGCCCACCTGATGCTGTCGGTGGACGGTCAGCGGGCGTCGTACCTGGCGCTGCACGAGCTGGCCCACGAGGTGTGTGGTGGCCGGTGGGTGGTGACCGGCGGCGGAGGCTACGCCATCGTCGACGTCGTCCCTCGCGCCTGGACGCACCTGCTCGCTGTGGTCGCGGGCGCCCCGCTCGACCCGTCGACCGACACCCCTCAGGCCTGGCGCGACTACGTCACGACGGCCCTCGGGCGCAGTGCGCCCTCGCGGATGACCGACGGCCGGACGCCCCACTGGCGCGACTGGTCGCAGGGCTACGACCCCGACTCCTGGCTGGACCGCACCATCCAGCAGACCCGCGAGGCGGTCTTCGCCCACCACGGCCTGGACCTGCACTACTGAATGACATGGGTGTAGCCCGAGTAGGACTGGTTTAGACATGGCAAGCCGACACGCCGAGTCTCTTAGGTTTCTCTAATCAAACTCTTCCCCACGAGTCACAGGCGACGCTATCTTCACCACAAGCGCGGGACGTGGAGTCATCGGCGGGGAAGCCGATGGAGTCGCCGCAGGAAAGAAACGGTGCGCCATGACCCCCTCTCCTGACAGTCGTGGAGACATCTCGGAAGTCAAGTTCCTGACCATCGCCGAGGTCGCCGCCACCATGCGGGTCTCGAAGATGACGGTCTACCGCCTCGTACACGGCGGCGACCTGCCGGCCGTGCGGGTGGGGCGCTCGTTCCGGGTCACCGAGGACGACGTCAACGACTACCTGCGCAAGTCCTTCTACAACGCGGGTTGAACTGCCTCGCTCCGCTCGGCTGTCCGGCGCGCCATGAGGTTGCTCCTTCCTCCTCGCTGGCTCGCTGGCGCTCGCCTCGCTCGTCGTGCAGGAGCAACCGCGCACCGGACAGGGTAGGTGGGCCGGGTCCCACTCCTGGCCCCAGCGATTAACCCGGCTCAGCGGTGCCCGTTAGGCTGTCGTGGTCCCACGGAGCGACCGCTGGGGCTCGTTCCAGCAGGTGAAGGGTCAACACGTGGGTTCAGTCATCAAGAAGCGGCGCAAGCGCATGGCCAAGAAGAAGCACCGCAAGCTGCTGAAGAAGACGCGCGTCCAGCGTCGCAAGCTCGGCAAGTAGGTCCCACCCAGGATCGTTGCCCTCTGTCTAGGGAGTCGAGGGAGCCGCATGGGCAGGGTCGCACTCGTCACCGGGGTCTCTCGTGACCTCGGGCGGCGGTTCGCGCGCCTGCTCGCGGCCACTGAGGGCATCGACCGGGTGATCGGCGTCGACGTCGTCCCGCCTCGTGGTGACATCGGCGCGATGTCGTTCATCCGCGCCGACATCCGTACCCCGGTGATCGCCAAGGTGATCGCCAAGGAGGACGTCGACACGGTCGTCCACATGAGCGTCATCGCCACCCCCGGCAGTGCCGGCGGGCGGGGCACGATGAAGGAGCTCAACGTCATCGGCACCATGCAGCTTCTCGCTGCGTGCCAGCAGGCGCGGTCGGTGCAGCACCTGGTCGTGAAGTCCACCTCGACCGTCTACGGCGCGAGCTCGCGAGACCCGGCGATGTTCACCGAGGACATGCAGCCACGCCGCAACCCACGATCCGGCTACAGCAAGGATGCTGCCGAGATCGAGGGGTACGTCCGCGGGTTCGCCCGTCGCCGCCCCGACGTGCGCGTGCTGATGCTGCGCCTGGCCAACGTGGTCGGCCCCCACGTGGTCAGCCCGATGGCGTCGTACTTCCGGCTGCCCGTGGTGCCGACCGTGCTCGGGTTCGACGCCCGCATGCAGTTCGTGCACGAGAGCGACCTCGACCGGGTGCTCACCCACGGAGTCCTCAGCGACGTCGACGGCACCTTCAACATCGCGGGTGACGGCATCTTGATGCTGTCGCAGGCCCTGCGCCGACTTCAGCGCGCCACGCTTCCGCTGCCCGGCTTCGCGGTCGGCCAGCTCGGCTCCGTGCTCAGGCAGATGCGGCTCGCCGACTTCTCGCCCGAGCAGCTCAGCTTCTTGACCTTCGGCCGCGGCATCGACACCACGCGGATGCGCACGGAGCTCGGCTTCGAGCCCGACTACACGACTGCCGAGGCGTTCGCCGACTTCGCCTCGTCGATGCCGAGCAGCTCGCGCATCTCCGAGCGCGCCGTCGCCGGCCTCGCCGACCTGCTGCCCGACTCTGCCCACGAGCCCGACCCGGCGGGAGCCCCTCGTGGCTGACGCCGAGATCATCCCGATCGGCACCCGTGGCCGGCCAGGTCGTGGCAGCGGCCAGGCCAGGCCGTCGTCCGCTGCGCGCGGGCTGGCAGGCAAGCCGGCGGCCACGAAGGCCGCCACGCCACGACGTACGTCGACCACGCGGCGTCCTCATGTCAGCGCTGCTCCTGAGGAGGTCGTCGAGCAGACCACCACCGAGGCCGTGCCGCCGGCCACGGCTGAGGAGGAGGTGCGGCCGCCGACGACCACCCGCGACCGCGGTCCGCTGGCGGGCATCTCGCCGGAGGCCTGGTTATCGATGCTGCAGTCCGCGGCCCAGGAGGTCTGGGGCGAGCAGTGGGAGCCGCAGCTGGCCCAGCTGCTGGCGCTGCTGCGCCGCCGGCTGACCGGCGACTACGAGGTCGACGAGTTCGGCTTCGACCCCGAGATCACCGAGAAGCTCACGCTGGCGCTGCTGCGGCCGATCGCGGAGAAGTGGTTCCGCGTCGAGGTGCGCGGCGTCGAGAACATCCCCGCCGAGGGTGGCGCGCTGATCGTGTCCAACCACTCCGGCACCGTGCCCGTCGACGCCTTGATGACCATGGTCGCCGTCCACGACCACACCGGCCGCTTCCTGCGCCTGCTGGGTGCCGACCTGGTCTTCCGGATGCCGTTCGTCGGCGAGATGGCGCGACGAGGGGGCGCGACCCTGGCGTGCAACGAGGACGCCGAGCGCATGCTGGGCCGCGGCGACCTGGTCGGGGTGTGGCCGGAGGGCTTCAAGGGCATCGGGAAGCCCTTCGCGCAACGCTACAAGCTGCAGCGCTTCGGCCGCGGCGGGTTCGTCAGCGCCGCGCTGCGCACCGGCGTCCCCATCGTGCCTCTATCCGTGGTCGGCGCCGAGGAGATCTACCCGCTCGTCGGCAACCTCCCCTCGCTGGCGCGGTTGCTGGGCGTCCCCTACGTCCCGATCACGCCGTTCTTTCCGTGGCTGGGCCCGCTCGGCATGGTGCCGCTGCCCTCGAAGTGGCTGCTGGAGTTCGGCGAGCCGATCCGCACCGACGAGCTCGACGGAGCAGCCGCCGACGACCCGATGCTGGTCTTCAACGTCACCGACCAGGTGCGCGAGACGATCCAGCAGACGCTCTACGACCTGCTGGTCAAGCGCGAGTCGGTCTGGCACTGACCTCAGGGCAGGAGGCCGTCGACGGTGTCGTCAAGGAGGGTGCCGACGCCACCGAGGAGCTGGGTGACGTCGACGGACGGCAGCGGCAACGGCCCGCTGGTCAGGTCGTTGATGATCTCGGTGACGTCGATCGTCGGAAGCGGCAAGCCTGCGGTCGGGTCGCCCGTGGGCAGTGCGGTCGGCAGCCCGGTCGGCGAGCCCGAAGGCCCAGCGCCAGGACCGTCACCGGGACCGGCGCCAGGGCTGGGCTGGTTCACACTGCCGGGCGGCAGCTCGCCGTCCAGTGAGGGCAGCGCGATCGCCGGCAGGCCCGCATCGGCAAGTCCGAGCCCGGGCAGCGAGCCGCTGCCGAACCCGGTGCCGACGACGGGCAGCTCGGGTGCGAGCTGCTCCACGTCGATGCCCTCGCACGACGGGCAGGCCAGCTTGGCCTCGTCGTCGATGCGAACCAGTGCGGTGACCGCCTGCACGTACTCGTCCTCGGCGCTCTCGGGGATCTCGCCATCGAGATCGGCGAGGGACTGCATCGACGCGGCGGTGAAGGTCCGCAGCTCGGTGACCGTCTGGTCGCCGCCCTGGTCGGTCGCGGACCGCAGGAGCAGGTCGGAGGCCTCGATCGACTGGGCCGTGAAGTCGTCGAGGGTCTCGGCGATCTCGGTCTCCCGACTCTCGGCGCCCATCTCTCCGAGACGCGAGACCTCGTCGAGCCGCGTCGAGGCGCTGGCCAGCAGGACCGAGCCCTTGGCCTCATCGTCGGTCGTCAGGCCGGCGTGGGCCGACTCGATGCCGCGCTTGAGCGGGTAGAGCACGTCGCCGGGCAGCGCGGCCTGGGCCACCACCGAGAGAGTCGCCGTCGCGCCGACCAGGGCGAGCCCGCCCATCGCAACCGCGAGCCGGCGCTCGCGCGGGTTGCGGACCCGGCCGGGGTCGGGGGTGCGCAACCGCAGCCGGTCGGTCTCGGTCGGCTGCTGCGTCAGGACGGTGGCCGCCTCGGCGACGAGCCGGGCACGCAGGTCGGCCGCGAACTCCGGCCGCACCGGCGGTGCAGGCACGGCTCGCATCGCGCCGACCAGCTCGAGCAGGTCGTCGTAGCGGGTGTCCGCCGCCCCCACCGGCGACGAAGTCCCGTCGACGACCGCTGCGAACACCTCGGCGCGACGACGTGTCGCGAACGGGCTCATCACAGAAGTCCTGTCAGGTCAGCAGCTCCGGCGCCCCCGCCGGACACTGACCTCAACGAGGCGTCGTACGGCGTGGTTACGGCGTACTGGCGAGTAGTAGAAGGTGGACTGGTCCAGTCCATCGAAATCAGCATCGAGGCGGCCATCTCAACCACGGATCCCGTCGGGCATCAGCTTGGCGAGGTTGCGAACCCCTCGTAGCTGGAGCTGTTTGACCGCGCCCTCGGTGCGACCGAGTACGCCGGCCGTCTCGGCGATGCTCATGCCCTGCAGGAAGCGCATCACCAGGCAGTCGCGCTGCTCGGCCGGCAGCTCGCTCAGCGCCTCGAGGAGCACCTCGTTGGTGATGCTGGCGAGCACGGCGTCCTCGGGACCCTCGCTGGTGCGGTCGTCGTGCAGCCCCATGTCCTCGGTGGTCAGCTCGAGACGAGTCCGGCCGGCCTTGAAGTGGTCGGTGGCCAGGTTGCGCGCGATCGTCATCAGCCACGCGCCGAAGTCCTTGCCCTGCCACCGGAAGCTGCCCATGCCGCGCAGGGCGCGGAAGAACGTCTCGGACGTCAGGTCCTCGGCGAGGATCTGCGAGCGGGTGCGGTGGAAGAGAAACCGGTAGACCGACCCGTGGTAGTGGTCGAACAGCATCCCGAACGCCTCGGCGTCGCCGCCACGGGCGAGCTCGACCAGGGCGATCAGCCGGTCGCGGTCGGCCTCGGACTCCTCGTTGGAGGTCGCCAGGCCGTGGTCGCTGTCCCCTCCGGCGCCGCCGTGGTCGCCTGGGCCACCCGCGGCCAGTCCGGTCGCGCCGGCCTCGCCCGCCATCAGGAGGCGGCCGTTGAGGGCCGGGTCGTCACGGATGACGGCAAGCACCAGCGACCGCAGTACATCGAACTGGGCTCCTGGCCCACGCGATGCCACAGTGCCCGGGACTGGCTTCACGCCGGATACCTCCCTCGTACCCCTAGCTACCCAAGGGTAAGTGGCCCTTTCGCGCATGTGAACCGCCCGAAAGGCTACGTGTCCTAGTCCACGTTGCTCACGAGGTCCGCTTGCCGCGCACCGCGAGCGCCGCAGCGACCGCCCCGGCGACACCCCCGGCGACGGTCCCGGTGAGCAGCCCGGCGCGGGCCGCCTTGCGTCCCGTGCGGTAGTCGTAGACGCGCCAGCCCTCCCGTCTGGCGTGCGCCCGCAGACGTACGTCGGGGTTGATCGCGAACGCGTGCCCCACGATCGAGAGCATCGGCAGGTCGTTGGCGGAGTCGGAGTACGCCGAGCAGCGGGCCAGGTCGAGCCCCTCGCGCTCGGCCAGAGCGGCCACCGCCTCCGCCTTGGCCGGGCCGTGCAGCATGCCGCCGACCAGGCGGCCGGTGTAGACGCCGTCGACGTGCTCGGCAACGGTGCCGAGAGCGCCGGTGAGGCCGAGTCGGCGCGCGATGATGCCGGCGATCTCGACGGGGGCCGCGGTGACCAGCCAGACCCGCTGTCCCTGGTCGAGGTGCAACTGGGCCAGGGCCCGGGTGCCCGGCCAGATACGGGCAGCCATCGCCTCGTCGAAGATCTCCTCGCCGAGCTGCTCGAGCTCGAGCACGGTGTGGCCCTCGATGAAGGCCAGTGCCGAGGCCTGTGCGTCGGCGACGTGGTCGGGATCCTCGGACCCGACGATGCGGAACTTGGCCTGCTTCCAGGCCGCCGAGGCGATCTCGCGCGTGGTGAAGAACCGCCGTCGGTAGAGCCCCCGGGCGAGGTGGAAGATGCTCGCGCCCTGCATCAGGGTGTTGTCGACGTCGAAGAACGCCGCCGCCTCAGGGTCCGCCGGAGTCGCCAGTGCGATCTCGAGATCCGCCTCCGCCGCTGCCGCCTCGCCCGCCAGCTTGGAGCGGCGTT
Source organism: Nocardioides agariphilus (assembly GCF_015352445.1). Taxonomy (GTDB): domain Bacteria; phylum Actinomycetota; class Actinomycetes; order Propionibacteriales; family Nocardioidaceae; genus Nocardioides; species Nocardioides agariphilus. The sequence goes on from NZ_JADKPO010000012.1 coordinate 62,642, forward strand.
GGAGGTCGATACGACGTGGTGCGGCCACGGTTCGAGGGTAGTCCCCGCCGCCCCCGCCGCGCCCCCGCGCTTGTAACGCGGGGTTATGGCCCCTCACCAAGGGTCGCGGCACTGGGGAAGATGCCATAACCCCGCGTTACAAGCGGATGGGCGCGCGGGGGATGTGGGGTTCCGCTTCGGGGTACGGGAGGGCGTGGAACCATGGATGGATGTCCTTGGACATCCGTGAGGCTGGTCTTGCGGCGCCGCTCGAGCCCACCCTGGTCGCCGACCTGGTGGGGCTCGCGGCCGCGCGCGACGGGTCGCGCGACGCGTTGATCGAGACGTCCGGACGCACGTTGACCTGGGCGGAGCTGGACCACGAGGTCGGGCGGGTGGCCACCGGACTCGGCGATGCGGGCCTGGTCGCCGGGCAGCGGGTGATGCTCGTGCTGGGCAACCGGGTCGAGCTGGTCACGACGTACCTCGGCGCACTGCGGGCCCAGCTGGTCGCCGTACCCGTGAACCCGCGCGCCAAGGTCGACGACCTGGCCTGGATGATCGCCGACTCCGGGGCGCGGCTGGTCGTCGCCGACCAGGCGTCCGTGGCAGAGGCCAGGGCCGCGGCCCAGCTGGTGCGCGAGGCGCTGGCGGGATCTCGCGACGTGCTCGACGACGAGGTCGTGACGCGCGCTCACCAGCCCCGCCTCGTGGTGGTCGACAGCGACGCGCAGGCCGGCGAGCTGACCTACGGTGCGCTGCGTGCCGATCGGCCGCGGCCGGTCCACGCTCGTCGTGACCCCGAGACCCTGGCCTGCCTCCTCTACGCCGGCAGCAGCGACGACCGGCCGCGCGCGGCGATGCTCACCCACCGGGCACTGCTCGCCAACGTCGAGCAGACCTCCGCCGTCCGCCACTCCGACGGCACGGCGCTGATCGGAGCCGCCGACGTGGTGCTCGGGGTGCTGCCGCTGTTCCACGTCTACGGTCTCAACGCCGTGCTCGGCGGCGTGCTCCGCAACGGCGCCACGCTCGTCCTCGTCGACCACTTCGACCCGCGCGGCACCCTCGACGCCATCACCGCCCACCACGTCACCGTCGTGCCCGTCGCACCGGCTGTCTTCCCGCACTGGCGCGGCCTCGAGCACCTGGCGGACGGCTTCTCCGGAGTGCGTCTCGTGCTGTCGGGCTCGGCGCCTCTGAGCCAGGCGGACAGCGAGGACTTCACGGCGGTGACAGGGGTGCCGGTGCACCAGGGCTACGGCCTGACCGAGGCCGCGCCGGTCGTGACCAGCACGCTGGCCTCCTCCGCGCAGGTACCCGGCTCGCTCGGGGCTGCGCTGCCCGGCGTCGGACTGCGTCTGGTCGACGACCTCGGCCTCGAGCCGGAGCAGGGTGACCCCGGCGAGATCCTCGTTCGCGGCAGCAACCTCTTCAGCGGGTACTGGCCCGACGGCGCGGACGGCCCCGCAGCAGACGGCTGGTGGGCGACCGGCGACGTCGGGTTCCTCGACGAGGGTGGCGACCTGTTCCTCGCCGACCGCCTCGACGAGGTGGTCGTGGTGGCCGGCTTCCGCGTCTACCCGCACGAGGTGGAGGCGGTGGTCGCCGACGTCCGCGGCGTCGAGGACGTTGCCGTGATCGGCGTACCCGACGATGCGACCGGGAGCGCCGTCGTGGCCTACCTGAGGGTCACCGACCTCGACCAGACGGCGGCCGTCGTCGACGCGGTCCGCGAGCGCTGCGCTACCTCCCTTGCCGGGTTCAAGCGGCCCTCTCGCGTGGAGGTCGTCGAGGAGCTGCCGACGACCCTGGCCGGCCGGGTGCGCAAGGGCGCCCTGCGTCAGCAGGAGCGCCGGCAGGCTCTGGGGGTCTTGGAGTGAGCGAGGTGACGGCTCGCGTCGTCATGTACGGCCGACCCGGCTGTCACCTCTGCGAGGTCGCGGCCGAGACCATCGCGCGCGTCTGCGCCGACCTCGGCGAGGAGTGGGCCGAGATCTCGATCGACGACGACCCCGCGCTGCGCGAGGAGTACGGCGAGGAGATACCGGTGACGCTTGTCGACGGACGTCGCCATGACTTCTGGCGGGTCGACGAAGGTCGGCTGCGAGCCGCCCTCGCACGCCGAGCGTGAGCTCACTACTGAGCCCACTAGTGAGCCTTGTCTCACGCCCTTCTTCTGGTTTGTTCGCACGTTCACAAAGTGCTTAAAGTGTTCGGGTCGTGCGAGCGCGTCAACTCGCCGGCTGGAGAGAGCACCGTGACCGCCAAAGCGTCTAGCGACAGCGCCCGGGAGATCCCCGAGGCGACCGTGGCGCGACTCCCCGTCTATCTGCGGGCCCTCGTCACCCTCAGCGATGCCGGCACCGAGACCTGCTCCAGCGAGGAGCTCGCCACGGCTGCCGGTGTCAACAGCGCCAAGCTGCGCAAGGACCTCTCCTACCTCGGCAGCTACGGCACTCGCGGCGTCGGGTACGACGTCGACTACCTGCGCTACCAGATCGCCCGCGAGATCGGGGTCACCCAGGACTGGCCCGTGGTCATCGTCGGCATCGGCAACCTCGGGCACGCCTTGGCCAACTACTCCGGGTTCCGCAGCCGCGGCTTCCGCGTCGTGGCCCTGCTCGACGCCGATCCCGAGCGCCACCAGGAGGTCGTGGCCGGGGTCGACGTGCGGCCCTTCGACGACCTCGAGCAGATCGTGGCCGAGCAGGGCGTGGCCATCGGCGTCATCGCCACCCCGGCGGTGGCCGCCCAAGACGTCGCCAACCGGATGGTGGCCGCCGGCATCCGCAGCATCCTCAACTTCGCACCGGTCGTGCTCGCGGTGCCCGACGATGTCGACGTACGCAAGGTCGACCTCTCCATCGAGCTGCAGATCCTGGCCTACCACGAGCAGCGGAAGGCCAACGCGTCATGAGCCATCCCCACGAGACCGCGGTGTCCCTCCGCTTCGCTCCTTCCGCCCACGCTTGCGCGGGGACCCCGGCATGAGTGTTCTGGTGGTCGGCATCTCCCACCGCTCCGCCCCCGTGTCGCTGCTCGAGCGCGTGGCCGTCGACCCCGACGGAGCCGCCAAGCTGACGCGCGACGTCGCTGCCGGCGAGCACGTCACCGAAGCTGCCGTGATCGCCACCTGCAACCGGCTCGAGATCTACGCCGACGTCGACCGCTTCCACGGCAGCGTCGAGGAGCTCTCCTCGTTGCTGGTCGAGCGCGCCGGTCGAGCGACCGAGGACCTGCTTCCCCACCTCTACGTCCACTACGACGACGGCGCGGTGTCCCACCTGTTCCAGGTGGCTGCTGGCCTCGACTCCATGGCGGTCGGCGAGGGCCAGATCCTGGGGCAGGCCCGCGAGGCGCTGGCCCGCGGCCAGGAGCACGGCACCATCGGGCCGTCGCTCAACGTGCTGTTCCAGCAGGCGCTTCGCGTCGGCAAGCGGGTCCACGCCGAGACGGCCATCGACCAGGCCGCACCCACGTTGGTCTCGGCTGCCCTCGACCGCGTCGAGGAGGTGTCCGGGCACCTGTTCGACGGCGCCACGGACCGCAAGGCCGTCGTCGTCGGAGCGGGCTCGATGGCCTCGCTGGCCACGGCGACCCTCACCCGTCGCGGTGCCACCGACATCGTCGTGGTCAACCGCACCCCCGACCGGGCTGTCCGGCTGGCGACCGAGCACGGGGTCCGGGCCGCAGCGCTGGCCGACCTCGCCGAGGAGATCCAAGATGCCGACCTGGTCGTCGCCTGCACCGGCTCGACCGGTGTGCTCCTGACGACCGACATGGTGGCCTCGCTGGCCCGCCCGCTCGACGTGGTCGACCTGGCCCTGCCCCACGACGTCGAGCCGGGCGTCGGTGAGCTCCCGGGCGTGACCCTGGTGACCCTGGCCGATCTCGCCGACGACCTGGCCGGCAGCGACGCCGGCGCCGAGGTCGACGCCGTCCGCGAGATCGTCACCCAGGAGGTCGCGGCCTTCCTCAACGCTCGTCGCCAAGCCAGCGTCACGCCGACCGTCGTGGCGCTGCGCTCGATGGCGACCGAGGTCGTCGACGCCGAGCTGGCGCGCCTGCTCACCCGGCTGCCCGACCTCGACGACGCGTCGCGCGACGAGGTGCTGCAGAGTCTGCGGCGCGTGGCCGACAAGCTCCTCCACCAGCCCACGGTCCGGGTCAAGGAGCTGGCCAACGAGACGGGCGCGGTGTCCTACGCCGCTGCGCTCGCCGAGCTGTTCGCTCTCGACCCCGATGCCGTCGACGCGGTGACCCGGCCGGGAGGCCTGGCCCCGTGACTCGCGCCATGATCCGCATCGGCACCCGGGCCTCCCTGCTCGCCACCACCCAGTCGCGCCTGGTCGCCGACCTCGTCACCCGGCTGCTCGGTGAGGACGTCGAGCTGGTCGAGGTCACCACTGAGGGCGACCGCAGCGCCCAGCCGCTCGCGTCGATGGGTGGCACGGGCGTGTTCGTCACGGCCCTGCGCGAGGCCCTGCTCGACGGGCGCGTCGACGTCGCCGTCCACTCCCTCAAGGACCTGCCGACCGCACCGTCTCCGGGCATCGCCCTGGCCGCCGTACCCCTGCGCGAGGACCCCCGCGACGTCGTCGTGGCTCGCGACGGCCTGACCCTGGGCGAGCTCCCCGTCGGCAGCCGTCTCGGCACCGGCTCGCCACGCCGTGCCGCCCAGCTGCACGCACTCGGGCTCGGACTCGACATCGTCGACATCCGCGGCAACATCGACACCCGGCTGGGCAAGGTCGCCTCGGGGGAGTACGACGCCGTGGTGCTGGCCCGCGCGGGTCTGGCCAGGATCGGCCGGCTCGACGAGGTCACCGAGGTGCTCGACCCGCTCCAGGTCCTGCCGGCGCCGGGCCAGGGTGCACTGGCTGTCGAGTGTCGAGCCGACGACGACCTGGTGGCGACCCTCGCCGCCCTCGACGACGCCGCGTCGCGCGCCTGCGTGACGGCCGAGCGTGCGGTCCTGGCGACTCTCGAGGGTGGCTGCTCCGCCCCGATCGGAGCCTTGGGCGAGATCGCCGAGGGCGAGGACGGCGACGAGCTGTGGGTCCGGGCCGTCGCGCTCTCGCCCGATGGCGCCCTCTCGGTGCGGATGTCGGCCACCGGGACACCAGAAGGCGCCGCCGATTTGGGCGTACGGCTCGCACGCGACATGCTCGCCGAGGGAGCCGCGGACCTGTCCGAACCCCCAGTAATGCCAGCAGGTTTCGAGACGGGCGCTATCAGCCCCTCCTCAACCAGCGGACACGTGAGAAGGCAGTAGCGCATGACTCGAGGCAAGACCACTTCCGAGGCCGCCACGTCGAAGGCCCGCCCGATCGAGGCGCCCGTCAAGCGCGGCTGGCTGGCGTTCGTGGGCAGCGGGCCGGGTGACCCCGGCCTCCTGACAGTGCGGGCAGCCGACCTCCTGTGCGAGGCCGACGTGGTGATCACCGAGTCCCCCGACCACGAGGGGCTGGTCCACTCCCTACGCCGCGAGCGCACCGGCCAGACCTCGAGCGAGGCCGGCCCCGAGCTGGTCGACGGCGGGTTCGGCGAGGACGGTCAGCCGCTGACCCACGCGGCCCGCGCCAAGGTCGTGGTCAAGCAGGCCAAGCGCGGCCTGCGGGTGGTGCGCCTGATGACCGGCGACCCCTTCCTCTACGCCTCCGGCCCCGAGGAGGCACTGGCCTGCGCCAAGGCCGACCTCGCCTTCGAGGTCGTGCCCGGCGTCTCCTCGCTGGGCTCGGTACCCGCCTACGCCGGCATCCCGCTGACCACCAAGAACCACCGCGAGCTGACCGTGGTGTCCTGCCGCGACAAGGTCGACTGGGCCCACTACGCCGACCGCGACACCCTCGTGCTGCTCTCTGCCGTGGCCTCCATCGGCGACATCGCCAAGCAGCTGATGGCTGCCGGGCGTTCGCCCGAGACGCCGGTGCTGATGACCCGCGCCGGCACCACGACCGACCAGACCACTGTCGTCTCGACGCTGGACCGCATCGCCTCCGACGCCCGCGCCGCGCGGATGAGCCCGCCGGCCATCACCGTCGTCGGCGAGGTCGTCGACCTGCGCGAGACGCTGTCGTGGTTCGAGACCAAGCCGCTGTTCGGCTGGCGGGTGCTGGTCCCGCGCACCAAGGAGCAGGCGGGCGCTCTCGGTCAGCGGCTGCGCGGCTACGGCGCGGTGCCCGAGGAGGTGCCGACGATCTCGGTCGAGCCGCCGCGCAACCCCCTCCAGATGGACAAGGCCGTGCGCGGCCTGGTCGAGGGCCGCTACGAGTGGATCGCCTTCACCTCGGTCAACGCGGTCAAGGCGGTCCGCGAGAAGTTCGAGGACTACGGCCTCGACGCGCGTGCCTTCTCCGGGCTCAAGATCGCAGCGGTCGGCGACAAGACCGCCCAGGCCATCGCGGCCTGGGGTCTGCGTGCCGACCTGGTGCCGTCGGGGGAGCAGTCCGCGGCCGGGCTGCTGGCCGACTGGCCCGAGTACGACGAGCTGCTCGACCCCATCAACCGGGTCTTCCTGCCGCGCGCCGACATCGCCACCGAGAACCTCGTCGCCGGCCTGATCGACCTGGGCTGGGAGTGCGACGACGTCACGGCCTACCGCACCGTGCGTGCCGCGCCGCCGCCGGCGGCGACCCGCGACGCGATCAAGGCCGGCAAGTTCGACGCCGTGGTGTTCACCTCGTCCTCGACGGTGCGCAACCTGGTCGGCATCGCCGGCAAGCCGCACCCCTCGACGGTGATCGCGGTGATCGGTCCGGCCACCGCCAAGACCGCCGAGGAGCACGGCCTGCGCGTCGACGTACTCGCGCCCAAGCCCGACGTCGAGCTGCTGGTTGACGCGCTCGCCGACTTCGGCTCGTCGCGTCGGCTGGCCATGATCGAGGCCGGCCAGCCGGTGGCCAAGCCGTCGGAGCGCAAGCCCGCCTCACGTCGCACCAAGGCCTCGGCCAAGTAGTCATGAGCGAGGCGTCGCCGGAAGTGACCGGGGTCGTCGGCCCTGTGACGGGTCCGCTGGTCCGGCCGCGGCGCCTGCGCACCACGCCGGCGCTGCGGCGGATGGTCGCCGAGACCTGCGTGGAGGCGCGCCAGCTGGTGCTGCCGCTGTTCGTCCGCGAGGGCGCCACCGAGCCGGTGCCGGTCTCCTCCATGCCCGGCGTCGTCCAGCACACCCGCTCCACCTTGGTGAAGGCAGCCCACGAGGCGGCCGAGCTCGGCCTGGGCGGGGTGATGCTGTTCGGCATCCCGGAGTCCAAGGACGCCGAGGGCTCCGGTGGCATCGACCCGGCAGGCATCCTCAACCTGGCCATCACCGACGTCGTCGCCGAGGTCGGCGACGCGCTGACGGTGATGAGCGACCTGTGCCTCGACGAGTTCACCGACCACGGTCACTGCGGCGTGCTCACGCCCGATGGCCGCGTCGACAACGACCGCACGCTTGCCGCGTACGCCGAGATGGCCCGAGCCCAGGCTGCCGCCGGCGTCGACATGGTCGGGCCCAGCGGCATGATGGACGGCCAGGTCGCGGTGATCCGAGCCGCCCTCGACTCCTCCGAGCACCAAGACGTCGGAATCCTGGCCTACTCCGCGAAGTACGCCTCGGCCTTCTTCGGTCCCTTCCGCGAGGCCGTCGCGTCGTCGTTGGTCGGCGACCGGCGTACCTACCAGCAAGACCCCGCCAACGGTCTCGAAGGCGTGCGCGAGGCGCTCCTCGACGTGGAGCAGGGTGCCGACGTGGTGATGGTCAAGCCCGCGCTCGGCTACCTCGACGTCGTACGCCGGGTCCGCGACGCGGTCCCCGTGCCGGTCGCTGCCTACAACGTCTCGGGCGAGTACGCCATGGTCGAGGCCGCCGCCGCCAACGGCTGGATCGACCGAGAGGCCGCCATCGTGGAGACCCTCACCTCCATCCACCGCGCCGGCGCCGACGTGATCCTCACCTACTGGGCCGCCGAGGCCGCGGGTCTGCTCGCCTGATCGCTGGTTGAGGAGGTTGCGCTGGCAACCGTCTCGAAACCTCGTGAGTGAGCAGGTTGCCTGGCCCGTCACCGGGTTTCGAGACAGGTGCTGCGCGCCTTCCTCAACAAGCGGCTAGGACGTGAGGTTGTCGACGCAGCGGTCGAAGGCGTCGTTGTTGTTGAGCGGGTTGTCGACCAGACCCTGGAGCGTGCACTGAACGACCGCGTCGGCCAGCGACAGGATCGGGGTCAACAACGTGGTCGGCAGGTCGGTCGGCAGGATCGTGGGGAGCACGGTCGGCAGGATCGTGGGCAGCGCCGAGGTCGTCTCCTGTGTCGGGAGCTGCGTCGGGTCCTCGGTGGGGTCGGGCGCGCCCGTGGGTCCGGCGCCGGTCGGCCCGTCGGTCGGGCCTGAGGTCGGCCCGGACGACGGACCGCCGGAGGGCCGCGGACCCTTGGTCGGGTTCGCGCCACCGCCACCGCCGCCCCCACCGGAGCCCGGGCCACCGACAGGTGGTTGCCAGCCGCCGGCGTCGTTGGGCACCTCGGTGTAGACGCCCGAGACGTACGCCGCGTAGAAGGCCAGCACCAGGTCGACGTACTCCTGGCTGTGGTTGTAGCGGTAGACCGACGACCGCCGACCGGCATCGGTGGCCAGGTCGTCGTCGCCGGAGCAGAGGTAGACCGCGGTGGCCAGGGCCGCGTCGTCGACGTCTTGCGGGTCGCGCTGGGAGTCGCCGTCGGCGTCGACGCCGACCACTGACCAGGTCGACGGGATGAACTGCATCGGGCCGACCGCGCGGTCGAAGGCGGTGTCGCCGTCGAGCAGGCCGTCATCGGTGTCGGCCACCACCGACGTGCCGTTGCTCCCGTCGAGGGGGAGGCCGTAGATCGCCGGCGTCGCGACGCCCGAGTCGTCGAGCAGGCTGCCGTTGATGCGTCCGTGGTCGGACTCGACCCGGCCGATCGCGGCGACCAGCTGCCAGGGCAGGTGGCAGGAGGTGTCGGCGGCGTTGATGACGGTCTCGGCACGCTGGTAGGCGATCAGGGCAGCGCTCGGGATCCCGTTGACGGCCGCGCTGCTGAGGGCATCGTCGGGGTCTCCGGTCACGCCGGGTGCGAGCTGAGCACGGGTGGACACGCTGGCCGGTGCCTCGATGGCCTGGGCGGGCACGGTGCTGCCGTCGGGCAGGGTGCCGTCGGCTGCCGCGTTGCCGGCCGAGCCGGCGCCGGCGACGGCGATGCTCGCGGCGGTGGAGAGCACGGCCAGGGGGACCAGGGTGGCGACCTTCTGGAGGCGGCTGAGCCGAGCCGGCAGCTGTGCTGGCCGCTGGCCAGGGGTCGTGGCGGTGCCCATCTCGTCCCTCCTCCTGTCTTCCACCCGGAGTGCTTCCCTCACCCCGTGGCACCCTCCCCAACGAGGGAAGTTGCCCACGGGTTACGTGCTCGAACACGATAAGACGGATTCAGCCGTCGCGAGGCCGATGTGAACTCCTCAGGAACGTTGGGGACAATGAGCCGGTGACCGACCGGACGACCCGCTCCGAGGCCCTGTTCGAGCGGGCCCGCGCGGTCACCCCCGGGGGCGTCAACTCCCCGGTCCGGGCCTTCAACGCGGTCGGCGGCACGCCCCGGTTCATCGCCTCCGGGCAGGGCGCGTGGCTCACCGACGTCGACGGCAACCGCTACGTCGACCTCGTCTGCTCCTGGGGCGCACTGCTGCTCGGGCACGCCCACCCCGAGGTGCAGGCCGCCATCGCGGCAGCCGTCTCCCGGGGCACGTCCTACGGCACCCCGACCGAGCCCGAGGTCGAGCTCGCCGAGGAGATCGTCCGTCGTACTCCGGTCGACAAGGTCCGCTTCGTCTCATCCGGCACCGAGGCCACCATGTCGGCCATCCGGCTGGCCCGCGGCTTCACCGGCCGCGACGTCGTGGTGAAGTTCGCCGGCTGCTACCACGGGCACGTCGACTCCCTGCTCGCCGCGGCGGGCTCCGGGCTGGCCACCTTTGCCCTCCCCGGCACTCCCGGCGTACCCGCCTCCTCGACCGCCCTGACCCTGGTGCTGCCCTACAACGACCGCGAGGAGGTCGCCGCGGCCTTCGCCGAGCACGGCGACCGCATCGCGTGCGTCATCACCGAGGCGGCACCCGGCAACATGGGCGTGGTCTCGCCGCTGCCCGGCTTCAACGCCTACCTCGCCGAGACCTGCACCGCCCACGGCGCGCTGTTCATCAGCGACGAGGTGATGACCGGCTTCCGCGCCAGCAGGCTCGGCCAGTGGGGCCTCGACGGCGCCAGCGAGGGTTGGAAGCCCGACCTGATGACCTTCGGCAAGGTGATGGGTGGCGGCCTGCCGGCCGCGGCGTTCGGCGGGCGCGCCGACGTGATGGCCCACCTCGCCCCCGAGGGTCCCGTCTACCAAGCCGGCACGCTCTCCGGCAACCCGGTCGCCACCACCGCCGGGCTCGCCACGCTCAAGCTGGCCACCGACGAGGTCTACGACCGGATCTCGCTGGTCGCCGAGACCATCCGTACGGCCGCCGGCAAGGCCCTGACCGAGGCCGGCGTCCCCCACGTCGTGCAGTCCGCCGGCACGATGTTCTCCGTCTTCTTCACCGACGAGCAGGTCCTCGACTTCGCGGCGGCGAGCAGCCAGGACACGGCCGCGTTCGCCGCGTTCTTCCACGCGATGCTCGACCGGGGCGTCCACCTGCCGCCGTCGGCGTACGAAGCCTGGTTCGTCTCCAGCGCCCATGACGACCGTGCGGTCCAGGCCGTGCTCGACGCGCTCCCGGCCGCCGCCGCGGCGGCCGCCGCGACCCGGAAGGCAGGCTGAGCCCCTTGGTCGAGACGATCGTCCACCTGTTGCGCCATGGCGAGGTGCACAACCCCGAGGGCGTGCTCTACGGGCGCCGCCCGGGCTACCACCTCTCCGAGCTCGGGCGCGCGATGGCCGAGCGCGTCGCGCAGACCTTGCAGGACCGCGACGTCGTGCACCTGGTCTCCTCGCCGCTCGAGCGCGCGCAGGAGACCGCCGAGCCGTTGGCGGGGCTGACCGGACTCAGCGTCCAGACCGACCCCCGGCTGATCGAGTCGACCAACGTCTTCGAGGGCAAGTCCTTCGGCGGTGGGGCCGCTGCCATCCTCGGCGACCCGACCATGTGGGTGCACCTGCTCAACCCGCTGAGGCCGTCGTGGGGCGAGCCCTACGCCGAGGTGGCCGCCCGCATGCAGGAGGCCGTCCTCGACGCCCGCGTGGCAGCTCATGGGCACGAAGCGGTCCTGGTCTCCCACCAGCTGCCGATCTGGGTGACGCGGCTGTCGGCGGAGCGCAGGCCGTTCCTCCACGACCCGCGCAAGCGCCAGTGCACGCTGTGCTCGCTGACCTCCCTCCACTTCGACGAGCGCGGGCTGGTCCGCGTGTCCTACTCCGAGCCGGCCGGTGACCTGATCCCCGTGGGCGACAAGCACGCCACGTTCAGTGCCGGTGGTGCTCCCGAGGAGCTCCGGCCCGGACGATGAGCTGGCGACGACGACTGCTCGCGGTGGCTGCCTGTCTGCCCGTCCTGATGGGCGTCACCGCCTGCGACGGGCTCAACGGTCTCCAGGGCACCGGCGACAAGGGCTACATCACTACCGATGGCGTCGTCAGGACCGTCGATGCCGCCGAGCGCGGCGATGCGATCAGCTACCAGGGCGAGGACCTCGATGGCAGCCCGCTGGCCATCGAGGACTACCGCGGCACGCCGGTCGTCGTCTCGGTGTGGGGCTCGTGGTGCACGCCCTGCCGCAAGGAGGCTCCGTGGGTGGCCGGCGCCGCCGAGGCGCTGGGTGACGGCGTCCAGTTCGTCGGCATCAACCTGCGCGACTCGAGCACCGCCCAGGCCTCTGCGTTCGCGCGCGGGGCCGGCTTGGACTTCCCCTCGCTCTACGAACCCGACGGCGAGGCACTGCTCGCCTTCCCCGGAGTACTCGGACTGCGATCGATCCCGTCGTTCGTCGTGCTCGACCGCGAGGGCCGGGTGGCGGCCAGCATCGTCGGCCAGCTGCCCTCCCAGCAGACCCTGGTCGACCTCGCCCAGGGCGTGGTCGACGAGGCCGCGAACGGAGCCGGCGATGGCTGAGTGGTTCCAGGAGCAGGCGCTGGCCGGGTCGCTGCTGCTGGCCCTCCCCGTGGCCCTGGTCGCCGGCCTGGTCTCCTTCTTCTCGCCGTGCGTGATCCCGTTGCTGCCCGGCTACCTGTCCTACGCGACGGGGTTGTCGGGTGCCGACCTCGGTGCCGAGCGCCGCGGCCGGATGCTCGCCGGATCGCTGCTGTTCGTCCTCGGCTTCGCCGTCATCTTCGTGATCCTCGGTGCTGCGACCGGTGCCCTCGGCGCCTGGCTGGTGCGCTGGAACGACGAGCTGGCCTTCGGCCTCGGCGTCCTGACGATCCTGCTGGGCCTGGCCTTCGCCGGCTGGCTGCCGTACTTCTCCCAGCGCGAGTGGCGCATCCACAAGATCCCCGCTGTCGGGCTGGCCGCAGCCCCGGTGATCGGCTTCCTGTTCGGGCTGGGCTGGCTGCCCTGCACAGGTCCCACGCTCGCTGCCATCACGGCGCTGTCGATGAACGAGGCGACCGCCGCCCGTGGCGCCGTGCTCTCCGGCGTCTACGCCCTCGGGCTGGGCATCCCGTTCGTCGTCGCGGCCCTGATGTACCGCCGCGCCCTGCGCGCCTTCGGCTGGGTACGCCGTCACCAGCTGTGGGTGATGCGAGCCGGCGGGCTGATGCTCATCGCCGTCGGCCTCCTGCTGGTGACCGGCTACTGGACCTCGCTGGTGCAGTGGCTGCAGATTCACCTGATCCTCGGCACGGAGACGCCCGTATGAGCACAGCCCAGGTGATGAACCAGTGACCGCCACCCTGCCCGAGGCCCACGCCGACGCACCCGAGCCGCCCGACCGGCGCACGGGCGAGCTGACCGCCCGTGAGCTCGGCCGCTGGGGCTGGCGGCAGCTCACCTCGATGCGCACGGCGCTGGTGCTGCTCCTGCTGCTGGCGCTGGCCGCCATCCCGGGCTCGGTGATCCCGCAGGAGGGCGTGGACTCGCTCAAGACCTCGCGGTGGCAGGCCCAGCATCCCGACCTGACGCCGATCTACGACCGCCTCGGCCTGTTCTCGGTCTATGACTCCGCCTGGTTCGCGGCCATCTACATGCTGCTGATGATCTCGCTGGTCGGCTGCATCATCCCGCGGCTGCTCGTCTACTGGCGCGCGCTGCGCGCCCAGCCACCAGCGGCGCCTCGGCACCTGTCGCGACTGCCCGTCCACGTCTACTACAAGACCGACGAGGCGCCGGGCGAGGTGCTCGCCCGCGCGGCGGCCGTGCTGAAGGAGCGCGGCTACCGCCTACGGGTCTCGACCGGCTCGACCGCCGGAGAGTCGTGGGTCGCCGCCGAGCGGGGCTACCTGCGCGAGGCCGGCAACCTGCTGTTCCACCTCGCCGTGGTCGTCGTACTGATGGGGTTCGCGACCGGCGGCCTGTTCGGCTACAAGGGCGGCGTCATCGTGCCGGTGGGCACGGGGTTCACCAACAACCCGACCCAGTACGACGACCTCGACCCGGGATCGCTGTTCGACGCCGACGCCATGGAGCCGTTCAGGTTCACCCTCGACCGCTTCGACATCGACTGGATCGACTCGGGGCCGCGTCAGGGCATGGCGCGCGGCTTCAACGCCCACCTGACCTACTACGAGGACCTCGACGCACCGGCCAAGACCTACGACCTCAGGGTCAACCATCCGCTGAGCATCGGTGGCACCCAGGTCTTCCTGATCGGCCACGGCTACGCACCGGTCATCACGGTCCGCGACGGCAACGGCGACCTCGTCTACGGCGGGCCGACGCCGTTCCTGCCCGAGGACGCGGGCTTCCGCTCCTTCGGCGTGGTCAAGGTTCCTGACGCCCGGCCCCAGCCGATCGGGCTCGAGGGGCTGTTCTTCCCGACCTACCTCGAGGTCAACGGCGACCCGGTCAACGTGATGGGCGAGGCCAAGAACCCCACCATCTCGATGCTCGCCTACACCGGCGACCTCGGCATGGACGACGGTGACGGCCAGTCGATCTACGAGCTCGACAAGTCCAAGCTGACCCAGCTGAAGAAGGCCGACGGCTCGATGTTCCGCGTCGACCTCCAGCCCGGCATGACCGTCGACCTGCCCAACGGCGCCGGCACCGTCACCTTCGAGGGCGTCACGGAGTGGACCCGCTTGCAGATCAGCCGCACTCCTGGCATGCACGTCACCTTGGGCGGTGTCGTGCTCGCCCTGATCGGGCTGCTCCTGTCCCTGTTCATCCGGCCGCGACGTGTGTGGGTGCGCGCGGACGTGTCCGAGGGCGGCGTCACCCACGTCGACGTCGGCGGCCTGGACCGGTCGACCGCGGGTGACGTCGAGGCCGAGGTGTCGCAGGTCGTGGCCGGTCTGCGACAGTTCGACGAGCAGGCCCACGGACCAGCACAGCCCGGCCTAGCACCGGAGAAGGAGAACTCGTGACCAACCAGGCGTGGGAGACGCTCAGCAACCAGGCCGTCGCTGCCGCCGGCGTCGTCTACTTCCTGTCCCTGCTGTCCTACCTCGTGCAGTGGGCGTCGCTGCGACACGTACCCGGCTACGTCCCGGTGGAACGTACGACGTCCAGCCGGGTCGCTGTCGGAGCAGGTGCCCCGGCTGCCCCGCAGGAGCCACCGGCCGCCGAGGCTCCGTCGTACCGCGCGGAGATGACCGGACGACTCGGGCTCCTGCTGCTCGCGCTGGCGTGTGCTCTCCACCTCGTCTCCCTCGTCGGACGCGGCATGGCCGCCGATCCCAACCGGGTGCCGTGGGGCAACATGTACGAGTTCACGCTCGCCGGCACCTTCGTGGTCGCCGCGATGTTCCTGCTGACGCGGCGCCGGCTCGGGCTCGCCTGGGCGGCGCCCCTGGTCGTCGCGATCGTGCTGACCCTGCTGATGGTCGCGGTGATCTGGCTCTACGACCCGGTCGCGCCGCTGACCGAGGCCCTGAACTCCTACTGGCTGGTGATCCACGTCGTCTCGGCGATCATCGCCACCGGCACCTTCACCCTCGGCGGTCTCTGCTCGGTGCTCTACCTGGTCAAGGAGCGCCGGCCCGACACGCGCGTCGGCTTCTTGTCCCGCGTGCCGCAGCCGCCGGCTCTGGACCGCGCCGCCTACCGCCTGCACGCCTTCGCGTTCCCGGTGTGGACCTTCGCGGTGCTGATCACCGGACCGATCTGGGCGCACCAGGCCTGGTCGTCCTACTGGAACTGGGACCCCAAGGAGGTGTGGGCGTTCATCACCTGGGTCGTCTACGCCGCCTACCTCCACGCGCGAGCGACAGCCGGCTGGCGGGGCCGCAACGCCGCCTACCTGGCGCTGCTCGGCGTGGCCACGTTGTGGTTCAACTTCATCGGCATCAACTACTTCTCCACCAACACCCAGCACGGCTACGCCTCGATCTCCCAGCCGGGTGTGACCCCCTCAGGCAGACTGGCCAAGTGATCCGGGGGCTCGCCGCAACGCTCGCTGCGGCGGCTCTCCTGACCGCTTGCTCGGGATCACCTGGCGGGGGAGACCGCGCGGCGCGGGCCGCCTCGACGCGCACCCCGGCCGTGGTCGCCCTTGCCGACCTGCCGGCCAACGACGGGCCCAACATCCTGGTCGTCACGACCGACGACATGCGCTGGGACGAGCTGCGCTTCACCCCCAACGTGCGCAAGTACGTCACCAGCCGGGGCCTGCGCTTCACCAACTCCTTCGCGCCCAACCCGCTGTGCTGCCCCTCGAGGGCGTCCTTCCTCACGGGGAAGTACTCCCACAACCACGGCGTCTACACCCATGAGGCGCCTTACGGGTTCGGGGCCTTCGACGACCACCTCACCGTCGGCACGGCGCTCAACGAGGCCGGCTACCAGACAGCCCTGGTCGGCAAGTACCTCAACGGCTACGGCAAGCAGCTCTCGAAGGTCACCGGCGGCCCCTCGGCGACCTACGTCCCCGACGGCTGGACCGACTGGATGGTCAGCATCGAGAAGCGCTGGCCGGCCGGCTCGCCCTACCGCGGCGGCACCTACAACTACAACGCGTTCACCCAGAACGTGAACGGGAAGGTCACCGGCAACCGGGGCACCTACTCCTCGGTCGTCGTCGGCGACGAGGTCAGCGGCTTGGTGCGGAAGTACGACGGCGCGGGCCGGCCGTGGTTCATCTGGGCCACACCCGTGGCACCGCACTTCGGCGGGCCGGCCGAGAGCGACGACCCCCCGTCGTACCGGACCTCACGCGGCACCAAGTCCCTGTTCAAGACTCCCGCCCGACCGCGCTGGGTCAAGGGCCGGTTCGACGACGTGATCACGCGATCCCTCGGGGTTCGCCCGGGCCGGCGGCCCAGCGAGCGCAACATCAGCGACAAGCCGGAGTTCTTCAGGGAGCTGCCCGATCTCGAGCGGCCCGAGCGACCACGACTGCTGGAGGTGCAGCGGCAGCGCGCCGAGGCGCTGTTCGCGTGGGACAGGCAGTTCGCCAAGATCGTCCGGACGCTGAAGCAGACCGGCCAGTTCCGCCACACCGTCATCGTGTTCACCTCCGACAACGGCTACTTCATGGGCGAGCACCGCCAGCGCTTGGGGAAGATCAAGCCCCACGAGGAGTCGCTACGGGTGCCCCTCGTGATGGCCGGACCCGGCATCCCGCACGGTGTGCGGCAGTCGCCGGCGACCACGATCGACGTGACGGCGACGATCCTCGAGCTCGGCTCCGCGACGTTGCCCGACGTCGACGGCTCCTCGATGGTCCCGCTGTTCGCCGAGGACCGGCCGTGGCAGGTGCCGGTCGTCACCGAAGGTGCGCAGAAGCTGCCGCACCAGCTCGGCGGCTTCCCGGGCGCGCTGACCGAGATGGGGCTGCGCACCGGCCGATACGCCTACTTCCGCTACTCCACGGGCGAGAGCGAGCTCTACGACCTGGCCAAGGATCCGCTCGAGCTGCGCTCGGTGTACGACGACCCCGCCTACGCCGCCGTGCGCGACGACCTCGCCGCGTTGTGGCGGACCTACCGGACCTGCGCCGGTGACGCGGGCCGCACTCCGCTGCCCCCGGCCTACGAGGTCTCCGTCGCCCAGCTCAGAGCGATCCACGCCAACGCAGTCGCTGCCCGGAAGCGCTACTACGGGTGAGGTGTGGCTCGGTGGTTCAGGTGCGAGCGGAGCGAGCCTCGAAACCGAGATCCGAGCCTCAACCGCCGAGCGCGTCGGGGTCGTCGGGGTGCTTGCGCCTGCGGTCGAGGTCGCGCAGGAAGTCGATGTCGTCGTCGGGGGCGACGGGACGCGCCGGGGGACGGTGGGAGCGGCCCTGGGGGCGCCCGGGCAGCCGACCCGCAGAGGGGCCGCCGGTCCGTTGGATGGTCCGCACGACCCAGTAGGTCGCGAGCGCGAAGAGGGCGACGAGGACCAGGACCTTGAACACGACTCAAGAGTAGGACCCGGGTGGTCGGCATCTACGCTGATCCCGTGAAGGAGTTCGTCATCTACACCGGGCTGCGTGCGCTGCTCTTCTTGGCCTCCGTGGCGGTGGTCGCCGGCATCTGGCTGGCGTTCACCGACGACGCTCCGCTGATGTGGGTGATGGTGATCTCGCTGGCGCTCTCGGGCGTCGCGTCGTACTTCCTGCTCAACCGTCAACGCGAGTCGTTCGCGCGGCGCGTCGATGAGCGTGCTCGTCGTGCGGCGGCGGCCTTCGAGGCGCACAAGGCGCGCGAGGACGCCGACTGACGCGTCGGGTGGCTGGTGCCTACCGCTTGCGCTGGTTGAGCCGCCGCTCGATCCGCGACTGCGGCTGGCCGAGGATCTTGGCCATCAGCTGCGCACGGTAGCGATAGGCGACCACGCCGGCGATGACGAGGAGCACGAGGAACCAGAACATGGTCCGAGACTACGGGGGGTTTCGAGGCTCGCAAGCTCGAACCTCAACCAGCGACAAGGCCGACGAACAGTCCGAGGCCGTAGACCAGCTCGGCGACTCCCGTCAGCTGCAGGGCCGGCACGAGGTCGCGGCCGGTCGCACGGCGTACGACCGTCGTCGCTCGTGCGGCAGGCAGTAGGTAGGCCACGGCGAGCAGGGCCCACCACGAGGTCTCGAGGGCGATGCCGAGGAGGGCGACGAGAGCGGCCAGCACCAGGAGCACGTAGAGGGCACGCGTGCGTGCGTCACCCAGCCGCACGGCGAGCGTCAGCTTTCCGGCGACGCGGTCGGTCGGGATGTCGCGCAGGTTGTTGGCCACCAAGATGGCGCAGGCCAGCGCGCCGATGCCGCACGCGGCGTAGAGGCCGCCGAGGGTCAGCGTCTCGGCCTGGACGTACTGCGTGCCCAGCACCGCGACGAGGCCGAAGAAGACGAAGACCATGATCTCGCCGAGGCCGAGGTAGCCATAGGGCTTCGAGCCACCGGTGTAGAACCAGGCGGCAGCGACCGAGACGGCGCCGATGAGGACCAGCCACCACGCGGTGGTCGCCGCCAGCACGAGCCCCGCGACCGCGGCCACACCGAACGCCGCGAGGGCAGCCGTCTTCACCGACGACGGGGTGGCGACGCCGGAGCCCACCAGGCGCATCGGGCCGACCCGGTCCGCATCGGTGCCGCGCACGCCGTCGGAGTAGTCGTTGGCGTAGTTCACCCCGACCTGCAGGGCGAGGCTGACCACCAGGGCCAGTGCCGCCTTCCACCACACCGCGTCACCGTCGTAGGCCGCGACACCGGTGCCCGCGAGCACCGGCGCGACCGCTGCTGGCAGGGTCCGGGGTCGTGCGCCGGCCAGCCACTGGCCCGGGGTCGGGCCGGGAGTCGGGCCGGGAGTCGTCACGACCAGGGATTCAAGCAGGCCTCTCGGCGGACTGCGGGGCGCGGGTCACCAGGTAGCGCTCGGCGGCTCGGGCAGCCGGATGGATGCCGATGCCCGCGACCGTGACGATGGCGGCGATGACCAGCCACCCCGAGGTGCCCCACTCCATCGCCAGGAACGTGAACAGCGCCGGTGCCCAGACCGAGCCCAGCGTGCCGCCGACGTGCCCGGCTCCCTGGTACTCGGCGCGTCGCGCCGGCTCCGACAGCTCGGAGCTGAGCCCCCAGTGGCTGGCCGACTCGAACAGCTCGGCACCAGTGACCGTCACGTGCCCCAGCCACACCAGCACGATGGTCGTCCACCCGAGCGTGTCGTGGGTGACCATCACCACGAAGCACGACAGCACCATGAAGCCGGTGCTGATGCGGGCCGCGCGCAGCGCCCCGTTCACGGTCTCGGAGCCGCGTGAGGCCGGGACCTGCAGGAGTACGGCGAGCACCGTGTTCGTGCCGAACAGCCAGGCCAGCAACACGCGCGGAGCGTCGGTCTCCTGCACCAGCCACAGCGGGATCACCACGTTGAGGAGGACCTGGTTGGTGCCGAGGACTCCGTCGAAGAACGACATCGCGACGTAGCCGCGGTTGCGCAGCACGCTGGTGCGCTTGGGCGCGTCCGCGAGTGCCTCCACGTCGCTCGTCGCCTCGACCTCGCCCTCCGCATCGGGCAGGCGGGTGATCAGGAACGCGTTGACCGCGAGCACCAAGGCCGGCAGGACCGGCATCCAGCGGATGACCGAGTCGCTGTTGGTCGCCAGCGCCAGGCCGCCGATCAGCGCACCGATGGTGAACCCGATGTTGAGGGCGCTGCGCATGAACGCCTGCGACCGCACCCGGTCCTCGCGCGAGAAGACGTTGAGGCTGTAGGCACCGAACGCCGTGTAGCCCGCAGTGCCGACCACCTCGAGGACCACGACCATCGCGACGAACTGGCCGAAGCCCTCGAGCCAGGGCCAGACGAGGAACAGCGCGGCGTCGATGGACGACGTGATCGCCCATAGCCGCTTGGTGCCGACCTTGTCTGCGAGCCGCCCCGACGGGACGGCGAGCGCGAAGGACGCCAGGCCCGCGATCGTCAGGCCCAAGCCGACCTGGGCCGCGCTGAGACCGACGATGTGGGTGAAGAACACAGCGCTGCCGGTGAGGAAGGCGCCTT
This sequence comes from Nocardioides agariphilus, assembly GCF_015352445.1. Lineage (GTDB taxonomy): Bacteria > Actinomycetota > Actinomycetes > Propionibacteriales > Nocardioidaceae > Nocardioides > Nocardioides agariphilus. The sequence goes on from NZ_JADKPO010000012.1 coordinate 82,672, forward strand.
GGCCGATCGCGAAGAGGATCGACTGGAAGGAGAGTCGGCGCGCGATCGGGTTCGGGGGGAGGAGGCGCTCGATCCAGGTGGGCATCGCTTCGAGTCTGGCAAGCGTCGCTAGCGTTCGTCACATGCTTTTCGCTCCGACCGTCGACGAGCTCGACGCCTGGCTCGCTGCGGCCACCGAGCCGGCGCCGGTCGTCGTCGAGACGTCGGGCTCGACGGGGCAGCCCAAACGCGTCGTGCTCTCCCGTCGCGCGGTGCTGGCCTCTGTCCGTGGGACGGTCGCTCGGGTCGGCGGTGCAGGGCCGTGGGTGCTGGCGCTACCGCCGACGTACGTCGCGGGACTCCAGGTCGTGTGCCGGTCACTGGTGGCAGGGCATCGGCCCGTGTTGCTCGAGGACCACGGCACGCTCGCCGCCGCTGTGGCTGCGGCTGGCGGCTCGCCGTACGTCTCGCTGGTGCCGACCCAGCTCAGCCGTGCCCTGCAATCACCGGAGGACCTGCGGGCGCTGGCCGACTGCGCGGCCGTGCTCGTCGGCGGTGGTCCCGTGGACAAGGAGCTGCGCGTCCGGGCGCGCGAGGCGGGGATCCGTGCCATCGCGACCTACGGTTCGGCCGAGACAGCAGGTGGCTGCGTGTACGACGGGCTGCCGCTCGACGGTGTGGCGGTCGCCATCGGGCCCAACGGACGGATCCGGATAGGCGGGCCGACGTTGTTCGACAGCTACGACGGCGACCCGGAGCTGACCGACGAGGTCCTGGTCGGTGGGTGGTTCCTCACGGCGGACGCGGGGCGCTTCGACGAGGACGGCCGCCTGCACGTCCTGGGCCGGCTCGACGACATGGTGATCTCCGGGGGCGTGAAGGTGCCTACGGGGGTCGTCGCGGCGCGCCTGCGCGAGCACCCTGGGGTCACCGCCGTCGACGTCGGCCGCCTGCCCGACGACGAGTGGGGTGAGCGCGTCGTGGCCTGGGTCGTCGGTGACGTGACGCTCGACGACCTTCGCGACTGGGTCTCCGCGGTGCATCCGCGGTCGTGGGCACCGCGCGAGCTGCGGCTGCTCGACGAGATGCCCTTGCTGCGCAACGGAAAGGTCGACCGGCGAACGCTGCGGGGCGCCGATGCCTGAGCTCGCCGACGTCGTCGTGTGGTCGATCCCGATGCGGGTGCGGTTCCGTGGGATCACCGTGCGCGAAGGGCTGCTGCTGCGCGGCGAGGCCGGCTGGGGTGAGTGGAGCCCGTTCTTGGAGTACGACTCCACAGAGGCACTCCCATGGCTGCGCTGTGCTCTCGAGGCGGCCGCCGGCGACTGGCCTGAGCCGGTGCGGGATCGGGTTCCGGTCAACGTCACCGTGCCGGTCGTCTCCCCCGAGGACGCCCATGCACTAGTGAGTCGGTCGGGGTGCCGCACCGCCAAGGTCAAGGTCGCCGATCCGGGTGCTCGCCTGGCCGACGACCAGGCCCGCCTGGAGGCCGTGCGGGACGCGCTCGGGCCCCAGGGCCGCATCCGCGTCGATGCCAACGGTGCCTGGGACATCGACGAGGCCGTGTCGTCGATCGCCGTGCTCGACCGCGCCGCCGGCGGGCTCGAGTACGTCGAGCAGCCGTGCGCCGCCGTCGAGGACCTGGTCGTCGTGCGGCGACGTACGTCGGTGCGGATCGCCGCCGACGAGTCGATTCGCCGGGTCGAGGATCCTTACCGGGTGCGCGATCTCGAGGCGGCCGACGTAGCGGTGCTGAAGGTGCAGCCACTCGGCGGCGTGCGCGCCTGCCTGCGGATCGCCGAGGAGATCGGCCTGCCGGTCGTGGTGTCGTCTGCGCTGGAGACCTCGGTCGGGCTCGCCGCGGGGGTGGCCCTGGCGGCGGCACTGCCCGAGCTGGACCTTGCCTGCGGTCTGGCCACCTCGGGCATGCTCGCCGACGACCTGGTCGACGAGCCGCTCGTCCCCGTCGACGGTCATCTGCCGGTGCGCGTCCCCGCCGTCAGCCGGACGCGCCTCGGGCGGGCGGCTGCTGCCGCGGATCGCGAGGCGCACTGGCGGGCCCGGCTGCTCGACGTACAGGATCAGTCGTCATGACCCACCCCGCGGACATGACCTCCACCGAGCTGGCCCGCGCCGTGGTCTCGGCGCTGGTTGGCGCGGGCGTCCGCGAGGTGGTGGTCGCGCCCGGGTCGCGCAACGCGCCCCTGTCGTTTGCGGCGTTCGACGCGGCGGAGGCCGGCCTGGTGCGCTTGCACACCCGGATCGACGAGCGCTCGGCCGGCTTCCTCGCCCTCGGCCTGACCAAGGTCGGCAGCCAGGCCGCCGTCATCTGCACATCGGGCACGGCCGTCGCCAACCTGCACCCGGCGATGCTCGAGGCCGCCCATGCTGGTGTGCGGCTGGTGGCCGTCACGGCCGACCGTCCTGCCCGCCTGCGAGGTACGGGCGCCAACCAGACGACCGACCAGGTCGGCATCTTCGGTCCGCTGGTGCCGTACGTCGACCTGGGCCCCGCCGACCGCGACGTGGCCCGCACCGCCCTTGGCCTCGGCGGAGGTCCGCTGCACCTGAACGTCCAGCTCGACGAGCCGTTGGTTCCGAGTGATCGATGGGATCCCTCCTCGGTGGTCGAGCTTGTCGAGACGGCTTCGAGAAAGGGGCCTCGAGCACCAGAAATTTCCGGTGCGGTGATCGTCCAAGGCCCGCGAACCGTCGTCGTAGCCGGCGACGACGCGGGGCCACCGGCGCGAGTGCTGGCCGAGCAGGGGCGGTGGCCGCTGCTGGCCGAACCGACGAGCGGGAGCAGGACGGGGGACGCGGCGATCCGTACCTACCGGCTGCTCCTCGGCGGACCACTCGGCGAGGAGATCGAGCGAGTGGTCGTCTTCGGGCACCCGACCCTGAGCCGGCCGGTGACACGGTTGCTCCAGCGCGAGCAGGTCGAGGTGTTGTCGGTGGCGAGCCGCGGCGCGTGGCGAGAGCGCCCGTTCCCGGTCGCTGCCCATCTCGATGCCCGTCTCGATGCCCGTCTCGATGCCCGTCTCGATGCCTGGCCGGAGGTGGAGGACGCAGACGACAGCGACTGGTTCGACCGCTGGAAGGCCGCCGACGCGGAGACGGGCAACGCGCTCGACCGCTTGCTGGCCGCCGAGGGCGAGGTCACGCCGTACGCCGTCGCGGGCGCGGTGGCCCGCGCGCTCCCGGCCGGCGGACTGCTGGTCGTCGGCGCCTCCAACCCGGTGCGAGACCTCGACCTGATGGTGCCGCGCTACGACGTCGGCACGCGTCGCAAGACCATCGCCAACCGCGGTCTCTCGGGGATCGACGGCACGGTCTCCACGGCGATCGGAGCTGCGCTCGGCCGCGACTCGACCCGGAGCTTCGCCCTGCTGGGAGACGTCACTTTCCTCCACGACGTCAACGGGCTGGTCCACGACGCGCACGACCCCGAGCCCGACCTGACGATCGTGGTCGTCAACGACGACGGCGGCTCGATCTTCGCCACCTTGGAGCAGGGCGCGTCCGCCCACGCCGACCGGTTCGACCGGCTGTTCGGGACTCCTCACGGCGTCGACCTGGCCGCGCTCTGCGCCGCGACCCGCACCCCGCACTGGCGGGTCGAGTCACTGCCCGAGCTCGAGCAGGCGCTGGCCTCGCCCAACGGCGGCATCGAGGTGGTCGAGGTCAGGGTGCGTCGCGACAACCGACGCGAGCTCGACCAGCGGATCAGGGCACTCGCGCAACAGTGATCAAGCCGCCCGCGAGGCGCGCCAGCACGATGGGGGCATGGCCACGATGACGATCGCTCGGGACACCTTCGTGGCCTTCGTCGACACGCTTGCCGAGGTGCTCGACGACCACGAGACGAACGGCTGGGCATCGGGCGACGAGCTCGCGATGCGGCTGCACTTCTCGCGCTTCCACTTCGACCGGATGATCAAGGCGGTCGCGGGCGAGCCACCTGCGGCCTTCCGCCGGCGCATCCTGCTGGAGCGGGCGGCGTACCGGATGATCACCACCCGCGCTCCGCTCCTCGACGTCGCCGTCGAGGCGGGGTACGGCTCGCACGAGGCATTCACCCGGGCGTTCAAGCAGGCGTACGGCGAGACCCCGGCCACCTGGCGCAAGAAGCCCGGCCACCTCCAGATCGCCGCGCCCAGCGGCGTCCACTTCCACCCACCCGGCAGCATCCGCCTGCCCGCACGAGACGAGGTCACTCCCATGGAACTGCTCACGAAGATGGTCGAGCACCACATCTGGCTCACCGGAGAGATGGTTCGGCTCGCCGAACGCCTCTCCGACGACCAGCTCGACGAGGCGATCGAGCTGAACGTCGACGAGGACCGGCAGTCGATCCGCTCCCTGCTCAGCAGGCTGATCGGCCAGATGGGCATGTGGAACGCCGCGATGGCCACCCGCGACTACGACTGGTCGGTCGAGGAGCACGAGTCGCTGAGCTCGATGCGCGAGCGTCTGGCGGTCGAGGGCCCGACGTACCTCTCCCACGTCCGCGACGTCGCCGACGCCGGCCGGATCGGGGACACGTTCGTCGACGCGCTGTGCGAGCCGGCCGAGGTGTTCACCTACGGCGGGATGATCGCGCACGTGCTGACCTTCGCCGCCCACCGCCGCACCCTGGTGGTGCTGGCCTTCGCCAAGCACGGCATCGAGGGGCTTGGCTGGGGCGACCCGATGCGTTGGGTCGCGGAACCAGCCTGACCCGCGATTCGTCAGTGGTCCTGCGGGTGGGCGCCTCGTAGGAAGTACTGACGAATCGGACAAGATGGGGCCGTGGAAGTCGCGGTACTGCTCGTCGTGCTGGCTGTCTCGGTGCTCGCCTTCACGGCACTGGCTGATCGGCTGGACTTCCCGGCGCCGCTCCTGCTGATCGCGGCGGGAGTGGTCGGGTCCTACGTGCCGGGCGTTCCCGAGATCCACCTCGAGTCCGAGGTCGTGCTGCTGGGACTGCTGCCGCCGCTGCTCTACGCCGCGGCGATCCAGACCTCCTTGGTCGACTTCAACGCCAACCGCCGGCCGATCCTGCTGCTGTCCGTAGGGCTGGTCGTGTTCACCACGCTGGGCGTCGGCGTCATCGTGCACTCGATGATCCCAGGCATCTCCTGGGCGATCTCGATCGCGATCGGTGCGGTGGTGGCGCCCCCCGACGCGGTCGCCGCGACAGCGGTGGCACGACGCATCGGGCTGCCACGGCGCGTGGTGACGATCCTCGAGGGCGAGTCGCTGTTGAACGACGCCACGGCGCTGGTCGCGCTGCGGACCGCCCTCGCGGCCACGGGCGTCGGCGTCGACCACCAGGGCGTCGACGCGATGCACGTGGGAGCGGACTTCCTGGTCGCCTCCCTCGGTGGCGGCCTGGTCGGGTTCGTCGTGTTCGTGATCGTGGCCAAGCTGCGCAAGCTGATCAGCGATCCGGTCTTGGACACCGCGATCTCGTTCGTGGTGCCCTTCGGCGCCTACATCGCGGCGGAGAAGATCGAGGCCTCCGGCGTGATCGCCGTCGTCGTCGCCGGTCTGCTGCTCGGACACAAGGCGCCGATCGTGCAGACCGCCCAGTCGCGGATCGCCGAGCGGATGAACTGGCGCACGATCGCCTTCGTCCTCGAGAACACCGTCTTCCTGCTGATCGGCCTCCAGGCCGGCTGGATCATCGACGACGTCTCCAACAGCTCGCTCTCGACCGGTCGGATCGTCGCCGTGTGCGCCGCCGTACTGCTGGGCTGCGTGGTGATGCGGCTGGTGTGGGTGTTCTTCGCGCGCTACCTGCTGGTGCGTCCCGGGCGCGATCCGATCACCGGCATGCGACCGCCGTGGACGTTCACCTTCATCCTGGGCTGGGCGGGGATGCGCGGCGTGGTCACGCTGGCGGCGGCCTTCGTGATCGAGCCCGGCACGGAGTACCGCGAAGTGCTGCTGCTGATCGCGTTCACCGTCGTGGCCGGCACGTTGTTCGTCCAGGGCCTGACCCTTCCCGTGCTGGCGCGTCGTCTGCGCGTACCGGCGCCCGACCCGATGGAGGACGCACTGGCCCGCGCCACCTTGCTCCAGCAGGCATCGAAGGCCGGCTTCAAGGTGCTGCAGGACATCGAGTACGACGACACCCAGGGCGTGGTCAAGCTGGTCAAGCAGCGCATCGAGCAGCGCAACTTCGCCGCCTGGGAGCGACTCGGCACCCAGGCGGACGTCGAGACCCCGAGCGAGCTGTATGCCCGCGTCAGGCTGGCGATGATCGAGGCCGAGCGCCGGCGGGTCCTGGAGGTGCGCGACGCGGGCCAGGTCGCCAGCGACGTGGTCACCGAGGTGCTGGCGATGCTCGACGTCGAGGAGTCGATGATCGACGTCGCGCAGACCAGCCGCGAGGAGCTCAAGACGGAGTACTCACGGTTGCGAAGCACCGGCGCCTCCTGCGACCACCTCGACGCCCGGCCGGTGCAGGAGGTCGACCAGGACCCCGGCCCGGTCTGCCAGAAGTGCGTCGAGGAGGGCATCACCTGGGTGTCGTTGCGGCTGTGCCTGGACTGCGGGCACATCGGCTGCTGCGACTCGTCCGTACGCCGGCACGCCACCGCCCACTTCCGCGAGACCACCCATCCCGTCATCCAGTCCGCCGAGCCCCTCGAGGACTGGCGCTGGTGCTTCGTGCACCACGTGACCGCGTAGGCCCAGCCCCCATGTAACGCGGGGTTATCCCATCTGCCCCAGCGTCCGGACACGTGGGCAGATGGGCTGACCCCGCGTTACAAGCACGCGCGCGGGGTCAGCCGGGCGGAGGCTGCTGCTGAGATGGAGTGGGGGCGGAGCCGTGTGGTGGCGGCGGTGTGGGCGAGGGCGTCACCAGGCGGAACGGTGGGAGCTTGCCCTGCTGCTCGACCGCCCAGATCGTGTTGACCAGTCGCTGCCGGTCGGCATCGTCGATCGGCCGTCCGGTCGTCGTCAGGTAGGCGAGCATGCCCAGGTCGCGGTAGGCCTGCTCGGAGTCGCGCACCTCGTTGGTGGCGAAGCTCGCCCGGAGGTCGTCCACGGCCTCCTTGGCCCTGTCCATGAAACCCATGCGTCGGACACTAGCCGTCCTGACTGTGCCGGGCCTGTGCGCCGAGACCCAGGACGTCATACGTTCTGGTCGCCATAGCGACCACTTCGTATGACGTCCCGCCGTCACCCCAGGAGCGTACGTACCGCGAGAGCAGCGATGACCACGCCCGAGACCCAGGCGGTGACGACCCGGCCGCGCTTGCTGGTCACCTGGCGGCCCAAGACGGCGCCGAGGCCTGCGAGGGCCAGCTGCCACGAGGCACTGGCGACGAAGGCGGCCAGTACGAACACGATGCCCTGGGCCCAGCCATCGGCCAGGTGCGGGTTGCCGATCACGACGGCGGCGAAGTAGACGACCGTGGTCGGGTTGACGGCCGTGAGGGCCACGAACGCCAGGAACGCCTGCCACGGCAGCAGGTCGCGGGCCGAGGCAGGGGCCGCAGAGCTGCGGCCGCTGCTGCGTCGGCCCATCCACACCGTGAGCACGGCGATGCCGAGCAGCACCAGGGCAGACGCGGCGCGCAGCCACCCGGCGTACGGCTCGAGCCTGGTCGACAGCGCCGCGCCGCCGACCACCGCCACTGCGGCATACGCACCGTCGACGGTCGCTACGCCGAGCGCAGCAGCCGAGCCCGTGCGTATCGAGGTGCGGGCGGTCAGGGCGACGAGCAGCGCCCCGACGGCGCCGATCGGGATGGCGATGGCCCAGCCGGTGACGAGACCGGCGATGACCACCTCGAGCACGGGTGGATTGTGGTGAACGTGAGGCGGTCAGCGCCAATCCGTAAGCCCGCCGGGGACCGCGTCGGGCCTTGACCGGTCCCCGGCGGAGTTCAGTCGGCGCTCAGCACCAGGGGTAGAGGAACAGGCTGTTGTCCCCGGCCCGGTGGTCGGCGAGGACGACGCTGAGCGGCAGCGGGTCGGGCAACGCGCTGACGTCGGTGCCCTCGCGGGGGACGACGCCGACCGAGACAGCGAGGCTGATGGGGAGGCCGCTGCTGGCAACGGTCGGGAGCAGCCCGGCGTCCTTGAGCACCTTGAGGCCGGCTCGCTGGCAGGCAGTGTCCGGTGCGGCTGAGGCCGGCTGCGCGGTGACGACGGCTCCCGCGGCTGCGAGGCCGAAGGCCGCGATGCCGAGTCCGATGCGGGTGGTCGTGTGCTGCATGGCGATCAACTCCTGGTCAAGGTGGCTGGACAGAGTGTCCAAGGTTTGTCCTACGTTGAGGAGTCTGCCTCGCCCATTGAGATTTGTCCAGTCTTTGTCGAAGGTATGGGCGTACGCTGTCGCCCGTGTACTCGGTCAAGCACGCCGCCGCGATGACCGGCATCCCGCCCGACACCCTCCGGATGTGGGAACGCCGCTACGGCGTTGTCGCGCCCGTACGCACCGAGGGCGGCTACCGGCTCTACGACGACGCCGCCATCAGTCGTCTCTCGGCGATGCGCGCTCTCGTGGAGGCCGGTTGGCCACCTCGACTGGCGGCAGAGCAGGTGCGATCCGGTACGACGGCAGGGCCGCTTGCCAGCCCGCCGACCGGCGACGAGGTCCCCGTCGCCGTCGATGACCCGGCGGGCGACGTCGCTGTGCTCGTCGCCATGGCCACCGACTTCGACGCACACGCCCTCGAGACCGTGCTCGCGGAGATGTTCGAGCGCGACGACTTCGAGCACGTCGTCGACACCTGGCTGATGCCGGCCCTGATCTCGTTGGGCTCGGCCTGGCACCGCGGCAAGGTGACGGTCGCCGGTGAGCACTTCGTCAGCGCCGCCGTGCAGCGACGACTGGCGGCCGCCTACGACGCGGCGCCGACCAACCCCGACGGGCCGCGCGTGGTCGTCGGACTCGCGCGCGGCTCTCGACACGAGCTCGGCGTGCTGGCGTTCGCGGTGGCGCTGCGCAGGGCGGGGCTGGCCGTGCTCTACGTCGGCAGCGACCTGCCGGCCGAGACCTGGGTGGTGACGGCCACCGACCAGCGACCGGCGGCGGTGGTGGTCGGCGTACCCTCCTCCGACGACGTCCCCGCCGTGCGCGACACCGTTGCAGCGCTGATCGCCGCGCGGCCGGACCTGAAGGTGTTCGTGGGCGGCGGCCATCAGAGCCGCGTCGGCGGAGCAGCGCTGCCGCTGGGGCATCGACTGGGCGAGGCCGCCGAGGAGGTCGCCCGCGTGCTCGGCGTCGTCGGTCAAGCCGCGACGGCCTAGTTTGGGGAGCATGCGGATCACGAAGTTCGGCCACTCCTGCATCCGGATCGAGCACGACGGCCACACGCTGGTCATCGACCCCGGTGGCTTCACCCAGCCGGAGGCGGTCGACGGCGCCGACGCCGTGCTGGTCACCCACGAGCACCCCGACCACTATCACCCGGCCCACCTGGTGCGGGCCTCGGCGCCGGTGTTCACCATCGACGCGGTCGCCCAGCGGATCCGCGAGGACTCACCCGAGGTCGCCGAGCAGCTCACCGTGGTGTCCCCGGAGCAGACCTTCGAGGCCGCCGGACTGCCGGTGCGAGCTGTCGGTGAGCAGCACGCCGTGATCCATCCCGACCTGCCACGGTTCGACAACAGCGGGTACGTCGTCACGCTGGCCACCCCATCGGGCGACCAGAAGGTGTTCCATCCCGGCGACGCGCTCACCCCGCCGGGAGAGCCCGTCGACCTGCTCTGCGTGGTGGTGTCGGCGCCGTGGATGAAGGTCTCCGAGGCCGTCGACTTCGCACGACTGGTCGGCGCACCACGCAACCTGGCCATCCATGACCGGGTCTACTCCGAGGCCGGCCTCGGCATCGTCGACGGACATCTGAGCCGGCTGCTGCCGGACACCCAGGCCTACGCCCGGGTGCCCGACGGCGCCGATCTCGTCTGACTGCCCAGACGGCTCACAGCGGGGAGGACGTGGCCCCGCACTCGAAGTAGCTCGCCGAGATGGAGTCAGCCTTCCCGTTCAGTCGGTGAGCGCGTCGCGCACCGGCAGGAACTTCGCCTGCGCCTCGGCCAGCTCGGCCTCGGGGTCGGAGTCGGCGACGATGCCGCAGCCGGCGAACAGCCGCACGGTCGAGCCCCGCACCTCGGCGGAGCGCAGGGCCAGTGCCCATTCGCCGTCGCCGTTGGCGTCCATCCAGCCGACCGGGCCGGCGTAGCGGCCTCGGTCCATGTTCTCGATCTCGGAGATCAGCCGCGTGGCGACCGCCGTCGGAGTGCCGCCCACTGCTGCGCTCGGGTGCAGCGAGGCCGCCAGCTCGAGCGAGGAGACCGTTGCTGCGTCGTGGACGACACCGGCGACGTCGGTGGCCAGGTGCATCACGTTGGGCAGGTGCAGGACGAACGGCGCCTCCGGCACGTTCATCGAAGAGCAGTGGGGCTCGAGCGCCTCGGCGACCGACCGTACGGCGTACTCGTGCTCCTCGAGGTCCTTCGAGGAGCGGGCCAAGGTGGCGGCAAGAGCCAGGTCGGCAGTGTCGTCGCCCGTGCGTCGGATGGTGCCGGCGAGGACGCGCGAGGTGACCAGGCCGCGCTCACGGCGGACGAGCATCTCGGGCGTCGCGCCGAACAGCCCGTCGACGTGGAAGGTCCAGCACATCGGGTAGTCATCGGCCAAGCGGTGCAGCGGCCAACGTACGTCGACGGGTGCGTCGGCAGTCGCGACCAGGTCGCGAGCCAAGACGACCTTCTCGAGGTCGCCCGCGTTGATGCGCGCGACGGCGTCGGCGACCACGCCCATCCAGCGCTCGCTGTCGAGAGCCCCGTCGGCGAAGGCCACGTCGACCGGCGGGGCCGGCGGCTCGGCCACCCGGACCGTCGGCGCCGTCAGGGTGCCGGCGCCGATGGTCGTCACCCAGGTCACGCCGCCGCGCCGACCGACGACGACCTCCGGGACCACGAGCACGGACTCGCCGGGCTCGTCGGCGAACGCGAACGTGCCGAAGCAGACCAGGCCGGTGCCGGGCTCGCCGACCTCGTCGTGGACGATCGCTCGGCTGGTGGTCTCGTCCCACCACTTGTTCGCATCGGCGAAGCGTGTCGTTCCGCGGCTGCGCAGCTCGGCGGCGACGCCCCACGCGACCATTCCCTCACCGCGGCGCAGCCAGGCGACCGGGGAGTCCAGCGGCAGCAGGTCGAGCAGATCGGTGACCGGCAGGTCGAGAGCGACAGTGCGGGCAGTGAGCGCCGGGTCGACAAGGGGCGTGCTCGACACGCTCACACCGTACTCGGACGGCCTGCGGCGTCCCGCATCGCCGGCGCGTGCGTCGACGCCCCTCCCCCCGACAGGGGCGTCGACGACCGCGCGGTCAGTTGTGCATGCTGTGGCAGCTGTCGTAGCGGCGCAGGGTGTACGTCGCGTAGTACGAGTAGCCGATGCAGACCTTCGACCCGTACAGAGCGTGCGAGGCGTAGGCGATGCCGTTGAGGTAGACGTAGGTCCCCCTGGGCCCGCAAGCCCGGTAGTAGCCGTCCGAGACGGCGTTGCTGCTCGCGGAGGGAGGCCACGAAGCGGTGCCGGTGAGCGTGTTCCAGGTCACCTTCACCCACAGGCAGCCCGTCGTGTTCAAGATGACGTAGCTCGGGTTCCGGTACTCCCCTCGATACACCGGGGTCAGCCATCCGTCCTTGTACCAGTTCACCCCGCCCTTCATGTAGACCCTCGAGCCCGTGCTGTCCCATTGGGCGAAGGTGTCGGTGTGCGAGTAGGTGTACGCCGCCGATGCGCTGGTGGCCGATCCGAACAGCATCGTGAGTGCCATGAGCACGGGCACCAGGGCCCGCAGGACGATCCGGCGCTTGCGGCGGGTGCGCCCTTCGTGGCCATGGTCGGCGACCGCGGGCGAGGCGGCGCGGGTGGTGGCGGGAGTGTGGTCCATGTCGTTCCTCCGGATCATCTGCCGCCCGGGTGGGCGGCTCGTGGGACCGAACGGTGCGTCCTCGCACTGAGGAGGAACTGAGGCGAGTCAGCGCGAGCGAGGCCGTGCTGGTGTGGCTTGCTCGCCCTCGGCGTCACCTCAGCGGGCGGGTGCACGGTGACCACATCGACCGGATCAGCACGGTCCATCGCACGAGGAGAAGCCATGTGGGACACCGCCGAGCTGGGCTCGACCCACCTCAGTCACGACATGCCCTGCCCCGGGTGTGCCCACCCGCGGCACACCTACCTGCCGTGCTCCGACGAGTGCGCATGTGTCCCACAGTGGCCGGGCACGATGCCGGCGACCACGACCCTGGCGACGAGCCGTCTGGCGGAGGTGTCCTCGCAGGGGTGGGCCGCCTGACGCACAGCAGCGCGGGTGTGGCTAGGACCAGTAGACGACCACTGCGTCGCCGACGCGCACCTGCGAGAACAGCCACTTGATGCCGTCGTAGTCGCGGATGTTGACGCACCCGTGCGAGGCGCCGTAGTAGCCGACGGTCGCGAAGTCCGAGGAGTAGTGCACGGCCTGGCCGCCGGAGAAGAACATCGCATAGGGCATGGACGAGCCGTAGAGCTTGGACACGTGGTCGGCGTTCATGAAGTAGACGTGGAACAGGCCCTCGCGCGTGGGGGTGTCGTTGAGCGTCGAGCCGAAGCGCGCGTCCATCGTGAGCTGGACCTTGCCCTCGATGACCCAGCGCAGGGTGCGGCTGGTCTTGTCGATGCAGAGCACGCGTCCGGTGCGGCAGCGCGGGTCGAGGGCACCAGGCTTGGGCTCGATGTTGAACAGCTCCTCGTGGGACGGCGTCACCGTCATCGCGTGCAGCCGGTCGAGCGTGCGCTCGTCGATGACACCGGTGACAGGGATCTGCCGCTTGCCCTGGAAGCCGCGCACCGCCTCGACAGTGCCCTTGTCGTAGGTGCCCGTGACGTCGCCGTAGATCCAGGCGATCTGCTTCAACCTTGCTTGAGCATCGCGCACGTCGTCGCCGCTGTCGCCGGCCTGGAGGATCGCCGGACCGGGGTGGAAGACGTTGTACTTCGCATCGTGCGTCGGCGTCTCGGTGCGGGCCTGCAGTCGCCGCCAGGTGACGCGGTCGAGCACGCCCGTGCCCTTGAGGTGGCGCTTGACCTGGAAGCCGGTGACGGCCTGCTTGGTGGCGGCGTCGTAGACACCGGTGGTGACCTCGGGCAGCCACTCGAGCTGGTAGAGCCGCTGCTGGAGCTCGCGCACCTGCTCGCCCTTGTCGCCGGGGCGCAGCACGATCCACGGCAGGGTGGGCTCGTCGACGGCGGGCTCGACGGGTCCGGGCTCGGGGTCCGTCGAGGGGCTGGGCGACTGCGGGGTCGGCTTGCCGGTGTTGTCGTCCGGAGCCTGGCCGGCGGGCCGCGCGATGCGCGGCCCGAGCTCGGGACCGGCGGAGGTGGAGTTCGCGACTGCCACACCGACGCCGTACGCGGTGGCGGCGAGGAGGAGCGTGCTGACGACTGAGATCGCGAAGACGCGAGCCCGGGAGCGCGTCGGGGTCATGGGTGTTGCCTTTCTTTGTCGGGCAGTACGGGGCCATGTCGTTGGGGAAGCGCCCGACGCCTTTGAGTCTGTGTGCAGAAGACGCAGAACCCCGGCATTTGGTTGCTGTGTCCTGGGCCGCAATACGCTCGTCCGGTGACGCGTGCCGACCTGGACAAGCAGCCGTCCGACGTCCAGCGGATGTTCGACGCGGTGGCCCGGCGCTACGACGTGACCAACGACGTGCTCTCGATGGGTCAGGACCGCCGGTGGCGCAAGGCAGTTCTCGACGCAGTCGGTGCGAGACCGGGGGAGCGGGTGCTCGACCTCGCGGCCGGCACCGGCACATCGAGCGTGCCGTTCGCCGAGGCGGGTGCGTTGGTCGTGCCGTGCGACTTCTCCCTGGGCATGCTGGCTGTCGGCAAGCGTGCGCGTCCGCAGCTGCTGTTCACCGCCGGTGACGCCACGCGGCTCCCGTTCGGCGATGACACCTTCGACGCGGTCACCATCTCCTTCGGGCTGCGCAACGTCGTCGACCCCGGCGCCGGGCTGCGCGAGATGCTCCGGGTGACCAAGCCCGGAGGGCGTCTGGTCGTCTGCGAGTTCAGCCACCCGACGTGGCCCCCGTTGCGCACCGCCTACCTCGAGTACCTGATGAAGGCGCTGCCCACCATCGCCCGCGGCGTCTCGTCCTCGCCCGACGCCTACGTCTACCTCGCCGAGTCGATCCGCGCGTGGCCCGACCAGGCCGGCCTCGCGGCCGTGATCACCGACGCCGGCTGGCGTCGTACGCAGTGGAAGAACCTTTCCGGCGGCATCGTCGCGCTGCACCGCGCCTTCGCCGGAACCAGGTAGGCGGCGTCTCGACCTGCCGAACCCCGGGTTTCGGAGGGGTCGCGGTGAGTCCTAGACTGTGCCGCGGCTTCGCTCGTGAACCTGTTCACAAGGGCACAATCTCGTGACCAGGATCACAGCCGGAGCGGAGCCGAACGAGGCTGGAAGGACGCACACGGCATGGAGCTGTACACGCCGGTCTTGGCGTTGGCCCTCCTGGCGACCGGATTCGCGGTCTTCTCGGTGGTGGTCAGCAGCCTGACGGGACCCAAGCGCTACAACCGGGCCAAGCTCGACTCCTACGAATGCGGCATCGAGCCCACGCCCCAGCCCGTGGGAGGCGGCCGGTTCCCGGTCAAGTACTTCATCACCGCGATGCTCTTCATCGTCTTCGACATCGAGATCGTCTTCCTCTACCCCTGGGCCGTGCGCTTCGACGCGATGGCGTTCTTCGGGCTGGTCGAGATGGTCATCTTCATCGCCACCGTGTTCGTCGCCTACGTGTACGTATGGCGCCGCGGCGGCCTCGAGTGGGATTGAGCTGACTGATGGGTCTTGAGGAGAAGCTGCCCAGCGGCGTGCTGCTGACGACCGTCGAAGGCGTCGCGGGCTACATGCGCAAGGCGTCGTTCTGGCCGGCGACCTTCGGCCTGGCGTGCTGCGCGATCGAGATGATGACCAGCGGTGGTCCCAAGTACGACCTGGCCCGCTTCGGCATGGAGGTGTTCCGGGCCAGCCCGCGCCAGGCCGACCTGATGATCGTGGCCGGCCGGGTCAGCCAGAAGATGGCTCCGGTGCTGCGCCAGATCTACGACCAGATGGCCGAGCCCAAGTGGGTGCTGGCGATGGGCGTGTGCGCGAGCTCCGGCGGCATGTTCAACAACTACGCGATCGTGCAGGGCGTCGACCACGTCGTCCCGGTCGACATGTACCTCCCCGGTTGCCCGCCGCGTCCCGAGATGCTCATCGACGCGATCCTCAAGCTCCACGACCAGGTCCAGCACGCCAAGCTCGGTCCCAACCGCCGCAAGGAGATCGAGGCCCAGGAGGCCAGCGCTCTCAAGGCCCTGCCGACCAGCGACCTGAAAGGCCTGCTGCGGTGAGCGACAACACGCAGGACCCCTCCACCGACATCGTCCGTGATGACGCGCAGGTCGAGCAGGCGGTCGGGCTGCGCCGTGGCATGTTCGGCGCTGGCGACTCAGGCGACACCAGCGGGTACGGCGGCCTGGTGGCGCCCGTCGTACTCCCCGGCGCCGCCCAGCGGCCCTTCGGCGGCTGGTACGACGAGGTGGCCGACGCGCTCGAGTCGACCATCCCGCTCGACCGCGTCGTGATCGACCGTGGCGAGATCACCTTCCACGTGCGGCGCGAGGACCTCCCGGTGGTGGCCCGCACCCTGCGCGACGACCCGGCTCTGCGCTTCGAGTTCTGCTCGGGCGTCAGCGGCGTGCACTACCCCGGCGACTCCGGCCGCGAGCTGCACGCGGTCTACCACCTGCTGTCGATGACCTACAACCGCCGGATCCGCGTCGAGGTCACCGCCCCCGACGCCGACCCCCACATCCCCAGCATCGTCGACACCTACCCGACCAACGACTGGCACGAGCGCGAGACGTTCGACATGTTCGGCATCGTCTTCGACGGCCACCCGGCGCTGACCCGGATCCTGATGCCCGACGACTGGCCGGGCCACCCGCAGCGCAAGGACTACCCACTCGGGGGCATCCCCGTCGAGTACAAGGGCGGCACCATCCCGCCGCCTGACGAGCGGAGGTCTTACTCATGACCAGCGACGTCTACGCCGGGCCCGGTGCCGAGACCAACGAGGGCAGGGTCTTCACCGTCACGGGCCAGGACTGGGACTCCATCACCCAGGGTCTGGCTGACGGACTGGGCGACGAGATCGGCGAGGAGCGGGTCGTCGTCAACATGGGTCCGCAGCACCCCTCGACCCACGGCGTGCTCCGGCTCATCCTCGAGATCGAGGGGGAGACGGTCACCGAGGCCCGCTGCGGCATCGGCTATCTCCACACGGGCATCGAGAAGAACATGGAGTACCGCTCCTGGGTGCAGGGCGTCACCTTCTGCACCCGCATGGACTACCTGAGCCCCTTCTACAACGAGATGACCTACGTCTTCGGGGTCGAGCGGCTCCTGGGCATCACAGATGACATCCCCGAGAAGGCCCAGGTCATGCGGGTCCTCCTCATGGAGCTCAACCGCATCTCCTCCCACCTGGTCTGCATCGCCACCGGCGGCATGGAGATCGGCGCGCTGACGGTGATGACGATCGGCTTCCGCGAGCGCGAGCTGGTGCTCGACCTGTTCGAGCTGATCACCGGCCTGCGGATGAACCACGCGTTCATCCGTCCCGGCGGTGTGGCACAGGACCTGCCCCCCGGCGCGCTCGACCAGATCAAGGACTTCATCGCCTTGATGAAGAAGCGGCTGCCCGAGTACGCCGCGCTCTGCAACGCCAACCCGATCTTCAAGGGCCGCCTCGAGGGCGTCGGCCACCTCGACCTCGAGGGCTGCCTGGCGCTCGGCATGTCGGGACCGGTGCTCCGCTCGACCGGCTACGCGTGGGACCTCCGCAAGACCCAGCCCTACTCCGGCTACGAGGACTACGAGTTCGACGTGCAGACGTGGGACACCTGCGACTCCTACGGGCGGTTCCGGGTGCGCCTCAACGAGATGTGGGAGTCGCTGCGCATCGTCGAGCAGGCGGCTGCTCGGCTGCGCAACCTCGAGGGCGCGCCGGTGATGGTCGCCGACAAGAAGATCGCCTGGCCGTCGCAGCTGGCGATCGGTAGCGATGGCATGGGCAACTCCCTCGACCACATCCGCCACATCATGGGCGAGTCGATGGAGGCGCTGATCCACCACTTCAAGCTGGTGACCGAGGGCTTCCGGGTGCCGGCGGGCCAGGCCTACGTGCCGGTCGAGTCGCCGCGCGGCGAGCTCGGCGCCCACGTCGTCTCCGACGGCGGCACGCGACCGTTCCGCGCTCACTTCCGCGACCCGTCGTTCACCAACCTGCAGGCCACCAGCGTGATGAGCGAGGGTGGGCAGATCGCCGACGTGATCGTGGCCATCGCCAGCATCGACCCAGTCATGGGAGGGGTTGACCGGTGACCCAGGTCGACGACAAGACCTACGCCGAGCTGGAGCAGATCGCGGCGCGCTACCCGGAGCCACGGTCGGGACTGCTGCCGATGCTCCACCTGGTGCAGTCGGCTCACGGCCGGATCACGCCGGAGGGCATCGAGGCGTGCGCCGACATCCTCGGGATCAGTGCCGCCGACGTCAGCGGCGTGGCGACCTTCTACACGATGTACAAGCGCCGCCCGGTCGGCGACTACCACGTCGGGGTCTGCACCAACACGCTGTGCGCGGTGATGGGCGGCGACGCGATCTTCTCGCGACTCAAGGACCACCTCGACGTGGGCAACGACGAGACCACGCCCGACGGCAAGATCACCCTCGAGCACATCGAGTGCAACGCGGCCTGCGACTACGCGCCGGTGATGATGGTCAACTGGGAGTTCATGGACAACCAGACGCCGGAGTCGGCGACCCAGCTCGTCGATGACCTGCGTTCGGGCAACGAGGTCCGCTCCACCCGTGGCCCGCGCATCGTCACCTGGCGCCAGGCGGAGCGGGTGCTCGCCGGGTACCCCGACGGTCTGGTCGACGAAGGCCCGGCCGCCGGTCCGGCCTCGCTGGTGGGCCTGCGGCTCGCGCGCGAGAACGACTGGAAGGCTCCTGACTCACCGGGTCTCGAGACAGGCGCTGGCGCGCCTTCCTCGACCAGCGAAGCGGAGGAGGGCAAGTGACCGACACCCTCACCCCCGTCCTCACCGACAGCTGGGACACCGAGCGCGCCTGGACCCTCCCGGCCTACGAGAGCCGCGGCGGCTACGGCGCCCTCAGGAAGGCACTCGGCATGGAGCCGGGCGCGATCGTCGAGGCGGTCAAGGAGTCCGGGCTTCGCGGTCGTGGAGGCGCGGGCTTCCCGACCGGCATGAAGTGGTCGTTCATCCCGCAGGACAACCCCAAGCCGAAGTACCTCGTGGTCAACGCCGACGAGTCGGAGCCTGGCACCTGCAAGGACATCCCGCTGATGATGGCCAACCCCCACGTGCTCGTGGAGGGAGTGATCATCAGCTCGTTCGCGATCCGCGCCAACAAGGCCTTCATCTACATCCGCGGCGAGGTGCTCCACGTGATCCGACGGGTGCAGGCGGCGGTGGCCGAGGCCTACGCCGCCGGCCACCTCGGCCAGGACATCCACGGTTCGGGCTACGACCTCGACGTGATCGTGCACGCCGGCGCCGGGGCCTACATCTGCGGCGAGGAGACGGCGCTGCTCGAGGGCCTCGAGGGCCGCCGCGGGCAGCCTCGCCTCCGGCCGCCGTTCCCGGCCGTGGCCGGCCTCTACGCCAGCCCGACGGTGATCAACAACGTCGAGTCGATCGCCTCGGTGCCCAGCATCATCGAGCACGGCCACGAGTGGTTCGCCTCGATGGGCACCGAGAAGTCCAAGGGCTACGGCATCTTCTCGCTGTCGGGTCACGTCGCCAACCCCGGCCAGTTCGAGGCGCCGCTCGGCATCACCTTGCGCGAGCTGATCGACCTGGCCGGCGGCATCCGCGACGGGCACCAGCTGAAGTTCTGGACCCCCGGGGGCTCCTCCACCCCGCTGCTCACCGACGAGCACCTCGACGTGCCCCTCGACTTCGAGGGCGTCGCGGGCGTGGGCTCGATGCTCGGCACCCGCGCGCTGCAGATCTTCGACGAGACCACCTGCGTCGTCCGCGCCACCCTGCGCTGGACCGAGTTCTACAAGCACGAGTCGTGCGGCAAGTGCACGCCGTGCCGCGAGGGCACCTGGTGGCTGGTGCAGGTGCTGTCCAGGCTGGAGCAGGGCGTCGGCTCGGAGTCCGACCTGGACCTGCTGCTGGACCAGTGCGACAACATCGCGGGACGGTCGTTCTGCGCGCTCGCCGACGGCGCTGCCGCGCCGATCCAGAGCTCGATCAAGTTCTTCCGCGACGAGTACATCGCGCACCTGACCCACGGCGGCTGCCCGTTCGACCCGGCCGCCTCGACCCTCTTCGCCACCTCAGGAGCCCTGGCATGACTTCACCCCACGAAGCCGTTCGCCTCCTCCGCAACGCTTCACCCCACGACGTTGTGACTTCCCCCGCTTCGCTCCTCCAGCGCACAACGCCGCGGGGACCCCAAGCGGCTCCCCCGGCTCACGCCTCCGAGGGGACCCCGAAATGACGGTCTCGACAGGCTCGACCACCGAGGCGGCGACGACCGATCTGGTCAACCTGACGATCGACGGCATCGCCGTGTCGGTGCCCAAGGACACCCTGCTGATCCGCGCGGCCGAGCAGGTCGGCGTACAGATCCCGCGGTTCTGCGACCACCCGCTGCTCGCGCCGGTCGGCGCGTGCCGCCAGTGCCTGGTCGACATCCCGGACGCCGGCAACGGCCGCCCGTTCCCCAAGCCGCAGGCATCGTGCACGCTGCCGGTGGCCGAGGGCATGGTGGTCAACACCCAGGCCACGTCTCCGGTCGCCGACAAGGCGCAGCAGGGGATCATGGAGTTCCTGCTGATCAACCACCCGCTCGACTGTCCGGTCTGCGACAAGGGTGGCGAGTGCCCCCTGCAGAACCAGGCGATGTCCAACGGCCGCGGCGAGTCCCGGTTCTCCGCGACAGGCGGCGTGAAGCGCACCTTCCCCAAGCCGATCAGCATCTCGGCCCAGGTGCTGCTCGACCGCGAGCGCTGCGTGCTCTGCGCCCGCTGCACCCGCTTCTCCGAGGAGATCGCGGGCGACCCGTTCATCGCCCTGCTCGAGCGCGGCGCTCTGCAGCAGGTCGGGATCTACGAGAAGGAGCCCTTCGAGTCCTACTTCTCGGGCAACACGATCCAGATCTGCCCGGTCGGCGCGCTGACCTCCGCCGAGTACCGCTTCCGCTCCCGGCCGTTCGACCTGGTCTCCTCGCCGTCGGTCGCCGAGCACGACGCGTGCGGCTCCGCGATCCGCGTCGACCACCGGCGCGGCAAGGTGATGCGTCGCCTCTCGGGCAACGACCCCGAGGTCAACGAGGAGTGGATCACCGACAAGGACCGCTTCGCGTTCCACTACGCGGACGCGGCCGATCGCCTGACCTACCCCCAGGTGCGCGACGACGACGGCAGCCTGCGCCCGGCCTCGTGGCCGGAGGCGTTCGCCGTCGCCGCGCGCGGACTGGCCGAGGCCGGTGCCTCGGCGGTGCTGACCGGCGGACGAGTCACGGCCGAGGACGCCTTCGCCTACAGCAAGTTCGCTCGCGTCGCGCTCGGCACCAACGACATCGACTTCCGAGCCCGCCCGCTCTCGGCCGAGGAGACCTCCTTCCTCGCATCCGAGGTCGTGTTGCGCCAGGGTGCGACCTACTCCGACCTCGAGAGCGCCGCGACCGTCGTCCTGGCCGGCCTCGAGCCCGAGGACGAGGCCGGGGCGATCTTCCTGCGCCTGCGCAAGGCGACCCGAGCCAGCCGCACCCGCGTCATCTCCATCGCGCCCTTCGAGTCGCGCGGACTCCAGAAGCTCGGTGGCCAGCTCATCGCCACCAAGCCCGGACGCGAGGCCCTCGCCCTCCAAGACCTGCTCGGTCACGGCGACTACGGCATCGACTCCAGCTCGGTGATCCTGGTCGGCGAGCGCCTGGCGACCGCGCCCGGCGCGTTGAGCGCAGCGGTCGAGGTGGCCCGTAAGAGCGGCGCCAAGCTTGCCTGGGTGCCCCGGCGCGCGGGTGACCGCGGTGCCGTCGAGGCCGGTTGCCTGCCCAACCTGCTGCCCGGCGGGCGGCCCGTGGCCGACGCAGCTGCCCGGGTCGATGCCGCCACGACGTGGGGCGTCTCCGGTCTTCCCGAGACCGCTGGCCGCGACGCCGACCAGATCGTGGCCGCCGTCAACGCCGGCCAGGTCGGCGGACTCGTCGTCGGTGGCGTCGACCCCGACGACACCGCCGACCCGGCAGCGTTCCGCGCGGCTCTGGACCGGGCGTCGTTCGTGGTGGCCCTCGAGCTGCGCGAGAGCGACGTGACGCGGGTGGCCGACGTGGTCTTCCCGGTGGCGCCGGTGAGCGACAAGGCCGGCACCTTCGTGACCTGGGAGGGCCGCCCGCGGCCCTTCGAGGCCGTGCTCAGCGTGCCGTCGTCACTGCCCGACCTGAGGATCCTGGCCGGCATCGCCGAGGAGCTCGGCACCAGCCTCGGGTTCCGGACGGTGGCCGAGGCCAGGGCGCAGATGGAGGAGATGGGCCCGTGGGACGGCGAACGTGCCGCACCCGAGCCTGTCCAGGCCCACGACGTCTCCGACCCGGGTGTCACCTTGGCGACCTGGAAGCAGATGCTCGACAACGGCCGGATGCAAGACGGCGACGACAACCTCCGCGCCACCGCCCGCGTCGCTGTGGCCCGGGTGAGCGCCAACGTCTATGACGCCCTCGGCCCCAGCATCACCGTGACGGGTGAGCGCGGCTCGGTCACGGTGCCGGCCGCGATCGCCGAGATCGCCGACGACGTCGTGTGGCTGCCGGCCAACTCCAGCGGTCGCGGACTGCTGGCCGAGGTCGGCCTGCCCGGCAGCACGGTCACCCTGAAGGGAGCCGACGAGTGATCTCGACAAGCTCGATCACCTTGCTGGCGATCGACAACCCCGACCTGAGCGACTTCGGCAAGGATCCCTGGTGGGTGATCCTGATCAAGGTCGTGCTCGTCTTCTTGGTCCTGGTGCTGCTCACGTTGTTCAACATCTGGTGGGAGCGGCGGGTCGTCGCTCGGATGCAGCACCGCATCGGCCCCAACGTGCACGGCCCGTTCGGCCTGCTGCAGTCGTTGGCCGACGGTGTGAAGCTGGCGCTCAAGGAGGACATCACCCCCAAGGCCGCCGACAAGGTGGTCTTCGTCCTGGCGCCGGTGATCGCGACGGTGCCGGCGTTCATCGCCTTCTCGGTGATCCCGTTCGGGCCGGTCGTCAACTTCTTCGGCCACCGGACCCCGCTCCAGCTGACCGACATGCCGGTCGCCGTGCTGTTCGTGCTGGCTGTCGCCTCGATGGGGATCTACGGCATCGTGCTCGGCGGGTGGTCCAGCGGGTCGACGTACTCCCTGCTCGGCGGCTTGCGCTCCAGTGCCCAGATGATCTCCTACGAGGTCGCGATGGGCCTGGCGCTGGTCGCGGTGTTCCTCTACGCCGGCTCGATGTCGACCTCCGAGATCGTCGCGGCACAAGACGACCTGTGGTTCGGGCTGATCCTCCTGCCGTCCTTCGCCATCTACACCATCTCGATGGTCGGCGAGACCAACCGTGCGCCCTTTGACCTCCCCGAGGCCGAGGGCGAGCTGGTCGGTGGGTTCCACACCGAGTACAGCTCGCTGAAGTTCGCGCTGTTCTTCCTCGCCGAGTACATCAACATGGCCACCGTCTCCGCCCTCGCCACGACGCTGTTCCTCGGTGGCTGGCACGCGCCGTTCTGGATCGACCGGGTCTGGGAGGGCGCGAACCAGGGCTACTGGCCGGTGCTGTGGTTCTTCGGCAAGGTCTTGTTCTTCATCTTCATGTTCATCTGGCTGCGCGGCTCGCTGCCCCGACTGCGCTACGACCAGTTCATGGCGTTCGGCTGGAAGCGGCTGATCCCGATCGCGCTGGTGTGGATCATCGCCGTCGGCACCATCCGCTCGATCTCGCTCGAGGGCCAGATCGACCGTCAGTACCTCCTGATCGGCATCGGCGTCCTGGCCGTGATCTTCCTGCTGATGTTCTTCGTGGGCGTCGACGAGGAGCGCGCGGCCGAGGAGAAGGCCGGCCCGGTGGTCGAGGACGGCCAGGTCGAGGCAGGCGGCTACCCGGTGCCGGCGATGCCGGTGGGTGGCGCGGCTCGCGGGGCGGCCGCTCCGCTGGTCTTCGGCCTCGCGTCGGCTGCCGGTCAGTCCGTGGCAGGCGCGGTCGCAGTCGAGGAGCCCGAGAGCGTGACCACAGAGGAGCAGATCGATGGCTGACCGCCACAGTGACCAGCCCAGGAGCTTCAAGGAGCAGTTCATCGATCCTGTCGCCGGCTTCGGCGTCACGTTCCGGACGATGTTCAAGAAGGTCGTCACCGAGCAGTACCCCTTCGAGAAGCTGCCGACCGCCCCGCGGTTCCATGGGCGCCACCAGCTCAACCGCTGGCCCGACGGGCTGGAGAAGTGCATCGGGTGCGAGCTGTGCGCCTGGGCCTGCCCGGCGGACGCGATCTACGTCGAAGGTGCCTCCAACACCGACGAGGAACGCTTCAGCCCCGGCGAGCGCTACGGCCGCGTCTACCAGATCAACTACCTGCGCTGCATCCTGTGCGGCCTGTGCATCGAGGCCTGCCCGACCCGAGCACTGACGATGACCAACGAGTACGAGCTGGCCGACAGCTCGCGCGCCGACCTGATCTATGAGAAGTCCGACCTGCTGGCTCCGCTGCTGCCCGGCATGGAGCAGCCGCCGCACCCGATGCGCCTCGGCGACGACGAGGGCGCCTACTACCGCGGCGACTACCGGTCCGGCCAGGAAGGCTCACAGCGACAGGAGGCTGGACAGTGACCTTCTGGATCCTCGCGCCGGTCATGGTCCTGGCTGCCCTCGGCATCCTGTTCGTCCGCAAGGCGGTGCACGCCGCGCTCCTGCTGGCTGTCGTGATGATCAGCCTGGCGATGCTCTACGCCGTGCTCGACGCGCCGTTCTTGTTCGCGGTGCAGATCATCGTCTACACCGGCGCGATCTTGATGCTGTTCCTCTTCGTGGTGATGCTCGTCGGCGTCGACGCCTCCGACTCGGTCGTCGAGACCATCCGCGGCCAGCGCCTGCTGGCCACGGTCGGCGGACTGCTGCTCGGACTGGTCCTGGTCGTGGGGCTCAGCCAGCTCGCCCTCGGCACCGTGGTCGGGCTCGACGACGCCAACAAGGGCGGGAACGTGCCGGCCGTCGCCGACATCTTGTTCTCCCGCTACGTCTTCGCCTTCGAGACCACCAGCGCCCTGTTGATCACGGCCGCCGTGGGCGCGATGGTGCTGGCCCACCGTGAGCGCCTGGTGCCCAAGCCCACGCAGGCGATGCTGGCAGACCAGCGCGTGCGCGACTACGCCGAGCACGGCCTCCACCTCGGTGCGCTGCCTCCGCCCGGTGTCTACGCCCGGCACAACGCGGTCGACACCCCGGCGCTGCTGCCCGACGGCACTCCCGCCGAGGCCTCGGTCTCCCGGGTGCTGGCGGCGCGCGGCACCGTACGCTCCGCGCCGGCCATGGCCGACGACGTGCAGGGCGTCGAACGCCAGCTCGCCGGCGACCAACCGGTCAACCGTGTCGACGACGAGCCGGAAGGAGACCGGTCGTGACGCAGTACGTCGTGCTCTCCTCGATCCTGTTCACGATCGGGTGCGTGGGAGTACTGACCCGGCGCAACGCGCTGGTCGTCTTCATGTGCGTCGAGCTGATGCTCAACGCCAGCAACCTCGCGCTCGTCGCCTTCGCCAAGCAGCACGGCAACCTCGACGGACAGGTCGCGGCCTTCTTCGTGATGGTCGTCGCTGCCGCCGAGGTCGTCGTCGGGCTGGCGATCATCATGACCATCTTCCGCACCCGTCGTTCGGCCTCGGTCGACGACGCGAGCCTGCTGAAGTTCTGAGGACCACACCATGTCGAGCCTGATGGCCCTGCCAATGCACGAGACCGGCGGCATACCCGTCGTCGACCCGAGTGCCGCCGACGGTGCGTTCGGTCTGCTGTGGCTGATCGTCGCGCTGCCCGCCCTGGGTGCGTTCGTCCTCCTGGCGGTCGCGCCCTTCGCGCGCGGTGCCATCGACCGATGGGGTCACCTGCTGGGCGCCGCGCTGCCGGTCGGCTCGTTCCTGGTCAGCCTGCTGTTGTTCTTCCAGCTGCTGGGCCGTGATGCCGAGGACCGCCAGGTCTCCCAGCACCTCTGGACCTGGTTCGAGGCGGGCGGGCTGAAGGTCGGCTTCGACCTGCTCTACGACCCGCTGTCGGCGCTGTTCTTGCTGCTGATCACCGGTGTCGGCTCCCTGATCCACATCTACTCGATCGGCTACATGGAGCACGACCCGAGGCGTCGTCGGTTCTTCGGCTACCTCAACCTGTTCGTCGCGGCGATGCTCGTGCTGGTTCTCTCGGGCAACTTCCTCGGCCTGTTCCTCGGCTGGGAGGGCGTCGGCCTGGCGTCCTACCTGCTGATTGGCTTCTGGCAGCACAAGGATTCCGCGGCTGCGGCAGCCAAGAAGGCCTTCATCGTCAACCGGGTCGGCGACATCGGCTTGTCGATGGGCATCTCGTTGATGTTCGCGACGTTCGGCACCACCGACTTCTCCACCATCAGCCACGTGGCCAGCGGCGCGTCCGACACGACCTTGACCATCTTGGGCCTGCTGCTGCTGTTGGCGGCCTGCGGCAAGTCGGCCCAGGTGCCCCTGCAGTCGTGGCTGCTCGACGCGATGGAGGGCCCGACCCCGGTCTCGGCCCTGATCCACGCAGCGACCATGGTGACCGCGGGCGTCTACCTGATCGTGCGCAGCAACTTCATCTTCGAGCTGGCACCTCACGCGCAGACCGCCGTCGTGGTCGTCGCGACCGTCACGCTGCTGTGGGGTGCGATCATCGGTTGCGCCAAGGACGACATCAAGAAGGCGCTGGCCGGCTCGACGATGAGCCAGATCGGCTACATGATGCTCGGCGCCGGTCTCGGCGTCGCGGGCTACGCCTTCGCGATCTTCCACCTGCTGACCCACGGCTTCTTCAAGGCCAACATGTTCCTCGGTGCCGGCTCGGTCATGCACGGCATGGACGACGACGTCGACATGCGCCACTACGGCGCGCTCCAGAAGGCCATGCCCGTCACGTTCTTGACCTTCGCGATGGGTTACCTCGCGATCATCGGGTTCCCCGGCTTCTCCGGCTTCTGGTCCAAGGACAAGATCATCGAGACCGCCCTGGCCGACAGCTGGTTGGTCGGTCTGCTGGCGATGCTCGGTGCCGGCATCACCGGCTTCTACATGACCCGGCTGATGCTGATGACCTTCTTCACCAAGAAGCGATGGGAGAAGGGCGTGCATCCCCACGAGTCACCCTCGGTGATGACCGTGCCCCTCATCGTGCTCGCCGCGCTGTCGGTGCTCGGCGGCCTGATGCTGGCCGGCGACTGGATCGTGGAGTTCCTCGCCCCGGTCACCGGCACGGCCGAGCACGAGGAGCCGCCGATCCCTGCACTGGGCGTCACGGCCATGGTGGTGGTCGTCGTGGCGATCGGTGTCGCGACCGCGTGGTACCTCGTCGGCAAGCGTGACGTGCCGCGGACCGCCCCGACCGACGTCTCGTTCGCGACGCGCGCAGCCCGCGCCGACCTCTACGGCGACGCCATCAACGACTCGGTGGTCGTGAAGCCCGGCGGTGCGCTGGTCAACACCTTGGTGGCCATCGACAAGGTGGGCGTCGACGGCGTCGTCGAGAACGGCTCGCTCGGCATCAGCGGCATCGGGATGATCCTGCGCCGCACGCAGAACGGCTACGTCCGCTCCTATGCCCTGTCCCTGCTCGGCGGCGCCCTGCTCGTCGTCCTTGCCCTCCTGGCGGTGAACCTGGCATGAGCGATTTCCCCTGGCTGACTGTCCTGATCGTCGTGCCGCTCGTCGGCGCGGTGGTCACGGCTGCCATGCCCTACGAAGGCGACAAGTCGCGCCCCAAGCAGATCTCGCTGGGCTTCTCGCTGCTCACGCTGGTGCTCGCGGTCGTGATGGCCACCCAGTACGACGCTGATGGCGGCTTCCAGTTCACCGAGACCCACGAGTGGATCAACGTCTTCGGCGCCCACTACGCGCTCGGCGTCGACGGCATGGCGCTGGTGCTGGTGCTGCTGACGACCGTGCTGGTGCCGGTCGTGATCGGCGCGTCGTGGTTCGACGCCGACCACGGCAACACCAAGGCGTTCTTCGCCTGGGCGCTGGCGCTGGAGGCAGCGTCGCTCGGTGTGTTCACCGCGACCGACGTCTTCCTCTTCTACGTGCTCTTCGAGGCCTCGCTGGTCCCCGGCTACTTCCTGATCGGCCACTTCGGTCGCGAGGGCCGCCAGAAGGCCGCGATCAAGTTCTTGATCTTCCAGCTGTTCGGCGGGCTGGTCATGCTGGCAGCCGTGGTCGGTCTCTATGCCGTCTCGGCGGACGCCGGCCACCCGACGTACCTGCTCAGCGAGCTGTCCCAGATCCAGATCGACCCCGACACCCAGAAGTGGCTGTTCGCCGGGTTCTTCTTCGCCTTCGCGGTCAAGGCGCCGCTCTTCCCGGTGCACACCTGGCTGGCCGATGCGACCGAGAAGGCCACCCCGGGCACGAGCGTGCTGCTGGTGTGCGTGCTCGACAAGATCGGCACCTACGCCATGCTGCGCTACTGCCTGGGGCTGTTCCCCGACGCCTCGCAGTGGGCCACGCCGTTCGTGGTCACGCTCGCGCTGATCTCGATCGTCTACGGCGCGCTGGTCGCCATCGGCCAGGACGACATGCTGCGGCTGATCGGCCTGACCTCGCTGAGCCACTTCGGCTTCATCGTGCTGGGCATCTTCGTGTTCACCAGCCAAGGCACGTCGGGCTCGATCCTCTACATGGTCAACCACGGGGTCGCGACGGCCGCCCTGTTCCTGGCAGCCGGCTACCTGGTGCGTCGCAAGGGCACGGCCTCGATCGCGGCCATCACCGGCGTGGAGAAGTCCGCGCCGATCCTGGCCGGTGTCTTCCTGGTCGCGGGTCTCGCGGTGCTCGGGCTGCCGGGACTCTCGCAGTTCGTCTCCGAGATCATGGTCATCATCGCGGCCTTCCAGCACCACTGGTGGGTCGGTGCCATCGCGGTCAGCGCCATCGTGCTGGCCGCCTGGTACATCCTCTGGATGTACCAACGCACCTTCACCGGTCCGGGGGTGACGGCCGCCGAGCCGGTGGCCGACCTCGACCGGCGAGAGGTCGGCACCCTCGCGCCGCTGCTCGTCGCGCTGGTGCTGTTCGGCTTCTACCCGATGCCGCTGCTCAACGTGATCAACCCTGCCGCCACCGCGATCCTCAACCAGGTCGGCGTCCAAGACCCTGCCCCGACCGTGGTCGGCGCCGAGGAAGGTCGCTGACATGGACGACTTCGTCAAGCCCACCCTCGAGTACGCCGAGCTCTCGCCGCTGTTCATCGTCTTCGGCATCGCCTGCCTGGGTGTCCTCGTCGAGGCCTTCGTCCCGCGCAAGCACCGCTACCTCGTGCAGTCGACGCTGGCGATCGGCGGCGTCGTCCTGACGCTGGCCGCGGTGATCGCGGTCGCCAACCGGCTCAAGGAGCACGGAGATGGGGCCGCGCGCGGCATCGTCGGCTCGATGGGCACCGTCGTGGTCGACGGCCCGGCGGTCTTCTTGTGGGGGCTGATCCTCCTGTTCGGGCTGGCCGGCTGCCTGCTGTTCGCCGAGCGCCAGCTCGAGGGCGGCGTCTCCGCCTTCGCCGGCCAGGCCGCCGCACTGCCTGGCACCGAGGCTGAGCGCCAAGCCGCAGGCCTGGACCACACCGAGGTCTACCCGCTGCTGATGTTCGCGCTGATGGGCATGATGCTGTTCCCCGCCTCGGGCGACCTGCTGACCATGTTCGTCGCCCTCGAGGTGCTCTCGCTGCCCCTCTACCTGCTGTGTGGGCTGGCCCGGCGGCGTCGCCTGCTCAGCCAGGAAGCGGCACTGAAGTACTTCGTGCTCGGCGCGTTCTCCTCCGGCTTCTTCCTCTACGGGGTGGCGCTGATCTACGGCTACGCCGGTTCGATGAACCTCGGCGCCATCAACGACGCCGTCCGCAACGACGCCTCCAACCAGACCCTCCTGCTCATCGGCATGGGCATGCTCTCGGTCGGCCTGCTGTTCAAGGTGGGCGCTGTGCCGTTCCAGGCCTGGACGCCCGACGTCTACCAGGGTGCGCCGACCGCCGTGACCGCGTTCATGTCGGCGGCCACCAAGGCCGCGGCGTTCGGCGCGATGATGCGGCTGTTCTACGTCGCCTTCGGTGCCGACCGCTGGAGCTGGCAGCCGATGATGTGGGTGATCGCGATTCTGAGCATGGTCGTCGGCGCCGCGATTCTGGTGACCCAGCGCGACGTGAAGCGGATGCTCGCCTACTCCGCCATCGCCCACACCGGCTTCGTGCTGACCGGCGTGCTCGGCCTCGAGGGCGCGGGCGAGCTGACCGACGGCCAGCTCACCTCGCTGCAGGCGGTGCTGTTCTACCTGGCGACCTACGGCATCGCCGCCCTCGGCGCCTTCGCCGTCGTGTCCCTGGTCCGCGACTCGGCGGGCGAGGCGAGCGCGCTGTCACGCTGGGCCGGGCTGGGCAAGCACTCGCCGCTGGTCGCTGGCGTCTTCGCGCTGTTCCTGCTGGCCCTGGCCGGCATCCCGCTCACCTCCGGGTTCATCGGCAAGTGGGCGGTCTTCGAGGTCGCGATGTCCTCGGGTGCCTGGCCGGTCGTGATCGTGGGTGTGCTGAGCAGCGTCGTCGCGGCGTACTTCTACGTCTACGTCATCGTGGTGATGTTCTTCCACGACCCCGAGCCCGAGCAGGCTGCCTATGTCGTGCACCCGTCGGTGCTGACCTCCTCGACGATCGCGGTCGGTGCGGCGGCCACCTTGGTGCTGGGCGTGATCCCCGGACCGGTTCTGAACCTGGCCGGAGTTGCGGGACAATTCCTCAGGTGACCACCGGCAACTCCCCTGGCAACTCCTCGGGGCTGGCCTTTCCCGTCCTCGACGAGCACCTGTCCGCTCGTCTGCAGGTCCGGCTGGCAGAGGTCGAGAAGGCGTTGTCCGGCCACGTGCGCAGCCGCGCAGGGTTCGTGACCGAGGCGGCCAGCCACCTCATGGAGGCCGGCGGCAAGAGGTTCCGCCCGCTACTGGTGCTGCTGGCCGCCGAGACAGGGCAGCACCCCGACGTCGAGGACGTGATCACCGCGGCCTGCGTCGTCGAGCTCACCCACCTGGCCTCCCTCTACCACGACGACGTGATGGACGAGGCCGAGCTGCGCCGCGGCTCTGCGTCGGCCAACGCCCGCTGGGACAATCACGTCGCGATCCTCACCGGCGACTTCTTGTTCTCGAAGTCCTCGGAGCTGACCGCCGAGCTCGGCCCCGACGCCGTCCGCATCCAGGCCCAGACGTTCACCAGCCTGGTCGAGGGCCAGATCCTCGAGACCCTCGAGCCCGGCCCCGACGAGGACCCGCTCGAGCACTACCTCGACGTGGTCGCTGGCAAGACCGGGTCGCTGATCGCCACCTCGGCTCGCTACGGCGCGATCTTCGGCGGCGCGACCCCCGAGGTGCAACAGGCCCTGACGACCTACGGCGAGATGGTCGGCGTCGCCTTCCAGCTCTCCGACGACATCCTCGACGTCGCCTCCGAGGCCGGCGTCTCGGGCAAGACCCCTGGCACCGACCTGCGCGAGGGTGTCCCGACGCTGCCTGTCCTGATCGCCCGGGGCACGGCCCGCCCCGAGGACTCCCGTCTGGTCGAGCTGCTCGACGGCGACCTCACCGACGACGCTCTCCACGCCGAGGCTCTCGGCCTGCTGCGCGCCCACCCTGCGATCGACCAGGCCCGCGACTATGTCATCGCGCGTGCCGCCGAGGCCAAGGCCGCGCTCGCCGCCGTACCCGAGGGGCCCGTGCGCACCGCCCTCGAGGAGTTCGCCGACCTGGTCGCCGTCCGCGCCACCTGACGCCGACTCGGCGTTCAGTGGGCGGGGGCGGGCGTTGCGGTCGGGGCTGGCTGGGGGGTCGGCTGGGCGGTCAGCTGGGCCTCATGGGCCGCGCGCGCCTTGGCCAGCAGGGTCATGAAGGTGCCGCCGGAGCGCCGGCGCGGACGGTGGGTGGGCTGGTGGCTCCAGGCGATGCGGGTGGTGTGGTAGCCGTTCATGTCCTTCTCCCTTGTCGAGATATCGGTGCTGCCGATGTCCTTACTCTTCGGCTAAGGGGCCACCTAGGACATCGGGAGAACCTCCTGACCTGGCAGGTGCCACGCCACACGCCATCGACCCGCCCGGGGGCCGGGCGGGTCGATGGGAAGGGTGCTGACCCAGGGGTGCTCACGCGGGTCGCGGGACGAACGTGGTGGGCCGGCGCGTGGGGAAGGAGACCTTCGGGAACCGCCACCGGGGGCGGGTCCCGATGCCGTGACGCTGGTGGGCGGTGCGCGCCCTGGCGGCGGTCTCCTGCATGCGCTGGCGGGCGATGGTCTCGTAGTGGTAGCTGTTCATGATGGGCTCCTGGCTGAGGTTGAGATGGAGGGGGTGGCTCCTGCTGATGACCTCAGCCTTCGCCTAAGCCCCTTCGTGCCGCATCGGTCAAGATCCCTGACCTGGAGCCTCAGACCACGACTGTGCGGTCTAGGACCTACCTCAGTCGACCCGGGTCAGCTCGCGAGCAAGAGCCGCCGCCGCGCCGCGGTTGGTCACGCCGAGCTTGGCCAGCAGGTTGGTGACATGGACACTGACGGTCTTCTTGCTGATGAACAGCCGCTCGGCGATCTGCAGGTTGGTCGCTCCCGTGGCCAAGACGTCGAGCACCTCGCGCTCGCGAGCCGTCAGTACGTCGAGACGGTTCGGCACCTGGCCGTCCGGAAGCGGGATGCGGTGTCGGCGCGCCAGCCTGGCCACGTCGTCGGCAACGCCGAGCGCACCCATCTCGCGGGCATGCGCCCAGAGCTCCGGCAGCATCGACCGGGCTCGGTCACGTTCTCCGCTCGCGGCCACCGCGTGGGCCAGCCCCAGCCAGGCCTGTAGGGCGTGCCCGGCGCCGATCCGTGAGCACGCGTCGTACGCCGTCTGCCACAGGTCGGTCGACGGCTCGCCGACCAGGTCCGCCCGGAGCGCCCGGGCCAGCGCCAGATGAGTGCCTCCCCAGGTCGCCAGGGCCCGTCCGGTGATCAGCGCTGCCGCCTGCTCGAGCTTGGCGTCGGCCCGGGCGAGCAGGTCCTCGTCGAGGGGCAGGCCGGCACGCTGGGCGGCGGCCAGCGTCACGTAGCCCAGCACGGCGGCACCGGCCAGGGTGTAGATCCCGTCGGCGTCTTGCAGCATCTCGACGTACTCGCGGCCCACGCTGACGGCCTCATCGATGAGCCCGTTGCCCTCCAGCACCCGCACGTGATGAGTCACGAACTCCCAGTCCGGGATGACGGCGACCGACCGCCACAGGGCCATCGTGTCGCGTTCGAGCGGAAGTGCTGCCGCGGCGTCGCCCCTGTGGAGGAGCAAGAGGGACCGGGCCTCCCGCCACAGGTGGTGGTCGGGACCGAGACCTTCCTCCGTCAGCTCGGACAGCAGCAGGTCGGCGTCGTCCAGGCGACCTTGTTGGAGGTAGCCGCGGGCGAGGATGATCGCGCACTCCTGCGCGACGTCTGGCAGCCCTTGGGCCCGAGCACGGTCGCGCCCCTCGACGACCAGTCCCGTCCACGCGTCGGAGTCCGGCAGGTCGATGAGCACCAACGCGCGGTGTACCTCCGACCAGAGCGTCTCCGCCACGCTGCCACCACGCGCGGCTGCCTTGGCGGCCGCCTCGAAGTCGGCCAGCGCCTCGTCGATGCGTCCGAGGTTCCAGTGCGACCAGCCCCTGGACTGCCGGGCGACGGCCTCGACCGCGGGTACGGGGACAGCCGTGGCCACCTCGATCGCCCGCTCGGCGTAGCGGAACGCCTCGGCGATCTGCTCCTGCCGCCAGTGCAGCCGCGACATCATGTACAGCGCAGTGGCGAGCTCCTCGGACGGCTCCCCCTCGGCGTACGCGATCGCTCGCTCGACCGCCTCACGGTGGTGCAGGTGGCCCTCCAGCTCGCCGCACAAGACGGCGTACGACGAGTACACGCGGCTGGCAAGTAGGGGCTCGGTGTCGTCGTCGAGGAGGTCGAGAGCCTCGCGCATCAGCACGCTGGCGCGGTCGAAGTCGTGGTGCTCCTTGCACGCCTCCGCGAGGAGTCGGACGAGGTCCGCCTTGGGGACGTCGCCGATCCCGCCTTCGTGCGGGACCTGGTCGTAGAGCTCGAGCGCGCGCTCGAGGTGCGTGACGGCCTCAGGCCCGCCGTACGTGCGGGCCGCGCGTCCCGCCCGCACGGACGCGCGGAATGCCTCTGTCTGGTCGTGGGCGGCGTACCAGTGGAAGGCCAGCACCCCGAGCTCGGCCATCTCGGCATCGTCGCCGAGGCGTGCTTGCAGGCACGCGGCCATCCGCGCGTGGGCACGTGTGCGCTCCCCGGGCAGCAGGTCGTCGTAGATGGCCTCGCGAAGGAGCCCGTGGCGGAAGTCGAGGTGCTCACCGGAGGCGCGCAGGACGTTGGCGTCGATGGCCTCGCGCAGGCAGGTCTCCAGGGCGAGGTCGTCCAGCGCGCTCAGGTCGGCGAGAACCGGCGGGTCGAGCCGGCTGCCGCCGACGGAGGCCAGACGGAGCAGCTCTCGCGTCGGTGGGGAGAGGGCCTCCACCCGAGCCAGCAGCAGGTCGCCCAGTGGTCCGGCGAGCGCAGCGGGTCCGGCCTGCAAGAGCTCCTCGGCGTACAGCGGGTTTCCTTCGGAGCGTGCCAGCGTCGCACCGACGAACGCCTGGTCTCGCCGGCCCGTGCACTGCTCGACAATCCCCGAGATCCCGTCGCGGTCGAGGGGCTGCAGGTCGAGACGACGGGCTCCGGCACTGCGCCCGAGCTCGACGAGCGCTCGGCGGAAGGGATGGCGGCGGGTCAGCTCGTCGGTGCGGAAGGTCAGCACCAGACAGACAGGGCCACGCGCCGTCCGCGAGAGGGTGACCGCGAAGTCCTGCGTCGAGCGGTCTGCCCAGTGCATGTCCTCGAGGACGAGCATCAGCGGCGATTCGGCTGACAGCTCGGCGACCACCAGCCCGAGGTCTTCGAGTGCGGAAGACGCGGACCCCGAGCCGCCGGGTGCACCGCCGAGCAAGAAGGTCGCCATCCGTCGCGTCACTGGTGGCAGGTGCTCGGCCGACCGGTCAGCCACGGCGCCACGCAGGGCTTCGCGCACCGACTGGATGGGCACGCCGTTGTCGATGTCGAGGCAGTGGCCCACCAACACCGTGAATCCCGCTTCGCGCGCGCGTTCGCCGACGCGGGTCACCAGGCTCGTCTTGCCGATGCCGGCGTCGCCCCCGACGAGCAGCACCTGCGGGCTGCCCGTCCCAGCCGCGACGACGGCCTCGTGCGCCTGGCCGAGCTCGCGGTCCCGCCCGAACAGACCGCCTGTTGCCTGCGGCATCACTGACCTCCTGGGGTCGCCGAGGTTCTCGATGTCCCTGACTGTCCTCCTAAGCCGGGGTCCGGGATATCGGGATAAGTCCCGAACCTCGCGAACCGTCGGCGCTTGAGGAGGACGCGCCGGTCTCTGCTGGTTGAGGAGGTTGCGCCGGTCTCTGCTGGTTGAGGAGGTTGCGCCGGTCTCTGCTGGTTGAGGAGGTTGCGCAGCAACCGTCTCGAAACCAGGTGACTGCGACGTCGGCGGTTCACTCGCGGGGTTTCGAGACAGGCGCTAGCGCGCCTTCCTCAACCAACGGGGGGCGGTTGTTTGGTGGGCCCAGCATGTGAGAAACCCCAGCAGATACAGGGGTTCTCGACCCTGGACTGTCGGTGCTCGATGATCGAATAGACCCATGAGCGGAACTCGGGACCAGCAGCCAGACGACGGGTCGGCATGGCTGCCGGACTTGGCGTCAACGGTGCTCGAGGCCGCCCGCGAACTCCGTACCGCAGCCGACGCTGCGGAGGCGAGGCTGTTGGAGCTGGCGGTGCAGTGGGCGCTCATCCATCCCGCCGAGTCGTTGGCCGATGCCGGCACCTTCCGGCTCCACGGTGACGTCCCGGTCCCGATCGCCGGCCCGGGCGCACCCCTGGTCGCGGAGTTCTCCATCGCCGAGTTCGCCGCCGCGATCGGGACGACCACCGAGTCCGGCAGACGCTACCTCGGGCACGCCCTCGAACTCAGATACCGGTTGAACAAGCTGTGGGCCCGAGTCACCACCGGTGACCTGGCGGCGTGGAAGGCCCGCCGGGTCGCCGAGCAGACCCGATGGCTGACCCCCGACGCCGCGACCTATGTCGACAAGCATGTGGCACCGGTCGCCCACAAGATCGGCCCCGCCCAGCTCGACCGGCTCATCGCCGAGGCGGTCGCCCGGCACATGCCCGACCAAGCCGAAGCCGACCGCCAGCAGGCCTGGGACCAACGCCGCTTCGACATCGACTTCGACACCGTCGCGATCGCCGGAACCTGCCAGGTCAGCGGCGAGCTCGACCTGGCCGACGCCATCGACCTCCACAACGCCCTCACCGCCGACGCGAAGGTTCAGGCCGACCTCGGCTCCCCCCTCACGTTGGACCAACGCCGCTCCGTAGCGGTCGGCAACATCGCCCGCCGCGACCTCACCCTCGACTACCCCCAGATGGTCGACGACGAACACCAACCCCAGACCAAGCCGAGCAAGCCGAGCAAGCCGAGCAAGCCGCGGGACATGGTGCTCTACCTCCACCTCACCGACGCCGCCACCACCGCTGGCTCAACCACCGGCTCGACGGGTGGCTCGATGGGTGGCTGGAGTGTGGGGCGGGTGGAGAACACCGCCACCCCGGTGCTGGCCGAGACCATCCGGACCTGGTGCGGCAACCCCGACGCCCGGATCACCGTGAAACCGGTGATCGATGTGGCGAAGCACGTCCACCACGGCGCCTATGAGATCGACGGCCGGATCAGCGAACCCGTCGCCCTCAGGGACCACACCTGCGTCTTCCCGTGGTGCACGAAACCAGCCCGGAAACTGAAACCGGGCGAGCATGCGGCCGACTG
Organism: Nocardioides agariphilus; assembly: GCF_015352445.1. Lineage (GTDB taxonomy): Bacteria > Actinomycetota > Actinomycetes > Propionibacteriales > Nocardioidaceae > Nocardioides > Nocardioides agariphilus. The sequence goes on from NZ_JADKPO010000012.1 coordinate 118,872, forward strand.
CGACCACAACCACCCCTACGCCCAAGGCGGGGCCACCTGCACCTGCCAGATCGCGGCCCTATGCCGCAAGCATCACCGGCTGAAAACCCACGGCCGCTGGCGATACCTGATCCTCACCCCCGGCACCTACCTATGGACCAGCCCCCACGGCTACCACTACCTCCGCGACCACACCGGCACCCTCGATGTGTCCCACGACAGACACAGACGCCGACACCCACGACCAGCAGCCTGAGACCACCAGCCTGACCCCTCGACCGCCGTACCCGCCCAAGAACCACCACGGGCGGGCTACCGGCACGCCCGGCCTGGTTTCGAGACGGTTGCTAGCGCAACCTCCTCAACCAGCGACGGGGCTTCTGCTCGAGTCAACCAGCGGCAAGGCTCCGGCAGCACGGGCACGTACCCCTTCGCGGGTGAAGTCCGCGCCCAGCATCCTGTCGGCGCGCACTCCTACTGTGCTCGCATGCCAACCTTCACCGGAGACGACGATCTGCAGGGTGCCGAGTTCCGTGGCGCCAACCTGTCGGGGGCGAGGTTCGTCGAGTCCGACCTGACGGGCGTGATCATGCGGGGCGTCGAGCTGGCACGGGCCGACATCGACGCACCGTGGCTGCCGTTCGGGGAGTTCCTGCGGATCAACGGCGTCGATGTGACCGGCTTCGTCGAGGCCGAGCTCGACAAGCGCTTCCCCGGCCGCGCCCAGCGCACAGCGGTTGATCCGGTGGGTCTGCGCGAGGCGTGGGACTCGCTGCAGCGCACCTGGGACGCCACTCTCGCGCGCGTCGCCGCGATGCCGCCGGGCAGCGTCGACCTGTCGGTCGGCGGGGAGTGGTCGTTCGCCCAGACGCTGCGTCATCTCGTCCACGCCACCGACATGTGGCTGCGCAAAGCGGTCCTGGAGGTCGAGGACCCCTTCCACCCGATCGGCCAGGTCGATCTCGGCAGCTCGGGTGAGGTCGACCCGTCGATGTTCGCACGCGAGGTCCCGCCCTATGACGAGGTCCTGAGGGTCCGTGCCGAGCGAGCCACGATGGTGCGCGACTTCATCGACTCCACGACGCCTGAGCAGCTTGCCGAGGAGCGCCGCAACCCTCATGATCCCGACCATCCCGAGACCGTCTTGAAGTGCCTCCACGTGATCCTCGAGGAGGAGTGGGAGCACCACCGGTTCGCGGTGCGCGACCTCGACGCCCTCTCAGACGGCGGCGGCCTCGGCAGCCAGTCGTAGCAGGTGGCGACGGTTGCGCAGTGACTCGAAGGTGAAGATCGACAGGGCGACCCACACGAGCGCGAAGCCGATCCAGCGGCCTGATGACATGTCCTCATGGAAGTAGAAGACGCCGAGGACGAACTGCAGCACGGGCGCCAGGTACTGCATCAACCCCAACGTCACCAGCGGCACGCGGATCGCTGCGGCCCCGAAGCACAGCAGCGGTACGGCGGTGACCAGGCCCGCTGACATCAACAGAAGCGCGTGCCCCCACCCCTCCGAGGCGAACGACGAGTCTCCTCGCGAGCTCAACCAGCCCAGGTAGGCCAAGGCGAACGGCGCGATCAGCAAGGTCTCGAAGGTCAGGCTCTCGACCGCCTCGGCACCGGCCTGCTTCTTGGCCAGCCCGTAGGTGCCGAACGAGAACGCCAGGACCAGCGCGATCCACGGTGGATGGCCGTAGTCGACCGTGAGCACCAGGCAGGCCAGCGCGCCGATCCCGATGGCCGACCACTGCAGCGGCCGCAGTCGCTCGCCGAGGAGCAGCACACCCATGAGCACGGTGACGAGTGGGTTGATGAAGTAGCCGAGCGAGGTCTCCACGACGCGATCGTTGGTGACGCCGTAGATGTAGGTCCCCCAGTTGAGGGTGATCACGAACGCCGCCAGGGTCAGCATGCCCAGGACCCGGCGGTCGGTGAACAGCTCGCGGAACTGGCGACGCCGACGCAGAAGGACGAGCAGGACGGCAAGAGTGATCACCGACCAGACGACGCGGTGGGCCAGCAGCTCGACGGATCCGGCCGGCTCGAGGAGCGGCCAGTACAAGGGGAACGCTCCCCAGATGACATAGGCCGCCACGCCGTAGAGCAGACCTTGGCGAGACGGCGGCACTCGGCGAGCATACGGGCGCGACAATCATCGGCATGAGCAGGTTTGACTGGCGGCAACGACGGGTAGGAGCCCCTCGGGTCGGCCCCACCGACCCTTCAGCGAGTCCACTGGAGGCGCCGTGCGGCTGACGAGGCTGGTGACCGCGATGGCGGCATGCGGTCTCGTCCTGCTCATCGCACTTGCGCCCTCATCGGCGTTCTCCGCGACCGCGGCAGGATCCCGGGAGCTGCCGCGTCGGGAGATGAACGACGAGGTCTTCGTCAACGACCAGGGCTGGCTGATCTTCAGGGGTGACGTCGACCCCGGGTGGGCACACAAGAGAGTCCAGATCTACAAGCGCCTCTGCAAGGGCTGCGCATGGAAGCTCGTCAGGCAGCCCATGACAGATGGCGCGGGCCGCTGGCGCACCCGTATCTACGCACCTCGGACCGGCTACTGGTACTGGAAGGGCGTGGTCCCGAAGTCTGGCGACTACAGCAGGTCCTTCACGCAGGTCTACCGGACCTACGTCACCTAGCCAGTCCAACGCCTCGGCCCCGGAGAGCGGGGTTCAGCGAGGTGGCGTCAGAGGGGCCCCCTCTCGGGTGGGGCCCCTTCGCCTGTCCGGGCGGATCGTGGGTTGAGCCTCGAAACCCCACCACCCGAAGGGGTGGCTCGGTCCTACACTGAACCGGTCCCGTACGACGCGTGGGAGCCGGGACCGGGGGCACGCCGATGATGGACTCATCGCCCGGACTGATCGGGCGGGACGCTGAGGTCGAACGGGCCACGACGGCCCTGGCCGCTGCTGCGTCCGGTGCCCCGCGGGTGCTGCTCGTCGGCGGTGACGCCGGCATCGGCAAGACCTCGTTCGTCAACCAGGTTGCCGATCTCGCCGGCGGTCAGGCATTCACGATCCTTGCCGGCCACTGCCTCGACATCGATGACGGTTCCAGGTTGGGGCCAGTCCGTGAGGCACTGCGGCGCGCGATGCCCGAGCTGGCCGCTACCACTGACGACGTGTCCGTGGACAAGCTGGCTGCCGCAGTCTCGGAGCTCGCCGGTGACGAGCCGTTGCTGCTGGTGATCGAGGACCTGCACTGGGCCGACGCGGCCACGATCGACTTCGTCACTTCGGTTGCCCGCACCGCCACCGGCCGGCTGTGCCTGGTGCTCACCTATCGCGCCGACGAGATCAACAGGCGGCATCCGTTCCGTCAGGCACTGGCTGACCTGGCCAAGGCACCAGGCGTGCAACGGCTCCCGCTTGCGTCGCTCGACGCCGAGCAGGTCAGGGCGCTCGTCGCCCGTGCCGGCATCGACGACGCTGGGCTTGCGGACGCCGTGCACGCCCGCTCGGAGGGCAACCCGCTGTACGCCGAGGAGCTGCTCGCAGCGGGCAGCGACCGGATCCCGGAGCAGCTCAGCGACCTCCTGCTGTCGCGAGTGGATTCGCTGTCCGACGGGGCGCGCGGCGTGCTGCGGCTGGCCTCTGCCCACGGCACCCGGTTGTGGCCCGAGCTGCTGACCGAGGCCAGCGGTCTCGACTCGGCCGGCCTGGACGACGTACTGCGCGAGGCCATCGACGCCAACGTCGTCAGACGGGTCGGCGAGCACCTGGACTTCCGTCATGGCCTGCTGCGCGAGGCGGTCTACGACGACCTGCTGCCGGGTGAGCGAACCGAAGCGCATCGGCGACTCGCGGAGGGCATCGATCGGCTGGCCGGTGACGAGGCGAGTCTGCCGGTGTTGGGCCTGCTGTCCCATCACTGGTACGCAGCGCGTGACGTGCAGGCAGCTTTCGACGCATCGCTGCGCGCCGGGCAGATGGCCTGGGAGCAGGCCTTGCTCGACACGGCGACGCCGCTCACACGTGCGCTCGAGCTCTACGACCAGGTGCCCAGTCCCGGCATCCACAAGGCCGACCTCCTGCGGATGCTGGCCTCAGGGGTCGAATGGGCCTTCGACCGGGAGCGCTCGCGGGAGCTGATAGCGGAGGCCCTGGACCTCGTCGAGGGGACGGACGACCCGCTGCTTGCGGCGCGCATCTACACGTCGTACGCGGTGCGTTCGCTCGAGATCGAAGGTGGGCCGACCCACGAGGAGGCGCTGGGGCGAGCCATTGAGGGACTTCGCGGACAACCGACCGAGGAGCTCGTGAAGGCCTTCAGCACCCTGGCCGGCATCCACATGCGCCATGAGCGGATGGTCGCCGCAGACACGGCTCTGCGCCAGGCGCTGGAGATCGCGGGCACCTTGGAGGTTCCGAGGGAGGAGGCAGACACCTGGCGTGCGCGCGGCTGGTGCGCGATGTGGCTCGGTGATCTGCCAGGGGCGGCGAGCTACTTCGCCAAGGCACAGAAGATCTGCCGGCGCATCGGGATGGGCGGAGGCGAACTGCTGTGTGAGCTCGGTGTCGTGATGATCGAGCTCGCAGGTCTCGACCCGATGCGTGGCCTCGTGCGTGCTCAGGAGGTGCAACGTCGCGCGCGCGACGGGTCGCCCGACCTCGTGGCAATGGCCGCTCTGGAACGAGCGACCGGCCTCCTCAGCCTGGGTCGCTTCACGGACGCGGAGCTGGCCATCGGCGAGGCCGTTGACTCAGGCGGGATCCCCAGCGACGACTACCTGCTGCTGGTGCCACGCGCGCGGCTGCACCTGTTGCGCGACGAAACTGCGGCCGCACTCGACCTGGAGCGCCTGCGGATGGCGGGCTTCTCGCCGGTTGCCTCAGTGCCCAACTACGAGTGGACGCTCATGCACGTCCAGGTGCTGCTGGCCAACGGACTCGTGGCCGAGGCGCTGGAACGCTCGGCCGAGTGGCTGACCCTCTTCGAGCACTCGGACGGGATCGTCGGTCGCGGACCGGTCGTCCACGGCGCCTACCTTGCCGTCGAGGCCGGACGTCGTGCAGGGCTTGCCCAGGCCGAGGAGGTACTGGTTCAGGCAGACCGCTTCCTGGCGACCTACGACGGCGCGTTGCCGGTCGAGGGCCAGCGTTCGTTCCTGGGCTACAGCACCCCGTGCGCTGTCGCACTGCGAGCCGAGCTCCACGGTGAGCCGGCCGCTGACCTGTGGCGGGCGGCGTACGCCGCGGCCGCCCACGTGGGTCCGGGTCTTGCGCTGCCGATCCGGCTCCGGTTGGTGCAGTCGCTGCTCGTCGGAGGTGAGCGCGACGAGCCTCGCACCGCGTTGCCCGAGATCGTCGACGAAGCCAGGGCCATGGGAGCGCAGGGTGTCGTCGACGACGCGCTCAAGCTGGCGCGCCGCCATCGCATCCCGGTCGCAGGTGACGATCGGCCGCACCGGCTGGACATCCTGACCGCCCGTGAGCGTGAGGTGCTCGACGTACTTGCGACGGGTGCGACGAACCGAGCGATTGCGGCGCGCTTGTTCATCAGCGAGAAGACCGTCTCGGTCCATGTCACCAACCTCCTCGCCAAGCTGGGTGTCACCAACCGGACCGAGGCTGCGGCGGTGGCGCGCGATCTGGCGGTGGTCGAGTGAGGCAGATGTTCGGACGGGACCGCGAGCTCGCCGAGGCGACGGCAGCGCTGGAGGCCGCAGCCAGAGGTCAGCCTCGGGTGCTGCTGGTGGGCGGGGATGCGGGGATCGGCAAGACCACGTTGACCACAGCCATCGCCGAGCAGGCGGCGGGACTGGGCTTCACGGTGCTGGTCGGTCACTGCCTGGACATCGCTGATGGAGTGGCTCTCCGAGCGGTGCGTGAGGCGTTGCGCCAGGCAGTTCTCGCCCGAGCTGACGACGAGCTGCCCCCAGTCACGCGTCGGTTGGCGCCGTACCTGCGAGGTGAGACTGACCAAGGGAGCGTCGACGAGCTGGGCACCGTGGTCGGCGAGCTCGCCGCGCAGAGCCCGGTGCTGCTGGTGCTCGAGGACCTGCACTGGGCTGACCGTTCGACCATTGACCTTGCAACAGCGCTTTCCCGCACTGCGCGTGGTCCGCTCTGCCTGCTACTGACCTACCGGGCCGACGAGATCAACCGTCATCACCAGTTCTCCGGCGCCGTGGCCGAGATGGGGCGGGGGCCGGGGGCTGTCCGACTCGAGCTGCATGCACTCGACGAGCGGAGCATCTCCGAGATCGTGCGTAGCCGCGGGATCGACGACGACGCAGCGTCGCAGCAGGTCGTCGAGCGCAGCGAGGGGAATCCGTTGTACGCCGAGGAGCTGCTGGCTGCCGGTCCCGGCGGGCTCCCCGAGCAGCTGGGTGCGCTGATGCTCGCGCGCGTGGATGCACTCAGCGACACCACCCGCGGCCTGCTGCGACTGGCCTCAGCCAACGGGAGCCGGCTCGACGCCGAGCTGATGTGTCACGTCACCGGGCTCGACGCGGCTGCCGTGGACGCGAGCCTGCGCGAGGCATTGGCGGCCAACGTCGTCACACATGTCGGCAGCCACCTGGACTTCCGGCACGGTCTGCTGCGCGAGGCGGTCTACGGAGATCTCATGCCCGGAGAGCGCACTGAGGCCCATCGGCTGATAGCTGAGGCCGTGGAACGGAGATCAGAAGCCGACGCGTCTCTCTCCGATCTGGGTGTGGTGGCGTTTCACTGGCACGCCGCACGCGACTTACGGCGGGCCTATCAGGCCTCAGTGCGAGCCGGACTCGCGGCGCACAAGCTGGGGCTACGGGATGGGATCGCCCACCTGGAGCGGGCCCTCGAGCTGTATGACCGCGTCCCCCACGACGCAGGGCCGGTGCGGGCCGAGCTGCTGGCCGTCCTCGCACTGTTGCACCATCGCTGCTCGGAGTGGGACCGGAGCCGTGTGCTCATCGCCAAGGCGCTGGACGCTCTGACCGAGACCTCCGACCCGCACGCAGCAGCCCGCGTCTACACGACGTACGTCTATACCGACTTCGAGCTGGAGGGGTACGTCGGTCAGGAGGAAGCGCTGGACCTGGCGATCGCAGGGCTCGGCGACCAGCTGACCCGGGAGCTCGCCGAGGCGATGTCCATGCGAGCCGAGCTGATGATGCGTCTAGAACGGCTGCGCGAGGGCGAGGAGTTGGCGCCGCGGGTGATCGAACTCGGAGCGGCTCTGGGGCTGCCGGCAGTCGAGGCGACCGGGTGGTGGGTGAGCGCGCTTTGCAGCATGGGCAGGGGTCACCCGGACCACGCAGCGCGCCAGTTCCACACCGCAGGGGGCCTGGCGCGTCGCGGAGGAGAGCTCTACCAGGCGTACAAGCACGATGGGGAACGGCTGGCGATGCTCGTGAACGGCGTCGACACTCACCGAGGGGTCGGGCTGGCCGAGGAGCTCTGGCGGGATGCCACCGCCGCCGGCTTTCCCGATTCCGCACGGAAGGCCGCGTTCTGGCTGGTGAGCGGCCTGGTCAACCTCGGGCGGCTCGATGCCGCAGCAGAAACCATGGATGCCCTGCTTGTCGACGGGCCCCTGGGACGGATCGAGGGCATCGGTGCCCACGTCGCGCTGCTGATCGCGCGAGGTGACTACCACGCCGCGCTCCAGGCAGAGCGGCCACGCATGGCGATGGTCCGTCAGTTCCTCGGCTTTCCCAACACCGAGGAGGTTCTGCTCCATGTGAAGGTGTTGCTCGCCAACGGGCTGGTCTCCGAAGCCGTGGAGGTTGCCGACGAGTACTCGTCGCGGATCGAGCCTTCGGACTTCCCCATGAGCCTCGGCGTGATGGCCGCCGTCCTCTACCTGGCGCTCGAGGCGACGCGAGCCGACGCTCGAGTGGTTGACGCGGACTTGCTCAGCCGCGCGGATGCGCTTCTGTCTCGCTCCGAGGCCGGACTGGTGGACGGGCCGCCCGCATCGGAGACCGGCGTGAGCGTCCTTTCGGCCAAGGCGTTGCGGGCGGAGCTGCACGGCGAGCCAGCGACGGACCTGTGGCGCGCGGCGTACGACGCGGCGATCCCTGTCGGCGCGGGGTTCGCCCTGCCCGTGCGGTTGAGGTTCGTGCAGTCCTTGTTGTCCGAGGGCGTGCGTGACGAGGCCCGTACGTTGCTGCCCGAGGTGGTCGCGGACGCCAGGGCCATGGGCATGAACGGCGTGCTCGAGGAGGCGCTCAAGCTGGGGCGCCGGCACCGGATCCCGGTCCCGGGTGACGATCGCCCCTCGAAGCTGGACATCCTGACTGCTCGCGAGCGTGAGGTGCTCGACGTACTTGCGACGGGTGCGACGAACCGAGCGATCGCGGAGCGCTTGTTCATCAGCGAGAAGACCGTGTCGGTCCACGTCACGAACCTGCTCGCCAAGCTCGGCGTCACCAACCGCACCGAGGCTGCGGCCGTGGCGCGGGATCTCGCGCCCGCCACTCCAGCAGCTGCCCGGGCAGAGGGTCTGACGCGAGGTCTAGGAGTTCACCCGATGTCCTAGGTGACCCCTTAGGCGAAGTCTCAGGGATGTCAGCCAGACCCCTCAGACAGCCAAGGAGCACCCCATGAACGGCATCCCCGCCTCCATCGCCATCCGCCAGCTCATGGCGACGCCCACCACCCAGACCCACCGTCCCACCAAGACCGCGAAGCCCGCCGCCGACGTCTCCGCGCGCTCGCTGGCCGTGCGCCTGGTGGCCCCGATCGTCGCCCTGGCTGCGCTCGTGGCTCTGGTCTTCGTCTTCGTCGTGGCGCAGTCCGGCTCGGACGACAACGCCCCCGAGGCCTACACCATCTGCCGGCTCAAGACCGCCGACACCCACAAGACCGACTGCCGCTGAGCGGCGCCGAGCAACCACCCGAAACGATCCGAGGAGAGCACGATGTACGGCTACTACCACCCGCTCTACGCCCGCCACCTGATGCACGAGCACGCCGCCGAGCGCGAGGCGCTCCGCCAGCTGATCACCCCGACTCCGGCCGCATCCGAGACACCTCGCCCACTGGGCGCCTCGGCCAGGTGGTTGGCCGGCATCGTCACCCTCGTCGTCAGCATCACGGCGCTCGGGGTGTTGGCCGCCCAGGACCCGCCGGCTTCCGACCAGTCCTCCAAGACCACCTCCAGCTGCACGACCGGCGGCCACAAGGTCAACACCTTCGCCCCGTGCCCGCCCGCCCTCTAGCCGGCAAAGGAACCCGACCATGTACGGATACAGCTACTCCCTCGTCGCTCGCGGTCTGCACGACCAGCGGCGTTCGGGACTGCCCGGACTCTCGCCGTACGCCTTCGAGCCCGGCGAGCCCGAGGACTCCCAGCGCGGCATCAGCGGCGAACCTGGGGGCAAGCCTGGGGTCGTTGCCCTGCTCGCGGCCTACGCGATGGTCGTGGCCCTGGTGATCGCCGTGTCGTGGATCGGCGGCACCGACACCCCAGGCTCGTCGGTGGAGGCCAGCCGTGGGACCGACTGCGTCCACGCGACCGGTATCTGGACCGGCTGCTTGCCGGCGAGATGAGACCACCGCGTCTGACTCGCGCGGAACAGTGAACCCGGGACCGGCGTCGTCTGAGCGCCTGTCCCGGGTTTCGTCTGCGGGCAACCGCTAGACGACGGTCCAGGTGTCGGAGCCGTGGATCAGCGAGTTGAGGCGGTCGGTGGGCTCGCCCGCCGCCTGGTCGCGCGCGGCGGCGATCTGGTCGCGGGCCAGGTCGTCGTACGTCGGCCGCTCGACCTGGCGGAAGATGCCGATGGGGGCGCGGTGCAGGAAGCCCGCGTCGGTCAGACGCGAGATCGCGAACGCCGTGGTCGGGTCGGTGGCGCGGGAGTCGTGGACCAGGATCGAGTCCTCGGCTCCCTTGCCCAGGTCGGCGACCTCGGCGACCTTGACGCCACCGGTGGCCTGGTCGCGGACCAGACCCAGCGAGCCGTCGGGGCCGAAGCGGATCGGCTCGCCGTCGACCAACGGGATCACCGAGGCGGCCGAGGGGTCGCGGTCCTTGATCGCGTCGAAGGCGCCGTCGTTGAAGATCGGGCAGTTCTGGTAGATCTCCACCAGCGACGTGCCGCGGTGGGCGGCTGCGGCCGACAGCACCGAGGTCAGGTGCTTGCGGTCGGAGTCGATGGTGCGAGCCACGAACGTCGCCTCGGCGCCGAGCGCGAGCGAGACCGGGTTGAAGGGGTGGTCGAGGGAGCCCATCGGCGTCGACTTGGTGATCTTGCCGGGCTCGGAGGTGGGGGAGTACTGGCCCTTGGTCAGTCCGTAGATCCGGTTGTTGAACAGCAGGATCGTCATGTTGAGGTTGCGGCGCAGCGCGTGGATCAGGTGGTTGCCGCCGATCGAGAGCGCATCGCCGTCACCGGTGACCACCCACACCGACAGATCGGGGCGTGTCGTGGCGATGCCGGTCGCGATCGCCGGGGCGCGCCCGTGGATCGAGTGCATCCCGTAGGTGTCGAGGTAGTAGGGGAAGCGCGAGGAGCAGCCGATGCCGGAGACGAAGACGATGTTCTCCCGCCGCAGCCCGAGGTCGGGCAGGAAGCCCTGCACCGCCTTGAGCACCGCGTAGTCGCCGCAGCCCGGGCACCAACGCACCTCCTGGTCGGAGGTGAACTCCTTGGCGGTCTGGGGTCCGTCAGCGGTCGGCACCAGCTCGATGCCGCTGCGCAGCCCGGGTGTCGGGAGCCCTGTCATGTGATCGGTAGTGCTCACTGGTCGATCCTCACTGGACGTGCTCCTTCACGACGGTCTCGCCCCACACCCCGAGCGGCGCCTCATGGCCCTCCGCCTCGGAGACCAGGTCGGCGATGGCGTGGGCGAGCGCGGCGGCCTTGAGCGGCATGCCATTGACCTGGTGGTAGCCGACGGCGTCGACGAGGTACTTCGCGCGGATCAGCATGCCGAGCTGCCCGAGGTTCATCTCGGGGATCAGCACCTTGTCGTAGCGCTTGAGGATGTCGCCGAGGTCGCGCGGCAACGGGTTGAGGTGGCGCAGGTGCAGCTGGGCGACCTGGTGGCCGGCGTTGCGCACCCGACGGCAACCGGCACCGATGGGGCCGTAGGTCGAACCCCACCCGAGGACGAGCACCTTCGCGCTGCCGCTGGGGTCGTCGACCTCGAGCGGCGGCAGCGACTCGGCGATCCGGTCGACCTTGGCCTGACGCGTGCGGACCATGAAGTCGTGGTTGGCCGGGTCGTAGGAGATGTTGCCGTTGCCGTCGGCCTTCTCGAGACCGCCGATGCGGTGCTCGAGCCCCGGAGTACCGGGGATCGCCCACGGCCGCGCGAGGGTCTGCTCGTCGCGGAGGTACGGCCAGAACTCCGTCTCGTCGCCCGCGCCGTGGTTGCGTGAGGTCGCGAACCCGGGGTCGATCGTGGGCAGCTCGTCGAGGTCGGGGATCCGCCAGGGCTCCGAGCCGTTGGCCAGCATGCCGTCGGAGAGCAGCATCACCGGCGTGCGGTAGGTGACCGCGATGCGGGCGGCCTCGAGCGCGACGTCGAAGCAGTCGCCCGGCGACTGCGGGGCCACGATCGGCACCGGCGACTCGCCGTTGCGGCCGAACATCGCCTGCAGCAGGTCGGCCTGCTCGGTCTTGGTGGGCAGCCCGGTCGACGGACCGCCGCGCTGCACGTCGATCACGATGAGCGGGAGCTCGGTCATCACCGCGAGACCGATGGTCTCGGACTTCAAGGCGATGCCGGGACCAGAGGTGGTGGTGACGCCCAGAGCGCCGGAGAACGAGGCGCCCAGTGCCGCGCCGATGCCGGCGATCTCGTCCTCGGCCTGGAAGGTCGTGACACCGAACGCCTTGTGCTTGCTGAGCTCGTGGAGGATGTCGGAGGCCGGGGTGATGGGGTAGGAGCCGAGGAACAGCGGCAGCCCGGACCGCACGCCGCTGGCCACCAGGCCGTAGGCCAGGGCCAGGTTGCCGGTGATGTTGCGGTAGGTGCCCGGCTTCATCGGTGCCGGCTTGATCTCGTAGCGCACCACGAACGCCTCGGTGGTCTCACCGAAGTTCCACCCCGCGCGGTAGGCCGTCACGTTGGCGTCGCGAATGTCGGGAACCTTGGCGAACCGCTTCTCGAGGAACGCGATCGTGGTCTCGGTCGGGCGGCCGTACATCCAGGAGAGCAGGCCGAGGGCGAACATGTTCTTGGCGCGCGCCGCGTCCTTGCGCGAGAGGCCGAACTGCTTGACCGCCTCGATGGTCATGCCGGTCAGGTCCACCGGGTGTACGGCGTAGGCGGCCAGCGAGTCGTCGTCGAGTGGGCTGGTGGTGTAGCCGGCCTTCGTCAGGTTGCGGCCGGTGAAGTCGTGGGTGTCGACGATGATCGTCGCTCCCGCGGGCAGGTCGCCGAGGTTGGCGCGCAGCGCCGCGGGGTTCATCGCGACAAGCACGTCAGGCGCGTCACCGGGCGTGAGGATGTCGTGGTCGGCGAAGTGCACCTGGAACGACGAGACGCCGGGCAGCGTGCCCTGCGGGGCCCGGATCTCGGCGGGGAAGTTGGGCAACGTCGAGAGGTCGTTGCCGAAGGCTGCGGACTCCTGGGTGAACCGGTCGCCCGTCAGCTGCATGCCGTCACCGGAGTCGCCGGCGAAGCGGATGATGACGCGGTCGAGCTGCTTGACCTGCTTGGTCACCGTGCGTTGCACCTCTTGCTTCCCTGCTTGATCTTCGGGCCACGCAACCCGCGCTCGCACCGTTGGGACAACGGGGGAAACACGTCTGGCGCCGACTGCTCAGGATAGTCCGCGCAGGTCAGAAGACCTGCTTCGTCCCGGCAAGCGGGAGCCGCTGAAGGTGTGATGTGGCCGACATGTCTCACCAATGTTCCCAATACGTAGTTTCAAACGTATCTCTAGTAGTCTGCGCGAGTTAAGTCATCACCGGCACTCCCGAGGTGCTGCGAAAGGGACGACATCATGCGCAAGAACTTCAAGGCGGTGCTGCTGGCCGGCGCACTCGCCTCCGCCCTGGCCCTCTCCGCCTGCGGCGGTGACGACTCCGCCTCCGGGGACGGCAGCGACGCCAGCACCCTCAACATCGTCGGCTACTCCGTGCTCGAGCAGGCCAACGCGGGTGTCATCGAGGCCTTCCAGGCCACCGACGCCGGCAAGGACGTCGAGTTCAAGGAGTCCTACGGTGCTTCCGGCGACCAGGCCCGGGCGGTCATCGCCGGCCAGAAGGCCGATGAGGTGCACCTCTCCCTCGAGCCCGACGTCCAGAAGCTCGTCGACGAGGGCCTGGTGGCCGAGGACTGGAAGGACAACGACACCAAGGGGATCTGCACGACGTCCGTCGTGGTCATGGTCGTCCGCACGGGCAACCCCAAGAACATCCAGACCTGGGACGACCTGATCCAGCCCGGCGTCGGCATCGTCACGCCGAACCCCGCTTCGTCGGGTTCGGCGAAGTGGAACCTGCTGGCCGCCTACGGCGCGGAGCTCGGCGCCGGCGGCACTGACGCCGACGCCGCGGCGTACCTGAAGAAGTTCTTCGCCAACGTGGCCGCGCTGCCCGACTCCGGCCGCGACGCCACGACCGCCTTCACCAGCGGCACGGGCGACGTCCTGCTCTCCTACGAGAACGAGGCCATCTTGGCCAAGCAGAGCGGCACAGACTTCGACTACATCATCCCGGACAGCACCCTGCTCATCGAGAACCCGTGCGCCATCGTCGACGGGGCATCCGACAAGGCCCAGGCCTTCATGGACTTCCAGAAGTCCGCGGATGGCCAGAAGCTCTACGCCCAGACCGGCTACCGGCCGCTCGTCGACGTCGGCGACGTCGAGGTGCAGGGCGCCAACGACCCGGGCGACCCGTTCCCGGCTCCCGACACGCTGCTCACGATCGACGACAACTTCAACGGTTGGGCAGACGCCAACTCGACGTTCTTCGACGAGAACGACGGCATCATCACCAAGATCCAGGCGGAGGCGGGCGAGTAACCCATGAGTGCTCCTGCTCCGGTCGTAGGAGCGGCAGCCCAAGGTGCTGACCTTGGTCGGCCGACGCGCAGGCGTCGGCCGGCCTCGGCACGTTCGCTGAGCCGTGGCTCCGGCCTCGGTCTCGGCGTGGCGATGCTGTGGTTCAGCCTCCTGGTGCTGATCCCGCTCGCCGCCGTGGTCGTCAAGGCCGGTGGCGGAGGCTGGGAGACGTTCGTCGATGCGGTCACCAACCGTCAGACGTTCGCCGCTCTCCGGCTGACCGTGCTCACCTCGGTCGGCGTCACCGCCCTCAACATGGTGATGGGCACGATCATCGCCTGGGTCCTGGTCCGGGACCGGTTCCCAGGCAAGGCGATCCTCGACCTCGTCATCGACATCCCGTTCGCGTTGCCGACGATCGTGGCCGGTCTGGTGCTGCTGTCGCTCTACGGGCCGAACAGCCCGGTCGGCGTGCACGCCTCCAACACCCGCGTCGCGGTGTTCTTGGCCATCGCCTTCGTGACGCTGCCGTTCATCGTCAGGACGGTGCAACCGGTGCTGGAGGAGATGGAGCGCGACTTCGAGGAGGCGGCCGCCTCTCTCGGTGCGTCGCGGTTGACCACCTTCCGGCGGATCACCCTGCCCACGCTGGCGCCGGCCATCTTCGCGGGGGCCGCGCTGTCGTTCGCGCGCGGCATCAGCGAGTACGGCTCCCTGGTCCTGCTGAGTGGCAACCTGCCCTACCGCACGGAGGTGACTTCCGTGCGAATGCTGTCGTACCTGGAGGGTGGCGACACTGCCTCGGCCGCTGCCGTCGCCACGATCCTGCTCGTGGTGGCGCTGCTCGCGATCGTCACGCTCGACGTCATCCAGAGGAGGGTGGCGCGTCGTGGCTAGTCAGACCGTCGAGGCGACACGTACCCGGGACCCGCACCCCCGCAGTACGGCGCGCGGTCCCCACGAGGACAGCCCGGCCGTGAAGTGGGTGATGCGAGTTCTCGTCGTCGCCTACTTGTTCTTCCTGGTGGCGTGGCCGACCTCGCTGGTCGCCAAGAACACCTTCGCCAACGGGTTCCAGGGCATCTCGGATGCGTTGAGCGACCCGGACGTCGTGCACGCGCTGAAGCTGTCGGCGATCGTCGCCGTGGCCGCTGTGCTGATCAACCTGGTCTTCGGTGTCGGCATGGCCCTGCTGCTGGTGCGGTTCGACTTCCCGGGCAAGCGCGTCCTCAACGCGCTGATCGACGTACCGCTGTCGGTATCGCCGGTCGTGGTCGGCCTGGCGCTCGTGCTGGTCTACAACGGACGCTACGGATGGTTCGGTCCCTGGCTCGAGGACCAAGGGCTCCAGGTGGTGTTCGCCAAGCCCGGCATGATCATGGCCACGGCGTTCGTGGCGCTGCCGCTGGTGATCCGGGAGGTCGTGCCGGTGCTCGAGGACATGGGCGACGACCAGGAGCAGGCTGCCCGAAGCCTCGGGGCCAACGCCTGGCAGACCTTCTGGCGGATCACCCTGCCAGGCATCAAGTGGGCGATCGTCTACGGAGTCGTGCTCTGTCTGGCCCGGTCGCTCGGTGAGTTCGGCGCCGTCAAGGTCGTGGCCGGCAATGTGGGCGGCGAGAGCACGACCGCGCCCATGCTCGTTCAGCAGAAGTACCAGAACTTCCAGCAGGAGACGGCGTACTCCGTGTCGTTCATGCTCGCCTTCGCGGCGGTGCTGTGCCTCATCGTCGTCGCGTTGCTGCGTCCCAAGGAGGGAGACAAGAAGTGAGCATCGAGGTTCGCAACGTCACCAAGAGGTTCGGTGACTTCGTCGCGCTCGAGGACGTGTCCGTGTCCCTGCCCACTGGGCAGCTGACGGCTCTCCTGGGGCCCTCGGGTGGCGGCAAGTCCACCCTGCTCCGGATCATCGCCGGTCTCGACACGGCCGATGAGGGCACGGTGACCATCGAGGGCACCGAGGCCACGAACCTGCCTGCGCGCAAGCGCAACGTCGGCTTCGTGTTCCAGCACTACGCCGTGTTCAAGCACATGACGGTGGCCAAGAACGTCGCCTTCGGCCTGGAGATCCGCAAGAAGCCCAAGGACGAGGTCGCGGCGCGCGTCGACGAGCTGCTGCGACTGGTGCACCTGCAGCAGTTCAGCCACCGGCTGCCCTCGCAGCTCTCCGGCGGTCAGCGCCAGCGCATGGCGCTGGCCCGCGCGCTCGCGGTGGAGCCCAAGGTGCTGCTGCTCGACGAGCCGTTCGGCGCGCTCGACGCGAAGGTACGCAAGGAGCTGCGCGAGTGGTTGCGCCGTCTCCACGACGAGGTGCACGTGACCACGGTGTTCGTGACCCACGACCAGGAGGAGGCCATGGAGGTCTCCGACGAGATCGTGGTGATCAACGAGGGTCGCGTCGAGCAGATCGGCAGCCCCGACGATCTCTACGACAAGCCGGCCAACGACTTCGTGATGGGCTTCCTCGGCGAGGTCACCCGCGTCAACGGCGAGGCGGTGCGTCCCCACGACGTCGACATCTCCACGGCGCCGGTGCTCGCCGGTGCGGCGCAGGGCACGATCAGTCGCGTCCTGCGTGTCGGCTTCGAGGTGCGCGTCACGGTGCTGACCGACGGCGGCGAGGAGGTCACCGTGCAGCTCACCAAGGCGCACGCCAACGCGCTGGGACTCCATGAGGATCAGACCGTGTGGGTCAGCCCCAACCCGGGAGCTGTCCCGGCCATGTCGAGGGCGGTCTAGGTCGGCGATCAGTCGTCGGTGACGGTGGAGACGTCGAACGAGCGGGCGGCCGGCTGACCGCTATCAGCGGTAGTTGGTGAACTGGACCGCGAAGTCGTAGTCCTGCGCCTTGACCAGAGCCTGGACAGCCTGGAGGTCGTCGCGCTTCTTGCTGGAGACCCGCAGCTCGTCGCCCTGGATCTGCGCCTTGACGCCCTTGGGGCCCTCGTCACGGATCAGCTTGCTGATCTTCTTGGCGTCCTCGGAGCTGATGCCCTCCTTGAGGGAGATCCCGATCTTGCTCTGCTGGCCCGACTGGCGCGGCTCGGAGGCGTCGAGGATCTTCAGGCTCTGGTTGCGCTTGATCAGCTTGTCCTTGAACACATCGAGCACTGCCTTGGCCCGGTCATCAGCCGACGCCGAGATCTCGATCGCGCGCTCGCCCTGCCACTCGATGGTCGCACCGGTGCCCTTGAAGTCGAACCGTGTGGCGATCTCGCGGGCCGCCTGCCCGAGGGCGTTGTCGACCTCCTGGCGGTCGATCTTGCTGACGATGTCGAACGATGAGTCGGCCATCTGAGTGCTCTCCCTGGCAGTGATCGGGCGGTGTCCTGGCGTTTTCAGGTCGAAGGTACGGCCTTGCTATTCTTCCGACCGGCTGCGCAACCGCCAAACGCGGGGGCCCAGCACGGCAGGTTGCCCGAGCGGCCAATGGGAGCGGACTGTAAATCCGTCGCGAAAGCTTCGAAGGTTCGAATCCTTCACCTGCCACTCATGTGATGTCTCAGGACATCGGCGACAGCGGACCTGCGATTACGCAGGTCCGTTTGTCATTTCGGGGTGGGTCCTTTGGGTGCGCCGGTGGGTTGGTAGTCGCGTCGTGGGTCGATGGTGAGCTCGCGGAGGAGTTCTCCGGTGGCGGCGTCGACGATGCGGACGTCGAGGTCCTGGACGAGCACATGACCGAGCCTCGGCCGCGACCGTGCTGTCGTCGATGACCTGCGACACGTGTCGCCGATGTCCTGAGCCAGGACACTTCACCTGCCACTCTGTGATGTCTCAGGACATCCCGGACAGCTGGACCTGCGGATCGCAGGTTCAGCTGTTGTCGTTTGGGGACTTGTGATGTCTCAGGACATCCCGGACACCCGGACCCACGGAAACGTGGGTTCGGGTGTTCTTCATTTCGGGTTTCGTGGCTGGTAGTCCTTGTCTGGGTCGATGACCAGCTCGCGGAGCAGTTCGCCGGTGATGGTGTTGACGACGCGGACCTCGAGGTCCTGGATCAGCAGGATGACGGGGTTCCCTTGTGGGTTCGTCCGATGCCGATGTGGCGTAGTTGGCCGTGCACGCGCAGGGTGACGGTGCCGGACTTGTCGACGCGGTCGTGTCGGATCCGGTCGTGGGTCTCGGTGTCGCGGCTCGGCCCTGGGACGGCTTTGGGCGTGGTGTCGTAGAGCCCTGCCGGGGTGGCCCGGTGGGGTAGGGATCGGTGCGGCCGGGTGGTGTTGTACTCGGTGGTGAACCGGTCGAGCAGGGCTTGTAGTTCGGCGATGGTGGCGGGCTGGTCGGGCTGGGCGCGGAGCCACTTCTTCATCGTCTGCTGGAACCGTTCCACCTTGCCGCAGGTGGTGGGGTGGTTGGGCCGGGAGTTCTTCTGTTCCACGTGCCAGGTCCGTAGTTGTTGCTCGAACCCGTTGCGGCCGCCTCGGCGGCCGTGGCCGGCCAGGCGGACGGTGTAGACCATCCCGTTGTCAGTCAGGGTTGAGGCGGGGATGCCGTGTTGACCTGCGGCTTTACGGAAGGTGGCGGTCACGATTGGGGTGGTGATCGCCTGGTGGGCCGATACGTGGAGTGCGTAGCGGGTGCAGTCGTCGAACCAGGAGATGATCTCGATGCCCTTGGGAAAGGTCTCGGTGTCGGTGAGCGGGTAGTGGGTGAAGTCGGATTGCCAGCACTGGTTGGGCATCGCGGCCTGGAACCG